>NZ_CACVAO010000001.1:2587500-3787500 GCF_902726645.1 Halobacillus ihumii
CAGGTAGGCGAGGAGAGGATCCTAAGGTGAGCGGGAGAACTCTCGTTAAGGAACTCGGCAAAATGACCCCGTAACTTCGGGAGAAGGGGTGCTCCTCTGCCGAGGAGCCGCAGTGAAAAGGCCCAAGCGACTGTTTACCAAAAACACAGGTCTCTGCGAAGCCGTAAGGCGAAGTATAGGGGCTGACACCTGCCCGGTGCTGGAAGGTTAAGGGGATGCGTTAGCGCGTAAGCGCGAAGCGTTGAACCGAAGCCCCAGTAAACGGCGGCCGTAACTATAACGGTCCTAAGGTAGCGAAATTCCTTGTCGGGTAAGTTCCGACCCGCACGAAAGGTGCAACGACTTGGGCACTGTCTCAACGAGAGACCCGGTGAAATTATACTATGCGTGAAGATGCGCATTACCCGCGACAGGACGGAAAGACCCCGTGGAGCTTTACTGTAGCCTGATATTGAATGTTGGTACAGCTTGTACAGGATAGGTGGGAGCCTGAGAAACCGGAGCGCTAGCTTCGGTGGAGGCGCTGGGGGGATACCACCCTGGCTGTACGGACATTCTAACCCAGGACCGTGATCCGGTTCGGAGACAGTGTCAGGTGGGCAGTTTGACTGGGGCGGTCGCCTCCTAAAGAGTAACGGAGGCGCCCAAAGGTTCCCTCAGAATGGTTGGAAATCATTCGCAGAGTGTAAAGGCACAAGGGAGCTTGACTGCGAGACTTACAAGTCGAGCAGGGACGAAAGTCGGGCTTAGTGATCCGGCGGTACCGTATGGAAGGGCCGTCGCTCAACGGATAAAAGCTACCCCGGGGATAACAGGCTTATCTCCCCCAAGAGTCCACATCGACGGGGAGGTTTGGCACCTCGATGTCGGCTCATCGCATCCTGGGGCTGTAGTCGGTCCCAAGGGTTGGGCTGTTCGCCCATTAAAGCGGTACGCGAGCTGGGTTCAGAACGTCGTGAGACAGTTCGGTCCCTATCCGTCGTGGGCGTTGGAAATCTGAAAGGAGCTGTCCTTAGTACGAGAGGACCGGGATGGACACACCGCTGGTGTACCAGTTGTTCCGCCAGGAGCATCGCTGGGTAGCTACGTGTGGACGGGATAAGTGCTGAAAGCATCTAAGCATGAAGCCCCCCTTGAGATGAGATTTCCCCTTACGCCAAGTAAGTAAGATTCCTCAGAGACGATGAGGTCGATAGGTCCGAGGTGGAAGCGTGGTGACACGTGGAGCTGACGGATACTAATCAATCGATGACTTAACTATANAGCCCCCCTTGAGATGAGATTTCCCCTTACGCCAAGTAAGTAAGATTCCTCAGAGACGATGAGGTCGATAGGTCCGAGGTGGAAGCGTGGTGACACGTGGAGCTGACGGATACTAATCAATCGATGACTTAACTATAAGGAAAACGTCCACATTGACTGTTTGATAACTTGAGTGTCTTATCCAGTTTTGAAGGTTTACCCTTCTTTATAAAATGATGTGGTGGCGACAGCGAAGAGGTCACACCTGTTCCCATGCCGAACACAGCAGTTAAGCTCTTCAGCGCCGATGGTAGTCGGGTCGATCCCCGTGAGAGTAGGACGCGGCCACGTCATTTATATTAATTTATTATGGGAACCAAATAAAGGTTCACCCACATTATCGCGGGGTAGAGCAAGACCGAAAAACTTCTTGCTAAAACATCCCTGTAGGTCTTGCGACGAGCGTAGGCTTCCCCGAAGTCACTTACAACGTGAGGAGCAGTCTTACAAAAAATATTATGGGAACCAAATAAAGGTTCATCCACATTATCGCGGGGTAGAGCAGTCTGGTAGCTCGTCGGGCTCATAACCCGGAGGTCGCAGGTTCAAATCCTGCCCCCGCAACCAAAATACTTACAGTAACTTGAAACAATAGATCTCTTGAATGATTTAAAACCAGTTTTTAAAAGAACTGGTCCGGTAGTTCAGCTGGTTAGAATGCCTGCCTGTCACGCAGGAGGTCGCGGGTTCGAGTCCCGTCCGGACCGCCATTAACTTTAAATTTAACTTTCCAAGCCTTAGGAATACTTTCCTAAGGCTTTTCTTAATTATAATGATATTTTTCACTGAGTTTTTTAAATAGTAGCTTCCATTGGTATAATAAATATAACGATTGTTAACAGTGGAGGAATCTTACATGGATGAATTTTCTTTTATTGACTCAATTAAACCTGACAGCTATCGTCAATCCTCACTCATTAAAGGAATTGATGATGATGCTGCCGTTTTCCGTCAAAACACACGAGATATTGTCACGGCTGTAGATACAATGGTAGATGGTGTTCATTTTTCACGAGAAGCTATGGAACCTTATTATATTGGCTACCGAGCATTAGCAGCCAATATAAGTGATCTGGCTGCTATGGGTGCAGAGCCTGTTTTTTTCATGGTGTCGATTGTTATCCCCTCTGATTGGGAGGAACAAGAACTGAGAGAAGTATATCGTGGAATGAATTCTCTTGGTGATGAGTATCGGATGGACATGATTGGGGGAGATACGGTATCCGGGAAGGAATTCGTAATCTCCATTACAGTGTTCGGATATGTGGAAAGAAACAAGGCGAGATATCGTACAGCTGCTCTCCCCGGGGATATACTTTTTGTTACGGGGACATTGGGTGACTCGAGAGCTGGTCTTGAATGTATGAAAAAGAATATAAACAATGAGTATTTAATCAAAAGGCATTGTGAGCCAACCCCACGTGTTACTTTTGCCGAACAATTAAGTTCTCTCAAAAGAGTGGCATTAAACGATGTGAGTGATGGGATTGCCAGTGAAGGAAATGAAGTGGCTAGAGCTTCGTGTGTAGATCTACATATTACTTACGACTCAATTCCTTATCACTCTTCCGTAGCTGAGCTTTTTCCTGATCAATATCAAGGATGGTTCCTATCTGGCGGTGAGGACTTTGAGTTACTTGGTGCGGTTTCAGAGCATGAATGGCTGGAAGTTCAGCAAAAAGCTGAGGATATAAATTTAACAGTCACGAAAATTGGATATGTATCGGACGCCACAGAAGGCAAGGGTCTGGTATACTTAACCAAGGATGGACAGACTGAACGATTAGAAAAATCAGGGTACACACATTTGCAAGAAGGTCGTGATTAAGTGAAAAGATATGAATGGACGACAGACTCTGAAGGGGAGACGCTCCTCTTCTCGGAGGAGTTAGCTGAGCACCTAGCTCCAGGAGATGTGCTCACACTGGAAGGCGATTTAGGTGCTGGAAAGACAACTTTTACGAAAGGGCTTGCTAAAGGGCTGGGTGTCACACGGACGGTAAATAGCCCTACGTTTACCATTATAAAAGAGTACATGGGTAGACTTCCTTTATATCATATGGATGTGTATCGTCTTGAGGATAGTGATGAGGATTTAGGTTTTGAGGAATTTTTTGAAGGAGACGGAGTGACGGTTGTCGAGTGGTCTCAATTTATTAAGGAGTATTTGCCTGACGAAAGGTTAGATATTACAATCGAGTACCTGAGTGAGACGAAGCGGAGAATAAAGTTGCAGCCTTACTCTAACCATTTTGAAGAGATTTGTAAGGAGTTTAGAAAATGAATGTGTTAGCCATAGATACATCAAATTACGTAATGGGAATTGCCGTCATGAAAGATGGAGTCGTAACGGGTGAGTTTGTTACGAATATCAAAAAGAATCATTCTCTTCGCCTAATGCCGGCGATTGAACAGCTTATGAGCGAGACAGCTACTAAACCCGAAGAACTTGATCGCATTGCTGTTGCTCACGGGCCAGGTTCCTATACGGGGGTCAGGATAGGGTTAACAACAGCTAAGACGATGGCCTGGTCACTGAATATTCCGGCTGTCGGCATATCGAGTTTGGAAGCTGTGGCGAGACAAGGTGAGTTGTTCAATGGTTATGTTTGTCCTTTTTTTGATGCAAGAAGAGGACTCGTGTACACGGGCTTGTATGATGGAAACATGGAACTGGTTAAGGATGAGGTAAACATCCTGATGGAAGATTGGCTGGAACAGTTAAAAGGCATAGATAAGCCCGTTCTATTTTTAAGTCAGGATATACAGGGATTTAAAGAAATGATTATCGAAGTTCTTGGAGAACAGGCAGTTATTCCAGGCGCTGCTTTCCACTATGCTCGTCCCTCATTAATCGCGTTAGCAGGGGCAGAGAAAGAGCCAGATGGTATCCATGGACTTGTTCCTAACTATCTACGTTTACCAGAGGCAGAGGCTAAGTGGCTTGCGGAGCAGGAGAAGAAGTAAATGGTGATCATACGTGAGATGAAGGTTGAAGATATTGAGCAAGTTATGATAGTAGAGCATGCAACATTTGCTGTTCCCTGGACCAAAGATACATTTATGAATGAGGTTAACGGAGAGAATCCGTATGCCCACTACTTGGTAATTGAGCAGGATGGGGCGATTTTTGGCTATTGTGGTCTATGGCTGATTATTGATGAGGCCCATGTCACCAATATTGCGATCCATCCTGAATATAGAGGGAATAAATACGGAGAGCAGCTTTTTCGAAGGTCATTTGAAGAAGCGATAGAGATGGGTGCGATTCAATTGAGTTTAGAAGTGCGTGTTTCCAATACACCAGCTCAACATCTCTACCGTAAGTTTGGGCTTGTCCCTGGAGGCGTTCGGAAAAATTATTATACAGATAATGGCGAAGATGCATTAGTGATGTGGGTGGGATTAAAATGACGCAAGATCAATATGTATTAGCGATTGAAACAAGTTGTGATGAAACGGCCGTGGCCATTGTGAAAAATGAACGGGAGTTAGTAGCGAATGTGGTCGCTTCCCAAATTGAAAGTCATAAGAGGTTTGGGGGAGTGGTTCCTGAGATTGCCTCAAGACACCATATTGAACAAATCACACTAACTTTAGAGACAGCCTTGGAAGAGGGTGCTCTTAAGGCAGATGATATGAATGCGATCGCGGTTACAGAGGGCCCAGGTTTGGTGGGCGCGTTGCTCGTCGGAGTAAATGCGGCAAAGGCGCTGGCATTTGCAAAAGAAAAACCGCTTATCGGAGTTCATCATATAGCCGGGCACATTTATGCTAATCGCTTAGAGAAGGAATTCACGTTTCCTTTACTGTCATTAGTAGTGTCAGGAGGCCATACTGAGCTGATCTTAATGAAGGAGCACGGATCCTTCGAAGTTATTGGCGAGACGAGGGACGATGCGGCAGGAGAAGCCTATGATAAAGTAGCTCGCACACTTAAGCTTCCTTACCCAGGTGGACCTCATATCGACAAGTTAGCGGCTGAAGGTGAAGAAGTAATTGACTTTCCGCGGGCCTGGCTGGAAGCAGATTCTTATGATTTCAGTTTTAGCGGGTTGAAATCTGCAGTTATCAACAAGTTGCACAATGCGAAGCAAAAGGGAGAGACTCTGAAACCTGAAGATGTAGCTGCAAGTTTCCAAGCGAGTGTCGTGGATGTGTTATCCACAAAAGCATATCGGGCAGCAAAAGATTATGGAATAAAACAAATCATTGTTGCTGGAGGTGTGGCAGCGAATCAGGGGTTGAGAAAAGCACTTCATGAGAAGTTTGAAGGAACTGATACGGATCTGCTGATTCCTCCCTTGCACTTGTGTACGGATAATGCTGCCATGATTGCTGCGGCGGGGGCTGTAGCTTTTAATCAGGGACATAGAGCGGGCTATGATTTGAATGCAAATCCTGCCTTAAGTTTAGAAAGATACGGTCAGCGAAAAGACAATGATTAGACATGATAAACTTTCCTTTGCGCGTCTGAAGGGAAGTTTATTTTTTGAAATAGGTTATACACAAATGCATATTTATACAGTGGATAAGTGTGGACAGAAAAAGATATTATTCAAATGATATCGTTACCATAATTGTGGATAACTTAGGCTGTTTTTGTGGATTGTGTGAATAAAGTTGTTGAGAACTGCTAAATCAATTTAGTATGAGTGAATAAGCTGTGGATATCTAAAAGTAACACATACGCCAATATACATTTAGATTGGGAATAAAAACCACCTCAGGTCATCCAGATTCTGGATGACCTGAGGTGGTAATTTTATGGGTTTTACACATGGAGTTGTTCCCATTCTTCCATGAGGGTTTCGATTTGTTGTTGGTAACTTTGATTACTTTCGGTGAGTTCAAGAGATTTCTCGTGATCTTGATAGACCTCGGGATCACATAATAAAGAATCAATTTCCTCAATTTTACTTTCGATTTCTTCAATTTGTTGTTCAATCTCAATAATTCTGCGTTGGCGCTTGCGTTCTTCCCGTTTGTTAGCCTTATCCTGTTGAAAACTATTCTTAGTTTGAGCTTCTTTATTATTCTCTGTAATTTGGTTGGCAGCTTCGGCCTCCTCAAGCTGTTGAAGCTCCAGCTCCTCTTGTTTCTTCTGAACAAAGTAATCATAATCACCGAGGAACGTGCGTGTTTCTTTCGGATGCATCTCAACAACTTGAGTGGCTATTTTGTTTATAAAGTAACGGTCGTGTGAAACAAACAGCAGTGTTCCCGGATAATCAATAAGAGCTGATTCAAGAACCTCTTTACTATCAAGGTCCAAATGGTTTGTCGGCTCATCGAGGATGAGGAAATTAGCTTCCTGCATCATAAGCTTAGCCAGAGATAAACGCGCCTTTTCTCCCCCACTTAAAGCAGAAACCGGCTTTAGCACATCGTCGCCGGAGAACAGGAAATTACCGAGTATCGTGCGAATATCTTTCTCATTTTTCAAAGGATAATCATCCCAGAGTTCGTTTAATACAGTTTTCCTTGAGTTCAACTTTGTTTGTTCCTGGTCATAGTAACCAATTTGAACATTGGTCCCAAGCGCCATTGTACCGCCTGCTTTTAATTCCCCAATTATGGTTTTGAGCAAAGTTGTTTTTCCGACGCCATTTGGTCCGACTAAGGCAACTGAATCTCCTCTTTGTAAACTTATAGATAAATGATCAAATAACAAAGGAGAATCAGGTTCATATCGGAAAGATAGATCATTTAGTTTCAACACATCATTTCCACTCTTCTTATTCACTTGAAAGCTGAAGGAAGCAGAGGATTGATCGATTTTCGGTTTATCGAGCTTGTCCATTTTTTCAAGCTGCTTTCTACGGCTTTGTGCCCGCTTACTAGTCGTGGCACGTACAATATTCTTCTGGATAAACTCTTCCATTCGCTTGATTTCCGACTGCTGCTTCTCAAAGTTCTTCAACTCAAGTTCATAATCGGCTTCTTTCTTTTGCAAATAATTACTGTAATTCCCGTGATATTTCTTTGAACCTTGATGGGCAATTTCATAAACCGTATTCACAATCTTATCTAAAAAGTACCGATCGTGGGAAACGATCACCACGGCCCCTTCATACCCTTGCAAATAACCTTCAAGCCAGGAAAGAGTTTCAATATCCAGGTGGTTGGTTGGCTCGTCCAGGATGAGAATGTCAGGTTTCGTTAATAGCAGTTTTCCTAGAGCTAGTCTTGTTTTCTGACCCCCGCTTAAGGAAGTGATCGGCGTATTCCAATCGAAGTCATGAAAATTCAATCCGTTGAGGACAGCTTTTATGTCTGCTTCATAATGATAGCCACCTGCGAGTTTAAAATAATCCTGGCGCTCATCGTAGCTTGACAGCAATTTCTGATAGGCCTCTTGATCATCAAGCAGGTCTGGATCTGCCATCTCTGTTTCCATGTTACGTAATTCTTTTTCAATCCCTTTTAAATGAGCAAATACCTTCTCCATCTCGTTCCAAATCGATTCCTCAGAATCCAATCCGGTATTTTGAGCTAAATACTCCATCGTCACATCTTTAGGCTTGAAAATATCCCCAGAGTCATAGCTCAATTCCCCAGCCATCATTTTTAACAGAGTACTTTTACCAGACCCATTTCGGCCCACAATAGCAATACGGTCATTCATTTGAACTTCCAGTTTAATATTCGATAAAATTAACTCAGCTCCAAAACGCTTCGTTAATTGATTTAATTGCATGAGAATCATGTCGTTTCACCTCAATGGATTAAGTGTATCTTATATGGGTCAAGAGTAGCAAGACGTGCAGCTTCTAGTTAAGGGGCGCCTCAACGACTTTGAGTTGATTTTTTGGTAGAATAAGAGTACTGTTTCATTAACTGATTTGGCAAAAAGGAGTTTGGACATGGCTGAATTTACTCATTTTAATGACCAGGGACGCGCCAGAATGGTCGATATATCCGAAAAAAATGATACGGTTCGGACAGCTGTAGCTAAGACAAGCGTGACTGTGAATGAATCGATTTATCAAAAAATAACCAACCAGACGATGGCAAAGGGTGACGTACTAGCTGTTGCTCAAATTGCCGGCATCATGGCAGCGAAAAAGACACCCGATTGGATACCGATGTGTCATCCGCTTTCGTTAAAAGGCATTGATGTTCGCTTTGATTGGCAAGTGGATAATGGCTATCAATTGCTGATCGAAGCAGAGGTGAAAACGAAAGGCAGTACCGGTGTAGAAATGGAAGCTTTAACCGCCGCTTCGGCAACGGCTTTAACAGTATATGACATGTGTAAAGCAGTGGATAAAGGCATGGTGATCGGGCCTACTTTTCTAGAGGAGAAAACAGGTGGAAAGAGCGGAGATTACCGGAGAGAAGACGGGTCGGGGAGGTAGAGAAATGGATGTAGAGCATACGAAGATTCCACAGGCAACAGCGAAGCGGCTGCCATTATATTATCGCTTTTTGAACAATCTGCATGGCCAAGGGAAGATGCGTGTCTCCTCAAAAGAGCTCAGCGAAGCTGTGAAAGTTGATTCGGCCACGATCCGCAGAGACTTTTCCTATTTCGGAGCCCTAGGGAAAAAGGGATATGGATATAATGTCGAATATTTGCTTTCCTTTTTCAGAAAGACACTGGATCAGGATGAGACGACTAAAGTTGCTCTAATAGGGGTCGGAAATCTAGGAACAGCCTTCTTGAACTATAATTTCACAAAAAACAATAACACTAAAATAGAGATAGCCTTCGATGCGAATTCGGACCGAATCGGAGAAGAAGTTGGCGGCGTGCCAGTTGAGCATATTGATAACTTAGAACAACATATGAAGGGGATAGATGTTGCGATCTTAACAGTTCCTGCTTCAGCAGCACAGGGAATTGCCGATAGACTGGTGAAAGCGGGAATATCAGGTGTGCTGAACTTTACGCCGGCTCGGATCACAGTACCCACAAGCGTCCGGGTTCATCATATAGACCTGGCTATTGAACTGCAGGCCCTTGTGTATTTTCTTAAGCATTATCCTTTAATAGAAGAAGAGTAAGCTCCTATTGTAATTTATCAACGTAAAGAGACCGCCCTTATGGAGGCGGTCTCTTTATACTTTCGGAATTACTTATTTATGAGAGCTTTGACACCGAGATACAGTAATGCCAGTGAGAAGACGATGATCGCAATTCCACCAATAATATTAAAGAAGCTGACGATTCCAGCGGTAATCACTGATGAGGTTGGTAAGTTGGCTAAGGCGAAACCTGCTAAAATACAGGCCAAGTAAAGCAAAGCTAAATGATTCATAGTAGCCCCTCCTTTTAGGATAGTGTATGAAAGTCACCCATTTTTGTGCCTGAACCTATAGTTTCTCAAGTTCCACTAAATGAGGTTAATGCTTGGTATGAAGGGGTATAGAGGGAATAGCTTAGATGTCTGGATAATGGAGGGAGGGGGAAGAATGAAGAAATTGCCCCACAAGTGGTTGGTTGTCGTTTCTGTGCTTTTTGGAACTTTTACAGTTATTTTAAACAACAGCATGCTTAATCCTACACTACCAAGGTTCATAGAAATTTTTAATTCTAATGCCGTGACGGTAGGGTGGATTTTGACGATATTCATGGTGTCGATGGGGATGACCATGCCGTTAACAGGCTACTTTGGAGATCGTTTTGGAAAAAAGAAGGTGTATGTAACGGGGTTATGCATCTTTATTGTGGGATCGTTATGTGGGGTATTCTCGCAATCACTAGGCATGATCATTTTCTCGAGGGCTATCCAGGGGATGGCCGGCGGGTTAATGATGCCCATCGCGATGGCCCTGATATTTAATTCATTTCCCCGCGAGGAGCGGGGACTGGCTGTAGGAGTGTATGGGGTAGCGGCCATGGTTGCCCCGGCAGTTGGGCCGACAGTCGGCGGCTTAATCATTCAATTTCTGGACTGGCCCTGGCTATTTGTTTTTAACATTCCATTTGGTCTTATAGGGCTTATTTTGTCTATGAAGTTTCTTGAACCGACGGAAACTAATCCAGAAAAACGCTTTGATTATATCGGATTTATCATGATTACAGCCGGGATCGGCTCGATTTTGTATGCATTAGGAAGAGGACGCAGCGTTGAGACGTTAGGTGATCCTTTAAATATAGTGCTGATAGCCGGCGGATTATTAGCAATAGTCGGATTCGTCTTTTACGAAAACCGTCAACGAGATCCATTGCTTAATCTATCTGTGTTTAAAGTTCCAACATACACGTTTTCAATTGTTGTCACTTCCTCAGCATCCATCGGACTATTTTCAGGGATTTTCTTATTGCCATTACTTATCCAAAATGTGTATGGTTTGTCGGAAGTCATGACAGGACTCCTGTTTCTCCCTGCAGCAGTGGCCAGTGGTTTGTTTATGTCTATTGGAGGACGCCTGCTAGATAAGAAAGGTCCAAAATATGTTGTTCCACCAGGACTGGCCATCATGGCTGGAGCTACATTTGGACTAGGAATGCTGCAGCTCTCCACACCGTTTTGGCTGATCCTCGTCCTTAATACAATTCGCGGATTAGGAATGGGGATGGGAAACATGCCTGCCACAACGTCTGGAATGAACGCGATTCCGGAAAGTCTAGTCGCGCAAGGGTCGGCTATGAACAATATCATCAGGCAAATCTCCTCATCGCTCAGCATTGTTTTCTTTTCAATTTACTATGAAGTGAGACGAGCGCAAATTGCAGCAGCTTCCGATGTGGGCATGCAGGCTGCCACGCTGCAGACATTGAATGAAGCGTTCCTCGTCTCGGCTGGCGTACTCACCCTTGCCATTCCTTTTTCGTTTATTTTAAAAGGCGTGCAGAATGATCAACAAACTAAACGAGCTTAATAAAAAAAGAACCGCTTAAAAGAGCAGGGAACTCTGTTAAGCGGTTCTTTTCGTTTTAAGACTTCGAAAGCGTCGTTCTTTTTTCGATCCATTCTCGCCTGAGCATACCGTATATGTACATGTCATAAGCTTCATCGTCACGCAAAATAAACTCCCGCTGAGCTCCTTCATATGTAAAACCTAGATGTTCATACAACCATATAGCCGGCTGATTGTAGGAAAAAACGGTGAGCTGGATACGGTGCAGGTTGATTTCATAAAAAGCGTAATCTAACAATAATGACATAGCCTCTGTTCCATAACCTTTTCCTTGCAGCGAAGGATCTCCAATGGCGATGGTAACCCAGCCATTTCGCTGCGTCCAAAGGATCCCATCAAGTTCAATATACCCTACAAACGTTTTGTCATCACGGATAGAGAATAGAAAATGATTGTCCCGTTCACTAGCATCGTCCCGCCATTTCTTAAGTGAATCGAGTGTGGTTGGTTTAGCGGGTAACGCATCTAATCTTCTTAAGAAGGTAGAGTTGGAATACCACGAAAGCATCGTTTCTAAATCTTCATCCATAAGAGCTTGAAGCTGTACTCGCTTTCCTTTAAGAATCTGGTGCATAACAAGGTCTCCTCCGATAATACTCTAAATTTAAGAATTATTTCTTAGCTTTTTTAATTTTGATATAAGTGATGGTTAAGCGAATCGTGACAGCGAAATTAAAAGTGGCAATGAGGGCGGGCAGTATCGTTCTGAAATTCCATAAACTCTCCTCCGCAGAATGGGCAGCAATATAGGTGAATGCTGCCCCCATTGCAAAGTAAAGCAGGGCCATAAATATAGGTGACATCCTCATACTACATAAGCCCTCCAAACAGAATCGTCTGCAATTGCTCCTGCATACGGCGGATTTCTTCTTCGGAAATAAAGAATTGAGTGAACACAACGAAAGAATTCATCGCCATATGAGCAATAATGGGTGTAATGATGCTCTTCGTTTTGACATACAAGAAGGCAAACACAACGCCCATGGAGAAATAGACAAGCATATGTTTGAAATCGAAGTGGAACGCTCCAAATATGAGCGCAGATACTAGAACAGCTATAAAGAAGTTAGTTCTTTTGTAAATGGAACCAAAGATGACTTTACGAAAGATAATTTCCTCCGTAATAGGTGCAAACACAACCGGCAGAAGAATAAACAATGGGGATTGTCTTGCGATCTCCATTAAGTTCATCGTATTTTCTGAACCAGCTGGAACTCCGAAGACCTCTGTTTCTATCAGCGCAGCTATTCCTTGAGAAAATAAGGCAAGAAATACCCCTAGAATCGACCAAAGTATAATCTTTCCAGGACCTGATCGATCTTCCCGTAAGGAAGCCTGTTTCATATCTTTCTTTAATAAGCCCAGCATGATGATGGTAGCGATCGTGAAGCTGATCACCGACCACACTGCAATAGCATCAGATTTACTCAAGCCAAAAGCAAACACAACAAGCGGCATTCCAACGATCGCGGATAGCTGAGTAATCACATAAGTTAGAATAATGAACCAATATCGTTTAGGCATCTAGGCACGGCTCCTTTTTCAATTAAAAAAATATAAACTTCATCGGTCTATTTATAGATATAGTCACAAATAACATTCATACCAAACAATGTTTTTAAATGGGTGAGACCTAAGAGAAGCTTACCCTTTGTCCAAATAAATGTAACATGATTTACCTTATGTATTTTATCATAGTTTAAAAACCACGCGGAAGGAATAAGGGATCAGCATGTGAAAACTTTGTTGAAATTTGCTGATAAAAAATCTATTTTTTTTACTTGAAAAACGGGGATGAATTGATTATGATAAGAATTGTGTTAGCACTCAGCATTATAGAGTGCTAATAATCGACACAAAACAAGAAAACGAACCTTATTAAGGAGGGTGTCCTAATTGTTAAAGCCACTAGGTGATCGTATTGTAATTGAATTAGTAGAGGAAGAACAAACTACTGCAAGCGGTATCGTGCTTCCAGACTCTGCGAAAGAAAAGCCTCAAGAAGGTAAAATCGTAGCGGTTGGAACAGGTCGTGTAACGGATAACGGTGAGAAGATTGCACTTGAAGTTTCACAAGGTGATCATATCATCTATTCTAAGTTTGCAGGTACTGAAGTAAAATATGAAGGCAATGAATACTTAATCATTCGCGAAAGTGATATTTTAGCAGTCGTTCAGTAATATCTACAATGGGATAGCCCATAGAGGATATCGATACGAATTTGATAAGGAGGGCATTTTATAATGGCTAAAGAAATTAAATTTAGTGAAGACGCACGCCGCGCCATGCTTCGTGGTGTAGATACATTGGCTGATGCCGTAAAAGTAACACTGGGACCAAAAGGGCGTAATGTAGTTCTTGATAAAAAATTCGGTTCCCCGCTTATTACTAACGATGGGGTAACGATTGCCAAAGAAATCGAATTGGAAGATCACTTCGAAAATATGGGTGCACAGCTTGTATCCGAAGTTGCTTCTAAAACAAACGACGTAGCGGGTGACGGTACAACAACTGCAACTGTTCTAGCTCAAGCTATGATCCGTGAAGGTCTGAAAAACGTAACGTCTGGTGCTAACCCAGTCGGAATCCGCCGCGGAATTGAAAAAGCCGTAGAAGTTGCTACAGAAGAACTTCGTAAAATCTCTAAGCCAATCGAAGGCCGTGAGTCTATCTCACAAGTTGCTTCCATCTCTGCTTCTGATGATGAAGTAGGTCAGCTAATCGCTGAAGCTATGGAACGCGTAGGTAACGATGGCGTTATCACTATTGAAGAATCTAAAGGATTTAACACAGAACTAGAAGTGGTTGAAGGTATGCAATTCGACCGTGGGTATGCTTCTCCTTACATGGTTACAGACCAAGATAAGATGGAAGCTGTTCTTGAAGATCCTTACATCTTAATCACAGATAAGAAGATCAACAACATCCAGGAAGTTCTTCCTGTACTTGAACAAGTTGTTCAGCAGTCCAAGCCGCTTCTATTAATCTCTGAAGATGTAGAAGGGGAAGCTCTAGCAACACTTGTTGTGAACAAACTTCGCGGTACATTTAACGCTGTAGCAGTTAAAGCACCAGGCTTCGGTGATCGCCGTAAAGCGATGCTTGAAGACATTGCCGTGCTAACTGGCGGTCAGGTTATTACCGAAGATCTTGGCTTAGATCTGAAGAACACGACCATTGATCAGCTTGGACGTGCTTCCAAAGCCGTGATCACTAAAGAAAATACAACAATCGTTGAAGGAAACGGAAACCCAGAGCAAATCGCATCCCGCGTAGCTCAAGTCCGTGCCCAATCTGAAGAATCTACTTCAGAATTCGATAAAGAAAAACTACAAGAGCGCCTTGCTAAACTAGCTGGCGGAGTTGCTGTCATCAAAGTAGGTGCAGCTACAGAAACAGAATTGAAAGAGCGTAAACTACGCATCGAAGACGCCCTAAACTCTACTCGCGCAGCAGTAGAAGAAGGTATCGTTGCTGGTGGTGGTACAGCGCTTGTAAACATCATCAAATCCGTTGAAGGTCTAGGCCTTCAAGACGACGAAGCTACAGGTGGAAGCATCGTGCTACGTGCCCTAGAAGAGCCTGTACGCCAAATCGTACACAATGCTGGACTTGAAGGTTCTATCATTGTAGAACGTCTGAAAGGTGAAGCAGTAGGTACTGGCTTCAACGCAGCTTCTGGCGAATGGGTAAACATGGTCGATAGCGGCATTGTTGACCCAACTAAAGTAACTCGTTCTGCGCTGCAAAACGCAGCATCTGTTGCGGCTATGTTCCTGACTACTGAAGCAGTCGTTGCTGACCACCCTGAGGAAGACAACGGCGGTGGCGGCGGTATGCCAGACATGGGCGGAATGGGTGGTATGGGCGGCATGATGTAAGCTGTACTTGAACCCTTTGTTATACAAGGAATTAAAATTCTATAAAGGAATAATGATTGGATTTTTAATAATTAGGTCAAAATAAAAGGAGCCTCCCAGAAGTTCACTGAACCCCTGGGAGGCTTTTGTGTACGAAGAAGGTAAAGGGTAGATATAATAAATACAAATAATTTATAGGCTCTACTCACTTTAATGACTATTGAAATATTCTAAAATATGTTCATCTTAAGTACACCCTGTAAAAAACGTAATACCAAGGTATAAAAAGGCAACCCAAAACTGGGATGTCTTTTTTTTACGGTAATTATTCAATTAGGTTCTTTTCCTTATTTTGTTTGCTGTTCATTTTTATCTGAACTTATGAGAACTTTTCTAAGATCACTTTGATCGTTTTCTCATTTAATATAACAAGATTCCACTAATCGATGAATTAGGGATGTAATCGTTACGGTTCTTCAAAGCAAATCTTTACTCCTTACAAAGACATTAATTCTAAATAATTAACGAAAACAACAAAAAGTGTGGAAGGGTTTCTTACAAACTCAATGAAATGCTGGCCAGCCTTATTTAGACTTAAGGCCATGCAATCAAAATTATGGATGGAGGTACATTATGTTATCGACAAGTACTGGGTATTTAATTTTGCTAATTTTCGGGGGGTTATTCACAGGACTAACGATCGTCATGCAACGTCGAACAGGAAAAGAGATGACGGCAGAGCAATTTAGTACAGCGGGTAGAAGTGTAGGAGTCGGATTGGCGAGCGTGTAGACGTCAAGTTGAATTTTACACTTTTTGCTCGTTTCCCTTTTACACTTCTGCTTAAAAGATGCTTTTTCTGTTTTTCATACGATAACTTTCCTCATTCTCTCCGCCCTGTATAACTTCCACACGATGGAGTAAACGATCTAAAATCGCTGTCGTAATCCCCTGATCACCAATCAGATTCCCCCATTCCTCTGGACTTTTATTTGAGGTTAAGATGATCGAACTTCGTTCGTATAAATGGTTAATCAAATGGAAAAACAGATTTGCCTCTCGCTGATCCATCGCCATGTACATCAAATCATCAATAATCACAAGGTCAGCGTTTCTCATTCGTTTCAGTTGTACCTTTGATTTGTTCAGATATTCTTCCGTCTTTAAGAGCTGTACAAGCTCACCCATTGTAGCGAAGTAAACGTTGAATCCTCTGGAAACAGCTTCGAGACCCAGTCCAATTGCGATGTACGTTTTCCCAATGCCAGGTGGCCCAAGAATAATTAGGTTATACTGCTGTTCCAGCCAGCTTAATTCTCTGAGTTGTGTTAGCTGGCGGGCAGTCAGCACGTTTTGACCATTCAGTTCAAACTCATCTAATGACTTCACGAAAGGGAATCGTGCCCATTTCA
The DNA here is from genome assembly GCF_902726645.1 of Halobacillus ihumii. Lineage (NCBI taxonomy): Bacteria > Bacillati > Bacillota > Bacilli > Caryophanales > Bacillaceae > Halobacillus > Halobacillus ihumii. The sequence goes on from NZ_CACVAO010000001.1 coordinate 2,603,946, forward strand.
TTCTTTTTTCAAAGCTTTTGGCTTCCCGTTTTGCTAGTTCATATCGCGTAATAGATTCTAAGAATTCTAAGTAGGTCCATGAAGATTTTTCAGCTTCGCGAAGAAGCTGTGGAAGCTCCTCCGCAGTTTCTGATAGACGTAACTGACGAAATTGATCTTGTAATTCATTCACGGTCTTCTTCATCATGATAGACCTCCTAATATGCTGGTATAAGCATTTATAGAACGGGTAGAGGTCTTAATGTGACTATATTTTGCGGGATAGGTATAAAAGGATTTTGCCTCTTTTACCGGCTCATGAGGCAATCTATTAATGTGCTTGGCCATATCACGAAAGTCATTTGCACTAAACAGCTTTTCTCTCATACACTTGGTCAATACGGTCTCGATTACCGTTGGATACTGTTTGATGACCTGATGAATGATCGCAAACTGGTCTCGACGATACCTTGGGTATCTTTGGCTGATCTCATCAAAGTAACCAGATGCCTGTGTTTTATTTTCAAAAAAGGAGATCAAACGTCGTTTAAACTCTTCAACACCTTTGGATCGATCACGGATATGATTGCGATTTTGAATGAGTTTCCCTTTTTCTAAGCTGATAACGTGTTCCGCAATGATTTCACTTTCTGCTTCTTTTCGAATCACGAGCGTCGGTGGTTCTTCACCTGTAACTTCAATCAAAACATGGTTATCAGCGTTTGTTTGATAAGTCCCGAGAGGGACGGAATATCGATTGGACTTATACCGGATTGTATTGTCCTTGCTTACACTTCTTGTTATACTTTGATTATTGGTACTTTCATATGAAAGTAGGGAAGAGACTGGCTTTAAGTGTTGCTTTTCGACGAGAAACACTTCAGCTGGTCTTTTTTTTGTTGTCTGATGAACTTGATAATTTCCGGTACGCATTAGCCATTGTAGCCCCCGCTGATTCCAATCCTCTATATCACTGAACACTCGACTGTCTGCGAAATTACCTTTTATGTACTTCACTACATTTTCAATCATACCTTTAGACTCCGGATCAGCTCTTCTGCACAAATGAACCTTAAACTTACGTTCATTCACATAACTTTGAAACTCAGCTGTTAAAAGCAGCTGTCCTGCATTTTCACTCACTGTAATTAAGTGATCCTGATCGTATACGATTTCTTCTGGACATCCTCCATAGAATTGAAATGCATTTTCATGACATCGGATCGCATCCCTCGTGGTAAATGGCCTTGTTTGCCATTCCATATACTTCTGTCTGGAGTGAGCGAGGACAAACGCAATGAAATACAACTTGATCTCTTTGCTCTCCGTTGTCTTCTGTTTTGTTTCACCCCAGTCTACCTGAAGTTGTTTCCCCATTGGTTGTTCAGGTATTGCTTCGTATTGGCGAACCGTTACCTTCTTCTCAATCTGGTAGAATTCCCTGATATCTTTAACATATGATCTCACCGTACTTCCACCGACCGCCAGGTTCGGGTATCTCTCTAGAAGCCAATCATGTATTTGTGCAGCACTCAAGTGAGGGTATTCTTCTAACCAGGCAAGGATCCAGTCTTTGTAGCTGTCTAATTTCTTTTTCTTCCCAATAGGCAGTTCTGTATAAGCTTTTGCTTCATCAAAAGTCATCTCTAAATATTTATAGACAGTTGGTCTTGAGATCTTAAGCTCCTTAGCGATTTGTGCTACTTTAAACTTCCGTTTATATAGGTCCTTAATTTTTAAATACAACACTAATTTCTCCTCCAAAATCCTAACCCCCAGTAAAATAACGTCACCAACTATTTTACTAAAGTATTAGGTTGATAGAGCAAAAGTGTAAAATCCTATCAAGCGAAAACTGTCAACTTTATTCTAGCGTTTACAGAGCGCCTCCATTATAGCTGCTTGGACTTGGGCAGCTACACTCATGATGTCCTCATCAACTGGCTATCAATATGGAATTAGTGGACCCTATTGGTATGCTGGCGGTGCTTGCATCCAAGTACTATTATTTGCTATTGTAGCCATTCATTTGAAAAGAAAAGCACCACATGCGCACACATTTTTAGAGTTTATCGCCCAACGTTTTGATAAAAAGAATCATCGATTAATGCTTGTGTTCGCCTTAATGACAAATATTATTGTGACATCTATGGTTATTCTTGGTGGAGCTATTGCCTTACATTCATTAACAGGAATGAATCTATTTATTGCAGCTTTCTTAATCCCGTTAACGTTTACCATTTACACTATGATTGGCGGGTTAAAAGCTTCGTTCATTGCGGATTACTTAAACACGGTCATGATCTTTATTATACTTGCTATTTTTGCAACAGCTGTTTATTACAAATTTGGAATAACAACAGTCTATGAAGGATTGCGTAATTTACCAGATTCGCAGCAGATGCTAACGATGGCATCGATACCAGGGCTGTTTTTCGGGATGATCAATATAATCGGAAACTTTGGAACCGTATTTGTGGATCAAGCTTATTGGCAGCGTGCCATTGCAAGTAAAGATAATGCAGCTTCTAAAGCCTATATTTATGGAGGCATCGCTTGGTTTGCGATTCCTTTTGCGATTGCAACCTTTATGGGGGTTAGTGCCGCAGGACTTGGAATAACTGTCGATTCTCCAGATGCGGTGGCACCTGAAATGGCGGCTCATTTACTTGGGTCTGTGGGATCGATTCTATTTTTAACGATGTTATTTATGGCTGTTATGTCAACAGGTGCGGCTGAACTAACAGCGATTACAAATATTATTGTGACTGATATTTATCGTCATTCTATTAACCCAAATGCCAGTAGTCAGAAATTATTAAGTGTCTCCAGGAAAGTTACACTTGGATTTGGACTAGCGATGGGAATTCTTTCAATCTTACTTTTCTACGTAGGGATCAGTCTTAGCTTTGTTTATATGGCGATGGGAATCTTTGTTAGTGGGGCGGTTATTCCGGTAACACTTGGATTGATGTGGGCAAAGGCTACGAATAAAGGAACTTTTTACGGTGCTTTATGCGGTATGGTAAGTGGGATTACGGTTTGGATCGTTTCTGCTTACTTGATGTCAGGTGAAATTAGTGTAGAGTCACTAGGTCAGCTCCATACGATGCTTTTTGGAAATCTAACGGTTTTTATTGTTAGTGGAATAATTTCCATTGGTCATGGATGGATCGTTAATCAAGAGTTTGATTTTGAATCCTTACAAGATAAGTTTAAAAGCTTTGACGATGAAGACATTGAACCTGAGGAGGAAGTGAGTTATGGAAGAACAGCAGCTAAATAAAGACGCAAAGTTGTGTACTCGATGGGCATTTGGATTAACACTCCTATTCATCTTCATTTTTCCGGGTATTATGTTTTTGACTGGCTATCATTATAGCTTGCAGTTCTTCACAGGTTGGAGTTATTTAGCGTTCGGATGGCTCATTATAGCGGGACTTTACATCACCATACGGCCATTGGTTGAGTTTTATAGAGAAGACAAACGATAGATACGCGAAATCAATGAATCTCATATCTTGTTTATCCAGGTTCTTATTTTCCTTGTCAGATAAACTAACAAAGAAATGGAAGGAACGAATCGGTTTATATAGAATGAAATAGACTCATTTATTTAACATAGGAGGTAAATCATTGAAGTTAACGCCGATTGAACAAGAGAAACTGCAATTATTTTTAGCAGGAGAACTAGCTTCCAAACGTAAAGAACGTGGTGTTAAGCTCAATTACCCTGAAGCAACAGCACTTCTATCGTGTTTTGTCATGGAAGGTGCCCGTGATGGAAAAAGCGTTCAACAATTAATGGAGGAGGGCAAACACGTGCTATCAGCAGATGAGCTCATGGAGGATGTTGCTGAGATGCTTGACTCTGTTCAAGTGGAAGCGACGTTCCCGGACGGAGTTAAACTTGTTACTCTTCATAACCCAATTATAGCGGAGGTGTAGATATGGTGAGACCAGGGGCTTTTGATATCCAGGAAGGATGGATAGAAATAAACAAGGGTCGGGAATCCATTGATTTAGTAGTAAAAAATGAGGGAACACGCTCAATTCAAATCGGATCACATTTTCATTTTGCCGAAGTCAATCCGGGACTAGCTTTTGATAGAAAGAAAGCGATTGGGCTTCGCCTTGACATTCCATCAGGAACAGCTGTGCGTTTCGAGCCTGGGGAGGAAAAATCTATCACGCTCATTCCCTTTGGGGGTAAGAAGCAAGTGCACGGATTTAATAACAAAGCACATGGGTATATGGATGGACGAGGTAAACTACAAACGGAAGATAAACTCAAATCGTGGGAACAAGAGGTGAAGAGACATGAAGTTAGATCGTAAACAGTATGCTGATTTATTTGGGCCGACGACGGGTGATCGTATCCGTTTAGCTGATACCGATTTGTGGATTGAAGTAGAACATAATTATACGACTTATGGCGATGAAGCCGTTTTCGGAGGTGGAAAGACCATTCGTGATGGGATGGGGCAAAATGGTCGAGTTACTTCAAGGGAACAAGCGCTCGATCTTGTCATAACGAATGCCTTAATTGTGGATTACACCGGCATCGTAAAAGCAGATATCGGAGTAAAAGATGGTCGTATTGTTGATATCGGGAAAGCTGGGAACCCGGACACGATGGACGGGGTTTCACCAAACCTAGTTATAGGTACAGGGACCGAGGTTATGGCTGGAGAAGGAAAAATTATCACAGCAGGTGGAGTGGACAGTCATATTCACTTTATAGCTCCACAACAAATGGAAACCGCCATCTCCTCAGGCATTACAACTATGATTGGTGGAGGAACAGGACCCGCAACTGGGAGTAAAGCCACAACAAGCACTTCCGGGCCTTGGCACCTGCATTGCATGCTCGAGGCGGCAGAGGATTTTCCGGTCAATGTAGGGTTTTTAGGAAAAGGCAACGCGTCAACAAAGCAGCCACTCATCGAACAAATAGAAGCAGGTGCCATTGGTTTAAAACTTCATGAAGATTGGGGATCCACACCTGCGGCGATTGAAACGTGTATGAATGTAGTTGAAGAGAACGATGTTCAAGTAGCCATTCACACAGATACATTGAATGAAGCAGGGTATCTTGAGAATACGCTTGAAGCCATTGGAAATCGTGTTATTCATACGTACCATATCGAAGGAGCAGGTGGAGGGCATGCACCAGATATCATGAAACTTGCATCCTATGCGAATATTTTACCTTCTTCTACTACACCAACGATGCCATACACCGAAAATACGATGGTTGAACACCTTGATATGATGATGGTCTGTCATCACCTCGATCCGAAAGCTCAAGAAGACTTAGCATTTAGTCATTCACGGATTCGAGCTGGTACGATTGCTGCCGAAGATATACTGCATGATATAGGTGCGGCAAGTATGACATCATCAGACTCTCAAGCAATGGGGCGCGTAGGAGAAGTTCTTATTCGTACATGGCAAACAGCCGATAAGATGAAAAAACAACGGGGTCCTTTGCAAGGAGATATGCGGAGCGATAACAACCGTGTGAAACGATACATTGCCAAATACACGATTAACCCGGCCATTACGCACGGAGTCAGTCATGAAGTTGGTTCAATTGAGTCCGGGAAACTTGCTGACCTAGTACTATGGGATCCTGCATTCTTCGGAGTGAAGCCTGAGCTTGTATTCAAGGGAGGTCATATTGCAAGGGCGCAAATGGGCGATCCAAACGCCTCCATCCCCACGCCTCAACCTGTCTTGATGCGGCAAATGTACGCTTCTTATGGCAAAGCAAATGCCTCAACATCACTGACTTTTATGTCACAATCAAGTATAGCCAATCAACTACCGGAAAAGTTAGGCTTACAAAAGAAAATAGCTCCAGTAAAACAGGTACGTCGTCTCAGTAAATTGGATATGAAGCTTAACAACTCGCTTCCTGATATCCAGATAGACCCTAAAACATACGATGTATATGCGGATGGGGAAATGCTATCTTGTGAACCAGTAAATGAACTTCCGCTAACGCAAAAGTATTTTCTATTTTAAATAATAGGTGGAAAGAATGATGTCTCGATAATGGAACATTACTCTTTAGATAGGTATTTATAAAACGTCGCCCTACTTACTTCGACAGTATCCAATATCTCATTAAAACCGTATTCTTACTATCATACATCTTAAAGGCCAAATCCAACTTGGATTGGTCTTTTTTGGTCTTCCACCTTTCGCCCGCGAGCTTTTGTAGCATCATTCAGGTATATTGTCACGTTCAGTCTCCGGTAAACGGCATCCAGCTACCTTGTGACTTCTAAAATCGAGTATTTGATATGGTGAGGTAAAGCTTCCTTAATGAAGCTTTTACACGTCCAGCATGTCTGGTAGGATAATAGTTTCATTTTTATAATTGTTAAACCGTTCATACTTTTCATGACAGCGTTTGCGAACAGGTTAGTCATCGTCATTCTAGTATCGTTTCCTACTATTGTTTGCCTGCTTATGTTTGGTTGACGGTTCACGTTTAAATGGTATAGGTTAGACAATTATAGAAACGAATATGGTTTCGTGCCATCCATAGCTTCTTAGAAAGGGAGGTACTGAAGTGAATAGCATACAAAGCCGTTTGTTGCTCATGTTGCTCCTTTTTATCATTCTCCCCTATTTTCTATCTGTACTGCTCATTTATGGCTATACCAAAAATAGTGTAGAGAAGCATGAACTTGCCAATAGCCAAGAACAGATAGAAGAAAGCACAGAGGAATTGCAGCAATACCTTAATGAAATGTTGAATCTCCCTTACATATTGTACCGTGACACGGATTTGTTCCATATTTTCAAAAATGAAGTGGAAAATTCCAGCTACTTAGAAAAGAACATTAAAAATTTTTATTTGATGCGTAAAGAAATCCGCCAAGTCCGTTTCTATATGGATAAAGGGAGAGAATCAATTACGGTTTATAACGCTATGGTTAGTGCTCGTAAGTCAAAGCCCAATTTCTTAAAGCAACTTTATATTGAACAGCTATATCAGTCGAACGTCAAGCATATCATTGAGCCGCCCCATCCTCTGGTGAATTATAACAATGCGGCAATAGTTCCACAATCTGATCATACAAAAGTAATTACCTTTCACCATAAAATAAACAATGTATTTACAGAGGAATTTCTCGGCGTCATTTCTATGGACGTTGAACTGAATAAATTCGCTCAAATTACCGATGACTTAATGCAGGAAAAAGAAGAGTCTGTGTACCTCTTGAATGAACATGATCAAGTAATTTACAGCAGTGAAACTAAGCTAATCGGTCACCCTGCTCCTGCAGCGTTAAAAGTGCAGCTGAAACAAGGAGAAGGGGAGAACAACGATATCCTCCTTTCTAAAACGTTATCAGCCCCACTAAATGAATGGAAATTAGTAAAAATCACACCTAGTGAAGTTCTGTTCCGAGAAGTGCAGCAAACAGCCTACACAAGTATTGTAGTCGGTTTAGGAGTCGGTGTCTTAGGGTTGATAATGATCAGTTTGATTACCTATAAAATCACCAGTCCGATCCAGCAGCTCACCAGAAAAGTACGCACCATTGAAGGTGGGTATACCGAGGTGCCTTTTGATAACAGAAGACATGATGAGATTGGTTATTTAGAAAAGCATATGAAAGAAATGATGGAACGTATTAATCTTCACATTGATCGTGAATATAAGCTGGAAATTGAGAATAAAGAGAACCAGTTTCGGGCCTTAAAATCACAAGTGAATCCTCATTTCTTATTCAATGCTCTTCAGTCAATTGGTGCTGTAGCTTTACGATCAAATGCTTCAAATGTATACCAGCTAGTGACATCCTTATCAAAAATGATGCGATATTCTATGCAGGCGAATGAATGGGTACAAGTCAAAGAAGAAATGAAGTATATAGAAAGCTACCTCTTCCTTCAAAAGGAACGCTTTCGTAATAAAATTCATTATTCGGTACAAATAAGCCCTAAGGTCTTAGAGATTAATATTCCCAGCATGATTCTGCAGCCTCTTGTTGAAAATTTCTTTAAGCACAGTTACGAAGAGGGCTTTACCGATGCTCAATTGACAATTTCCGGGGAAATAAATGACGGATTCCTTCATTTTATAGTAGAAGATGACGGAGCCAGCCTGACAGACAAAGAGCTTCAAGAATTACGAAACAACATATATACCTCCACTCAAAAAGGGGCGTATGGAAAAGAACATATAGGTTTGAAAAATATCCACGACCGGCTTGTCCTTAATTACGGAGAAAAAGCGGGGATTAAAGTGGATACGAACCAGGAACAGGATTTTGTAGTGGAGATTTTCATTCCTGTCGAAAACCAGATCGCTGAATAACACTCAAAAATGAATTATTTATAAAGGAGGAAAAAGGTGTGAAGGTGTTAATTGTAGACGATGAAGTGAATGTACTTGAAGTTATTCGATTCTTAGGTGAATGGGAAATTCACGGTGTAACGAAGATTTTAGAAGCAAGTCAAGGAGAAGAGGCAAAAGCAATTATCGAGGGAGAAAGTCCTGAAATCATTTTTACTGATATTAAAATGCCTGGAATGAACGGGATGGAACTCATTCAATGGCTCGATTCGATTTCCTATAAAGGGAAAGTCATCTTTATAACAGGATATTATGATTACTCGTTCATGCGCCATGCCATCAAGCTTAATAGCTTTGATTATTTGCTGAAGCCAATAGAAGCTGGTGCTTTTAATGAAACCTTGAAGGAGGCTGTCGAGACCTTGAGAAAGGAAGAGCAAGAACATCAATCAGTAGAAGAGGATTACGTTCATTTAAAACTGGACAAGATCGTTACCTCCGCTTGTATGGGAAAACCCTTTGACGTGAATGATCTTCTGCCTTCCCTTCCTGCAGCACAGCATTATGTAATGACATTGCTTTCTTTTTATCATATGCATCATGCGGAACCTTACGTGAGATCCTTGGCAGATAAACTCACACAGCAAAAACTGGGAAATGCATTCTCGCTTAGAAACGACCGCAACTTTTGTCTTGTTTTAACTTTGGAGAATGAATGGTTAACGGTAGAAAAATGGATGAGTGAACATATCGATATCCCAGTCCGGCTTGTGTCCAGTGAACACCCGCAGCCGTTAAGGAAACTGTCGAGTTCATTCCGTAATCTGCGGGAAGCCATGGACGATCATCAGTACAGGTCCATTCATCGCCTGGAAGATTTAGATATCGCTAGCCGTATGAAAGATATCGTATCCTATGTGGATAACTATTATATGGAAGAGTTGAGTTTGGAGAAGTTATCGAAGCTATTCTTCTTTAGCCGTGAGCATATTTCCCGAAAGTTCAAACAGGAGACTGGTCTACCTTTAACGAAATACGTAACGAAACTCAGAATCAATCAGGCAAAGTGCTGGTTAAGGGAAACCGATGAAACGATTTACTCTATCTCTTTAATGCTGGGTTATCAGGATGAGAAATATTTCTCCAAACTGTTTAAGAAGGTAACAGGTTTAACTCCTTTCGAGTTTAGGAACGGTGACGGGATGGAGTTGCGCGGAGAACATTCAGCTTATGCATGAAAACTCTGAGGTGATGGCATGAAAAAAAAGATTCTTCATATCAGTCTGATTGTTTTGCTTCTTTCTGCCTGCCAGCCCAATTCACCGTTAGAAGAACTACCAAAGGAACAAAAAAGGGTCATCTTGAAAATACGTAATCCTAAAATCGAAATTGCTTCTCCTTTTGAAGAAATGGTTCAGGCTTATGAAGAAGAGCATCCCCATGTCGAAATCAAGGTTCATACAGTGGGAGGGGCATTGGATGATTTCTCTGACTTGAAAGCCCAAATGGCATCTGGAGAGGGGCCGGACATTTTCACGAATCCCGGTTATGAAAGCGCCAGGTTATGGAAAAATTACTTAGAAGATCTCTCGGATCAGCCCTGGGTTAGTAAAGCCTATGAAGATTCTCTAGCCCCTATAACGATCGATGGCAGCGTTTACGGAATGCCGATGAACTTGGAAGGATATGGTTTCATTTATAACAAAGACCTATTTACTGAAGCTGGCATAGAATCTCTTCCTTCTACTTTATCTGAGTTAAAAGCTGCAGCAGAGAAGTTGCAAAAGGCTGGAATTACCCCATTTGCTACTGGATATTATGAAAAATGGAAGCTCGGCGATCACTTGATCAATATTGCTTTTGCCCGGCAGGAGGATCCTGCTGCTTTTATACAAGGATTAAATAACGGGACAAATTCTATTGAAAACAATCCAAAATTCAAGAACCTCATAGAGTTACTTGATGTCACAGTTAAGTACGGAGGTAAAGACCCTCTATCCACCGATTACACGATGGAGATCCATAAGTTCACATCTGGAAAAGCAGCCATGATTCTCCAGGGCAATTGGATCCAGCCTATGATTGACCAACGTGCTCCGCACATGAATATTGGCATTATCCCCGTTATGATTAATAATCATCAGGGAGAAAATACGTTAATCGTCAATACTCCGAGTTACTGGGTGGTCAATAAACAAACCACTCCGGAAAAAAAGAAAGAAGCGAAAAGATTTTTGAATTGGATGGTCCATTCGAAACAAGGACAGCGGTATATGACCGAGGAGCTTCGGTTTATCCCTGCTTTTAAACACCTTGATGCAGAGGAATCCGGTCCGCTTGCCCAAACCATCATGCAATACTATAAGCATGACCGTACAGTATCCTCCAATTGGATTAACTTCCCTACCGGAATACGGGAAGAATTCGGACATGCTACCCAACAGTATATAAAAAATGAACTGAACCGCCAGCAGTTGCTGCATGCCTATCAGGAATCCTGGGAGCAAGCTCAGAGACAGTGAGCATGCTCCCAGGATTTTTTTGATTCGATCTGTTAATTCTACCTCATCAATTCACAACTAAATTCGTATCAATTTCGCCCATATCCAATTTCGTAAAACTTTCTTATACTTTTAATTGTACTTAGGTCGGGCCTGACAAAACCCATTTTAAGGAGGAAGAACATGCATCTAAAACGTCTTGCCAAGCAAGCGACGGTATTGACACTCAGCACGGTCATTTTAGTAGGGGGGAGTGGTCTCGCTCATGCAGAGCCAAAAGACCCCAAAGATTATAGAGAGGATTATGGCATTTCACATATTACGCGTGCTGATATGAAGGATATGGTCAAACAGCATGGGGATAAGGATTATACGGTACCAGAGTTCGACGCCTCAACGATTCAAAATATTCCTTCCGCCACAAGGATTAATGAAAATGGAAAAGAGATTAAACTGGATGTGTGGGATACATGGCCTCTTCAAAACGCGGACGGAACTGTGGCCGAATATAAGGGCTATCATATTCTATTCGGTTTAGCCGGTAAACCTGGAAATCCTGAGGACACATTTATTTACCTGTTTTATAAAAAAACAGATGAATCATCAATTGATGCCTGGAAAAATGCTGGACGTGTATTTGACCCAAACGATAAATACGAAGCAAATGATAAATACTTAAAAAATCAGTCAGAAGAATGGTCTGGTTCCGCTACGTTTACGTCTGAAGGAGAAATTCGTCTATTCTATACAAATCGTACCGATTTTAACGTAGATAAAGGGCTTTACGGAAAACAGACATTGACTACAGCACAAGTAAATATCTCTGAACCAAAGGCTGGAACCCTTCAAGTGGACGGTGTTGAAGATCATAAATCAATCTTTGAAGGCGGCGACGGGTCCGTTTATCAAAATGTCCAGCAGGCTTTTGGAGGAGAGACTATAAACTGGAAGGAGAATCATACTTTAAGAGACCCTCATTATATTGAGGAAAATGGTCACAAGTATCTTGTGTTTGAAGCCAATACAGGAACAAGCTATGGGTACTCTGGAGAAAAGTCTCTTTACAATCAAGTTTATTACGGAAACAGCAACCATTTCTTCCAGAATGAAAAAGATTGGCTCTTAAATAGTCCAGAAAAAGAATATGCTCAGATCGCGAATGGTGCTGTTGGAATTATTGAAATTACAGACGATTATGAATTGAAAAAAGTCATGAAGCCTTTGATTGCTTCTAATACCGTAACTGATGAAATTGAACGCCCAAATATTTTCGAAAAAGATGGTAAATGGTATCTTTTCACAAGTACCCGTGGATCTAAGATGACGATTGAAGGTGTTGATGACGAAGATATCTACTTGCTTGGTTATGTAGCAAACTCTCTAACTGGCAAATTTAAACCGATGAACAAAACAGGTATTGTCCTTCACCACGACGTAGATCCATATGATATCACTTGGACTTATGCGCACTACGTCATCCCACAAGAAGGTACAGACGAGGCTGTAGTGACAAGTTATATGACAAACAGAGGATACTTCGAAGATCACAAATCCACGTTTGCTCCAAGCTTTAAGATCGAGCTGAATGGTAAGAAATCATCTGTTGTAGAAGATAGCATTCTTAAGCAAGGTCAAATTACACTTCATGATGAAGACGACCGTAATGATGATTAATAAACATCATTAGTCATTGATAAGAAATCAAGAGAAGAAAATGCCGGCCTCCCATCGGCATTTTCTTTTTCTATATCATAAGCAAAAATATGGAGGTAAGGAAACATGAATATGATTATAAATCATCCCAGAAAGTGGCTGACAGCCTCCTTCCTCTTTCTACTTTTTATTTCCCTTGTCCTTTACATGGCTCAACGGGAGGGGTCTAAACCTGATCCAGAACCAAACTCCTATCGAGCAGATTATCATTTTACTGCACCCGACCATTGGAAAAACGACCCTCAAAGACCTATCTATTTGAATGGAAAATATCATTACTATTACCTCTATAACCAAGATTATCCCGAAGGAAATGGAACAGAATGGCGTCACGCGACTTCTGATGATCTCGTTCATTGGAAGGATGAAGGCGTTGCTATTCCAAAATACACCAACGAAAACGGTGACGTCTGGTCCGGATCCGTTGTTGTAGATCACCAGAATACAGCAGGATTTGGAGAAAACGCTGTTGTAGCTGTTGTAACCCAGCCTTCCGCCAACGGCCAGCAAGAGCAATACCTCTGGTACAGTACTGATAACGGGCAAACTTTCTCCCCTCACAAAAAAGAACCCATAATGACTAATCCGGGTGTTGAAGCTTTTAGAGACCCTAAGATTATTTGGGAGGATCAGTCAAAAAAATGGATCATGTTAATTGCTGAAGGGTCAAAAATTGGTTTTTATAAATCAAAAAACCTGAAAGAATGGCATTACACTGGTGGATTCCAGACCGAAAATATCGGATTGATCGAGTGTCCTGATCTATTTCAAATGCGTGCCGATAACGGCAGCATAAAGTGGATTATGGGTGTTAGTGCAAACGGACAGGCCAAAGGCAATCCGAATACGTATGCGTATTGGGTCGGTAATTATAATGGAGAAACCTTTGTTCCAGATCATGCGAAGCCTAAGTGGCTCGATCACGGCTTTGACTGGTATGCCGGAGTAACCTTTAAAGACGGAAAGAGTGATGATAAACTTGACCATCGCTATGCACTAGCGTGGATGAACAACTGGGCGTATGCGAATAATACTCCGACAATAGAAGAAGGGTTTAACGGAGTTGACTCGATTGTTAGAAAAATAGAATTAAAGAAAGATGAACATGGTGGCTATAATCTAACCTCCCAGCCAAATAAAGAAATCGATCAATTGATTCAGTCTACTGAAGTTTATCATAAACTCAAGGTTGAGGGTTCAAAGACACTTGAAATTAAGGGAGATGTCTATCAATTGGAAGCAGATATCCGTTGGTCAGATCTTAAGAATGTAGGGTTTCGTCTCAGAGAATCCAGCGACCAAACCCGTCATATCGATGTTGGGTTTTTTCCTGAGGGCGGGTACTCTTATGTAAACCGTAGCTATACAAATCATCCCGATAATACTAATCAGATGCTGGAAAGCCGGGCACCGTTGGAAATTAATAAAAAGAAGGTTCATCTAAAGATACTAGTTGATAAAACAAGCATTGAGGTATTTATCGATGGTGGGAAAGTTGTTCATTCCAATCTAGTCTTTCCTCCAAAAGAGGATCAAGGAATTACTCTTTTCTCTAAAGGTGGTATGGCCATTTTTGAAAATGTAGAAATTAAGCATATGGGTGCTATACATGACTAAATCTTAATAAAACGAGAGGTTTAGTCCCCTTCAATTCCCTATGTAGTTAAATTGAAGACGTTATAAGGGGAATGCAAGAAGCATTCCCCTTATTTATTTGATTAAAGCAATCTCTCTAACGTTATACCTTCACGATATGTACATTGACATTGTAACTATTCATTTCACCCTCAAAATTAGCTGGTACATTGTTATCTATAATACAAAAATCAATTTCCGTAAGGTCAGCAACTTTCGCGAAGTTAACTTTGCCAATTTTGCTATGATCCGTCAGTAACAAGGTATGCCTGGCGTTAGTAATCATCATTCGTTTTATACGCGCTTCAGTAAGGTTAGGGGTGGTTATAATTCCATCATTAAGATCCAAACCATTCGTCCCAATAAATGCTTTGTCAATTCGAATCATGTTGAGTGCTTGCTCAGCGAAGGGCCCAACCAATGCTGACGTTTCCCTCCGTAAATTGCCTCCTAGCAACATCACTTCTAAACCTGGAATATCTGCTAATTCTTGCATGATAATAATAGAGTTGGTCACTATCGAAAGGTTGGAAAAAGTTTTTAACTCTTTCACAAGCTCATAGGTAGAGGTTCCGGAATCTAATAGAATAGCATCTCCGGGGTTAATGAATTCTACTGCTTTTTTTGCAATGGCTTTTTTTTCTTCAATATAATCCTTTTTTCTCTCCCCAACCGATTCCTCGAAGCTAACAGGTTGTAGGAGAATAGCGCCGCCATGGGTCCTTTTTATATTATCTGTTTCCTCAAGTTCCTTTAGATCTCTCCGTATCGTTGAATCCGAAACCTTAAACTGACGGCTTAAATCGTGTACAGATGCCCGTGACATATGACGCAAGTATTCAAGAATTTGAGCTTTGCGTTCTTCCATAAACATTATAGGTAGCGCTCCTTTCGCGAACTTCTCCTCATTATTATAGTCGATTATTAGTGACTATAGAAAAAGAATGTTTATTTAACAAAGTGCTTAGATAATCTTATATCTTGGTGATTTTCTGAAAAAATAATCATAAATAGTCACGAACTGTTTACATGGATCAATAGTATAATCTTAACGATTTGTTGGAAAACAGTGAATTTTCGGTGATTGCAATATTTTTAGAATATTTAGAAAAAATATTGACAATAACTAATCGTGCATATATAATCACTAATAATCAAAAACAATCATGATCAGCAGAAAAAAGATAACCGAAATATAATTGGTGCTAAAAAACTATTGGTATTTTTTATGTGGAGAGGAGGAATCTTAACGTTTAGTTTGTAAGCGTATTCATATGGTTTTTAGGAAGATATTATATGGTAGGAGGAGAGAGGTATGATAATTAAGAATATGAGGATAAGCATGATTTTGATGGGACTATTACTACTTTTTGTGGCTGCATGTGGAAGTGGTAATGAAACTTCGGGGCGAGGAAGTGAAGAAGAGTCTGGAGGAGAAGAAAAGCTGAAAATCGGTTTAACGCTAAATAACTTAGCAAACCCATTTTTCGTTTCCATGAGTGAAGCTGCCGAAGAATATTCTAAGGAGTTAAATGCAGAAGTTATTGTTCAAGCTGCAGATGCAGATTTAGCAAAACAAACATCTCAAATTGAGAATTTTATTACACAAGGTGTGGACTTAATTTTGCTCAATGCTGTTGATTCTAAAGGTATTGCAGGAGCGATTGCTCAGGCAGATGCAGCTGGAATTCCTGTTATATCCGTAGATGTTGGAGCCGCTGGAAGTATAGAGGCAACTGTTACATCTGATAATTATCAAGCAGGGGTTCTAGCGGCCGAATATATCATTGAAAGGCTTGATGGAAAAGGGAATGTTGTTGTGATCGATGGACCTCCCGTAACAGCCGTAAAAGATCGTATTGCAGGCTTTGAGGATACGATCAAAGGCACAGATATAAAAGTGGTTGCAAAACAGAATGGGGAAGGCAGCCGTGAAAAAGGTCTAAAAGTTATGGAAAGTATTCTACAAGCGAATGAACCGGGTACGATAGACGCTGTATTTGCTAATAATGATCCGGTAGCAATAGGTGCTCAGATCGCACAAAAACAAGCAGGTCGCCAAGATGAATTTTTTATTGTGGGTGTAGACGGATCTCCAGCTGTAATAGAGGCTATGAAAAAGGAAGGGAGCACTATTGCTGGTACATCAGCTCAACACCCTGCAAAAATGATTAAAAAAGCCATGGATGTTGGTTTAAAGGTCTTAGAAGGTGGGTCTGTAGAAAAAGAAGTGATTAAAATTCCGGTCAATTTAATTACTCAAGAAAACATGGATTCCTATTCTGGTTGGTAAGCTATCTCAGACATAAAACGACGGTCCTTGTACTGGCAAGGACTGTACATAGGATTAAGAAAGGATGTGAAACAATCATGCTTACAAAGCAAAGAGTGAAGCCAAACAGCAAATCCCTCAAGCCTATACTAACAGTGGAAGGCATTCGTAAAACATTTTCCGGAATTACGGTTTTGAACGATGTCAGTATGGATCTTTACCCTGGTGAAGTGCATGCGTTGATGGGGGAAAATGGTGCTGGAAAGTCTACCTTAATGAAGGTATTGTCAGGTATTTATGTACCAGATCAGGAAAGTGGCAGCATTTGTTATAAAGATAAACAAGTCACTTGGAAGGGTCCCTTGAACGCAAGACGAATGGGGATTAGTGTCATTCACCAAGAACTCAATCTGTCGCCGAACCTGTCGATTAGTGAAAATATATTGATGGGCACCAAATATCCTAGAAATAAACTCGGCATGGTTAGATGGGAGGAAGTACATAGTCGTGCCAGGGAAGTCTTAACCTCCATGGGACTGGAGTTACAACCTGAGGTTCTTGTATCTACGTTGAGTATAGCCCAGCAACAGATGGTCGAAATTGCAAAAGCACTTTCTTACAAAGCAGAAGTCCTTATCATGGATGAGCCGACAGCTTCTTTAACGGATAAAGAAATAGCCAGGTTATTCAAAATCATTAAAGACTTAAGAGAACAAGGAGTGGCAATCGTCTACATTTCCCACCGAATGGAGGAAATTTTTAAGATTTCCGACCGTTATACAGTTTTACGGGATGGAGAATGGATTCAAAGTGGTTCAATCGATGAAACGAACCCAGATCACTTAGTCAGTTTGATGGTGGGTCGTGATTTGAAGGATCTGTTCCAAAGATCATCCAATAATTATGTAGAAAATCAAGAAGATCACCCCGCTTTAGAAGTTAAGAACATGAGAGATTCAACATTTGTAAAGGACTTGTCATTTAAAATCTATCCTGGAGAAATTGTAGGGTTTGCCGGGTTAGTAGGTGCTGGGCGTACAGAGCTTGTGCGGTCCATATTTGGTGTATCTGAAATTATGGAAGGAGAGGTCTATGTTCAGGGAAAACAGGTGCAAATCAAATCACCAATAGATGCCATTAAACATGGGATTGCACTCGTTCCGGAAAGTCGTAAAGAACAGGGGTTGTTCCTTGATATGTCCGTTAAAGAAAATATCTTATTGGCAAAAATGAAAGCGTTCACAAAAAGCAGCAAGATCAACTGGAGGGCTTTGGATCACTCAGCGGGTCAATATATAAAGGAATTGAACATAAAGATCGCTTCGCCTGACCAATCCATTTCAGGCTTAAGTGGTGGAAATCAACAAAAAGCTGTCATTGCCAGGTGGCTGTCAACCCATCCGAATGTATTGCTGCTGGATGAACCGACTCGAGGAGTTGATATAGGAGCTAAAACAGAAATTCATAAAATTATATCTGAACTGGCCGATTCAGGCCTTGCAGTATTGATGATTTCATCTGAACTTCCTGAAGTAATGGGGATCAGTGACCGCATTTTTGTAATGCACGAGGGACGAATAACAGGTGAACTTCACAAAGGTGAGGCCACCCAGGAAAAAATTATGAATCTTGCGACGGGGGGAGATAGAACGTGAGATCCACTTTGCCGTCAAGTCCACAACCAAACGCACAACCGGATGTACAATCTGAGTTTAACATGGGTAAGAATCTTGCCACGCTTTGGAATCGCCTTGGGATGATTATCATACTAATTTTGTTGTGCATTGTGATGACAATCATGGCACCTAACTTTCTGGAAGCATCAAATATTACGAATATATTAAAACAAGTATCCGTTATTGCTATTTTAGCAGCGGGTATGACCATCGTTATTTTAACAGGCGGAATAGACCTATCCGTAGGTTCTATCGTAGCACTGTCTGGAGTCGTTTCTGTCATGGCCTCCCAAGCAGGAATAAATCCGTTCCTTGCAATGATTCTTGGTATGGGGGTAGGTTATCTTATTGGATTCATAAATGGTTTTTTCACCGCAAAGATAGGTTTGCCAGCCTTCATTGTAACATTGGGCAGTATGACATATGTCCGAGGACTTGCCTATGTTTCAAGTGGAGGTTATCCAGTTGTACTAGAATCTAGTACATTCAAGTTTATAGGGGCAGGTTCCATCTTGTCTATTCCTACTCCCATATACATTATGCTATTTGTATATGTCGTGATGTTTCTTGTTTTAAAGTACACCATGTTTGGCCGTCATATTTACGCTATTGGTGGAAATGAAGAGGCTGCCAGACTGACGGGGATTAAAGTTAAGAAGACACTCGTGAATGTCTATTCTATCAGTGGGTTGCTTGCTGGTTTAGGTGGGGTTGTACTAGCTGGCCGCCTCTACTCGGGGCAACCGACAGCAGGAAATATGTATGAATTGGATGCAATCGCTGCTGTTATTTTAGGTGGATCAAAGCTAGCAGGGGGAGTTGGTAAGGTACAAGGGACAATTATTGGTGTTCTTATCATGGGAGTTATAACCAACGGACTGACCTTAATGGACGTAAGCTACTATTGGCAGCTTGTTGTAAAAGGGGGAGTCATTGTATCTGCAGTATTAATTGACCGTCTACGTTCCTGAGCTTATTTAAAGGAGAGTGTAAAAATTGTTTAGATCCCTTTGGAAACACACTTTTTGTATAGATGAATGGCCTGCTTTTGAAAAAGTTTACAATTCAGATGTTTTTGATCAAAATTATTTACAATATATGGCGCTTACAAATAATTATTAAACGTCATGCTTAATAACGCAGAAAAATATTGAATATGAAAATGTGAGTGTTTATTTGTGGGGGTGACCTTTCTCTATATACTAAGCTTTATTAAGCAGAAATAATCATATAAGGAGGACGTAAAAATGAGGCGTTCAAATACGGGGAAATTTATCGTGCTTTTTGCGATATTCGCTATGTTGCTAGGATCATTTGGCATGAATAAATCCAATGCAAGTCCAAAAAAACAATCGGATAACTATTATAATGAGGAAAATCGGCCACAGTATCATTTCACCCCAGAAAAAAACTGGATGAATGATCCAAATGGTTTGGTCTATTATAAAGGGAAATATCATTTGTTTTACCAACATAACCCTTATGGTAATAAGTGGGGGAACATGAGCTGGGGGCATGCAGTAAGTAAGGATCTTGTTCATTGGGAGCATCGTCC
This sequence comes from Halobacillus ihumii, assembly GCF_902726645.1. NCBI lineage: Bacteria > Bacillati > Bacillota > Bacilli > Caryophanales > Bacillaceae > Halobacillus > Halobacillus ihumii. The sequence continues at coordinate 2,623,597 of NZ_CACVAO010000001.1, forward strand.
TGTGGCATTGAAACCAGATGATCTTGGTGCGATTTTTTCCGGAAGTATCGTAGTGGATAAACATAATACAAGTGGTTTGTTCGAAAATGGTTCTGGAGGGTTGATAGCTATCTACACCAGTGCTGGCGAAACGCAGCAACAAAGTATTGCTTATAGTACGGATGAGGGGGAGACGTGGACCAAATATTCTGGAAATCCTGTCATACCAAACTCTGACATAGTAGATTTTCGGGACCCAAAAGTTATGTGGTATGAGGAAGATGAAAAATGGGTGATGACCATAGCTGCGGGGGATCACGTTAGATTTTATTCTTCTAAAAATCTAATTGAATGGAAACTGATGAGTAAGTTTGGTGAAAACCAGGGTGCACATGGGGGAGTTTGGGAGTGTCCTGAGTTATTCAAATTGCCGGTAGATGGCGATCCTACAAACACGAAATGGGTACTGCAAGTTGATATCAATCCAGGATCTGTTCACGGTGGCTCTGGAGGGCAGTACTTTATTGGTGAGTTTGATGGGGCTAAATTTGTTAATGACAATCCTCAGAATGAAGTCAAATGGGTAGATTACGGAAAAGACTTTTATGCTACCCAAACGTGGTCCAATACGAATAACCGTCAAATTTGGATTGCCTGGATGAACAATTGGCAGTACGCCCAAGCAATTCCGACAAGTCCTTGGAGAAGTGCAATGTCTATACCTAGAGAGCTATCTTTAAAGACGTTCTCTGGGGAAGGTGTTAAACTAGTACAAAACCCTGTTAAAGAGTTGCGAAGAATCGAGAAAAAACCTTATAAATGGCAAGAGGAAACGATTAAGCCTGGTGAAAACATTCTTGCCGATTTTGACAGTAAAACCTATGAAATTACTGCAGAATTTGAATTAGGCTCTGCGTCAGAATTTGGTTTCAAGGTTAGAAAAGGAGCAAATGAGGAAACTGTTATCAAATATGATGTCTCGGAGGAACAATTGATATTTGATCGAACGGACTCCGGTGAGGATGAATTTAGTAAGTCCTTTGCAGGTAAATTTACAGCTCCTTTAGACCCGATAGATAATAAAATAAAATTGCATATCTTTGTAGATCACTCATCTGTTGAGGTATTTGCCAACAACGGTGAAAAGGTGATGACCAATTTAATTTTCCCGGATGGTTCAAGTGATGGTTTAGAAATATTCAGTAAAAACGGTAATGTAAAATTGACCTCGTTAACCATAAATGAAATGGAATCCGTTTGGAATAAAGAATAACGATAGTTTTTATTGTAAGAAGGGACTCATGCTCCAAAGCAATGAGTCCTTTTTTTTATTATACAGCTATGATCTCAACTTTAAAGAAGTGATAAGAACATCATTAGAAACGGGCTTCTTCCAAAGCAGGTGTTGTAATCCCCTAGGTCTGCAACTTTAGCAAAGTCGTAAGGTTAGGGGTTGTTATAATCCCTTCTTTAACACCCTCAACGATTTCCTAAACAATATCATAAATTCAATTCAGTATTGTCAACATCTCAGGTTGTTCTGTAAAATCGTAGGAGACTGCACCTGTTGGCCTGGGGTTTTTATGAATACTTCTTGACATACTTTTATTCTAGTACTTATATTCTTTTATTTTAGGGAATAGTTTTGGACTTGTTAGGAACTGTCATCATCTGTTAGTATGTGGCTTATTTCGTATTATTTAATTAGGTGAACCCATGGGTGGCGTAATGTTATCTCCTTTGAAAGAAACACTTGAATCTGTCCATAAACAGATCCTATTCCGGTCCTCTTTATACTAAAAGGGTTCAATTCTAAGGGATGTACCGACTTATTTAAACGATACATTGAATTTAACTGGAAAATATCATTCGGAGCATCATATAAATCAAGGAGGCAAGTGGGGGTATAGTAAGGATTTAACGATTGAGGGGACGATTAAATGGACTTCCCTTATGCTTCAAGAGCATGTAGAAATGCTAAAGGAAGTCTGGAAAAGAAGGTGTAGCGGGAGAAGGGGAATTTGATGAAAGCTGGCGATAACCTCAAAGGCTTACCTATTGCTACGATTGTGGAGGAACTCGATACGTCTAGAGTATGTTTAACTATTAAAATTCGGACTTTAAATTTGTGGTTACACAATGTATCCTAAATGTATTTTACATATAAGGAGGGTGTTTATGGAGTTGGTTTGCGAGTCTAGTTTGATGAATGATTATTTACTTGGTACAACAGAAATTAATTATTCCCACCCAAAAGTACAAGAGAAGATTACTGAATTATTCAACCAAGCTCAATCAGAAATTGAAAAGGCTGAAATAGCTTTTAAATTTGTTAGAGATCAAATTGATCACTCTTGGGATATTAAGGGAGAACGGGTGACATGTGATGCTTCTGATACCCTAAATTATAGAGAGGGTATTTGTTATGCAAAATCAAATTTACTGGCTGCTTTATTACGATCGCAAAATATACCCACAGGTTTTTGTTACCAACGTTTAATGCTATTTGACACACCAGAGAAAGGCTATTGTATTCATGCTTTAAATGCCATTTTCTTAAGATCCAAGAATAAATGGATTCGAATAGATGCCCGTGGGAACAAAAAGGGTATTGATGCACAATTTTCAATCGACGAAGAAAAGTTAGCTTTTAAAGTCAACGAAGATAAGGATGAAAAGGATTATCCAATGATTTATGTCGATCCTCACCCAAAAACACTCTTTACCCTTAGAAACCATGCAGATGTTATTGAAATGTATAAACATCATTTGCCAGCATATTTATAGTTGTTCTGTTATCGGAGCGCTTTAATTGAATACCAACGAAGTCAATTATTACAGTATTCAACAATATGGAGCTTTTGTTGAAGAAATATAAGAGGGTCATCCATTAATATGGATGATCCTCTACTTTTTTGTACGTGCAAAATAAATATTAGAACTGCGCAATTTAAATAATAAATTGATACGTTATGGCCACGTCCAACAACACAGGAACATACGGAGGGGGGTTGGTGAAGCAATAATGAACCTTACAATCTGTTGTCATCGAGGCGCTTAACGTGGTTGTCGATACACCAAGTATGAGAGAGAGCTGCAGCTTTGGGGCGGGGAGGAAAATGTTGATTCAATCATTTCTAATATCGAAGAATTAAGCTGCAAATTTTTTTTAGAAATTGTCAACATGAAAGCGAATCGGGTTGTATCGTGCAACAGTTATTCAAGAGGGAGTTCTGACAGGGGACAGCTTAAGAGTTATAACAAGTTGAAATGGGAAGTGAGTCGATTAGAGATCAGGGAACAATACGGTACACAACGTACGAAACCAATCCTTCATGCACATAACACACGACATTTTAAAAAGTTATAAGTCCGTATTCGAAAAGTTGTCGAATTAAGGCTAAATACGAAAGTAAGGAGGTTAGATGTCGGCACAGGTCGTGTCGAATTTAACCGACCCCCCCTTATTTCCGAACTTAGTTAAACTTACCCAGAGGTGTTCTTCTGGTACTCCTAGCTTTTATTTATTAGTTATTCATATACTTATCCATTTCCCACTTACTAACTTGTAGGGAGTACTCGGTCCATTCAGCTTCCTTATCTTCAATATAAGCTTTAGAAGTATGGTCACCAAGAGCATCTAAAAGAACAGGGTCTTTTCTCAGTGCTTTAATAGCTTCTTTAAGGTTGGTAGGCAATGTTGGAACACTGTCATCATCAACTTCATAGAGGTTACGGCTTTCTGCTTCACCAGCATCTAGTTCATTATGGATTCCTTCAAGACCTGCTTGTATCAAAACAGCTAACGCTAAATACGGGTTCGCTGTAGGGTCTGGGTTACGAACTTCAAAGCGCGTTCCTTTCCCGCGTGTCGTCGGTACACGGACCATACAACTGCGGTTCGAGTGGGACCAAGCAACGCTAACGGGAGCCTCATAACCAGGTACGAGACGCTTATAAGAGTTGACATTTGGGTTCGTGATCGCAGCAATTCCGCTGGCATGATGGAGGATCCCGGCAATAAACTGTTTCATTGTTCTAGAAACTCCATCCTTAGCATCTTCATCATAGAAAGCGCTGTCTCCATCTTTAAATAGCGATAAGTGGCAATGCATTCCTGAGCCATTTTCACCTAGGATTGGTTTTGGCATAAATGTAGCGTGGTAATCATGATTAGTTGCGATATCCTTGACGACGTTTTTAAATGTTTGAATATTGTCTGCTGCTTTTAACATGCTGTCAAAGCGGAAATTGATTTCGTGCTGCCCCATGGCTACTTCATGGTGGGATGCTTCCATTTGAAAACCATACTTTTTCAATGTACGCATGATGTCTCGGCGGACTTTATCCCCTTTATCTTTTGGGGATGAGTCGAAGTAGCCCCCACGATCATTCATTTTACGAATAGGATAGCCTTCGTCATTTAATTTAAACAAAAAGAATTCAGGTTCTGGCCCTACATTGACGGTATATCCCATCGCTTCTGCTTTTTTCATAGCCCTTTTTAAAATATAACGGGGGTCTCCTTCAAACGGTGTGCCGTCCGGTTTATAAATGTCACAAATAAAACGAGCGCTGCGATCTTCATCTACCATCGCAGGAAGGATCAAAAATGTATCTAAATCAGGAACGAGATACATGTCACTTTCCTGAATTTCGGAGAACCCGGAAATGGAAGAACTGTCAAACATGGCTTCATCATCTAATACCAGGTCCAGTTCTTCAATTGGCAGCTCAACATTCTTTGTTTCCCCAAGCATATCGGTAAACTCTAATAAAATAAACTCCACATTATTTTCTTGAACTTCCTGTCTGATATCCTCTTTCGTGTAGGTCTTACTATCCTGCTCTTTAACAGCTTCTGTAGTGGTCATCATTTACCCTCTCCTAAATAATTTTGAATACTTCCGTGCCTGAAACATGTATGTGCAAATATACTTCATTACATGTGAGGAATTCTAACATGTTTTGTACTTAGTTATCAATATATTTCGAAAATTACCCATCACTTTTTGCACGAAACACACCACGAAGGCGTCTCCCCAACATTTTGATGTTTGACCCGCGCTAGGCCAATTTATACCATAAAAATCCCGGAAAATCCTTACGCTAAGAAATTGTCTATCCATCCTTAGATCGAAACTGTTAGAGCAAGTTTCCCATTAAATGATTATTCTCATCCTGAATTAACGTATTTTCCATGATTTACGTATAATGCCCGGCGTCATTAAATTGACGCCGGGCATTACTATTTTAATTATATTCTAAATTACTTTTTCCCTCTTAAGGAAATAGTGTTCCATATTTTTGCCGAAATTTAATCCCGCCAATAAATTCTTCATCAGAGCCAGTTAAACTTATACGCATACATTCACTCGCATGATCAAAATCCTTCTTCTTCATCCCTAAGAAAAGTGGGAAGCCTGGAATATATGAGAATAATTCAAGTGACGCCTTTATTCATCGCACAACAAAATGTAAACAAAGGAAAGGATGTTAATCATGGGATTTGGAAAAGTACGACGCAGGGGTTTAAAGATTACTGAAGTCTCCCCGTTTTTACCGTTTCAATTTCAAGCAGATTACGCAACTCAGCCCAACAATCGACTTAACATACCAATCCCCCGCCTAGGGTAAGGCCTACAAGACCCTCGCTTTTTTCGGCCCCTGCCGGAATAGTTCCCTATAATTTATTATATACTTGCCTGCTCATGTTCAGGATTTTATGAGGTATGACTATTCTACCGGTAAGCTTTGTCTAAAACAAATCTGAAGCAGCTGCTTTTATATACAACCAGTTGGGTTTGAGGCCGTTGAATAACCTCCCTCAAGCGAAAGAAACTTCCCTTTTAACTAACTGACCCCAGTTTGGTGAAGGGCAATATTTTTCATGTTCTGTCAGGCATCCGTTAGTAATTCCTGGCCAAATTCTCCTTTCCATAGAGTTAAATACATTGTCAGATAAGCTGACAATGTAGTTGTGCAAATATTTCGACACTGATACATTAATATATAACAAATGATGTCAAAAAATATTACACAAAAGGAGAGAGGTTCTAATGGATACCATTTTCTTAATGAATAACCTGTGGATTGTCATTTGTGCTGTTCTGGTACTATTCATGCAAGGTGGATTTATTTTACTTGAGGCTGGATCAACAAGAATGAAGAATGCGGGTCATATTGCTGGTAAGACAGTTTTTACAGTAGGCATTGTATCGTTGGTTTTTTGGGCCTTAGGTTACGGACTTATTTATGGAGAAGGAAATACTATCATAGGTTTTTCGGATTTCTTTTATGGTGATGCAACTACCATGGGGGAAGGGTTAGCCGGCTCTGTGTATTTCTTTTTCCAGTTGGCATTTGCTGCAATTGCTATGACGATTGCATTCGGGGGATTTGCTGAGCGGGCGAAGTTGTCATCTTATGTTATTTTTGCTGTATTATTTTCCGCTTTAGTTTATCCTGTTATCGCTCATTGGATTTGGGGAGGCGGCTGGTTGGCAGAGCATGGAAAGCAAGACTTTGCAGGTTCCACTGTTGTGCATTTAACTGGTGCTATGGCAGCTCTAGCTGCTACCATTATTTTGAAGCCGAGGATCGGTAAATATAATAAAGATGGATCTTCGAATGAAATTGCTGGACATAACCAAGTGTTTACTGCGTTAGGCGTACTTATTCTTTGGGTAGGATGGTTCGGATTCAATGCAGGAAGTACATTCGGTGTAGCTGATGCCTTTTTTGGTTACGTAGCACTTAATACACAATTAGCTGCAGGTGCTGGAGCCATCGGTTCTATGCTAGTTGTATGGGCTTTAACAGGTAAAGCGAATGTTCCAACAACTTTGAATGGGGCTCTAGCTGGTCTTGTTGCTATTACCGCATCTTGTGCATTTGTTGAACCATGGGCAGCGGTGGTTATTGGCTTAATTGCTGGCTTTATTGTCTTCTTCAGTATGAAGTTCTTTGATAAGAAGAGAATAGACGATCCAATTTTTGCTTTATCTGTTCACGGTACTGCAGGTGTATGGGGCACTCTGTCAAATGGCTTATTTGCAACACCTAAATTAGCTACCGTTGGGCGGCCGGGCTTATTTTACGGCGGTGGATTTGAGCAGCTTAGCGTCCAAATATTAGGAGTGGTGACATGTGGACTTTATGCATTCGTAGTGTCCTTTATCATTTTAAAAGTGATGGATACGGTCATGGGCGGTCTTCGTGTAACGGAAGAAGAGGAAATCATGGGACTTGACTTAAGCGAACATGGTGGTTATGGGTATCCGGAGAATGTATCTCAACCAGATACAAAAACCGGTGCTTAACCATAACAATTTTTATCCCAAATAAAGGAATTGATGTGAGTGTTGAAAAGCTACGCTGAAATTATGCAATGGCGGGAGCAACAGCAAATGAGCACCGTTGCTACAGATCACAGAAAATTAAATGCATTTCATGATGAACTGGTTAGAAAAACCGTTCTGATGGCTATAGAGAAAGTAAAATGTGAGCGGGGAAATCCTCCTGCCCCTTTTGCTTTCTTTTTAATGGGGAGTGCAGGAAGGTTTGAACAGTCAGTATGGAGCGATCAGGACCATGGTATTATCTATGACAATTCTAATGAGGACTGTCAAAATTACTTTTTAAGGCTGGGAACTGAAATTAGTCATGCTCTAACTTTAGTTGGCTACGAACGATGCGATGGAAAGGTGATGGCTTCCAATCCACTTTGGTGTCAGTCTATGCATGGATTTGAGATGCAAATTTCTGAATGGCTTGAGGAGGCTAGCTGGCAATCTCTTCGGCATTTTTTAACCTTTTTTGATTCTCGTGTACTAATCGGGGAGGATCACTGTTTAAATCAGTTAAAGAAAAAGGCGTTTTCGATGTTACACGTTCACCAGGGTCTATATCTCCGCCTGGTGGAGAATGTAGATTTTATCAAAAAAGGAGTGGGTGTATTCGGTCAGTTACTGCCAGAGCAGCACGGAGAAAATGCTGGAAACATTGAGTTAAAACAGACAACCTTTTTTCCTTATATAAATGCTCTGAGATTGCTGGCTCTAAAAAGGGAGGTTTTCACTCCATCAACTTTGTCACGATTTAAAGAACTTGCGCCCAAGTATCCATTTGTTCGAGAATTCGAAAATGACTTTATAAGTCTACTAGAGTTTCGGCTGGTTTACAGAAAAGTCTCGAAAAACTATAGGGAAGTGCATCTCATTTCGGTGGATACGTTATCAAAATCTGATAAACAGAAACTTAAGCAGACGATTAAAAGAGGTCATAAACTATTTTCTAAGACCAAAACAACCATTGAAAAAGAGTGTTCTTCATGATTATGGATCAAATGATACAATTCATTAAACAGTTGACTGGCGGGTTAGGGGGCTTCTCATCGTTATCAAGCCAAACTGATCCAAGGAAAATTGCTTATATGAGAGATTTGCAACGAGAACTAAAAAACAAAGATGTATTAGAAATTCCATTTGATAAGTTAAGTATGGTTGTCTTTGATTTAGAAACGTCGGGATTTTATCCATATAAAGGGGATCGAATTTTATCGATTGGCGCTGTGAAAATGCAAGGGGATGAAATCTTAGATGAGGAGACTTTTTATTCACTTGTTTATAGTGACTCAGCACCTTCAGAAGAAGTCGAGCAATTAACTGGAATAACGAATGAAATGCTTAAGGATTCTGAAACAATTCATGATGTGTTAAAGGAATTTTATCAATTTATTAAAAGCGATGTACTTGTTGCCCATCATGCCAATCATGAGAAGCAATTTATGAACCACGCTACCTGGCATGCGCTAAGGAAAAGCTTTCGACACCGGATCATTGATACGACATTCTTAACAAAGGTTATTCATCCCGAAGCCGGATTAGTGACACTTGATGAATGTTGTGCCTATTACAATATTTCAAATAATCAAAGGCATCATGCTCTGCAAGATGCAATAGCTACAGCAAAGTTGTGGTCTAAATGTATCCGCGAAATTCAGGAATTAGGTTATCAAAATTTGAGAGATGTATATACACATATTGCTACGTTAAGGTAATCACTGGTATGGAGGAAAACGGGGAGGGGAGAGGAATATGAACAACAATGATATTCCAGATGATGCAGCAACTTTACCGGTAAGAAGTTCAAGGTTTTAACTTATTATCTGCAAGACGAATAAGGTACTACAAGGATTAAGGGCTTGTTAAGTCGGTAAGAACAGATATGTAATGAGGTGAGAGGTGCTTGACAGATGACTATAAGAGTAAAAAGGTGATTTCTATAGGGGTAGTCAAGGAACTAACAGGCCTCTCGGAACGACAAATTAGGTACAATGAACAACGGAAGCTTATTTTCCCGGAGCGAACTGGAAACGGTACGCGGAAATATTCATTTTTAGATGTTGAAACGTTGGTGAAAATAGCTGAGAAGCGGGAGGAAGGGGTCCAATCATTTGAATTGAGAAAAGAAATGCGAAAGGAAAAAGCGAGGGAAGAGGGAGAATCTCAAATGCGTAGAAAGATGATTCGAGGTCAAATAAACGCACATTTCCGTACCAAAGAATAACCAAAGTTGTAATTATCAATCTAATAATCATTCGAGTTGAACTGTAGAGATTAGTCAGTAACATTCCTATTTGATAAAAAAGAGGCGAATCAGCTAACTTGCATATGAGCAGGTTGGCTTTTTTTGTTGTTTCAATAGTTTAGAGATTAAAGATGTGGCAAAAAAAGTGTGTTAGCTTTCCTAACACATCAGGTGAAGGAAGAGTATGCTCGTGCTAGACTAACAATAATTAATCATCGTACAGAAAAAGAACAATTTAATTGGATCTTTAAGGCAGTCAGTTACAACAGGCGGAGGTGACATAAATGAGAAAGCAAAAGCTTGTGTTAATTGGAAATGGGATGGCGGGGGTGCGCTGTTTAGAGAACATAATCAAAGAAGATCCTGAAGCCTATCGAATTACCGTTTTTGGAAGCGAACCTCGTGTTAGCTACAGTCGAATCATGCTTTCTTCTATTTTACAAGGAGAAACGTCATTTGAGGATATTGTCATTCATGATCACAGCTGGTACGAGGGAAATAATGTTCGGCTTTATTCTGGTGAAACGGTGACGGAAATAAATCAAAATGAGAAGACAGTGATCACTGATAAATACAGGGAAGTTGCTTATGATAAATTAATTATCGCTACAGGCTCATCCCCATTCATGTTGCCGCTTAGGGGTATAGATAAAAAGGGAGTGATATCTTTTCGAACAATAGAAGATTGCCGGTCCATGATGAAAACAGCGAAAAAATATAAAAAAGCAGTTGTTATCGGAGGAGGACTGTTGGGGTTGGAAGCAGCCAGAGGGTTGTTAAACCTAGGGATGACCGTAAGTGTAGTCCACATTTCCAGCTATTTAATGGAAAGGCAACTGGACTCAGAGGCATCACGAATGCTCCAGGAGGAATTGGAGAGCCAGGGTATGAACTTTCTGCTTAACAAAGAATCAAAGGAAATTGTCGGGGAAGGGCGAGTAGAAGGGATACATTTCAAGGACGGCTCCAAAATAGGTGCGGATCTTGTAGTGATGGCTGTCGGGGTCAGACCAAATATCCAACTGGCACAAAAGAGCGGTATTGAAACAAACAAAGGCATTCTGGTTGATGACTTTTTAAAGACACGATCTCGAGATATTTATGCTATTGGGGAGTGCGTTGAGCATAATGGTTTGGTTTATGGTCTAGTAAAACCTCTTTATGAACAGGGTGCTGTTTTAGCTAAGCACTTATGTGAAAAGGACACACCTGGCTATCCAGGGTCTGTGCTTTCCACTCAATTAAAAATATCTGGGATCGACGTTTTTTCTGCAGGTCAGCTCACATCACCTCATGGAACAAAATCGATTCGTTACCAAAATGATGTCAAACGCGTTTATAAAAAAATATATTTCCAAGAGAATAGAGCAATTGGTGCTGTGTTAGTTGGAGATGGCCGTGCAGGTCCAAAAATACTAGATACGATCTTGAAACAAAAGGTGGTCTCGGATCAGGATAAATCTTCTCTGCTTGAGTCCCCTGATCCTAGTAAATCTCTTGTTGCATCTTTACCACCAAGTGAGCAAGTTTGCACATGTAATAGCGTAACTAAGGAGGCAATTATTAGTGCGGTTCAGCAGAATGGGTTATCTACTGTTAGCCAAGTTAGAGATTGTACAAAAGCCTCTAGTTCATGTGGAGGATGCAAGACAGCTGTTGCAGAGCTTTTGGCATACATTGATAGTAATCATTTTAATGAGGTAGCAGAGGATCGGACGTTCTGTGACTGTACGACGCTTACGGAAGAGGAAGCGGTCCGGCAAATCCAAATGAAAAGTTTGGTGAATTTGCAAGAGGTGATGAAGGAATTGGAATGGGAAAACAAGGAGGGCTGTCCAACTTGTCGCCCTGCCTTGGAATACTATTTGAGTATGATTTACCCCGAATATGAAAAGCAAAATGTCGGTCTTACCCTAAGAAAACAAATGACTACCTCTCCTCAGAATAATCAGACGTTAGCAGTTGTTCCACAACTGTATGGAGGGATGCTTGATTTTAAGCAACTTAGAAAAATTACTGATGTAGCCGAAAAATATCATTTGGAACAAATAGCGGTGGCGGGTAATCAAAGGATTCACTTAATGGGGATGGCGCGGGAGGATTTACCGAAGATTGTGAGAGATTTGAACATGCCCCTCCACTCACAGAGTGGAAATAATGTCGAAACCATTCAAACGAATATTGGTTACCATGTGTGCAGATGTGATAAAAGCCCTTCTTTAAAAATCGCTAAAGAATTAGAAGAAAAATTGGAGTTTCTTAGGATCCCTAGTCGAATTAAAGTGGCGATTTCTGCCTGTGAGCATGATGCATCAGAAAGTAAAACGAAAGATATTGTTGCTATGAAGGTAAATGGAGGTTGGGAAATTTATGTGGGCGGAATGCGCGGCAATCATGTCCGGGCTGGTGAGCTATTATGTGTGGTTGAGACAGAAAAACAAACGTGTGAGATGATTGCTGGCTTTATTCAATATTTTCGGGAGTCCGCCCATTATCTTGAACAAATTTGGCAATGGGTTGCTCGGGCAGGGTTGATTCATATTAGAGAGGTGCTATTCGATAAAGAAGTTCTTGCTCATTTACTACAAAGTTTAGATACTGACATATCAAGGAGAAAAGGTAGTTTAGTGAATATGTAAGTATTCTAATAGATTCAAGGTACTTTCCAAGAAGAGGGTGATCCAGAATGACCGAACTTATGTTGAAGTATTTTCGAAACAAGCAGCGAGAGATCCAATCAGAAAATGTGTATGATACGCAATGCCCGTTTTGTAGTATGCAGTGCAAGATGCAACTGATTGAACAGAAGGTTGTTTCGAGGAATTTGTATAAAACAGTCGGGAAGGATAACCCGACAACAGAGGGACGACTTTGTGTGAAAGGGATGAATGCTCACCAACATGCGCTCAGTAATGAGCGTATTAAGCAGCCATTACTAAAGGTGAAAGGTGGATTTTTGCCCATTTCATGGGGGGAGGCTTTACAACATATTAAGGAGAAGTTTATAGCCATACAAAAGACGGATGGAGTGAATGCTTTATCTGTATACGGAAGTGCCTCGCTCACTAATGAAGAAGCCTATTTATTAGGGAAGTTTGCTCGAGTTGCTTTAAAAACGAAACACATTGATTATAACGGGCGCTTTTGTATGGCCTCTGCAGCTACAGGCGCTAATCAAACCTTTGGAATAGATAGAGGACTTACAAACAGTTTACAAGAGGTTCCCTATACACGCTGTATCATCCTGGCTGGAACGAACATTGCCGAGTGCCAGCCTACGATTATGCCGTATTTTGAACTAGCGAAAGAAAACGGGGCTTATATTATTGCCATAGACCCAAGAGAAACAGCGACAACAAATCTAGCTGATTTGCATCTGAAAAATAAACCAGGAACTGATTTAGCCCTGGCTAATGCATTGCTAAAAATAATCGTTGATGAAAACTTGATCGATAAAGAGTTCTTGAGTGAGCGTGTCAATGGTTTTGCTGAAGTTTCCCTTCACCTTGCAAAATTGGATTTAAACGAATGTGCTCGCGAGATAGGAGTGGACATAGACCAGCTGTATCAAGCAGCTCAAATATTTGGGCGGGAAGAATCAGGGATGATTTTCACGGCGAGGGGCATTGAACAGCAAACAGATGGAACTGAGACGGTACGTACATTTCTTAACATCCTGTTAGCGACAGGGAAAATTGGCAAGCCTTATTCGGGTTATGGAGCCATTACTGGTCAAGGGAATGGTCAAGGAGCAAGGGAACATGGGCAGAAAGCCGATCAGCTGCCAGGATATCGTGCTATTGAAAATCAAGATGACCGTTCTTACATTGCTCAAGTATGGGGCATAGATGAAAGGCAATTACCGGGGAAAGGGGTGTCAGCCTATAAAATGTTTGAAAAGGCAGATAAGGGTTTTATTACGGGCATGCTGGTCATGTGCTCGAACCCGGCGCATTCGAGTCCCAATGCGAATTTTGTAAAAAAGTCATTAGAGAAGCTTGAATTTCTAGTAGTGGTCGATATGTTTATATCGGAAACTGCAAAATTAGCTGATTTGATCCTACCTGCTTCTTCGTATTTAGAGAATCAAGGAACAATGACGAATGTGGAAGGAAGGGTGACATTAAGGGAAGCCAGCCGACCATTGCCGGGGGAGGTCAGACATGACTGGCAAATCCTCTGTGATATAGCTGAAGTGTTGGGAGAAGGAGATAAGTTTTCCTACCATACAACTGAAGAAATATTTGAAGAACTCAGAATAGCCAGTCGAGGCGGCAAAGCTAATTACTACGGGATAACCTATGAAAAGATTAGACAGGGAAATGGCATTTTATGGCCTTGTCCGAATCTCGAACATAAAGGGACAAAGCGCTTATTTGAACATGAGTTTGCTCTTGAGGACGGTAAAGCTCAAATGGTGGTTACCGGAAGTGGTAATCGCCGGGAAGACTATAATAAAGATTATCCGTTAGTTTTAACAACAGGAAGGGTGATGTCCCACTATTTAACAGGGGAGCAGACGAGGAAGAGCCCTTCTCTAGCAGCAAGGAATATCGAGGCCTATATGGAGATCCATCCTGATACAGGAAGGAAGTATCAGTTGGAGGACCATACATTAGTAAAAGTTGAATCTAGATATGGAAGCATTGTCGTCAGGAGTAAATGGTCAAATAAAATTCGGAAAGATACTGTTTTTGTCCCTTTTCATTGGGCAGGAGAGCAAAGTGTCAATCGATTGGTCTCTGATGAATTAGATCCTTACTGTCAGATGCCGGGATTTAAGGTTACAGCTGTGAGCATAAGTCCAGTTTTAAGTCGAGAGGAAATGCTGATAGAAAATTAGTTAGAGGGTGTACTTAATGCAAGAAACCTACAAAGGTAGTAAGAAGATCTTATTTTTGTCTACATTAGCCTTTTTTGTCAGCGTAATGGTTTGGTTCAATATGGCTCCTTTTAACTCGACCATTATGGAACAACTTGGGCTGACCAGAGATGAGATAGGAGTCTTAATGCTAGTTAATCTGGCCCTAGCGATTCCGGCACGTATCATTATGGGACAGCTGGTTGACCGATTTGGTCCTAAAAATGTTTTTTCTATTCTGTTATTTGTAATGAGCATTCCATGCTTTATTTTTGCATTCGGAAATTCATATTGGCAGTTGCTTATCTCTCGACTATTACTTGGGATAATAGGAGCTAGTTTTGTAGTAGGCATTCGAATGATTTCTGAATGGTTCCCTCACAATGAATCAGGATTGGTGCAAGGAATATATGCAGGCTGGGGGAACTTAGGATCCGCGATGGCCTCCTTTTCCTTACCTTTTATGGCTTTATTATTCTTTGGGGAAAATGGCTGGAGATATGCCATCGCTATGACAGGGATGATTTCTTTCATTTACGGTTTTATTTACTATCGATTCGTAGATGATGCACCACCTAAGAAAGAGTTCAAACGGTCGAAGTCCACTGAAGTGATAAAAGCTACAAGTTTTTCGGATATGATCATCCTCATCATGACCTATTTTCCGATCTACGGAGGTTTAGCTGTACTTATATGGTCCTTACAGAGAACTGGACTACTCCCTCAGGAATGGGCAATCGCGATTTATATGCTGCTGAGTTTACTATACGTGCATAGAGGTGCAAAAATATGGAGGGAAAATCAGGCCTATTTAAAGACAGAAATACCAGCTTCAGAAAAGTACTCTATGAAGCAAGTAAGTGTGTTAAGTCTTTCTTATTTTTCTACTTTTGGAGCTGAATTAGCTGTTATTTCAATGCTACCAATGTTTTTTCAAGAAACATTTGCACTGGGGGCAATAGGTGCAGGGATGATTGCCAGTAGTTTTGCCTTTACTAACTTGGTTGCACGTCCAGCAGGTGGATGGATGAGTGATAAGTTTGGAAGTAAAAAAATACTAATGATTTTACTGTTCCTGCTCTCCATTCTCTACTTCGGCATGTCCTTTCTATCAGGGCAATGGCCGTTGGCTCTTGCTGTCATATTAACAATGTCTTGTTCTATTGTCGGTCAGGCTGCATCGGGCTCTGTATTTTCGATGGTTCCTTTCATAAAGAAGAACAATACAGGTCAGATTGCTGGAATGGTAGGGGCTTACGGTAATATTGGTTCTGTTTGTTTTCTTGCATTTCTTAATTTGGTGTATCCTACAGCTTTCTTTGTGGTGATCGGAGCAGTGGCGTTTATATGCTTTATTACAACCTGCTTTATGAAAGAACCATCATTAATAGAGTCACTGGGAAATCGAAATGTGGCAAGGGAGAACAGAAGTCATTACCAACCTGGAATGAAACAAAATGTTTAAATTACCTAAAAACTGGTTTCATTTTATATCCATGCTCTGTGATGAATTAAAACTGGAGGGATTGTTGAGATGAGAAAACAAAAACTTGTACTTATAGGTAATGGAATGGCAGGAATACGCTCCATTGAAGAGATATTGAAACTGGCCCCTGACAAATTTGATATTACTGTGTTTGGGAGAGAACCCTATCCTAACTATAACCGGATTGAGTTATCGAAGGTTTTGCAGGGGGATACAGATATTGATGACATTACACTAAATAGCTGGGAATGGTATGAAGAGAACGGTATTTTATTATATCCGGGAGAAACAGTAATAGAAATTGACACTGATAATCAAACCGTGTCGACTCATAAAGGACGCCAAGTGGATTATGACAAATTGATTATGGCTACAGGTTCCGTTCCGTTTATGCTGCCACTTCCTGGAGCAGATAAAGAGGGAGTTACCGCATTCCGTGATATCAAAGATTGTGAACAAATGATAGAATCGTCAACTAAATATAAAAAAGCAGTTGTCATTGGTGGTGGGTTATTAGGGTTAGAAGCAGCAAGAGGATTGTTAAACCTCGGAATGGAAGTAGATGTTGTTCACCTGGCCGATTACTTAATGGAGAGACAGCTGGATATAACGGCAGGGAAGATGCTGCAAAAAGAATTAGAAGAACAAGGGATGAACTTCCTGCTGGAAAAACAGTCTGCTGAGATAACGGGTCAAGACCGCGTCGAGGGGTTAAAATTCAAAGACGGCGAAGAGATCGAAGCTGATTTAGTGGTGATGGCTGTTGGGATCAAGCCGAATGTGTCGTTGGCATCCGAATCAGGCATTCCGGTTAACCAAGGGATTATTGCTGATGATCATTTAGAAACAGATGTCCCAAATGTGTTCGCGGTCGGAGAATGTGCGGAACATAGGGAAATGGTCTATGGACTCGTTGCTCCATTGTATCAACAAGCTCAAGAAATGGCTAAGCGGATTTGTGGGGTAGAAAGTGAAGGTTATCAGGGCTCAGTTTTATCTACCCAATTGAAGGTTTCAGGTGTCGATGTATTTTCTACAGGAAAGATTAATGAAGGTGAAGAAACTAAGTCGGTAAAAGTGTTTGACGATTGGCGCGGAGTCTATCAAAAAGTACTTGTTGATGAAGGGAAAATTACCGGAGCTGTTTTGTTCGGTGATACAAAAGATGGTAATCGACTGCTAAGCCTTATTAACAAGGGGGCAGAGATAGAAGAGTATACCGATAACGACCGCGCAGACGAGGATGGAATCGATCTCATTGCCTCTATGCCAGATGAAGAAATTATATGCGGGTGTAACGGCGTAACGAAAGGGACGATCGTTGAAGCGATTAACAATCAAGAATTGTCGACAGTCGAACAAGTTAAAGGCTGCACAAATGCCTCGAGGTCCTGCGGGGGCTGTAAATCACTCGTGTCCAATTTACTTGAATATACGCTAGGTGGTGAATATGATCAGAACCAAAAAGAGTCGATCTGTGCATGCACACCTTTATCAAAAGATGAGGTGATCGATGAGATCAAGCAAAAAGGATTGACGCACACAAAAGAGGTAATGAACGTACTTGGTTGGTCTTCGGAAGGAGGGTGTTCCAAGTGTAAACCCGCCTTAAATTATTATTTGGGGATGCTTTATCCGAAAGAATACCAAGATGAAAAGGAATCTCGGTTTGTCAATGAGAGATTGCATGCCAATATTCAAAATGATGGGACGTACTCTGTTGTCCCGCGTATGTACGGTGGAGTGACGAATGCTAAAGATTTAAGGAAAATTGCCGATGTAGCAGAAAAATACGAAGTTGAAATGATTAAAGTGACCGGAGGACAACGCCTTGATTTGTTAGGTGTCCAAAAAGAAGATTTGCCTAATATTTGGTCAGAATTAGGTATGCCTTCAGGATCTGCTTATGCTAAGGGGTTACGTACAGTAAAAACATGTGTTGGAGCGAACTTTTGTAGGTTTGGAACTCAAGATTCCATCGGTTTAGGAGTTCAGATGGAAAAGAAATTCGAGGGACTGAACACACCGCACAAAGTGAAGATGAGTGTATCCGCTTGTCCAAGGAACTGTGCTGAGGGATCAGTTAAAGATGTGGGGGTTGTAGGACTTGATGGAGAATTTGAGATTTATGTAGGTGGAAACGGAGGCACGCATATGAGAAAAGCTGAACTCCTTGCCAAAGTGAAAACAGAAGAGGAAGTTTTGCATACAACAGCTGCGTTCCTACAATATTACCGCGAAGAAGCCAGTTATTTGGAAAGGACATCCACGTGGATTGAACGAGTGGGGATTGACCATATTCGGAACATGCTATCCGATAAGAAGAAATTCCTTGACTTGAATCAGCGGATGGATGAAGCCTTAACTGTGGTGCAAGATCCGTGGAAAAAAGCCTTAGAAGATGAAACGTTGTTGAGGGATCTATATCAAAATGTGAAAGTACCTGCAGGTTCTAATTAGATCATTGAGGAGGAACTGGGATTGGAACAATTATTAAATAAGGTATTCGTGGCAAAAGTTAACGAGCTTCCTGATAAGTTAGGAAGGACTGTTCATATTGGCAGCTTGGAGTTGGCTATTTTCAAATTGGCTGATAAGAATATAAGAGTTATCGAAAATCGTTGCCCGCATAAAGGTGGTGTACTTGCTGAAGGAATGGTGAGTGGAGAACACGTATTTTGCCCTATGCATGATTGGAAGATCAGCACCGTTGATGGAAAAGTTCAAGCACCAGACACTGGTTGTGTTAGAACGTTTGAAGTAGAAGTAGAAAACGAAAACGTCTACGTTATACTGCCCGAAAAATAATATTCCAAGGAGGCTTCTTATGTCAAAAGTGTATTTAGTTGGAGCTGGCCCCGGAGACCCCGAACTTATCACGGTCAAAGCCTTGAAATGTATTCAGCATGCTGACGTTATTCTATATGATCGTTTAGTCAATGAACAGTTACTTTCGGAAGCGAAGCCCGAGGTGAATTTGATATTTTGTGGAAAACACCCTAAGTTTCACATTTTGAAACAAGAAACGATCAATAACTTGTTAGTGAAATACGCCAGGCAGGGGAAAACGGTGATCCGGTTAAAGGGAGGAGATCCTTTCGTATTCGGTCGGGGAGCTGAAGAGGTAGAAGTGCTAGCGAAACATGGGATTTCATGCGAGGTAGTCCCGGGAATCACTTCTGGAATTGCAGCACCTGCTTATGCTGATATTCCAATTACCCATAGAAACGTGGGAAGTTCCTTTGCTGTGGTAGCAGGGCATCGGTGTAATAACAAGGAAATAGATTGGCAGAGTCTTTCTGAAAATATCGACACCCTAGCCATATATATGGGGATCAGTAATCTCCCTTATATATGTGAACAGTTGCTGCTAAATAAGAATCCGGAAACTCCCGTTGCCATTATACAGCAGGGAACAACCAAACTGCAGCGGGTAGTCACTGGAACGCTGGCGAATATTGTTGACGTAGTTGAAGATTCAGGAGTCAGTAACCCAGCTATAATTGTTGTTGGTGAAGTCGTACGCTTCCGAGAACGTTTACAACAGTTAAAGATTATGAATATAGGTATGAATGAAAGCAATGTAATTGAAGCTTGATAAAATGGAGTGATTCTTATGCAAGCTGTCCTGTACGTTGGACATGGAAGCAGAAGGAAAGAAGCTGTGGAAGAATCTATACAATTTATGAGAGAAGCAATGAAAACAGTGGTAGTTCCAATTCAAGAATACTGTTTCCTTGAACTTTCAAACCCTGATATTATGCGTGGTGTGAAACAATGTGTATTAAGAGGGGCGACAAGGATCGCTGTGATTCCCCTCTTGTTATTAAGTGCTTCTCACGCCAAAAAAGATATACCTCAAGTCCTTGAAAGAGCGAGTCGAGTTTACCCGGAAGTCACCTTTACATACGGAGGTCCGCTAGGGGTTCATCGGATGATGGTTGATGTACTGGTAGATAAAATAAAGGAGAAAAAAAAGATTACAGGTGATATGGATATTCTTCTTGTAGGCAGAGGTAGCAGCGATCGGAATGCGGTTCGAGATATTCAGATGATTGCCCGACTTTTGGACGAAAGATTGAATGTCCGCTCCATAGAGTGTTGTTTCTTAGCGGCGGCGACCCCACACTTTGAAACAAAGGCAAAAGACTTTGTTGACAATGGACCAGCAAACCTCTTAATTATCCCATACTTATTATTCATCGGAACTTTAGTCACTCATATAAAAGAATTTGTTAATGACTTACAGCTTAGAAACGACCAACAAGTTGTTCTTTGTGACTATTTAAGGGGCCATCCCAATCTATTCCGTCTATTAAGTGTAAGGGTAGATGAAGCCGTGAAATCAGAAAGATACTTTTTAAACCACATAGGCTAGTGTGAGTTAATAGTTAATGAATGGAGGAGAGTCTATTTTGCAGAACTGGTTAAAAGAAGTGGCTCGAGGAAAACGTGGCTGGAGAGATCTTACCTATCAAGAATGTCTAGAGGTCGCAAATGATATGATTAATGGAAAGGCGACAAGTGCTCAAATTTCTGCATTTCTTATCGCTCAACGTTTGAAAACTGAATCACCTGATGAGTTGTTAGCATTTGTACACGCATTAAGGAAGGAATCTGAAATGATTCCGCTTCAAGAAAAGATCACAGGGCAAATTATAGATTTCGCTGGTCCTTATAATGGGAGAAACTCATTCATAGCTACTATACCGGTTTCTATATTATTGGCCGAGAAAGGCTTGCCCGTCTTTTTGCACAGTAGTGACTCTCTGCCGCCAAAATACGGGATTTCCTTAAAAGAAATTATTGAACAACTAGGTGTAGAAGTGAATAATTCCAAACATACCATAGTTTCAAAAATCGAAGAAACAGGGCTTGGATTTGCCTGCACAGAAAAATTCTCCCCCTTTTTAAGTGAGGTGCGGTCTATTCGCGAGGATATAGGTGTTCGAACACTATTAAATACTTCAGAGAAATTGTTAAACCTTTCTCAAGCCAAGAATCTAATGATGGGGGCATTTCATCGGACAGCTATTCATAAGATTGTTCCTCTTCTTCATGGTCTTTCCTACGAAAAGGTGTTTGTCCTTCAAGGTGTTGAAGGTTCTGAGGATCTCCCTGTCCATAGAAACAGCTTCTTATTTGAGCTTACTCCTGATTCTCAAAAGTCAAAGGTCATTAATCCTGATGAATTTGGGTTACTGGATAAATCCAACGAACATGACAAATTATCAGCTGAAAAGCAAGTTGAAATAACCCTTTCTCTCCTAAGCGGTGAAAGGAATAGGCAATTGACTTATTACTATAACCAAGTACTTTTAAACACTGGGTTGAGATACTACCTATTTGGAGTCTCTCCAACTATCAAGGAGGGAATAGAAATAGCTGAAGAGCAGTTGTCAAGTGGAAATGGGATAAAGCAACTTGATTTATGGAAAGGTAGCAGTCAAACGGTAGAACCTGCCCATATTCTTGATTACAGCATGATTCATGTAGGAGGAATAGTGTAACACTCCAGAAAATTGATGATTTTTCTGTTTCGTTGGTTTATGTACGTACCGAAAAGAATTATATGTAAATACTATTATCTCTTTTTTGTGGAGGATTTGACCAAAAAATCTCTTTTATCCGGTGACTAGAGAAAAGGCCTATTAAATCAGCAAAGAGATATAAAATAATGAGTGCACAAATGAATGCACAATTGAAGAGAAGATTTTATTTTGCTAAGATTCACACGTAAAAATTAATTCTTTTAGAGGAGGTAGAAAAATGACAGTTAAATCGGCTGATCGTGTTATTCGTATCCTGGATTTATTAAAGGATTTCCCTGAAGGGTTAACACCTAAAGAAATTGCTACCAGTCTGTCTTTGCCCCGGAGTAGCACATTTCACCTTCACCAGACAATGGAGGCTAGACAAATTTTAACTGTGGGAGAACAAAAGATATACAAGCTCGGTTCGAAGTTAATCCAAATCGGAGCAAGCGTACAGGAGACAACGGACATTTCTGCATAGGGTAAGTTTATCTCCTGGAATTCAAGGAAGTGATGGAAGGGCCATCCAAAACCCAAGAAAGACTCTGACAAAAGGAGCTGTCCTTATGGATGGTTTTTTCTCTAAGGGGGGCCTCTTTTCCTTTAGCCTTGGTGTGAGTAGCAGACCATATATTTGAGTACTTCATCCATCCTATCCTCTATTTGCTTCACTTTCTCTTCAAACGGGCAACCAGTTCAAAAAATCAAAGATGGTTATCGCGTAGAACAATGTATATCAAGATTAAAGACCCCATGGAGACCCTTGTGTGAGACGATAAGGTTATAATAAAGCCCAAAGTGGAAATTCTTAAAGAGCGGTTAGACAACGAGCCCCCTAGCATTCATAGAAATGTTTGTTATCCAAAAGGAGAGTTTATCATGAAGCAACAAATTATCGGTGAAACTGGAAGTGGAAAGTCCGTCATGTTAAGAAAATGGGCGCTGAATGATGCCAATAAGGGTTTGAATGTAGTTTTTGTCGATGGTATTGAGGGATATTCTAATCACGAGAAAAAATTATATACTAAAGAATTAATAGAATTCCAAGATAATCACCTAAACAAATTCACCGTTGATGAATTTATCACTGAAGTTGAACAAATAAAGTCGTGTGATCGTCTATATGTGGATCATGTTAGTAAAGATATGCTAGGAGAAAACCTTTTCCATGATACTATACATTTGATTCAATCGAAAAAGGAAGGTTTTCAAAACGTTTGTGCGGTCGTATATGGTGATAGATCTGATCACTATATACTTGACGGGTTTGTTCCTATTCAATTGGTCATGCGTAGTAAATAGGGGAATTCAATAAATGATGTTTTTACAACGCTAAGCCCTCTATTTGTAAAAAAATGGAATATCTAAAGCTGGGCACCCTTCGATAATAATAAAAATAGTGTTCATCTGAAGATATTAGTTGATAAAACAAATATTGAGGTGTTTATCGATGATGGGAAATTTGTTAAATCCAATCGGATCTTTCCCCCAAAGGATGACCAAGGAATCACCCTTTTCTCCGAAGGGGGAATGGCAACTTTTGAACATGTAGAAATTAAACATATGGGTTCCATCCATAAATAAAACCTCCCTTCTATGTTTTCAAAATATGCTAATAGGAGGGAATAGGTTGTGGGTTGTGCAGAGTCCATAGCAGAAAAATACATTTTAGTTAATTTTATGATTACGTTTAATAAACTGAGTTTTTCCCTTCATCTATAGTCTGTCTTTAAATATTGGACAACCAGCAGCCCTGATCAAATTTTCTCGACATAAGAATTCTTCCTACCTTTATTATTAAAGTATAGGGGTTTGGTATCAAGAAGGGTCGATGTTTCATTCATTTGAGCTTTCATTTTTGAGGGCTTTTTACCATTGTTTCTTTCTACATGGAAATGAAAGTATTATCCTTAGAGAGGAAAAGAAAAAAACCGTTTACAAATTAAGTTGTTTGTAGTACAACCCACTTAAATACAACGTATACAAAAGAAAGTGAGGTGAGAATAATGCGATTTCCAATTGACCGTCTGCCTTGTTCTTCGAAGGGAAAGGAGACTGCTAGTCAAATGCGATTTGAGATTATAGGGGGTGAATTGAAACCGGGTGAAACGGTTTCCGGAAATTATATTGCAAAAACATATAATGCTAGTCGGTCACCTGCAAGAGAGGCACTAGGCTTGTTATTTTTGACCACATAATGCTCACGTTAAAATCACATTTTATTCATTTTCTATATTTCTTAATTACTTTTTATTTTGTTTTAGAACGAAGGAAACCAACCGTAATAATTATCGTACGCTCGTAAACCCCCCGTTCTCCATAAAAGCTATATATCTCGATATGTATTCCCATAAAATAAATCCTCCGTTTCCCGGATCTCAAGTTGCTACAATCAATTTTCTTCTCTATCGAAAGTGGTGGGGGAGTTTGGTGTCAAAAAGATGTGACTTTTTAAAAGGTAACAAGAAAAGTAACGAGGAAAAACAACCTTACGAAGGTGTGCGAACGCACGTTCTATTTTAATAGTTTCAGTTTTAAAGATTCGCATTTAAATGGAGGGTGGAAAAGTCTCGAAAAACCTAATGATGTATGGGCGGCATGATGTAGGAAATACATGGATTGACAAAAGACTTTGTCTATATTATGATAATTCACATCATTTAAAAAATAATAAGCTTATCTTCTTATCTAGAGAGGTGGAGGGACTGGCCCTTTGAAACCTCGGCAGCGGGACTAATGAAGTTCATTAGAAACTGTGCCAATTCCAGCAGGTGCATGTGCACTTGAAAGATGAGGAGAGCCGGTTTTCTATTAAGTTTGAAAGCCCCTCTTCTAATTTTTCGAGAAGAGGGGCTTTTTCGTGTTAAATAAGGGGGATAAGAAATGATCCAGTTTGATGAGGTTTCGAAAGTTTATCAACATAATGGGAATGATTTGCGAGCAGTTGATCGAGTGAACCTAACCATTGATAAAGGTGAGATATTTGGGGTTATTGGGTTCAGCGGAGCTGGGAAAAGTACACTCGTTCGATTGGTAAACCTTTTAGAAAGACCTTCTGAAGGGAGTATATTAGTAGATGGTGAGGATTTGTCACAGTTATCAAAACCAGGTCTAAGGAAAGTGCGCAAGCGCATTGGGATGATTTTTCAACACTTCAACTTATTAGAATCTAAAACAGTTCTACATAATGTTGCTTTTCCTTTAATTATTTCAGGAACTCCGAAGAAAAAGGTTAAAGCTAGAGTTGAAGAGATATTGGAATTTGTAGGCCTTTCAGACAAGGCACATCAATATCCTGATGAATTATCTGGCGGCCAGAAACAACGAGTGGGTATCGCCCGTGCACTGGCTACTTCCCCTGATATTTTACTATGTGATGAAGCCACGTCAGCACTTGATCCAGAAACAACGAGGTCCATTCTTCAATTGCTTAAAAGAGTTCGAGATGAATATAACCTTACGATATTGATGATTACACATGAAATGAATGCGGTTCGCGAGGTTTGTGATCGCATTGCTGTCATGGAAAGTGGCCGTGTAATTGAGGAAGGTTCTATTTTTGACCTATTCTCTAATCCTCAACACCCAACGACTAAAAACTTTGTCAATTCAGTGATGGAAAGTGATATTCCGGCCTCTATACTTTCAGGAATTGAAGAGCGTGGTGGAGGACGACATGTCTATCGTGTAACTTTTGTAAAAGAAAAGGCCAGTCAGCCGATTTTTTCACAAGTCACTAAAAGTTATCAAGTAGAAGTAAATGTATTGTTTGGGCAAATTACCGAACTTCAAGGCATCCCATTTGGGCAGTTAGTTGTGGAATTGCAAGGCGATGATAAGGAGATCTTGAGAGCACTAGATTATATTCAACGAACAGTAACCGTACAGGAGGTAGAAGCCGATGCAGGTTGAGTTAGCAGAATTTTGGCCCCGGATTTTACAAGCAACTAGCGAAACTTTAATCATGGTAGGCATTTCGTTAGTTGCAGCAACACTTATTGGAGTTCCACTAGGAATTGCGCTCGTCGTTACACGACGAGGTGGACTTATTCAGAATAGCGCATTTTTTAAAGGGTTAAGCATAATTATAAACTTTTTCCGTTCGATTCCTTTCATTATACTACTTGTTGCTATTTTGCCATTAACTAGATTTATAGTCGGGACATCAATAGGGACGGCAGCTGCTGTGGTGCCACTCGTCTTATTCTCAGGTCCTTATATTGCAAGGTTAGTAGAAAGTAGCTTGTTAGAAGTGAAGCCAGGAGTCATAGAAGCCGCAGAAGCTATGGGAGCTTCTCCATGGCAAATTATTTTTCGTGTGTACTTGCCCGAAGCACTAAGTTCAATCATGTTGAATTTAACGATTGCAACGATCGGATTAGTTGGGGCATCCGCGATGGCTGGTTTTGTTGGGGGCGGAGGCCTCGGTGACTTAGCAATAGCCTATGGTTACCAGCGTTTTGAAACAGACATTATGATCATTACGGTCCTTCTACTCGTACTCATTGTGCAAGTAGTCCAAACAATAGGAAACATATTATCCAAAAAAATGAAAAGACAATAAACGGGAGGATTTATAATGAAAAAATTGACCGTACTACTCGGAATAATCTTAGCAGTAGGAACGTTACTTGCTGCATGTAATAAAGAAAGCGGGGCTACAGGCACCGATGAAGTTGTTAAAGTTGGATTGAATGGGTCCGGTGTTCCCATTTGGGAAAAGGTGAAAGAGAAAGCGGCCGAAGAAGGAATCAAAATTGAGCTCGTTGAATTTTCTGATTATGTGCGCCCTAATTTGGCACTTGCTGCCGGCGATATTGATTTAAATGCCTTTCAAACGGTCTCTTACTTTAATTCCTTTATTAAAGAACGCAATTTGGATCTTGAGCCCATTGCAACAACCATTATTGCTCCTATGGGGATCTACTCTGAAAAATATAAGGACGTAAAAAATATTCCAGAGGGTAGTTCCATTGCCCTGCCAAAAGAGGCGACAAACATGGGACGTGCGTTACTTCTATTAGAAAAAGCAGGATTAATCGGGCTTCCTGAAGACTTTGACGGAATTGGGTCATTGGATAAAATCGTTGAGAACCCTAAGAACTTAAAATTTGAACCCATTGCAGCTGCCCAAACCCCTCGCGTACTACCCGATGTAGCGGCTTCTATTATTAACAATGGGGTAGCCGTTGAGGCAGGATTTGTACCAGTAGATGACGCTATTTTCATTGAAGACGAGACGGCCCAGCCATATATCAATATTATTGCAGCTCAATCAGATGAAGCAGATAAAGAAGTGTATCAAAAGATTGTCGACCTTTATCAAGAAGAAGATGTAGCG
This sequence comes from Halobacillus ihumii, assembly GCF_902726645.1. NCBI lineage: Bacteria > Bacillati > Bacillota > Bacilli > Caryophanales > Bacillaceae > Halobacillus > Halobacillus ihumii. Next base: position 2,650,389 of record NZ_CACVAO010000001.1, read on the forward strand.
CAACATATTCGTGAAGTGTTTAATGATTCTTTAATTCCAACATTTGTTCCGTTAGAGAAAATCGGATGGTAAGGGAGAGCTTTCTATGACTCTGACAACAGAGCAAGATTTACAGGACCAAATTATCCAGTCCATTGAAGGTGAAAAAGAAAGCTATTTAAATACAAGTCATAATATCCATGCTCATCCTGAGATAGGTAATGAGGAATTTTTTGCATCGGGTCTGTTAGCATCTTTATTAGAAAATGCAGGTTTTAATATCGACAGAAAAATTCCAGAACATGAGACCGCCTTCTTGGCTAGAAAAGTCTCTTCTAAACCCGGTGCTAAAATTGGATATTTAGCAGAATATGATGCGCTGCCGGGATTAGGGCATGCATGTGGTCATAATATTATCGGTACGACTTCTATTGCAGCAGCGATTGCTTTAGGGGAAGTGATTGAAGATACTGGTGGGGAAGTGGTGGTCCTCGGGACGCCTGCAGAGGAAGGTGGACCTAATGGCAGTGCTAAAGGTACATTTGTGCGTCATGGACTTGTTCAAGAGCTGGATGCATGTATGATGGTCCATCCCCTAGGAAAAACATCCGGATCAGCACCGACCTTGGCAGTAGATCCAGTAGATTTCGAATTCTTTGGTCAATCAGCACATGCAGCCAGTAACCCGGAGGACGGGATAAATGCCTTAGACGCTGTCATCCAATTATTCAACGGCATCAATGCTCTACGTCAGCACGTCACTGAAGACGTACGTATTCATGGTGTGATTTTAGACGGAGGACAAGCACCAAACATAGTACCGGATTATGCAAGAGCCCGATTTTTCATAAGAGCAGCGACTCGTGAATCTTGTGATCTATTAACTGCTAAAGTAGAAAGAGTAGCGGAGGGAGCTACCACAGCAACTGGAGCAACTTATAAGATGACCAGAATACAAAATGGGGTAGATAACTTTAAAGTTACACCACGATTCGACGTTATATTTAAGGAGAAGATTGAAGAATTGGGGGAAGATTATTATTTAATGAGCAAAGGCTTAGGATCCACAGATGCAGGTAACATTAGTCATGTGGTCCCGACGATCCATCCTTATATAAAAATCGGTAATGATGATCTTGTAGCACATACTAATGAGTTTAGAGAAGCAGCTCGTTCGAAAAAAGGGGACCAAGCACTATTAAAAGGAGCAAAGGCACTGGCTTTAACTGGTTTGGAATTATTACAAAGTCCAGAGTTATTGCAGGAAGTTAAAAACGAATATAATGATTTGTAGGAGTTTTACCTTTTATTAAAGGGGAAGAGTATCAATAATTCATAAAGTAACCAATTAGGCCAGCAATTATAAAATGGAGAAGTGAAAGAACACTTCTAAGGAACCGTTACTAAGCAGAGAAGCAACAAGTCAAAGACGACCACCTCGACAAAAGAGAGGGGCGTCTTTTTTCTTTCTACAGGTAGTGTGGATTATCAAATGAACATCAATGCTGATTGAGCTAGATGGTTAATTCATATAAGATTATCAGAAGTCAGAGTTCGCTAAAATCCCGTCCTTTTTCTTAAAGGAACGGGATTTATATTAGAAGTTTTACATTTGTTTTTAAAGGTAAATTGTAAACAATTTAATATGGAGACTTTCTTGGTCTCAAACCTATGCTTGTATGGTACTGGTATCCTTATTGAAAGTTTCTAAAACCCACTTACATTGTACTTACATCAATTACAAAACGATATTTTACATCGGAAGCTATTACTCGTTCGTAGGCTTCGTCGATTTCATCCGCTGAAATTACTTCAATTTTAGGAGTAATGCTGTGTTCTGCACAGAAATTCAGCATTTCCTGAGTCTCACGTATGCCCCCAATCATTGAACCTGCAAAGGAACGACGGTGACCGATAAGAGAAAACACATTTACTTCCAATGGTTCTGCAGGGGCACCGACATTTACCAGGGATCCCCCGAGATTTAACAAGGAGAGATAAGCATCAAGGTCAATTTTTGCACTTACCGTGTTAATGATGAGATCAAACGTACCGGACAGCTTATCAAAGGTCTCAGGATCCCTGGTGCTATAGTAGTCATTTGCGCCGAATTGCAGTCCATCATCTTTTTTATTCAAAGTTCGTGACAGAACGGTAACCTCTGCATCCATAGCGTGTGCAATCTTTACAGCCATATGACCAAGACCGCCCATTCCAACAACCGCTACTTTCTTACCTGGACCAGCTTCCCAATGATTTAATGGAGAATATGTTGTAATGCCTGCACAAAGTAATGGTGCTGCTGCGTCTAGTTCAATGCTTTCAGGAATCCTGAGTACGAAATCCTCAGTTACGACAATGTGGGTAGAATAGCCACCTTGAGTTGGCTCGCCATATTTGTCAACACCTGCATAGGTAGGGACATTTCCTTTGAGACAGTATTGTTCTTCACCTTTACGGCAGTTTTTACACTGGCCACAAGAGTCAACCATACATCCGACCCCTACTCGGTCCCCGATCTTGTACTTTGTTACCTCTGTTCCAACATCCGTGACTATCCCCGCAATCTCATGTCCAGGTACTAGAGGGTAGTTCACGTCGCCCCATTCCCCGTGAGCAGTGTGGATATCAGAATGGCATATCCCCGCATATTTAATTTCAATCAGAACATCATGTGAATCAAGATCACGTCGTGTAATTTCAGCTGATCGAAAGGCTTTATCTGGCCCGTCAACAGCTCGTGCTTTAGCAATAATCATATAATAACCTCCAGAAATTTATAGTTCAAGAGAATGCGCTGTATCGGATTAGATTGAAAACTCAGATGAAATCATCCTTCGTAAATCCCAATCCGAATTTTTTCTCTTGCAAAGCAATGGTAATGCTTATAGTTAACTCTAGGTCAAGAGATTAGTCTATTCTTTTTAAGGATCCAGTTCGTTAAATAGAACCAAGTTCTACATTATTTATAAGATTATTTTGACATTAAGTAAATACCGTGAAAGAACCCCTTCTAATCATAGAGTTAACTCGAAGTCTATACCATTAAAAATAGAAAAGGAGGTAAATGATGAAAAACTATTCTATCAGCGAAGTGGCAAAAAAATTGAATCTTACAGCATATACCTTACGTTACTATGATAAGGAGGGGCTTTTGCCTTTTGTTGAACGGAGATCCAACGGAACAAGGGTGTTTAAAGAATCTGATATCGACGCTTTAAAAGTAATTGAATGCTTGAAATCTACTGGGATGCCTATAAAAGAAATTAAAAGCTTCATTGATTGGTGTGCTGATGGGGATTCCACCTTGCAACAAAGATACGACATGTTTATGGAAAGAAAAGCTACTGTAGAAGCACAATTAAAAGAACTAAACAAGACAATGGAACTCATCAAGCATAAATGTTGGTATTACAAGACGGCTTTGGATTCCGGATCAGAAGATATTCATAAAAGTAATAAGATAGAGATTTAGACTAATTAAAAAAAGCCACTTGTATTTTATACTGTATATATGAAGTACAAGTGGCTCTATTTGTATCTATTACTATTGCTAACTATCTAAAATAAACAAAATACCAGAAGCCCCTTCACGAGGCTTCTGGCTATCTATATTATATTTTATCCATGAAATGGTAAAGAACTCATGAGAAGAATTATTAATTTGGTATGCGCACCATTTATATCGATTAAATTATTTGGTCTAACTGACATGTTATTCCCTGTATTATTTTCCTTAGTTAATTTGATATATGAACTTTGGCTCTGGAGCAGGATTAGGGTATTAATAGTGCCCCAATATTATTTAATTGTAGCATATACCACCATAGAAAAGATGGTTTTAACAGGGCTTTATACTTCACAGCAAAGGTTCCTACATACACCAACAGGTGAGTTGATCAAGTTCTCTGAAAGATATATTTGTGACTGGATTTTACTGGGTACTGTTCATCACTTTTGATAACTTATATTATCTAAAGTTATATAGACAATTTTTAACACTGATTATATAGGCGTTTTATCTCATATCTATACATATTTATTCTACTCAGGGAATGGGCGGCATGATGTAGTAAAACTCTGAAATTCCTTGATATAAGGGGTTTTAGAGGTTATACACCATCCGATCTCATTAAAATATCACGAAAACATCACATTTTTATATATTTTGTTCTGAGATGCTTTTCAGATGGCCTTTGACTTTCTGGGGAGCATCTTTTTCCATTTCCTATGTTACATATATATAAACCATATAACCAACGGGAAAGTGTTAATTCCACGGCACAGAGCCTCCTCGCTCCGCCTCATACATATCGGCGTTGTACACTCTAGGCAATGCAACTTGCGGGAAATAGGTGTTTAATTAACAAGTCTCTGACTTGGAATTAAGTGATATTTACTAAAATAATAAGTAAATACTTTACTTAGTTCTGTGTTATAGATGACTTGTATGGTGAATTACTTCTTGAATAGTGCGGGTAATAATATAGATACAAAACTTTCTAAAAATTTAGTGAATTTGTGTTGAAAGCGATTTAATAGTTTGATAGTATTCAATATAAGATACTGAAATTTAGTAAAATATTTACTCTTTTACATGAAGGGGATAACTATGACAACAATTAAAGATATAGCATTACGTGCTAAATTTTCAAATACGACTGTTTCCAGAGTTTTAAACCATGACAAAACATTATCGGTTGCCTCTGAAACACGGCAAAAAATATTGGATGTTGCCAATGAGATGGGATATAGAACGTTACAGGAACGCAAAAAGAAGAACCAACCTCGAAGTGACGTAAACACATCAAAAGTCGGCATTCTCCTCTGTGTTTCAGTTGAGGAAGAGCTGAATGATTCTTATTTTCTATCGATTAGACAAGGCATAGAGAACGAATGCCAGGAGAGAGGTCTGATCACTACAGAACTGTTTCGGTTAAACAATTTATTGTCTGGTCAAATCAGTAGTGATATCGAGAATTTAATAGTGGTAGGGAGGATCAATTCAGAAATTCTCGATCTAATCAGTGACCAATTACAAAACATTGTCTACATCAGTCATACAGTGGATGAAGACAAGTATGACTCTGTTGTTATTGACTTCGAAAAGGCAACCAAACGGGCATTATACCACCTGCTGGACCATGATTATAAGAAAATTGGATTTATCGGTGGGAAGGAAAGAGAGCACCAAAATAATAGAAAGGAAGAGTTCGAGGATATAAGGAAGTCTACTTTCAAAGAAGTGATGGAAGAGAAGGGGTTATTTAATCCGGATTCATTCCATGTTGGAGAGTTTACGATGGCTGATGGATATGAATTGATGAAATATTCCATTCAGCAAGGCGATCTACCTAAAGCGTTTTTTATTGCAAGTGATGCTATGGCAGTTGGAGCAATGAGGGCTTTGCAGGAGAATAACTTTAAAGTTCCCGAAGATGTAGCTATTGTGAGCTTCAACGACGTCAAATTGGCTCAATTTGCCAGCACTCCTTTAACTACAGTAAAAGTTCAAACAGAAGAAATGGGAAGGTTGGGTGTGAAATTAATGGTAGATCGTCTCAATGGCAGAGAAATACCGTTAAAAGTTACGGTTCCGACAAAATTAGTTATCCGGGATAGTTGCGGAACTAGGAATCTATCGAATGCCGTCAAACAAAAGAAAGAGATAATATCATAATGGGAATTTCCCGGGAAATAAAGGAGGTGATGTCGAATAGAAAAAGCTGAAAACGATGTGCATAAGAGTAATCACGTGAAAGAGGAAAAGCGTACACCTGCCAATGGTTAAAGAGGAAGGCAGGTGCACATGTAATTGTGCTGAAAGTTTATTCTGCGAAAATAAACCTTCTTCAGCATGTCAAATTATAACGGAACTGATCCACGACTACAATTATTTGTGTTTATACATGAATGAATTGAGGAGGAATTAGGATGAAGAAATTGATCCTGTTATTTGTAATGGTTGTCAGTACCATCATGGCTGGTTGTTCCAGTAATGAAGCATCAGGGGACGGCAGTGGAACTACTTTGACATTTTACTCAACAGCTACTTCTGAAGAAGATAAAAAAGTAATTTCAGAAGCTGTTGCTGCATTTGAGGAGAAATATCCCGATATTAATATAGAAGATAATTATCCGGGAGACGGATATGAAGACATGTTACGTGTGAAAATGGCAGCCAATGATCTGCCGGATTTATTTGATACACATGGCTGGGCTAAACAGCGTTATGGAGAATATGTAGCTGACTTGAGTGAGATGGACTGGGTGAAAAACCTTGATCCCGCACTTGATCCAATTCTAAAGGATGATGAAGGAAAAGTGTACGCATACCCTTTAAATCAAGCAAAGGATGGCATATCGTATAACGCTACATTACTTAAAGAATATGGTATAGGACCTCCGACAACATTTGAAGAATTTATGAAAGCATTAGAGCAAATTAAAGAGAAAAGTGATGGGGGAGTGACACCATTTTGGTTCAACGGTTCTGATAAGTCTGCTTTAGGTCAGTACTTTGATCAATTTGCGACCCCTCTGTTAGTAACAGATGAAGAACATAATTATGAAGAAGAACTGTTAAATGGAACATTTGATTGGTCTCACTATACTTTTCTGGTTGAAAAGCTGTTAGAAATGCAGGAGAAAGGGCTGCTTAATAAAGATGTTTTAACAGCGCAAATTCAGCAGCAAGCTCAATTAATGGCTCAGGGGAAAATTGGCTTTACTTTGGCAAGCAGCTCGCTCGGACCAGCCGTTGAAGACCTGAACCCTGAAGTGCAAGTTGGAGTTATCCCAATGCCAACGATTCACGAAGGAGATGAGCCGAGTTGGATCGGCGGGGAACGACATACTGTTGCCATCTGGAAAGATACAGAACACATGGAAGAAGCGAAGAGGTTTATAAAATTCTTGGCTCAACCGGAAATTGCAAAGAAAATCGCTGAAGGAACTTCACTTCCGGCAGGCTTGAAAAATGTTGAAGCTGACAACTATTTCTCTGAGTATTACAGGAAATATGAGGATGTGAAAGTGCAGCCTTATTTTGACAGAATCTATTTACCTAGTGGAATGTGGAATGTTATGGGGTCAACTGGACAGCAACTGCTTTCAGGGAAGATGACACCAGAAGAAGTCTCTGAAAAAATGGCTGAGGAATATAAGAGATTATTAGAACAATAGCCTGATAGAAGAGGGCAGTCTGCGATGAACCATGCCCTTGCAATATTTAATAAGCCAAGCTTATAGGAGTGTTTCTAATATGAGTGAATTGGTTAATAAATCACAACGTGCCATTGCTCACAAAGCGGCGGCAAAGCCTCCCAAAAAAAAGCGACAAAAGTCGCTTTGGTGGATGTATCTTCCTGCCTTAATTGTTGTCAGTGTGTTTATTATCTATCCGTTTTTAAATGGAATCCGTATTTCTTTTACGGATTGGAATGGATTTTCCCAAACAAAGAATTGGGTAGGCCTTGATCAATATAAGCGGATGTTCCAGGACCCTAATACATGGCTAGTAGTAAAAAACACCTTACTTTATGGAATTGGAAGTACAATTTTTCAAAATGTGATTGGGCTTTTATATGCCCTGCTACTTAATAAAAGCATTCACTTAAAGTCAATAACTAGAACAATTATTTACCTTCCTGTCATTATCAGTCCACTAGTAATGGGATATATTTGGTATTTCTTTTTTGCTTATCAGGGAGGAGCATTAAACGATGTGCTAATGTTATTTGGTTTAGAGAAAATCAATGCATTAGGCAACCCTGACGTAAATACGTGGATTATTGTTTTTGTGAATACTTATCAATTCGTAGGTATTGCAATGATTATCTATCTGGCAGGGTTACAGAGTATTTCGAAAGACTATTACGAAGCTGCTGTGATCGATGGTGCTTCGGCGTTCCAGAAGTTTAAAAATATCACACTGCCTTTATTGATGCCCGCCATCACCATTAATGTGGTACTCAATATCATTGGAGGACTGAAACTATTTGATGTTATTCTTGCTCTTACTGGCGGAGGACCGGGAAATGCTTCGCAGTCGATGTCAACATTTATGTACTCCTTATATTTCAGCAGACAGGATGCAGGCTACGCGGCCACACAAGGTGTGTTAATGGCGTTTATTACTCTAGTCTTCAGTCTGCTTGCTCTGGTGTACTTTAAACGCAAGGAGGTTGATGCTTGATGAAAAGTAAGGAGAAGAGATCAAGAAGATTTTTCACAGTCGTAGCCATTGTAATAACGTTGTTTCATCTCATACCCTTTTATATATTAATTACAACGTCGTTGAAAGCGAATAATGACTTCAGTTCTAAATGGGTATTACCAAACTCAGTTCATTTTGAAAACTTTATGAGAGCATGGGAACAAGCGAGCTTAGGAAATGCGTTTGTAAATACAACTATTATTACCGCAGGTGCGGCCTTGTTATTGATTATATTCGGGTCGCTGGCAGCTTACCCGTTGGCAAGAATGAATACAAGATTAAACAAATTTATCTACTTCTTGTTTATTGCGATCATGATCGTTCCTCCATTAACAGCACTCGTTCCTCTGTACAAAATGGTTGTCGACATGGGGATGATGAATACACATGAGATAGCAATTCTAAACAATATGGCAGCATTCTTGCCATTAACGATTTTTCTCTATGCTGGGTTCATTCGATCTACTATTCCTAAAGAGCTTGAGGAAGCGGCAAAAATCGACGGTGCAAGTACATTGAAGATATTCTTTAAAGTGGTTTTTCCGTTGTTAAAACCGATTACTGCAACCGTATTAATCATTTCCTGTGTATTTATCTGGAATGACTATCAATTTGCAATATTCTTCCTGCAAGACGAAAGTGTTCAAACATTAACAGTTGCGTTAGCAAGCTTTTTTGGACAGAATCAAAGCAATCTGAACTTAGTCGCAGCGGCCGCCATTATGTCAATGCTGCCGATGACGATCTTGTTTCTCTTTTTACAAAAGTACTTTGTGGCAGGTCTATCTTCAGGATCTGTTAAAGGATAACAAACCTTTATATAGTTAGGAGAGTGTTTATGTCGAAAATTACATTTCTAGGTGCAGGCAGTACTATTTTTGCAAAAAACGTTCTAGGAGATTGCATGTTAACACCAAGTGTTCAAGGGTTCGAATTTGCTCTCTATGATATTGATCTTCAAAGATTAAAAGACTCCGAGAATATGTTGGAAAACTTGAAAAAGAGTCTTGGCAGCCATGTTACTGTTAAATCATATACAGATCGTAAAGAAGCGTTAAAAGGCGCTAAATACGTGGTGAATGCGATTCAGGTGGGCGGGTATAAGCCTAGTACTGTGATTGACTTTGACATCCCCAAAAAATACGGTCTTCGTCAAACGATAGGAGATACAATTGGAATCGGCGGTATCTTCCGATCACTTAGAACCATCCCTGTTATGCTGGACTTTGCAAAAGACATGGAAGAAGTTTGCCCGGATGCCTGGTTCTTAAATTATACGAATCCAATGGCTTCTTTAACAGGTACGATGCTGCGTTATACGGGTATTAAAACAGTAGGATTGTGCCATAGTGTCCAAGCGGCTGTTCCAGATTTATTTAAGTCACTTAATATGGATTATGATGATGTTCAATGGAAAATTGCCGGGATTAATCACCTTGCTTGGCTGCTGGAAGTTTCAAAAGATGGAGAGGACTTGTATCCGGAAATTAAAAAGCGTGCAGCGCTAAAACAACAAGAACAGCATGATGACATGGTTCGTTTTGAACTGATGAATCGGTTCGGCTACTATGTAACAGAATCATCAGAACACAATGCTGAGTATCATCCTTATTTTATAAAAAACAACTATCCTGAATTGATTGAGAAGTTCAATATTCCAATCGATGAATATCCTCGTCGTTGTGTAGAACAGATTGAAGATTGGGAGAAAATGCGTGAAGATGTTGTTAACAATCAAAACCTCAGCCACAAACGCACCCATGAGTATGCTTCCTATATGATCGAGGCGATGGAGACAGATCAGCCATTTAGAATTCATGGAAATGTACTTAATACAGGCGGATTAATTAGTAATCTCCCTGCGAATGCCGTAGTTGAAGTGCCATGTCTCGTTGATCGCAATGGAGTGAATCCGTGCTATGTAGGAGATCTTCCGGGGCAATTGGCAGCTTTAAATCGCACCAACATAAACACTCAGTTGTTAACGATTGAAGCGGCTATGACTGGGAAGAGAGAACATATTTACCAAGCGGCCATGCTTGATCCACATACAGGGTCCGAGTTATCTATTGATGATATTATTTCACTTTGTGATGAGCTCATTGAAGCTCATGGGGAAATGCTGCCAAATTTTAAGCGTGAGGAATCCTTTGTTTAGACGTCTTCGTCTCAAAAGAAGGAAGTGAATGAACGGCTTTTTCTTCAAAACAAGAAAAATAGATTACAAGATGATCATTGGTTAACAGCAGATGTTTCGGCATCTGCTGTTTTTTGTACACAATCTGTTGGCTCCTCTTCAGGTTACTACACTGTTTCATGTGTAAAAGATAGAGAAGAAAATTTACGCTCTCTGAGTCCCTTTTTTCTTTGAATGGAATATGGAATTAGACGAAGGGACATCATTTATTGTTGTGAGCATGAAATCACCTTTACGCCTTATGTCTAACTGGCTACACATAAGTTAAAACTCAGTTTATCGGTTTTTTAATGAATCCTGAGAGGACCATTACAAATTTATCTTTTAATGTTGTAAGAAAAACTCTTCCAAAATTAATACACACGCACCATAAGCAGAAGCATTTTCTCCAAGACTTGATAATACAATGGAAGTTTCCCTAGCTTCTTTTGTCAATCCCCTTGACTGGATCGTTCCTTTTAGCCCTTCCATCAAAAAGCTGCCTGCATTCGCAACGCCGCCACCGATAATAATTCTGTTTGGATTCAGCGTATGCATGAGGTTGACGATACCTATGCCCAAAAACCTTCCAGTTTGATTTAACAATTGAATACTGAAATCATCTCCATCACAGGCGGCTTGATAAACAGTCTCACCGTCTATTTTCTCAATATCGTGGTCTATTAAATCTAGGATACGTGAGGTTTTGCCCGCTTTTAATTCTTTTTTCGCTCGTTCGGCAATCGCAGGGCCTCCAGCTAATGTTTGAAGACACCCGTAATTTCCGCAGGTACACTTTGGTCCGGAGAGGTCGATGGTGACATGGCCGATTTCTCCTGCAATATTGTTTTCTCCATGAAAAAGTCTTCCATTAATCATGATGCCTGCGCCGATGCCGTGACCGACGTTGATCCCCACAATATTATCCGCATCTTTTCCATTTCCAAACCACGATTCACCAAGGGTCATGGTACGGGCATCATTTTCAATTTTGACAACCATCTTAAACTCATTTTCCAACTCTTCTTTTATGAGAATATCGTGAAGATCAAAGGAAGGGGCGAAAAGGGAGACTCCTTTGTCCACGTCAACGATGCCGTGCATCCCTACACCAATGCCTAAAAACTTTTCTGTATCATTTTTGTTTGCCTGTAACAAGGAGTTGATGCCATTCTTCATTGTTGCAAGCAGATCTTCTCTTGTTGGGTATTTCTTAATCCGTAATAGGGTTGAATCTCTCACTTCACCAAACAAGTTCGTGACCACGAAATTCATCTTGTAGTGTCCAACGTCAATACCGATTATGTAAAAATGTTCAGCGTTAATCGCTAGTAAAGTAGGCTTTCTTCCACCTTGTGAGGCACCTTGGGTCGTTTCGATAACGAATTGACTAGTAAGCAATTCTTTGACGATGTTACTGACGGTAGGTGGGGTGAGTTTTGTTTGTTTTGCAATTTCGGCTCGGGAAATAGGACCATTCTTCCGAATCATATTCAAAATGATGGATCGATTGATCGACTTCATCAACTGGAAACTTCCTCTATTATACTTCGAAGACATTATTCTTCCTCCAACTATTCTAATTACGTCTATTATAACACAGGTTGTTCACTAAATTAAATTGATTAATAAAGTGAATGATTCAACTGACAAATGCCTCTTTTTATAAAAGTGGAATGTAATGAGGGAATAAATTGCATTATATGCGCTCACCATTGTCCTATAGTTTGTTTATAGAGAAGTAAGGAGAGACAAAATTCTTACTAAAGGGTTTTCATTTTTCAAACATTTATGATAAGTTGTACATAAGTTAATTAATTAATTTTATTAACTATATAGTGACCATTATCAAATCAATTGGATAAGGGGAGACAACCATGAATTTATTTACGATTTTATCTTTTCTGTTTTTTACTGGACTTGTAGCGCTTATCTCATACTTCCTGACTCGTAAAGAGAACTTAAACACTCAGGATGGTTATTTCCTAGGGGGAAGAAGCTTAGGGGCATGGACCATTGCTGGTTCTTTGATGCTCACGAACCTATCTACGGAACAGTTAATTGGGTTAAATGCTCAAGGGTATTCCGACACCATTGCTGTTATGGGGTGGGAAGTTGGTTCTGCTATTGCGTTAGTTGTTGTTGCCTTATTTCTTTTACCTAGATATTTAAAGGGCGGTATTACAACCATCCCTGATTTCTTAGAGGATCGTTTTGACTTTGGGACAAAACAAATTGTCACCATTCTTTTCTTGTTTGGTTACATATTTAATCTGCTGCCTCCGATTCTTTACTCAGGAGCCGTTGCCATTAATGGCTTGTTCAGTATTCCGGAAGCGCTTGGTGTTAGCAGGATGACCGCTTTATTCATTACGGTGTTCGCGATTGGAATTGTCGGTTCGATTTACGCCATTTTTGGCGGGTTAAAGGCGGTTGCCGTATCTGATTCCATCAATGGAATTGGTCTTCTGATCGGGGGATTGATGATCCCGGTAATAGGGTTATTTGTCCTAGGGGATGGTTCGATTACAAACGGCTGGAGTACAATTGTTCAGGAAACTCCGGAAAAGCTGAATTCAATCGGTGGACCTGAGAGCCCGGTGCCATTTGGGACCATGTTTACAGGGATGCTGTTAGTCAATCTATTTTACTGGGGAACGGCGCAGCATATTATGCAGCGAGCGATTGCTGCAAAAAGCTTGAAGGAAGGTCAGAAAGGTGTGTTAATTGCTGCCTTTTTGAAACTTTTGGGCCCTGTATTCCTGATTCTGCCGGGGATTATCGCCTTCAACATGTTCGGACCTGGGCTTGAGCCGACGAATGCTTATCCGATGCTCGTTAGAGAGGTATTGCCGACACCTTTAGTAGGTTTTTTTGCTGCTGTACTATTCGGTGCAATCTTATCTTCCTTCAACTCGGCCTTGAACTCATCGGTTACGTTGATTGCCCTCAATATTTATAAACCTTATTTCAAGCCAGATGCACCTGATCGTGAGGTTGTCCGTAAAGGGAAATATATTGGTATCGTACTCGCGTTGTTTGCGATGTGTATCGCACCACTGATTGATATGGTGCCTCAAGGGTTCTTCCAATATTTACAAATCGTTAATGGTTTCTATAATGTACCGATCTTTACCATTCTAATCGTTGGTTATTTAACAAAACGTGTACCAGCTATTGCAGCGAAAATATCATTGTTTGTATTTATTTCAATTTATGCCGCCACACAGCTGGTTTGGGACACAGGCATCCACTTTCTTCATATATTAGCGATCTTATTTGTGTTATGTTCAGGCCTTATGCTGCTTATCGGACAACTTAAACCGCGTGAACAAGCCTTCTCGTTAGAAGAAAAGGCGAAGGTCGATATGACTCCTTGGAAACTGGTTTTCCCTGTTGGTGTAGCAGTTACAATGGCGATGATCATTATTTATACCTTGTTTTCTCCAATAGGGATTATATAAATCTATTAGAAGGGTAAGTGAAAAAATGGAACAATTGAGAGAGGAATTTATCAATCAGTTCGGGGATCATGGAGAACTTGTGTCCTTTTTTGCCCCGGGACGTGTCAACTTGATTGGCGAGCATACCGACTATAATGGGGGCCACGTGTTTCCGTGTGCGCTTAGTGTCGGAACTTATGTGGTGGCTCGCAAGCGGTATGATGCTAACATTCAATTGTATTCCAAGAATTTTAGCGGAGCAGGAATCATCGAAACCAAGGTAGACGAACTCACATATGAACAGGTGCACGACTGGGCAAACTATCCTAAGGGTGTTGCTGCCTTATTTCAGCAAGCTGGCTACACGTTCCCCTATGGTTTCGATGCAATCTACTATGGAAATATTCCAAATGGGGCAGGTTTGTCATCATCTGCCTCAGTTGAATTGGTTACGGCTGTAATGTTGAAGGAGTTATTTCAGTTTGAGATCGACAGGATTGAGATGGTGAAGCTGGCTCAGAAAGCAGAGAACGAATTTGTCGGTGTGAATTGCGGAATCATGGACCAATTCGCCAGTGGAATGGGGAAGAAAAATCATGCCGTTCTATTAAACTGCGATACATTGGACTACCAATACACTCCCATTTCGTTAACGAACGAACAGCTGATCATAGCCAATACGAATAAACAAAGAGGCCTGTCTGAATCGAAATATAATGAGCGAAGGCAGCAGTGTGAAACAGCTTTAAGAGACTTGCAAACCGAGCTTGATATTAGCGCGCTCGGGGAACTGACAGCCGATAAGTTTGAGGATTATAAAAATTTGATTCAAGATGATGTGGTGCAAAAACGTGCGAAGCATGCGGTTTACGAAAACCTTCGTACGATCAATGCGGTGGAACAACTACAAGCAGGTGATGTTGAAGGTTTTGGCAAATTAATGAATGAGTCTCATGTTTCTTTACGGGATGATTATGAAGTGACAGGTAAGGAATTAGATGCCTTAGTCGAGGCTGCATGGGAAGAGGGAGCTATTGGATCGAGAATGACAGGAGCTGGCTTCGGCGGCTGCACGATTAATATTGTACCGAACGAGGTCACGAGTCGTTTTATCGATCGTGTCGGTCAGAAGTATACAGAGATTACGGGTATGGAAGCGGATTTCTATGTGGTCGATATTGGAGATGGAGCAATGAAATTATAAGAGGAGGTGCGCATATGGCGGTATTAGTATGCGGTGGAGCGGGGTATATTGGAAGCCATGCTGTGGCTCAACTGCTAGATCTTAACGAAGAAGTGGTGGTCGTAGACAATCTACAAAAAGGTCATCGTGAAGCCGTGGTTGAAGGGGCGGTTTTCTATCAAGGTGATCTTCGTGATGAAGCTTTTTTAAATAAAGTCTTTGAAGCAAACGACATTGATTCGGTGATTCATTTTGCAGCAGATTCACAAGTAGGAGAAAGTGTTGAGGATCCATTGAAATATTATGATAACAATGTGTACGGAGCGGTGTGCTTGCTGAGGACTATGGCTGTCCATCAGGTGAAGAAGATTGTTTTTTCATCAACAGCCGCTGCCTATGGGGAAGTGGAACAGATACCGATTCAGGAAACCGATCCAACTGTTCCGACGAATCCATATGGAGAAACGAAGCTTGCGGTTGAGAACATGCTGAGATGGGCTGAACAGGCCCACGGTATCCAATATGTCGTGTTACGTTATTTTAATGTGGCAGGAGCGGATCCCAATGGGCGGATTGGCGAAGATCATCATCCGGAAACTCATTTAATTCCCATCATCCTGCAAGTCGCTTCAGGGAAACGAGAGAAAATTTCCATATTCGGTGATGATTATCCAACAAAGGACGGAACATGCATCAGAGATTATATCCATGTAACGGATTTAGTCGATGCTCATTTGCTGGCAATCAAAAGGTTAAGAGGTCACAACAGCAGTGCCACGTATAATCTAGGCAATGGGCGAGGGTTTACTGTTAAAGAAGTCATTGATGCTGCGAGAAGAATCACAGGGCAAGATATTCCGGCAGAAAGTTCTCCTAGACGGGCAGGAGATCCTGCACAACTGGTTGCCTCTTCTGAAAAAGCAATGGAGGACTTAGGCTGGAAACCCAAGAACTCTGGCTTAGATCACATGATTCAAACGGCCTGGACTTGGTTTCAGAATCATCCAGACGGCTACGAAGAGTAATTTTGGAAGGGGGGGATGATCATGAAAGTCAACATTTATAAAGAGATTGAACGTTTGATTAATTATGGATTGCATAAAGAATTGATCTCGGTATGGGATGTCGATTATGTTCGGAATGCTCTGTTAGAAGTGTTTCATGCAGAAGATTGTGTGCCGGTACATGTGCCGAAGGAAGAGCATGATACTCCGATCGACATGATAGAAAATATGCTGGATTATGCAGTTGAACATCAATTGATTCCTGAAAATACCGTAACTGAAAGAGATTTATTTGATCCGAAAATTATGGATAAGCTGGTTCCCCGTCCTGTTGAAGTGATCCGAACCTTTTACCATCTCTATCAGACGAAGGGGCCGGAAGCAGCTACGAATTTTTTCTATGCATTAGCTAAATCCTCTTATTATATCCGAACAGATCGTGTAGCCAAGAATGTCCATTGGTACAGCTCAACCGCATATGGAGATCTAGAGATTACGATCAATCTTTCAAAGCCAGAGAAAGATTCGAAAGCGATTGAAGCGGCAAAAACAAAAGCGGCTGTTTCCTATCCGAAATGCATGCTATGTAAAGAAAATGTCGGATACGCAGGGCGGTTGGATCATCCAGCCCGCCAAAACCATCGTATCATCCCAATGGGGCTGCAGGAGGAAACATGGTTTTTACAATACTCTCCATACGTTTATTACAATGAACATGCCATTGTTTTTTCCCGTGAGCATCGCCCTATGAAAGTTTCACAGGCGGGCTTTGAGCGTCTGCTTCATTTTGTTGAACTTCTGCCTCATTACTTTGTCGGATCGAATGCGGATTTACCCATTGTGGGGGGATCTATTCTAAGCCATGATCACTTTCAGGCCGGTCATCACGAATTTCCAATGGCGCAAGCGCCTATGGAGGAAACGTTCACCGTAAGTAGTAATCCTGAGGTCACTGCCGGAATCGTAAAGTGGCCGATGTCCGTGATACGGCTTCAAGGGAAAAGCCGTGAAGCCTTAGCAAAACTAGGCGAACGAATTTTGCAAACGTGGCAAGGATACAGTGAAGAACGTATTGGAATTTTTGCCGAAACGGATGGGACGCCGCACAATACGATCACACCGATTGCCCGTATGAGGGGTGGGGTATTTGAGCTTGACCTCGTGTTGAGAAATAATCGAACGAACGAGGAGCATCCAACGGGGATCTTCCATCCTCATCAAGAAGTCCACCATATTAAGAAAGAAAATATCGGCTTGATCGAAGTGATGGGGCTTGCTGTATTGCCAGGGCGCCTGGTAGAGGAGATGGATGTGCTTAGTCAATACATGATTGAAGATGAACTGGATACAAAAGGATACGAAGATGAGCGTACAGCCAAACATGTTGATTGGGCTAAGCGAATCAAAGCAGAGAATGGTCACGTGAACACACAAACGATCAAGCAAATCCTCCGACAGGAAATCGGAAAGACGTTCTCAACCGTGTTAGAACATGCCGGTGTGTTCAAACGTTCGACAGAAGGACAGGAAGGGTTCCGACATTTTCTAAGTGAGGTATTGTAATGCACGTTGTAGGAGAGGTAATGATGATCAACTATTCCACGTTCAAGGGGATTAATTGTATTAGTTTAGAAAATGAACAAATTCGGTGCACGATTCTGCCTTCTTATGGCGGAAAAATGGCAAGCTTATTTGATAAACAAGCAGGATATGAATGGTTGTACCAGACAGAAGCAGACAAGCTGAACGTCCCCGCTTATGGGGACGACTTTTCCCAATTCGATTCCAGCGGATTTGATGAGATGTTCCCTGGAATAGATGAGGGACCGCACCCGCATGACTTTTCGCTAATTCCTGATCACGGAGAAGTGTGGGCGATGCCGTGGCAAGTGACAGAACGCTCGTATGGACTGGATTTAAAAGTGACCAGTCCGGTTTTTCCTTATTCGTTATCCAAACAAGTGGATCTTGGAATGGACCGTGTGGAGATCAATTATCAAGCAAACAACTTGTCTGACCAGCCTTTCCCGTTTATTTGGGCAGCCCATTCTCTATTGAATATGAATCAGGCTACAGTCATTCGCGTGCCGTCGGATATGAAAGAAGTCATAAATGTTGAACAGTCCTCTGTTCACCTTGGAGAGTGGGGAACACTTCATAGTTATCCCATAACCGAGTCAAAACGGACAGGTGACTCCGTCGATTTATCGAAAATGGAAGGCAAAGCAGCGAGCAATATCGAGAAGTTTTATTTTACAAAACCGTTAAGTCAAGGGTGGTGTCAGGCGGTCCAGGAAGACATAGGAAGAACGTTAACGTATACGTTTCCTCCAGATAAAGTTCCGTACTTAGGTGTATGGAAAACCCAGGGAGGCTATCGAAATGATTATAATTTTGCGTTAGAGCCTTGTACAGGGATGTATGATGATGTATATGTCGCAAATAAGATCAATAAGATTTCAAAAATTCCTCCGCGAGGAACGTACTCGTGGAAGATAACGATGCAGTTGGGGGGTTATTAAAATGCCATATCTTGGGGTGGATTATTATCCGGAACACTGGCCAAAGGGCATGATGAAAGAAGATATCCAAGGAATCAAAGAGATGGGAGCCAATATCGTACGCATCGGGGAGTTTGCCTGGCACCTGATGGAAAATAAAGAAGAAGAATTTGATTTTTCCTATTTTGATACGGTGATTGAAGCATTGAAAGAGAATGGACTGGATGTGATGTTCGGGACTCCTACCGCAACCTTTCCTGCCTGGCTAGCGGATCAGTATCCTTCCATCTTAGCTGAAGACGAATATGGTCACAAGCGGGTGTTTGGCGGCCGCCGACAATATTGCTTTAATTCGGAGGTTTACAGGAAACATAGCGCCCGTATTACGAAGGAATTAGTGCAACACTATCAACATGAACGCGCGATTGTAGTATGGCAAGTCGATAATGAGTTCGGCCATGAAGGAAGCGACCAATGCTACTGTGATCAATGTCATGCTAAGTTTCATGAATTCCTGGCTGAGAAATACCACGATATTGACAGCTTAAATGAACGCTGGGGGACGATATTCTGGGGGCAGACTTACAATTGTTTTGCTGAAATTCCCGTTCCAAAGCCAACCATTACGACTCATAATCCAGGGTTGAAATTGGATTGGGCCAGGTTCCGATCCGTTTCGCTTAATCGCTTCGCCCATGATATGACCAATATTGTTAAACAAAATAAAGGAACACACCAACAGGTGACCACGAACGTTGCAGGGGGATTTTTTAACAAATGGTTTGATCATGAGGAAAATCTGCGCCCCATGGACTTTGTTTCCTATGACAATTATCCAGTGTGGGGCGGACTCGAGGAGCCGATTCCCCCGGCTGAGATTGCGATGACGCTTGATTTCAATCGCGGCTTACTAGATCAAAACTTTTGGATCGTGGAGGGACTAATGGGAGCTCAGGGACATGATGTGATTGGTTATCTGCCGCGTCCGAATCAAGCTAAAATGTGGTCGTATCAGGCCTTTGCCCATGGCTGCCAACATATGCTTTATTTCCGGTGGCGAGGCATGACAAGGGGAGCGGAGCAATTTTGTTATGGAGTGGTTGATCAGGATAATCATTACGGCAGGAAGTACCAAGAAGTCCAATCGTTATTCCGTGAGATTTCTTCGTATGGTGATGTCCTGAACTCACCAATCAAGCCCGAGATTGCGGTTATTTATGATTACGATAATATTTGGTCGTGGCGTTCGCAGATTCAGAGTAAAGATTTCGATTTTAAAGAAGAACTCATGCGCCTGTATCGGCCGTTCTATGCTCTGAATACCCATATCGATGTGATTCCTAGTGATAGAGACCTTTCCACTTATAAGGTCGTCCTTGTACCCGCCATGCAAATCATCGATCAAAGGTTAGCAGATCAGTTAGCTGCTTTTGCGAAAAAAGGTGGGACGGTTGTCTTTACCTTTCGATCAGGTTTAAAGAATAAAGATAACGCGATTCATTTTAAAGAGCCGCTCCCAGGACTGGTTCGTTCCTTAACCGGAATCAGGGTTGAAGAAGTTGAATCCCTAACAAAAGAAAGAACGGCGCCAGTCGAAGGGAGAGGCGACTATCAGGGGAAAACTTCGCAAGTAGCGATTTGGAGAGATCTAATGGTGGCGGAAACGGCAGAAATTCTCTTTCACTATCAGGATGAGCTCTATGGGCAATACGCCGCGGTAACCCGAAATTTATATGGAAAAGGTAAAGTTTACTACATCGGCGGTGGGCTTGAAGAACAGGCAATGGATGCTATTTGCAAGGAGATTGTGGCCATTAATGGTATTTCTTTTGTGGAATCTGATGACGATTTGGAAGTTTATTGGCGCCATACTGAGGAAGATTCGTTTTATTTTGTTATGAATCATAGTGAACAGAGGAAATATTTTAAAGAGGTTTGTCTTGAGCCTTTTGAGAGTCGGATTATTAGGCAGTGACTGGTCGTTTTTCTTGCAGATCGTTGCGGAGTACCTCCATTGTTGATATTTATTTTGATGCTAAATACCACGGTCATTGGTATCTCTCTGACGCTATTGACTTTAAAATGATGTATAAAGCATCTAGAGTGATTTAGGAATGTGAATAGTAGGAGGTCGAAATGGAATCATTATGTATTGAAGTCGCAGTTCGTTGTGCAACACAACGGGCTGCGGCTTTTTTTATTGGCCATGCGGGGTGTTTTTCAACTCAACCCTACAAGCATATAAATTCCGGTGAAGGAAGTTGGACAGGATATGTTCCATCAGCGTGTGACAACGGAGGATGGGATGACGGAACCATGTTTCCTGAAACAGTCCCGTCAATACTTTGCATGCGTTAGGACTGACAGGTTATAGGGTATGAAGCACAGGTGGATTTGGCAGAACGAGGGCTGAAGCCATAAGAATAGATATGCCAGAGAAAGGAACCCTGCAAGGCGAGATTTTATATCCTTAGTTCTCCAATGTGGCATTTACTATAAATCTAGTTTTTGTAATGGAAATAAAAAACCATCACTAATATCAAGCAATGCCTTCTCCCCCATCAGCTAAAGTAATGGACTTTATATTACATGTTGGAAACACCATTTTATTCCCCTTTCCATACTCTTCGAAACTTCCAGTACAGACAAACTACCTTTATAAGAATCAGGGGCCAATATACACTTCATATTCATCGCCCTTTCTAGAAATCCTTATATAAACATAAAAAATTCCATCCTCTTTTATTTACAAAACTTTAAGAATTTCATTTCGGGCTCGCTTTCGATGGGATTGCATAGATTCTTGAGCTGCTTTTCCGTCGTTTGCCCGCATGCAGGCTATTATTGCTCTATGTTCAACGATAGAGCGAAAAGGCAGTGGACGCTTATTTATTGTAAATAGACGAGCCCGATATAATTGGTCTGCGTGTACTTCTATTACATTCGTTAACCTCTTATTATCGGCGTAATTTATAATTTTGAAATGGAACAGGTCATCGTGTTTAGCCCATTCAGTCAGGTCATTTTCCTTCAAGGCTCTTTCTTGGTAGTCAATTAGGACTTCAAGATCATCTAACTCCAGATCATCAATTTTATCAGTTGCTAAGCTTGCGGCTAAACCTTCTAATACCTCTACCACCTCGTAGGTTTCACGTAGATCATCTGTCTCAATTGGTTCAACAATAAAGCCCCTTCGAGGTATGAGCCTTACAACCCCCTCTGTTTGTAAGCGAATCAATGCCTCTCTTACAGGTGTACGACTCATGCCTAGAACTTCTGCCATTTCCCGTTCAAGAAAAGTTTTCCCTGGCATAAGCTTTAAATCTCTAATTGCTAATCGTAATATTTGGTAGGCACGTTGTGGAAGTTTGGTATCCTTTACATTATCCACGATATGCATTATTTCTCCCTGAACCTTTTTAATATTCATAGATGTTTCTGAGATCTTATCATTTTGCTCTTTCATCTTTTCACCACTTCATCGTTTATATCTTCATATTAATTATAAATTTATTACAGTTAATTGGGAAGAGAGTAAGTATAAAAAGAGGGAATATCTCCCTCTTTATACTTTTGTGTACATCCTTGATAAATGAGATATGATTGAGTCCGTAACTTCTTTCGTTGTATTTTTACCCCCGATATCGGCAGTTACTACTCCATCTTCTGTGGTTGTTCTAATAGCTTCATTTATCATTTTTGCTTCATCAGCCAGTCCTAAATGGTCTAACATTAGTGCTGCACTCCCAATAGTTCCAATAGGATTAGCTATACCTTTTCCAGCAATGTCAGGAGCAGATCCATGAACCGACTCAAACATACTAGGGAAACGACCTTCAGGATTAAGGTTTGCGCTTGATGCTATACCAAGGCTTCCGGCCAAAGCACTGCCTAAATCGGATAAGATATCAGCAAGTAAGTTAGAGGCTACTACCACTTCTAATTCCTCAGGATGAAGAACAAACTGGGCTGCCATAGCATCTACTAACCATTGGTCTGTTTCTACCTCGGGATATTCTTTACTTACCCTTTCAAAAACTTCATCCCATAAAACCATCCCGTACTGTTGGGCATTGCTTTTTGTAACACTAGTCACTTTTTTCCTTTTTCGCTTAAGGGCTAACTGGAATGCATGCCTGATTACTCTTTCGCAACCTTCTTCTGTGAAAATAGATGATTGCACGGCAACTTCTTTTCTGTTCCCTCTTCCCGTAAAGTTACGTCCTCCAATACCAGAGTACTCACCTTCTGTATTTTCTCGGACCAGTATCCAGTTTAAGTCCTCTTTATTGGGATGGTTCAGTTTACTTTGGATCCCGGGGAGAAATTCGACTGGTCTAATATTCGCCCATTGGTCAAACCCCTGACAGATTGCTATTCGAAGTCCCCAAAGACTGATGTGATCTGGTACAGTTGGGTAGCCAACTGCCCCAAAGTAAATAGCGTCATGATTTTTTATTTCTTCCAATCCATTTTCCGCCATCATTCTTCCATGCTCTAGATAATATTGACAACCCCAAGGGAAGTAATCGCTTTCAAAAGAGAACTTGTTGGATGTAGCTGCTAAATGTTCAACCACTCTTAGCCCTTCGTTAACTACTTCTTGACCAATGCCATCTCCGGGAATCACTGCTATACGAAAATGTTTTTTATTTTCCATGATATTATTCCTCCTAAAGATTTTTAATTTTGTGTCATTAACACCTAATATAAATAACGTATACATAATTTTCAAGTTAAATTAGTTATTTGGCTAATAAACTTAAATTAACAGAATAAATTGACATTAACGTATACATAAAGTAAGGTGTATTTATGAAAGCGCTAGCACAAAGATAAAGGAGAGGAAGGGTAAAAATGTTTTTACAGTCACTATGGGGACGATTATGGCAATGGGACACTGATATTAGAAAGGATATAAAGAAAACTACAGGACTATTGTTCTCTAAAAGCACAAGTAATGCAGCTGTACATGAAGAAGTTGACACTTCCAAACACAAAGTTAATGATAAACCTCCACAACCTGGAAATTATTCCTTGGCTCAAAAAATTGGATTATTTGTCGGTCCTTTAATGTTTCTTTGTATTTCTTTATTACTTAATCCAGAGGGAATGACTAGAGATGCTGTTATTATGCTTGGCCTCATTGCTTGGATTGCTACTTGGTGGGTAACAGAAGCTTTGCCTATACCAATGACTTCATTGCTTCCACTTATTTTATTTCCGATCACCGGTGTTATGGAAATAGGGAACGTATCCTCTTCGTATGGAGATCCACTCATTTTCTTATTTGCTGGTAGTTTTATGATTGCTTTAACAATGGAAAAATGGAATCTTCATAGACGTATTGCCCTTGCTATTATTGCTTTTATTGGAAGCAGTCCCAGTATGATTGTTTTAGGATTTATGGTTGCTACAGGATTTTTATCCATGTGGATTTCGAATACGGCTACTACAATGATGATGGTTCCAATTAGCTTAGCTGTTACTAAACATGTGGCGGAATCATTTGAAAACAATTCAACAATCGATACCTCTCCAGGAAAATTCTCGTTTGGAACTGCGTTAATGCTGGGAACCGCCTATTCAGCCACTATAGGTGGATTCGGTACTCTCATTGGTGCCCCGGCCAATACAATTTTAGCTGCAACGGTTAATAATTTGTATGGTATAGAGATATCATTTGCAAGATGGATGCTTTTTGGCGTGCCAATGGTTATTTTACTTATACCGATTGTCTGGTTTTACCTTGTTAAAATCGCCTACCCGATGGATGAAAAAAATATTCCAGGGGGGCGCGGGATTATTAAAAAGGAACTTCGGGAACTTGGGAAGATGAGTTATGAAGAAAAAATTGTACTAACCATCTTTACCCTGACAGCAGTTGGTTGGATTACACGAAGTTTGCTGCTTGAAAAAATAATTCCAGGATTAGATGATACCATTATTGCTTTACTGGGTGCTTTCGCCTTATTTTTAATACCGGCTAAAAATAAAAAAGACACAATTTTAGATTGGAATACTGTTTTAAAACTTCCATGGGGAATATTATGGCTATTTGGAGGAGGACTAGCTCTTGCTGCTGGAATCATAAGTACCGGTTTGGATAAATGGATCGGAAATCAGCTTGTTAACTTCAGTGACGTCCCATTCTTTATCACGATAGCATTAATCGTTGGTGTGATAACCTTACTAACAGAGTTCACCTCTAATACTGCTACATCCACTATGGTTTATCCGATCGTCGCGGCGGGGGCTGCCGCTCTGGGGACTGATCCAATTATACTCATGGTAGCTGCATGTATGGGTGCAACATTCGCATTTATGTTCCCTGTTGCCGCCCCACCAAACGCCATTGTATTCGCAACAGGATATGTGAAAATGAGCAGAATGGCGCTGACTGGTGTGTGGCTAAACTTATGCGGAATTATCTTTTCCGTCATTATTATTTACTTTTTTGTACCTCTTATCTTTGGTGGATTGATGTAATAGATACTAAAGTAAATTGATAAAACATTTATTTCTATAGGGGGCTGGAATATGGTGTAGTCGTGAAAGTTTCAGGGCGGTCTTCAACTAAAGGTGCGCGCGCGACAAGTTCTGTTATCGAGAATATCGGGGTTAACAACTTTTTCAACGGGATTAAATGTACGTGTCATGTCATTCATAAGCTTGGAGAATATACGACACCACAAAGAAGTTAATACTTATATTTAGTAGTTCCCTTTTAAGTCGATTGAAGCAATAAGGGAATATCTTTTTAACCATATCTTTAAGAAATATGATCATGAGATACTTTATTCCCTTACAATAAGCTGTGTAAAGCTAAAATGCAGAATATATAGGAGTTTTGAATGTTTAACATCGCCTTATCATACTTTTCAAGGAATGGCCGTCGTGATGTAAGCTTTCCTCAAACCCTTTGCTTTAAGGGGATTTGAAACTCTATAAATGAATATTGACTGGATTTCTATGAAATTCCGAATAAAACCTAAAGCCTCCCCAAAGTTCACGTTGAACTTTGGGGAGGCTTTCTTACTTCTCTTCATCTTTGTGGAATACCACCAAACTTTATAGGTATCTCGGACTTACCCCATATAGTAAATACAATATTTATTTATGCCCTATAAAATAAAACAATTATTCAGGGAACCGATATATTGCTAATATTAAGATAAATATAGATTTACTTGTGAAAGGCGTTAACAGTAAGGATTGAAAGAGTTAAAGGGGGGGACAGTCAATACTTGTTCTTCAGTATGCAGTTAAAGTTAACAAAAATAATGCTATTGTTATTAACAAATTTTTAAGAACAACTTGGTTTTTTTAAGTAGATCCATTATGAAATTGATTTAATTAAAAAAATCACTCGACATCGTTTCACTTTTTTATAAGAAAAAGAGAACAAATAGTTGCAGATAAATCTCCACCATGACATAAAAAGTTATGGCGTATTTGTAGTTAAATAGCAAACTGTTTTTGATTATGCTAAGCCGGTTCACAGAACTTAAAATGATCGATGGTAAAATCAGCGGAGATAACATAATTGAAATCACGCTCCCTGATGTAATACCTAGAACGATGATTTCTGGTGGATAGGGCAGTTCCACCCCTTGTAAAATCCCTGAGACGAGTACGATGACTGTTAATGGACCAAGTCCGATAAACCCTAAAAGGATCACGACAAAAGGAAGAACCCATAAGAAGTTTAAGAACGGTACAGCGTCTGTCACATAAAAGAGGCCGTCAATAATATATTCGCCATATCCCGACTGATTCACCGCATTGATTAAAAATCCAGCTGCCAATAGAATCGAGAACTGTTGGACTTTGTTTGGAATGGTTTTTTCTAAATAAGCTTTTCCATTCTCCGTAATTGCGCTGCTTCTTCTACGAACGATAAAGTAGACGATTACCCATCCTACGATAACGATGGGGATAATGAGTAATAGCTCCACATCCCAAATCGCGTTGAGAAGAAATATCGATCCAAATAACGTTACAAATAGACAGCCAAATTCGAGCGCATCGCGATGACCTTTTGTATCCTGTTTCTTATCCTTTGCAATATTAGCTAGTTCCTCCTGGATGCCTGCCGTAAGATTAATACCGTAATGACGTTCTTGAAAATACGAGAAGAGAACAGATAACAAAATACCGACGAAGGAGATGATAAATCCTTGTAAGATGGATAGAGCCAACGAGGCATCAAGCGCATGAACGGCGAAAATAAAACTGGGAATGCTAACCACCCACATTGTCGTTAAGGAAAACGCACGAAGTAAGGCTGTTCCTTTATAATTCTCCCACACCTCTCCTTTTTGATTATTTAAAAATTCGTTGATCATTCCATATACCATAGGGATCGATCCGAATAATAGAAAGTACGAAATAATTTGAGTAATTATCATCATCCCAAAATAAAACTTGCGACTCGTATTGAGCAAGTTTTGAGCGAAGTTAATGACAGATTCAATGTATGGCTTCTCTTCTAACACCCAACTTATCGTAGGAACGATAAGTAGGATAGCGATCAGTCCACTCATCACAGCAAATCCAGATATAATCCCTTCTATGAGAGAAGTACCTGCTGAAACATGAACTATCAAGGCTATCACGAGAAGTAAAAGAGATATGCCTGCCTGTTTCATAGGCAAAAAGAAATACCCGAGCAGAAAGGCTGCCAAACCGAATAAGGAAAGAGTTGTCGAAAGCACTTCTCCTCCTGTGAAATAAACAATAAAGTGCATGATTACATATAAACTAATAAAAAAGGTATAGCCTCTTTTTGCCATTTGTACCATCATTGATCCCCCAATCCTGGTTCAAAATGTTAACCTTAAACATCGTATCATAAGGAATATAATAAAGCTTTCGTGGTAATGCTGAAAATATTTCTTAAGTCGTCTTCATTGATTAAGGAGAGAAGGAACGAAATGGATGAACTATTATATTTAAGCGTTTTCCTCATCTATACCATTGCTATTCTTATACTAGGGAAACACGGTTTTGATAGAACAGATAAACTTAAAGGTTATTTTCTAGCAGGGATGAAGAAACAGATCTTTCATCTCTTGATCAAGGGGGGGGGGAGAATACTACCAATGACACTTGGAGATGCTTATGGATCAATAAATTCTTATCTTGAAAAGGCAGGATCTTTCCAATTTCACCCCTGTTTCAATTTTATAATAATATCGTGACAGGATTCCTCCTTGCTTTCCTTTTAACCACATAGTAATCTTGAGATTCATCGAAGGGAGTGGAGAGACCATGACGCGAGTGGTCATCTTAGCCGAAAAACCCTCTCAGGCAAAAGCTTATGCAGAGGCTTTTACGATACAGGAAAAAACGAAAACTTATATTCTATTAAAGCCGGATGAGACATTCCCGAATGGAGCGACAATTACGTGGGGGGTCGGCCATTTGGTTGAATTAAAAGAACCTCATGACTATAAGAAGGAATGGAAGAGGTGGAAGCTTGATCAACTGCCGATTGTTCCTGATCGGTTCCTTGAGAAGGTCTCTAAAGGGAAATGGGAGCAGTTTCAAGCGGTCAAGAGGTTGTTCCAGCAAGCGGACGTGCTCGTGAATGCGGCCGATGTTGACCGGGAAGGCTCGAATATTTTTTACAGCATTCTCCGCTTAACTGGTGTGAAGGGAAAGCCGATTCAGCGATTGTGGATCAATTCTCTCGAGAAAGATGAAGTTCGAAAAGGATTTAAGAATTTACAAAATAACGATAAGGACTTGCGTTTATTTGATGAAGCGAAAGCCCGGCAAATTAGTGATTGGATGGTTGGAATCAATGCCAGTCGTCTGTTTACATTGCTGCTGCAAAAGAAAGGGTTCGCAAGCTACCTTTCAATTGGGCGCGTGCAATCTCCGACGGTTTATTTGATTTATCAAAGACATAAAGAAATTGAAAACTTTGTATCCGAGCCCTTTTATCAAATCGAGGGACTTTTTCAATCTGAAACGGGTGCCTATAAGGGGCTTGCTGAGATTAAGGAAAAGGAAAAGGATAAGGTGCAGGAACTTATGGACAAGCATGGCCTTAAAGAAAAGGAAGACTTACAAGGGATTGTCCAACGTGTGGACAAAAAGACAAAACACCAAAAATCTCCGAAACTGCATTCCCTGTCTACCCTGCAAAGTGTTGCGAACAGGCGTTGGAAATATACACCTTCGCAAGTACTCAAGACGATGCAGAAGCTCTATGAGAAGCGTCTCGTCTCCTATCCGAGAACGGACTGTAACTTTATCACTGAAAATGAGTTTGCTTATTTAGTGAACAACTTGAATTCTTACCAGGAAGCGTTGAATGTCTCTTTCACACCGGTGTCTCTGAAACCAAATAAACGGTATGTTAACAGCCGTAAAGTTCAAGAACACTATGCGATCATTCCGACAAAGTCTGTCCCTTCTCAAAGGAAGCTGAGTGGGCTGAGTCGTGAGGAAAGCAATATTTATCATGAAGTTCTGGCCACGACGCTTGCGATGTTCCACGCAGACTACGTGTATGAAGAGACGACGATTTTTACACATGTTCAGGACTTACCTTTTAAATCTTCAGGCAGAAGAGAAGTGAAACGCGGATGGAAAGAGCTGTTTCCAAAGCCTTCTAAATCAAAACAGGAAAAAGAAGCGGATCTGCCGGATGTCCAAAAAGGTGCACAGGTTGGCGCTCGGCTTCATATTAAAGAAAGTATGACACAGCCGCCCAAGCCTTATACAGAGGGTCAGCTGATCAATATGATGAAAACTTGCGGGAAGCTCATGGATAATGAGGAAGATGTGGAGATTCTGAAGGAAGTCGAAGGCCTGGGCACAGAAGCCACCCGTTCTAGCATCATTGAAACGATTAAGGCACAAAAATATATTGAAGTGAAACGAAACAATGTGTATGTCACAGATAAAGGAATTATGCTTTGTGAAGCGATTGAAGGGACGCTGTTATCGAGCCCTTCCATGACCGCAAAATGGGAATCGTATTTAAAGAAAATCGGAAGTGGTGAGGGATCTAAGCAAGTATTTCTCAAACAGACCAGTCAGTTTGTAGAAAAGCTGATCCAGGAGACCCCCGATTCCATTCAGCAGGTTCACATTCGAAGCACCGGAGAGAAAAACAAGTGGAATGCTCCGATCGCCAAATGCCCTGCTTGTTCAACTGGTTCTATTGTGGATCGATACAAGTTTTATGCGTGTTCCGCTTACAAAGAAGGATGTAAAGTGACCTTTCCTAAGAAATTAGCAGGAAAGACGCTAACAAAGAATATGATTAAAACGTTGTGTGAGAAGAAGCGAACAAGGGTTTTAAAAGGATTTAAAGGAAAGAAAACATTTAGTACAGCTTTAACACTCGATCAAGATTACAAGATTAAATTTGACTTTAAGAAGAAAGCGTGAAGCGGATCTTACTCAAACAATGATAGATTTTATAAAAGCGCCTGTTCCTACTGCATAGCATTTTAACGCAGCGGGGATCAGGCGCTTTTATTTTATCATGCACATTTTTTAACAAAGGCAGGAACATCCCTCCTATAGCAGAAACATGTTACGATACCTTTAGGAAAATAGAGGAGGATTTACAATGACGACGAGAAGACTTTTCTACGAAGATCCTTATAAAATGGAATTTGAGTCTAAGGTTATAAAAATAGACAAAGACGAGCGTGGATTTTATGTGGTGCTGGAAGAGACGGCGTTTTACCCGACTGGCGGGGGGCAGCCGCACGATACAGGAACATTGAATGGATTTGAAGTGATGGATGTAGAAGAATTAGAGGGCGAGGTGCGTCATTACACAAGAGAAAAACTTCCCGCTGAGACAGAAGATGTACAAGCAAGCATCGATCAAGAGCGACGTATCGATCATATGCAGCAGCACTGTGGACAGCACATCATTTCAGCTGTTTTCGATGATCAGTTTGGGATTCCAACAACGAGCTTCCATTTAGGAACAGATACAGTAACGATCGATTTGGATACGGAACATCTTTCCGCAGACCTTTTGGAAAAGGTGGAGAGGCAAGTGAACGAGGTCGTTCGGGATAACTATCCGGTTAAATCGAAGTGGATGTCCGCAGAAAAGGCAGCGGAGTACCCGCTTCGCAAACCGCTCGCAGTTAAAGAAGATGTCCGGCTTGTCATCATTCCAGATATTGATTATAACGGATGCGGAGGAACTCACCCGCACTCCACTGGCGAGGTTATGGCTGTCAAGTTTCTAGGATGGACAAAAAACAAGAAACAGGTTCGCCTGGAGTTCGTCTGCGGTTATCGAGTGCTGCAAAAGCTTGAACAAAAACACCGGATATTAACCGAAATGAAGCGGCTTGTTCCAAGACCAGAACAACAGCTTGTAGAGGAAGTCGATGAGCTGATCACGTCAAGCAAGGAGAAAGACAAGAAAATCGCTGAGCTTGAAGAACACCTGTTGCAACATGAGGCACGTGATATTATTTCAGAGTTCCAGGAGGGTCGAGTGATTCAGTGCGTTTTCCAAGACCGGCCTGTCAAAACACTCCAATCACTCGGAAAAGCCATCATACAAGAAACACCTGATGCTTATCTTATTCTGATCAGTGAACAGGAAAACCAACTCCAGTTTGTACTGGCTCATGGGGAAAACATTAATCAAAATATGAATGAAATAGCCAAACAAATTATGCCCCTAATTGAAGGAAAAGGCGGGGGCAAACCGAATTTCGTTCAAGGAGGCGGGAAAAAGTTCATGGACGGAGATGTTTTTGCTGATCGAGCTAAGGACCTTTTATAACGTTGGGGTTGGAAGATCATTAATCTTCTTGAGTAAAAAGAAGGAAAATGGATAATTACCCCCATAACTTACGATTGCTGACATGAATTAGTTCCTGCTTAGCTTCCTTCGCCAGAATACTAAGACAAGCATGTCGAAAAGTATCGCCTTATTGGTACCGTGAGGGATGAACTTACAAAATATGATGCATTCGAGGAAATTTCCCGGGAAATAGACACGTCTTCTGAAGACGAAGTGACTGATTTTTCGACAAGACATGAAGGTTACAATCATATGACAAGTGGTACACAGCTCTGAGTGAACATTCTCGCTGCCCATCCCTTGATGGGAAAAACGGCCTTTGCCTAAAAAATTTTTCAATAGACGCCTCTAACTTAACGGGGGTGTTATTAAATGAGTTAGTAAAACTATAAGCAAATAAATCTTGAATACATACCGTTTCACAATACAGAGTATTCAAGGTGACAGGCCAACAGAAAGGACTAAAAAAGATAGAAAATTCATGTTACAATAAAAATTAAACTTCCAGTACACTTGAAGTTTATGGTGAAAATGTATAGGGTTGGTTGTTCTTTATACTTCTGTGGGTGAGTAAACTGTTCGTTCTCCCCCCATTTAATTAAAACTATAGAACTCTTGTTAACGAACGTCAGAATAGTGGTTCAAAATTACTAACATGAAAATTGTGAAAACAGGGTATGGATACTACATAATACTTTAACAAATGGGGTTGATGTCTCTAAATAAGAGGAAGAAGTTATAAAAATCGATAACATAATAACCTTAAATTTTTACCTAAAGGAGACTTGTAATGGATAAAAAACAGAAAAACTGGAAATTCATGAATAGAGTTTTTTGGATTTCTTTCTCCATAATTTTCCTGTTTGCATTATGGGGAGCATTAGCTCCTGGCGCCCTTGCCTCACAGGCAGAAAATATCTATGGTTTTATTGCGAACACTTTTGGATGGTTTTACTTAGTATTTGTGCTATTTTTAGTTCTATTTAATTTCTACTTAGCTTTTAGTAAATATGGGAAAATTCGTTTAGGTGGAGATGATGTTAAACCGAAGTACCCTCTTTTTACCTGGATCGCGATGCTCTTCAGCTGTGGGTTTGGGGTCAGTATCGTATTCTGGGGAGTAGCAGAACCAATGACCCATTTTGGCACCCCACCTCCCTTTGATCCCAGCATAGAACCTGAATCTGCAGAGGCAGCCCGCGTAGCTATGTGGAATGCTTTCTTTAATAACGGAGTCCATCAATGGGCTTCATTTACGTTTGTAGGTCTTGCTCTTTCCTATTTTATCTACCGTCAGGATGAAAGAAGCTTGATTAGTGATACGATGAATTCAGTCATAGGAAGCACAGGCAAAAAGCCGTTTCGGAATGCGGTTGATATTATCGCGATCGTAGCAACCGTAATGGGCGTTGCAACAACGCTTGGTTTAAGTGTTCTGCAAATTAACAGTGGACTTGGCAGCGTGTTTAATGCACCAACTGGTGGTGTCACACAGATTATCATTGTTCTCGTTATGTTTATTTTCTTTATGTTATCCACCCTCTCAGGTCTAGATCGAGGAATTAAATACTTAAGTAATGCCAACTTAGGCATCGCTCTATTTCTTATGATTGCTGTATTACTTATCGGACCCACAGGCTTCGTACTCGATACTATTACGATGGGAGTCGGTGACTACCTGCAGAACTTCTTCCAGGCGAGTTTACGACTTGATCAGTACACGGGGAGTACATGGGTACAGGATTGGCCAATTTATTACTGGGCCTGGACCATTGCCTGGGCGCCGTTTGTCGGAATGTTCGTTGCACGAATATCCAAAGGACGTACTGTTCGGGAATTCGTTCTCGGCGTTATGGTAGCTCCGCCTGCTATAGGAATTATTTGGATCGGAATCTTCGGAGGAACAGCCATCAACTTAGACCTCTTCCACGGAACCGACATCGCTGGTGCTGTTGCGGAGAATGAAGCAACTGCTTTATTCAGCATGCTGGAGAATTTACCATTCGGTACGATCTTATCAGTTCTTTCCATTTGTTTATTGTTCACTTTTTTAGTCACTTCTGCGGACTCCGCAACATTCGTACTTGGAATGATGAGTTCAAAAGGGGATACGAACCCTTCCGGTGTAGTTAAAGTCGTTTGGGGTACATTAATTGCCGCACTGGCCATTATTTTAATCTTAAGTGCTGGGTTAAATGGACTTCAGACCGCCTCGCTAATCGGTGCATTGCCGTTCTCCATCGTCCTGTTTATTTCTTGTGTATCGTTGCTCAAATCGTTACGTGAAGACTACAAAGAAACCAGGCGTGAAGAAGAGAAAAAACGTCACCACAGAATTCAGAAACAAATTGAAGATTACAACTCAGATTAATCAATAAATGAGCGACCTTCATTATGAGAAGGTCGCTCTTATTTTCAGATTTGAACCCGTCTCATTTGTTTCATCTAAAAATAAAAAGGTTAAGAACGTACAGTTTGTCATCAAAACAGAAAGTATCAAAAAAGAGGAAGACAAACAAGAAGATAAACAAAAAGAAGCCGAGGAAAAAGAGAGGTCTGGGGTCGGTTATTCGATTGTTCAGATAGTACCATAGAAATATAGCAATGAAGCCTAAATTCTTTATAAATCAAAGGATTTAGGCTAATTAAAAAAGTTATAAATATTACTTATAAGAGGGCGTTAAGTGCGATCTCGGCAGCTTGAGCTATCAGCTCGTCGTTATATTGGGCATCCTCCTGATCACGGTGGGACATGATCGCAATGACAATTGGTTCTCTGTTTGGCGGCCATACCACTGCAATGTCATTTCTCGTTCCGTAACTTGCGGCCCCGCTCTTATCACCAACCACCCAACCTTCAGGTGCTCCTGCACGTATTAGCGCATCTCCTGTAGCATTGCCTTTTAGCCAATCCGTGAATAGTTCACGCTTATCATTTGAAAGCAAGTCGCCGACTGCGAATTCTTTTAGACTGGTGGCGAGAGCTTTCGGTGTGCTCGTGTCTCGCGTATCTCCCGGGGTGAATTCGTTTAAATCCGGTTCGATTCGATCTGCCTGGGTAACGTTATCGCCGATTTGCCTTAGAGCTTGTTCAAATTCATTAGGACCTCCTAGTGCCTTAAATAAAAGGTTCCCCGCGGTGTTGTCACTGGTTCGAACAGCCGCTTCGCTTAGTTCCAAAAGTGTCATCCCAGTATCCACGTGCTTTTTGGTGACCGGAGAATAGGTTACTAAATCATCCTCTGTGTAGGTAATGACTTCCTCAAGTTCATCCTTGGACTTCTGCTGCAGCACGATGGCTGCGGCCAAAGCCTTGTAAGTGGATGCAAAGGCAAAACGCTCCTCTGACTGATATTCGATAGTTTGATCCGTGCCCGTATCGAGCGCGTAGACACCGAGTTGAGCGTCAAATTCATTCTCGAGTTTGGAAAACTTTTCATCTGTTTTAACTGTTTGGCCAGCTTTGTTTTCCTCTTTAGGTGAGGCATTGGTCGAACTGTCTGCATTCATGCAAGCGCTGAGTGTAACTAGTGTGAGCAACGATGCAAACAGTGTGAACTTATGCATGCTGAATTTGTATTTATATGTTTTTTTCAACTTGATACCCTCTTTCTGTAAGTTTCTTCACTTAATTTCTATTTGAAAACTTAACTGTCTTTTTTCTTAGAAATCAACCCTCCCTTAACTTTCAACTCGTTGTTGATTACAACTGTAGTCATATACTACAATTGTAATCAAAGAAATGTCAAACCTTTTTAAGTTGAAATAGGGATATCTATTTTCTTTCAGATAAAGACTAAAGAGCTCATAATCTCTTAGGATTCACCATTTTTTATCGGAAAATGATAAACTAATCATAAACTGTTAAACTTTAATACCCATAGCTTTGGAAAATGGAGGTTGGAGGAATGTTCTTCACTCATCTCGTTACAAGTTTTATAGTGTCCTCTTTTACTATAGTGATAATTATGCTGATTAAGAAAATATGTTTCCAACACCTTTCAGCGAAATGGCAGTACAATCTATGGTTTTTAGTGTTAATCGCATTGACACTTCCATTTCTGCCGAAGCAATGGATTCATTTTGAAAATTTTTTTATATCATTCGATGGAAATCATAGTAATGGTACCAGTAATCCTTCTGTCAACACGGGTGAAGGCCTAGGGCTAAGTAACGAAAATTGGATGCAGGATTTTACGGTATCAGTTAATCGGCTCAATCTGGATTTCCTGAATATCACGTTAGCCAGCATTTGGATTGCAGGAATGCTGGTCATGGCTGCTCTTTCCCTGCATGCATGGTTCAAACTAAAGAAAATTAGAAACACGACAACTGTCCTGAACAATGAAGAACTCTTACACTTATTTGAACGGTGTAAGCATCGATTAAATATATCTAAACCTTTATTCGTAGGAGAATCACCGCTTGTCAAATCTCCAATGACGTTTGGACTGTTTAAGACCTATGTTGTGCTGCCGAGGCACCTTGACGAACGAACGTCTATAGAAAATATCAAATACATTTTCATGCATGAATTACATCATTATAAATACAAAGATATCGCAACGAATTACCTTGTTATCATTTTTCAAATTTTATACTGGTTTAATCCACTTGTTTGGTTTGCTTTTAAAGAAATGAGGATAGATCGAGAAATTGCCTGCGACAGGGCTGTTTTAAAATCGTTGGATGAAAATTCTTATGCCGATTATGGGAATACGATTATTAGTTTCTTGGATGTACCCTCGTATTCGAAGAATTTTACTGGGTCCAATCAGTTGAATGGTCCCAAGCAGCAAATTAAAAAAAGAATTGAAAGAATCGCATCCTATACGATGGAATCGAAGTGGCTGAAGCTGAAGAGTATATCAATTTTTACTCTTGCAGGGATATTTGTAGCAAGTCAGCTCCCATTTATTTCTGCAATGGCCACAGGTAATGACCGTTATGATTTTAATTTTGAACACACGATTTACGATGATTTAGGTGAATATTTTGGCGGATATGATGGAAGCTTCGTGTTATATAACATGAAAGATGATCAATATACCATCTATAATAAAGATAAAAGCACATTGAGAGTTTCCCCAAATTCTACTTACAAAATTTATACCGCATTAATGGGATTAGAGTTAGGGGTCATCACAAGTAATCATTCCACAATGAAATGGAACGGAACGCAATATCCTTATGAATCTTGGAATTCGGATCAAAACCTATCGACAGCCATGGAAAATTCCGTAACCTGGTATTTTAAGAAATTGGACCAAAAAATGCCGCGGGATACCGTCCAAGCTTATTTGAAACAA
Organism: Halobacillus ihumii; assembly: GCF_902726645.1. Classification (NCBI taxonomy): domain Bacteria; kingdom Bacillati; phylum Bacillota; class Bacilli; order Caryophanales; family Bacillaceae; genus Halobacillus; species Halobacillus ihumii. The sequence goes on from NZ_CACVAO010000001.1 coordinate 2,687,004, forward strand.
ATAGGTTATGGAAACCGTGATCTTTCCGGCGGCAAAGGCTATTGGCTGGAATCTTCATTAAAGATTTCTCCGGTCGAACAGGTACAATTGTTATCGGCGTTTTATACCAACCAGTTTGGGTTCAGCCAAAAGAATATCCAAACTGTAAAAGACTCCCTGTTATTAGAGGAATACGATGATGCAAGACTCTTCGGGAAAACCGGTACTGGCAATGTTAATGGCAAGAATATAAACGGTTGGTTTATTGGGTATGTAGAGAGTGAGGACAATACTTATTTCTTTGCAACCAATATACAAAACGAAGATAATAGTTATGGAAGCAAGGCGGCAGCAATTGCGTTATCGATTTTGAGGGATAAGGGAATCATAAAGGAATAAAAGAATAAGTAGTTTGATTTCATATGAGTCCAAAAGAAGGAGGGAGGATAAGGATGACAAAGAAAATCCCGAATATTTCCGAATCAGAATGGGAAGTTATGCATGTACTTTGGAAAAATGCTCCACAAACGGCCAATGAAGTGATATCCTCCCTGCAGGAGCAGACGGATTGGAAGCCGAAAACCGTGCGAACTCTGTTGGATCGTCTTTCCCGTAAAAAGGTGATCGGTGTCAATAAAGATCGGAGGGTTTATACTTTTTATCCGCTTTATTCACAAGATGAGTGTCAGCGCGCTGAGGCACAGTCATTTATTCAGCGAATTTACGGCGGAACGTTAAAGTCAATGCTGGTGCAGTTCATCGAGGAGGATTCTTTGTCAGAAGAGGATATTAAAGAATTACGTTCGATGTTAGATGAAAAGCCTAAAAAAAGGGAATCAAAAGATGAAGATTAAAGACTTTTATTGGAGGTTTATATATGGATAATAATGATATATTAATTAGATTACGATATGCCCTGGATATTAAAGATAAAGATATGATAGAAATATTTAAACTTGGCGGCGTTGACCTCACAAAAGAAGACGTGTTAAAGGTACTCACTAAATCGGAAGACAGTTCCGATGATGACCACGACTATAACGATGATATACCGGAAAATGAAGAGCATATAAAGTGCACGAATAGTATGCTAGAGTCCTTTTTAAATGGCATGATTACTTTTAAAAGAGGACAACAGGATCCAAAACCTGGACAATCGAATAAACCTGACCGGTCTATAAAGAATCATTCAAGTGTTAATAACGTCATGTTAAAAAAAGTGAAAATAGCACTGAAATTAACGAGTGAGGATATAATCGATATTTTAGATGAAGCAGGGGTCACGATCACAAAAGGGGAATTAAGCGCATTGTTAAGAAAAGAAGGACACAAGAATTACAAAGAATGCGGGGATAAGTACGCCAGGAACTTCTTAAAAGGGTTAGCGTTAAAATATAGAGGATAAGAGGGACGGGCAAATAAAAAAGGGTGCAAGTACATCGTCGTACTCGCACCTTTTTATTACTATCTTTTATTAACAGAAGCATCGTAAATTGAATCAACGGCATTTTTCAATGCGGTATTAAACTCTTCTTCAGATTGATTGGCATTTAAGTCAGCGGATAACGCACGGGAGAAACTTGCTATGAGCCCGTCATTTTCTTTCAACTTCTCATTCGCTTCTGCGCGAGAATAGCCGCCTGAAAGAGCGACGACCCGAACAACGCGTGGATGCTCGATCAATTCTTTATAGGCATTGGCCGTTGTTGGAATTGTGAGTTTCAGCATCACATTTTCATCCTCTGATAAGTCATTTAAGTGTTTAATAATTTCTTCTCGAAGGATTTCCTCCGATTTGTTTTTATCTTCACTGTTAATATTGACTTCTGGCTCAATGATCGGGATAAGGTCAGAAGCGATGATGCGTTTTCCGACTTCGAACTGCTGGTCGACTACAGCCTTAATACCACTTTGGTTTGGTTCATGGATAACAGAGCGCATTTTGGTACCGAAAATATTCCGTTCGTTAGCACGTCTTAGGGTTTCATCTAAATCATGAATTGGTTTCATGAGCTGTACACCGTTTTCCTTTTCAGCTAGTCCTTTATCGACTTTGAGGAAAGGCACAACTCCTTTATCAGCAAGGTAATCTGCTGTATATTTGCCTTCGATTTCGCGGTCCATCGTTTGCTCGAAAAGGATGGCGCCAAGAATATGATCGGAATTAAATGCTGGTGACGTGATGATTCTGGTCCGCATTTGGTGAACCAGATCAAACATTTCATCCTCGCCAGAATAAGAATCTTCCGGTACACCATAACCTGCTAATGCTTTCGGTGTACTTCCGCCACTTTGGTCGAGTGCAGCGATAAACCCTTTGCCATTCTTGATTTTATCGAATTGCTTATTGTTCATTACCTTCCACTCCTTTTTCTAGTCATTCAAGACAAAGTCCATTTATACTCTTTCCCTTATCTCTTCGTATATAACATATAAATGATCTATATTGTCATTCTTGCACAAAATGTCACGGAGGATCAAATGGCGAGGTGAAGTTCTAGACATCTTCAATCATTTCCATTTACGATAAAAAGAAGCAAGTATTTAATCGTAACGTGATTGAACTAATTTAATTTGAAAGGATGGAAAAAATGAAAGTACTTGTAGTTGGAGCAAATGGTCAAATTGGAAAACATCTCGTTTCATTTATTAAGGATAGTGATAACCTTGAAGCAAAAGCCATGATTCGTAAGCAGGAGCAGGCCTCCTTTTTTGAAAATTTAGGGGCGGAAACTGTAGTAGCAGATCTGGAACAAGAGACCGAAACGATTACAAAAGCGGCGGAGGGTGTGGATGCAGTCGTGTTTACTGCAGGATCTGGACCGCACACAGGACCGGATAAAACCATTTTAATTGATTTGGACGGGGCTGTGAAAACTATGGAAGCAGCTAAAGCTGCTGGGGTAAAACGGTTCATCATGATTAGTTCTTTTGATACGAGGCGTGAAGCTATCCAGGCGGCTCCTTCGTCCTTTGCACCATATGTTGCGGCCAAGCATTATGCAGATGAGTGGTTAAAGTCAGCGGATTTGGATTATACGATTATCCATCCTGGACGGTTAACAAATGATGAAGGAACAGGTCAGGTAGAGGCTGCATACGAAGTGAACCGAGCTGAAATTCCTAGGGAAGATGTGGCACATGTTATCGTGGCCAGTCTGGAAAATGAGTCAACGGTCGGTAAGGAATTTCAGGTAGTGAGTGGAACGAAACGTATTAAGGAAGCCGTACCGTTCGTCTAAGGGAAAAAGGACGCTTCATTTAGAGAAGACAATTTGCCGATGTGGTGAATTGTCTTCTTTTGGTGTGCCCAAAAGTAACCCTTGAACCTCTCTTAAAAAGATTATTTTGATAAACATTCAGACTGGTCAATAATAAAAGTCTAATTTATTGATGCTTTAATCGATATATTAGGCTGTTTTTCTTCTAGTTGACAAATCGAACAGTTTGCTATAAAATTTATCTTGAATTAAAGATAAATTAATTAAGGATTTGATGTTCATGAAGCAGTATGATGAAAAGGATTTGTCCTTAAAATCTTTTATTGTCCTTTCTCGTGCAAGTCATGTTGTGGAGGAAAAGATTAGAGAAGCTATTCAAAAACATGATTTGAATCCGACGGAGTTTGCCGTTTTGGAATTGCTGTATCATAAGGGTGACCAGCCGATACAGCGTATTGGGAAGAAGATCTTGCTTGCCAGCGGCAGTGTTACGTATGTTGTTGATAAGTTAGAAGGCAAGGAGCTCCTGCAACGGATCAGATGTCCAGAAGATCGGCGTGTTATTTATGCCAGGATCACAGATAAAGGCAATAATTTGATGGATGACATTTTTCCGCAACATGCAAGAGATGTTCAACATATATTTGAAGAGTTGGATGAGACTGAAAAGAAAACACTGATTTCTTTGTTAAAGAGGCTGGGTCTTTCTTTGAAGGATAACTAAATTTTTTTAGCCTTATATCTTTAATTCGAGATAAATGAATCAGAAGTAAATGAAGCGACATAATACAAACGAAAGGAGCAAGAACATGACAAAGGCTACAGAAGGCATTCACCACATTACGGCGATTGTGGGAGACCCGCAGGAAAACGTTGATTTTTACGCTGGTGTTCTCGGGTTAAGGTTAGTAAAAAAGACCGTAAACTTTGATGATCCAGGCACTTACCATTTGTATTTTGGAAATGATAATGGTCAGCCGGGGACAATTATGACCTTTTTCCCCTGGGCGGGCGCCCGTCAAGGTCGGATTGGTACTGGCCAGGTTGGTACAACTACATTTGTCGTCCCTGAAAATGCCCTCGGTTTCTGGGAGGAGAGGCTTCTGACATTCAGTGTGTCGGTAAATAAAGAAACTCGTTTTGGTGAGGAATTTCTTCTATTTGATGATCCGCACGGCTTGCACCTTGAAATCGTGGCACGAGAAGAAGGCCCTAAGAGTAGGTGGGAAACCGGTAATGTGACACCTGAATTTGCTATTAAAGGATTTGGAGGGGCGATCTTAAATACAGCTGCTCCATACAAAACGGCAGATTTACTTGAAAATGTCTTGGGAATGGAAAAAGTTGGACAGCAAGATGACTATCTCCGTTTTCGTTCTTATGGTGAATTAGGAAATATCATTGATATTCAATTAACGGCAAGCCCAAGAGGTGAACTGGGGGCTGGTACTGTTCATCATATTGCTTTTAGAGCAAAAGACTTTGAAGACCATAAAGATTGGCAGACCCATATTGCTAATAAGGGATTCTTCCCGACAGATGTAAAAGACAGGGATTATTTCGATGCCATTTACTTCCGGGAACATGGCGGATTATTATTTGAGATTGCCACAGACCCGCCAGGATTCACACGTGACGAGCCGTTCGAAGCATTAGGCGAAAAGTTAAAACTTCCTCAATGGCTCGAAACACATCGCTCAAGAATTGAAGAAGTTCTTACACCTATAACTGCACGAGAACGTAAGGGGGAACAATAATGAAACACATTTATCATAAAGGAACGGACTTGGAAAAGCCAACTTTCCTTTTGCTGCATGGTACCGGAGGAACAGAGACCGATTTATTACCGATCGCGGGGATGATTGATGATTCTGCATCAATTCTGGGGGTTCGTGGCAACATAAGTGAAAATGGTATGCCTCGATTTTTTAAAAGACTTGCTGAGGGTGTATTTGATGAAGAAGATTTGATCAAGCAAACGAAAGAGCTGCATCAATTTCTTGATACAGCTGCCCATGATCATGACTTTAATCGCAGCCATATGCTTGCCATTGGCTATTCCAATGGGGCAAATATAGCTGCCAGTCTGCTATTTCACTACCAAAACTCTTTACAGGGAGCCATATTATTGCATCCTATGGTACCGCGTCGAGGTATCGAACTACCTGATTTAACTGGACTTCCTGTATTCATCGGTGCCGGGACGAATGATCCGATTTGCAGCTCTGAAGAAACTGAAGAATTAGCTGAAATGTTGGAAAAAGCCGGGGCTCTTGTAGAAGTTCATTGGGAGAACCAAGGGCACCAGTTGACAAAAAGTGAAATTGACAAAGCGGCTGAATGGTACAGGGCGACATCTCTTAAAATGTGAAGTTAACAGTTTTAAGATTCGGGTAAATAAGTTGCAAAATAAGCATTTGATTTTATTGAATAGGAGATATACCACATGGGAATATTAAATTTTTTTAGAAAAGATACAAAAGGGAGCGATTCAACAATGGAAAACGTTAAATTAGCAGTTATTTATTATAGTTCAACGGGTACTAACTATGAAATGGCAAAATGGGCAGAGGAAGGTGCCAAGCAGACAGGTGCTGAAGTGAAGTTGGTCAAAGTCCCTGAACTTGCACCGGAAGCAGCAATTGAGTCCAATCCGGCATGGAAAGCTCACGTGGATGCAACAAAAGACGTTCCTGAAGCCACCTTAGATGATCTTGAATGGGCGGATGCGATTATTTTCAGCATGCCGACTCGTTTTGGTAACTTACCAGCTCAAATGAAGCAATTCCTTGATTTAACGGGTGGACTTTGGTTCAATGGGAAGTTGATTAATAAAGTGGTTAGCGGAATGTCTTCAGCAAACAACCCACACGGTGGTCAAGAAGCGACAGTTAAAGCACTTTATACTTCTATGATGCACTGGGGTGCGATTATTGCTGCTCCTGGATACACAGATCCTGTGCAATTCACTTCAGGCGGGAACCCATATGGTGTTAGTGTGACAGTTGATCAGGAAGGAAACATGCAAGAGGATATAGAGGATGCAGTTAAACATCAAGCTAAACGTACAGTTACAATCGCTTCCTGGGTAAAACAGGGTCAACAATAATTCAACGCTGTATTTCTTAGATATTTCTTAGACATGTGGAGGGTTCAAGTTCTCCACATGTCATATACATAACAATGACTTTTCTAGAGTTATACCCGAAAACAGTATATGTACCCTAAACAAAAACACGAACATATTCGCCAGAAGTTTGTGTTTTTGTTATGTAGAGAGCCATTAAACAGCAACAATTCTAATGTTTACCCCATTCCTGGATCTCCAGGATCTTTAACTGAACGATTGGTATGAACAAACTGAAATATACTAAAGATGTGTTTTATGATCATCAATCCTCCTTAAGTGCAAAGTTATGTAGTGTGTGAAAAAGTTTGAACAGTTTCCATTTTGTAGGGGCATAAAGATTCAATAAGTCAAAATATTCTAAACACAATTCTGAGTATAAAGGAGTGGTTAAGAAAATTCAGTCGAGTTTTGTAGAATTATTAAAATTTACTAAAAAGTTTTTGAGTTCCCTTTAGGAACGCCAAGATTAGAGCTTTTTTAAACTTGTAATATATGTACGGACAGGCAATGCCCAAAAATGAATCAGAATAGTGGTATAATCAGACTAGGATAATTGGTAATAAGATAAGGGCAAGCGTAAAAACCTTAAGTAATACAAGTGTTTTTACGCTTTTTTCTATTTATAAAGAATGGAATGGACATAACGTATTGACCTTGTTGTGCACCCCACAGTTTATGATGGAATGGGAGGGGAAGGATGCACAAGATTAGTGAATTTGCGGACATGACTGGACTAAGTAGAGAAACGCTGCGTTATTATGCGGAAGTGAAATTACTTGAGCCTGCCTATATAGACCCTAATAATCATTATCGATATTACGATGATGGTAGCTACTTTTTAGCTGTGCTGCTTGTGAAGCTAAAAGAGTTTGGTTTTACGATCCAGGAAATGATGGCTGTGATGAATGATCAGTCATTTGAACATTTAGAGGATTTGCTAATCCAAAAAAGAAAGAACATACAGGACCAGATAAAGGAACTTCAGATACGGGTAGAAGAAATAGATGATTTCCTCGCATCTGGAAAGGAGGACGTGCCATGATCAGTTGGAAAGAAGAAAGAATCATTGAAGCTTCTATCGAAGAGGTGTGGGAGTTATTTTCCGATGCTCAAATTCACCGCATCATGCCTAAGGTGGAGGAGCATCAACTTATTGAAAAGACTGAAGAAGAAGCGGGAGCCAAGCATCGCCAGAGCTACCGTGAAGGAAAGCGTGTCGAAACTTATATCGTCGAAACATTGGCGTATGAAGATCTGGAAGATAAGAAAAAGAAGCGTATTAGCTTTGTGCTGGGTTCAGCCTTTGAGATCGATCTTACCTTCACGTTAGTAAAAGTAGGGGAGAATCGCACGAAATTTATCTATGAAGGCAGTAATAAAGGAACGAACTTTGTAGGAAGAGCGATGCTTAAGCTGGGTGGCAAGAAAGGGAATCATAAAGTAGTGGGAGAATTTATGGATCGAGTGGAACAGGAGGCAGTAAATGGGTAAATTTGGTTAGCGGAAAAACTATGCGTCATGGGAAACACGTAACGAAGCAGGATAATACTGTCTCTCTTCTGTTCATATCATAAATAGCAATCTATTTTTGTCGATGAGGGAGGAGTTACGTGATTCAGTGTGAAGGTTTTTGGACCTGTATATCACCTGATGCCTGGATTACAAGCGGCGGAACATTAATAGGGGCATTTCTGGGGGCATTAATTGCTGGCCTGATCACCTTACGTGCCAACAAGAAAATGATTGAGTGGCAAGAGAAACTAAGGACAAAAGATAAAGACGACTATTTTAAAATTATTTCGCAACAATTTATAGATCAATTTGAATTAATTGATTCCAAAGTCCAGATGGTGATTGAAACAAACTTTGATAAAGAAGTCTCGAAAGAGGTCGGTCGCTATATATCGGATAACATAAATGGTATCGATGCGACTCTTGATATTAAACAAATGAATCCTGAAGATTACAAGGTTTTTAATAAATTGTTAGAAGGTTACCGTTATATATCATATGAACTCGTTTATATGATGGATGAACGTTCACCTAATTTAGAAGTTATGAACATGATTAAAACAGAGATGGATAATACTTTGAAACAAATTAAAAATACCTCTCCACCGGATTTCCAATGAAGGAAAGTGGTTAGACCGCATGAGAGAAGAGAAGGTTGAGCGTAGCTTTGCAGATTCAAAAGAGCTGCACATGGGGGCTGCGCTATTGCCGCCTGCAGAAAAACAGGGGTTCTCCATAAGCTGTAAAAGCTCCTTTAGTGGGAGCTTTTATTGTAGTTAATAATAATAAATGAATTATAGATTAAACTTTTTTAAGCGATATTGAAGACTTTGTCTGCTGATGCCAAGAATTTTTGCGGACCTTGAAATATTATGATCATTTTCAGTCAGAATTTGTTGAATATAAGACACTTCAACTTCTGCTACTTTATCCTGTAACGTTTTTGCTCCTTGTTCAGATTCAGACATAGCAGCCAGGGGGAGCTGTTCACTCTGAGAAGAAGGTGCTTCATTTGCTTGGTACCTTTTACGAAACCGTACAGGTAGGTTCTGCAATGTAATGATTTCTTCTCCCATAATTAAATTCATTATCCCTTCGATCGTATGCTCCAATTCCCTCACATTTCCCGGCCAGTCATGCTGTTGAAGCAATTGTATTACATCTTCATCTACCCCTTTGACATCCATATTAAATAAAGCATTATATTTATTTATGAAACTCTGACCAAGCAGTAAAATATCCTCTTTTCTGTGTCGGAGCGGAGGGACAAATAAAGTAACGACACTAAGGCGGTAATAGAGATCTTTTCTTAATCGGTTGTTCGTTACAGCTTCTAATGGATCTTCGTTTAGTGTAGCAAGGATGCGTACATCTACATATTTATCTTTCATATCTCCAACTCTTCTAATTGATTTCTCTTGAATCACTCTTAATAATTTTGCCTGAAGAGCGGGGTCTAACGAATTGATTTCATCCAGTAATAATGTGCCGCCATCTGCTTGTTCAAACAGCCCGGGTCTATCGATGGCCCCTGTAAATGCTCCTTTTTTAGTCCCAAATAGCAGACCTTCCATTAAATTATCTGGTATAGCTGCACAGTTTTGAGATATGAAAGGTGCACCGGAGCGGCTGCTGCCGTTATGAATACTCTGGGCAAATAATTCCTTTCCCGTCCCCGTTTCTCCTACTATGAGCACAGAAGAAGGCGTACGAGTTGCCCGCTTCGATTCTTCAATAACCGATTCCATCAAATCACTTTGCCCGATAATATCTTCAAAGGTAAACTTTGTATTTTGTTTACGAAGCACGTTTTCCTTAATGACACGTTCAAGATGAGTTACATCTTTCGCCATTTCAATTGCTCCCGTAATTTTACCATCTTTTATGATAGGGAAGGAGTTGTTGACCGTTGTGATCTCCTTCCCTTTATTATTGAAGTAGGTTTGTTTGACGTTCTTGGTTGTTTTTCCGGTTTTTAGTGCTTTGACTAGTGTGCTGTTTTGACTTTTATCGAACATGAAGACGTCTAATAAATTTTTATCAAGGACATCTTCGCCTGTCATTGATTCAATCTCCATCATTTTTTTGTTATAAATGATGGTTTTTCCCTTTTCGTTAATAACGTGAATGCCGACATCGACTTCATCAAGGAGTTTTTCGTAAAGTTCGTTCATTCCTATTAAAGCTTGTTCGTCCATAGTAACTCCTCCTTTATGTATATATTAATAGAGTAATGGGTGATCTGCAAAATAATTTGGCATATTTATCTCCCTTTTTATAAAAAGTGCAAAATGATATTGCATGTTGGTAGGGTATTGGTTAAGAAAATAGCATCAATTCAAGAGATCAAAATGTTGGCATGAAAATTGCATGGTAAGTAAAGTGGAAACCATTATATATATATTTCAAGGAGGAGTTAGATGACTAATACAACTGTAAAAACAAAGGAAATCATAAATCAGACGGAAGAGTATGGGGCAAATAATTATCACCCGCTCCCAATTGTTATCTCAGAAGCTGAAGGTGTCTGGGTTAAAGATCCTGAGGGCAACACCTATATGGATATGTTAAGCGCATACTCAGCGGTAAACCAGGGACACAGACATCCAAAAATAATTGAAGCGTTAAAAAAACAAGCCGATCGCGTCACGTTAACATCACGTGCTTTCCATAACGATCAGCTTGCACCATTTTACAAAAAAGTAACTGAATTAACGAATAAAGATATGGTTCTACCGATGAACACAGGAGCTGAAGCGGTTGAAACGGCTGTGAAAACCATCCGTCGCTGGGCATATGAGAAAAAGGGTATTCCTGAAGGGAAGGCTGAAATTATCGCATGCGAAGGCAACTTTCACGGGAGAACGATGACGGCTGTTTCGTTGTCATCCGAACAAGATGGTCATGATAGCTATGGCCCCGTTCTTCCAGGGATAAAACTGGTTCCCTATGGAGATATCGATGCATTAAAAGAGGCTATTACACCAAATACTGCAGGCTTTTTACTTGAACCAATTCAAGGAGAAGCAGGAATTGCTATGCCGCCAGAAGGGTTCCTGAAAGAAGCCTATGAGGCATGTAAGAAAGAGAATGTTCTTTTTGTTGCAGACGAAATACAGGCAGGTCTAGGCCGTTCAGGGAAAATGTTCGCCTGTGACTGGGAGAATGTTCATCCTGACATGTACATTCTCGGGAAGGCTCTTGGCGGTGGTGTGATGCCGATTTCCTGCGTTGCAGCAGACGAGGATATCTTAGGCGTCTTCACTCCAGGCTCACATGGTTCTACCTTTGGAGGAAATCCTCTTGCTAGTGCTGTAGCAGTTGCTTCATTAGATGTAATTGAAGATGAGAAACTTGTAGATCGTTCCCTTGAGCTTGGTCAGTATTTTCAAGAAAAGCTGCAAGAAATTGATAATCCAGTAATTAAAGAAATTCGCGGCAAGGGACTTTTTGTTGGTGTGGAATTGCATGAGCCGGCCCGTTCTTATTGTGAAAAGTTAAAAGAACAAGGACTGCTGTGCAAGGAAACACATGAAAATGTCATCCGTTTTGCACCACCGCTCGTAATCAAGCAGAAGGATCTTGATTGGGCAATTGAAAAAATTACTCAGGTTCTATCCAAATAAAGACTGATATATTTCATAGGAGTGAGAATATTGGCAACGACTGATCTTTTAAACAACAAACAGCTAGAGAATAGTCCGGAAGCAGAGTCGCTCGATTTGTTCAAATCCACGCAGATTGTTATTGAAGAAGCCATTCAGAGTTTGGGTTACCCTGAAGAAACCTACGAATTACTGAAAGAGCCAATGAGAATGTTTACGGTTCGCATTCCTGTTCGGATGGATGATGGGAATATTAAAATTTTCACCGGCTACCGTTCCCAGCATAATGACGCTGTCGGGCCAACAAAGGGCGGTGTCAGATTCCATCCGGAAGTTAATGAGAAAGAGGTAAAAGCACTCTCGATGTGGATGAGTTTAAAATGTGGCATTACAGATTTACCTTATGGTGGAGGGAAAGGCGGCATTATTTGTGATCCTCGCGAGATGTCTTTTCGGGAATTAGAAGGTTTGAGTCGCGGATATGTTCGGGCAATCAGTCAAGTCGTTGGACCAACAAAAGATATTCCAGCTCCAGATGTATTCACCAATTCACAAATTATGGCCTGGATGATGGATGAATACAGTCGAATTCGTGAATTTGACTCTCCAGGTTTTATTACGGGGAAACCAGTCGTCTTAGGCGGTTCCCATGGTCGGGAAACAGCGACAGCAAGCGGTGTGACGATATGTATTGAGGAAGCAGCCAGGAAAAGGGGAATTCAATTAGAAGGAGCCCATGTTGTGATCCAGGGATTTGGAAACGCAGGAAGCTTCCTGGCAAAATTCATGCATGAATCGGGTGCAAAAATTGTTGGCATTTCAGACGCTCAGGGGGCCATTTATAACTCAGACGGGCTAGACATTGAGTATTTACTGGACCGCCGTGATAGTTTTGGTACAGTTACTAATTTATTTAAGAATACCATCACGAACGAGGAACTGCTTGAAAAGGAATGCGATATTCTTGTACCGGCAGCCATTACCAACCAAATTACGATGCAGAATGCCAAGAATATAAAGGCTTCTATCGTTGTAGAAGCCGCAAATGGCCCTACCACTCTTGAGGCCACTAAAATACTAACGAAACGTGGGGTCCTCCTCGTTCCAGATGTTCTGGCAAGCTCTGGTGGAGTGACGGTTTCATACTTTGAATGGGTACAGAATAATCAGGGCTACTACTGGACTGAGGAAGAAGTTGCAACGAAAATGCGTAAAGTAATTGTAGATGCTTTTGACAAGGTACACTCGGCATCTCAGAAGCATCAGGTTGATATGCGTTTAGCTGCCTATATTGTCGGTGTACGCAGAATGGCGGAAGCTGCCCGTTTTCGTGGATGGGTATAAAGATTTTACGGACATACGAAAAGTGAGTATTACTCGGAATTCCAATAAAGAGGAGGAAAAAAATGAACGAAGTCCTTCAAACTGTTTATAGTCCTTGCCATGGTTCTGTTAAAAAAGTATTTATTAACTCATCGTCTTATGTTTATGAATGGGAGCCATTATTTTTAATTGAAACAAAAGAGCAAAATGAGGTAGAAGTAGCTGTTGGGATCAGTGGGAATATCACATCTTTAGATATTGAACAGGGACAGGAAGTAACTCCGAAAACGGTGTTAACTAAGTTGAGGGACGATCTTGAGATTACCGGAAGTGATTAAGGTGATTAGGGGGAGGTCAACTCCTCCTAATCTCATTTAAATTTTGAAAACGTTTGCATTTTCTGCAGAATTTGCAAAATAATGTCTATACATGAAGAGAATTTTAGGCATCAGCAAGTGGACCTTTTCCACGAGACTAAATATGCCTTTAATTGGGAAGGGAGTTATGTATGAGGGAAGCTGCACAGAGTAAGGAACAAAGTTATTCTCAGAACGATGAAATGAGTTCAAGAGAGGGGTATAGTGTTAATCACTTACTGAAATTCTCGATTCCTTCTTTAGTTGGAATCTTTTTGTTTATGATACCCCTTAGTATTCAAGGAGAAATTACAATTCCGGTCGCCTTGCTGGCTAGCTGGATTCAAAGCACATTCGCTGGTGTGTTACCGGAATTTATAACGAGTGTGATCATTTTAACAGCTGTGATGACGTTTGTAACGAAAGTTTTCAAGCCTGATTGGATTTTGGAAAAGCCATTCTTGAAAGGTCTTTTTGGAGTGTCGACAGTTTGGTTTTGGACGAGAATGCTGGCCATGGTTTTTGTAATCATGACCTTCTTTGAGGTAGGTCCTCAGTTAATTTGGTCAGACGCTACAGGAGGATTGTTATTTAATGATCTGATCCCAGCTCTGTTTGCAGTATTTCTTTTTGCAGGACTACTCTTGCCATTGTTACTAGATTTTGGATTGCTTGAATTGTGCGGCGCTTTATTCACTAAAATTATCAAACCAGTTTTTACTTTACCAGGACGATCCTCAATCGATTGTCTGGCTTCATGGCTTGGGGACGGTACAATCGGTGTGCTTTTGACGAACAAGCAATATGAGGAAGGGTATTATACGAAACGAGAAGCAGCCGTCATCGGGACAACCTTCTCCGTCGTCTCCATCACATTTACGATTGTTGTCCTAACACTAATGGATCTCCAACACATGTTTTTTCAATATTATTTAACCATCGTTGTTGCAGGTTTAGCGGCAGCTTTGATTTGCCCGCGCATTCCACCGCTTTCCGGGAAACAAGATCAGTATTATGAACACGCCGACAATCATTTTGATGAAAAAATCCCTGGAGATATCTCTTCATTCAAATGGGGGATAAACCAGGCAGTAGAAAAAGCGAAATCTACCAGGTGGGCAGCGGTTATAAAAGGTGGAGGACAAAATGTTTTGGATATGTGGATGGGGGTCATCCCTATTGTAATGGCGATAGGAACCGTAGCATTAATTGTTGCTGAGTACACACCAGTATTCGAATTTATTGGAGCGCCGTTTATCCTTATCCTTAACTTGCTGCAAATCCCCGAAGCAGCTGCAGCCGCCCCATCCATGGTTGTTGGTTTCGCAGATATGTTTCTGCCAGCAGTTCTAGGGAGCGGTATCGAAAGTCCATTAACTAGATTTGTCATCGCTTGTGTGTCGGTTACCCAGTTAATTTATATGTCAGAGGTTGGCGGGCTTTTGCTTGGTTCCAAACTTCCGGTTAACTTCAAAGATCTTGTGATCATTTTTATTGAGCGAACTTTGATCACACTTCCAATTATCGCTTTGATGGCGCACTTATTCTTTTAATTTAAAAAGAGTAATAGTTATTGATGTGTATAAAAATGGTATAAAGTTTGTGAAGCCCTCAACAATCTATAAAGGTTGTTGGGGGCTTTTTAGGTAGATAAGCTGGATATAAAAAAACCACCGAGAGTTTGTCTCGGTGGCAGAATCATAGTCTTATTATTTACCAATGAACATTTGAGTCCAGTAGTTTCCTTCTTCCACATATCCTACACCAATGTGTGTAAAGGAAGGGTTCATGATGTTTTTACGGTGACCTTCACTGTTCATCCATCCTTGAACCACTTCTTGTGGAGAAGTTTGTCCCATTGCAATGTTTTCTCCGGCACTGCGATAGTCAATACCATATTGATTCATCATATCAAACGGTGACCCGTATGTCGGGCTGTTGTGTGAGAAGTAGTTTTTTTGCTGCATATCAAGAGATTTATCTCCCGCTACTTTACTTAATTCTACATCTAATTTTAGTGGTTCTAGTCCTGCTTGAGTACGCTCAGCATTTGTTAATTCTACAACCTTTTTCTCAAATGCTGATACGGCTGAATTGTCAGCTGATTGTTCTGTTTGCTCCTTGGCTTGAGCTGTTTCTTCGGCTTGTGGTTGAGCCTCTGCTTTTTTTGGCTGTTTTGGTTGAGCTTCAGCTTTAGCTGGCTGCTCTTCAGCTGGTGCTGGTTGTTGCTCAGCCTTAGCCGGTTGTGGCTGCTGGTCTTCTTTAGCAGGTGTACTAGGCTGTTCTGTTTGTTCTTGAGCCTTTTGAGGTGTTTCTGTTTGCTGTTCAGCTTGAGCCGGCTGCTCCATTCCAAACTGGGCCTTTTCTATCTGTTTTAAGATGGATTGGATTGAGCTACCTTCTTGGAACTTCCCAATCATTTCCTCCCAATTTGTCGCGCAATCTATATTAGTGTTCTCCTGATCCGCAGTCGACGCTTGCGTTGCTGCTGGAGCAAATAAAAGCGATGCCGCTACGGCTCCAGAAATGATAAATGACATACCTTTCATGTTTTACTTCCTCCTTTTGGGTTTTTGTCTTTCCGACTCTTTTATACTACCATCCGATTTTTGTAATATATTAGGATAAATTTGGTTAAATCTATTTTTCTAGTGCTAATAAGTTGACAAAACAGCTACTTGCATAGAAAAACTCAAGTTATCCTTGATAACACGGGGGTTACCTTATTTGGCCTTCATAGAAAAAATCATCATATATTGGAATTTATAAGGATAGGTAGAAAAATATTAACAATGCATTTAGGTTGACAAGCTTTTTAACGGCAAAGTTTTGTTACGAATGTTACTTCAATATTACAATTGTTTGTTACATTTATAGGAAAAGAGCCCTGCTTTTTATAAATAAATGGAAGGAATTTATTAATTAGTCTAATATGAACGGGGAAATTAGAAAAAAGAAGAAGTAAGGTGAAAAAAACTAAAATCCCGTACCAGTATAGAGTGGTACGGGATTGCTTGCTTAAAGAACAGAGGTTACAAACCAGCTGCTGAATAACGATATACACCGTTTCTCATAACTTTATGAATCTGACCCTTGGTTTCTAAATAGTCGAGCTGCCCGATAATCTCTGACATAACTAGGGAGAATTGTTGATCGTAAGTAGAACCGTAATAGCTTTGGGCAATTTCTCTGCCTGTAGAAGCGCCTTTCTCAATAAGGGAAATGATTTTATCTCCCTTTTGGTCAATACGATTTAATCGTTTTTTAATTAATGCCTGAGGATCGTGAATGACAGCCCCATGACCAGAATAGACAAGTTGAACGGGTAAGGAAGCAATAGACTTCAGTGAATCGACGCTTTGATAGAGGGTCGGCAGTCGATTTCCATACTCATCAGGTTCGATTAAAGCATTGCTGGAAATGTGCTGGATAAGTACGTCAGCTCCTAATAAAACACCTGTTGAGTCTTCCCAGAGACCGATTTGATCAGGTGCGTGGCCAGGAAAGTGAAGAACGCTCAAACCTTCAAGAGGGGCTTCCTCAATTGGTGAAAGGCCTGCTTCTACGGCAAGATGCCGATTATTTTCCAAGGAGCGTTTTAGATGATTAACCTGTGCTTCTCCTCTTTCTCCGCAGTCAAATTCATTATATAAGGTTTCAAAAAACTGGATGCGCTTTTTCAAAAATGCCTCATCTCTTTGCAGGCGGGGAAAAGCTTTTTTATGAGCGTAAACAGGGATATTATGTTGTGCAACGATTTGATCCACCAAACCACAATGATCAATGTGGTGATGACTGAGGACAATACCTGTCAAATCTTTAAGTTCGAATTGGTTTTCATGTAAAGTGTGATTAAGTGCATGCCAGTACTTATCTCCTGTCCAGCCCGCATCAAATAATAGCAGCTGATTTTTTGTTGAAAGGAGATAGAAATTTACTGTTTTTAAACTGCCCGGAGTTGGAACAGATATCGGATATAGTTTAAAGGTACTCGTTTGAGATTCGATCACATTCATCACGCCCCTATCTAAAAGTTCTATTTCGGCAGAAAGACCTTTTGCTAGAATTATACTTTATTTAATGCGTTCGTTCCACATTTTGACACCTCAGGTCATCCATTCATTTCCATTTCATTTTATACTGTTTTCAAAAAAGGAGCGGCTGCACCATTTGCAAGCTACTCCTTTTAAACAGATTATTCTTTACAGCTCCCTAACGAGGGGGGATAATGTCTTGTCTCAAAAATATAGCGTCCTATCTCATAATGATAACGCCCTAACTCGAGGTGATAGTGACTTAGCGTAGGAATATAGCGACCTAACCTCATTTGGATAGACTGTCTTCGTTGACTTACTTACTAGTTACTGTAGATTGAAAAGGTTCCTCGGCAATTTTAATGGATTCTGTAGGACAGCCCTCTTCGGCATCTAGTAAATCCTCTTCTAATTCTCCGGTTATTTCTGTGATGCCTTTATTGTCATCCAGTATCGCATCAGCCAATCCTTCATCATCATAGCCAAAAATATCAGGAGCCGTATCCCCACATGCTCCACAAGCGATGCATGTATCTTTATCAACCATCGTAAATTTAGCCAATATCATCGACCTCCTGTAAAAAATTTATTAAGCAAACACACTTGTGCTGTGCTTTGGCTGAACCTTGGCTTTTGGATCCATATAGGCTTTTGCATTGTTTACAGCGGTAGGGCCTTCGCCAAAACCACTGGCAATTAATTTCACTTTTCCATCATACGTACAAATATCTCCTGCAGCATAAACTCCTGGGATAGCCGTTTCCATCTTGGAATTTACGACTATTGAATTTTTTTCAATTTCTAATCCCCAATTCTTCATAGGCCCGAGAGAGGCTAAGAACCCAAAGTTCACAATAACGTCGTCAACTTTAATGCAATGTTGATCGTCTTCTTTCTTACTATGCCTGATGACGGTTTCATGAATTAATTCCTCATTCCCATTAAATCGTTCAGGTTTATATGGAGTTTTAATGGAAACTTTGCTATTAAGAAGCTGTTCAACGCTATGTTCATGTGCTCTGAATTTATCTCTTCGGTGAACAAGGGTAACTTGCTTCGCTAAAGGTTCTAACATGAGAGCCCAGTCAACAGCGGAATCTCCTCCTCCAAACAGCAGAACATATTTATCTTTGAATCGATTTAAATCTTTAATATGATAATGAAGGTTTTTCCCTTCATATTGCAGGGCATTCTCTAAATCTAGTTTTCTAGGGCTGAATGCGCCATTTCCTGCTGTTATGATGACGGTTTTTGTATAGTGTACTCCATGGTTTGTTGTTAACTTGATCGTCTGATCTTCTAGAACTTCTAAATCCTCGACCATTTCTTCTAAACAAACGGTAGGGTCAAAATAATTAGCTTGCTCTGTTAATCGATCGACCAGATCCTGGGCCTTTACTTTAGGAAAGCCTCCGACGTCATAAATGTACTTCTCTGGGTATAGTGCGGTGAGCTGGCCTCCTAAATGCGGTAAACTTTCTACAATTTTGACAGACGACTGTCGCATTCCAGCATAAAAGGCAGTAAATAATCCTACAGGTCCTCCGCCAATAATCGTAATGTCATACACTTTTTCGTCCTCGTAGAACGTGTACAATAAAATCCCTCCAAATTATATTATGTTTTATTTACTATCGTAATTTATAAATAATATATATCATGATCTCTAAGGTGTCAAATGGTTTTTAGCTGTGTGAAAGCTTGTTAAAAATCAGAATGAAAGCATTAGATAGCTATATAAACTACCTAGAGTATTTAAAATTCAGAAAAAAGGCAGTATATAAAAGGAAATGGAAGGTATCACTTAATTATAAGGCTTTAAATGTAATTAAATGGTCAATTTGAGGGTTTGATAAAGCGGTCAACATTCTTTACATTATGTATATAGGACGATAGTAAATAAATAATAATGTTATTTAGGAGGAATGAAACATGACAACAGCAACTGAAAACAAATTGACGGTAACGAAGAAAAAAGGAATTGCAGAAGTACACATTCACGTGAACAAATCTAACTCGTACAACTTGGATTTTTACCGCGAACTGAATGCGGCGATTGATGATATCCGCTTCGATAATGACATTAAAGTAGCCGTACTGATGAGCGACATGCCGAAATTCTTCTCAGCTGGGGCGGATGTTTCGTTCTTGAAATCAGCTGAACCGAAATTCAAGACGCAGTTCTGCTTGTTCTGTAATGAAACCTTAGATAAGATCGCGCGTTCTCCACAAATCTGGATTGCTTGTTTAGAAGGCCACACAGTTGGCGGAGGATTGGAAATGGCGCTTGCCTGTGACCTCCGCTTTATGGGGGACGCCGCTGGTAAAATCGGGCTTCCAGAAATCAGCCTTGGTGTGCTAGCTGGAACAGGCGGAACGCAGCGTTTGGCTCGTCAGGTCGGCCACTCTAAAGCACTCGATATGAACATTACCGGGGACACGATTTCCCCGCAAGAAGCGCTGGACATCCAGCTCGTGGACAAAGTGTACCCACAGGAAGAAACACGTGAAAAGACGTTAGCTTATGCCGAGAAGGTCGCAAGCCAGGCTACGTATGCGGCTTCAAACATTAAGCTTTCCATTATGAACGGTAAAGAAATGCCGTTGAATGCAGCCATCCGTTACGAAGGAGAACTGCAGAACCTGTTGTTCCGTTCCGAAGATGCTCAAGAAGGATTGAGTGCTTTCTTAGAAAAACGTGAGGCTGACTGGAGTGGGCAATAGATTTTGATTAAGTAAGGTGAGGGGCGGTATCGGTGTTCCGGTATCGCCTTTTTAAGTCATTGTGAACTTGAATAAGTAAGCATCATTATTTCAGTGGAGGTGAAGGACGGTGGAAGAAAAAGTTCAGTCATTAGATGCAGCGATTAAAGACCACGTGAAAAGCGGTGATTCGGTTGTCATGGGAGCCTGTTTAGAACCGATGATTCCATTTGCTGCAGCTCATGAGATGGTTCGCCAGCAAAAAGAAAGTCTTAATGTAATTGCGCCGATCTCGGATATTTTGTTTGATATGTTAATTGGTGCAGGAGCCGTTCAAAAAGTAACAGCTGCCTGGGCAGGGAACGTGAGTGCAGGATTAGGCCATAATTATCGCCGCTCTGTAGAAAAGGGCGCTCCTTTTCCGATTGAAATTGAGGACCACAGCAATTTCTCAATAGGATTGGCATTGTTAGCTGGAGCTATGGGAGTTCCGTTTTTACCAACTCGGTCTTTGTTAGGCACGAATATTCTAGATACTAACCCCGGTTTACAAACGCAGGATTATGAAGGAGAAAAACTCGTCTACGTGCCGGCACTAACCCCAGATGTGGCAATCCTTGGGGTGCAAAGGGCTGACAAAGAAGGAAATGCACATTTGTGGGGTAATTTAGGTATCGCACAGGATGCTGCCATGGCAAGTAAAAAAGTTATTTTACTTGCAGAAGAAATCGTGGAAACCCACGAAATTGACAGTGATCCAAACCGTGTACTAGTACCTGGTTTTAAGGTTTCTTCAGTTGTTTCCTGTCCAGGTTTTGCCCATCCATCTCCCGTACAGGGATACTACAAGCGGGATCATGAATTCTTCCATTCGTACCATAAAGAGACGAAAACGAGAGAAGGCTTTCTTTCCTGGCTGGACAATTATGTCCTGGGGGTCAACTCCCATGAAGAGTACTTACAAAAAGTGGGGCGTGAACGACTAGAGAATCTTCAAATTAAAATGGAAAAATTAGCGGCACCCGTCAATTATGCGGCTGAGTAAAGGAGGTTGGGAAAAATGAATTATACAACAGGGGAACTAATGGTTGTAGCTGCTGCCAGGGAAATTAAGGATAAAGAAGTGGTTTTTGTAGGAATGAGACTTCCGATGCTTGCTTTCGCCGTAGCTAAACGAACGCATGCACCTAATGCTGTCGGCTTTTATGAATGTGGCATTGTAAGGGATTTCCCTTCCGAGGAGTTACTTTACACGATGGGAGACACTCCGAATATTGAAGGAGCGAAGTGGTGCACTTCCACGAACCACTTAATGTTTTTGATGCAGCGTGGAGATGTAGATTGTGGATTCATTGGCGGAGCAGAAATAGATAAGTATGGAAATGTGAATACATCTTATATTGGTAATCATACAAAACCGACCGTGAAACTGCCAGGAAGCGGAGGAGCCGCTGACATTGCTGGTTTATCCAAGAGGCTGCTGGTCATTATGAATCATGAAAAAAGGCGTCTGACAGAAAAAGTTGATTATATTACCTCGCCTGGTGCAGGGACTGGAGGGGGATGGCGTCAGGAAAAAGGTCTTCCCAGGGGTGGAATTGGAGCATTAATCACAACTCTTGGAGTCATGCGCCCCGGCGACAACAATGAACTAGAGCTATCTTCACACCATCCAGGGGTGTCAAAAGAAGAAGTTAACGAAAATACAGGGTGGGGTCTAAAGGAAGCCAGCGACTTAAAGGAGACTCCTCCTCCTCAGCCTGAAGAGTTGGATGTTATACGCTCCATCGACCCAAATGGATTTTGGACAGGATAAGAGAAAGGAGAAAGTGTTATGCGCAGTAATGAGTTAAATTTTTTAATAAATTGGGGCGATACAGACATGGCAGGTATCGTTTATTATCCGAACTATTTCAAGTGGTTCGATATAGCGGGCCACCAATTTTTTCGGAGCTGTGAATTGTCGCCAAAGAAACTGGAGGAAGAACAAGGAATCATTTTACCGATGATGGATACTCGCTGCACCTTTGAGAAGCCTCTTTATTATGATGATTTGATGACCGTCGTAACGACAGCAGAGGAAGTGAACAATAAAACGATCAAACTTATTCATAAGGTGTATCGCGGTCAGGGTCTTACCGGTCATGGATATGAATTGCGGGGCTGGGTGAAAAAATTCGAAGACGGAATTAAAGCAGTTCCCATCCCTGAAGAAGCCAGACTATTGCTAACGGCAGACAAACATACCACCTCCAAAAAGCCACAGTTTAATGCATAATACGATTTAATCATCTATAATAAAAATAACATATCAATTTACTATACATCGAGGTAATGGATGGTGAAAAAATGAAACCAAGGTCACTTATGTTTACTCTGTTTGGAGAGTATGTACAAAATTATGGCGGCGAGATATGGGTAGGTAGCCTAATCCAGCTGATGGAACGCTTCGGAGTCTCTGAATCGTCGGTAAGAGGAGCCATTTTACGAATGGTTCAAAAAGAGCTGATGCAAGTTCGTAAAATTGGAAATCGAAGCTATTATTCATTTACACCGCAAGGAATCAACCAGATTAACGAAGGTGTAAAACGTGTTTATAGTGAAAGAAATGCAAGGTGGGATGGTCAATGGCGCATCTTGACCTACTCTTTTCCTGAAGCAAAACGTGATATGCGTAATGAAATTCGAAAAGAATTGAACTGGACAGGATTTGGAGCGATTTCCAACAGCACCTGGGTTAGTCCCAACCCTATTGAAAAACAGGTGATGGAGCTGATGGAACGCCACAATCTTGAGGACTATATGATGTTGTTCACTTCTTCAAAAGTAATGTCGCATGATGATCAGCAGATTGTCAACAAAGGCTGGGATTTACAGCATATCTCAGATGAGTATGATCGTTTTATCCAGGAACATTTGAAAATATATGATGACTTACGTGAAAAGGCGCTTCAAAATACTTTAACGGATGAAGAAAGCTTCATTGAACGAACGAAAATTGTCCATGAATATCGGAAGTTCTTATTCAATGATCCCATTTTTCCAGTGGATCTGCTGCCTGAGAACTTTAGGGGAACAGAAGCGCGAGAGCTGTTTTGGAAGATTCATCAGATGATCTCCATTCCAGCCGTTCGTTATTTTGAGTCATTGTATGAATCTGCCCCGGACCGGGAAGTGGAGCCGCATCGTGAGAAAGCTGTTAATCCGTTTGATAAAGTTCACGTATAGTAAGCGCCAAGAAATTGGAGGCTGTATATATGGAGAAGGTAGTTTTTGAGAAAGATGGTTATCTAGGGATCATCACCATTAATCGGCCTGAACGGTTAAATTGTTTCGATTATGAAACCCTGGTGCAGCTTAGAGAAGTTGTAGGACAGATTCAAATGGACAAAGATATACGGGCTGTTATGATTACCGGATCGGGAGAAAAGGCGTTCAGTGCTGGGGCTGATTTGAAAGAGAGAAGGAATCTTTCTGAGCAAGAAGTCCGGCGTAATGTACGAATGATTCGAGAGGTATTTAATGAGATTGAAAACTTAGCCCCGCCTACTATTGCAGCCATTAATGGCTATGCTCTAGGCGGCGGGCTTGAATTAGCGCTTGTTTGTGATTTTAGGTACGTTTCAGAAAGCGCTGTCATGGGACTGACAGAGGTTAGCTGGGCCATTATTCCAGGAGCGGGAGGCACCCAAAGGTTAGCTCGGTTAATCGGTACATCAAAAGCGAAGGAGCTCATTTTGACTGCTCGGCGCGTTGACGCCGAGAAAGCTCTGGAGATGGGGATAGTGAATAAAGTCTGTCTGACTGGTGAGCTAATGTCTGAAGCTGCTCAGTTAGCTGAAGAAATTATGGCGAATGGTCCACTAGCTGTTGCCCAAGCCAAGTATGCCATCAATCATGGGAACAATTCGGATCTGAATACTGGATTAGCTATTGAGGCTAAAGCGTACGAGGTGATCATCCCGACTGAAGATCGGGTGGAGGCACTGGAAGCTTTTAAGGAAAAAAGGAAAGCCAACTTTAAAGCTCGTTAAAAAGGGGGAGCTGTATGAACCTCACCAAAATAGAAGGAAATGGCTATCGAATTGGTATTCCGGTGCCTTTCCCGATGAAATATGTTTACTGTTATCTGCTTCCAAGCGATGGTTTTTATGTGTTGATTGATACAGGCTACAATTATGGAAAAGCGCGGGAAGCGTGGGAGGAAGTGTTTGCTCAACTTTCCATCCCTCCTGCTTCGATTCAATCTATCTATGTTACTCATTTTCACCCTGATCACTCGGGGCTTGCGAATTGGATGCAGGTTAAGACAGGCGCGCAAGTATACATGCACGCGAGTGATCGGGAGATGATGGAACGAGTGTGGGGAAAGGAAAGTGTGCAAACTAATCTCATAGAAGAAATGATGGGAGAACACGGGGTCCCTGCTGCACTTAGCAGCGAAATCGCAAGCCATATGGATAACATGTCACAGCATATGAGGCCGCTCCCCGATATTCAAGAGCTGAACCACGAGCCGGTCTTTATGGACTCGTCATGGCAAGTACTTCATACCCCTGGCCATAGTGACGGAATGTTTTGTTTTTATAACGAACAGAAACAAAAAATCTTTTCTTCCGATTTAATCTTGAATCCAATCACACCAAACATTAGTGTGTGGCCGGGTGCAAGCCAGCGGCCGCTTCATGACTATCATTTGTCTCTGCAGAAAATAAAAAGACTGCCAGTGGAGACAGCCTATACTGCTCACGGAGATCTCATTTATCATGTAAAAGAGCGAATTGATGAGCTGATTGAACATCATGATCAACGGCTGGAACAGATGGAAGCCCTGGCAGATGGACGAACGGCTTATCAGATTGCTTCAACTGTTTTTGCGCACCGTGATTTAACTCCGCACCAATGGCGGTTTGCAATGGCTGAAACGATCGCACATCTACATTATTTAGCAGAGGAGCAGCGTATAAGAACTTGGAAAGATCATGAAGGGGTTATATTTTACGAACATCTTCATAAAACAGTTACGTAATCACGAGGGAATATATCCTTCGTGATTTTTTTGTTCTTTAATCGAGTCGATATAATATTTACTTTCGTCAAAAAAACATAATAAAGTGATTGACAAAAAAACGGCAGTGATTTATATTATTATTTAACGACGATAATTTAAAAAACATAATTAAAAGAGGTGGAGAAATGAGCCAGGCGGAAGTTTTAATGGAAAAAGTCCAAAAGGGGTTTATGGTCGAACGATTGGAAGACATGGATGAGGATTATAAAAAAGCGTTAATGCAAACCCTCACTATTGTTGGGGATACGGAATTGTTAAGCGTGCCGCCATTGATGACGGTGTACAATGAAGCACCAGATTTGAACTATAAAATCACAGCCCTTGCTGTCATGCAGGATGAATTGGGGCACGCACATATTGCATACCGGCTGCTGGAAGCATTAGGAGAGGATGTAGATGAACTACTTTATGAACGCCCTTCCAATCGGTGGAAAAATCCTTACGCCTTTGATTTTCCATTAAATAATTGGATTGAACTTGGAGTTTTTAACGGATTGTTTGATAGAGCTGGGTATACCCTTCTAGGAGATGCTTTCGAACATACTTCATATGGGCCATGGAAACGGGCTCTCGTAAAAGTGGATAAAGAAGAACTGTTTCACTTACGTAATGGCGAAATCATTATGAAAAAAGGAATGAAGAACCCGGAAACAGCCAAACAAGTCCAAGAAGCTGTCGACTGGATGTTTATCATGGGGCTCGAGTTCTTCGGTGTATCAGATTCACATAAAAGCCGCTCGGCACAAATTGATTACCGAATCAAAGGAAGTAAGAATGATGAATTGCGCCAAAAGTGGATGTCAACGGCAGTTCCATTCTGTGAATCTATCGGAGTAGATGTACCGGCACACTATGACGAGGAGCAAGAAAAATATGTAGTAGATGTTCCGTTTCCGTGCAAGTTTGATCTCGAGAATCGCAAATGGTTACATGATGAACCTGATACATGGTCGGGAATGATTGAAAGATTTAAGAAACGTGGTCCTCAAAACGAAGAGTTTGTGCAGCGAATTCAAAAAGGTGTGAAGGAATTAGAAAAAATGCGCCAAGAGGAGGCTTCGTAACAATGAGTGTGATTCATCAGTCAAGCAAACAATATTGGGAAGCTTTAAAGGAAGTTATGGACCCTGAATTTCCAATTAGCGTAGTAGATATGGGGTTAATTCGAAACATTGAGCAGCCAGAGGAAGGTGTCATTAAAGTAACGATGACGTACACATCTACAGGCTGTGCTTGTATGGTTTGGATTGAAAGCGATATCAAAGAGCGTTTGCTTTCTGAGGAAGAAGTAAAAGAGGTGGAGATTGAGGTCCAATGGGATCCTGCCTGGACGGTTCACGACATGACTGAGGAAGGCAGAAACAAGATGCAAAATTGGGGAGTGAGGTCATGACATTCCCACTTGAAGAAAATGAAAATTATATTCTCCTTACACGCATCAAGCGGGGAGATGATTTAATGCAGGTTGGTTCTTTCCGAGCCGCCAGCGATGAACTTGCTAAAATTTATGCAGCGAAGATCTATGACGAAGAAGATTGGGTAGAGATGCATGTAGTTAAAGCATCAAACCTGGTCCCGGTTCGGTTGCCGAAAGGGCTATTTGAAAAGGAAGGGGTGAAGTAAATGAAGGAAGAACAAGTTAAAGAATTAGTAGATTTGGCCGAGACCATTGCTGATAATAAGTTCATTATGGGAGAGCAGCTGGTTGAAATCGGTGTGAGCGGACCAAATCTTGAAGCCTCGCTCGCCTCCATATCTATGGCTCAGGGCGAACTTGGCCATGCGCGTCTATTATATCGGTGGTCTTATGAAGTTCAGGGACTAAGGGCTGGAAAATTAGATGTGAAGGAACAAACGGGGAAAGCCTTTGATCAAATCGTAAACGCTTCGAACTGGGTAGAGCTTATCGCTGGCTTATACGTAAATAATGCAGCCATTGATTTGATCATGCAGGAACTAATAACAAACAAAGGAAAGGATTTAAATGCACAATTCAGTAAGATGGCGAATGAGCTTACCGAACATATTACTTATTCAAAGAACTGGTGCAAACAACTGATCAATGATAAAGGTTCTATACCAAGAAGAGTACAGGTTGATTTGGAGAAAGCCTATGAATCTGCTAGTAAATGGATAAAAGAAGTTGAAGAAAACAGTCATTTGAAAGAAGCAGGTGTTATTGGCAAGTCTAGTCATCTAGTTGAAGCATTTGAACCAACCATTAACGAGGTTCTTGGTGAAAGGACCGTTTCTCATGCCTGAGAGTGATAAAGACATTCAATGTCCGTTTTGTTCATCCGTGAATGTTGAGCTTATTGCTCCTTTTGGCACAGCGCAGCTTGTCAGACAATATTACTGTAACCATTGTAAGAGTGTTTTTGAATATATCAAATGGCAAGAGGCTTCCCACAAGCAGTGAAGGTGGTGATAAATAATTATGGAAGGTGTCAAAAAGGTAGCTGTCATTGGATCAGGAACTATGGGAGAAGGGATTGCTCAGGTTAGCATTCAGAATGGTTATTCTTCAATTCTTTATGATATTGATCATCAACAATTGGCAAACGCTAAAGCACAAGTATTTAAACGGTTGGATCGACTGGTTGAGAAAGGCAGAATTTCAGACGAAGAATCTATTCAGGCTAAAGAGAATTTGACGGTAACTACTGATTTAAAAAACCTTAAAGAGGCAGATTTAGTTATCGAAGCTGCTCCTGAAATATTGGATATTAAAACATCAATTTTTCAAGAATTAACCGCTATTTGTTCATCCGAAACTATCTTTGCAACGAATACTTCATCCTTATCAATTACAGAAATAGCTGGATATATTCAGGACCCATCGAGGCTTGCCGGGCTGCACTTCTTTAATCCGGCACCGCTCATGCCGCTTGTTGAAATTGTCCAGGGCATATCTACCAATCAAGCAACAATACACAGATTAAAAGATTTCGCAGAAAAGATTCATAAATATCCAGTGGTTTGTCGGGACACACCGGGATTTATCGTCAATCGAGTAGCAAGGCCATTTTATAATGAAGCGTTAAAGATTCTGAATGATCAAGTTGCAAGTGTCGAACAAATAGACAGAATTATGAAAAAGTCTGGCGGGTTTAAGATGGGGCCATTTGAACTGCAAGATTTAATCGGTATTGATATTAACTTTGCTACTACCAAAACCGTTTACAGCAGTTTCTTTGGGGAAAACCGCTTTCGGCCGCATTACTATCAAGAGCGGATGGTGCAGGCTGGACGACTCGGTCGCAAAACAGAGGGAGGGTTTTATGATTATGCCTCAACTGAACATTAGTATAATTGGCCGAAACCGAGTGGCGGAGTCGATCTTTACCCTGTTGAACCATGATTCCTATGAAAGCGCTTCCCTTAATAATGACAGCCAGCTTGCTCGTGCTGATTTAATCATTGAAACAGAGAATTTGGAACGCCATGAGAAAATCAATAATTTAAAAAGAATCGATGGGCTGGGATCCCGCGGAGCTACTATTTTAACTTCTACTTTGCAATGGACAGCAACTGAGATAGCCTCCTGGCTGACCCATCCAGAAAGGTTAGTTGGCTTTGGTGGTTTTGATGATGTGAATCAATCTCAGCTTATTGAAATAGCACCCGGCTTACAAACTGAACCTCAACATGTGCAGTTGGTGAAGGATCAATTGAAGCTAATGGGTAAGGAAACAGAGGTGGTAGAAGATGAGCCGGGGCTCGTCTATCCCCGTATACTCAGCTTAATCATTAATGAGGCAATTTTCGCCTTAGCTGAGGGAACAGCAAGTGCTGAGGATATCGATATCGCAATGAAAAAAGGCACTAACTATCCTGAGGGTCCGCTAGAATGGGCGGAAAAGATTGGAGTTGACAATGCCTATGCTGTTTTAAACGGACTCTATCGTCAACTTGGCGAGGAGAGGTACAGGCCGGCATCGCTGTTACGTAAATTAGTTTATGCTGGCTGGACGGGAAAGGCTTCTGGTAAAGGATTGTACTACTATGAACAGCAAAGGTTAAACCATTCACGAGATTATCAAAATGTCTAAGGAGGATTTCTTAATGGCAACAGGTACCACTGAAGTAAAGGTAGAAAAAGATACTTATCAATTGTTAATCAATGGGGCGTACACAGATAGCCTGAGCGGCAACTATTTTGAAACCTATAATCCTGCAACAGGGGAATCTATTGCTAAAGTAGCAAAAGCTTCAAAAGAAGATGTAGATCTTGCTGTGGAGTCAGCAAGACATGCATTTACTTCTGGAAAATGGCCAAAACAAGGGCCAGCGAAACGTGCGCGACTGCTAAATAAAATTGCTTCCATTATGCGTGCTCGTTTCAACGAACTTGTTGATGTAGAGGTGTTGAATAGTGGCAAAACGGTAGCAGCAGCCCAGGGTCAAGTGAGCCAGGCGATTGAGGACTTTGAATTCTATGCGGGGGCGATCTCTACACACGGCGGGGCTACCAATCCTATGGTGCCAAATGGCTTTTTCAACTATACGGAGAAAGTTCCAGTAGGAGTTTGCGCCCAAATTATTCCTTGGAACTACCCATTAATGATGGCTGCTTGGAAACTTGCACCTGCTTTAGCAGCTGGGTGTACGATTGTTTTAAAACCAGCAAGCTATACACCAATTACAGCCTTCATGCTTGCAGATATTTGCTATGAAGCCGGACTTCCAGAAGGAGTATTAAATGTTGTTACGGGCAGTGGATCAGAAATCGGCCCATATTTAACGGAACATCCTGATGTTGACAAAGTAGCATTTACTGGAGAAACAGAAACCGGCAAAGATATTATGGCTCGGGCTTCTGAAACACTGAAGCGTGTGACGTTAGAACTTGGCGGCAAATCTCCGAGCATCGTTTGTGAAGATAGTGACCTGGAAGGGGCCGTTGACGGATCACTGTTTGGTATTTTTTATAACACAGGACAATCTTGTGAAGCGCGTTCAAGAGTGTTTATTCATGAATCGATTTACGATCAGTTTGTTGATCGTTTTGTAGAGAAAGCAAAGAGAATAAACGTGGGTGATCCGTTTGATAAGAGTACACATATGGGGGCATTGATTTCTGAAAGTCATGAAAAAACCGTAGATGATTACGTTAAGTTAGCACAGGAAGAAGGCGGAGAAGTTCTTTACGGTGGAAAAAGACCTGAAGGAGAAGCCTACAAAAATGGACACTGGTATATGCCGACCATCATTGGAAATGTAACAAATGACATGCGGATTGCCCAAGAAGAAGTGTTTGGACCTGTTGTTGTTTTAATGAAATATACGGATGAAAAAGAAGTGCTTCAGCGAGCGAACGATTCAATTTTTGGACTGGGTTCTGCTGTTTGGACAAAGGACCATGGCAAAGCCCATCGACTTGCTTCCGGTTTACGTGCAGGTATTGTAATGGTCAATAATCCAATCTCTGCTTTTCCTGGAGCTCCGTTTGGTGGATTTAAGCAATCCGGTTTTGGACGTGAACTAGGTGCAGAAACCTTGGATCTGTACTCTGAGACGAAGAGTGTTGTCTCTTATATAGGGAAAAAACCACTTAATTTATTAGGTGTTGAATAAATATAAAATTTTAAATTATTTAGGAGGAATGAAACATGACAACAGCAACTGAAAACAAATTGACGGTAACGAAAAACAAAGGAATTGCAGAAGTCCACATTCATGTGAACAAATCTAACTCGTACAACTTGGATTTTTACCGCGAACTGAATGCGGCGATTGATGACATCCGCTTCGATAATGACATTAAAGTAGCCGTACTGATGAGCGACATGCCGAAATTCTTCTCAGCTGGAGCGGATGTTTCATTCTTAAAATCCGCTGAACCGAAATTCAAGACACAGTTCTGCTTGTTCTGTAATGAAACGTTAGATAAAATCGCACGTTCTCCACAAATCTGGATTGCTTGTTTAGAAGGCCACACAGTTGGGGGCGGGCTGGAAATGGCGCTTGCCTGTGATCTTCGCTTTATGGGGGATTCCGCTGGAAAGATCGGACTTCCGGAAATCAGCCTTGGTGTGTTAGCCGGAACAGGCGGAACACAGCGTTTGGCTCGCCAAGTCGGCCACTCTAAAGCGCTTGATATGAACATTACCGGGGATACGATCTCTCCACAAGAAGCGCTGGACATCCAACTCGTGGACAAAGTGTACCCACAGGAAGAAACACGTGAAAAGACGTTAGCTTATGCCGAGAAGGTCGCCAGCCAGGCCACGTATGCGGCTTCAAACATTAAGCTTTCCATTATGAACGGTAAAGAAATGCCGTTGAATGCAGCCATCCGTTACGAAGGAGAACTGCAGAACCTGTTGTTCCGTTCTGAAGATGCTCAGGAAGGATTGAGTGCTTTCTTAGAAAAACGCGAGGCTGACTGGAGCGGAAAATAAGGGATAATGGTATAGTAATGAAGAGTTAAGGTTGAACTTATTCTGCCTTAACTCTTTTTCTAAGCCAACTGTTGAATGCGCTTTCGTAAATAGATAGGAGGAGAAAATGTTACAGTCGGTTGATACACTGAGAGGAATAAAGGACTCTTATAATGCTGCTGTCCGTTTTGTTGACGATAATGTGATGAATGGCAATCATAATAAGATAGCCATTACATGTGGGGAAGATGAACTGACTTATCAGCAGTTGTCACATCAGATGAATCAGTTCGGAAATGCTTTATTAGATATTGGCTTAGAAATAGAGAACCGAATCTTACTTTCTCTTCATGATTCACCTGAGTTTGCGGTTTCCTTTTACGGCTCAATTAAAATAGGAGCAATCCCTATACCTGTGAATACAAATTTACAACCACATGATTATGAGTATTTTTTAAACCACAGCCGCGCGAAAGTATTTGTTGTCTATGAACAATTATGGGAAGAGTTAAAAACATATAAGGACCGCTTCCTTTTTTTGAAGCATGTCATCATTGTTTCAGAAAAGGGGTCAACCACGGAAGAGATAGACTTTCACGGCTTTACAGCGAACGCTTCCCATGAACTAGATGAGTCCTATCCAACTACCTCCGAAGATTCAGCATTCTGGCTATATAGTTCGGGAAGTACCGGAACTCCAAAGGGTGTTATACATCGCCAGCGCAGTATGGAGTCGGCATTCCATAATTACGCTGTAAATATTTTGAATATTCAATCAGATGATGTTACCTTTTCTGCTTCAAAGCTATATTTTGCGTACGGATTGGGAAACGGCATGTACTTTCCGTTTGGATCCGGAGCAACAGCTATTCTACTTAAAGGTAAGCCTACCCCCGAAAAGGTTTTTGAGACAATTGAAGAGAAGAAACCGACTATATTCTTCGGTGTTCCTACACTCTACGGAGCGATGATTAATTACGTGGAAAAAACAGGGCGTGTCCCTGATTTGTCTAGTGTTCGTGTTTGTGTTTCCGCTGGAGAAGCATTGCCTGCCTCCTACGTTAAAAAATGGAGAGAACTGTTTAAGGTGGACATTTTAGACGGCATTGGTTCAACTGAGGCTCTCCATATTTTCTTGTCTAATCAAAGTGGTGAAGTCCAGCCAGGAAGTACGGGGAAAATTGTTCCCGGCTACGATGCTAAAGTTGTCAATGAAGATGGACAGACACTTCCTGCAAATGAAGTAGGTGACTTAGTGATTAAAGGGGACAGCATTGCTTCAGGTTATTGGTGCAATCTCTCTGAGAATTACCATAAGTTTAAAGGGGAGTGGATGTACACAGGAGATAAGTACTACCAGGATGATGATGGGTACTTCTGGTACTGCGGCCGCTCTGACGACATGCTTAAAGTAGGCGGTATTTGGGTTTCTCCGATTGAAATCGAATCAACTCTCTTGCAGCACGAGGATGTGCTAGAGGTGGCGGTAGTCGGAGAAACCAACACCGCTAATCTGGTTCACCCTAAAGCTTACGTCATTTTAAAAGAACCCAAAAAGGCGAGCGGTGAATTAGCTGATTTACTAAAGTTGTACGTGAAGGATCAGTTAGCGCCTTATAAATACCCTCGAGAGATCGAGTTTATTGAAACACTCCCCAAAACAGCAACTGGGAAGATACAACGCTTTAAACTAAAAACATAAAACGACCATATGGAGGTGAAGTATTCACCTCCTAAAATACTTACAGGATATTCTTTTCTGCAAAAGGAGAATTAATAATGAATGAAGTAGTAATCGTCGATGCAGTTCGAACTCCAATTGGCAGGTATAAAGGAGCGTTAAAAAACATAAGGCCGGATGACCTTGGAGCTGCTGTGATCAAAGCGTTGATGGATCGAAATACTAGTCTGCCTCCTGAGGAAGTGGGGGATGTTATATTTGGTAATGCCAACGGAGCAGGAGAGGAAAACCGCAACGTTGCACGCATGTCACTTTTATTAGCTGGTTTGCCCCAAGAGGTCAGCGGAACTACAATAAATCGCCTTTGCGGCTCCAGCCTTGATGCCGTTAGTATGGCAGCTCGGTCAATTCTATCGGGAGAAGAAGATATTATGATTGCCGGCGGGACGGAAAGTATGACGCGTGCTCCTTTTGTTATGGCAAAACCTGAAAAAGAGTTTTCCAGAGGAAATATGGAACTCTATGATACGACAATAGGATGGCGGTTTATTAATCCGCAACTGCAAGAAATGTATGGAACAGACTCAATGCCGCAGACAGCAGAAAATGTTGCAAGAAGATATCATATCACCCGAGAAGAGCAGGATGAGTTTGCATTGATGAGTCAGCATCGTGCGAAAGATGCTGTTGAAACAGATCGTTTTGCGGAAGAAATCATCCCCGTACTCTCTAAGGACAAACGAGGAAATGAGGAATGGATTAAAGAGGATGAACATCCTCGTCCGCAGACAACAATAGAAAAGCTCAGTAAACTCCGTCCCTTATTTTCTGAAGGAACCATTACCGCTGGAAACGCCTCAGGTGTCAATGATGGGGCCTCCGCCTTGCTGTTAATGAGTGCAAATCGTGCCAGAGAACTCGGGATTCAGCCTTTAGCCAAGTACACAGCTTCAGCAACTGCAGGAGTGGAACCAGCTATCATGGGGCTGGGCCCTATCTCAGCCACTAAGAAACTTTTGAAAAAGGCATCTTTAAGGGTGAATGATTTTGACTTAGTTGAATTAAATGAAGCATTTGCTTCGCAATCGTTGGAATGTATCAATCAACTCGGTTTAGCCCGAGACAAGGTTAATGTCAATGGAGGTGCCATTGCTTTTGGCCATCCATTAGGGGCAAGCGGTGCCAGAATATTAACAACCTTGATTCACGAAATGAAAAAACGGGATGCTGCTAGAGGGTTGGCGACGATGTGTATTGGTGTCGGGCAGGGGATTTCTGTTGCCGTCGAAAACATAGATTGAAGACATGCCCCAAACAATCAAACCGAAAAAATACTAGGGCTGGATCGTGGGTAATTTCCTCTTGATCCAGCATTTTTTATGGTGTTCATTGTGTCGTTACGAGGTGGGGTAAAGTAAAGGGTGTCCTTTTTTCATAAGGGCGTCAGATTTCGGCTGTTATGGCCAGTTAATTATATAATTTCCAGGATAGTTTCAATGACTCAACGATATAATTCGCTGCTTCTTCCTCGTTAAGCTGGTCTGTCATTAATTTAGAATGATGATCAGCATAAATCTCTTTTCTAGCATGAAACAACGATTCAACTTCCTCTATTGTACGCCCTTGCAAAACTGGACGAGTTTCAATTAATAAACTGAGTCTTTCCTTCCATGCCTCCCATGAAATATCCAGGTGAAAGACAATACAATGGTTGAGACAGGCATGACGTATTTCTTCTTGCAGGAAAGCCCCTCCTCCAAGAGAAATCACTTTTAAATTTTGTTGACAAAGCTCTGTAATGAGGTTCCTTTCCGCTTTACGAAACTCATTTTCGCCCAACGTTTTAAAAATCTCTGGAATCGACATTTGATAGTTATCCTCGATTTCTTTATCGATGTCAATAAAGCTTCGATTCAGTTTTTGAGCAACTAGCTTTCCGATTGAAGTCTTACCTACTCCCATAAAGCCTATAAACACAATACTTTTTTCTTTTAATGGAAATTCTCTCTGTGAATTTTCTTCATACCCCATAGATATAGCATCCTTTAGTTAGTAGATTTGAAATGCGATGAACAAATAAAAAGTTGAATTGATTATATTATACTGCACTTGTTTTGGCAAAAAGCGCTCCAAGCGATTTCAGTCGTTCTGGCATTTGGATGAGGAGAAAGTGGTCGGGGAAATAACTCGCTTTCCGTGGCCCCACAGGATGCGGGTTATGTTTTAAAGTCGAACGAGGCTGGGACATAAGTAAATCTCTAAAGCGAAAAGACGAAAGAAATTCTGTTTAAGCGAAGTATATTTTCGTAGCGGTTGTATGCACCAATTACAGTATTACTTAGTTCAGATTTTCAATTGATAAACGGGACGATTGTGGAGCAACACGAATAAAAAGTGATCTATCAGTCTTTAGTTTTTGTAAAGGAGCAGTTATCAAATTGACGCATATAAAAAAGAATTGTAAGTTTATAAGAAGTTTTATAGAATGACACTAATATAAATGGTGGTACAAGCCAGTAAATATAATTGAGTTAAGGAGATCTTCACATGGAGCGTAATAGCAAAGTATTAAGAGTGAAGGGAAAAGTAATGGATGGACAGTCTCCCGTAATCTGTCTTCCATTGATCGGGAAGAATACAGAAGAGCTGATGACGGAACTGAAGACTATTAAAGCGCAAGAACCTGACATGATTGAATGGCGTGCGGACTTTTTTGAGAAACTGGATGAGGAAGAAAAAGTGATGGAGGCGCTTTTGAAGATTGAAGATCTAGCAGGTGAAATTCCACTTTTATTTACGATTCGCTCGGTTGAAGAAGGTGGGGAACCGATTCCTTTGGATGAAGAAACAAAAGTCCATTTACTTACTAGTTTAATAGAAACAAACAAGATTGAGCTGGTGGATTACGAATTACATAATGAAGATAGATATATAAAGCATTTGCGGGAAGTTACTAAGAGCCATGGGGTGAAGCTTATGGTCTCTTATCATAACTTTAAGCAAACACCTTCATTAGAAGCACTTCTAGAAAAAGGAAAAAAGGCGGAGCAATATCAAGCGGACCTCATTAAGATTGCAGTTATGCCTGCAGATATGAAGGATGTACTAGTTTTGCTAGAAGCTACTCATAATTTAGACACACATCTCACCATCCCTGTGGTGGCTATATCAATGGGAGAACACGGATCAATCAGCAGAATGTTCGGGTGGAGATTTGGTTCTCTAATTACATTTGCAGTTGGACACCAAGGCTCCGCCCCCGGCCAAATACCTCTTAAAGATTTAAGGACTGTAGTGGACATAATCAAGAAATCATTGTAATCAATCGTTACAATCAGTTCGAACAACAAGTAAGATAATGATAAAGGAAAAGAGCCAAAGGCATAGCCCTGGCTCTTTTTCCTTTAATTATTTATTATTTGTAAAATGAAGCACCAACAATAATGAGAAGGATAAACAACACCACAATCAAGGCAAAGTTGTTACCGCGTCTGCGTCCATGACCACATTTACCGTAGCCGCCGAATCCGCCTACGTTGTTGTTTCCGTAACCGCCGAATCCGCCTACATTGTTTCCGTAGCCGCCAAATCCGCCTACATTATTTCCGAATCCACCTACGTTATTTCCGTAACCCATAATCTCACCACCTTTTTAATCTATATAAGTACTTTATGAAAACATTAGAATGGCGGAAGGGCTGATGACTAGATGGAATGACGAAATCGGGACATTTATTATGAGTTTAGAGTGACAGGATTCAAGAAGATTAGGGAAGATGCATTAGAAGCCTGCATCTTTTCACAAGACACGTTGAAAAGAACTTTTTTTCAAAAAGGCGGGGATGATTCCAAATTTCTTTGAACAAACATGTAATGACTTGTTCCGTTTTTTTAGTGTCCTGTAACTCGTTTAGGATCAGAGGGTATAAAAAGTGGATGTATTTATGATACAACTGGTCGAGTGCCTTTTTGTCTTTATGTATAATCCGAGTAATTAATTCTTGGTCCACATTCAACTGTTCCGCCCCCCTCTTCTTCCAAGTCAAATATAAAATACCCCGAAATGTATTTTATGAAACCTTTACGGCATGTCTATCGACTTATATTTTCGCTTGTTTCGGATAATGGTAGGCCCTTGTTCCCGATGATGAGTGTATAAAGTCATGGTCCAGGCCAGCGAAAATCAATCATTATATTTCCCAGGATATTTTGCATCTTCTTAAAAGGTTTTTTCTCTGTAAAAACTACGCACATATTTTGTCGTATGTCTATAGTTGTAGTATAGTTAGAGGGAGCGTGACTTTTCAGAATATATTGTCAAACTAGAGAGGGGTACACCGAATGACGATGCAAGGTCTATTATATCAACCAAAAATTGCTGAAGTCTTAAAGAATATTAACAAAGTAATGATTGGTAAGGAAGAAGCAGCATTATTAAGTGTCATTGCTTTGCTTGCCAAGGGTCATGTTTTGCTGGAAGATGTACCAGGTGTAGGGAAGACAATGCTTGTCCGGACGCTCGCCAAGTCGCTAGATTGTGATTTTAAGCGTATTCAATTCACACCAGATCTGTTGCCTTCTGATGTAACAGGTGTTTCGATATATAATCCTAAAGAACTTCAATTTGAGTTTCGTCCTGGACCGATTTTAGGAAACGTTGTTTTGGCGGACGAGATTAACCGAACATCACCTAAAACGCAGTCTGCGTTGTTAGAGGGGATGGAGGAAACGAGTATTACGGTTGATGGGGAAGCTGTACCTCTAAATCAGCCATTTTTCGTAATGGCTACACAAAACCCGATCGAATATGAAGGGACATATCCGTTGCCTGAAGCTCAACTGGATCGCTTTTTACTAAAGCTTAAAATGGGTTATCCATCAGCTAAACAAGAGGTAGACATGCTTACGCGAACCTCCGGAAGTCACCCGATTCACACGATTGAAGCTGTGATTTCAAGAGATGAATTGATTGATCTTCAGAAGCAGGCAGAAGAGGTCTATGTCGATCAGACGGTCAATCGATATATTGTAGATATTGTAACAGGAACGCGTACACATAATGGAGTATATCTCGGAGTGAGTCCACGTGGCTCGATTGCGCTTATGAAGGCAGCAAAAGCCTATGCTTTTATACAAGATCGGGATTATGTAATTCCTGATGACATAAAATATCTAGCACCTTATGTATTAGCCCATCGAATGATTCTAACGTCAGAATCTAAATTTGAAGGGACAGCAGCAGAGGATATTGTTGATGAGCTTCTCACTGTAACTTCGATACCGGTGCAGAGGAATGTGAGTGAATGAAACGATCTGTTCGATTCACAGGCAGGTTAGTAGTGATCTTGCTTATATTTGCCGTCCTATTTTCTTATGCCATGTTTCAGGGGGGCTTCGTAAGTTGGTTTTTATTCTACAGTTTCCTTCCATTTCTTC
Source organism: Halobacillus ihumii (assembly GCF_902726645.1). NCBI lineage: Bacteria > Bacillati > Bacillota > Bacilli > Caryophanales > Bacillaceae > Halobacillus > Halobacillus ihumii. The sequence continues at coordinate 2,725,438 of NZ_CACVAO010000001.1, forward strand.
TCTATATGACTGGTCTTACTTTTTATTCAATGGATAATTGGGAAGTCAATCGTTATTTTTCCAAGAGGGTAGCTGCAGCAGGAGAAACCATTCATGTAGATGTTGTGATTCGAAGAAAGTTTTTGTTTCCGATGTATTATTGTGTGATTGAGGAACTTTTTCCCGAGTCATTAATGAAGCGGGACAATCACGTTGAGAAATATCGAAACATGGATAATCCAGCGGGCTTGACTCAATCACGACAAATAAAGAAAGTAGCTTTTCCATGGTTTAAGCGAACAATTCGCTATCAATATGAAATGGAAGAGTTGCCAAGAGGCGAGCATCATCTGCGTGCTCTTCGTGTGAAAACCGGGGATTTCTTTGGGTTTATAACAAAAGAAGCAACCTACGAGCTCGACAATAGGCTTGTTGTTTTTCCTCATAAAAGACCGGTGAAGTTGAAGGAGAGTGCTCAAAGCTTTGAACAAGGTGTCAGCCCCTCTTTTAAATTAAATGAGAAAAATACAAATGTTGTCTCAGGGGTTAGAGAGTATGTCCCTGGGGATCGCTTCGCCTGGATTGACTGGAAGACAACAGCGAAAAGTAATCAAATGATGACAAAAGAGTTTGAGCAGGAAAAAAGTGTAGATATGCTGGTCATATTAAATGCCGTGAATGAGCCGGATATGAATCCGTTAAGTTTTGAAGGGGCAGTTGAATTTAGTGCATCGTTACTGGATGAGATGCACAGCAGGTCTTCACAGCTCGCTTTTATGACACTTGGAGACGAGAAGAGGTATTTTCCATTTCAGAATGATTATACTCAGAGAGATTTGATCCAGGAACACCTTGCTAAAATTCGCCCTAACGGAAAAATACCTTTCGTTGAACAGCTGGAGCGAGAGCTTGCACAGAATCGTGCAGGGATGCTGCTTCTAATTGTCAGCCATCACTTAGATGCGCAAATGGTCGTCACTTTATCTCGACTAGCACAGAAAAGTAAGCGGCTGGTTTTCTTCTATGTCAAACCGCAGAGTCAAATAGATTTTCAAGTTCATAAATGGTTCAAGCAGTTAAAAAACAATGGAATTCTTGTGAACACCATCTCAGAAGGGGAATTAACACAGCTGGAATTTGAGGTGAACACGTAATGGACATCTCACAGGGAAAGCAAAGTCTGATCTATCAAATCGTTATCTATATATGTGGTTTTTTACTATTTTGTGAGTGGTTAAGGCCATTAGAAATGATTTCAGAGACGCAAAATGTCAAAGTGTTTTTCATCTATGCGGGTTTTTGTTTTTTTATTTCGTTTTTGCAGATAAACTGGATGATTTCGGTTCCTCTAAAACTGCTTGGACTAATGTTTATTATCGACGGCTTGTATGTAGCTGAGCAAATTTTCAGCGGGCAATGGTTTGCCGTCGTTTATAATCAGGTGATGTACAATATTCAAGTGATCCAAGGTCAACAATGGTGGGAAATGACCCCATTGTTTAGAAGTCTATTATTTTTAATTTTATTATGGCTCATGAGTTATTTGCTATACTACTGGTTTATCATCGCTAAGCGGATGCTGTTTTTTGTAACATTAACCTTTGTGTATGTCACTATTGTCGATACCTTTACGGTTTATGACGGTCAGTGGGCCATCATTCGTACATTTATATTAGGAATGATTTCATTAGGGTTATCTCATTTCTTTAAGGAAATGGACAGGGAGAAGGTTTCCTTACAGGGGGTAAAGAAAGCCCATTTATGGGTTGCTCCGTTAATAGGAGTGATTATTTTCTCTACCTTAGCAGGATATGCAGCTCCGAAGCTAGACCCCCAATGGCCGGACCCCGTTCCATATTTAACTAGTGGTGACAGTGGAGCAGGAAGCGGCCCAGGAGGCAGGATTCAGAAGGTGGGTTATGGTGAAAACGACTCAAGACTAGGCGGATCCTTTGTTCAGGATGACACGGTAGTGTTTCAGGCTTTAGCTGCCAATAAGCAATACTGGCGAATTGAATCAAAAGACACTTATACCGGAAAAGGCTGGGAGGATACGCTCGATAAACCGGTTACGAATGTTTCACCTGATAATATTGAGTTTCAAACGTACACGGATCAAGTGGAAACAGAAGAACAGGTGGCGTTGTTGAATTTCACGGACGATGCCGAGTTTAATAAATTGGTTTATCCATATGGAATACAGGCGCTGGAGCGTTTTCCAGACCGGTTTAATATTGCTTTACACGAGAATACAGGAGAGATGGATACCTTGCAGGAAGGGAATCCTGACCAGGTGCAGCAATATATCACTCAATATGAAGCCCCTTCTTTTGAATATAAACAATTAAGGGAAGCGGACGGCGAAGACCCTGAAGAGATAAAGGAGCGCTATTTGCAGTTGCCGGACTCCCTGCCAGATCGTGTTCGAGAACTGGCAAGTGAGATTGTCAGCGAAGAAGATAATAGGTATGACCGGGCAAAAGCTGTTGAATCGTATTTTTCTGCGAATGGCTTTAAATATTCAACGACAAATGTCCCGGTACCAAAGGAAAATCAGGATTATGTTGATCAATTTCTGTTTGAGTCGAAAATCGGCTACTGTGACAACTTCTCTACATCTATGGTTGTTTTACTTCGAGCAGAAGGTATTCCCGCCCGCTGGGTTAAAGGGTTTACTGGTGGGGAACGCCAAAATGAAACAGCAACAATTAAAAATCAAACGTTAAACATTTATGAAGTAACCAGTGGAAATGCTCATTCATGGGTTGAAGTTTATTTTCCAGAAATCGGCTGGGTCCCATTTGAACCGACCCAGGGTTTCACAAACAATACAGACTTTCACATGGACGTTGAAGAAACAGATAATGAGGAAGCGACTCCTGCAAGTGCTGATGAACCAGAACAGGACGAAACATTGGGCAGGCCGGAACAAATGCGGCAGCAACAAACTGAGGCGAGTGCCGGTCAATCAAATGTCAACATCAGCCAGAAGTCGATCACATTATGGATTAGCTTGGCAGCGGCCCTGCTCCTTGCAGCCATCCTCTATATCACCCGGTTCAAGTGGATGTCGGCCATTTTAATTCGAAGGTTTAAAAAAATGGACCGTGAAGATACCTATGATCGTGCTTTTCACTACCTATTGAGAGTGCTGGCTCATAAAAAAGGAATTAAACGTAATTCTAACCAGACGCTCCGGGATTACGCAAGGCAGGTCGATGCTCATTTCCAATCGAACGATATGCGTAAGTTAACCAATCATTACGAGCGTGCCTTATATCGAAATGAAAAGGGTATTGAGCATTGGCGCAAGGTCACAGAATTATGGGAAAATTTAATTAAAAGAGCATTGTCTTGATTCCGTATCATGCTGTTGATAGAATGAATGAAAATCAATGGTATGACCCTTCATATATCCTTGGAAATTGGTCCGAGAGTCTCTACCGGAACGCCTTAAACGTTCTGACTATGAAGGCAGGAATCGTGTGAGACGTATTTTGACATGGACTTCTGCCTTCACCGGATCAGTTCGGAGGCAGAAGTCTATTTTTTTATATGGATCGTTTGATAGATTGATGATTCACCAAATTAAAGATGGCGGGGCTCGCCTGAATTGGGGAGCCTAGTCAAGTAAGGAGCTGAATGTGTATGGAACAAGTAAAAGGCATGATCCTTGTACTGGATTTTGGCAGTCAATATAATCAGTTGATCACTCGTCGCATTCGTGAATTTGGAGTGTATAGTGAACTGCATTCTCACAAACTGACAGCTGCAGAGATAAAAGACATGAACCCTAGTGGGATCATTCTCTCAGGCGGCCCAAATAGTGTGTATGGCGAGGATAGCTTTCGTTGTGATGAGGAGTTATTTGAATTAGGTATCCCTGTACTGGGAATTTGTTATGGTATGCAGCTGATGACCCATCATTTCGGCGGGAAGGTAGAACGAGCTAAGGAGCGGGAATATGGTAAGGCGGATATCTCCATCCATGAAGACCCTCTATTGTTTCGCAAAACTCCAAAGCAACAAACGGTGTGGATGAGTCATAGTGATAAAGTGATTGCTCCACCAGAAGAGTTCAGAATTGATGCTACAAGTTCCTCTTGTCCTGTCGCGGCTATGAGTAATGTGGATACGAATATGTATGGCGTGCAGTTCCACCCTGAAGTACGTCATTCAGAGTATGGCAACGACCTTTTGCGCAGCTTCGTCTTCGAAGCTTGTGAGGCGACTGATGATTGGACGATGGAACACGTGGTAGATATGGAAGTGGAAAAAATCCGTGCTAAAGTAGGGGATCGCAAAGTACTATGTGCGTTAAGCGGGGGTGTCGATTCCTCTGTTGTAGCAGCCTTAATTCATAAAGCGATTGGGGACCAGCTGACTTGTATTTTTGTCGATCATGGTCTGCTGCGTAAGCATGAAGCAGACGACGTCATGCGTACATTGGGTGACGGATTCCAAATGAATATCATAAAGGTGGATGCCAAAGATCGTTTCCTTGGGAAGCTTGCTGGGGTATCTGACCCTGAGAAGAAGCGGAAAATCATTGGAAATGAATTTATTCGTGTATTTGATGATGAAGCAGACAACCTCAAAGATATTGATTTTCTTGCCCAAGGAACTCTGTACACAGATATTATCGAAAGTGGGACAGAGACGGCCCAAACGATCAAGTCCCACCACAATGTCGGCGGCTTGCCCGAAGATATGCAGTTTGAATTGATCGAACCTTTGAATACTCTTTTCAAAGATGAAGTTCGCGCTCTAGGTACAGAACTCGGAGTACCTGAGCATATCGTATGGAGACAGCCGTTCCCAGGACCAGGGCTTGCCATTAGAATTCTTGGTGAGGTATCTGAAGATAAGCTTGAGATTGTCCGTGAATCAGATGCTATTTTGCGGGAAGAAGTGAAGAACGCAGGTTTGGATCGTGATATTTGGCAATACTTTACGGTGCTGCCAAACATCAAGTCTGTCGGAGTTATGGGAGATGAACGCACTTATGACCATACGATTGGGATCCGTGCTGTTACATCGGTTGATGGAATGACATCAGACTGGGCGCGTATTCCCTGGGATGTACTTGAGAAAATCTCTACTCGAATCGTAAATGAAGTCGACCACATCAACCGCGTTGTCTACGATGTGACTAGTAAGCCGCCATCCACAATTGAGTGGGAATAAACGAATTATTATTTGTTTTATCTTTTAAATGTTCGTGTTTTGTGTTGACGAATTACGTCGAAACTTGTAAGATTGAAAAATAATAACTGAATAACTTTTTCGTATAATTTTGGGGATATGGCCCATAAGTTTCTACCAGACCACCGTAAATGGATCTGACTACGTTTAAGAATATAACCACACGATTAACTATGTGCCGGTTATTTTCCTAGTAGATTCGTAGAACACTCTTGGCCAATGCCAGGGGTGTTTTTTATTATGGTTGTGTGTATCAACGACGGATCAGAGCAACAATCTATGCGAAAACAGCCTTTATTTTACTTCTTGGTCTGGGAAGGATTTGCCTCCTGAAGGGCTTCAGGAGAGGGAAGTTTCCTGAAAAAGGCGTTTAGTTATATAAACAACTAAGAAAAACGATCATGAGTGAACCAGGGGAGGAACATAAACATGAAGAAATTTTTTAAATTTGAGGAGCATGGAACAAACTATCGGACAGAATTTTTAGCAGGGATGACGACATTCCTGGCTATGGCGTATATTTTATTCGTCAACCCATCGACGTTGGCACTCGTTGGAGTGGAAGAACTTCCGGAAGGTGTAACCCGTATTGACCAGGGAGCTGTTTTCACAGCAACAGCGATCGCTGCGGCTGTCGGAACATTGATTATGGGTGTGCTGGCTAAGTATCCGATCGCTTTAGCGCCGGGAATGGGCTTGAACGCTTTTTTTGCCTACACGGTTATTCTCACATACGGAATATCATGGGAAACAGCTCTCGCAGGAGTACTGGCATCTGGACTTATTTTTATCGTATTAACGTTAACAGGACTCCGCGAAAGCATCATTAATGCCATCCCTGGTAATCTGAAGCTGGCCGTTGGTGCAGGGATAGGATTATATATTGCATTCATTGGATTTCAAAACTCTGGAATCGTTCAAAATAGTGATGCCACATTAGTTGCACTTGGTGACTTAACAGAGCCGACAACACTGCTAGCGATATTCGGAATTATTGCGTCCGTTGTCTTCTTATCACTTGGAATAAAAGGTGGTATTTTCTACGGAATGATTTTGACAGCTATAGCAGGCATGGTCACAGGTTTGATTGCACCCCCTACAGCGATTAATGATGTGGTTGGGCCCGTACCAAGCGTAGCCCCTACCTTTGGCGCTGCACTCACACACTTTGGAGATATTTTCACCCTGGAAATGTTAGTGGTTATTCTGACCTTCCTGTTTGTTGATTTCTTTGACACAGCGGGAACACTTGTAGCTGTAGCCAATCAAGCCGGATATATGAAAGATAACAAGCTTCCGAGAGCTGGACGAGCTTTATTCGCGGATTCTGCAGCAACGGTAGTTGGATCGGTTGTTGGAACATCGACAACGACTTCTTATATTGAATCAACAGCTGGAGTTGGAGCGGGTGGAAGAACAGGTTTCACATCTGTTGTAACAGCAGGTTTCTTTCTTCTAGCCCTGTTTTTTTCACCGCTATTATCCGTTATTACACAAGAAGTTACAGCGCCAGCACTGATTATCGTTGGCGTGCTCATGGCCTCGACATTGAAGGACATTGATTGGGACCAATTTGAAATTGCAGTTCCAGCTTTCTTCACCATTACCGCGATGCCGCTTACGTACAGCATTGCCACGGGAATCGCTATCGGCTTTATCTTTTATCCGATAACGATGTGGTTAAAAGGACGAGGAAAAGAAATTCACCCGATCATGTATCTCCTTTTCGTGATCTTCATCTTGTATTTTATTTTCTTAGCTTAAACGCTATTGTAAGCAGAGCAGCAACCAACGGAAATGGGACGGCTTGCTTTATTGCACTAAACTTTTACGAATTGCACGGAGTTTGGTGTGAATTGCATATTTAACGTTTACTCATCTTCGAGATGACGGATCCGAATCGGCTTTTGTTTTGTTGAATCAGAAATAAAGCGGTGCAATTGGATAATGAGTAATCCGTGTTTATAGGTAGCATCGATTTTATCGCTTCGTACAGCGAAAGGAAGGTCAATGCTTCGCTCAAACGTGCCTGTTGCAATTTCCGACTTTAGCTGATGGCCGCCGCGATGATTTATTTCGATTCGTCCCGTTAATGTAAGTGTGGCGTGATCAACGACGACATCGACATTCCGCGGATGGCTCATGCCAGGAACATTCACCATACAGAGCAGTTCATTATCATATTGATAGAGATTGATTTGAGGAATAGAAGGCTTCATAAACCCTTCGAATTCGCTAAAAAAGTCCTGACCGAAAAAGTGATCTAAATTTTTCTTCCAATCATTAAATTGGTTCATTCGATCTCCCTCCAATTTTCGGCAAATGATTTAAAAAAATCTTATTGTGCCATAAACACCAGTTGTTATATAGTGTATGCATGATTGATCTTTTGGGTGATATGAAGTAGTTGCAACTGCCTGATGAAAAGGTGCAGCTGTTTATCAGATGGCCCATAATACAGGAGGAATACATGCATGCTGGATAACACCTTGGTGATGATTACCATCATTTTAGTTGTCAACATTGTTTATGTGTCATTTTTTACGCTTCGAATGATTTTCACCTTGAAGGGTCAGCGGTACTTCGCGGCATTCATCAGTATGTTTGAGATCGTTGTTTATATTTTTGGGTTAGGATTGGTGCTTGATAATCTTAACCAGATCGAAAACGTTATCGCATACGCTGTTGGTTATGGGATGGGTGTTATCGTCGGCATGAAAATTGAGGAAAAACTAGCTCTTGGTTATACGACGGTCAATGTGATTTCGTCTGAGCCGGAAATTGAGTTTACGAAGATGCTTCGCGATAAAGGGTACGGTGTGACAAGTTGGTACGCTTATGGCATGGAAGGCGACCGGCTGGCGATGCAAATTTTAACACCAAGGAAATATGAGCTTACATTGTATGAAACGATTAAATCGATTGATCCTAAAGCCTTCATCATTGCTTATGAACCGAAACAGATTCATGGAGGGTTCTGGGTGAAGCAAGTGAAGAAGGGAAGGTTGCGTAATGGCCAAGAAAAACAAGAAGCGCTTTGAAGTTCGAGACAATGAATCGCTGGATCAATGTCTGAAGCGGATAAGTAACGAAGGATATACACCCGTACGCCGTGCGGAAGAGCCAATCTTTCAGGAAGTGGTTCAAAATGGAGAAAAAAATCTGGAACCTGTAGGAAGGGTCACTGTTTTTCATGCAGTTAAGGATTAAAACCGAACATTATTTAGATTTCTATTTTTTAATGTTCGTAATTTGCGTTGACAGATGGAATCGAATATTGCTATGATTGAATCAGAAACTGCATAGAAGAACCTCATATAAGACGGGAATATGGCCCGTACGTTTCTACCCGGATACCGTAAATTTCTGGACTATGAGGGGAGATCAAGCATCTAATTCTGGACACACGTATGCCTGTTTATCTCTCCTCATTAGAGGGAGATGAGCAGGCTTTTTCGTTATCAAAAGGAGTTCGACATCAAGTGAAGAGGTGGGAGAACATGGCTGATATAGGGATTATCATGGGGAGTATGTCAGATTGGTCGACAATAAAAGCGGCATGTGATGTATTAGATGAGTTAGGGTTAAATTTTGAAACCGAGATCATTTCGGCGCACCGGACGCCTGAAGATATGTTCACATATGCGGAGGATGCGAGAGGAAGAGGAATTAAAGTGATTATTGCAGGGGCTGGAGGCGCGGCCCATCTTCCCGGGATGGTAGCAGCGAAAACGACGCTGCCGGTCATTGGGGTTCCTGTACAGTCCAAAGCTCTAGATGGTTTGGATTCTCTGCTTTCTATTGTGCAAATGCCAGGCGGCGTTCCTGTTGCGACGGTAGCAATCGGTTCAGCTGGAGCAAAAAATGCGGGGATTTTAGCTGCTGAAATGCTAGGGGCTTTTGATGATAAAATAGCTGAGCGTTTAGCGGCATACCGCGAGCAAATGAGAGGTAAAGTATCTGATATGAGGAGGGAGTTACGTGAACAATAACATCGTACGACCTGGACAAACGATCGGGATTTTAGGTGGAGGTCAGCTTGGAAGAATGATGGCAGTTGCTGCTAGGCATATGGGTTACCGGATCGCTGTACTTGATCCGACGGAGGACTGCCCTTGTGCCCAAGTTGCGGATGAGCATATTGTGGCAGCTTACGATGACAGAGAAGCTGCTGAACAGTTACTCGAACTGAGCGATGTGATTACGTACGAGTTTGAAAATGTAGATCTCAAAGTGGCTCGACTTTTCGAACAAGCAGACAAGCTTCCACAAGGAGCCTATTCGCTAGAGGTGACCCAAAATCGGGAGAAGGAAAAGCAGGTTGCTGTCGACGCTGGTCTAGCTGTGGCGAAATATGAAATTGTTCAAACGTTTGACCAATTTAAAGAAGCGATGAAAACGATCGATTTTCCGGCAGTGATCAAAACGGTTAGCGGCGGCTATGACGGAAAAGGTCAGCTTCCTCTAGGGAATGAAGAACATTTTGACGATGCAGAGACATTTATGGAAGAAGGCGGAACGTACATCGTTGAACAATGGGTTCCGTTTGAATTAGAAATCTCTCAAGTATTCACAAGGGGGCAAGATGGAGACATCACTTATTTCCCTGTTGCTGAAAACATTCATAAAAATCACATACTGCACGAAACGAGAGTGCCGGCGACAGTCTCCAAAAAAGTGGCTAAAAAAGCACAGGAAGCTGTTAAATCATTAGCTGAAAAAATGAACATTGTCGGGACGTTTGCGGTGGAAATGTTCGTGAAAGACCATGATGTCTATATAAATGAACTGGCACCAAGACCTCATAATTCTGGCCACTATACAATCGAGGCCTGTAATGTCTCCCAATTTGAGCAGCATGTGCGTGCCATTTGCGGGCTGCCGTTATTACCTATTCATTCATTCCCAGCGGCTGTTATGGTTAACGTTCTTGGAAAGCATCAGGAAATCTTACACAGTAAATTAGAACGCTATTATGGATTTCATGTGCATGATTACGGTAAAAGCGAGGCAAGGGCGACCCGGAAGATGGGACATATTACCTTTGTGGGAGAGAATTTAAAAGAAATAGATGAACTAATCAAGAACAATCAAATTCATATGTGGTAAGCGACAAGGAGGAAGACGATGATAGAACGTTATACAAGGCCTGAAATGGGTTCCATTTGGACAGAAGAAAATAGATACCAGGCATGGCTAGAAGTGGAATTGTTAGCTTGTGAAGCATGGAGTGAGCTTGGAGTCATTCCAACAGAAGATGTAGCGAAACTGCGTGAAGGAGCCTCTTTTAATATTGATCGCATTCATGAAATTGAAGCAGAAACGCGACACGATGTTGTAGCATTCACGCGGGCTGTTTCTGAAACCGTTGGGGAAGAACGTAAGTGGGTGCATTACGGATTAACGTCTACAGATGTTGTAGATACGGCTCTTTCTTATCAGCTGAAGCAGGCTAATGAAATCATTCGCAAGGACCTTGTCGCTTTCATTGATATTCTGGCTGATAAAGCTCGAGAGCATAAGCACACGGTTATGATGGGACGTACGCACGGCGTCCATGCCGAGCCGACAACGTTTGGCCTTAAGTTGGCGCTTTATTATGAAGAAATGAAGCGTAATCTCGAGCGTCTTGATCTGGCAATCAAGCATATAGAGGTTGGCAAGTTATCAGGAGCTGTAGGAACATATGCCAATATTGATCCATTTGTGGAGCAGTATGTTTGCGACAAGCTTGGTCTTTCAGCTGCACCTGTTTCGACGCAGACACTGCAGCGGGATCGTCACGCCCATTACGTGTCAACGCTTGCTTTAATTGCAGCCTCTATTGAAAAAATTGCTGTGGAAATTCGAGGCCTGCAGAAGACAGAAACTCGTGAAGTGGAAGAGTTTTTTGCAAAAGGGCAAAAAGGGTCTTCTGCTATGCCTCATAAACGAAATCCGATTGGGTCTGAGAATATGACAGGCATGGCGCGTGTGCTGCGTGGGGAAATGCTGACAGCTTTTGAGAATGTGCCGTTATGGCATGAACGTGATATTTCTCATTCTTCCGCAGAACGCGTCATCCTGCCTGATGCGACGATTGCGATTAATTACATGCTGAATCGCTTCGGAAATATCGTAAAGAATTTAACTGTATTCCCTGAGCGGATGCAGGAAAATATGGAGAAAACGTACGGTTTGATTTTCTCTCAGCGCGTATTGCTGACACTGATCGATCAGGGGATGGTGCGCGAGGAAGCGTATGATCTTGTGCAGCCTAAGGCAATGGAGGCATGGGAACGTGGAGTGCCTTTCCGGAGTTTGATTGAAGCGGATGACAAGATTACATCCACACTAACTGAAGAACAAATCGAAGCATGCTTTGACTACAAACACCACCTAAAAAATGTCGACCGCATCTTCGACCGCATCGGGTTGTAATTTACCATAATATGGATGACCAGGTCACACAACCTCAGGTCATCCATAAAATTCCAAGTGAGGTGTACGTGTATGAAGGGTTCTCTTTTGTATGAGGGCAAGGCGAAGAGGGTTTACCATGTTGAGGGTGAGCCGGAACAGCTTATTTTATCTTATAAGAATGATGCCACTGCATTTAATGGCAAGAAAAAGGATCAATTTGAAGGCAAAGGGCGTCTGAACAATTTGATCGCCTCAAAAATCTTTGATTATTTAAAACAGAACGATATATCCTCACATTTTATTAAAACGCTGAATGATACCGAGCAGCTTGTGGAAAAAACGACCATTATCCCCCTTGAAGTGGTTGTCCGTAACATTGCAGCCGGCAGTATTACGAAAAGACTTGGTATTCCAGAAAAAGAGCCTTTTAATCCCCCGTTAGTTGAACTTTTTTATAAGAAAGATGAATTAGATGATCCGATTATTAACGATCAGCATGCTTATCATTTAACAGATGTAAATAAAGAAGAGCTTCACTTTATAAAAGAAAAAGCACTTGAAGTAAATGCGCTATTAGCTAATTTATGTAAACGAACAGGGCTTGACCTGGTTGACTTTAAGTTAGAGTTTGGCCGGCTGGCTGATGGAACGATTGTCCTGGCTGATGAAATTTCTCCTGATACTTGCCGCCTTTGGGATGATGAAACAGGTGAGAAAATGGACAAAGATGTGTTCCGGGAAAACCTTGGTGACTTAATTTCAGTATATGAAACGATTCTGCAACGACTGGAGGAGTACACATGCGAAAAGTAAAAATCTATATCACTCTTAAAGAAGGTGTCCTTGATCCCCAAGGGAAAGCGGTCCAGCATTCCCTGCATTCCCTTGAATATAAGAACGTCGGTGAAGTGAGAATCGGTAAATATATGGAAGTTATGCTGGAGGACGAAGGTAATATTGAACAGCAAGTGGATAAAATGTGTGACCAGTTGCTGGCTAACCCTGTTATTGAAGATTACTCGTACACGATCGAGGAGGTTGTCTAAGTGAAGTTTGCTGTCGTTGTTTTTCCAGGATCGAACTGTGATCGGGATATGGCTTTTGCTATTACGGAAGCTTTAGGTCAAGAAGCGGATCTAGTATGGTATCAAGAAGCAAATCTATCAGACTACGACGGAATTCTTTTGCCAGGCGGCTTCTCTTATGGGGATTATTTACGCTCCGGGGCGATCGCTTCTACTTCAGGGGTGATTGAACAAATCCGCCAGGCGGCTGAACGTGGCAAGCCTGTACTCGGTGTTTGCAATGGGTTTCAAGTGCTGCTTGAGATGGGCTTGCTGCCGGGTGCTATGCTGCCTAATAAAAACTTGAAGTTTATGTGCCATGACGAAACACTTCTCGTAGAAAATAACCAAACTTTGTTCACTGACTTTTATCAGGATAAGGAAGAAATCAGCATCCCGATCGCTCATGGAGATGGAAACTATTATTGCGATGAAGCAACGTATCAAAATTTACGAGACAATGGTCAAATTGTCTTTACGTATGCAGCGAACCCGAACGGCTCTGTCGCTGATATCGCTGGAATTACCAATGAACAAGGCAATGTACTTGGAATGATGCCCCACCCAGAGCGCGCCGTCGATGCGTTAGTGGGAAGTGAGGACGGCCTTCGTTTATTTCAATCAATTTTGACACACTGGAGGAATAACCATGCCATCAATGCTTGAGATCAGTCCAGAACAAATTGAACAGCAGCAGCTATATCGCGACATGGGATTGAGTGATGAAGAGTTTCAATCCATTACACAGATTCTTGGACGCCGTCCCAACTATACAGAAACTGGTTTGTTTTCAGTTATGTGGTCCGAGCATTGCAGCTATAAGAATTCCAAGCCATTATTAAAAAAATTCCCTACCCAAGGTCAGCACGTCCTTCAGGGGCCAGGTGAAGGGGCAGGAATTATTGATATTGGTGATGAGCAGGCAGTAGTCTTCAAGGTTGAAAGTCATAATCACCCTTCAGCTGTTGAACCTTATCAAGGCGCGGCAACTGGGGTTGGCGGGATCTTGCGTGATGTGTTTTCGATGGGAGCGCGTCCTGTGGCTTTGTTAAATTCACTCAGGTTCGGTTCGTTGAAACGTCCGCGTGTTAAATATTTATTTGAGGAAGTCGTTCGCGGGATTGCAGGATATGGCAACTGTGTCGGTGTTCCAACAGTTGGCGGAGAGGTGCAATTTGACGATGCTTACAACGGGAACCCGCTCGTCAATGCGATGTGTGTCGGCTTAATTGATCATAAGGATATTCAGAAAGGGATTGCAGCAGGTATTGGAAATACAGTCATGTACGTTGGAGCAAAGACCGGACGTGACGGGATTCATGGCGCTACTTTTGCCTCTGAAGAATTATCCGAAGAGTCTGAAGAAAAGCGGCCATCCGTCCAAGTTGGAGACCCTTTTATGGAAAAATTATTAATCGAAGCTTGTCTTGAAGTGATTCATCACGATGCGCTAGTTGGTATTCAAGATATGGGCGCAGCTGGTCTCACGTCTTCTGCTAGTGAAATGGCGAGTAAGGCCGGTACTGGAATGTTAATGAATATGGATCTGATTCCTCAGCGGGAAGAGAATATGACGGCTTATGAAATGATGTTATCTGAATCGCAGGAACGGATGCTGCTCGTAGTTGAAAAAGGACGCGAGCACGAGATTGCAGAAGTGTTTCGTAAGTATGATCTGGAAGCTATATCTGTTGGTGAAGTTACAGAGGATAAGCGTTTCCGGCTAGAGCATCACGGGGAGACCGTGGCCGATGTTCCAGTTGACTCACTTGCTGAAGATGCGCCCGTGTACCATCAGCCTTCAACCGTCCCAGCTTATTATCAGGAGTTTCAAGAAATGGACACCTATCAGCCAACCGTTTCAAATTATGGTGAAACGTTAGCTGATCTCCTGAAGCAACCGACAATAGCCAGTAAAGAATGGGTTTACGATCAATATGACTCCATGGTTCAGACAAATACGGTAGTCAGACCAGGTTCCGATGCAGCAGTTGTGCGCGTACGAGGGACAGAGAAGGCGCTGGCTATGACAACAGACTGTAATTCCCGTTACATTTATTTGGACCCTGAAATGGGCGGCCAAATTGCTGTAGCTGAAGCAGCACGTAATATTGTATGCTCCGGCGGCCGGCCGCTTGGATTAACGGATGGTCTCAACTTTGGATCACCAGAGAATCCTGAGATCTTCTGGCAAATGGAAAAAAGCGTTGAAGGAATGAGTGAAGCTTGTACGGCACTTGGCACACCAGTGATCAGCGGGAATGTTTCTCTTTACAATGAGTCGTTCGGCGGCCAGGCTATTTATCCAACGCCAGTTGTCGGAATGGTCGGCTTAATTGAAAAAACAGAGCATATCACGCGTTCTAGCATGAAGCAGTCAAGGGACCTAATTTATGTCATTGGTGAAACAAAGCCGGAATTCGGCGGCAGTGAGCTTCAAGGAATGATGGAAGGTCGGCATTTTGGAAAAGCGCCTGAAATTGATTTACAAGTGGAAGCAGCACGTCAAGAAATTCTGCTGCGAGCGATTCAACAGGGGCTTGTTCAGTCGGCGCATGATATTTCTGAAGGCGGATTTGCTGTAGCGCTTGCCGAAAGCCTTTTTGATGAAGAACTTGGTTGTGATGTGAGAGTGTCTGGCGATGTCACGGCCGCCCTCTTCTCAGAATCACAATCTCGTTTTCTCGTCTCCGTTTCTCCGGAAAATCAACAGGCATTTGAAGCAATGGTCAGTGAGGCACGCTTAGCAGGGGAAGTAACGAAAGATGGAATGTACCGTATTAAGGAAAATGATGAAGTCGTCGTGGAAGAGCAGACAAGGGAATTAAAGCAACTATGGAAAGGAGCTATTCCATGCTTGGTGAAATCAAAGGCTTAAACGAAGAATGCGGCATATTTGGTGTCTGGGGTCATCCGGAATCGGCACAGCTGACTTATTATGGACTTCACGCTCTTCAACATCGTGGACAGGAAGGGGCGGGGATCGTCACTTCAGATGGAGAACATATGAAAATAGCAAAAGGGCACGGCTTAATCAATGATGTGTTCAAGCAGGATCAGTTAGACGAACTTGAAGGTTCTGCCTCTATTGGTCATGTTCGTTATGCTACAGCCGGAGATGGAAGCTATGAAAATATTCAACCGTTAATGTTCCGTTCGCAAACAGGCGGACTTGCTCTCGCTCATAATGGCAATCTAGTCAACGCTCAAGCTTTGAAAGGTCAGCTTGAGGCTCAAGGGTCTATTTTGCAAACGACTTCTGATACAGAGGTCGTTGCCCATCTAATTAAGCGGGCTGGAAATGTTCCGGTTGATGAGGCCATCTGTCAGGCACTGTCTATGATTAAAGGAGCTTATGCCTTTCTCATGATGAAAGAGGACAAGTTGTTTGTGGCCAATGATCCGCGCGGGTTAAGGCCGCTGTCTATCGGTTACCTCGGTGATTCATGGGTTGTGTCTTCTGAGACGTGTGCCTTTGACATTATTGGGGCCAGTTATGAACGTGAAGTACAGCCAGGGGAACTGATCGTAATCGATAAAAATGGCTTAGAATCCAAACGTTTTGCCGCTCCGATCCAACGGACACTTTGCTCAATGGAACATGTTTATTTTTCCCGTCCTGATAGTAACCTGGATGGCAAAAATGTTCACGCCTCAAGGAAGAGAATGGGCAAGGCTCTGGCTGATGAAGCCCCGATTGAAGCGGATGTTGTGACAGGGGTACCGGATTCAAGCATATCAGCAGCCATCGGCTACGCTGAGGCAGCAGGTCTGCCATATGAACTCGGCCTAATTAAAAATCGCTACGTTGGACGCACGTTCATTCAGCCTTCACAGGAACTCCGTGAACAGGGTGTGAAGATGAAACTGTCGGCTGTTCGCGGAATTGTCGAAGGGAAGCGTGTCGTAATGGTCGATGATTCGATTGTGCGCGGAACCACAAGCCGCCGTATTGTCAAAATGCTTAAGGAAGCCGGTGCATTAGAGGTACATGTACGCATTGCTTCACCCCCTATAGAAAATCCGTGCTATTACGGAATTGATACGTCAACGAGCGGTGAATTGATTGCGGCGAACAACTCTGTCGAAGAAATCGAGAAGCAGATAGGGGCAGACAGTTTAGCCTACTTATCTGTTGATGGATTAAATCAGTCTATATATGAGGGTAATGAATCGCTTGAACACGGCGGCTGTATGGCTTGCTTTACGGGCAACTATCCAACAGAGATTTATCCGAACACTGTTTTACCATATGAGAAAGCCTAGCGAAAGGGGGAGCTGACATGAGTCAATCATACAAACAGGCCGGTGTAGATGTAGAAGCAGGCTATGAAGCAGTCGAACGCATGAAAAAACATGTGGCTAGAACGATGCGTCCAGAAGTTATTGGCGGACTGGGCTCATTTGCAGGGTTTTTTGACATCAGTTCAATGAGCTATGAGCATCCGGTTCTTGTTACAGGGACAGACGGAGTAGGCACGAAGCTGAAGCTTGCTTTTCAAATGGATCAGCATGATACGATCGGCATCGATGTAGTAGCAATGTGTGTCAACGACATTGTTGCTCAAGGAGCAGACCCGCTTTTATTTCTTGATTATATTGCGTGTGGTAAAAATGAACCCGATAGAATTGAGCAAATAGTAAAGGGGATCTCAGACGGCTGTGAACAGGCAGGCAGTGCACTCGTTGGCGGGGAAACTGCCGAAATGCCTGGCATGTACCAGTCGGATGAATACGATTTAGCCGGTTTTGTTGTCGGAATGGCAGATAAAGACAAGTTGATCACAGGCCAGCATGTTCAAGCTGGCGATGTATTAATCGGCCTGTCTTCAAGCGGTGTGCATTCAAATGGTTTTTCGTTAGTCAGGAAAATCATTGAAAGCCAGGAGCTTGGTCTCAAGTCCACCTATGCTCCTTTTGACAAACCGTTAGGGGAAGTTCTTTTAACCCCTACGAAAATATATGTGCAATCGATTAATGCATTAAAACAAGCCGTCTCTATAAAAGGAGTGGCCCACGTGACAGGCGGCGGATTCTATGAAAATATTCCGCGTATGCTCCCAGACGGTATGGGGGTCAGTATTGACCAGACGAGCTGGCGCGTCCCGCAGATTTTTGAATTTCTCCGTGAACAAGGTGAGATAACGGATGAGGATATGTTTGGGGTCTTTAATATGGGAATCGGTATGGTGGCTGTTGTGTCTGAACAAGATGTCCCAGCATCACTTGAAGCCCTTAATAATGCAGGAGAAAAAGCACAGGTGATCGGTCATGTCACAGAGCAGGAAGGAATCCACTGGTCATGATAAATCTAGCTGTCTTTGCGTCGGGAACAGGTTCGAATTTTGATGCGATCATGGATGCAATTGAAAACGGGAATCTTGAGGCTGAGGTATCTTTGCTTGTCTCAGACCGGATTGATGCCGGCGTCATTGAGAAAGCACAGAGGAGACAAATCGATACCGTTGTCTTCAACCCTAAATCTTTTGCAAATAAAGAAGCTTTTGAAAAGGCACTTCTCCATGACTGTAAGGATAGAGGAGTGGAATGGATTGTTCTTGCGGGTTATATGAGACTCATCGGTCTAACTCTGCTAACGGCATACGAACACCGAATTCTCAATATTCATCCGTCTTTGCTGCCAGCTTTTCCAGGTAAAGATGCAATCGGTCAAGCCTTTGACAGTCAAGTTAAGGTAACCGGTGTAACGGTTCATTACGTTGATGATGGCATGGACACGGGTCCTATTATCGATCAGGAGGCCGTCCGCATCCATGAACAAGATACAAAAGAAGATATAAAACAAAAGATTCAAGCTGTTGAACACGAATTGTACCCGCGTGTCATCCAGTCATTAACGATCAAGGAGGAGTCCAGATGAGCACGAAAAAACGCGCCCTGTTAAGTGTATCCAACAAGGATGGGTTAGCAGCTTTTGCAAAGAAATTAATTGAACTAGATTATGAACTTGTCTCTACAGGAGGGACAAAGCGAGCTATTGAAGCGGAAGGTCTTCCTGTTAAATCTATTTCCGAGATTACAAACTTTCCTGAAATTATGGATGGGCGTGTAAAAACGTTACACCCATCTGTTCATGGCGGTCTGCTTGCTAAAAGGGGCAGCGACGAGCACATGAGCCAGCTGGATGAACTGGATATCCAAACGATCGACCTTGTAGCTGTCAATTTGTATCCTTTCAAAGAAACGATCGCAAAAGAAGGAGTTACAGAAGCTGACGCCATTGAAAATATCGATATTGGCGGGCCGACGATGCTGCGGTCTGCTGCGAAAAGCTTCGAGGATGTAGCTGTTGTCGTAGATCCAGCCGATTATGAGCAAGTTATCACGGGTTTGCAGGAAGGGGAACTGGCCTTTGAAGCACGTAAGAAGCTAGCCGCAAAGGTGTTCCGCCACACGGCCAATTACGATGCGATGATCGCTGAATATTTCGCAGAAGCAGTGGAAGAGGTGTACCCGGAAACCTATACAGTGACTTATGAAAAAGTACAGGGCTTACGATATGGGGAGAACCCTCATCAAACAGCTGCATTTTATCAAAAAGCCAACTACGGTGGAGCTTCTTTGGCTGATGCTAAGCAGCTAAATGGTAAAGAGCTTTCCTACAACAATATTCAGGACGCCAATGCGGCTTTGGACATTGTGCTGGAATTCGAGGAACCGGCAGCAGTTGCTGTCAAACATATGAACCCTTGCGGCGTGGGCACTGGAAATACACTTTTTGAGGCTTATGGCAAAGCTTATGCAGGTGATCCAATCTCGATTTTCGGAGGGATTGTGGCCTTGAATCGGGAAGTTGATGAAGAAACCGCAGCGAAATTGAAGGAAATTTTCCTTGAGATTATTATCGCTCCTTCCTTTAGTCAGGCAGCTCTCGATTTACTAACACAGAAAAAGAATCTTAGGTTACTAGAAGTAGAGTTGAAGAAACCAGAAACGCAGTCTCATAAGCTTACATCTGTTAATGGCGGCTTGCTCATTCAGGATACAGACGAAGGATCGCTCGAAGATGTGGAACTAGAGGTAGCGACTGAGCGTCAGCCAACTGAACAGGAGCTTAAAGATTTAGCGCTGGGCTGGCAAGTAGTCAAACATGTTAAATCCAATGCGATTGTTGTTGCAAAATCCGATCAAACGCTTGGAGTGGGGGCTGGACAAATGAACCGTGTTGGAGCCGCGAAAATTGCGCTCGAGCAAGCTGGTGACCAAGCGGAAGGGGCTATTATGGCGTCCGATGCGTTCTTCCCGATGCCGGATACAGTAGAAACAGCGGCTCGTGCAGGCGTGAAGGCGATTATTCAGCCAGGTGGTTCCAAACGTGATCAGGATTCAATTGATGCTTGTAATCAACATGGAGTAGCCATGGTATTTACAAAAATGCGCCATTTCAAACATTAAACAGGGAGGAATATGACCATGAATATCCTTGTGATTGGACGCGGAGGACGTGAGCATAGCCTTATCCAAAAGTTTTCCGAAAGCTCACAAGTTGAACGGATATATGCAGCTCCTGGAAATGCTGGGATGGAAAAACAAGCCATCCGTGTTCCTATTCAGGAAACGGATCAGGATGGACTTGTTGCCTTCGCTAAGGAGAATCAGATTAACCTGACAATTGTCGGGCCGGAGAACCCGTTACTTGATGGTATTGTCGATCGGTTTCTGGAAGCGGGTCTTCAAGTTTTTGGTCCAACGAAAGCCGCTGCATTAATAGAAGGCAGTAAGCATTTTGCTAAGCAGCTAATGAAGAAATACGACATTCCAACTGCGGATTACCAGGCATTTACTGATGCAAGTCAGGCTAAGGAGTACATTCATGAACAAGGTGCTCCTATTGTGGTTAAAGCAGATGGACTGGCAGCAGGAAAAGGCGTGGTAGTTGCTGAGACAGTGGAAGTCGCATGTGAGACTGTCGATGATATGCTGCTTGACGGTCAATTTGGAGAGGCGAGCCGGGAAATCGTTGTAGAAGAGTTTCTGCAAGGTACAGAATTTTCTCTGATGGCCTTCGTGAAAGGGGAACATGTTTACCCTATGGTCACAGCTCAGGATCATAAGCGTGCTTATGATGGAGATCAAGGTCCTAATACGGGGGGGATGGGTGCTTTTGCTCCTGCTGCTCATATCCCCTGGGACGATTATGATTATGCAGTAGAGTCGATTCTGGAAAAGACGGCTTCGGCCCTTGTAGCGGAAGGACGTTCGTTTACAGGTATTCTATACGCTGGCCTTATCCAGACAGATGCTGGTCCAAAAGTCATCGAGTTCAATGCACGATTCGGAGACCCGGAAACTCAAGTGGTTATGCCGCTTCTGGCGAATGATCTTGCTCAAGTTATAGTAGACGTACTGGCAGATAAAGATCCAAATTTAACGTGGTTTGAGCAGGCGTGCGCCGGGGTTGTTGTAGCTTCTGCCGGTTATCCGGGGAAGTATCAAAAAGACGTCTGCTTACCGCAGTGGGCTGAGCACGGTGTTTTCTCTATTCATGCTGGTACAGAGAACGATGGTGACAAGTATATAACGAGTGGCGGAAGAGTCCTGCTTGTAGGGGCTGTTGCTCCTGTGCTTGAAACGGCTCTCGCGTCTGTTTACCGATCATTAAAGCCTTTTGACGACCATTATGGATTTTTCTATCGAAAAGATATTGGAAGACTGGTCCAAGCTAAGCCGTAAAAATAGTTGATTTCTCTTGAACAATATATACGTAAAGCATCCGTCCAATCGGGCGGATTCTTTATATTCCAGGTGTTTTGAAATGCTCTCATAATTGCTTATTTTAAATAACTTTCTATCATTGTTACACCACAATCGCCCCACATGTTTTATGATGAACAGAGTCACTCGTATTCGGAATGATTCTTCAATGTTCAGAGGGTTTCATCCATCATGATGTGGCATAATAAACACGTCACAGAGAGATTTTCGGCTCTCAGATAAGTCCCTCTGTCGTATTGTACTGTGAACTGGGTTGTTTCCGTTCTTCTCACAAACAAAAGGAGGTCTGGGAAATTGCGGGACTCCTGTGGGATGAACATGATAGGTGAGACCCCAGAGGACGGAGTCCGAGGAGGCTCAGCGCATGCCCACGGAAAGCGAGTTATTTCCCGGACCTCCTTCTCCATCTAAGGCAACGGAAACATACCCACAAATATCTCGAGATTAAGTCTTCAAGGTACCAGCCCTTAGCTTAATAAAAATCATTTTAAAATTCCAACTTTACTAGAATTGGGAAGGTGCTCCTTTTTCACGGACACAATGGGGGTAAATTATGAAATTGATAACCAATTCCTATGAACAACTTTATGCCAAGGCACATCCAGTTCTCAAGACACGCAAGACTAGTCAATCGTCTCTGTTGCCCCAACGACGTTGGCACAGGACATGCCGTTACTTAGTTGAACTTCATCTATCGGCCTACCGAAGTGCTTGCGTTTTTGCTTTTATAAGATAGGAGAACTTTTCTGCTTAGCGAAGTTGATACTCATGTGTTAAGATAGAAAAAATGAATCAGGGAGGCTCTTTAGTGAATGAACAACGCTTCCGTTGGCGGAATAGACAGCTTCGTGAACATGTAGCTGTCGTGGAAGGAAAACTTGCGCCGACTAAACTAATCAAAAACACAACCTACTTAAATGTCTTCGTAAAGAAATGGGTGACCGGTCATATTTGGATCTATGAAGATCGGATTATCTATTCAGGTCCGGAGCTTCCCCCTCTGATGGATGGAACAGAAGTCATTGATGGTCAGGACAGTTATGTGGTCCCGGGCTATGTTGAACCACATGTCCATCCTTTTCAGTTATATAATCCTCATAGTTTAGCTGAGTATGCTGTAAGGACAGGAACCACAACCCAGATTAATGATAACTTGATGTGGCTTTTTTTAACGGACAAAAAGAAAGCGTTTTCTTTATTGGAAGACTGCGCTGAATTGTCCTCTTCTATATTTTGGTGGGCTCGCTTTGATTCACAATCAGTCCTTCAGGATGAGGATCAAGAGAATTTTAATAGTCAGGTGTTGTCCTGGCTTAACCATGATGCTGTGATACAAGGCGGGGAATTGACAGCCTGGCCTGATGTACTTCATGGCGGTGATGATCAGATGCTTCATTGGATGCAGGAAGCGAAGCGGTCACGCAAGCCTTTAGAAGGGCATTTGCCTGGGGCTTCATGGAAAACATTAGTGAAAATGAAACTGCTTGGACTTGATTCAGAGCATGAATCGATGACGGCAGATGAAGTAATAGAACGGCTGACACACGGATATCAAGTGGGTTTGCGCTATTCATCGATCCGTCCGGATTTGCCGGAGATATTGCAAGGGCTTCTTGAAAAAGACCTAACAACTTTTGATAAATTAATGTACACAACAGATGGGGCTACACCTGGCTTTTTAACGGATGGATTGATCAATGTTTGTATTAAGCTTGCCATTGAAGCAGGGGTGCCTGCTATTGATGCTTATTTGATGGGATCCTATTATCCAGCTCGTCACTTTGGAATAGAAAATCGGGTAGGCAGCCTTGGCCCAGGCCGCGTTGCCCACTTGAACTTTCTATCAGATCCACATGATCCAACCCCTCACTCTGTATTAGCAAAGGGAGAATGGGTGAAACGTGATCATGAAGATGTAGAGTCGGATTCAAAAGTGGGCTGGGAGAAAAATGGAATATCTCCCCTCGAACTTGATTGGGAGCTGACGGATGACGACCTCCAATTTTCGATGCCGATTGGTATGGAAATGGTAAATGAGGTCATCATGAAGCCTTACGCCATCGATAGTGATGTGTCAGTAGATCGTTTGCCAGCTGAATCGAAAGAGGCGTTTCTGACGCTGCTTGATCGTGAAGGGAAATGGCATGTCAATACACTGTTAAAAGGGTTTACAGATTCGCTAGGCGGTCTTGTGAGCTCCTATTCGAATACAGGTGACTTTATTTTAATAGGGAATTCAAGAGAGGATACAAAGCTGGCTTTCGATAGAATGAAAGAATTAGGCGGCGGTATTGTCCTGGCTGACCAGGGGGATATAGTCTATGAACTTCCGCTGCCTCTTGGAGGGATGATGTCTGATCTATCGATGTCATCTTTAATAGAGGAAGAGCATAGACTAAGAGAGCACCTTAACTTTTATGGATACGCCTTCGGGGACCCAGTGTATACGCTGCTTTTTCTTTCAGCCATGCATCTTCCTTATATAAGAATTACTCCACAGGGAATCATGGATGTGAAAAAGAAAGAGGTACTCTATCCTGCGATGATGCGTTAAAATAAAGAAGAATATACAGGTGCAAAGGGAAGGACGTTAATGAAAAACATCGTATGGATTATGGCGGCAGCCGTATTTATGTTGATTCTGACTGCTTGTGCGAATCCAGCAGAAGATGAGAATGAGCAGGAAAATCAAGACAAAAAGGAGAATTCTATAGAGGAGCCAGAACAATCAAAAGGGACGAGCTATGAGAACATTTATCCGTTGACTGGGGAACCAGCTGATGATTCGGTTAACCAGCGAGTGCTTTCAGTAATGGTAAATAATCATACAGACGCTCGTCCGCAGACTGGGCTAAGTCAGGCAGATATTGTATTTGAAGTATTAGCGGAAGGACAGATTACACGGTTTCTCGCTCTATTTCAAAGTAAAATACCTGATGTTATTGGCCCGGTGAGAAGTGCACGTCCTTATTATTTTAAATTAGCTGCCGGGTATGATGCCCTGTACGTCTATCACGGTGCTGCATCCTTTATTAACGAAATGGTTCATGCCAGCGGGGTTGATTTTGCAAATGGTGCCCTATACGATAACGATGGGAAACTATTTAAGCGCTCCACAGATCGAGAGGCCCCTCACAATTCGTATCTCTTAACTTCAGGGGTAGCCGATCTATTAGCAAACAAGGGGTATGAGACAACAAAAGAAGTAAAACCTCTTCCGTTCGCGGAGGAGCCGTCTAGTAAAGGAAACGATGCAAAGCAGGTTTCGGTAGTCTATGACGAGAGAGAAACTGTGACGTATACGTATGATGCCGCCAGTGAACAGTACAAACGTTCAAGTGATGGAGAACCGACTGTCGAGAAAGAAACGGGAAACCGTATTACTGTGGATAATATCTTTATTGTCAAAACCGAGCACCGGGTAGTTGATGATGCCGGGCGTCGTGAAATTGATTTAACGTCAGGCGGTGAAGGTTATTTAGTACAAAAAGGGCAGATCATTGCGGTAAAATGGAAGAATCGCAATGGTAGAATACTGCCTTACAAAGATGGAGAGCCTGTCAGTTTCGTTCCAGGTCAAACGTGGGTTAATATAGTTCCGGATCGATCAGGGATCGTGACTGCTGAATAAAAGGAGGGATGTCATCGTGCAAATTGATAAACTACGCGGCAAAACACTAGATCAGCTTTTCGAAGCGATTCTATCGCTGAAAGATGTGGAGGAATGCTACGAATTCTTCGATGACTTAGCGACAATGAATGAAGTTCAGTCTCTAGCACAGCGTCTGGAAGTAGCACGTATGCTGAGAGAAGGCTTTACGTATCATAAGATTGAAACGGAGACAGGTGCTTCAACAGCGACGATCTCACGTGTGAAACGATGTTTGAATTATGGAAACGACGCGTATACGAAAGCGTTGGATCGTGTTCAGGCAAATCAAACTAAATAATGTGATTGAGGCTGTCCTTGTTAACGGGGCAGCTTTTTTTGTCTGGGGGTTTATAACTGCTAAGACGTAAGCACAACTTTTGATGGTCTGAAATCAAACACTGTATTTTAGCAACCGGCTGGTTAAAAGAGCAGAGACGTGACTATGAAAAGGGGTCAGATTTTTCCACGATAATTACCGAATATGAGTTCGTTCTGACAGGGAATCTTTGCTATAATATATGAATGGATAAAAGGTTATGGAGGAATTTGTGCGGTGTACAATAACGTGAAAGAATGGAACCATGTTTTTAAACTAGATCCGAATAAACAGCTTTCTGACAGCGACCTTAATTTGATAGGACAATCGGGAACGGATGCCGTTATTATTGGGGGGACCGATGGCGTTACTTATGAAAATGTGACGGCTTTGCTCATGAGAATGCAAGTCTATGAACTGCCATGTCTGCTTGAGGTTTCAGCACTCGAGGCGATTTCCCCGGAGTTTGATGGCTACTTGATTCCGATGGTGATGAACAGTCGGGAGAAACGCTATATGCTTGATGTACAGCATGAAGCCGTGAAGCAATACGGTGACTTTATTGAATGGAAGGATATGCTTGTCGAAGGATATTGCGTGATGAATGAACGGGCCAAGGTTTTTCGGGCAGCTAACTGTACGCTCCCGGATCACGAAGATGTGATTGCTTATGCGCGGATGGCTGAGCACATGTTTCACCTGCCGATTTTTTATATGGAATACAGCGGACGGTTTGGTGATGTGAACCTAGTACGCGAGGTTGCAGAGCAACTTGATCAAACGCTGCTATTTTATGGTGGAGGAGTCCGTTCTGCAGCTGATGCACAACAAATGAAACCATACGCTGACGTGCTTGTCGTTGGTGATATTATATATGAAAATATTCAAGCCGCCCTTGAAACGGTACAGGCTTGTACAGAATAAAAAGACGGTCTTTTGCCAGATGTCTCTTTTCATGCTTAACAATTTAGAAAGGTTGGTGTCCACATGACGCAAGCAATGAATCCCTTACTTAAAGGATTGAATGAACAGCAACGAAATGCGGTGACCCACACCGAGGGACCACTGCTGATTATGGCCGGAGCCGGAAGTGGAAAAACACGAGTTTTAACCCATCGTATCGCATACTTACTCAGTGAGAAGGATGTTTCTCCCCGCAATGTATTGGCGATTACGTTTACCAATAAAGCTGCACGCGAGATGAAAGAACGTGTCGAGGCATTAGTAGGACAAGAGGGTGAAAAAATCTGGATGTCGACGTTTCACTCAATGTGTGTCCGGATTTTAAGGAGAGATATTGATCGAATCGGGTATGATCGGAATTTTTCAATCCTCGATTCGAGTGACCAGCTCTCCGTGATTAAACAGGTATTGAAGGAACTGAACCTTGATCCTAAAAAGTGGGACCCGCGAGCAATGCTTGGGGCGATCAGTAATGCCAAAAATGAATTGCTGACACCCGAAGATTACACTCGTGAAGCAGCGAGCATCCATGAAGAAAAAATTGCAGAAGTATACACAGGTTATCAGAAGAAGCTGCGCAAGAATCAATCACTCGACTTTGATGACTTAATTATGCAGACATTGAACCTATTTGATCGCCTCCCTGAAGTGCTCGAGTATTATCAGCGCCGCTTTCAATATATTCATGTCGATGAGTATCAGGATACCAATCATGCCCAATACCAGCTTGTTACTCAGTTATCCAGCCGCTATCAGAATTTATGTGTAGTCGGGGATTCTGATCAATCGATTTATCGCTGGCGAGGCGCTGATATTAAAAACATTCTTTCATTTGAAAAAGATTACCCGGGCGCCCGGACCATTTTGCTTGAACAAAATTATCGCTCCACGGAACTTATTTTGAATGCAGCAAACAATGTGATCGGCAATAACAGTGGACGAAAAGCTAAAAATCTTTGGACGGATAATATGGGCGGGAACAAGATTCAATATCATGAGTCTGGCACTGAGCGCGAAGAAGGATTATTTGTAGCCGACAACATCGAAGATCTAGTTCGCAGCGGACGCTTCCAATACAAGGATATTTCTATTTTGTACCGGACAAATGCTCAGTCCCGTACGATTGAAGAAACCTTCGTGAAAGCAGGGATTCCCTACCAAATGATTGGCGGCACGAAGTTCTATGACCGTAAAGAAATTAAGGATTTGCTTGCATATTTACGTTTAATTTCTAACCCGAATGATGATTTGAGCTATCAGCGAGTCGTGAATGAACCAAAACGGGGAGTAGGGAAGACAAGTCTTGAAAAACTGCAAAGGTATGCAGCAGATCACGATATTTCTCTATACGAAGCTTCAGCAGAAATCGACTTTGTAGGAGTTAGTGCAAAAGCAGCCAAATCGATTATGAACTTCTATACAATGATTCGAAACTGGACACAGCAGCAGGAGTTTTTATCAGCAACCGACATGGTCCAAGAAGTCATTGATAAGACAGGCTATGAAGAAATGCTTCAAAATGAGAAAAGCCTTGAAGCTCAAAGCCGTTTAGAGAACATTGAGGAATTCAAATCGGTCACGAAGAATTTTGAAGAAAACAGTGAAGACAAGACGCTCGTAGCTTTTTTGACAGATCTTGCCTTGATTGCTGATATCGATCAAATGAATGAAGACCCGACGAGTGATGATACGGTAACCTTGATGACACTTCACTCTGCAAAAGGTCTGGAATTTCCGGTTGTTTTTCTAATCGGAATGGAGGAGAATGTTTTTCCACACACACGATCTCTCATGGACGATGAAGAGATGGAAGAAGAGCGGCGTCTCGCGTATGTAGGAATTACGCGTGCGGAACGCCAGCTGTTTATGACCCATGCTAAAATGCGCACACTATATGGTAGAACCAACATGAATCCAATCAGTCGTTTTATTAATGAAATACCAGAAGACCTCGTAAATGGAAAAGAAGAGCGGGAAGAATTACCCTTTTTCAATAATAGACGTGAATCAACAGCTTTTTCTTCCCAGACACCTCAACAAGCACCGAAGCGGGCGGCGAAAAAGGTGGAGAAAGATTCATCAGGCGGTGAAAAAATTGCCTGGAAGCCGGGGGATAAAGCGAGCCACAAGAAATGGGGAGAAGGGACTGTCGTTAAAGTTCAAGGAGAAGGTGACGCCATGGAACTTGATATCGCTTTTCCGGCCCCAACAGGAATTAAGCGTCTTCTGGCTCGATTTGCACCGATAACGAAAGCGTAAGGATGTGTAGCGATAATGAATCAGAACGAAGCGCAAGAAGTCATTGAAGACCTTCGCAAAAAGCTTAACCAGTACAACTATGAATATCACACGTTGGATAACCCTAGTGTATCGGACTATGAATATGATCAGAAGCTGCGTGAACTGCTTGATTTAGAAGCGCAGTTTCCCGATCTTGTCACGGCGGATTCCCCTTCACAGCGTGTTGGGGACGAGCCTCTGGATGCCTTTCAGAAAGTGCGTCACAATGTCCCTATGCTCAGTCTCGGAAACGCCTTTAATGAACAGGAACTCAGGGATTTTGACCGCCGTGCCCGTCAAGGAACAGGGGAAGACGTTACGTATGTTTGCGAGTTGAAAATTGACGGACTTGCTGTTTCGTTACGCTATGAGGAAGGAGTCCTTGTTCGCGGGGCTACGCGGGGTGACGGTACAGTAGGAGAAGATATTACGAAGAATTTGCGTACAATTCGCAGCATCCCGCTTCGATTGCAGCAGCCTGAAACCATCGAAGTACGCGGTGAAGCGTTTATGCCGAAGAAGTCGTTTCTAGCTTTAAATGAGGCACGCGAAAACAATGGGGATGAGCCATTTGCCAATCCAAGAAACGCAGCAGCAGGTTCACTAAGACAGCTTGATCCAAAGATTGCGGCAAAACGAAATTTGGATATTTTCCTATATGGAGTCGGCGAATGGCAGGGTGAAACAACGCATTCTCATAGTGAACGGCTGGAAGAATTAAAAAGCCTTGGCTTAAAAACGAATCCCGAATGGAAAAAGTGTAACGATATTGACGAAGTAATCGACTATGTTCATAGCTGGGTTGAGCGCCGTCCTGACTTGGACTATGAGATCGATGGCATCGTTATTAAAGTTGACCGTCTGGATCAGCAGGAAGCTCTTGGGTTTACAGCCAAAAGCCCGCGGTGGGCGACGGCCTATAAATTCCCCGCTGAAGAGGCAATTACCCAACTTACCGATATTGAATTAAGTGTCGGCCGCACAGGAGTTGTCACCCCAACCGCTATCCTTGATCCTGTGAAGGTTGCTGGAACGATCGTTCAACGAGCTTCACTGCACAATGAGGATTTAATCCGTGAGAAAGATATCCGTATTGGGGACACAGTCGTAATCAAAAAAGCCGGCGATATTATTCCGGAAGTTGTCCGAGTGCATACAGAAGAGCGTTCAGGTGATGAGGAACCTTTTCATATGCCGGAACATTGTCCAGCTTGCGACAGTAAATTGGTCCGGCTGGAAGAAGAAGTGGCGTTACGCTGCATTAATCCTAACTGTGATGCTCAGCTTCAAGAGGCTTTAATTCACTTTGTTTCACGAAATGCCATGGACATTGAAGGATTAGGGGAAAAAGTAATTATCCAGCTTTTTAAGGAACAACTGATCGATAACATTGCGGATCTTTATCGATTGGAAAAAGAAGAATTACTTAAGCTTGAGCGCATGGGTGAAAAGTCGGTTGATAATTTGTTGACGGCTATCGAACAGTCCAAAGAAAATTCATTAGAGCGTCTTTTATTCGGTTTGGGGGTCCGTTATGTCGGAACCAAAGCGGCTAACACGCTTGCTCAGGAATTTGAAACGATGGCGAGCCTTATGGAAGCGGATCAAGAAAGATTAGTACAAGTTCCAGAAATCGGAGAAAAAATGGCTGACTCTATCGCCCGATATTTTTCCAAACCTCAGGTCATCCAGTTGTTGGATGAATTAGAGAACCTTGGGCTTAATTTGGAATACAAAGGGCCGAAGAAAAACGATGGACCAGAAGACTCTCCTTTTAAAGGAAAGACGGTCGTTCTTACCGGGAAGATGGAGAACTATACACGGTCTGAAGCTAAGAATATCGTTCAGAGTCTGGGAGGTAAAGTGACCGGCAGCATTAGTAAAAGTACTGATCTGTTAATTGCCGGAGAAGATGCTGGCTCAAAATATACAAAAGCTGAACAGCTTGATGTTACGATTTGGAATGAGGAAGAATTTGCAAAAGCTTTAACATAAGAGGAGTAGTTTTAAAAAATACTGGTGATTTCTTGAACTACCCCTAATAGGGAGTGGAATAAATGAAGAAGCTGCACATGCTTTTACTTAGTAGCTTGCTTCTTGTAAGCGCATGTACACCTGTTTACGATAATGCGGATGAAGTAGTTCGTGAAACAGGAAATAATAATAGCGATCAGTCAGCCATCATACCTAACTATAGTCTTTCCGATCAGACCTATCGGATGATTTTGACAGAAGACAGTGCGAAAGTTTCTTCTGCCCCTGGTGTAACGACCAACCAGATGGATAATCGGTTAGATATTGCAGCATTTGAAAATGGCCTGCGCCGTCATTCAAAAGAATATTACAATCCGGAGAAATACTACTTTCAGCCCGGCCAGACTTTAACTGATTCGGAGCTATTAAGCTGGCTGTCTCGCAAATCGGAAGACAACCCTGAAGGATTGAATCCAGAATTAAATGAAGATAAAGCATCTGAAAAAGACTTCCGCAGCAACCCTCGCTATATTTCAAATATCATCGAACAAGATTATCTCGTTCGAAAGGAAGATAATGTGGTGGAAGTTGCGGGAGTTACAATTGGGATATCTATGCGGACAGTGTACAATTTTACTGCAGATGGGCGAGAGTACTCAGAAAATCTATCAACTGAAAAATTATTAGCAAAAGGGAAAGAATACGCTAATATTATTCTGAAGCGACTTCGTAAGAAAGAAACGCTTCAAGGAGTTCCGATCGTATTTGCGATTTTTGAAGAAGAGCGCGATAACACAAAAACTGCCGGGAATTTCATAAGCAAGACATACGTGGAAGCCTCGGAAAATTCGATAGGTGATTGGAAGTCAATACAAGAGAATTATGTCCTTTTCCCTTCAGATGAAGCAGAAGAGAACTACTTCGATCATGCTAAGTTGTTCTCTGATTTCCGGGTTCAGGTATCGGATTATTTCCCGAATTTCGTAGGTATGATTGCTAATGGGTTTTATATTAATGAAGAGCTCAAAAAAGTAGAGATTGACATTCCGATTCAGTTCCGCTCACAGTCCGAAGTTGTAGGTTTTACTCAATACATCTATAGTCTCGTGATGGAAATGTTTGAAGATCACTACACTGTTCAGGTTAGAATTAACAGTATGGATCAGCAGGAAAGCCTCATCGTTAAAGAACCCGGTAACGATAAACCATATGTTTATATCTATGACTAAACAAACATACTAAGAATAGTGGGCAAGGTCATCAACGGATGATTTTACCCACTATTTTCTTTTTAGAGTTACATAGTGAGAAGTGAAAGAAAGCCCGACAAGACTCTAGGATTTTGAATTGCTGGCACATAACTAAATTTTTTAAGTGATAAGACGAACGATATGCAGTTTATGCGGAGAAAATATACAGAGACTCCTGCGGGAGGAAAGGCCTAGGTGAGACCCCGCAGTGCGCCAGCACAAGGAGACTCAACAGCCGCCCGCGGAAAGCGAAGTATATTTTCGTAGCGGTTTAAATGCACAGTTCTGATTTCATCTGCTAAAACACTTTTGTCCCAGCCTCTCCTTTTTCCTAAAATATGTTGTGAGATACCAGCATTGAGGAAGGATATAGTTTGAAGTTAATAAGTAGTTACGATAAAATAATTCGTGGAAGCGCTTAAATTGGTAATCTTCAAACAATTTATATAGCTTCAAACCCCATAACTCATTACAGGAGGTTGTTGTAGCATGGTCGTACCATACAAACATGAACCATTTACTGATCTTAGCATGGATGAGAATCGTAAAGCACTGGAGGCTGAAATTAAAAATATTGAAGCTGATCTAGGCAAGGATTACCCTCTTATTATTGGCGGAGAACGCATTATGACAGATAACAAAATTGAAGTTGTCAATCCTGCCAATAAGAAAGAAGTTATTGGTTATGTTTCAAAAGCGAATCAGGATCTCGCTGAAAAGGCTCACAAAGTTGCAGATGAGACTTTCCAATGGTGGCGCAAGACGAAGGCACAATTCCGTGCGGATATTTTGTTCCGTGCAGCGGCCATTGTTCGCCGCCGTAAACATGAATTTACAGCCCATCTTGTAAAAGAAGGCGGAAAGCCATGGAAAGAAGCAGATGCTGATACAGCTGAAGCGATCGACTTTATGGAGTATTATGGACGTCAAATGCTTGAAATCGATAAAGGAGTAGAAATAAACTCCCGTCCTATTGAAAACAACCGTTTCCATTACATTTCCCTGGGAGTCGGGGTTGTGATTTCACCGTGGAACTTCCTGTTTGCCATTATGGCAGGGACTACAGTAGCTTCGATGGTTTCAGGAAATACAGTATTGCTTAAACCAGCAAGCTCCACCCCAATTATTGCTTATAAAATGATGGAAGTGCTTGAGGAAGCAGGTCTTCCTGCTGGTGTTATCAACTATATTCCTGGCAGCGGAAAAGAGGTAGGAGATTACCTCGTTGATCATCCGCGCACACGTTTTGTGAGCTTTACAGGTTCACGCGAAGTAGGGACAAGAATTTTCGAACGAGCTGCCAAAGTACAGCCAGGTCAAAAGTGGCTGAAACGTACGATTATCGAAATGGGTGGGAAAGATACTATCGTCGTGGATAAAGAATCTGATTTAGAATTGGCTGCAGAAGCGATTACGTATTCTGCTTTTGGATTCTCGGGACAGAAATGCTCGGCCTGTTCACGAGTAGTGGCTCACGAAGACATATATGAGGAACTTCTAGATAAAGTGGTTAGCAAGACGAAAGAATCGATTACTTACGGTGATCCTGCAGCTCATGACACTTACATGGGGCCGGTTATTGACCAAGCTGCTTACGACAAGATCTTAAGCTACATTGATATTGGAAAAGAAGAAGGAAAACTGCTAGCTGGAGGTAAGGGAAGTGACAGTAAAGGCTGGTTTATTGAACCGACTGTTTTTGGCGACCTAAAACCCGATGCAAGAATTATGCAAGAAGAAATATTCGGACCAGTCGTAGGCTTTACAAAAGCGAAATCCTTTGATGAAGCGATTGATATCGCCAACAATACCGATTATGGTTTGACTGGTGCAGTCATTTCAAACAATCGTTCACACATTGAACAAGCCCGTGAAGACTTCCAGGTTGGTAACTTGTATTTTAACCGCGGCTGTACAGCGGCTATTGTCGGGTATCATCCGTTTGGAGGCTTTAATATGTCGGGGACGGACTCTAAAGCTGGCGGACCAGACTATCTGGTTCATCACATGCAAGGCAAGACAACATCTGAAATGCTGTGATAACATACGCAAAAAGAACCTCTTTCCGTATATCGACGGGAAGAGGTTTTTTAAATGCGACAGGTTTTAATGAAGAAAAAAACAAATAAATTTTTAAAATGTTTATAGTAATCTTTATTTATTAAATTTGATGTATAGATATTGTTCATGAATGTCTAACACCCATATACAATCAATAAATCTGCATAAAAATACAAAATAGGCTAAATAGACTAACTTTTTGCAATGTTTCAATTAATGTACTATGATATAGTAGTACCTATGTTTGGATTTTTCTGCTTCTATGACTTTGGAATCAGAGACGTTTTTTGCATAGAAGTGCATAAAATTTGTGAAGTGGAGGTGAGATCGTGGTTGAACTATTATCAATTGCAGCTCAATATTCTATTGCCGGACCAACGTGGTTTTGGTTATTCGTGCCAATGCCGATCTTAATTATTCTATCAATTATTACACTATTTACTAAAAGGAGCGAATAATAAAACATGGATATACCAACGTTAATTACGTTTATTGTTTACTTAGTCGGTATGCTTTTAATTGGATTTGCTGCATATCGTTTAACAAGTGATTTATCAGATTATGTATTAGGCGGCCGTCGATTAGGCCCGGGAGTTGCCGCACTTAGTGCCGGTGCATCTGACATGAGTGGCTGGCTATTATTAGGACTGCCTGGTGCTGTTTATGCTTCTGGTTTGTCTGGAGCTTGGATCGGGGTAGGACTTGCTATTGGCGCCTACTTAAACTGGCAATTTGTGGCACGTCGTCTGCGTATTTATACTGAGGTCGCAAAAGATTCAATAACGATTCCGGATTACTTAGAAAATCGTTTCCACGACAGTTCTCATTTATTACGTGTTATTTCTGCATTTGTCATCCTGTTATTCTTTACCTTCTATACTTCCTCTGGTATGGTGGCCGGTGCAAAATTGTTTCAGGCCTCATTTGAATTAAGTTATACACAGGCTTTATGGATTGGTGCAATTGTTACCATTTCTTATACCTTCTTAGGTGGATTCCTGGCTGTTAGTTGGACAGACTTTGTACAAGGGATTCTAATGTTCTTGGCACTTATTGCAGTTCCAATTGTGGCCATTCAGCAACTTGGAGGCTGGAGTTCTGCAGTGGATGCGGTAGGCAATATTGATCCAACACATTTAAACATGGTTCAAGGAGTCGGAGCTTTAACCATTATTTCCTCACTTGCCTGGGGGCTCGGATATTTCGGTCAGCCGCATATCCTTGTACGTTTTATGGCGCTTCGTTCAGCTAAAGATGTGCCGAAAGCCCGCTTTATTGGAATGGGCTGGATGATTATCGGCCTTTATGGAGCGATCTTTACTGGGTTGTTCGGCCTTGCCTTTATTAATACACAGGACCTTGCTGGTTTAGCAGGATTTGGAGTAGAAATTGTATCTCAAGACGGTATGCAGATGCTTGCAGACCCTGAAAAAATCTTTATTACTTTTTCCCAGATTCTGTTCCATCCTGTGATTGCAGGTATTCTATTAGCAGCAATCCTTTCTGCGATTATGAGTACCATTGACTCCCAGTTGCTTGTATCTTCTTCTGCATTAGCAGAGGACTTCTACAAGGCGATCTTCCGTAAGAACGCCTCTGAGCGTGAATTAGTTTGGGTTGGTCGTGTGGCTGTTGCTACTATCGCTCTAATCGCGATCCTAATTGCCGGAAATCCGGGTAGTTCTGTACTTCAACTCGTATCCTATGCTTGGGCAGGATTTGGTGCTGCATTCGGACCATTGATCATTTTATCCCTGTTTTGGAAGGGAATTACTCGTGACGGTGCGCTAGCTGGTATGATCGTTGGTGCGGTTACAGTAGTTGTTTGGGGAGACTTCCTAAGCGGGGGAATCTTCGATCTTTATGAGCTTGTACCAGGATTCTTGTTCAGTTTGATTGTATCTGTACTAGTAAGCTTGGCTGGTAAGCCTTCTAAAGAAATTATTGCAGAATTCGAAGAAGCAGAACGTCGCTAAGTCAATATAGAAAGATCCCTCGGCCTTGGGTTGAGGGATCTTTTTTTTGGAAAAATTTGATTTACATCCATATTTCAGGTTTCCCCTTTTTCTAGAGCTAAGACAACCTTCTTTGATTTATGTTAAAATAGGAAAAGTGAAAACAGATACGTTTGCTTAACAAATAAGCTTTTTGGTATGATCATATATTATGTGTGTTCGAATGGAGGTAACAAAAATGTCCCGTATTAGCAAAGATGAAGTAAAACATGTGGCCCATTTAGCACGCCTTTCCATTAATGAAGAAGAGGCGGATATGTTTACGAAACAGCTTGACGATATCATTATGTATGCCGAGCAATTGAATGAGCTGGATACAGAAGGAGTCGAGCCGACCACTCACGTTCTTAATTTACAAAATGTGATGCGTAAAGATGAACCGAAGAAGTGGATTACGAAACAAGAAGCACTGAAAAATGCACCGGATAAGCAAGATGGTCAATTTAAAGTACCATCAATTTTGGAATAGGAGGGAGGCTTAATTATGGCTTTATTTGACTACACTTTACGAGAGCTTCAAGAGAAGCTACATAATAAAGAAATCACAGTAACCGATCTTGTTGATGAATCCTATCAGCGTATTGAGGAAGTTGATCATGCAGTGAAAGCCTTCCTTACTTTAAATAAGGAAGCTGCCCGCAAGCAGGCCGCTGAACTTGACGCTGCGCGGGGTAATGATGCAGCCAAGCTATTTGGGCTGCCAATTGGTGTGAAAGATAATATTGTCACGAAAGGTTTACGTACTACAGCGGCAAGTCAGCTGCTGCGTAATCTGGAGGATCCACTGTATGATGCAACAGTTGTACAAAAATTAAATGAGGCAAAATCAGTCACAATCGGGAAGTTAAACATGGACGAGTTTGCGATGGGGTCCTCAAATGAGAACTCAAGCTAT
This sequence comes from Halobacillus ihumii, assembly GCF_902726645.1. Classification (NCBI taxonomy): domain Bacteria; kingdom Bacillati; phylum Bacillota; class Bacilli; order Caryophanales; family Bacillaceae; genus Halobacillus; species Halobacillus ihumii. Next base: position 2,762,230 of record NZ_CACVAO010000001.1, read on the forward strand.
ACCGCAACTCGTAATCCGTGGAACACCGATTACGTTCCAGGAGGATCAAGCGGCGGCTCAGCTGCAGCCGTTGCAGCGGGAGAAGTACCTTTTTCGCTCGGATCAGATACAGGCGGGTCGATTCGTCAGCCGGCTGCTTTCTGTGGAGTCGTAGGTCTGAAGCCAACGTATGGCCGTGTGTCCCGCTTTGGCCTTATCGCTTTTGCCTCCTCACTTGACCAAATTGGACCGATTACCCGTTCAGTAGAGGACAATGCCTTTTTACTAGAAACCATTGCTGGTCATGACAAAATGGATTCTACATCAGCTGATGTGGAAGTTCCTAGATATACTGAATCCCTAACTGGTGATGTTAAAGGCTTAAAGATCGCTGTCCCTAAAGAGTATTTAGGTGAAGGTGTGACTTCAGAAGTTAAAGAAGCTGTACAAGCTGCTCTTAAAAAATACGAAGAATTGGGTGCAACATGGGAAGAAGTATCTCTTCCACATTCGAAATATGCTGTGGCAACTTACTACCTGTTGTCCTCATCCGAAGCTTCTGCAAACCTTGCTCGCTTTGACGGAGTTCGCTACGGCGTACGGACAGATAATGCCAAGACGATGCTGGATATGTTCAAAAATTCACGATCAGAAGGCTTTGGCAACGAAGTGAAGCGCCGGATTATGCTGGGAACTTTCGCGCTTAGCTCCGGTTATTATGATGCGTACTATAAAAAGGCCCAGCAAGTCCGTACATTGATTAAAGATGATTTTGAAAAAGTGTTTGAAGACTATGATGTGATCATTGGACCAACAACTCCAACACCAGCCTTTAAAGTGGGCGAGAAAATCGATGACCCGCTAACGATGTATGCAAACGATATTCTAACTATTCCTGTCAACCTTGCTGGCGTACCGGGGATTTCTGTGCCGTGCGGCTTGTCTACAGATGGCCTGCCAATCGGCTTGCAAATCATTGGCAAGCATTTTGATGAAAGTACGGTTTATCGTACAGCACACGCCTTTGAACAGGCGACAGACTTCCATAAACAACGCCCGTCCCTTGGAGGTGCGCACTCATGAATTTCGAAACAATTATTGGACTAGAGGTCCACGTTGAACTTAAAACAGAATCTAAAATTTTCAGCCCATCTTCCAATATGTTTGGAGATGAACCAAACTCGAACGTTAACCCGATTGACTTAGGATACCCAGGTGTTCTGCCTGTCCTCAATGAAGAAGCAGTTAATTTTGCCATGAAAGCCGCGATGGCCTTAAACTGCGAGATCGCAGCCGATACGAAGTTCGACCGTAAGAATTACTTTTATCCAGATAATCCGAAGGCCTACCAGATTTCTCAATTCGATCAGCCAATTGGGGAAAATGGCTACATTGATATTGAAGTAGATGGCGTTAAAAAGCGGATCGGGATCACAAGGCTTCATATGGAAGAGGATGCCGGGAAGTTGACCCATAGTGATGACGGCTATTCTCTCGTCGATTATAACCGTCAAGGTACACCGCTCGTAGAGATTGTCTCTGAACCTGACATTCGTACACCTAAAGAAGCATATGCTTATCTTGAGGCGTTAAAGAACATCATCCAATATACAGGGGTCTCAGATTGTAAGATGGAAGAAGGTTCGCTGCGATGTGATGCCAACCTGTCTCTGCGGCCGATTGGACAAGAAGAGTTCGGAACAAAGACAGAGCTTAAGAACTTAAATTCATTCTCTTTTGTACAAAAAGGTTTAGAGTTTGAAGAAAAGCGTCAGGAAAAAGTTCTTCTTAGTGGCGGTGAAATTTTACAGGAAACGCGTCGTTATGATGAGCAGACGAAAGAAACGATTCTGATGCGAGTGAAAGAAGGATCAGATGATTATCGTTATTTCCCTGAACCGGATCTTGTCCGTCTTCATATTGATGAAGCGTGGAAAGAACGGATACGAAAGCAAATTCCAGAGCTGCCTGATGCCCGTAAACAACGTTACATCGAAGAACTTCAGCTTCCGGCCTACGACGCCATGGTATTGACCAATAATAAAGAGATGTCGGATTTCTTTGAAGATACGATTGCAAACGGCGGTGACATTAAGCAATCTTCCAATTGGCTGATGGGTGAAGTTTCTGCCTACATGAACAAGCAGCAGAAGGAATTCGGTGACTTAGCACTGACACCGCAATCCCTTGCCAAGCTGACGAAGTTAATAGAAGATGGAACGATTTCTTCAAAAATCGCCAAGAAAGTCTTTAGTGAACTCGTTGAAAAAGGCGGCGACCCTGAGAAGATTGTGAAAGACAAAGGTCTCGTGCAAATTTCTGATGAAGGACAGCTTAAAGAAATCATTACAGCGATTCTGGATAACAATCCGCAATCCATTGAAGACTATAAAAATGGTAAAGATAAAGCACTTGGCTTTTTAGTCGGACAAGTGATGAAGGAAACAAAAGGTCAGGCAAACCCGCCTATGGTCAATAAAATCATCCTTGAAGAAATGGATAAGCGTTAAGGTTTCTGGTCAAAAGCACGCACTAACCCTGCGTGCTTTTATATGGCAGGGCAGTTATTTCTTTGTGCCCTCTAGAAAAAGTGCTTGCAAATTTTAGAAAAAAGACTATGATGTAATTTGGAGCACACCTGGATGAAGGAGGGCTTACTATGCAACGTGCCCGAATAATATATAATCCGACATCAGGAAGAGAAGTTATCAGAAAAGTTCTCCCTGACATTTTGCAGCGATTCGAACAAGCTGGTTATGAAGCATCTACCCATGCGACAACATGTGCCGGAGATGCAACTGAAGCAGCTAAGATCGCCGTCGAACGCAGATTCGATGTCGTTGTGGCTGCAGGTGGGGATGGAACGATTAACGAAGTCATTAATGGCGTAGCGGAACAGCCATTTAGACCGAAGCTTGGTATTATTCCAGTCGGAACTACTAACGATTTCGCGCGAGCACTTTATGTCCCGCGTAATATTCATAAAGCCGTTGACGTCATTTTAGAGGGCTATTCAGCTCCGCTTGATATCGGCCGTGTCAATGATCAATATTTTATGAACATCGCTGGCGGAGGAAAGATTACCGAGATTTCCTATGAAGTCCCGAGTAAACTCAAGACGATGCTTGGCCAGCTTGCATATTATTTAAAGGGGATGGAGATGCTTCCATCGATCAAGCCTACGTATGTTGAAATGGAGTATGATGGCAAGCTGTATCAAGGTGACATTATGCTGTTCCTCGTCTCTAATACGAATTCAGTTGGCGGACTTGAGAAACTGGCACCTGAAGCGCAAATGGATGATGGTTTATTTGACTTAATGATTATTGAGAAAATGAACATCGCTGAATTTGTGAGACTGGCTACATTAGCCATCCAAGGAACACACTTGAACCATCCGAAATTCATTCATAAAACTGCGAGCCGGATAAAAGTGAAAACAGAAGAGAAAATGCAGCTTAATATTGACGGTGAATTTGGCGGGCTCTTGCCAGGAGAATTCGTTAACCTGTATAAGCATATTGATTTTTTTGTGCCAGAAGAAAAGTTTTCGCATGAGCAAGAAGATGAATCGTAACTGATATTAAACCGCCTCAAGCCTTTGTAATGGACAAAGGCTTGAGGCGGTTTTTTATTTCCTTTTAGGGGATTTATGAGAGGACGAGCCTCGGGTTTTGGATCTAGTTTTGGATCTAGGTTCTGGAGCCGGACGAACGGCTGATTCTGAAATAACGCGAGGTGATTCTGAAGTAACGTGGGGTGATTCTGAAATAACGACAGATGATTCTAAAATAACGTGAATGGATTCTTAAATATCGGGTTTTAACTTATATTTTCTGTCTTTAGTACGCCCGGAAAAGCTTTGACTGTTTTCTAATAGTATTCTTTTTGCTACATATTCCGTTTTAATGCTGGCGAATTCTCGGAATTCTAAATTAGTAATCTCCTTCCCGACCAGAAGTTGGAAATCTCGCAATGCCGCTAAGTGAGCATCCTTCGATTAAATCCACACCATGGACAAACCCAGTGATCTCGCTTTCGCTCCATAGGGAACCTCTTGCATTTCAGGCATTGAACGCCTTTTATTAAATCTTCAACCTTCAAATCAAAACGTTCAAGTATAGAACCCCCACGGTAAGGAGTGTTTCCTTTTTCAAAACAATGCGCTGCCTGCTTTATTATTGGACTTTCCCAGTACTTCCTATCAAATGTAGATGTTAAATTCGTGACGGATGGGATAATTTGTTTCGGCCGGATAATCCGCCTTTTTCGTCCTTCTAAATCAGAACCATGTGTCTTGATTACAGTTCTGGAATTGGCAACCACTACAAATGAGTTAATAGGAATCTCAGGAAGACCGAATTGATCTAGCCACATCCTAAGTTGGTGACATTGGTGTTCCACCTGTAAAAAGGGATCTGGAAATGTTTCCTTTTTACCTTCAAAAACACGTAAAAGTTGATGATGTTCGAAGTCGAAAATAAGTTTTCCGCGCAAATTTTTCACTTCAAGGATTAGAAGGTAGGATGGAGTGAGGATGAGGCAATCGATTTGAAAATGTTGAATGCCGTCGAAGAGACGGAGATCTTGGATAACATGGTATTTATTTGAGTGAAGGTATTGAAGGAAGTGATCGGTGGTGGTTTCTCCGAAGTGGCCGGCCGACCTTATGGCATACTGTTCTTGGACGTCGCTGCGTTTAGAGTGACTAGGGGGCAAGCGCTCCAATAACGAGGCTATTTGCTTGTGTTGCGTTGTTCTCATTCTTTTTTCCAAAATATATCACTCTCCAATCCTTAATAGTATTCGTCATACTGTGAAAATCACCTCTATTTTCTTTTACAAAAAAATCCCCTGCGCATCATTTCTGATGACACAGGAGATTGATATTCCTTATTAAGCTTTTTCCATTTTTGCCTTGTACTCGTCATATTCTGATTGAACTTCTTGTGGTGGCTCTTTACCAAGAAGACTGACGATAATAATGGCAAGACCTGCAAAGATGAAGCCAGGGGCTAATTCGTATAATTCGAAAATACCTCCTGATAGTTGTTTCCAGATAATGACGGTTGCAGCACCGACAATAATCCCGGCTAGTGCGCCATCTCTAGTCATACGCTTCCAGAATAGGCTCAAGATGATAACAGGACCAAATGCAGCACCAAACCCTGCCCATGCATAACTTACAAGTTCGAGCACTTTACTATCACGGTCATAACCTAATAAGACAGCAAGAAATGCGATTCCCAGCACGGCGATTCTTCCTACAATCATTTCTTCTTTCTGACTTGCGCTCTTTCTAAAGATGGCCTTATAGAAGTCTTGCGCTAAGGCACTTGAAGATACAAGCAGCTGTGAATCCACTGTACTCATAATTGCTGAAAGAATAGCGGCAAGTAAGAAACCGGCTACCCATGGGTTAAAGAGAATCTGGGAGAACATGATAAATACTGTCTCAGAGTTCTCAAGCGGAGCGTCAGCAAAGAAAGCAATACCTGAAAAGCCGACAAGAATGGCACCAAATAGAGAGATAACCATCCAGGACATACCGATAAGGCGTGCCTTTGGAATATCTTTGGTTGATCTGATCCCCATAAATCGCACAATGATGTGTGGTTGTCCAAAGTAACCAAGTCCCCATGCAAGCAGGGAAACCACACTTACAAACGTAGCACCAGAATAGACGTTGAGATAAGAAGGGTCCATACTTCCGATAGTATTAACCGTTTCATTCCAGCCGCCAAGCTCAACAATGGCAACAATTGGGATAATGATTAAGGCTAAGAACATTAAGATCCCTTGAATAAAGTCTGTCCAGCTTGCTGCAAGGAACCCGCCAAACAAAGTATAAGAAAGGATAACAGCCGCTCCTACCCATAAGGCAAGTCTGTAATCCATACCAAATGAACTTTCTAACAGTATTGCTCCACCTACAAGACTAGATGAAGTGTAGAAGGTAAAGAAGACTAAGATGATTACTGCAGAAATAACACGAAGTATTTTTGAATGGTCACGGAAACGATTTTCGAAGTAATCGGGAACCGTGATGGAGTCATTAGAAACCTCTGTGTACACGCGGAATGGTTTCGCAACAAATTGCCAGTTCAAGTAGGCACCCATTGCCAAACCTACGGCAAGCCAGATGGAGCCCATACCACTTACATACATAGCTCCGGGTAAACCAAGCATGAGCCACCCACTCATGTCAGAAGAACCAGCACTTAAGGCAGCTACTCCTGGAGTTAATCGTCTTCCACCCAGTACATAATCTGATAAGTTACTGGTCAATTTTGCGGCCAAATAACCAATTATTTGCATTCCAACAAGATAAATTATAATCGATGTTAACGTCTGATAATTAATATCCATTGTTTTATTAGCTCTCTCCTCTTTCTGTAAAGTAAGTGATGATTGATAGTACAATTAATAGCGGCATTGGAATAAGAAGCCAGCACCAAGTTGCTAGGGTTAGATCAAATTCCACATTTTCACCTCCTAAATGACATGTTTTTAATTTCTCCCCTTTGTTGAGCCCATTGCAATAAGTTTTGAAAATATACAATGATATACATAACGTAAATTTTGGTAATGGATCATGCGATGGGCATTAAAAGCAAACATGTTGTTAATCATAACACAATAAATACATCTGAACATAGAGAAGATTAATACAATTATACTATATTGCATAAAAATGCACTATAACGCATTATTTTCACCTGTATATGGTCCATTAGTAATATCTATACAAAATTATTTATAAAATTAATTTCGACAAATTCTTTGTATTCCATATATACGATGAGTATTCATATTATCTCCCGATTCTCACAACAATACATATATAACTTAATTTGTTCGGGTGTATTTTGCTTTTCGCAAACGGAATTAAATGTGATAAACTTTGAACAGCAAAGAAATGTAAAGGACGGATCAAAATATGGCCAAACCAAAGCCACCCGTACAAAAAAATGAAACCATTCAACTCGAATTTGAAGACTTGACCCATGAAGGAAATGGAGTGGGCAAAGTCGATGGTTACCCCTTGTTCGTTCCCTACGGTCTTCCTGGAGAGACAGCTAAAGTAAAAGTGGTAAAGGTCAAGAAGAATTTCGGTTTCGGCAAATTGTTGGAAGTAGATGCAACAAGTGAAGAACGCGTTGAACCGCCATGCGATGTGTTCTATCAGTGCGGCGGCTGCCAGCTTCAGCACATGAGCTACAGCATGCAGCTTGACATGAAACGCAACCAAGTGAAAAACGCCATGAAGAAAATTGGACATCTCGACCAAGTTCCCGTTCATGAAACAATTGGGATGGACGACCCCTGGCGCTATCGCAATAAAGTGCAAATCCCTGTTGGTCAAAAAGAAGACGGACAGTTGATGACCGGATTTTATCAGAAGCGCAGTCACAATATCATTGATATGGACACCTGTTTAATCCAAGATGAAATGAATGATCGTATGGTCGAGTCCGTAAGACGTATTGCCAGCCGCTTAGGCATCGATGCGTATGACGAAGAATCTCATCGCGGAGTATTACGGCATATTATGGTACGAACTGGTCAAAGCACAAAGGATATTATGATTGTTCTCGTCACACGGACGAAAAAACTTCCTTATAAAGAGGAACTGATTGATGAATTGCGCGAGGCTTTTCCTAATGTAAAATCGATCGTTCATAACATCAACAGCGGCAGGACCAATGTGATTCTTGGAAAAGAAACCAAGGTGCTCTGGGGCGATGAATACATTTATGACACAATCGGTGACGTGAAGTTCATGATATCGCCAAAGTCATTTTACCAGGTAAACCCGACCCAGACGAAGAAGCTCTATGACCAAGCCTTGCAGTATGCCGACTTACGCGGCGGAGAAACCGTGATCGACGCGTATTGCGGGATCGGCACTATTTCATTATTTTTAGCCCAAAAAGCGAAGAAAGTATATGGAGTGGAAATCGTTCCCGAAGCTGTCACGGATGCGAAGAAAAACGCTCGCCTGAATAAAATGGACAATGCGGAATTTTATGTAGGAAAAGCAGAGGAGATCATGCCATGGTGGCGTACGCAAGGATTGCGGCCAGACGTGATTGTCGTTGATCCGCCAAGAAAGGGCTGCGATGAAGAATTGTTGAAAGCTATGCTTGATATGGAACCGGAGCGGATCGTCTATGTCTCCTGTAATCCGTCGACGCTGGCGCGTGATTTGCGTGTGCTTGAGGATGGGGGATATGAGACGAAAGTGGTTCAGCCTGTTGATATGTTTCCGCAGACGGCTCATGTAGAGTGCGTCACTTGGTTGGAGAAAAAGTAAAATGGTTGAACAGTAGTTGGGGAAGGAGAATGAAAAATGGAAGCAAATAAAAAATGGCTTTCTTTGCCGAAAGATATCAGAAGCCAACTCATTGGCAACGTTTTTTGTTCGAGTTGTTTGAATGCTGTCACTATTACTGATTTTATTATCGTCGATCATCAAGAGGGTGTTCTTTTGGAAGGAAAATGCAAAAACTGTGGAAATGGAGTAGCAAGAGTTGTGGAGCTGGAATCATGAAACAAAGCAGGAGTTCAAATAAGAGCTCCTGCTTTTTCAATGCAATTTTTTATAATTACGACTTTACGTGGAGCGATACAGTCCTAGCTATGTGGGATAGCGCCTTAACGCGGAGAGATAACGACCTAACGAGAAGTGATAGTGTCTTACCTCAATAGGATAATGTCCGAACTAGAATTTCGGTCACTCACCAAAAGCTTCCGGAAGCATTTTAAATCCATCAATCTCCGCATCTTCTTCCACTTCAATCATAATGCAGCGTTTGCCCTTATAGTTGACTTGTTTCACGTATTGCAAATCCTGAGGGCTGATTGCGATGTTAGCTATCTTCGTATTGATTTTGATCGATTTTGATTTGTATTTAGGGACGATGCTGCTTGCTTTCAGCTCATATGTTTCATCATCGGTGATTCTTTGGAAAGCAGTTTTTACTTTTTCACTATCGACTGTTTCACCACTCTGAGTTAACACACGCTCTACGTCCTTATAGTCGAGCTTTGGTGCGGTGTCTTCTTCATTTTCCTCGACGGTACGGTTGATTTCTCCATAGACATTCGCGAGAGTGGAGGGATTGAGTTGATTTCCTACTACATCTTTGATCACTTCTTCAAAAACTGCCTTGTCTTCCTTTGCCGTCATAAACTCTTCTCCGTTTAATACGTCTTCAATAAAGCGGTAGTCAGGTTCATTGGCTTTGCCCGCAGCGTAGAGAATGTGGTTCACATCAGACGCGCCATCTGTGATGCAGGGAAATAGAAATCCTGTCATCGGGTTCTTGAGATCAATGACCGGGTCGACTTCAATCTTGTACTTGAACTCTTTCTCAACATAATCGAATTTTATTTCCTTTTTAGGCTCTTGAGTCTGGTTGATGCTGCAAAGAATAAAAGGATTCGAATAAACGGCGTCCCGTTCACTTTCCTCAGCTTCTTCATTACGGTGTTTCATTGGTTTCATATATTCGGCGCGAATGAAGGTAATGACGACATCCTTTTCATACGGATGGTCTTTGATCATTTTTTCTGTCATCTGCAGCATCTGTTCTTTCCAGTCCTCGATCTCATTACTTAGCAAACCTTTATGTAAAATGAGCTGACTATGATTTTCAGCGTCGCGTTTGAACTTTAATTCAAATAACTTTTCATCGAGCTGGCCCGTCAACACTTTTTTAAAATTATTCATAAAAAGCTCCTGCTGATCTCGGTCGAGCATTTCGAACGGCTGGCTTTGGTGATGGTAGATGTCCGTTGATTCTTTCATGATATATACGTTAAAAATGTCTGAGATCTTCAATAAATCATTGTCTACTTTTAGTTGTCTGCGGATGCCGGCTAAGTCTTTTTTGTCCATCGTTCGTTCACTCCTAAGTTACTCGAATTCGTTCTATGATTCTTTTATTTTAACATAGGCTTCACTTCAGTACGGAGTTACTGACATTAGAGGGGGATAAGTATATGATGTAATATTTTGAATGGATAGATGTAGGGGAAACACAGTCCCCCGCCACCTGGGATTGGTGGAGTTTTAAGGTTAATGTTTCACATGAAGATACTATAGTCTAATGGTTATCAGGTTAAATATGGTAGAATATGTCGCAAGGAAAATTCTTAGATAAGTTAAATGCTTAGTACAATGGAAGAAAAGAGGGATATCAAATCTATGGATATAGAAAACTATCTCATCCTTTTAAAAGGGAAAGACAAAACCGAACAGATCGAGAGTTGGGAGTATCAACGAGGAAAGTGTCTAGTTAAGTTCACTAGTGTTGCATAAATAATATCTGAATGTTCAGAACTTATTCAGATCCATAAAAAAATCCTTTATAATGGTTGGCGCAGGGGTTCCTGTCCAAATCCAATATAAAGGACTCTCACATGGACAAGAATACCGTAAAAACGTCATTTGGTAAATACGTAAACGTAATGAATCTAGAAAATTTAGCTGTCCCTATCCAAGAGATGGACCGGTATACGAAAAAATATTCGTTTGAATCCTATCTCCATTTCATGATTTACGCTCATTTAAACGAAATAGACAGCCTTCGGGCGTTAGAAGATGCGCTGATTAATAAGAATCTTCAAGCTCAGCTGGGTTTTGAAACGCTTAGTGTCTCGCAGTTATCACGAAAGCATCGAGCCATCGATTCAGACATTCTGGCAGCGATTTTCGCTGAACTATCTATGAGAATCAAAGGGAAATCTGGTCCGACTAAATTCGGAAAGCCTCTCTATTTGATAGATTCCTCGACAATCACACTGAATAAGGACCAATTTCCCTGGGCATCTTTTCGAACCACAAAGTCTGGAGTAAAACTTCATTTGAGATTGGTTTTTATGGATGATAACCACCAGTTCCCTGATCAAGCGGTCATCACGCCAGCACTTGAGCACGATAACAATCAACTGGACATCTTAATGGATGAGAAAGATGTCATGTATGTGTTTGACCGCGGCTACATGGACTTTGAACGCTTCGATGAGCTTTGTCGGGAAGGGTATACATTCTTAACCCGAATCAAGAAAAACACTGTCGTGACAGAAGTTGAAGCGTGCCCAGTCGAAGACTCGCCTCGTATTAAATCGGACCGTGTCGTGCGGCTGGGATCTTTTCAAAATATGATGGATGCCGAGATGAGAGTCATCGAAGTTTGGGATACGAAGCATAATCTTCTTCGGCTTACGACCAATGATATGGAAACACCGGCTGAAACCTTAGCTGAAATGTATCGAAATCGTTGGCAGATTGAACTTTTCTTTCGATGGATCAAGCAACACGTCACAATCAAACGTTTTTTCAGCTTTGATGAGGAAGCCGCTCAAAACCAGATTTATATCGCATTGATTACGTTCTGTTTACTAGTTCTACATAGTCAGGAAACTCAATCGAAGTTAAGCCCATTAAAAGTCGCTAGAAGGTTGAAAGCCCTGATATGGCAGTCTTGTCAGGAATGGAAAGAAGCCCTCCGGAGTGTCCCCTGATACAGACGCGATGGCTGTTGTCTCAAGTTTAACTGTATAAAAATACCAAATGGATAGAATCGCCTGTTTAGGTGGATGTTCTCTTTTTTTACTTTAACAGCTAAATATGAGATTACTGAATTTTTGGACTATATTAATGCAACGCTAGTGAGTTAAGTTCAATCATAACAATAAAGTGTATCCCTATAACGAGCAGTATGTCGAGGTATATAATTGTTTAGAAGAGGTGGACGCAAGTAATAGAATTGTGTATGAAAATGACCAGCCAATCTCTAATATACGCAGGATCCTCGATTTTGGTCCCTACATCAAGATTATTTTCAAGAACGGATGTAACGATAAATATGACAGTTCTACCATTAAGTTCGAACAGTCTGCCTTGGCCAATGATACGTCAAGAAAGGTTTTTAAATATCTGAAAGAACTTGCTAACCAAGTAGGTAAAAAAGTGGGTGAAGAGGAGACTTTCTTAGCAAAGCAATTCCAAGGTCTCTCTTTTATTAGTCCTCGTAGTGTTCTTTCTAATTATTTGGAAATGAAGCCTCTAAAAAAAGAAGAACAACCTCCGGCTGTCCTGTTCCCTTTTGGATTTAACAGCAGTCAGAAGTCGGCGGTTGAAAAGGCGATGAAGGATCAGGTGAGTATAATCGAGGGACCTCCTGGGACTGGGAAGACTCAGACGATTTTGAATATCATTGCCAATGCAATTATGAATGATAAGACGGTTGCCGTAACTTCTAATAACAATGCTGCTACTATTAATGTGTATGAGAAGTTGCAAAAACATGGGTTAGAGTTTATAGCTGCATCCCTTGGTAATAAAGAGAACAAAAAGACTTTTTTTGCTGAGCAGAATGGTACATATCCAGCTATGAGTGGTTGGAAGTTGGAGGAAGAAGAGTATCAATCGATTCATGCAATGTTGAGGGGTAAGCAGGACCGTTTGACTCACATGCTTGAAAGAAAGAACAGGCTTGCTTCATTGAAACAGGAACTATCAAACTTGAAAATAGAGTATCAATATTTTTGGGACTATATACCGGCTAAAAGTGTCGAAGGATTAGAATTGAAGACTCTTTTTCGATTGAGTGCAGATAAGATTTTGAATATCCTAGTTAGCTATAAAAAAATGGCCTCGGAAGGAAAGATGAAGGGTCTCAGTAAAATTCGACAGCTGTTTCTTCATGGAATTTATAGTTTCAAAATGTACTCCTATCCGGCAGAGGATGTTGTTACCTTTTTGCAGATGAAGTTTTATGACTTGAAAATGCAAGAGTTAACAGATGAAATGGCTAAAATAGCACAGGATCTCGAGAATTACCATTTTGACAGCGCTATGGAAGAGTACACCGAAGCATCAATGAAACTATTTAAAGCCTCTTTGGCTAAGAAATATGGCTCAAAAAGGGAGAGGGTTCAATTTCAGGAAGATGCACTTTGGAAAAACATTGAACGATTTATCAAAGATTATCCCCTCATTTTAAGTACAACTCATTCTTTACGGAACTGCTCACCAAAGAACTATTTATTCGACTTTGTACTTGTTGATGAAGCTTCGCAAGTGGATATCGTTACAGGCGCTTTGGCTTTATCTTCTGCGAAAAATGCTGTTATTGTTGGGGATCTGAAGCAACTTCCCAATGTAGTTACAAAGGAGGTAAGAAAGGCAGCAGACAAGATTTTTGATTCTTACCAATTGTCATCGTCGTACAATTTTGCAGAGCAAAATTTATTGTCGTCGATGGTGAGCTTATTTTCTGCTATTCCACGAACATTACTAAAAGAGCATTACCGCTGTCATCCGAAGATCATCGGGTTTTGTAATCAAAAATTTTACAACAATGAATTGATTGTACTGAGTGAACGTGAAAAAACGGAAAGTCCGATTAAATTGTATCAAACAGTGGAGGGAAATCACGCGAGAGGAAAGGTCAATCAACGACAGATCGATGTAATCTTCAAAGAGGTTCTTCCGCAGCAAAGAAACAATGAGGAGCAATCGGTCGGTATCGTTGCCCCTTATCGTTCGCAAGCAGATAAACTTCACGCCGAAAATGTAATGCCTGAAATCCAGGCAGACACCGTTCATAAATATCAAGGAAGAGAAAAGGACATGATGATCCTGACGACAGTTTCAAATAAAGTGAAAGCGAAAGATTTCGTCGACGATCCAAATCTCATTAATGTAGCTGTTTCGCGTGCCGTAGAACAACTGGTTGTGGTAGTTGCTAAAGGAAGTGAATCCTGGCATGGTACGAACATCGGTGACTTGGTTAAGTATATCAAATATAATAATTATGAAATCATCCAGAGTGAAATTCGTTCTGTATTCGATCTTCTCTATAGCAGTTATTCAGATAAGCTGCTGAAAGTCATGGCGAGTACTAAGAAAGTGTCCAAATACCAGTCCGAGAATTTGATGAATGCAGTAATTGAAAAGGTCTTGGGGGAAGACGAGTTCACCAGTCTTGACCATGTTCTCCACCAGCCTCTAAAAATGTTGATTAAGGATTCCGGCAAACTAAATGAAGATGAACGAACTTATGCCATGAATATACTGACACATACGGATTTTGTGATTTTTAACAAAATGGATAAAATGCCGGTCTTAGTCGTTGAGGTGGATGGACATGACTACCATGAAAACAATCCGGCCCAGTTAAGTAGAGATGAAATGAAGGATGCTATTCTAAAGAAGTACGGAATTCCAATTGTAAGGATGAAAACAACAGGAAGTGAAGAAGAAACCATTCTCCGCAATAAGCTTAAAGAGCTGTTACGACAAAGCGCAGTATAAATAACGCCTTATCGGAGGGGGATAAAACCCTTAGTCGTGGAGATAGCTCCTTAACGAGAGGCGATAACGTCCTAACTGTTAGCCATAGTGTCCTATCTCAATAAGATACCTCCCTAATGATAAATTTGAAGCTATTCAATTAGGCTTATGGTATATTTTCGAGATTGGGTTTGGCCGAAATTATGGGAGCAACTTTCAGATAGTAATCTTCTAGCTACCTTTGTGGAAGAAACGCATGCAAATTTCCTGAATTGCGGATTGGTGATCTTATCAGCAATAAGCAGTTGATAATCTTGCAATGTTCTTAAGTGAGCATCCTTAGATTTATAGTCGCAATTAATGCAGTACCAATGATCCCGCTTCCGGAGCATTGGATAAGTTCTGCATTCTGCACATTGTACCCCCATGATCAAATCCTCAACAGTTAGGTTGAAACAATCAAGAATAGCTCCTCCTTGATAGGGGGTGTTTTCTTTTTGCATGAGAAGCGCCAAATCAGCTACTTGCTCAGGCGTCCACGTAGCATGACTATAGTGAGCCTTTCTATTTTCAATCATGGTGTATAGTTTCTTGGCACGGATAATTTTGCTTTTTAGTTGTTGTGGATCACGACCATGGGTTTTAATTATAGTGTTTGGGTTTGCCACTACTATGAAAGAATCGATAGGAATAGAAGGAAAGTTGAATTGATTGAGCCAACGAGAGAGTTGAATGGTCTGGTGACCGACTTGTAAGAATGGATCAGGGAAAATATCCTTTTTGCCATTCAGTTCACGAAAAAGCTGACTATGTTCAAGGTCGAATATGAGTTTTCCTTTCAGATTTTTCACTTCAAGGATGAGGATGAATTCGGTGCAGAGGATGAGGGCGTCGATCTGGAAATGCTGTATCCCATCAAAGAGACGAAGGTCTTGAATGATGCGGTATTGCTCTCCGGGAAGGTATTGAAGGTAAAAGTCTGCGGTAGTTTCTCCGAAGTGGCCGGCCGTCTGCTTTAAAAACTGTTCTTGAATATCACCGCGATTTGAATAGTCGGGAGGCAAGCGGTCTAGTAGTCTCTCGAGCCGGAGATGGGGCAATGTCTTGGAGCGTTTTTTCAAATAAGATCATTCCTTTTATTGTTGGTTTTGGGATTCGAAGGTAGAGCGACGTTATCGGAATAGAAGAGAGGCGGGTTGGATAACGACTTAACGTGAAAGGATAACACCCTAGCATGTTTGGATAGCATCCCAACGCTGGGGGATAAGGTCCTAACCCCTGATGATAGCGGCCTATCTCAATTAGATAGTGTCTTAAGGTAGGATTGATCCTTATTTTATTGTTTGTGAAGTTGAAAAACAAGTAATAAGATCCTATTAGGTGTAAAAAAGGAGAGAATTAAATGTTATTGGAGTGTTATTCTATTTAGCGATCATCCTATTGATTGCCTCTATCATAAGATGGATTAGAATGATCAAAATTAATAGCGATATACAAGTCCGTCAGAATGAGAAAATTATAGGTTTGCTTAACAAAATCAAAGAGAAAGAAGATAACTGATTAGCCGATTTTGACATCATGTATTCTTATAATAAAGAGATGGACACAGTTTTATAATAGCAAGCTTATATTGTATAATAGTAGAGATTATCGTAATTAGATTTACATACGACAGGATTATAAAGGAAGATTAATTAATGTCAGAGGAAAATATTACGAGATTACAAATAGGCGAGAAAGAATTGATCTTAATCGGTACTGCCCACGTCTCGAAACACAGTGCGGAGCAGGTGAAGGAAGTCATTGAGGCAGAACAGCCGGACTCCGTTTGTGTGGAACTTGATGAACAGCGTTACCAGTCGATTAAGGATGGAAACAGCTGGAGAGACACGGACATTTTTAAGATAATTAAGGAAAAGAAAGCTACCTTACTGTTAATGAACCTTGCGATCTCTTCCTTCCAGAATCGAATGGCCAAGCAATTTGGCATTAAACCAGGTCAAGAAATGATTCAAGGGATTGAATCAGCTCAGGAAACTGGGGCCGAACTTGTTCTAGCTGATCGTAATATTCAAATTACGTTTGCTCGTATTTGGCGAGGTCTTGGTTTAAAAGGCAAAGCAATGCTGCTTACCCAAGTGGTTGCCAGTATCTTCAGCAAGGAGAGCATTTCTGAAGAAGAACTGGAGAAGATGAAGGAGAAAGATACGATTAATTCTGTCTTGAATGAATTCGCGGAGGCCTTTCCTAAACTGAAGCGGCCTCTTATTGATGAACGAGATCAATTTTTAGCACAAAAAATAAAAGAGGCACCAGGCAAAAAGGTAGTGGCTGTGCTCGGAGCTGCTCATGTTCCTGGTATTAAAGAGGAAATTAAGGAAGAACATGATTTAACGCGCTTAAATGAACTTCCGCCAAAGTCAAAGGCTCCTAAGATCATTGCCTGGACAATTCCTATTATATTAATCGCATTAATTGCTTTCACCTTTAGCGCAGATCCGTCGGCCGGATTGCAACAGACGATCAGCTGGGTATTATGGAATGGGACCTTGTCAGCGATAGGTACCGCGATTGCATTGGGGCACCCGCTTGCGATTCTTACAGCTTTTGTGGCAGCACCGATTACCTCGCTGGATCCGATCACAGCTGCAGGGTGGTTTGCAGGTTTTGTACAAGCGTATTTTGTACGACCAAATGTTGGGGATTTTGAGAGGATTACAGATGATGTTCATAGTGTGAAAGGATTTTGGAGAAATAAAGCCACTCGTATTTTACTCGTTGTCGTGCTGGCGAACCTCGGCAGTTCGCTTGGAACATTCATTGGCGGGGCAGATGTCATTCGATTATTTATTGAAAATATATAATAGAAGATGCACTTGGGGCTAATCTTGTAATTTCACATACAGGTTAGCCCAACTTATTTTGTTACTCTAATTAAATTAAGGTTATAATGCTATTAAAAGTGGAAGTTGATAAGGGGATAAATACCTCAAACTCTCATAGAGGTGTCACGGTTGGGTTGGAGCGGTTATTGTTGTAAAAGATCAAAAGGGAGGATGATATCGATGGATAATTTAGAGAGAAAAATCAATCAAAGTATGGCTAACCTTGAACAGGCTATAACTAGATTAGAAGAAGCACTGTCTGAAGACCAAAGCAATAGTCTCATCGTTGATGGCACAATTCAACGTTTTGAATTTACTATTGAACTATATTGGAAAACCCTCAGAAGACTGTTGCTGTCCGAAGGTATTGAAACAAAGACTCCTAAAGAAACATTAAAATCTGCATATAAAGCTGGCTGGTTACAAGATGAACAGGCATGGTTGCAAATGCTTAAAGATCGTAATGAGACTTCACACACATATAATGAAGAAACAGCGAATCAAATTCTAAGTAATATTAATAGCTACTTTCCAGAAATGTTGTCAACGTTTAAGGTATTAAGAAAGAAATATGAGGATAAATAGAGTGATTCCTATAAGTATAATAGAACAAATTACTATCATTGCTGATAACTTCAATACAATAGACAGGATTCTTTTGTTTGGGTCAAGGGCATATGGAGATCACCAAGAAGATTCGGATATTGACCTTGCTGTAATAGCGCCCAGGATGCCGCAGTTTGAATGGCTTGATTTCTCCGACGAAATTGAAGATAAAGTGGAGACCTTGTTGAGTATTGATCTTATCAAGTGGGAAGGCGCTCCTGAAACTCTGCAGCAAGAAATAAACAATTGCTATCAAATAGTCTATAGTAGAAACTGAACTATTCCCACAAAAAAGAAGAGGCTAACCTTTTGCATGTAAAAGGTTAGCCCCTTCTATTGCCTAGCCAATCATTTTTGTTAATTGAACATTTCTATCTTCTTGTTCACTCTCAGATGATAGATCATACTTTTTCAGAAGATGAAATAAATCATTTAATGTTTCTTGATCGTGTTCTTTTTGCAAAAAGGCATGGAGCCCTTCAACTAAGTGGAGCGGCAAAAACTGTTCCTGACTTTCGAGTTTATTCACCACATCAGCATGTGAATGATTAATATTACATTTCCCCATTCATGGCATCCTTTCTACAAGTTTGATATAAGCGTTTCGACTTCTTCTAGAACAACTTTCCAGGCAGCGGTAGTCGTATCGGTTAACATAAAATGCTCAGCTTCCGGCAGTCCTACATATTTAACAAAATCACCAGCTTCCTGGGCTTCACGGTGATAGTGGTCACTAATGCCGACCGGAACATTGATGTCCAGTGCACCGTGGATCAACACTTGAGGTACATCTAAAGGCAGCAGTTCGATAGGAGAAGCATCATGGTAACGGACAGGTTGTTCTTCAGGAGTGCTTTGAAGCAGCTCGGCAGTCGGATTATTGGGCTCCGCAGATAAAGCTTTTTCCCGAAATTGATGTACGTCATACATGCGCTCCAGATCACTTACACCTGCCAAGCTGATTGCTCCGGAAATCGCCAGGGGATGGTCCGTTGTATGAAGTTCACTGTTCTTGGACAGACAATGGCGGGCTGCGAGCCATAAAGCCAAATGTCCTCCAGCAGAATGACCGATCGTGATAACCCGGTTTAAATCTAGCGGGTATGTATCAGCAAGGGTTGTAAGATAGTCACTAGCATCAGCCGCATCTGTGAGCGTACCCGGCCATGCGCCACCTTCCTGGCCAACACGACGATATTCAATATTCCAAGTCGCTATGCCGTTTGCCGTTAAGTCTTCAGCTACCTGTGTCATGTTATCCAGCCGAAAGGGTTCCCGCCAAAAACCACCGTGAATAACAATAGCGACGGGATGAGGGCCTTCATGGTCAGGAAGGCGTAATTCACCAAATTGATTTTCATTTTCTCCATAAAATATTCTTTTCATAACATCACCTCATTGTTAGTAAGCCTGTATATATTATCGCACATTTCAGAGCAGCTAAGCATCATGAGTATATGGGCCGTCTAATCGTCTTATCCCAGCAAATAATAGCTCCCATAGCGTGATTCTCGAGAGGAGACTGCGAATATAGAGAGCGGTATTCTCCACTACGCATAAAATACTTATAGAGAAAAACAACAAGCTGAAAACTCCTGCGACCCTCTTCAGATCGCAGGAGCATTCTTCTCATGCTTTCGTTTTATAGGAAGTGATATGAGGTTGTAACGTATCATCTGATCCAAATAAAAAGTGTTTTTCCATATTTGGAGAGTAGGTTGAGTTTACTGTGGTGCGTCCAACTGTTTCTGCAACCTCTCTCAGCATGCTCGGGGATGCCCCGCAACACAAGCCAATATAGTTAATACCTGCTTCATGAGCAGTCTTTGCCCACTGGGCCAGCTCGTAACGATTACAATAGAGCGGGTCTAATGAAGTTGGAAATGTCGTCTCTGTGGGAAGATTGCAAGCACAACCCCCATCAGGTAAATTGAAGAAGGTAGGGTGTTCTTCTGTAGTTCGATAGGGAATAGGCAGTGCTCCGACATAACCATCTACCTTATCACGAATTTTCTCTACATAAGGCTGCATAGTGGCTGGACCGCGGAAGCAGTTCATGCCGACAACTAATGCGCCTTGATCTTCTAGTAAGCGACAGGCCTCTTCGACGGTGTAGCCATCTCGGAGAATATTTTCGCCCATGAGTCCGAATGTTATGACAGCGGGTAATCCTTGTTTAGTGATTTCCTCCAAGGCTATTTTAGCTTCCTCATAATAGTAGAAAGTTTCTGCATTTACAAAGTCGACATTTTCGTCCTTGCACCATCCGACCATTTCAGCAAACATATGGCGTACACTGTCTATGGATTGTGGATCTTCAGGGTTAAATAGGTTTGTATTTGAAATATTACCTGCCACCAGCGCTTCTTCTTCTGGATGCTCCTTCGCTACTTCTTTTGCCAGTCGAATAGCCTGTCGGTTTAAAGGCTCTAGTAAATTTTCTTTTCCAATGATGCGCATTTTTTCACGATGTGCATTGTACGTGAAAGCTAGAACGACATCTGAACCTGCTAACATATAATCACGGTAAGTCTGTTTTAAGGCTTGAGGATTTTCAAGTGCGACTTCAGGTACGAACGAGCCTGCCTGTAAATATCCACGCCTTTCAAGTTCAAATAAATATCCTTCCCCGCAAATCACCGGGCCATCCTGCAGCCGCTCTTCTAACGTTCTTTTCATAGTTCAACATCCTTTCCATTTTAATTAATATATATAAATAGGTAAGATGCAGAGTTCATAGGGCACGTAACCTTCGCTGATGGAAGTCTTCCAGGTCACCCCAGTTGCTCTTACAACAAAATACCTTTTTTATTGATAACCTGTGAGGCTGCTTCAAAAGCCTGATCTATATCTTTGATTAAATCGTCTGGATGTTCTAATCCAACGGAGAGTCTTAGCAGCCCATCGGTAATGCCTCTGGTTTCTCTTTCTTTTGCCGGCATAGCTGCATGTGACATGGTGGCAGGACAAGAAAGAATCGATTCGACTGCACCAAGACTTACTGCGAAAACCGGCAGGCGAATATTTTCCACAAATGCTTTGGCAGCAGATTTAGTTGGCAAACGAAAGGATAGGAGGGCACCTGATCCCTTAGATTGTCTGGCATGGATGGGGTATCCATCGTGAAAAGATAAACCAGGATAATAAACGTCTTCCGTCAACGGATGATGATGAAGGTGCAGGGCGATTTTTTCTGCCGTTTCAGAAGAATGTGATAGTCTCGCACCCAGGGTTTTAATGCCCTGGATTAATTGATAAGCATCCTGAACCCCTAAGATTGAACCAAATGAGTTTTGAATAAAAGCTAATTTTTCACCAAGCTCTTTAGTCTTCGTGACGGCTAAACCTGCGATAATGTCACTGTGCCCAGATAAAAACTTGGTGGCACTATGAAGCACAACATCGGCTCCCAGCTCAAGCGGATTCTGGTAAAGAGGTGTCATAAATGTGTTATCAACAAAAGTTAGGCAGTCATTGGCTTTAGCTAATTTAACGACTCCTTCGATGTCGGTAATATTCAGGCATGGGTTTGAAGGTGTCTCAATATAGAGCACTCTCGTGTTTGGCTGGATGGCACTGCACGTTTCGTTAAGGTCGGACATATTTACAAAAGTATGTTCGATATTGTACTTATTGAGTATCTCTGTGATCAGGCGGTAAGTGCCTCCATATACATCTTTCGATACGAGTACATGGTCCCCTGAAGAAAGAAGCATAAAGGCGGCGGAAATAGCTGCCATGCCTGATGCGAAAGCTAACCCTCTTTGACCTCCCTCCAAGTCTGCGATGGTGTCTTCTAATATTTGCCGCGTTGGGTTGCCGGACCTGCTGTAATCATACGGACCAAACTGATCAAAGCTTTTTTGATGGTAGGTGGATGACAAGTAAATTGGAACGTTAACGGCACCTGTGTTATGTTCCGTATGATCATGACTGGCCGAAGAATGAATGAATTTCGTCTCTACTCGATCATTGTAAGCACTCATATATTAAAATTCCTCCTTTTAGGGCTCTTGTCTTTTTTCAATACTTAATGAACGTTAAAATAACGTGCTTCAGGATGGGCAAATACCATGGCCGTGACGGAGGCTTCGGGTTCCATCATGCATTCCTCAGTTAATTCAATCCCGATTTTTTCTGGCCTAATCAATTGAAATAATTTTTTCTGATCGTCTAAATCGGGACAGGCCGGATAGCCGAATGAATATCGTTGCCCTTGATATTTGGCTGAGAAACGTTCTTGCATCGTGAAATCCGTCGGGTCAGGGAATCCCCATTTGTCCCGCAGGAGCTGATGGATGTGTTCGGCTAGACCTTCTGCCGTTTCTAAAGCTAATGCTTGCAACGCGTGGCTCTTCAAATATTCCCCTTGTTGTTTCATCTCTAAAGATCGCTCCCTGATTCCTTTACCGGCCGTAACCGAGAAGAAGCCAACATAGTCCATTTCCCCGCTGGATACGGAGCGCAGATAGTCTGCTAAGCAAAGATACGGCTCCTTGTATTGGCGAGGAAAAGTAAAGCGTTCAAGGATCGTCTTTTGAGCAGCAGGATCGTAAATGATTACGTCATCCCCATCAGATTGGGCGGGAAAGAACTGGTAGAGAGCGGACGGCTGGATCCAGTTTTCTTTTTCAGCCTTCAGCAGTAAATCATCGACAACCTCTTTTAACTGGTGAGCTTTGCTATTTCCATCTTCTAATAGTTTGGAAAATCTGCCTTTTAGCCCCAGGTGATGACCAATCAGCATCTGCATGTTAATAAAAGGTTTAATATGAGCAATGGAATAATCGCGTAAAATATGCTGTTCGAAATCGTGCGGCTGGTAAATCGGGACGGTCTTAGAAACGTTTGATACTGGCTTATCAGCTACGGCTGTGGCTGATTGAACCTTGGTTTGCTCACTTCCTCTCGCAATAGCTTTGGCCTGTTTCTCTTTTTGCTGGTGAATTAACAGCTCTCGCTCCTCCCTTTGACTAAGCTGGTTTGCTAGGCCTAGTCCGTCCATAGCGTCCTTTGCATAAAAGACTGTACCTTCATATTGAGGAGCGATTTTTGTATTCGTAAACTTTCTTGATAAGGCAGCGCCGCCCACCAATATCGGCAGATTTATTCGCTGCTGTTTCAGGTCCTGGGCGGTTAATACCATTTGCTGCGCTGACTTGACGAGCAATCCTGATAATCCAATATAGTCAGGTTTTTCCTCATTAATTTGTTTGATTAGCTCAGGCGGAGTAACTTTGATTCCGAGATCGACTACTTCAAATCCATTGTTGCTTAGAATGATATCTACAAGGTTTTTCCCGATGTCGTGCACATCGCCTTTGACGGTCGCAAGAAGGATTTTCCCTTTTTTATTGGACGTATCATCTTTTTCCATATGAGGTTCAAGAAAAGCAACTGAGGTTTTCATTACCTCAGCGCTTTGCAGAACTTCGGCTACAATAAGCTGATTGTCGTTAAATAGGCGTCCAACTTCAGCCATTCCTTCCATAAGTGGTCCATTGATAATTTTTAAAGGGGCAGGGTACGTTTCCAGCGCCTTTTCAAGGTCGGGGAGTAATCCTTCCTTTGTTCCTTCCACAACATAGTGGGCCAATCGTTCGGGTAAACTCATCGTTGCTGTTGGTACTTTGACTTCCTTTTTCTTACCGCGGTAAAAGGCTGTAAAAGATGCGAGTGTGCCATCAGTCGTTTGAAAAAGCAGGTCATTAGCCTGTTTAATTTCTTTTTCAGCTATAGAAGCAAATCGTTCCAGCTTTTCGGTATTTACAATCGCATAATCAAGTCCAGCTTTTGTGCAATGATAAAGATAGACGGCATTGAGAACTTCCCTTCCAACTGGGGGAAGGCCAAAGGAGACATTACTTACCCCTAAAACGGTTTGGCAATTTGGCAGCTGTTTCTTAATTAAACGAATTCCCTCAATCGTTTCGTTAGCAGAGCCGATGTATTGTTCATCACCAGTTCCGACAGGGAAGACGAGCGGGTCAAAAATAATGTCCGTTTCATCAAGACCGTATTCGTCGACTAAAATATTGCGAGAGCGTTTGGCGATCGCAAGTTTCCTCTCGGCTGTAAGCGCCATTCCTTCTTCATCAATAGTCCCGACGACGACGGCGGCACCGTATTGATGTACGAGTGGAAGGACTTCTTTAAAGCGGTCTTCGCCGTCTTCAAGGTTGATCGAATTGATAATCACTTTTCCCTGCGAGTAGGTGAGCGCTTTTTCGATAACGGCCACATCAGTTGAATCGATGATCAGTGGGACCTTCACTTTATTGATGACTTGTTTCATAAATGCTTCCATATCCTCTACTTCATCGCGATCTGGGTCAGCGAGACAAATATCAATCACCTGGGCGCCTTTCTTCACTTGGGCTCTGGCAATTTCCGAAGCTTCTTCAAATTTTCCTTCTGCGATCAACCGTTTGAATTTGCGGGAGCCGATTACGTTGGTTCTCTCACCAATCAGAATCGGGCGGTCATTTTTATCTTCATAAATAAACGGTTCGATTCCTGAAACAGCGTGCGGATGGGACGAGGGTACCTTTCTAGGTTCGATTTCCTTTATAGCCTCTGCAAGTGCTCTTGTATGATCGGGTGTTGTACCACAGCAGCCGCCTACGACATTCAGCCAACCCTTTTCTGCAAAACCGGCAACCTTTATAGCTAGAGATTCAGGTGTTTCGTGATAATGACCTTCTTCATCAGGAAGCCCGGCATTTGGATAACAACTGACAGAGGTGGTAGCAAGCTCTGAAAGTGAACGAACATGATCGCGCATGAATTCCGGACCAGTTGCACAATTTAACCCGACAACAGCAGGTTTCATATGTTCCAGCGATAAATAAAAAGCTTCGATCGACTGCCCTGCAAGTGTAGTGCCCATCGGTTCGATCGTTCCCGAAATCATCAAAGGAAGTGTTTGCTGGAGTGATGTAAAGGCTCGAGTGATTCCAAGGTAGGCCGCTTTTACATTCAGCATATCCTGGGAAGTCTCTAACAAGAGCAGGTCAACTTCACCTTTGATCAATCCTCTTGCTTGCTCTTCATAGGAATCGGCCAACTTTTCAAAAGTTGTTCCTCCTGTCACGGAGAGGGTTTTGGTCGTTGGTCCCATAGCTCCAGCTACGAAACGGGGACGCCCATCTTTTGAAAAGGTACTGGCCGCCTGTTTAGCGATTTGTGCCGCTTTGTAATTAATCTCTTCTGCTAAGTGACCTAACTCATATTCGTCGAGTACGAGATCAGTTGCTCCAAATGTATTTGTTTCAATGATATCTGCGCCCGCCTCCAGGTATTGAACATGAATGTGCTCAAGCACTTCTGGCGCCGTTATATTCAAGTATTCATTACAACCCTCATAGGATTCTCCCCCAAAATCTTCTGCTTCAAGTCCGGCATTTTGCAGCATTGTTCCCATGGCTCCGTCCAATACAAGAATTCGTTTTGCGAGATGTTGTTCAAATAATGTGGCTCCCATTTACAACCTTCCTTTCCTTGTCTGTTTGTGTTTTCTGCTTAATATAATGAGTGAGTTCTTCTGTGATTTCGTATCGTAAAAAGGGTGTGATTAAATAAATCCCGTTAAAATAATTAATTGCAGCATCAATTAAAGATTTTGCAATGGCGATCCCTTCGGCTTGGGATAGCACGGGGTCGTGGCTGCAAGCTTCCATACGCTGTCTAATCTCCGAAGAGAGCGTAATTCCTGGTACTTCATTGTGCAAAAACTCCGCATTACGCGAGCTGATCAATGGCATGATGCCAATATAAATAGGGGCTGATATATGCTTGGTGGCTTCATAGACTTCTTTCAGCTGCTCTTTACTGTAAACTGGCTGACTGATAAAGTAATCTGCGCCATATTTGATCTTTTTTTCTAAACGGCCAACCGCTCGATTAAGGTTTCGAACATTTGGATTAAAAGCTGCTGCAACGGAGAAATTCGTGTTTATTCCAAGTGATTTTCCAGAGAATGAAATTCCTTTATTCAGTTGTTTGATGTAATGAATCAAATCAAATGAAGACAGGTCATAGACGGATGTAGCGCCAGGAAAATCACCGATTTTAGTCGGATCTCCGGTGATAGCAAGGACCTGGGTGATTCCGAGTGTATGCAGTCCCATCAAGTGGGATTGCAGACCAATCAGGTTTCGGTCGCGGCAGGATATATGGACTAACGGATTGATATCGAATTTTTGCTTGATAATGGAGGCGACGGCTGTATTGCAAATTCTCGGGCTGGCGAGTGAATTATCGGCTAATGTCACTGAATCGACGCCAGCTTCTTGGAGCGCCTGCGCCCCTTTTAAATATCGATCGGTAGAGAGACGCTTCGGTGGATCAAGCTCAACAATAATGGACGGTCTTTGCTCAGCTATTTCGTAAAGGTGTGGACGAGTATCTTTATGCTCTTCAGGGGAAGCCGGAGCCTTTTCCTGAATAGAAATGCTCTTCTGTTCGATTGGCTTGATACCTTTTACTTCGTTCGCAATTGCAGCAATATGCTCGGGTGTCGTTCCGCAGCAGCCCCCTATAAGTCTGGCTCCTTGTTCATAAAGGGCGCGGGCACTTGCTTTAAAATAATTCGCATCTGTTTTGTAAACAAATCTGCCATCTTGGTAAGCTGGCAAGCTAGCATTCGGGTAGGCAGAAAGTACGGCTCTTTCTGGAAGAGGGACACTCTCTAATGCCTGGACCATGTGGTAAGGTCCCAATCTGCAATTGACCCCAATTACATCAGCCCCTGCTTTTTCTATGATTGCTAAAGCTTCAGCAAGGGAGGTGCCTTCCTGAAGTACACCTGGTTCATGCATGGACACTTGGGCGATAATCGGGAGAGTGGTTTCTTTTCTAGCAATTTCTAAAACGGTTATAAGTTCTTCCAGGTCATAAAACGTTTCTAGTAAAATTCCATCAACTTCTTCAAACAACAAACAGTAAAGCTGCTCACGAAAGGTTCGTTTGATTTCTTCCAGGGAGACGGCTTGTTTTTTAATGCCGCGTATTCCTCCGATGGTACCCACTACATAGGTATTGTCTGTTGCTGCTTGTTTAGCTAGTCTGACAGCTGCTGTATTGATTTCTTTTACTTTATCCTCTAACCCATAACGTGCTAGTTTAATATAATTGGCTCCATATGTATTCGTTTGAATAATGTCAGCACCAGCATTAACATACGCCTGGTGAACATACAGGACTTCGTCAGGATGGGAAAGGTTTAACTCCTCAAAGCACTGGTCAATGCCGTAAGAGTAAAGCAATGTTCCCATAGCACCGTCGCCTACTACAGTTTTGTCTTGAAGGGCTTCTCTCAGGTTCATACTGTTCCTCCTGTTCTCAATTAAGGTATGGGATCGATTCCAAATATCTGCTATTTCCCTTGTAATTTATTCAGCGTCTGATCGAGATCCGCGATCAGATCGTCTATACTTTCAATGCCAACTGAAAACCGCAGCAGCCGATTACACACACCATAGTTTTTCCGCTTATCCTCTGGTATGTCGGCGTGAGTCTGAGTTGCTGGATAGGTGATAAAGCTTTCTACTCCGCCGAGACTCTCGGCAAAGGTGATGACTTTCAAGTTTCTTAAAAAAGGATCGATGCAGTGCTCAGCTGCTAGTCGAAAGGAAAGCATTCCGCCTCGACCGGGATAAAAGACGTGTGTAATGGCGTGATGCCGCTCCAGGTATGCAACTACCGCCTTTGCATTTTTTTCGTGCCGCTCCATTCGTAAGGCAAGGGTTTTCATTCCCCGCATGAGCAGCCACGAGTCAAAAGGGGAGAGGACGGCACCGGTGGTATTTTGATGAAGAGCTAATTTTTCACAAATCACAGAGTCCCTTGCGACAAGTAATCCAGCCAAAGTATCGTTATGACCGCCTAAATATTTCGTTGCACTATGGATTACAATATCGGCTCCTTCTCGTAAAGGCTGTTGCAGAAGCGGTGTATATAAGGTGTTATCGACAAGCAGCAGAAGTCCATGTTCTCTAGCCACTCTCGCGATAGCCGGAATATCCGCTACATGCATAAGCGGATTTGTAGGTGTCTCAATGTAAATGGCTTTTGTTTTGTTAGTAATGTATCGTTCTAAATCAGATAGATGCTGGCTGTTACAATAGTGAAATGTCAAACCATATTGAGAGGAAAGATGCTCGAATAAACGATAACTACCGCCATAAAGGTCTTCTGACACAAGGATTTCATCTTGATGGGCGAATAAAGAAAGTGCAGTTTGGATCGCTGCCATTCCTGAACTGAATGCGAATCCCATTTCTCCGTGTTCGATTTCGGCAATGGAACGTTCGAGTATGGCTCTGGTTGGATTACCTGTTCTTGAGTAGTCAAAGCCGGTTGATTCGCCGATGCCAGGGTGCTGATAGGCAGTTGAGAAATAGACAGGTGCATTAATGGTTCCTGTAGCATCCTCATTGTTCTTACCTGTATGAACAAGCTTCGTTTCCGTACGTGAGGTAGTAGACATGATCATTCTCCTTTTAAAAAAATAAAAAAGCCTTCTGTAAGAAGAAGGCTTTAAAATATTTCATGCTTCTCCTTATCTTCCAAGTTTTAAATAACTTGCTGGATTTAGCACCAGTCTGGTTATACCAGTGGTTGCTGAGGCTTCATCGGGCCAGTCCCTACACCTCTCTAGATAAGAATCTTTATGTAATTTTTTGGTATTTTTAATACATTACTTTACATCAATAGACTATTGAGTTCAAGAAAAAATTTATGCATTGTTGCGGAATTCGTCTAAACGTAGTTTATGATTTCTACTAATGATCTAGTACAAGAATTTAAATCATATTCCAAAAGTTGGTTATTCATTTCATGATGTTGCGACTTACATTACACGAAATAAAACAAGGAATCAAGAGTAATTTTCAAAAAAATTTAAATTTTATCATTCCCAACTAAATCACTATGAATAAAGGGTTTTAAGACTTCACAAGTAACAAATTTTAGAAAAATCCCTTTGACAGAAGACAATACTTGTTGTATATTTTCCTGTAACAAAATTAAATCAAATTCTTATCCAGAGGGGTGGAGGGACTTGGCCCGACGAAACCCCGGCAACAGACTAGTCATAGTACTGTGCTAACTCCAACAAGCTATTGGCTTGATAGATAAGAAGAGACGTAATTCGTAACTGAAACCCTCTTCTTATTGCTGTTTAAGAAGAGGATTTTTTTAATTGAATCATGTTGCTGCTGACTAGACAACTAGAGGCGGTGCTGCTTGCTGGAGTGGGCAGTGCTGCCTTTTTTCTTTGCTTTTGACAAATAGTAACGTTATCTATTAAGGAGGACTAAACTATGAACAATAACGTGTTAACCTATGACTCTATATTTGAAAATCCTTTCCCAGATCAAATTACAGCAGATCATAAACAAGAAGCATTACAAGTGCTGAAATGGGCTTATCGTTCGTATGATGATATCGTTTATGCGTGCAGCTTTGGAGCAGAAGGAATTGTATTGATTGATCTGATTTCTCAGGTAAAGAAAGATGCAGCGATTGTATTCCTGGATACGGATGTCCATTTTCAGGAGACATACGATCTTATTAATCAAATAAAAGAAAGATTTCCAGAATTGCAGATTACGATGAAAAAGCCAGATTTAACCTTGAAGGAACAGGCAAGTAAGCATGGCGATGAGTTGTGGAATCGAAATCCTGATCAATGTTGTTATATCAGAAAGATAAAGCCGCTTGAAGAAGCGTTAAACGGGGCGACGGCCTGGGTTTCCGGGTTAAGACGCGAGCAATCTGCCAGCAGAAGTGAGACCAATTTTGTGAATAGAGATGATCGATTCCGTTCGATCAAGGTATGTCCTCTTATTCACTGGACCTGGGAAGATGTGTGGGAGCATATCCGTGCAAATAATCTTCCATACAATGAGCTACATGATCAGGGATACGCAAGTATTGGCTGTATACCTTGTACGGCTCCCTCAGATGACCCTAACGATCGTTCCTCCAGATGGAAGGGATTCGAAAAGACGGAATGTGGTCTCCACACAGGGCCTCCTAAGGACTCTCGTTCATGACACTGATCATAATAGGGCTGGCCGTCTCCTGTTTTTTCGCGTTTAATGTTGGAGCGAGTGGTTCGGCTGCAACGATGGGGATTGCTTATGGGGCTCAAGTTATCAAAAAGAAACGAACAGCTCTTATCCTAAGCGGCGTAGGAGGTTTACTTGGTGCGTTGTGGGGTGGAGAAGTAGTGGAAACGATAGGAAAGGGACTGATCGCTTCTGAACTGCTTACTGTTCAGGCGGCTGTCATTATCTTGTCTGTATCGGCCATTACACTATTTTTCACAAACATGATTGGCATTCCGCTCTCAACAAGTGAAGTAACAGTTGGAGCCATCGTCGGGGTAGGGATCTCATTACAACAACTCTACCTTGAAAATCTGATCCACGTCGTTACCTTTTGGGTTATCGTGCCTGTTGTTGCCTTTGCACTGACATTTTGTTTTGGATTATTTGGGAACTACTGGAGGAAAAAGCGCAAGCATTCAGCGAATAGACAAATTTCCAAATGGATTTCGATCTTGCTCATTATTACTGGTTTCATAGAAGCATTTGCTGCTGGAATGAACAACGTAGCGAATGCAATTGGTCCCCTAGTTGGAGCGGGTGTTTTACCTAAGGAAATGGGGCTGCTGGCTGGAGGAGTGTTTATAGCCCTTGGAAGTATTTTATTAGGAGGCAGAGTGCTTGAAACGAATGGTAAGCGCATTTCTACCTTAACCTTAACAGACGGTGTTATGGTATCAGGAACATCAGGAGTACTGGTAGTTGGTGCTTCCTTATTAGGGATCCCGATTCCGATGACACAAGTCACGACTTCAGCCATTGTAGGTGTAGGGGCAACAAAGAACTGGACAGAGATTTGGAGAAAAAGAATTATTTATCAAATATTGAAAGTTTGGATCACCTCTCCGATCATTTCTTTGCTCCTTGCGTACTGTTTAACAGAGGTATTCCTGAGGTCAAATTTCTATACAGTTGTGATGATTGCTTGCGGCATACTAGCCACTCTGCTGCTGACTGGTTTTGGACGGAAAGCAGCTGTACAGACTCAAAAAGGAAAGCCTCGTTCATTAAAGCAAGAGTTTTAGTATGAGGAGGGTAGGGGATGAATTCTAACATTATCCGACAAGATACTACGTCTATTTCTAAAATAGATTATCACCGTAAAAATCAGCATTTTAGTGGTGTGGTTTGGCTTACTGGTCTATCAGGTTCTGGAAAGTCTACGATAGCTCACCTCATTAATCAGAAGCTCTACAAACAGGGGGTACAAACCTATGTCCTCGATGAAGACGATATACGTCAAGGTTTAAACAATGATCTTGGTTATGGAGAAAGAGATCGCCAGGAAAACATCCGAAGGGTTGGAGAAGCAGCTAAGCTTTTAGTAGATAGCGGGACGATTGTAATCGCAGCATTGACCTCCCCTTTTCGGTCAGACCGTAACCAAGTTCGTCATAAATTTGAAGAAGATGAGTTCCTTGAAGTATTTGTAAGCTGTCCGATAGAGGACTGTGAGAAACGCGATCCAAAAGGATTATATAAAAAGGTAAGAAAAGGGGGAATCCCATCCTTTACAGGGTTTGATTCCCCCTATGAACCGCCGTTGACGGGAGAACTAGTCGTGCATACAGATCAGGAATCTGAAGAGATGTCAGTTGAACGTATTATTCGTTTATTACAAGAGAAACATTGGATTTAGTCTGTCGAAGGGAGTTTTTTAATAATGGATATCCAATTAAATCGTGACTTCTTTATTTCGTGAGTTTCTAAGGGGTTGGGACAAAAGCAAAATCCGAACTAGGTAGAAAGTATGGTTTGTGGATAAAACCCGAATATACTTCACTAAAACAGAACGTCGTTCGTCTTTTTACTTAAGAAATTTAGTTATGTCTCAGCCGCTTAGATTAATCCTGTTCTTTTAATCTTTGTAAAAAAGTTATCTCCTCATAAGCGGTAAAGTCAGGCAATGAATACCGCCTCCTAGTTTATAAAACTCGCTGACATCTACTTCTATAACATGTATTCCGGATGACTTTAGGAGTTCATTGGTCTTACTTCCAGAACTCGGACAGACTACTTTTCCAGGAGCTATGGGCAGAACGTTAATGGATAGAGCGGGATCACGAGGGTCAACGTGTAACAACTTGAGCTTTCGCTTATGTAACTCATCCAGAAACCAAAAAGGCAGCAGGGCCTGGTTTATAAGGGCTGTGTGCTCGTCGAGCAGAAGAAAAGCTTCATCCAGATGGATGATTGTCGATGGCAGATCCACGCTAAGAAGGTCAATGTTTTGATGAGAAAGAATGTGCCTTACTTGTTCAATTCCGCTTTGATTAACCCGTTCTGATCTTCCGATAATGGCTGTAGTACTGTCTAACATGGTAAAACTGCCGCCCTCCGCAAACCCGTTTCCCTGAATGCATCCCAGCATGGGCATACCTGCACAACTGAATGTCTGAGAAGCGTAGACTGTTTCACCATAGCGGATATAAAGAGCAAGCCGGGGAAGGATCACTCCTCCTGGAATCACCATCCCTAAATCTCTTGTGAAGGTACGCTCGGGCCATGATTCTGTTTCACCTTCAAGATAAATGACCTCGATGCCTTCTTGAGTTAACACTTTAGCTAACTGGTCATGCTGAATTTGCAAGCGCCCTAAATTCGGCAGTCCTGTCGTTTCCCCATTTTGAGGGAGCGTTCCTTTTATGTTTTTTGCCAAAATGCTTCCATACTCGATTTGCTGGGCATTATTGTGAAGACTCAGTATTTCCTTCCCAGGACGATGCATCAATATTTTCTTGATGGGTTGTATATCATTGACTACGCCCCAAGTTTCTCCCCACATATCTTTGAGCTGTTTCTTATCGTGAAACGGCTCGTCTACTATTTTTCTTGATAAATATCGATGAGAAGTGTGCATGGCCATAGCTCCTAATCCTTTTAGTCGGTAGTATAAGCTTTTCCGAAAAGAGGGGAGATTATCCTTAAGCAAAGAGGTATAGCGCCCCGCCGGAAGCGAGGCTGTTCAATATAATCCCCACACTAAATTCATCGTTAGAGTACAGCAATTCTCAAAGCTATCTGCATCTGCGTACAGGGTAAAGGTAACGGAGTTAGGAGTATAGGTTGTTTTAACATCTGAAGGTACGCCGGTCGATTTAATGATACGGTCCACTTCATCTTGCTTATCTTCCTGGGCTGAGCTCATAAGCTGCCTCACTTTCTCAGGATGAGACAATAGGTGATTCAGGATCATCTTTGCTTGATCAAATAAAGTATGATAAGCCTGTAAGGATTGCTTGAAATAGTCAGTATTTACCTGCGGGTATGGGCTCCTGAAGTAAGGATGAAGGTAATATCCAATCACTTTTGCAGAACCTCCAAGTCCATAAGATTTAGAAAACCTCTTACACCTTATGACAATAGGAGAAATGTAGTGCGTAATTTGCTTTTACTGTTGACGAATGTTTTTAAGTACTTTTGTTAATCCTAACAATGAATTACATAAGGAGGGAATGAGAGTGAATATAGCTGATATCATGACGGTCATTGGTTTCATTACATGTGCGATTCTATTGGTGGGCATTATCATAGCGGGGATTTATTTATATTTTATTGACAGAACGCAGGATATGCACCCGATTTTGCGTAACTATCCTGTTGTTGGGCGAGCAAGGCATTTCTTTCAACAAATTGGCCCGGAAATGCGCTCCTATTTATTTAATAATGACAATGAGGGGAAACCTTTCTCTCGCAATGACTATGAACATATAAAGAATAAAGCCAAATACAAGCGCGATGTCTTTGGGTTCGGCTCGCAGCGTGATTTTGAAAAAGAAGGCTATTATGTGAGGAACTCGATGTTTCCGAAGCTGTCTGAAGAATTAAAGATGGACAGGGAAACGAAGGTAACAACAGACCGCTATTTATTGCTGAAAGAGCCACTATTTACACAGAAAAAAGAAAAATTGGAGAAGGATGAATCTCCAGTCTATTTGCTCAACGAAGAAGATACGATTGTGATTGGAAAAAATGCCAGGAATCCTTTTGCTGTCAGAGGGCAGATTGGTATGTCTGCGATGAGCTATGGATCGCTTGGTGATCATGCGATTACCGCGTTATCGGAGGGGCTTGGGATCGCCAAGGGAACGTGGATGAATACAGGAGAAGGCGGGCTTTCAAAATACCATCTCAAGGGCGGTGTTGATATTATTATGCAAATCGGCCCAGGGATGTTTGGTGTTCGTGATCGAGAAGGTAATTTTAGTTGGGATGCTTTAAAGGAGAAAAGCGAGATCCCGGAAGTTAAAGCTTTTGAGGTTAAACTGGGACAAGGGGCTAAAACCCGAGGCGGTCACATTGATGCTGAAAAAGTGACAGAAGAGATAGCCGAAATTAGAATGGTCGAGCCCTTCAAATCTATTGACAGTCCGAACCGCTTCCGTGAATTCAGTGACTTTCCATCAATGTTTGAATTTATCGAACAGGTTCGGGAGCACAGTGGCAAGCCAGTGGGTATGAAAGTGGTGATTGGAAGCGCAGACGAGGCAGAAGACATAGCCAGGAACATCAAGGAAACCGGGAAAAGTCCAGACTTCATCACGGTCGACGGCAGCGAGGGAGGAACGGGTGCTTCTTATCAGGAACTGGCTGATAGTGTGGGATTGCCGATTCGGTCTGCCTTGCCTTTATTAGACAATGCTTTAAAAAAATATGGTGTTCGGGATCAGGTTAAGATTATTGCCTCCGGAAAATTGTTTTCACCTGATCGAATCGCGATTGCTTTGGCTATGGGCGCAGACCTTGTCAACATTGCCAGAGGATTTATGATTACAGTCGGCTGTATTCAGGCTCTCCAATGTGCTTCAAATGGTTGTCCAGTCGGGGTGGCAACGACAGACCCTGAACTGCAGAAAGGTCTCGTGATTGAGGAAAAGAAATGGCGTACAGCGAATTATGTTATTACAATGCGAAAAGGGTTATTTCGAATAGCCGCAGCGGCAGGCTTGGAATCACCTGTGCATTTTAACCGTAAACATGTGGTTTATAATGATGAACGCGGGAAGACTTGGTCATTGGACGAGATTTATCAATCAATTGTAGACGAAGAAAAGAAAGTGAATGAGTAATGATGCAGGCGAGGTCTAACCAAAATATGGTTAGGCCTTATTTTTTTGGACTGATGCTGCAAGGAATGAATAAAATATAGACAATGAACTATAGGGAAGGTGTTATCATGCCTCGACATTTCATTGCTTATCTCTCTGACCGCAGTGGCCGCTATGATCTTTGGTTATTTAATTTAGTTAATGGAAGAAATGGCCAACTGACAAATGGGGCAGGTGCTGCGTATTCTAATCCCATATGGTCACCCGATGGCAGCAGGATTGCGTTTGTGGGTGAACAACAAATCCTCTATGTTGTTGATGTCTTTACAGGAGCGATTACCATGATTGATCAGTTGACAGACGGTGATGGATTTGAGTTTGATTGGTCCCCTGGCGGTGACAGGCTGGTCTATACGAAGCTCGGTCAAATCATTTTGTATCATGTCCTATCCCACCGAGCTCAATTTATTGATTATCCTGGGGCTTCAAATCCTCAATGGTTTCCAAATGGCAGGGAGCTGCTCTTTCAGGCACCGGATGAGTCAGGGGTCAGTCAGTTGTTCCGCATTCAGACGAATGGGACAAATGTGCGGCAAATCACGGACAATACAGAGGGGCCGCTTCATGATGTAGAGCTGTCTCCTGACGGTGCTTTTGCGCTGTATACGACGCCAGGGGCAAGTATTTCATTAATCAGGACAGTAGAACTTGCAACCGGGAATATTTTTGAAATAGAAGGAGGACCGCTGGCTAAAAACTATTACCCGACATGGTCCCCTGATTCTATGCGAATGGCTTATAGCGCTACAGATTTTGACAAGAACCACGGGTATTTCTCGCAAATACGAACGGTGGGACGCAGGGGCGAAAATGAAAGAACCTGGACCCATTCTAATTGCTTTGCCACACCTGTAAGCTGGTCGCCAGATGGCAGACAAATCGCCTATCTTAGCGGTTGTACTAACCAAGAATTTGCCAGTGAAATGTGGGTGTTAGACTTTTTTCACCTTAATTCTACTCGGTTACTAAGTGGAGTCAACATTAGTGCTCTGCAATGGGCGCCGTATATGGTGATTAAACAGCGTAGAAAAACCTACTCTAACGAGGAATACAAAGTAAGACTCAGCTATCCTTCGCATTGGCAAAGGGTGAACGATGTAAGATACGAGGGTACGGATGGTTTTTTTCAAATATCGGCTATTTCATCAGAGGGAACGATTGAGGAAGTTTGTTTTGCCGAAGCTTTTCATCCATTACAGCCTTATGGATCTATGCCGGCTGTTTATTCGGCACACATGCACAATCAACAATCATGCTTCATTTTTCCTTCTGCTGATCAATCTCCTGAGATGTTGGGGCAGTCTGCTTTTATTATCGCGTATCCGAGGCCTGTGCAAATTCAAGGTGAAACCTATCATTACTTTATACTGTGGGCAGATCGGCAGCATTTGAGAGAAATTGCTTCTTCCCTCGTCTTTTTAAATTATTAATACGTTATTGGGACTGGTTTGCTGAAGTGGCGGACCAGGTTCTTTATGTTTGTCATGGTTGGCCGCTGCGACACGTATAAATAACTTTAAAGGGGAGCTGTTTAGGGGGAGTTGTTATAAATAAATGGATTTGTACATTGATCGGAGTCGCTGGTATGGGTGTTTTACTTACAGTAGGGTTAGTGGTTCAATCTAATCTTGAATATAAACTTCTGGACGTAAGCATGGAGGAAACGGATAGATCAAAGGATCAAGTTGAAGCCTTTATGAATGAGATTCAAAAAGAGTTTCAAAAGCACTCGATAACGAAAACGGCCGTTTATTATTCGTATACTGACAATAGCTGGACGATACAAGTTATTGAAGAAGAGTTTTTGGAAGATCATAAAGAGAAGATTCAATCCGTACTCGACGAAACTTCCGAAAATATGGAGATGGGAAAATTAGCAGTTCGCTATCGAGCGATGGAGCCAACTAGTTAAACCCATTCTGAATCGGTCAAAGAGCTAGGAGACACCATAAAAAAGCGTTCCGGAAATTGGAACGCTTTTTTTTATCGATAAATTATCGTCTTGTTTTGACAGTTTTCTTATTGCTTTATGAAGATTAAGGCTTGATATAAAGCGATTATCGGGGTGGCTCTGTTTCTATAGTTTAGCGCTTGAAAGTAGTCTAGCTTTAAATGACATTCTTGATGGAAAATTTAGATAATTCTAAGATAAATATGATGAGTTTATTTCAGGGCAAGGAGGAATTCTATATGGTCCAGCCACGTCAACAAATCAATCAAATCGCGATGTACTCACCGGGGAAGCCTGTTGAAGAATTAAAACGAGAGAAAGGTCTATCGAAGATCATCAAGATGGCCTCAAACGAAAATCCATTTGGATACTCGCCGCTCGCAGCGGAAGCTATCCAGTCTGAAATGAAAGACCTTCCGTATTATCCAGAAGTAACGGCACCTTTGCTTGCTGAAAAGCTGGCGAATCGGCTTGATGTTTCTTCTGATCAAATTTTATTTGGCAGCGGATCGGATGAAATTATCCGTCTGCTAACCAGAACCTATATAAATGAAGGGGATGAGGTCGTGATGGCCGGCGTGACGTTCCCTCGTTATAAAACGAACGTAATTATCGAAGGCGGGGTGCCGGTTGAGATCGAGATGAATGAAGGCACCCATGATTTAGAAGCGATGCTTCAAGCGATCAATGAGAAAACGAAAATCGTATTTGTATGTAATCCCAATAATCCGACGGGTACGATAGTGGAAAAGGAAGCACTGCAAGCGTTTATAGAAAAAGTTCCATCAGGCGTTATGCTCGTAATGGATGAGGCTTACTATGAGTACGCGGATTCACCGCAATACTTGGAAACTCTGCCGCTGCTAGATCAGCATAAAAATATGGTGATACTACGAACGTTCTCTAAAGTGTACGGGCTGGCAGCGCTGAGAATTGGCTACGGGCTTATGTGCACAGAGATGGTGGATGATTTACGGAAAGTGAAAGAGCCGTTTAATGTAAACAGGCTGGCTCAGGCGGCTGCTTCAGCCTCACTGGATGATGAGGAGTTTATGCATGAAAGCATTGCCCTGAATCGTGAAGGGCGCGATTACTTGAACGACAATTTTGACCGCATGAACTTAAACTGCTTTCCGACCCAAACCAACTTTATTATGGTGGATGTCGGTGAGCCAGCAGAAGAAGTTCATGAATTTTTGTTAAATCAGGGGATTATTATCCGTCCAGGACATTTAATGGGCTATCCTACTATGATTCGAGTGACCATTGGAAAACAGGAAGATAATCAACGATTCATTGAAAGCCTGCAAAGCTTTTTAGAAAAAAATAAATCAAATGTTCATCAGTCTTAAACGGAAAGGATGTGGTTTATGTGGATATGCTAGAACAATTTCCAATCACACAGTATATAAACGAAGAGGGAGAACTCAATACGAAAGAAATGAAAGGAGAGGTCTCTCTCGACCTCATTAAGTTGTTTTATGAAAAAATGCTGCGGGCCCGAATGATGGATAAAAAATGCGTCAATTTGCAGCGGCAAGGGCGAATTGGTACGTATGTCCAATACGAAGGACAGGAGGCTGCCCAGGTAGGCAGTGCGCTGGCGATCGAAGAAGGGGACTGGATGTTTCCTTCCTACCGCGATCATGCAGCAACGATGACATTCGGTCATTCATTGCGCAATTTGCTGCTATATTGGGTAGGACGAATCGAAGGCGGCATCCCTCCTGAAGGGAAGAATATCTTCCCGCCAGCCGTGCCGATCGCTTCACAGTTGCTGCATGCAACTGGGGTCGCCTGGGCAGAGAAGAAAAAAAACACAGACCGCGTTTCACTCGTCTATTTTGGTGATGGGGCTACTTCGGAAGGTGATTTCCACGAAGGGCTTAATTTTGCAAGCGTTTTCAGAGCGCCCGTTGTCTTTTTTAATCAAAACAATGGATACGCCATCAGTGTTCCAACTGAAAAACAGATGAATTCTAAGACAATTGCCCAGAAAGGCTTAGGGTACGATATTCCGAGTATTCGTATCGATGGAAATGATATTCTAGCGGTGTTTATGGAGACTCAAAAAGCAGTCGAACGTGCACGCAGTGGAGAAGGTCCAACGTTAATTGAGGCGGTAACGTGGAGATACGGAGCCCACACAACAGCGGATGATCCATCGAAATACCGCGATCAGTCTGAAAGTGACCGCAGACGTACGACAACGGATCCGTTGCTGCGCCTCGAAAAATATTTAAAGCAGCAAAATAACTGGGATGAAGAGTGGCTGGCGGAGACTGAGCAGAAAATCACCGATGAAATCAATACCGCTTTGGCTGAGATGGAAGATGTTCCGGAAGCTGAGATCGAACAGCTGTTCAGTCATGTGTTTGAAAAGCCGACATGGACGATCGAACAGCAACGGGAACATCATATGTCAATCAAGAGGGGGCAGGTATAATGACGACGGCTGTGCAAGTGAAAAAATTAACGATGGTGCAGGCGGTTACGGATGCGATGAGAACAATGCTTGAAGAAGATGAATCAGTGTTGGTGCTGGGGGAAGACGTCGGAATCAATGGCGGTGTATTCCGAGCTACTGATGGATTGATCGAACAATTTGGCGAGGATCGTGTGATTGACACTCCGCTTGCTGAATCAGGGATTGTGGGAACATCGATTGGTTTAGCGGTAAACGGCTTCCGTCCGATTGTTGAAATGCAGTTCCTAGGGTTCATTTACCCTGCCTTTAATCAGCTGATGACACATGCGACACGGATGCGCCAGCGTTCGATGGGGAGATATACGGTGCCCATGGTAATCAGAGCTCCATATGGGGCAGGAGTGAAGGCGCCAGAAATTCATTCAGATAGTGTAGAAGCCTTATTTACTCATATCCCCGGCTTAAAGGTGGTCGTACCTTCAAATGCTTACGATGCAAAAGGCTTACTGATTGCAAGCATAGAAGATCCCGATCCTGTGCTTTTTCTTGAGCCGATGAGAAGTTACAGGTCGTCTCGAACCGAGGTGCCTGAGGAGAAATATTCGATTGAACTTGGGAAAGCTGCCTATGTTAAAAAAGGTGAAGATGTGACAGTGCTGACATGGGGGGCCATGGTACCGGACACAGTCAAAGCCGTTGAAAAATTTGAAGAAAAATATGAGGCAACATGTGATGTAATCGATCTGAGAACACTGTATCCATTAGACAAAGATGTGATTGCGGAGTCTGTTAAGAAAACAGGCAGGGTGGTCATTATTCACGAGGCGCCATCAGCTGGCGGAGTCAATGGTGATGTGATATCTGTTATTAATGACACAGCATTTTTCTACTTAAAAGCTCCGATCCAGAAGGTGACAGGGTTTGATACACCAGTTCCTGTCTATTCGCTTGAGCGCGAGTATTTACCAAGCAGCGACAAAATCATTCACGCCATCAACACAACGTTATCCTATTAGAAAGACGGCAGGAAAGGAGGATTTGATAATGGAAGTAAAGTTACATGATATTGGTGAAGGCATGCATGAAGCAGAAATTCTTCATTATTTTGTGAAGAAAGGGGAGCGTGTCAAAAATGATGAGCCGTTGGTTGAGATTCAAACTGATAAGATGACTGCGGAGCTGACGGCCCCTTCAGAGGGGATCATTGAAGAAATACGATTTGAACTTGGCCAGGTGGTCGAAGTAGGGACGACGATTTTGACGATTAAGACAGAACAAGAAGCTGGTTCACCCACTCCAGAACAGCCACTTTCACAGGGAGATCGCGGTGTGACTTCACATGCCCCTGACAAAACGTTAACGTTGACTCTTCCCGTCAATCGGGTGATGGCTTCTCCACATACAAGAAGAGTGGCACGGGAAAATGGCGTTACGATCGAAGAGGTAGCAGGAACGGGCCCGGCTGGACGTGTATTGGATGAAGATATTATTGCTTTTATGGCAGCAGAAGCACAACCTTCTCCTGCACAACAGGATGTTAATGAGACAGAAACGCCTTCAGAAAATCAGGAAAATTCGGCGATTCCATTGAGAGGTTATGGTAAGACTTCAGTACAAACCATGTCTCAACCTGTGACGCTTTTTGATGAAGTGGATATGACAGAACTGCATAAATGGCAGAAATATCTAAAGACGGGGACTTCAAGACAAGAAGGAATCGATGTCCCTATGCAAGCTTTCTTTATCAAAGCATTGCAACGATCACTAAAGGAATACCCTATCTTCAACTCTAAGCTCGATGAGGAAAACGGAAAAGTTGAGCTGGAAACAGCCTGTCATATCGGATTGGCTACAAGTACCAATGATGGCCTGGTCGTTCCAGTATTAAAACATGTAGAACGACGATCTGTCCTCGATATTCATGAACATGTAGAAACTTTGACGCAAAAGGCAGCCGAAGGTCAGTTGTCTTCAGAGGAATTAACGGGCAGAACATTTACGGTCAATCATATTGGAGCAAAAGCAAGCACAGGGCTTACGCCGGTATTAAATGATTCGGAAACGGGCCTCATGGCTTTTCACAAAATGAAAAAAATGCCTGTGGTAGTGGACGATGACATTGCGATCAGGGAGATGATGAATTTTGCGTTAACCTTTGACCACAGAGCGGCTGATGGATCGCATGCCTCAGCATTTATGGAGAAATTCATAGACTATATTGAGAATCCTCATTTGATGCTAGTGGAGTTGATATAAATGGTCGTTGGAGAATTTGTTACGCATAAACAGGTCATTGTAATCGGCGGGGGCCCCGGGGGCTATCATGCGGCCATCCGGGCGGCCCAACTCGGACTTGAAGTGCTGCTGGTAGAGAAAGAGAATGTCGGTGGAGTCTGTCTAAACGAAGGATGCATTCCTTCTAAACTATTTGCGCATTCAGCTCGTCAGTTTCGTAAAATGAACAGCCTGATTGAATTAGGGATTCGTGTCGATGGAGCCATTGATTTTGACTTAGCACTGTTACAGCAGCGAAAGAAACAGGTTGTTGAGCGGTTATCTCAGGGAGTAGAGGGATTACTCGATAAACATGGTGTTGAAGTGGTGCAGGGAAGGGCATCGTTTATTTCATCGGAGCGAATTGGAGTGGAAAGAGGAGA
Source organism: Halobacillus ihumii (assembly GCF_902726645.1). Classification (NCBI taxonomy): domain Bacteria; kingdom Bacillati; phylum Bacillota; class Bacilli; order Caryophanales; family Bacillaceae; genus Halobacillus; species Halobacillus ihumii. Next base: position 2,804,265 of record NZ_CACVAO010000001.1, read on the forward strand.
GGCATTTGATTTATATGAAAGTGACCATGTGATTATTTCTACCGGATCTGACTATAGTTATCCTGCGGAAATGCAGCCTGATCATCAGTTCATTCTTGATGCCAAGTCCATCTATCAAGTCGAAGAACTCCCAACACATCTGTTAATCTATGGATCTGATTATTTATCTCTGGAAGCAGCTTCCGCTTTCTCAGCTTTTGGTACTGAAGTGACGATCATAATGGAAGAAGAGAGGACAGCGTTTGCTTATGATTCTACCATTAATCGGGAACTTTTCAGACAACTGAAAAAAGCCAAAATTAAATGTGTGAAACAGGCGAAAGTTCACGATGTTACCGCTTCTTCCGAAGAAGTGAAAATCGACCTTGAGGTCAAAGGGGAGTTCAAATCTATTCGAGGTTCTCATTTGTATGTGTCGGCAAAACCATCCCCATGTGTAGAAGAGTTGCAGCTTCAGGTCGCTGGAATCGATCAGTTGGAAAACGGGCTAATCGCTGCCAATGAAGCGATGGAGACCTCTGTCAAGGGGATTTATGCAGTAGGTGATGTGACAAGTTATGAATCATTAGCTGTTACAGCGATCCGGCAAGGAAAAGTAGCGGCCGAAAACTGTGCGGGAAAATCTAGCGTGTTGGACACAGCTATCATTCCTCATATTATTCACTTTCTTCAGCCCGTAGCTACAGCTGGTTTAAGCGAAGAACTGGCAAAAGAGCTTGGCTATGAAATTAAGACAGGCCATTTTCCAATGCGTGGAAATGGGTATGCTGAAGTTTTGAATGAAAAAAATGGGTTTGTAAAAACGGTCAGCGAAGAGGATTCTGGAAGATTGCTGGGATTTCATGCAGTAGGTGAGGATGCGATTGGGTTAATTAACCAGGGCGTGCTTGCCCTGGAAATGGTAGCGCGGGAGGAAGATTTGGCTTCCATCTTTTATCCACATCCCAGTTTATATGAAGCATGGGCAGAATCAATCGAAGATATGGATTCATTAGCCATCCACAAAGGATGACGACATTGTTGTGTTGAAAAGAATACTAGACGGTTGGATTTGAATAAACTAGAGAGGGGAATTTCATGGATAAAAGAAAGCCTTCATTTCTTGTATCAAGTCTCATCATTCTTTTTATCATTGCTATTTTAGGAGTAAGTATTCTAGTATATGGGGCAGCCCCTCATATTCCGATTGTATTAGCCGCAATTATTGTAGGGCTTTACGGCTTGAAACTGGGTTATAAATGGAAGGAATTAGAACGGGCCATGACGAGAGGGGTATCGTATGGCATCCCCGCGATTATCATCCTATGTCTGATCGGTATTCTCGTAGGAGTTTGGGTTCTCAATGGAACTGTTCAAACGATTACGTATTATGGCCTGCAAGTATTATCTCCTTCTGTATTCCTGGTTACTGCGGTCATTATCACGGCAGTTGTTGGTACGATGACTGGAAGTTCCTGGAGTGCAATTAGTACAATAGGAATCGCCTTAATGGGGGTGGCTTACGGGATGTCCATATCTCCGGCCATGACCGCTGGGGCTATCGTAAGCGGAGCCATGTTTGGAGACAAACTTTCTCCTCTATCAGATACAACTAATCTAGCAGCCGCAACGGCGAAAGTAGATATTTTTCAACATATCAAACATATGCTCTGGACGACGATTCCAAGTTTGATCATTACACTTGCGATCTTTGCCGTAATCAGCTTTACATCGGAGAGAAGTGCAGCGGATACGGGAAAAGTTGAAGCAATGATGGCAACTTTGAATAGTGAGTTTATGCTGACTCCTATTGCTCTGATTTCCCCTTTATTAATTATATTTTTAGCTTTTAGAAAAGTAAGCCCGATTCCATCGCTGATTATTGGGTTAGCGGCAGCGGTGCTGACCTCGTTTTATACCGTTCCAGGGGTATCTTTCAGTACGATTATGAACACAGCCCATTTCGGTTATACCGCTGAAACAGGCAACGAAGCGATTGATAACCTTCTATCACTGGGAGGGTTAGACAGTATGCTCTTTGGTGTATCACTTATTTTGATAGCGCTTTCTTTTGGAGGTATTATTCGGGAGATTGGCCTGGCCCATGCTATTATTGATGGACTGAAGAACAGTTTAAGAAGCCGCGGAAATGTAATTTTATCAACGGTGCTTTCTTGTTTAGGGATCAATGTTGTCGTAGGTGAACAATACTTATCGATTATTTTACCCGGTCAAATGTTAGAAGAGAGCTACGAAGAAACAAATTTGCATCCACAAAATATGTCCCGTACTCTTGAAGATGCAGGGACCATGATTCATCCGCTCATTCCATGGGGAGTGATGGGCGCATTTGTGATGACAACGCTGAATGTAGGAATTGGCTATATTCCGTTCACTTTTATGTGTTTTATATCACCGATCATTGCAATTATTTATGGGTACACAGGCTTTACGTTAACTCCCATTGATCAAGAAGAAGCAGTTCAAATCGAAGAACAGCCGACGATGTCTGACTCCGTAAAAAATGGGTAAGCTTTATTTTGGCAGCGTGGAAGGTGACCTGAAGCCTTCCATGCGTTTACGATATGATGGAATCTCTGTGCAAGGAGGAACGTGCATGAATACATATAAAGAATCCATTGAATGTGACGGAAGAGAGCGAACGTTTTATTATAGTCTTCCTCAAACATTTACAAAACCTTTACCAGTGCTGCTGTGCTTTCATGGTGCCGGAAGTAATGCTCTTCATCATATGAAGACCACTAAGTTTCATGAAAAAGTTGAAGAACAACAAATGATCGCTGTTTTTCCTGAAGCTGTTCAATTGAATAAATCGGATCCGATGAGCAGGCAATGGAACGAGGGAAGGCAGAAAAATCCTGCAAATGAACAGGGTATTAACGATATTGGTTTTGTAATGGAACTTATTGACTGGCTTAAACAGCAGTTCTCCATTAATGAGGATCGTATTTACGCCACAGGATTTTCTAACGGCTCTTCCTTTAGTATGCGACTGGCGATCGAATGTCAGGATGTATTCGCTGGGATAGGCGGAGTATCTGGGCCCGTTACGGAAGAAGTGGCTGAGAAATGTGAGTGGGCTCATCCCATGCCGATGGTTTTTATGATGGGAACGGACGATGCAGTGGTGCCATATGATGGGATTGTTGATTCGGAGTCTATGGTTGATGGACTGCTATCGGCAAACGATACCGCATTGCTTTTTGCCAGGTCCTGGTCAGAATCCTTGCTGGCATTAAAAGAAGAATTTCCTGTCCCGAACGAAAGCTCGGTAACGAAACATACATTTCATCAGCACGAAGGAACTGTTTATTATTTGGTAAACGGAGGAGGACACACTTGGCCGGGCGGTCCAGAGAGTCAGGCATCTGCTCTGGCAGGAAATGTGCCTTCACATCCAGATGCTACCCAAGTCATTTGGGATCATTTGAAGTATTTCAAGAGAAACAAGCAGACGATGAGCTAGAATGTTTTGCTTAGGGAGCTATGTTCCTGTGTTAAGTCGTTATGTGCTCGAGTTAGGGCGTTATATTTTGGGGTGGGTCGCTTTATGATTAAGACAGGACGTTATCACTTCGCGTTAGGACGTTATAAAAAAGCTTGCAGCCGCTGCAGCTGCTCCATTCAAAAAAGGGGGCGTCTCTCAAGTGATTTACACTTTTGGGACGACCCCTTTTTGAGTATTAGTTCTTTATAGAACAGATAATGCAGCAATGGCTGTCAAAGGAAGAATAAGCCTTCCAATGCCGCCATATCCTCCGTATCCGCCATAACCATAAGGATAGCCGTAACCATATCCATACCCACCGTAACCATAGCCAGGGTATCCAAACCCTCCCCATAGTCTTGAATTGTCCTCGGACTGTTCATCCGCTAAAGTCATATGAACGTTTTCCATATCAACATGATCAATACGCCCTTGAAAAGAATCGCCAAAAACGGTTTGAATATGCACGTTTTTATTTTTGTGCTGATTGCAAACGTGATACATATGCTCTAAATGTTGCGGATCAGTAAAAAGATTTCCCATGTGATTCGCGTTCATATAATTTGAATTCATATATAAATTCCTCCTGTTTCTGTCACAATCTCCTTATAGGTTATTCATCTATAGCCCATTTGTGTATGGGCAAAGAAAATATAGGCCCCATGCCCAATTTCCAATAATTCCAATAACCCCCACCTCAGGTCATCCAATAATTGGATGACCTGAGGTGGGGGTATTTACCAGTTTTCTGAATTTCTTGTGTTCGGATTTGTTTTGATGTAGAGTATAAAATGGACTTTTTTAAACAATATATTCTTATCAAGAGAAGCAGAGGGGCTGGCCCGGTGAAGCTTCAGCAACCACCTTTTGGAATGGTGCTACATCCAGCAAGTACGTACACTTGATAGATAAGAAGGAACAAACTGATTAATTCAAGCCTTCTTCTTTCAAGAAGGCTTTTTAATTTGGACAGATTCAAGGAGGTTAGATCATGGAACAACAACATAAAGGAAATGCCTGGGCATTGCTTCCTTTTGCTATATTTATTTTATTGTTTATCGGTTCTGGCATTCTGACAGGAGACTTTTATAAAATGCCTGTTCTAGTTGCTTTATTTGTATCAATTCTGGTCGCGTTAATAATGAACCGGAAAACTAATTTTCAAACAAAGATCGACCAGCTGACAGAAGGCGGAGGACACCCCAATATTATTCTTATGGTAGTGATTTTCCTGCTGGCTGGAGCTTTCGCCAAAGTAGCTGAAGGGGTAGGAGCGGTAGACTCCACCGTAAATATGGGGCTATCTTTTCTCCCGGGAAATTTAATTATTGTCGGCCTGTTTATCATTGGATGTTTCATTTCGATCTCAATGGGGACATCTGTTGGAACCGTTGTAGCCCTTGCTCCGATTGGTTTAGGTATAGCTGAGCAGACAGATATTCATGTCGCTCTTACAATGGGGACAATTATCAGTGGTGCGATGTTTGGTGATAACTTGTCGGTTATTTCTGATACAACGATTGCTTCCGTTCGAACTCAGGGAGCAGAAATGAAGGATAAATTTAAAGCCAATTTCTTTATTGTGCTGCCTGCTGCGGTCATAACGGCGATCATTTTCTTTGTGATGACGGCCGATGCTTCAGGTGCAATTCAGGAAGCGAAATCTTTTAATTTTATAAAGGTATTGCCTTACCTGGCTGTGCTCGTCTTTGCTATCGCCGGGGTCAACGTCATTTATGTTTTATTCGGAGGCATTTTATTTGCTGGAGCCGTCGGACTCATTCTTAATGAGATCTCCATGATGGATTTCGTCACCTTAATTAGTGATGGATTTACAAGCATGCTGAACCTATCCATAATGGTCGTTCTCTTAGGCGGGCTCGTTGAATTAATTAAACAAAATGGCGGAATAGAATTTCTGCTGAGAAGCATTAGCAAGCGAATTAATAGTGGCAGAGGCGGCGAGCTTGGTATCGCTGCTTTAGTAAGTACAGTTAACTTATCAACGGCCAATAATACGATTTCGATCATTACGACAGGTCCGCTCGCTAAGCAAATTTCTGAGCGATTTCATATTACGCCGCGCCGATCAGCGAGCATGCTTGATATTTTCGGAAGTACGATTCAGGGATTGCTTCCTTATGGTGCGCAAATGCTTGCAGTGGCGGGTGTTGCCAGTATTTCACCAATAGCGATTGTCCCGTATTGCTTCTACCCGATGTTAATCGGGATATCGGGATTACTGGCCATTGCTTTCAGGTTTCCGCGCTTTACAATTTCAGATGAAAAATAATGAACATATAAAAGGAGCCGCGCTGGCTCCTTTTTTTCATGTTCTTCAGGAGAGGTTTTTTTAAACATTCGCTCCATAAATCGCTACATACTGAAGATCGTTCCACACTGCAAATTGCTGCCCGTTCCAGCTCAGAGGAGTTTGCACAATCCCTAGACCATCTGCATGGTACCTTCCTGAGATCTCCTGAAAGGCAAACAATTCGTACACTCCATCCCCGTCAAAATCGACAGGAGAGAGAACATTCAGTCCAGAAACCCAGCCTTCAATCGGTTCCTTCAGTGTACCATCGCTATTATAGATTTCAGATAAATAGTCTTCACCTTTGTTCTGAATGTCAATCGTGAACGTAAGATCAAGGGTTTTGTTTATAACATCTACCTTGTAGTCGTCCCTATAGATTACTTCGTACACAAAGTAATCGTTGAACGCCTCATAATTAAACAGTTCCCTCGCCTGATTGTTCAAAAAAGAGTACATGTAATAATAACTATAACCGCCGCTTCCTCCTGATTGAATCCTCACCAAAATGTCGTCCACTTGATCACCGGTAAAATCTCCTAGGAAGAGGGTTGGCTGATAACCGGCATTTGATTCTAGGGCGATGCTGTACGATGCGTTCGTTCTCCCATCCTGGATCACAAGTGTAATGTCGGTCACGAATGGACTTGTATTGTCTGGCTGCTGACCTATTAGATAGACACGGTCGGGAATGCCGTCTCCGTTCACATCTCCCATTTTTGTCGCAAGAATCGTGAGAGGCTGTCTCATAAAATAAGGATAAGTATACATAGGACACACCTTTCCTTTTACCATTATTGTGCTTATCATACGCCCAATTAAAAATTGTGTGCTCCCGATTTTGATCATCAATTTTTCGAGCATACTTTTTTCATATGTAAAACGAACGTTATCAATATTTTATGTATGGAAAGGGGAGTGTTACTTTGTAATTATGAGATAGTTCTGAAAATTTTGCAGTTTATGAGTTTAATTATTTTGTAAAAAGCAGGGGTGAGTGTGATGTATAAAGCAAAAGCAAAGCTTGGTGGAAAGTTGCAAGCAAAGGAGGTTGAGGTTCGGATAGAAGATACGGGTGTGGAGGTAGATGATGAGGAATTACTCGTGGCAAATCATAATTGGGATGCACCTGTAACAGGTACAATTTACGGGGCGCTTTTAAACTATCAAGGTACGATGGAAGCCATGAAAGACGAACTGACAAAAGATCCTTATAAAGCACCTCCAAAGGCGCCAATATTGTATATTAAGCCGCAAAACACGGTGATTGGTCATCAAATGACGATTCCGCTGCCTGACGATGTTCAGGAGCTTGAAGCGGGGGCGTGCCTTGGTGTCGTCATCGGACAGAAAGCTGCTCGAGTCAAGCAGGCTGAAGCACTTCAATATATCGCGGGTTATACCATAGTCAATGATATAAGTGTTCCGCATGAAAGCGTATTCAGACCTGCGGTAAAACATAAGGCCCGAGACGGTTTTTGTCCAGCAGGCCCATGGGTGATGGAACGTGATGCTGTGCCGAACCCTGATCAATTAGGAATCGAAGTCCGGGTAAATGGGGAAGTACAGCAGCGGAACAATACGAAGAATTTAGTTCGTTCTGTGTCAAAATTGCTGGCTGATGTGACAGAATTTATGACGCTCGATGAAGGGGATGTCCTGCTCGTCGGGATTCCGGAAAATCCGCCTCGCGTTAAGGCAGGCGATCACATTCGAATCGAAATTGAGCGGGTCGGAGCTTTAGAAAACGTTGTTAGTAAAAGGGGGAATCAGGTATGAAAAAAGCCCGTGTTGCTTTTGAAGGAGATATCCACCATGCAACCGAATCTTCAAGCGGACTACAGCTTGAAAATGGGAAAGCAGTGACTGAGGAGGAAGTGGTCTGGCTGCCGCCTGTTGAACTGAAAACTAGTTTTGCACTTGGCTTAAATTATATGGATCATGCGAGTGAACTTTCGTTTAAAGCACCGGAAGAACCATTAGTATTCTTGAAAGGTCCGAATGCATTTGTGGGACATAGGGCTAAAACGTACCGCCCAGCCGATGTGACGAAGATGCATTATGAGTGTGAATTAGCGGTGATCATCGGCCGTCAGGCAAAAAATATTAAACGTGATGAAGCTTACGAGTATATTTCTGGTTATACGATTGCAAATGATTATGCATTAAGAGACTACTTGGAAAATTACTATCGGCCGAATTTGAAGGTGAAAAATCGTGACCACTGTACACCGATCGGACCGTGGTTTGTTGACGCAGCCGATATAAACGACCCTATGAATCTCTCCTTACGTACGTATGTGAACGGGGAAATCGTTCAAGAGGGGTCAACAAAAGACATGATTTTCACTGTTCCTGTTCTAGTCGAGTATTTAAGCAGTTTTATGACGCTGAACCCTGGTGACCTTATTTTAACGGGGACACCTAAAGGAACCGTTGATACGAAGGTAGGAGATGAAGTGATCACTGAAATTGAAGGGTTAGGCCGGCTTGTGAATACAATTACGGATGAGGATTCATAAGGAGGAGATAAATTTGCCACATGTCATCGTAGAGTATACGGATAATCTGAATGAACGCACAAACATTCAAGGTTTGCTGGAAAAAATCAACCGTGTGTTGGTGTCCCGGGATGACACGTATCCGATTGGAGGTGTTCGTGTCAGGGCTCATGAGGTGAAACACTATCACATCGCTGATGGGAAAGAGGATGATGCATTTGTTCATGTCACTTTTAAAATTGGCAAGGGCCGCAGCGAAGAGGTGAAGCAAGCTACGTGTGAAGAAATTTTTGAGGTGATGAAGGAACACTTTTCAAGTCTATTTGAGGAACATTATTTGGCTCTATCATTGGAGCTTGTAGAATTCCAGCATAAAACTTATAAACAGAATAATATTCATAGTCGATTTAAGTAGCAGGCTCTTTTTTACCGTGAAATATTGATTTTCATTTGAAGCGGTGTCAACCGTAATTTGAAAGCGTTTACTATATTGGAGTGACTTAACACAGGGAGGATGATTACGTGTCTGTAGTGGATTCTGTAAAACGAAAAGATTTGTTTATTGGCGGAAAGTGGCAGAAAGCAGGGGAGTATACAGAACTCACCTCCCCTTATAACAATGAGGTGTTGTACAAGATACCCTCTGCTTCAGAAGCAGAGGTGGATCAAGCGATCGAGGCAGCGGATCGAGCTCAAAAGAGTATGAAGAAGCTGCCGATCCATCGGCGTGCTGAGATCTTGGAGAAACTTTCGTCTCTGCTGAAATCTCGCAAGGAAGAAGCAGCTCAACTTATTGCACAAGAGGCGGCAAAGCCAATCGCTACAGCGAGAGGAGAAGTTGAGCGGACGATCCAGACGTACAAGTTTGCTGCAGAAGAAGCCAAGCAAAGTCACGGTGAAATGATTCCGCTTGAGGCAACACCAGGGGGCAGCAACAGGATTGGCTATACGAAATATGAACCGCTGGGCGTAATTGGGGCGATCACACCATTTAATTTTCCAATGAATTTAGTTGCTCATAAGGTGGGGCCGGCGATTGCGGCCGGAAACACAATTGTTCTAAAGCCTGCATCGCAAACACCACTGTCTGCCTATTTTCTAGCAGATCTGTTAGAGGAAGCGGGACTCCCACAGGGTGCGTTGAACGTTGTTACAGGTAAAGGGAGAGTAGTCGGCAATCGTATTGTTGAGGACGAGCGAGTCGACATGATTACGTTCACTGGCAGCCCGGAAGTAGGCAAAGAAATTCGCAGGAAGGCTGGTTTGAAGAAAGTAACCCTGGAACTAGGTTCTAATGCTGCGCTTATTGTAGATGAACAAGTGGATATAGACCGTATCATTTCTCGTTGCGTGACAGGGGCGTTTAGTTTTCAGGGACAAGTCTGTATTTCTTTACAGCGGATTTACGTCCATGAAGATCAGTATGATAGTTTTGTGAAACGTTTTGTGAAGGAAACGGAGCAGTTAAAAGTTGGGGATCCATTGAAGGAGGATACCGACGTTTCTGCACTGATTACCTCGCAGGATGTTACACGTTCATTAGACTGGATTGAAGAAGCGGTCCAAGGCGGGGCACAAGTAGCTGCTGGCGGAAAGTCCGAAGATAACGCGCTGCTTCCAACAGTCCTCACAAACGTTCAGCCGGATATGAAAGTTTCCTGTCAGGAAGTCTTTGCTCCCATTGTCCTGATCGACAAGGTTTCTTCGGTTGAAGAAGGAATTGAAAAAGTTAACGACTCCAGATTTGGACTTCAGGCCGGCATTTATACAGAACAGGTGTCAACAGCACTTGACGCTGCGGATCAGCTAGAGGTCGGTGGTGTCATTATTAATGATTTTCCGACTTTCCGGGTCGACAACATGCCTTACGGGGGTGTGAAGGAAAGCGGCACAGGCAAAGAAGGCGTAAAGTATTCCTTCGAAGAAATGTCTCAAATGAAGCTGGTCGTTTTTAACCGAAATTCATAATCGAAATGATGATGATTCTATGAGGAGGTAGAGCATGCTGGGATTTGAGAGTGCTTCAATCGCTTTTGTCTGGATTGCGACAGTTCTTTCTGGGGCAGGATGTGTGGTGTTTGGTGCTCTGATGTGGAATAAAGGTGGTGAAGACGAATGAATTTGACTGTATTAATTCCGTTGTGCATCGCCTACATAGCGGTAATGTCGTGGCTCGCTTATTATGGCTATAAAAAAACGACCTCTCAATCCGACTATCTGGTGGGAGGGCGCAATATTAACCCGATTGTCATGGCTTTATCTTATGGAGCAACTTTTATTAGTTCCTCCGCTATGGTAGGCTTTGGCGGTGTCGCTTCCATTTATGGGTTCAGCCTGTTGTGGCTGGCCTTTTTAAATATTGTATTAGGAGTATTTGTGGCTTTCGCTATTTTTGGAAAAAAGATCAGAAGACTTTCCATCAAACTGGATGCGACCACTTTTCCTACCTTGTTAGGGAAACATTATGATTCTAAGTTTATAACAGTATTTTCGGGGATTGTTATTTTTATTTTCATGCCGGCCTATACGAGTATCGTGTTAATTGGAGGAGGCCGATTTTTGCAGGAAACGCTGTCGATTAATTTTGACATTGCTTTATTAGTGTTAGCTGCTGTCATTGCCTTGTATGTAATTGGAGGCGGAATTAAAGCCGTTATGTACACAGACGCCTTTGGTGCTGTGATTATGTTAGTCGGGATGGCGATCTTCCTGGTTGTCAGTTACCAGGCAGTCGGCGGCATTGTGGATGGTCATCAAATGCTGACTTCATTAAAAAACATGGTCCCGGAATCGCTGGCTTCTCAAGGTCATCAAGGCTGGACGAGTATGCCAGAATTCGGCTCCCCGATTTGGTGGACATTAGTGAGCACAATTATTATGGGAGTGGGGATTGGAGTGCTGGCTCAGCCGCAGCTGGCGATGCGCTGCATGACTGTAAAGGATGACAGGGCTTTGTATCGCTCTGTTCTCGTCGGTGGGATTTTCATCTTTTTCATGACAGGGGCAGCTTATATGGTCGGCCCTTTAAGTAATGTTTACTTTATGGAAAATACGGGTGAGATTGCGATTAGTGTAGCCGGGGGAAATGCTGACCTGGTGATTCCGATGTTCATTAACTCCCTCATGCCTGATTGGTTTATTTATGTGTTCACCTTAACACTGCTCTCGGCAACGATTTCCACCGTCAGTTCACTGATTCATGTTCAGGCGACTGCCTTTGGGGAAGATATTTTGAAAACATTAGGAGTTCATACGGTCTTAGGAAATAAAATCAGCCCGGCACGGCTTGGTGTAATCGTCGGGGTTATCCTTGCTGTCGTCTTAGCCTATATGCTTCCAGGAGGAGTTATTGCCCAGGCGACTTCCTTTTGGTTTGGCATTTGCGCTGCAGGTTTTTTACCTGCACTCGTTGGAGCATTTTATTGGAAAAAGGCTACGAGAGAAGGGGCAATTTCAAGTATTGTAGTGGGCTTTGGTGTCAGTGTCTTCGGCTTTCTATTTTTACACGAAAAGCAATCGGTAGCCTTTGGGTTATCAGAAGCTCTTTTCGGAAAAGGTTATTTATTAGAATATCCATGGACACACGTGGACCCATTATTTTACGCACTGCCTTTATCAACGATTGTGTTTATAGGGGTGAGTCTATTTCAATCAAAAGACCATCTCCAGCACGAGGAGGATTCTCATAATATGGACGCCGTTCGTTGAGTGAACCAGTGTTAGGATTATAGATGGTTTGGGTAGAATCATGCAGGGTTAGGGCAGAATACTGCTGAGTAAAGGTCGAACCATGGAAATTCAGGGTCGAACCCCGCTGAGCAAGGGTTGAATATCGCCGAGTAAGGGTCGAATCCTGCTGAATAAGGGGAGAAACATGAAGAATTAAGTCCGAATCTCTACGGTCTTACTCAGACAAATAAATTCGAAATAGAAAGCGCCGTGTGAGTTGACCACACGGCGCTTATTATTGTTAGATGAGTTCCAGGTTTGTATTCATCTTCTCAAATGAATTCAACAGCCGCCTTGAAGCTTTAGTTAAGTAGCGATTTTTGTGCCAGATGATAACCGATTCCGCTACAATCTCTGCGTTCTTCAATTCGTAACTTCGAATGTTCGAGAATGAGAAAGCTGATAAAGTGGATTTTGGGACAATCGTAGCTCCTACACCGCTGGCTGCCAGGGAAAGAAGCATAGTCGGGTCCGGGCACTCACAAATCACATGGGGATCAAATCCATGATTCCTGCACTCGTTAACGATCAGCTCAAACTGCCCCGTCCCGCTAATTCGATGAAGAAGCATTAAAGGCAGGTCCTGCAGTTTCTCAATCTCCACCTCTGTCACATCATCCGGAAACAGTCCCCACGATTGCGGGGTGACGAGGACATAAGGTTCTGAAGGAAGAGATACCATGTCAAAATCATCAAGGTCGATAGGGAGACGAACGACAGCCATTTCAATTTCACGGTTACGGATACATTCAGCTAAAAAAAAGGTGTCCCCTTCCCGCAGTTGATAGGTGAGGCCAGGAAAGTCGTCACGTAACTTTTGCAGAGGATCAGTAAGGAATGAGAAACAGGATTTATTGGAACCTAAATGGAGGGTGCCGCTGATTCCTTCATTTGTCTCTTTTACTTCGGTTAACGTTTCTTCTAAATCATTAAGAATTCTTCCTGCTTTTTCATATAAAACTTCACCTGCGTTCGTAAGTTCCAGCTTACGACCTTGTCGATCAAACAGCTTCAAATTCAGCTCTTCTTCCATAATTTTAATCTGTTGGCTAAGCGGGGGCTGAGCCATGTGAAGTTTGTTGGCCGCCTTAGTTACCTGTCCTTCCTCTGCTACTGTTCGAAAATAACGTAACTGCCTTAAATCCATCAGGATCACTCCGTTCATTTGTATGATAAACCAGTGAATCAATGTATAAGAATTAATTTCGTAATTGCTCTTTTTAAACAACAAAGGCTTGCAGAATATAAACTCTCTTCGAAGGTTCAAAATGTGTGTGTTCTTATCTAGCAGATTTTAGGTTCCGCAGCACTTCCCCCCCGCCATTTCGATAATGAAGTCAACGGAACCATCTTAATAAAATCTGAACGGTGTCTTTGCAAAAGTGTTTGAATAATTATTAATAGACAGCAAAGGGAAAGTTCATTTTGAGATGATTCCGTAGAAACATATGGCAAGGGGAGATGGGGAAGGGGAAGACTCCTGTGGGACTAAAGTACAGGGTGAGATCCCGCAAGGCGGCAGCCTGAGGAAGCTCACCGTACTCCCACGGAAAGCGACTCCTTCCCCGCCTCCCCTTCTTCATTCAGACATTGGGAATCAAGTTTTTAGGATACTGGCCCTAACCTAATAAGATTATTTCAATTTTTTGCTTGACTATATTTGGAAGGTGCTTCTTTTTTACCTTTTGAATCCCTTGGGAATCAAGGTGCTTAAATTATGAAATTGTTTCATATGAAAAACATATGCAAAATAAATTTTTTGAATATTTTTAATATACCAGAGGCTATGGTAAGTTGATTATACAAACTTTTTGAATATTTCTGAATTAATTTTAGCAGAAAAAGTAAGCGCTATCAAAAGGAGGATAATAATGAGTGACGTAAGGTTAGCTGATGTTAATGAAGCTGGAAAGAAAGTCATTTCTGAAATTCATGATATTCAGTTGTATATCGATGGCGAATTTGTAGATGCAGAGAGTAAAGAACAATTTGAAAATGTTAGTCCATTTACTAATGAAAAAATTAATCAAGTAGCTTCGGGTGGGAGCGCTGACATTGAGAAAGCTGTTAAAGCAGCAAGAAAAGCTTTTGAAGGAGAATGGGGAAGCCTTCCACTGAAAGAAAGGCTCAGCTACATTTATAAAATAGCAGATGTCATTGATGAACATATTGACGAGATTGCGCCCTTAGAATCGTATGATACCGGTCTTCCGATTAGTCAAACCAAAAAGATGGTAGCACGAGCGGCACAAAACTTCAGATTTTACGCGGAGATGGTGTCAAGCCGGCTTGTTGGAGATGCATACCAGGTAGATGATCAGTTCCTGAATTACACGATCCATAAGCCCGTTGGAATTGCTGGTCTGATTACTCCATGGAATGCCCCATTCATGCTGGAAACGTGGAAAATCGCCCCGGCGTTAGCGACAGGAAATACGGTGATTTTAAAACCAGCGGAGTGGTCGCCGCTGACCGCTAACCGTTTAGCTGAAATCATCGACAAGGCCGGGCTTCCTGATGGAGTCTTCAATGTCGTACACGGATACGGGGAAACAGCCGGTGCCTCACTTGTTGCCCACGAGGATGTCGAACTGATTTCATTTACCGGCGAAACGAAAACAGGGTCAGAGATTATGAAAAATGGTGCCGATTCCCTAAAGCAGTTTTCCATGGAACTGGGAGGGAAATCCCCCATCATCGTCTTTGAGGATGCTGATATAGAGAGAGCCATCGATGCTTGTACATGGGGAATCTTTTCCTTTAACGGTGAACGCTGTACTGCAAACTCCAGATTGTATGTACAGGAAGATATCGCAGAAGAGTTCATTATGGCTCTCAAGGATCGCGTTAAGAATATTGTGGTCGGGGATCCGATGAAAGACGATACTCAAGTTGGCCCGCTAATTCATACAAAGCATTACGAAAATGTGAAATACTACCTCGACATTGCAGAACAAGAAGGATGTCAGGTGATCAGCGGAACGGTTCCTGAAGAATACAGCCGCGGCAATTTTGTGGCTCCGACATTGCTGCTAAATGCGGATACATCCATGAAAGTCGTGCAAGAAGAAGTATTCGGCCCTGTCATTGCCGTTATGACATTCAAAGAAGAAGAAGAAGTCATCAAGAAAGCAAATGACGTCCGGTATGGTTTGGCTGGTTACGTTTGGACAAAAGATATTCAGCGTGGTCACCGCGTGGCTCAAGCGGTTGATTCAGGAATGTTATGGATCAATTCCCAAAACGTTCGTGATCTGCGTACACCGTTTGGCGGTTCTAAGCATAGTGGAATTGGCCGTGAAGGCGGACATTACGCATTCGAGTTTTACACAGAAGTTCAAATCATCCATGTAGCGCTGGGAGATCATCGTATCCCTCAATTTGGAAAATAATTTGCTATACAAACGAAGGAGGAATTGATTATGCCTGCAAAAACAGGAGCTCAGTATAAGGAGAAATTAAGAAATGCAAAGAACAACATTTTCATCCATGGTGAGCGTGTAGAGGATCCGACGACACACCCTGCCTTTAAAAATGTGATTCAATCAATGGCAGATTTATATGATTTGCAATATGAGCAGCCTGACAAAATGCTTTATACGTCGCCGCAAACAGGGGATCAGGTGGGGATGACCTTTTACCGTCCGGAAACCATTGAAGATTTAATCAAGCGAAGAGAAGCTATCCAGGAGTGGGCGAAGCTTTCCGGCGGATTAATGGGACGCTCTCCTGACTATCTCAATGCTGAAGTTATGGCAATGGGCGTCGCTAACGATCTCTTCGGTGAAGATGATCCAATGTTCGCTGAAAATGCTAAGAACTATTACGATTATGCCCGAGAAAACGACATTAGCTTGACACATACGTTGATTCACCCGCAAGTAAACCGCCAAAAAGCCCAGCACGAGCAAGAAGACGCCAACGTAGCCCTGCACCTAGTTGAGAAGCGGTCGGACGGTATTATCGTCGATGGAGCCCGTTTGCTGGCTACGCAAGGCGGCATCACCGATGAAATTCTTGTTTTCCCATCAACGGTTAAAAAAGCCGGCGAACAAGATGATCCGTATTCACTCGCTTTTGTTGTACCGAATAACACGCCAGGCCTGAAATATATCAGTCGTGAGTCATTCGACTATGGCAAGAATAATTGGGACCATCCATTAAGCAGCCGCTTTGAAGAAGGCGATGCAATCGTTTATTTTGACAACGTTTTCGTACCATGGGAAAAGGTATTTGTTTGCGGGAACTCTTCGATTTGTAACCGCACCTTCCTTGAGACGAATGCAGTTGTTCACATGTCACATCAGGTTGTTGCTAAAAATGTGGTGAAAACGGAATTTGTCTTAGGTGTCGTACTTAGCTTAATGGATTCAATCGGCATTGATAAGTTCCAGCACGTACAAGATAAAGGGACAGAAATTATGCTGACACTAGAAACGATGAAATCACACTTATTTAGAGCTGAACACAATGCCAAGCTTGATAAATGGGGTACAATGACACCTGATTTTGAAGCCTTGAATGCGGCGAGAAACTGGTATCCAAGAATCTATCCGCGTCTAGTTGAGATCCTGCGTATTCTAGGGGCTTCCGGTCTTATGGGGATCCCAACAGAAGCAGATTTCCATCATGAGGAGATTGGACCGCTCGTCAATCGTGCGCTTCAATCTAAGAACCTTGAAGGCTATGAACGTGTGAAACTATTCCGTCTTGCCTGGGATCTGACGATGAGTGCCTTTGGAAGCAGACAAACGCACTATGAGTACTATTTCTTTGGCGATCCAGTGAAAATGGGGATGACGTATTTTGAGCAGTTCAACAAAGAGCCTTATAAAGAGTACATCCAGGATTTCCTGAAAAAAGTTAAACCATCAAAACCTGACTATACCAACGTATAAGGAGTGAAGAGGGATGAACTTTGATATCATCCGTACCGGCCGGGCGATCTTACACGTAACCGATTTAGACAAATCAAGAGCTTTCTATGAGGCTCTTGGTTTTATTGAAACAGCGTCAGATGACAAGAACCTATTCTTAAGAGGGATTGAAGAACACAACCATCACAGCCTGCTATTGAAAAAGGCAGAAACACCAGTCGTTGAAGTGATTAGTTACAAGGTAAGATCAGAGGAGGATTTAGATCGCCTCGCTGCTTTTTTTGAGAAGCAGGGCACCAAAGTGAAATGGATGGAAAAGGGTTCTCAAGAAGCTGTAGGAAGAGCGTTACGAATTCAGGATGTCTCAGGGCTGCCGGTTGAATTTTATGCTGAAATGGAACCAGCTGAACGCCTGCTTCAGAAATACCATCTTCATAAAGGGGCGAAGGTGCAGCGTATTGACCACTTTAACTGCATGGTTCCAGATGTTGAGAAAGCCTATAACTATTACATTAACGAGTTAGGATTCTCTTGCTCAGAATATACCGCGGGCGAGGAGGAAAAAATTTGGGCCGCGTGGCTGCACCGTAAACCAAGTGTTCACGATGTCGCTTATATGAATGGCTTTGGCCCCCGTCTTCACCACGTTGGATTTTGGCTGAAAGATCCAATGAACCTAATTGACGGATGTGATGTATTGGCATCTATGGGTTATGGAAATGCGATTGAACGCGGTCCAGGACGCCATGGACTATCCAATGCGATGTTCCTTTATTTAAGGGATCCTGATGGACACCGAGTTGAATTGTATAACGGAGACTATTTAACGAGTGATCCTGATTTTAAACCGGTACGCTGGGATTTAGATGATCCAATGCGCCAGACATTCTGGGGTCATGAAGCTCCGGACAGCTGGTTCGAAGAGGCATCTGAAGTTCTCGATGTTCATTCAAACGAGAAAGTGAAAGGCTCAGAGCCGACTCTGAAAAAACGTAAACCGACTTTTGTAACGTGACAAGAATAAATAAGAAGAGGTGGTAATGATGGACGATCGTATGTTCAGAGCAGCGATGGGGAAATTTGCTACGGGTGTAACAGTCATCGCTTCAGAGGTGGACGGAGATGTACACGGGATGACAGCTAATGCTTTTATGTCGGTCTCCCTTGATCCGAAGCTTGTCCTGATTTCTGTTGATGGAAAGGCGAAAATGAATGAAGTAATTAAGAAATCGGAGAAATTTACGGTCAACATTTTATCGGGTGATCAAAAGGAAATGTCGATGATTTTCGCAGGACAAATTAAAGATGGGAAGAAGGTAGAATTCGACACCTTTGAAGGGCTTCCGGCAATAGGCGACTCACTTGTCAGTTTGGCTTGTAATCTTTATCAGGCCCACGATGCTGGTGATCACACCTTATTCATTGGAGAAGTCAAGAATTTGAATGTTCAAGACGGAGAGCCGCTGGCCTTTTACGAGGGAAACTATAAACAAATGACATAACTTTATGGGGAGGGGTAACGATGAGAACGGTACCAATTGATTATCCAATGGCACGGTCAATACAGGAAGACAGCGAAGCATGCGTCATGGCGTTAGGTTTTTTTGACGGCGTCCATTTAGGACACCAAAAAATCATTCAAACAGCTAAGAAGCTGGCTGACGAAAAAGATCTCAAGCTTGCTGTTATGACTTTTAACCAGCACCCCTCCTCCGTTATTAAGAAAGGAACGATCATCACCAACTACATGACACCACTGGCTGCGAAAGGGAGAGTGTTCGAAGGGCTTGGTGTCGATCTTCTATACGTTGTGAATTTTAAACCGGAAGTCGCCAAAATTCCGCACGACCAATTAGTTGACGACTATTTATGCGGGTTGAGTTGTAAGCACGTCGTTGCAGGATTTGATTACAAATATGGGTTTAAAGGCAAAGGAGATATGGAACAACTGCCGATCGATAGTGCTGGCCGTTTTTCAGTAACAACCGTAGGTAAACTGGAGAAGCGCGAGCAGAAAATCAGTTCAACGCTGTTGCGGGAGTTGATTTCCTCCGGGAAAGTAGAAAAAATCCCTGGATACTTAGGGAGAAGCTACTCAATAGCAGGTACATTGAAGGGGCGCGGAAGAATCTGCACGGTGGATTTTGACCCGGACTATTATCTCCCTTGCCCCGGTTTATATGAAGTAACGATTAAAAAAGGTACGTTCCAATTAAAAGGAATGTGTGAAGTGAAATCCGTTCACCATCCTGACCAGCTGCAAGTGACACTCTTCCATGATCAATTATTTGATAGTTATGCGGAAGCAGAGCTGCAGTGGGATAATTTTATAGCTGATTTTGACATGGATGCATTCCATGCGCAAGGAGATTTTCGCGAATTGGAAATAAGCATTTGACCTTATTAGAATAATAGAGGAGGAATAGACATGGTACGAGATTATACTGAAGTTAAAGCAAGCTTGAGAGGTTCGGTAACCCCAGTTATTACACCATTTAAAGCAAATCATGATGTTGATTATGAAACATTGTCTGAACTAATCAATTTTCAGCTGGAAAATGGCACACATGCTATATCTGTAACAGGAACATCAGGGGAACCAAGCTCATTAACGGAAGAAGAACGAGTAAATGTTATGGAAACAACTTATAAAACAATTAATGGCCGCGTTCCATTTGTACCAGGCACAGGCTCAACGAACCATGATGAAACAATGCGGCTAACAAAAAAGGCAGAGGAAATTGGAGCCGATGCAGCATTAGTGATTGTTCCATATTATAATAAGCCTAACCAGCAGGCGCTCTACAAACACTTTAAAACAGTAGCGGATTCCGTTGATATTCCAATCATTGTTTACAACATTCCGGGACGGACGGCGCAAAACTTGGAGGTCGAAACACTTGCCAGCTTGAGTCGTGATTGTCCGAATATTATTGGGGTTAAAGAATCGAACAAAAATTTCGAACATGTGAATCGTGTCCTGTTAAATTGTGGCCGAGACTTTTTGTTGTTCTCTGGGATTGAATTGCTTTGCTATCCAATGCTTGCGATTGGCGGAGCAGGATCCGTCAGCGCAACGGCTAACGTACTGCCAGGAAAAGTCGCCCAAATGCATGATGCCTGGTTTGAAGGAGATGTCGAAACAGCTCAAAAGCTGCACTATGAGTTGATGGAGCTTAATGATGTGCTCTTTAAAGACACCAATCCGGCACCTGTGAAAGCCGCTCTTGGGATGATGGGCAAAATTGAACCGCATTTAAGGCTGCCAATGGATCTTCCTTCAGAGGAGCTGCAAAACGAAATTCGCGAAACATTGAATAAATACGGAGTTAATCTTCAGCTTGTTTAATAGGGGATTATGAAGAAGACGGTCTATCGATAAGGTAGGCCGTTTTTGTGTGCAAGAGGCGGCTGGTTGGTGAGCGATTTACATAGAAGATGAGCGCTTTAGAGAGAAATGTGAGCGACTCGCTAAAAAGACGAGTGATTACTAGAATAATACGAGCGTTTTCGACAAAAGTTGAGCGATAATGGTTAGAAGGGGGAAGCTTCCTTCATTATGGGCTCCTATTTGCTAGAACAATGTAGACGACTTCAATTATAATGGTATATGCTTAAGAGAAAGATAGGAAAGGAGCGGGGATTTTGTCGATACGAAAACGGTTGATTTTATCTAACATAGCCATGGTTGTTGGGCCTTTTTTATTCCTGCTTATAGTAGAAATTATAGCTGGCTACCTGCTGATGAATGTAATAGAGATAGAAAGTAGAGACCGATTGCAGAAAATATTTATCTCCATTCATTTCATAGGTTTGCTGCTCATATTAATTTTAACGAACGGAATCATTACATACTTTTTATCGAAGAGTATCATTCGTCCAGTGAACCGATTAACCCATGCAGCAGAAGAAATTGGCAAGGGAAATTTGGATTTTAAGATTGAACGGATGAGGAAAGACGAAATTGGTAAACTGTCCGATACTTTTGAAATGATGAGAAAGAGGCTGCAGGAATCGCAAGAGCTTCAGAAAAAGTACCAGGAGAACCGGAATAAACTGATGATGAATATTTCACATGACTTAAAGACGCCCATCACATCAATCAAAGGCCATATAGAAGGAATACGCGATGGTGTGGCAAACACCGAGGAGAAAATGGATGCTTATATCGAGACCATTCATACGAAAACTATTGTCATGGATCGTCTCATTGACGAACTTTTTGAGCATTCTAAACTTGATATGGGGCGGCTGGCTTTCCGATTTAAAGAGATAGATTTACAGCCATTTCTCGTTGATTTGATGGAAGAGTATCAGCTTGAGTGGGATGAAGTAACATTTTCTTTTGAGGCAGAAAAAGAAAAAACCTTTCGAGCAAAGGTTGATCCTGATCAACTAAGAAGAGTCGTTGTGAATCTAATGAATAATAGTTTAAAACATATGGATAAAACAGAGAAAAAGATTCATATTGATCTGGAAGAAAAATTTGATGAGATTACGGTAAAGGTTAAAGATAACGGACCGGGTATACTTAATAAAGACTTGCCTCATATTTTCGAGTTGTTTTATCGTTCAGACATGGCGAGGACTTCAGAAGGGGGGAGCGGTCTGGGACTAGCTATTTCTAAGCGCATTATTCAAGAGCATGAGGGAGAGATCAGCGCCTCCAGCAGAATAGGTCATGGAACAACCGTGACCTTTACTCTTCCTGTATCACGCATTTAAAGGATGATGTAATGAATCATATTCTAATCATTGAAGATGAAGAGAGTATTGCAGAACTGCAGAAAGACTACCTGGAAATGAACGGTTATGCGGTTTCGATATCTTTGGACGGATCAACTGGCCTTCAGACAGCTTTAACGGAAGACGTCGACTTAGTATTATTGGATGTCATGCTGCCGGGTATGGATGGATTCAGTGTGTGTAAAGCTTTACGTCAGAAGAAAGATATTCCGATTTTAATGGTGACGGCAAAAGTAGAGGATATCGATAAAATTCGGGGACTTGGCTTGGGGGCAGATGATTACATTGTAAAACCCTTCATTCCCAGTGAACTAGTTGCTCGTGTTAAAGCACATCTTACAAGGTACCAGCGTCTAGTCGGTAAGGCAGATCACGACATTCAAATTCGCGGACTCCACATCGATCGTAAGTCACGAAGAGTAAAAGTCGATGAGGAAGAAATCGTGCTGACGGCCAAGGAGTTTAATTTATTGTCATTTCTAGCGCAGAATCCTGATCATGTCTTTAGCAAAGAGGAGTTATTTGACCGGATTTGGGGATTCGATTCTGTAGGAGATATCAGTACGATAACCGTTCATATTAGAAAAATTCGAGAAAAAATTGAAAAAGACCCCTCACAGCCTGAGTATTTGGAAACAGTATGGGGTGCGGGTTATCGATTTAAAAAGTAAAAGGAAGGGATCTTCATCAATCGAAGATTCCTTCCTTTTTATAGTTAAGAAATATTTAATCATTCATTAAGTATATTTTAAGAAGGCTCCTGTATCTTGTTTATTAGTAGACAGGAGGTATTAACAGTGAATGAAACTCAGTTAATAAAAGGTACGAAAAAAAGGAAGAAAATATTCGCAGTGATTGCGGGGGTCTTTTCAGCCTGTATCGTCGCCCAGATATTTATCGCCGGTTTAGCTATTTTTGACACCCCATTACATTGGGGAGTGCATCGTTTCTTTGTACATTTCTTTGATAAACTAGCTCTTTTACTTTTCGTGATGTCCTTTATTTGCAAAATGCCCGCAAGCATCCGCTGGCAGAGTGGTGCGATGGTATTTTTGATTTATTTAATGTATTTTTCGGCAAACGTAAGCGCACTTGTATTATGGGGCGCCGCACTACACCCTGTCTTTGCCATGACGCTCTTTACTCTTTCAGTTTACTGCACCGTGCAATCATGGAAGACAACGAGGGAGGTGGAGTCTCAATGAGAAACGTCATGGTTATTATTATTGCCGCCCTTGTTGGAATTGTGGCAGGAATTGTAGTATCCGAATTAATTGGAATGATTGGTTATCTATTTCTTAATAAAATAATAGGGATCAAATATTTACCAATTGTTTTTGCAGTTGTGTTTGCCTGCATAGGTCCTAGTATAGACAAGCGTTTTATTCGTTTTAGCACTCGTAATTAATGGGTTTATATAGGTGAATTAATTTAAAGGAAATCTTGTTAAACGCGGCTAAATCCCTCTTGTTCAAGGAAATTAGCAGCTTCTTCATAAGAATTAAACGTTCCTTCAAGAGCCTCGTCTGCATATACGTTATATCCGTCTTCTTCGCGCATTAAAACGAGGGACTGATCGTAATCATTCATCCATTCCTCAAGGACAGGGTTTTTCTCAGCGGGCGTAGCGGATAGCGATTCGATCGCGTCCTGAACAAGATTTCGCAGTTCGTCCGCTTCAAAATCACGAATGTTGATCATCCCCTTTGAGTCAGTCGGATAGTCTTCAAGTTCGCCAGCATAGACAAATCCATTACCGTTTGGGTGGAGATGGTACACAATATTCTTTTTATCGTATAAGCTATTTTCAAAATGGAAATTAACGCGGCCAAGTGAAACTTCCTTTTTCTCCAGCTGGGCAAATTCCTCTATAATGGCTATTTTTTCTTCAAAAGATAACATAAGTGCCTCCTCGAGCTTTCATTATCATTCGTGATTATAGCACATGGGGGACAGGAAAGGAAAAAAGGAATTGTTTAAAATAGCCAACCGTGGTATAGTTAATTCTGCGATGAGCTAATTTGCGTAAGACGGCGTATATGCCTAACGTGGCTAAACGGCGAATGTGGTCGCCGGTACGTATGCGGCAAAGTATCGAAAGCTTTCCCTTTAATGGGAAGGCTTTTTTCATGTGAAAACAATTCGGTAACCACACGGCGAAGAGGGGGAGAGGAATGTACTTAACCATCCAGCAAACGGCTGAATACTTAGATGTGCCGTATTCATATATTGAATCCCTAATTAGAGACAAGCGAATTCGCGCTGTCCACGATGGTACAGCTTATCTTATTAACAGCAATCAATTTGATACCTACTTTGAACAGATAGAGAAATATCGTCTAATGATACAGGAGTACTTAAGTGAACCGTTACCTGAAGATCCAGATATTAAAGATGAAGATTAAATAGACAGAGCCCTAGAAGCTCTGTCTATTTACGTTCATACACTTTTTCACCACGATACCATGTTTGCAGAACTTTAATTTTGTGCAGGTCTTGAGGTGGAACTTCGTGTGGATGTTGATCAACCATTACGAAATCGGCTTGATACCCAGGTTTGATCTTTCCTTTACTATCTTCACGATATTCAATTTCCGCTGGGACAGTTGTGAAAGCATGAAAGCTGTCATCCACTTTTAACTTTTCCTGGGGCATCCAGCCGCCTTGAGGATTTCCTTCAAGATCTGTCCGATTTACAGCTGTGTTGATCGTCACAAACGGGTTGATTGAGCCGATCGGTAGGTCTGAACTTAATGTAACAGGAATGTGATCACGCACTAAACTGTTAAAGGCATCACAAAATGGCAGCAATTCTTTTGGTGTCCATTTATCTTTTTTATCCCATTCGCCCAGTAAAAAGGAGGGCTGTGTTTCGATATACGGTTTGAGTGTTCGCAGCCGATCCATAAGATCTGGGGCTAGAGTTTGAGCGTGGATGATTCGATGCCGTCGCTCTCTCGTGTTGGCTTCTTTCTGTTCTAAAGCTTCAATCGCCTGCTCACAGGCTCGATCTCCAATTGCATGCATAGCAACTTGCATGCCGTTTTCGCCAGCCTCGGCCACCATGTCGTTAACTTGCTCCTGGCTGTAAATGAGTGTGCCACTCGTATCAGGGTTTTCAGGGTAAGGGTTTCTCATGGCCGATGTATGAAGACGTTGGGTGCCATCTAAAAAGATTTTAATCGCTCCGACTTTTACTTGATTTGTCCCATCCCCCGTTCTAAGTTTATGGGTTTTAAGAAATTGTCTGAGGTCTCCAATATCAAAAATATAATGATGCAATTGAACATCAATAGGGAGCTCGCCTTCATTTTCAAGTTCCGTATAAGCTCTCCATAGCCGATCATAATTTCGAATGAAATTTATATCGTCTGTATGCACGGAGGTAAGGCCGTTAGCGTTAATATGAGGAAAAGCAGCCTTCAGCGCCTGCTTGGCATCTTCTACAGACCGCCCCCAGAAATGGCGCTTAATGTAATGGACCGCCGTATCTTTAAACCTCCCTGTCCACATTCCTTGATCGTCTTTCTCCTTAAAGATATCCGGTTCTTTTTTGAAATCTTCTTCTTCCCTTAACAATTCTAATGCTTTTTCACTAATCACACACTCGTGTCCATCTTCATGCAATAGAAAGATATAAGCATCTGCGTGAATTTCGTGCAAATCCTGGGCAGTTAATAAATGATCGATGTCATCAAATTGAGCATCATTGAACCCTTTGCCGAAAAACCACTGATTTTCTTCGAGGTTTCCATAATGATTTTCGATTAGTTCCTTCACTTCCTTAAAACTTTCGGCTTCTGTTAAGTCCAGTTCTTTTTTCAATAGTCCATATCTTAGTAAATGCATATGACTGTCGTTGAAGCTAGGTGCAATCAGCTTTCCTTTCCCGTTAATCGTTGTTTTTTGGCCTTTGTAGGGACTTGGATGAATAGACTGGAAGACACCGTCGTCAAATTCAACAGCATAAGTTTGATCCTTATTCTTCTCATCAAAAGGCTGATAGATTCTTACATTATCTATGATCACGAATCAATTCTCCTCTCAAGCTGGTTCTATTAAATAGTTACCACTAAAATCAATCAGTAAACCTTTTTGAGAAGTGAATGAAAAACGCAGAGTCATGGTTGCGACTCTGCGTTTTAGCTTACTCTTTAACAGCAATGGCTTCGATTTCAACTTTAGCTCCTTTTGGAAGCTTTCCTACCTCTACGGCAGCACGAGCGGGGTATGGTTCACTTAAATAGCTCGCATACACTTCATTCACAACTGCAAAGTCATCGATGTTCTCAAGATAAATATTAGCTTTTGCGATATGTTTGTAGGTAAGACCAGCTTCTTTGAGAATTGCGCCAATATTCTTCATCACTTGTTCCGTTTGCTCTTTTACATGTTCCGACACAAATAATTGTGTAGCGGGATTAAGCGGAATTTGACCTGAAATGAAAATAAGATTTCCGACGTCGACTGCCTGCGAGTAAGGTCCGATTGCAGCAGGTGCTTGGTCAGTTGAAATAGGTTTAAACAAAGTAAGTCACTCCTCTTATGTATAGTTAATAAATATCCTATCATGCTAAAGATATTTAAGGAATACAAAGCACCTTGAAAAAAATAAGTAGAAATAAATCATTTCCCGGGAAATATTGCTGTTTAATGTCTAGTTTTGCATTAAGAAGGTTAGAAATGGATTTACCGAAAATTTTGGCTTTACAAACTGAAAATTTTATCATTAAATTGTTATCAACTGCCTTTTGGAATGCTTTTGTTACAGGAGGATTTTTCAAGAATTACCAGGGTTCACCCTGATACAGGCAGATTCACTCGGTATAGAGAGGGTGGTGAGTGGGTACAACGACCTAAAATGATTAGAGTAATTTACCAATCAAAGGATAAGATAGCCTAGTTTGGTGTAAGCGATTACATATGATCGTATTTAATGATACACTATTTAAGGATTTCATTTGAAGGAGGGAAACTTGTGGCAAATTCACGAAACGATGAAGTCATTGATGAAGCAGTTGGAGAAAAGTCGATTAACAGATTAGAATTCCGTGGAGGCGTCTTTGCAGCCACAGTCCCACTAATCTTTTTCATAGTATGGGCGATTACATTAAGTGTAACGAAGCTTGTCACTGAAGAAGCATTGGTTCTCGGAATGGTAATCGGTGTAGCCATCGGTTTATTTCTTTGTAAATCAAAGTGGGCGGATTACGCACAAGCTTTAATTTCAGGAATGGCGCAGCCGATCGGGGTCATCGCTGTTATTGCCTGGTTTTGGGCAGGGATGTTTGCTAAATTGTTATCAGCAGGCGGTCTTGTCGATGGACTCATTTGGTTTGGATTTCAGACGGGGCTGGAAGGCGGTGCCTTTGTTGGAGTAACCTTCATGCTTTCAGCGTTATTTGCAACAGCCGTTGGTACAGGATACGGAACTGTTGCAGCATTTGGTATACTCATGTACCCAGCAGGGGTTATTCTAGGAGCAGATCCAGTCTTAATGCTGGCAGCCATCTTAAGTGGTGCGGTATTCGGGGACAACCTTGCACCTGTATCTGATACAACGATTGTTTCAGCTACAACTCAGGAGGCGGATGTGCCAGGAGTTGTTCGTTCACGATTTAAATATTCTATTACGGCGGCTATCCCAGCGCTTATTTTATTCGTGATTCTTGGTGATGGGGGAAATGCCCAAAATACAGAAGCTATGGCGAGGCTTCAGGAGCAAGTATCACCACACGGGTTGTTGCTGCTGATTCCGTTCGCATTAGTATTATATTTGGCATTGTCAGGTCATCATTTATTAACTTCTTTGACATGGGGCATTGTTGCTTCTATCGTCTTTATTATTATTTCCGGAACACCCTTTACCGAAATCATTCATATATACAAAGATGAGGCGGGTAATGCTGTTGTAGAAGGAGCCCTCATGAGTGGTATCGGCGGCTATTTCAATATGGCGATATTGATTCTGTTTATATTAGCAGCTGCCCACCTAATGGAAGTTGCGGGTACGATGGATAAAATTAGAGACTTTTTCCTTGGCATTATAAAAGGAGTAGTGAAACGTGCCGAGCTTTCCATGTATGGCATTGTCGCCTTCTTGAATGTGTTTATTACGATCAATACAGCAGCAGAAATTGCGGCGGCTCCATTTGTGCGCAAGCTTGGGAAAGAAATGAATATTCATCCTTACCGTCGAGCGAACTTCCTTGATACGGTAACTTCTTCATTAGGATATATTTTTCCATGGAGTGCTGGTGTTCTTTTGGCTTGGGCCACGATTAAAGGTGCTGCCAAGGAATACGAAAATATGCCAGTCGTTAGTCCAGCTGAAGTATTCCCGTATGTTTTTCAAGGTTGGGGACTTCTCATCGTTATGCTAATTGCAGCTTTAACAGGCTGGGGCTTACGTTACAGTGGAAAGAATGGTGAAGAAGTAAAACCGAAAGATTATGAAAATAAATAAAAACGAACGATGTAAAATTGAATAACAAAAACACAGATAATTAGCGAAGTGTTTTGTCGAAGCGAGGATAGAAATCCTTTCTTGACACACAATTAATCCGAACTGATTCCAAGAGAATGGAATCGTTCGGATTTCTTTATGCTTAATTCAGTATTTTCCCATCCTTTTTTATAGGAGGGGAGACAGGCTGATAGTTAATACCTATAGAAAAAGAGGTGTTAGGAGGATTTCATAATAATCTGTTGTATATTTCATCTCTTTATTAAAGATTGATATAGAACACTGTTTTCCTTACAATGTTATTGAAAGCGCTTTAATGAATAAAGGGAGGGGACGTACCGGATGCATGTACCACTTTTACTGACGGATTTTTTAGATCGTGCTGTTGAATTGTATGGGGAAAAGCCTGCCATAATTGATGATGAACGAGTTCTGACATATCGTCAATTGAACGGACGGGTTAATCAATTATCAAGGGGACTAAGGAGCCTCGGTGTGGAAAAGGGAGACAAAGTGGCCTATCTTGCTCCAAACACTACTGAAATGCTGGAAGGGTTCTACGGAGTGTTTCAAGTAGGGGCTGTCATGACAGCATTAAACACCCGTTTGCAGCCTGCTGATTATCAATTCATTTTAACCCATAGTGAAAGTAAAGTGCTGTTTGTGGATGAGGATTTATACCCGCTTATAAAACCAGTGTTGAAGGAGCTGCCTTCTTTGGAAAAGGTGATTATTCATGGTGAGGAAGCGGATGAACACAAAGGATATGATGAATGGCGGACTCAGTTTTCGGCGGATGCGTTTGAGCGTGCAAAACTGGAAGAAACGGATATAGCAAGTTTACTTTACACGAGCGGTACGACCGGAAACCCTAAAGGTGTGCTGCTTTCTCACCGATCCAATTACTTACATGCTTTGTCTTCGATGCATCATCTGCGTGTATCGGACGACGATACGCTGCTGCATGTGCTGCCGATGTTCCATGTGAATGGCTGGGGATCACCATTTTACTACACGATGAATGGGGCGACTCAAGTCATGTTGCGGAAGGTCGACCCGAAGTCCATTTTACAAAAAGTGAAAGACCATGGTGTCACCGCCATGCATATGGCTCCAACCGTTTTAAATATGGTTATTGAGGAGTACGATTCGAACGCTATTGAATTGGAACATGACTTGCGCGTAGTCATAGCCGGTTCTGCGCCACCGCCAGCTTTCGTACGGAAGGTTGAAGAAGACCTCAAGTGGGAATTCATTCAAGTTTATGGAATGACGGAAATTAGCCCCTTAATTACAACATCGATACCGCGATCAACAGAACTCGATTTACCTTCAGAAGATCAGTATCTTTTAAAAGCGAAAACGGGGTATGCGATGGTTGGGTCTAAAGTCAGGGTGCTGGATGAACTTGGAGAAGAAGTGGTGCATGACGGAAAGACGAGGGGGAAAATTGCGCCCCGCTCAAATAATGTGAGGGAAGGGTATTAAAAAAATGAGACCGCCACTAAGGAAACGATTCGTGATGGCTGGTTGTACACAGGGGATATGGCGGTTGTCGATCATCAGGGTTTTATTGAGATTGTGGATCGCAAAAAGGATGTCATTATCAGTGGAGGAGAAAATATTTCATCGATTGAGGTAGAAGGAGCCCTTTATGACCATCCTGCGATTTTAGAAGCCGCTGTGGTGGCTGTCCCCGATGAAAAATGGGGAGAAGTTCCACATGCAGTTATTGTCTTAAGGGAAGGCTATAAGGAAACAGAAGCTGATTTTATCAGTTATTGCCGCGAGCGATTAGCTCATTTCAAAGTGCCTAAGAGTTTTTCATTTGAAAATGAACTTCCTAAAACAGCTTCAGGAAAAATACAAAAAGTCGTCCTTCGTAAAGGGTTTTGGAAAGACCACGATCGTATGGTTCGATAACGGGAAACAGAAAGCCTCGGATTCCGGGGCTTTAATTTGTAATATTTACGTTAGGGATCGGGTGATTTGTGGTATGTAGAATAGGTGCATCAAAAATATATTCTTAGATAAGGAGAAAAAACATGTGGCTGAGGCATTCCTTCTTCAAGTATATAACAGCTGTGATTCTCGTGTTAATCTGTATTTATTTTCTACATATTCTCCACTTTTTCCAGCCCGTTCAAACCATTATCGGTACGCTATTCTATCCTATTTTAATCGCTGGGTTTTTGTACTATTTAATAAAGCCCTTCGTTAAGTTTTTATCAAAATCCAAGTATATCCCAGAAGTGGCGGCCATTCTGATTGTATTTGCGGCAATAGCCGCACTGCTGTATGCGGGCTTTACCTATTTGGCTGATACAATCCAAAAACAAGTTTCCAGCATTACAAATTTACCAAATAAGTTAAAAGAAACAGCTCAACAGACGGAACAAGTGATCCAAAGTAACAACTTAGGAATCCTTTCAGTTGGAGAGCTGCGCCAAAAAGTGACTAGTTTCTTTGGGAGTCTCACCCAGCAAATTAGTGACCATCTGACAGAAGTTGTCTCCACTATTGCTGGAGCAGCAACTGTTTTAGTCATTATCCCATTTGTCTTATTTTACTTTTTAAAAGATGGTGACCGTTTAATTCCATTTTTACTAAAATCGATTCCGGAAAAGCATAAGATGGAAGGGGAGAACCTATTAAAAAATATTGACCAAACTCTGGCTGCCTATATTATTGGTCAAATAACAGTCGCTGTAGTGGATGGCGTACTTATGTACGTTGGCTATTTGCTGATTGGGCTTGATTATGCGTTAGTACTTGCCTTGTTCGTTATAATTACCGCAGTGGTTCCTTTTTTCGGACCGATCATTGGCGCTATTCCGGCTTTAGTGGTAGCTTTGTCGCAAGACCCTGTAATGGCAGTGTATGTTTTAATTATTCTTGTAGTGGTCCAGCAGCTTGAAGGAAATCTCGTGGCGCCCGTTGTGCTTGGCAACCGCCTGAACCTGCATCCTTTGACGATTATTTTGCTGTTGGTCGTGGCGGCTGCCTTATATGGCTTTATTGGCATGGTCATCGCTGTTCCGCTGTATTCTGTTCTAAAAGTGGTATTGAAGAACCTTGTACAATTTTTAAAGCTCAGATATCAAGGATGAGGTACTTACATGGAAATGCAGGATCAATTTGTTAAAAACGTTGTGTTTTCTTTTCGAGAACAAGGAGAAAAGTGGTTAAAAGACTTGCCGCATCTTCTTCATTATTGTGAACGAAAATGGGAGTTGTCGATAAAAGAGCCTTATCCGTTGTCTTATAACTATGTGGCGCCAGCCGTGACCAGGGACGGGAATGAAGTGGTCGTTAAAATTGGCTTGCCAGGTCAAGAATTTAATCAAGAGCTTGATGCCCTTCAGGCGCTTAATCCCAAAGGTATCGTTCGACTATTAGATGAAGAACGCGAGCGTGGGGTGCTACTGTTAGAAAAAGTAGAGCCGGGGACGATGCTCTCAACAGTTGAAAAGGAAGATGAGGTATGTCAAATAGCTGCCAGTGTGATGAAGGGACTAGTGGCCCCTGTTGAAAATAGAAAAGGGCTCCCTACGACAAGAGACCGAGAAGCAGAATTAGCTCGTATATGTGAAGAAAATCCAAACGGACTCGGCCCTTTTTCGGGGGCAGATTTAAAAAGGGCATTACATGTGTTTACGATTATGAATACGTCTGCGAGTAATTTGAAGTTACTTCATGGTGATTTCCATCATTACAACATTCTGTCTAATGGACGTGATTCGTGGATTGCGATCGATCCGAAAGGGTTAATCGGGGAAGTGGAGTATGATGTCATCCAATTTCTGATGAACCGTTTGCCGCAAGAAGGTGCGGCTGATGTTATCGCAAATAGAGTGAACCGGCTGACTGAGGAGTTAGATTTAAACTTGAAGCGTTTGTTGCTTTGGGGATACGCACATTCTGTTCTATCCAGCGCATGGACCGTTGATATGGTAACAGATGAGTACGATCGAAGCTTCTCGCAGTGCCCGGCTGTTTTTAAGAATTTGTATGAGAGATACTATGGCCATACGATTGATGACTTTTTGGGAAAACGAGCACCATAGAGGCGCTCGTTTTTTCAATCCTTAAGGACTTTTAGCGACTGCTCTGTCTTTCCGTACAACTCCCATTATCCCAGCGATAAGCAGTAAAGCTGCTGGAATTAAGTAGAACATCGAAATACTAATAAGGCCCCCAAGAGCAGCAGCAATCATCATAATCGCGCCTATCTTTGTTTTGCTCTTAACAAGTATGGCTCCTACAATGGCGAGAGTAGAGAACAAGAAGGCCGCCCAGCCAAGTCCGCTGATAGCACTTGCTCCCGTCTCACTGACGGCCGCATCAATTTCTCCAATGAAGATCGCAAAAAAAGCACTGAAAAACCCAAGAATTCCGCCGATTAATCCTAAAATGAATTCACTGTTACGGTCCATGATGTTGTATCCCTCCACTCATAATAGAACCTGTCTATTCAATCGTATTCGGAAGCAGACAATTTATACCTGTCCGAATTCAGCGAACCGGCGGGGAGGTGAAGAGGCTGTGTTTATCCGCGAAATTCTACATACTTCAATACTCCTGCTCTGTATTTGGCTAAAATCCCTATACTATGTTATATTCATACCAATGCCATCCTACGCTAATAGCGACTGCGGGAAACTTAACCATTCTCATAGGATGGCAGGTTACATATGAAAGCCGGACTTGTTTTATAAACAAGTCCGGCTTTTTTTATTGAAGCAGCTTTAAAAGTGTCTAGTTTTCATGAAGTCAGGCCCATCCATCTCCACCCTTTTTGCTTTGTCCGCCCGCGTCGTATCCGATTTAGATCTGAAAGCGTTTTACTTTTATGAAAAAAATGGGAAAAAATATAATTTTCAGAAAAACGGTTGCTATTCGACAAAAACGGGTTTACAATACTTTTTATTATTTATTGTTGAAAGGAGGCTTCGCGATGGTTACATTTCTTGCATCCATCATGATTTTACTACTAGGATACTTTTTCTATGCAAAGGTGGTTGAGCGGATTTTCGGCATCAACGACCAGAACCCAACACCTGCTTACACAAAGAATGACGGGTTTGACTATACACCGATGAGCTGGTGGAAAGCGAGCCTCATTCAATTGTTAAACATCGCTGGCCTCGGTCCGATATTCGGTGCCATCATGGGTGCGCTTTATGGACCCGTTGCCTTCATATGGATTGTTATAGGCAGTATTTTTGCTGGTGCTGTACACGATTATTTCTCAGGTATGCTGTCACTTAGACACAATGGTGCACAGTTTCCGACGATCGTCGGAAAATATTTAGGCAAACCGGCGCAATCCATGATCAATGTGCTCTCCATCGGCCTGATGATTCTTGTGGCGGCTGCGTTTACCGCAGGACCTGCCCAGCTGATGTCCGAAATTACGCCGCTCAGTTTCACGGCTTCGCTACTGTTGATTTTTGCTTACTTTTTGCTGGCGACTTTGCTGCCTATTAATAAAATTATTGGACGAGTCTACCCAATTTTTGGGGCGATTCTTATTTTTATGGCGCTTTCGATCGGGGTAGGGCTTTTCTTTTTTGATAATCCTGTACCCAACCTGACGCTGGAAAACTTGCATCCTGACGAGCTGCCGATGTGGCCGCTTCTTATGGTAACGGTCTCTTGCGGCGCTATATCAGGTTTTCACAGTACACAGAGTCCGATTCTTTCCCGGACGCTGAAAAAGGAAAGTGAAGGGCGAAAAGTTTTTTATGGTGCGATGCTTAGTGAAGGCATCATTGCCCTTATCTGGGCTGCTGCGGGAATGGCGTTCTTCGGGAGTACAGGGGGTCTTCAAGAAGCCCTTGCTAATGGCGGACCAGCTGGGGTTGTGAATGAAATCAGTATTACAACTCTTGGCACATTAGGTGGGATACTTGCTGTGCTTGGTGTGATTATCTTGCCGATTACTACAGGAGATACAGCATTAAGGTCCTCAAGAATGATGCTGGGAGACCTTCTTACACCGATTCTTAAAAAACGCGGAAAGTGGACGAATGGGCTGCTGGTGATTCCGGTTGCTGTGCCGACCTTTTTGCTCACCCAAATGGATTATAGCTTCCTGTGGCGATATGTGGGCTGGTCCAACCAAGTGGTGGCCACTGTTATGCTATGGACCGGCGCCATGTATTTGATCAAACATCAGAAATTCCATTGGATTTGCAGTATTCCAGCTTTATTTATGACCGCGGTTGTCAGTTCCTATATTTTCTATGCACCAGAAGGATTTGATCTGCCTTATACAACATCGATGGTGATCGGAGCTGTTATTTGGGCCTCTGTCCTAATTTGGTTCATTACGCAGGTCATGAAATACAAGGCAGCCAGTCAAGACGAATCCGCTGCCCGAAAAGCCGGATAATAGAGAATCCCGTCTCCCGTATTTCAGGGGACGGGAATTTTTTCGGCTTAATTCTTCTTCCTATAGGGTGACTTACATATTCACATAAAACGACCGTGTGGCTATTCTTTTTCATAACAACTCCAAAAGGGTGAAAGTTTATCAATATCAAACTTCTCTATCGATTTTATCATTTGAATCTTCAGCTCTTGCTCCATATCTTCACGCTCAGTCGCAGGCAGAGAAGCACTTAATTTTTTTATTTTCGGTTCGAATTTGTCAATCAGCTCCATCATAGCTGTTTCATCTGCTTCTTTTGCTCGTAACAATAACTCGTACACCTCACTCATGTTTCTTTTTCACCTCTTCCGTTAAATGATCTATCGACTTATCAAGGTTTTGCAGGCATTGGTCCAATCGAAATAGAACGAAGAATGTAACAACAATGGGGAATCCAATATTTCCAGCAAGACTCATCCAAGATTCGATGGCTATCATATCCATTCTCCTTCCTGATAAGCTTTACGAAATTTTCTTATGATCCTGTGAAATGATTTTGAAGTAGATTGTTGTGAAACACCCAGTTTCTCAGCGATTTCCTTGAACGACAATTGATTGGCGACATGGTCATATAAAATCAAGCGCTGCTGAAGAGTAAGTCGACTAATTACGGTTTGTAATCGTGGACACGTGACCAACTCAAATGAATCGCCTTCCTCACCCCAGCCGCTAAAATTAGTATCTTCGACCGTCATTACATCCAATACTGTCAGGTCTTCGCCTACTGGCTGATTAAGGGTGAGCCTATGAGAATCATGCCAGCGCTGCCGCTTTTTTCGATAATCCTTCGCACATCGCCACATCGTTGTATTCATATAGGTTACAAACCTTGCTTCAATCTGATAATGATAAAACAGCTGATTCACACGACTACGATTCTTGGTCGTTGGATCGTTGCTCGCAATTGTATATGCTTCGTAATAGCGGCCATGCTGCAAAAATGAGTCGAATGGTTTTTTGGACATGTTACCAGCCTCCTTTCTAAAGAATAAGGGTTAAGAACAAGATTTCACAACCGACAATCGAACTAATGTTCGTATTTTTTCACGAAAAGTACCATTTTATACATGATTAATGAATCAATTCTAGGCTTGTGAGATGTTTGCAGCCACGGTCTATAATTGCGTTTATATGTTTGGACAAATTTGGGAATAGTAGTAAAAAGTTTTTCTATGGAGGAATGAACATGCCGGAATTACCGGAAATGGAAAACTATAAACTATTACTTCAGCAAAAGATTGGTGGGCAAACAATCACAGACATCTCCATTAACCGTGAAAAATCCATTAATGTGTATACAGAGACTTTCATACGCCAGGTGCAAAATCAGAAAGTAGTAGAGATAGAAAGGAAAGCTAAGCATTTATTGTTTTATCTTGAAAATGGCCGTGTTCTAGTGCTGCATCTCATGCTTGGTGGCTTGATGTTTTATGGTACTGAAGAGGAAAAGCCGGATCGTACCATTCAAATACGACTGTCCTTTGGAAGTGAGAACCTTTATTTTATTGGCTTACGGTTAGGGTACTTGCATCTTTTTACACAAGAAGGGGTTAAGGAGGAATTAGCTGATTTAGGCCCAGAGCCGCTAAATGTGAATTTTTCGCTCGATCACTTTTTAGAACTAGTAGAAAATAAAAGAGGTATGCTGAAAAACACCCTCGTTGATCAGGAATTTCTATCAGGGATTGGCAACTGTTATTCGGATGAAATTGCTTGGCATGCTCACTTGTTGCCAGACCGAACCATGGACGATCTCGACAAAAAGGAGAAAGTTCAATTGTACGAATCTATACGCTTTATTCTTCCACGAGCCACTCAATTCGGTGGTTACATGGACCAGCCCCTTTTTAAAGGGGATAGCAAAACAGGCGACTACCCTTCGCAAGCGTATGTGTATGATCGAGAGGGAGAATCATGTAGAAGGTGTGGGAACAAGATTAGTAAAGGTGAGATTTCATCCCGAAAAACATTTTACTGTCGTGAATGTCAGCACTAGGAAGGGGAGATGATTATGAATTTTGGCAGCCATGTCTCCATTCGCGATGGCTATTTAGGTGCTGCAAAAAAAGCTGTATCCATGAATGCTTCTGCTTTTCAGTATTTTCCTAAGAACCCAAGAAGTTTATCTGTCAAAGCGGTAAGTAAGGATGATGCTGCATTATGTAAAGAATTTTGTGAAAAGAATAACCTTATATCTGTCAGTCATTCTCCTTATCCAACAAACTTGACGCCAACGAGCTCCAGCAAAAGAAAACAAATAGTTCAGTCGCTGCTAAACGACCTGGAGATCACCAATGCGTGTGGTTCGCTTGGGGTAGTTGTTCACTTTGGGAAGGAAATCAGCCAGAATGATCCGCTTGTAAGCTATCGATTGATGATTGAAGTACTCAATGAAATTCTCGGCCAATGGGATGGGGAATGTAAGATTCTTCTTGAAAACAATGCCGGGAAGCCTGGCACAATTGGGACTACTCTTGAGGAGCTTGTCCAAATTCGGCAGTTATGTGATGAACCGGAGAAAATTGGGTTTTGTTTTGACACGTGCCATGCTTTTGCAAGTGGTTTATGGAGTGGAGAGGATTGGGGAGAAGTATGGAATAAAGGGACAGAGCTCGGCTATTTTGAACAATTAGAGGTAGTCCATTTTAACAATTCCAAATATGAGAGCGGGTCGGGGAAAGACCGCCACGCTAATATTATCGACCATGGTTACATAACCGGTGACCAATTTGATCAACTTTTGAGTACTCCACAATTGAAAGACATACCATTTATTCTGGAAACGCCGAAAGAAATGGTTCCCCATCAAAAGGAGATTGCGCTTCTTCAAGAAAGATGGGGGTAGAAGGATGATGCTTTTTTATATTGAAGTAAGCCTTTTGAGTTGACTCACAAACCATTTCAATATTACCCCAATGGCAATATAAATAGGGAAAGAATAGATGTGTTTCCACTCATGGAGTTCATAAATATTCATCCAGACAAATAAAGGTTCGGCGATAAATGCACCACCGGCTGAGAGTATGATATGGGCCAGAACAAAGTTTCTCCAGCGTGGAAACCACTGATATATAAGCATGTGGCATACAGGTAATAACGAATAATCTATAGGCAGTAACTCTGGCAGCATCTGGATCAACTTGGATTCATATGTCCATAACCCCCATATCACCCCAATAGAGTCCAATAAGGCGGCTGTTGTGGCTACAAAAAAACCCAGTGTGATCATTTCGAATAATCGGCTACGATCTACAAGTATCCACCAGAGGATCCAAGGAATAATCAGTATTAGAAGGAGAAACCACCAATTAAAAGAGAACAGAACATGTTCCACCCAATAATGATAATGGGTGTAGAACCATTTCTCTTGAATTTCATAGAGATCGACTGGATTTACAGTTGAAACGAGACTGCTCATGGTTAACGGCCCTCTCTTCTGAAAAAAATATGCTGAACTTACATTATGGAATATAGAAATAAACGGTGTAGGATCTCGATGTTCAGAACTAAGTCGTACTCTTATTCTTCCTAAAAGGGATGTATTTATTTAACACATAAAAAAATGTGAAGTACAGAGCTGAATTGAAAATGGCTGCCAAACAATCTTTGGCAGCCCATGTTTAAAAGTTTATTTATTATCCTCGTGGTTTTTCCAGTATGTTTCTTTCCCGCTAACAGGACAAACGGGAAAGTCCTCATCTTTATTAAAGGTGACCTTTTCTCCTGACTGACACATATATTCTCCAGTCTTAGGCACTCCTTGTCCAGTTCTATATTCACGGTAGTCTTCTTCCATTTATTCCACCTCCATCGGTTAACCTTGAGACTTATCGTTTCCAAAAAAAGTTGTTTTTACCTATCTAATTTGAATTTCGCTGGGGTTTTTGGCCAACGGACATGTTTATTATTCTATGGCACGGGTAAAATGGTGAAAAATAACAACGATGAGATAACTATGAGTAAAGTTTGGAGGGCTAGAGATGGAAAAGAATTCTGCCAATTTAACCCCAGGCGCATACTCTGCCCGCAATTTATGGTCGGGAATTTTATTTGGCATCGGACTGGTCGCTTTTTTGGATGAAATGGTTTTTCACCAACTGTTGCATTGGCACCATTTTTATGACAAATCTACAACGGATATAGGGCTGGTGTCTGATGGTCTCTTTCATGCTTTCAGCTGGTTTGCGACAATTGGTTCGTTGTTTATGGTTGCAGATCTGCGTCGTCGAAGTGCATTTTGGCTAAAAAGATGGTGGGGAGGCGTATTACTTGGGGCTGGTGCTTTCCAATTATATGATGGAACGATTCAGCATAAGTTGATGAGGATTCATCAAATTCGCTATGTGGAAAATCTTCTCCTGTACGACTTGATCTGGAATATTTCAGCTGCGGTCATGATAGTAATCGGCAGTGTACTTGTTGTTCGTACAGGGCGCAAATTACAATCAGCAGTGGAGGGGAACTATGATGGGTAGCTCTCATTTACAACAAGGGAGTGGCTTCCTCCCTGATTTACCTGTAGTTCTATTTTTTGGATTGCTGTTCATATTATATATCTGGGCGGCGATCACAACTAGTAAGCAAAGTCGTCTCAGGTCATGGCCGATTCACAGGTACATATGCTGGTGTGCTGGCGTACTATGTGCTGGAGCAGCTATTGTTGGCCCTTTAGCAAATAGAGCCCATTATGACTTTACGGCCCATATGACTGCTCATTTATTACTTGGTATGCTTGCTCCTCTACTTTTAGTTCTTTCTGCTCCGCTGACTCTATTGTTACGAACAGTTCCAGTCCGAACCGCAAAGTTTGTTGCTAAGCTATTGAAGAGCTGGCCTGTCAGCCTGGTCAGTCATCCGGTCTCTGCCTCAATCCTTAATATCGGCGGACTGTGGCTTCTTTACATGACGAGCTTGTACGAAGCCATGCATCATAATTTGTTAGTGGGCTTAGCTGTTCATTTACATATGTTTTTAGCAGGCTATCTGTTTACCGCTTCTATGATTTATATCGACCCGACTCCGCATAGGTATAGTTTCGTTTATCGTGCGATCGTGTTAATTCTTACTTTGGCAGGGCATAGTATTTTATCAAAATATATCTACGTGCAACCTCCACCTGGCGTATCGGAAGCCCATGGCGAACTGGGAGCGATGATCATGTACTATGGGGGAGACCTCATTGACTTATTTCTAATTATCGTGCTTTGTTATCAATGGTACAGAGCTGCCCGTCCTCGCGTTACCATAGGCGTATGTCAATAAACAAAATTCTGATGATTTTACAAAGTACAGACAAACTTATGGCTATATAATTTTAATGAATTGGTGCGAAAGACTTTCATATATAAGACGGATTCCGTACAATGGTTACTAATTATACTTTTTGACTTTCAAGCGTCATAGAAGTAAACCAATACCAATTTCAGTTAGGAGTCCTGTCAATGAGTGAACATCAGCTTGAAATCGTAGAAACAGAAAACAAGAAACCGAAACCTGAAACAGATCATATTCCATTTGGGAGAACATTTACGGATCATATGTTTGTTATGGATTATGATACAGACAAGGGATGGTATAACCCACGGATTGTTCCTTATGAACCGCTGACGCTCGATCCTGCAGCAATGATTTTTCATTATGGACAGACTGTTTTTGAAGGGCTAAAAGCCTATAGGGCAGAAAACGATCGGATTCTATTATTCAGACCTTCTAAAAATTTGCAGCGACTAAATCGTTCAAGTGAACGGCTTAGTATCCCGCCGATTGATGAAGAACGTGTGATGTATTATCTGAATCAATTGATCAGCCTGGAACAGGGCTGGGTTCCTTCCACACAAGGCACGGCCTTATATATCCGGCCATTCATCATCGCCACGGAAACGAATCTGGCTGTGGCACCGTCACATTCTTATAAATTTATGATTATTCTTTCACCGGTGGGTCCTTATTTTTCTGGCGGCTTAAAGCCTGTTAAGATCAATGTCGAAGAGCAGTTTACACGAGCTGTTAAAGGCGGAACAGGTACGGCAAAAACGGCAGGGAACTACTCGTCAGGTTACCAGGCCCAAGCGAAAGCGAACAACGAAGGAAATGCAGATGTGCTCTGGTTAGATGGAGTAGAGAAACGATACATTGAAGAAGTTGGCAGCATGAATATCTTCTTTAAAATCAATGGAGAAGTAGTAACGCCTGAATTAAATGGAAGCATCTTAAATGGGATCACAAGAATGTCGATCATTGAGTTGCTGAAAAAATGGGAGATCCCTGTAACTGAGCGCAAAATCTCCATCGCCGAATTGTATCAAGTGTACGAAGAGGGTGGTTTGGAAGAAGCCTTTGGAACTGGTACAGCTGCTGTTATTTCTCCAGTAGGGGAATTAAATTGGCTGGGCCATAAAATGGTGATCAACAACCATGAAATTGGAGAGTTATCTCAGAAACTCTATGATACAATTACGGGTATTCAAACAGGGAAAGTGGAAGATGCTCACCAATGGACAGTCGAAGTAAAATAAGTGTGAGAAAGGGCGCCTGGCAAAATGCGAGGCGCCTTAGTACTTTTAAGCTTCAGATAATTCATTTTCTGTGACCCATTTATGGTTTGTGACCTTTTCACCACCCGTAGTGGGGGTGTACGTAATCATATAAACTGTAGTTTGTTTGGCAGCCTCAATTTCCGCTGTAGCACCATGCATTCCCTTCATATGTGAGGCCTGAATGGTGACCTCAGTGCCGGGCTCAAGCGGTTCTTCACCTGGGTTCTTAATTTCTTCGTGAATGACCCATTTATGGTCTTCTACTCTTTCTCCTCCTGTGGTCGGAGTGTAGGAAACTACGTAGGCGGTCGTGTTAAAAGCGCCTTCTATAGTTGCTTCTGCTCCTTGCATCCCCTTCATATGGCCTTTCTCAATTACTGCCTGACTGCCAACTTCAAAGGTTGGATCCTCTGCCTTTTCTAATCCCTCAGGGACTTCACCTGAACTAGAATGATTCATATCCGTATGGCTTTCAGCGTCTGATTGTGTTTTGGAAGTCTCCTCGTTGGTACCCTGATTTGTTTCTTCATTACCACTACTGCATGCAGCTAACATCATAGTGAAGATCAGAATCACGATGCCAGCCCACTGTCTTTTACCTATCATACAAGCCCTCCTTCTACCTATTATCGTTCTCTTATACTGTACCCCCCTATAGTATTAAGTGCAATAATTAAATATTCCTAGATGATTTGTTATGTTTAATAAAGAAAAAGTGCCGCTGAAACTCGTGCCGGCACTTTTTTCGTGGTTTTAGGTTTGCTGAGGAAGTACGAACGATATATTTTTATAACCTTATTCGGTGTCTTTTGTACGAGCAAGCTGTTGTTTATTCAGGGTGCCAGGTGGTTGTTCTAACCATCCATGATCAATCATAAGTTCAGCACCGTCTTTCGCGTATTTTGCGATTTCTAATGACATACGTTCATATTCGACAAACAGATCCGTTCTCTGACTAGCTGCTGCTCCAGTTGCATAATTCCCAATTCCTGCTCCGCTTAACAGGTCCATATGGAATAGAATTAATCGATCTGAGAAGGGCGGTACAGTGGAATTAGTGATACCGGCGTCTGAGGAAGCAGGTGCTTGGATATTGTTGTCCAGAAGAGTTTTTGCGAAAACTTCCACATGTTTTTTGGCGATTTCCGCTCCTCTGAACAACCAATTTTGTACGTCCCTCCTCGGGGAAGTTTGCGCAAAGCCGATAGTAAG
This sequence comes from Halobacillus ihumii, assembly GCF_902726645.1. NCBI lineage: Bacteria > Bacillati > Bacillota > Bacilli > Caryophanales > Bacillaceae > Halobacillus > Halobacillus ihumii. The sequence goes on from NZ_CACVAO010000001.1 coordinate 2,846,569, forward strand.
CTTATGGCCTATGATATTTGTCTGAACGTTCATGAATAGATGAGATATTTCTATAGCATTCAGCGGTCTTTGTTTATGGAAAAGTGAATAACCATTTAAATATTTTTTAGAATTGATAAATTCTGTGGTTTGAGGGTAAGCCATATAAGGGGCTCTGACAAAGATACCCTTGGAAAGAGAAACATCAGAACTTCTGTCATATAACTCAGAGGCTTCCTGCAGCCCTGTTAAAAAATAGTTTCTTACATCTTTCCGAGCACTCATGGCGATATAACTGCTGTAGGCAAGTAATCCGACCTTAGCCATATGATTAATATACGTGAGCTTGAATATGTCTGTAAAAAGTCTAGGAGCATTTAAATTCACATCATTCTCTAGAGTGAAGCTTGTCGGAATTGGAATTTCTTCCATCTCAAAAATAGTGGTCAATTGCTTTTTATGGGTTGTCGTCAGGTCATAAGCAAATTGCACAATTGGTCGTATCTCTTCGTCTTCTATATGTTTAAGAAAGTACTTTAATATGCAATTCGACATACTGTCATTCATATAACTCGTCCACAATGAGGCTAATTCAGAAGAAGTAAGTTTAGTACTCATGATATCTATCCTCCACGGCATTTTTTTCAGATGTTATTACTATTATTGTTAGCAAAAGTTAGATTATTATCAGATTGAAGAAATCAATTACACTTTTTGTGCTATAAACAGGGCAGGTCCCCTTTAACTTATGAATTAAGGAGACCTTTCCATTAGTAAACTTTACATTCTAACTATGATGGCGCCGCCGCCACTACCTTGCACACACTTGGTATCTTCTTGATCGTGCATGGATTGAAGTAATTCATTATACTGGGTCATTAATTGGCTGATTTTTTCCATTTGGCTCTCCAGTCTGATGATGGCTTGCATCATATATTGCATATCCGAAGAGGAACCGTTGTACGAAGGGACGGGATAGGGAGGATATCCCTGACCATGGTAAGGGAGAGAACTCTGGTGGTGGGAGCCCATCTGGTACATGTCATCGTGATATGCACCGTGATGGCCGCTATCGTCTTCAGCACCTCCGCGTCCCTGAGTTCCACCGCTTTCACCCTGGTTGTGACGGTAAGGATTCCACATAGGCTGGTATCGATCGTATGAAGACATCCTCTTACCTCCTTTCCTCATACGAGTAGTTTATTCGTTTATGTCTTTTCTTGGGTATAAACCTTATAAAATGATTGATCTGCCCATCCATGAAAGAATAAGCCAATGATTTTTCTTCTCTTGGTAACAGAGCAGAATCCGTATGTAAATAATGAATCATTTTTGTTCCATGGACTTAGGGTTACACTCCGAAAGTGGAAAGAGAACTTGTTTATCAAAGTATTGAGCGGACAAATGACTTCAAGCAAGCGGGTGAAACATATAGAGCCTTTGGCAGGAGATGTAAGGAAAAGATCGAATTATATGCAGTGAAATCATTTACACAACTTTCAAGTAGAAAGAAGGAATCAGATTATGCAACACATACCTGTTGCCGTGCAAATGTACACATTGCGAAAAGAAGCAGAGCGCGATTTTGCCGGAACTCTGCAACGAGTAGCAGAGCTAGGTTTTGCCGGAGTGGAGCTGGCTGGGTATGGCGGCTTGACTACAAAGGATTTGCGGCAGTTACTCGATCAACTCGGTCTTAAGGCAGTATCAAGTCACATTCCGCTCGATGAAATTAAACATAATTTAATGCAAGTGATCAAAGACCAGAAGACGCTTGGAAGCCAATATGTCGTCTGCCCTTATTTTGAACCAAATGGGGAAGAGGATTATCAAAAACTGATAAATACCCTGCGGCAAGCGGGGGAAGTATGTCGACAAGAAGGAATGACCCTTTGCTATCATAATCACGATTTTGAATTGGAAAAATTAAGTGATCATCGTAGCGCCTTACAAACAATCTTTGAAGAAACTGAGGCTCAACAGCTTCAGACAGAATTTGATGTGTATTGGCTGCAAAAAGCTGGAGAAGACCCGTTGGATTGGCTGGAGAATTATAAGGGCAGAACACCACTCGTGCATTTAAAGGATATGACAACGGATGAAGCGCAGTTTTTTGCAGAGCTTGGTACTGGCGAGGTTGATTTGGATTCGATTCTTGAAAAAGGGAAAGCAATAGATGTGAAGTGGTGGATTGTTGAACAGGACGAAAGTCGAAAAACACCTTTTGAAAGTTTGGAGATTAGTATGGAGTATTTAAAAACCAAACTTCCTTATTTAAGAACGGATTAACATGAGGGATGGGGATATTTAACACGTGTAAAAAACAAACGAAATTCTAATCCTAAGGATATGGAACAGTAAATGTTCCAAACCCCACGAGGAGTGATCAACGATGGCTGACAACAATCGGAATGAATTGTTAGTGCCTGGTGCAGAAAATGCAATGGACCGGATGAAGGAAGAAATTGCAATGGAATTTGGTGTTGAGCTTGGTGCCGACACTACTGCGCGTGAAAACGGATCAGTGGGCGGCGAAATGGTCAAACAGATGATCAGAATCGCCGAGTCAAGTATGGCAGACAGAAACAAATAGCCTGAAGCAAAGGGAACTCATATTAAATGGGTTCCCTTGTTTCAATTTTACATACTAAAGCATTTTTAAACGAGTTCATTTCATAAGGGTTTTATACAAAAAATCAGAACGGTGTCTTTGCGAAAATCTTATCAATTATTGAATGAATTAACATCAAATGAAATAATTTTTTAAAAAATAAGTCGATCTGTAAAATTGATCAAATGGATATTCGTTGTACCCCCTGTAATATCTGTATAGTATCCGCTTTCATTCTTATATATCCCTTCTTATAGGCAAGCGCTTACAAAAGTCCGTGAATAGATTCATTCATTTGACTATCCAAAAAATTCTGATAACATAATTAAAATACGAGCGAGGTTATCGTTATCGCTCAACCAAAAAGACAATTACAGGATGGTGAAAGAGTGACAATCCAAAAAGAAAAAAACGATCATACTACACCACTTCGACGTGATGTGAGTCTCCTCGGACATATGCTTGGTGAGATTCTCGTTCATCATGGCGGAGAAGAATTATTTAACAAAGTGGAAACAATCCGTGAGTTAACGAAAGAGCTTAGAAGAAACCGAGATACTTCCACTTATGAGCAATTAAAAACAGAAATCCAAACCCTTCAACCTCCGATGCGTTCGCAAGTCATCCGCGCATTCTCAATCTACTTCCACCTCGTGAATATTGCTGAGCAAAACCATCGTATTCGCAGACGCCGTGAATACCAGCTTTTTGAAGACCAAGGGGTGCAGCCTTTTTCAATAGAAAGTGCGGTGCTCTCGCTTAAGGAGCATCAAATCGATAAAGGGGTCATCCAGAATGTGCTCAACGAACTATCACTGGAATTGATCATTACGGCGCATCCTACCGAAGCAACGAAACGAACGGTACTTGAAATTCAGAAGCGTATTGCTACGATTTTAAGACAGCTTGATCATCCACAGTTAACGGATAATGAACGTGAACGTATTCAGGAGAGTCTGTTTAACGAAGTGACCGTACTGTGGCAGACCGATGAATTAAGGCAGCGTAAACCAACGGTCATGGATGAGGTTCGAAATGGTTTGTACTATTTTGATGAGACATTATTTGATGTCCTTCCTGATATCCATCAAGAATTGGAGGACCGTCTAGAGGAAAGCTATCCTGAAGATGAATGGACGGTTCCTAACTTCCTTCGTTTCGGTTCCTGGATTGGCGGGGACCGTGATGGGAACCCGAATGTGACACCAGAACTGACATGGGAAACCCTCAAGAAACAGCGGGCATTAGTTTTGAAAAAATATGAGGCTGTGCTTATTGAATTAATGAAGAGATTCAGTCATTCAACGAATCGTGTGCAAGTAAGTGATGAACTCATTACTTCCGTTGAAGCGGACGAGTCACTGATACCTTCGGATAAAAGATGGAAAGTCAAGGAAGAAATGTACCGTCGTAAATTCGCAGTAATCTTGGAACGTTTACGCCAGGTAGGAAAATCGGAAATAGGCTATCCAGCAGCAGACGACCTGATGGCGGATTTGCACCTGATTCAAGACAGTGTGAAACACCATCAGCCGACGAAGCGTGAATTGAAAATGCTTAGCAAACTTGTCCGTCAAGTAAAGCTGTTCGGATTCCACTTAGCGACACTTGATATTCGTAACCATAGCGGGGAGCATGAGGCGGCAATTACGGAAATTTTGCAAAAAGTAAGCATTCATAGTGACTACGCGAAGCTTTCTGAATCGGAAAAAGTTGAGCTGCTCGAGGATGTCTTAAAAGATCCTCGTCCGATCACCCTTCTGAATGAAGATTATAGTGAAGAAACGCAGGAAATGTTGAAAGTGTTCCAGTTGATTCGTGATGCTCATAAAGAGTTTGGAAAACGTTCGATCGAAGTTTATTTGATCAGTATGGCCGAGTCAGCAAGTGACATGTTAGAAGTGTTAGTGCTGGCGAAAGAAGCCGGAATTTATCGTCTGCACGCTGATGGCCGTGTAGAGAGTAACTTGAATGTCGCACCGCTGCTGGAAACGGTAGATGATCTAATAGCCGGTCCAGAAATTTTAAAAACACTGTTTGAAAAAGATATTTATAGCAAGCACTTGAAGGACTTGAATAATCATCAGGAAATTATGCTGGGCTATTCCGATGGCAGTAAAGATGGCGGTACGCTGACAGCGAACTGGAAACTATATAGGGCCCAGCAAGAGATTCATGAAATGGCAAAAGAGTACAATATTGGCTTGAAATTTTTCCATGGGCGCGGCGGGTCACTTGGCCGTGGCGGAGGTCCTCTAAATCGAAGCATCTTATCACAGCCAGCAGAAACGTTGGGAGATGGTGTGAAAATTACGGAACAAGGTGAAGTATTATCTTCTCGCTACCTGCTGCGTGATATTGCCTACAGAAGTCTTGAGCAAGGTGTGTCAACGCTAGTTGAGGGAGCGGCTCATGTTTCCAAAGAAACCGAACAAGTTGATCACCATGAGGGATCATGGACAGAGGCCATGGAAGAAATGGCAGATGTCTCACTTGAAAAATATCAATCGCTCGTTTTTGCCGACAAAGACTTTTTAACGTACTTTAACGAGGCGACCCCGCTTCAGGAACTTGGTGAATTAAATATTGGTTCACGCCCGATGAAGCGGAAAGACAGTATGAAGTTTGAAAATTTGCGCGCCATTCCATGGGTTTTTGCCTGGACGCAAAATCGCCAGCTGATCCCGGCATGGTATGCGGCGGGCACAGGGCTTGAGGACTATGCATCTCGTAGTGACGATCACTTAAAGCAATTACAGCATATGTATGAAAACTGGCCTTTTTTCCGCTCCACGATTCATAATTTACAGATGGCCTTGACGAAGGCGGATATCCACACCGCTCAAGAGTACACAACACTGGTCAAAGATCAGGATCTTGGAGAACGAATTTTCCAAAATATTGTGGAAGAATACGAGAGGACGAAACAGGTTCTTCTGAAAATTACGGGAAACGAAGAATTGCTCGATCAGCAGCCGACGATTCAAGAGTCTGTGAAGCTGCGAAACCCATATGTAGACCCGATGAACTTCCTGCAAGTTGAATTGATCAAGGATCTCCGTGAATATGGTGATGACAATGAAGAGACCCTCACGGAAGTATTGCTAACGATCAGCGGGATTGCTGCAGGTCTGCGAAATACAGGTTAATGTGTGAAAGAGGCTGTCGGCTTTGACCGGCAGCTTTTTTTGGTGGTGCGTACTATCTGAATTGATAGTGAACTTGCTTCATGGATAGGAAAGTTTGCTATTGAGAAAAATAACCTTTAGAATGTATGGTTGAGACAGGAAAATAAAGTCCAGTCTATAAAAAGGAATGAAGTGCATGGAGAAGAATTCATTGCAATCAGAGGTAGCCAGCTACATAGGGAAGTTATTACGGGACAACTTTGGGAAGGGACCTTCTTCCGTGTATGCTTCAATTGAAGAACCGTATATCGTGATCTATCTTCGCGGATTCTTAGCACCAATGGAGCGTGTGCTCGTTGGTCAGGACAATGAAATGAAGGTAGAGGAAACACGAGACCTATTAATGTACGAGCTGCTGCCGGAGATTAAAGCAACTCTCAAACTTATGACCGGATTTGAAGTAGATGAAATGTACTACGACTGGTCACTGGCAAATCAGTCAGGGATGTTTGTCTGTACGATATCCGACTGCACAGAGAAGGAAAATGGGTTTCTCGATTATTCTGTTAAAGAGAAGCTTCATGATGAAATTATCCGTGTAAGTGAACTGGCAGAGAAAGCACCAGAAAAAGTTGAGTCATATATGTTAAATTCCCGCACACTTCTCATTATCCGTGAAGGTATTCTCGTTCGAATAGAGAAGGAATTAATTCGCTCCGGGTTTGATGAGGTATTGAAACTAACGAAACGAAAGCTTGAAAAAACTTTATTAAGACAGTCATATTGCGAAACGATCTTAGAACAGGAAGTGTTGGATGTTTTCGCAGACTGGGACTTTGATCAGGATAAAAGTTACATTCTCTTTATTTTAAAACCAAATACAAGGTAGAAATGAGCCGGACAATTAGAGCTGGACATAAGCCGAAAAGATACTAAATCTTTTCGGCTTTTTTAATTTTTTTGAGAATTTTGAAACGAAAAGGAGCTCAATATATGCATTATATTATTATTGCTACAGATGATAACGGACTACGAATTGAGTTTGATAAAAACGAACAGGAACTTCACTTTGAAAGCTACGAGGAGGCTCAACAATTTATGGATCATATTAAAGAATCTAAGGTGCTTCCTGAGAAAAAATATAAGTTTATTATAGAGGAAAACAAGCCGAATTTTTGATGGAAATCTATTAAAAGGAGGGATTGGTTTGTTTCCCCTATGTGGGGGAATAGACAATTAGTTTTATATTAGAGGGAGGAGGTTTGGAAGCTTGTTACTTGATATATTACCAGTATCGCTAAGAAAATATTTAAAGATGTCCAAAAGACAGCGTAAAAATGAAATGCAATCCACTCTATGGTATATGCCTATGCTATACATAGGTTTAGCCATCTTGCTTGTTGCCGTAACGCTTTTTCTTGATTTAGTTGTGAATGTAGCACCATACACGTTTGAGATTTTACACTTTAATGCTTCGGTAACGAGGACACTTGTGAGTACGTTGATCGGAGGTATTTTGACTCTGAGTGCGTTCACAATTAACTCTTTGCTAGTTGTGCTTACTACGTTCAGCGGTCAATTTTCTCCACGGATGCTCTTAAATTTCACATCAGATAAGCAAACACAGCATGCTCTTGGGATCTTTAATGGGAGTTTTATCTATGTTCTTGTGCTGTTTTTATTTATTGGAAGTGCTGATAATGAAGTGTTCGTCACGGTGCCGCTTGTAACCATTGCTCTGGCATTTATAGCAGCAGTGACGTTTATATATTTTATTAACCACGCAACGACGTGGATGCAAGTCCATAATATTACCTACAGTATGAAAGAAGTATCTGAAAAAATTGTCTACAATACGTTAAGGGTAGAATTGGAACCTTATCGGACAAAAGAAAAAGGCGACTTGATGGAAGAGGGGCGTAAATTGGCTGAGCAAGTCAAAATAGAGACTTCAGGCTATTTGCAACTGATCCATTATAGAAAGATGATTGAAGAGGCTAGGAAAGATAATATTATTATAGAACTACATTCACAAGTAGGAGATTATATTCTAGAGGGAAATGTTCTTTACAGCTTCTGGGGGCCGGGCGCCAAGAGTGTGGGTCGGCAGAAATATCTCCAAATGGTAGAGATGGGTCACAAGGAAACAGAAATTCAAGATATTCAAATGGGAATGCATAAACTAGCCGAGATCGCTATCAAAGCTGTAGGAAATGATGACCCTAAGACAGCTACAAACACCATTCATAAGATGACCGAACTTATGCTTTCGATAGATAGCTACATTACATTTACACCGTATTTGGCTGATGAGAATCATCAAGTTCGCATTATTATGAAAGAAGAAACATTTGAATACTATCTGTACCGCGGTTTTGGTTTCATCCGCCATTATGCCGGTGACAATCACTTAATCATTACGGAAATTATTAGCGGTTTGGCCATGGTTGCTGATTCTATTGATTCGTCCAAGCATGAGGCGATATGGAAGTTTGGGTGTAACACGCTTGACCATATTGAGAACAAACTAATTTATGAACTGGATAAGACTTTCTTATTGCAGGAGTTCCATAAACTTGCCAGCGCAACAGGGAATATGGACGGATATAGGGAAATTGAGAAGAAGTTTTATCCTGCTGCAAATGAGAATGTTTAGTGTTAAGGTTTTGGGATTCTATATTAGGTATTTAAATAAGCCAACAGAATGGATCACTTCTGTTGGCTTATTTTCTGTGGGGAAATTATACAAGCTCAGGCTGTTTAGCTGTACGAAGGGCTGCCAACCCTGCCTTATTTAAAAAGTTCCATGGCTGGTTAAAGTGTGGTTGGAAGAATTGGTCTACAAATGCCAATTCATCGATTGTCATACCCTGCTGGATACCGACAGAAATCGTGTTGATGGCTTGAGTAACATCTGCTTTTGATATCACCTGGGCACCTAGAAGGCGTCTTGTATCAGGGTCAAATGTTACTTTTAACTTAACGTTTTCTGCTGTAGGCATAAAAGCAGGACGGTGAGTGTCCTCTATTGTGATGTTTTTCACATGAATGTCCGTGAAAGAAGCAGATGTTTCAGTTAATCCAGTTGAGGCCATGTTTAAATCGTAAATACGCAGTCCGGATGTGCCCTGTGTCCCAACGTTTGCAATCGTTGGTTCCAATAAGTTCCGTGCGGCAAGTGTCCCCATACGAACAGCATTTGTAGCGAGCGGAATATAGGCATGTTCTCCAGTCGGGTTATACTTGACTGCACAGCAATCACCGGCTGCAAAAATGGATGGATTGCTTGTTCTCATATACTCATCAACAGTAATAGCTCCATTATCCAGCATATCAACTTTTCCTCTCAACAACTCAGTATTAGGTCGGAAACCTACACACATGATGACTAGATCTGTCTCATACTCATCTTTGTCTGTAATGACTTTGTTCACAGAGCTGTTCTGACCTTCGATGCGTTCCACAGTTTGTGAAAGAGCAAGCTTGATGCCGCGGGAGTGGAAATCAGTTTCTACTTCGTTAGTGAATTCAGCATCAAGATACTTATTTAAAATTCGGTCAGCCCCGTCGATAAGCGTCACCTGTTTACCGGCTTTTTCGAATGCTTCTACGAGTTCAACACCGATATAACCTGCACCGACAACGGTAACTCGTTCTGCTTTTTCAGCCCGTTCAATGATGGTATTGGCCTGATTGTAGTTCTTGGCTAACAGTACGTTATCAAGGTCTATCCCTTTGATCGTTGGGGTGACAGGCCAAGATCCTGTCGTCATGACGAGTTTATCATAATCATCGGTAACGGTTTCTCCCGTCACCAGGTTCGTTGCATGGATGAATTGCCGCTCTGTATCAATATCATCAACATCATGCTGTATCTTCATTGTAATGCCTAACTCTCTCATTTCTTTGGGGGAGGAGTAGAATAAGCCTTGAGGGTCATCGACAATGCCTCCTACATATAGGGCTAGACCGCAAGATAAAAATGATACGTTATCGTTTCGTTCATAGACGGTGACTGTTGAATCAGGATATAAATTCGCAATCGTAGTGGCAGCTGCTGTTCCGGCATGTGTACTTCCGATGACTGCAATTTTCATAAGGTTATCCTCCTAGTTATCATTTGTGAAATATTTCACAAGTTGACTATAACCTTAGTATAATCTGTAAAAAGCTAACACACAAGTACATTGCTCACTATTTCACAAATTAGTCAAAAGTATGGTGCTGCCTATTGTACGAGCTAATATAAAAAACATCCTGCTTCTTATTAGACGAAGCAGGATCGGTTTCGTTCACTCATTCAGAATCCTCAATTGAATCATTGAGACGTTTGAATTTATTTTTTATAACTGAAGTGTCCGCAAATAAATCGTGAATCCCTTGGTGACGTTTTGTAAAGGCAACAACCAGGTAAGGCAAGCCTAAAAGCGCCATGCTGATATACCTGCCAATACACTCTCGGAAAATGATTTGCCCGTTGGTGAGAGGCTGATCATTTAGTGATTCGACAGATAAGCCAAGAATCATCTTCCCAAGTGTGGCACGGAAAAATTTTGTCATTAAAATAAAATAGAGAAAAAAGATGATCGATGTCGTGATATTTGCTGCACTGAACATGCTGATCCAAAGTTTTGCCTCCTCTAGGTTCAACAGTCGGAGGATCGGTCTGGTCACAATCGAATTAACGCCCCAGATAACCATCAGGTCAATAAGATAAGCAACAAAGCGGGGGCCGAACCCAGCATAAAATACTCGTTGTATATCGTCTTTTTGTCCTTTGAACATCTCATTGAGCGGTATGTCATTAGGGTGGTGCTCGGTAGTCTCCATATTTGTCCCTCCTTACTCGCTGTACATGTACATCAAGGTTGGTCCTTGACGGTTGCTAATCAATTGTTTGATGAAGCGGACTTCGCTATTTGGCAGTAAGCTCTTGGCTACCGGAAGGTTAAAGAAGGAACCTATGCTGTTCTGTTTATATTTAAACACTTGCGGGTTTCCTCCAACTTTTTTCTGCAATGCATTCAATGCTTCATCTTTAAAGCCAATTTCATCGACGAGTCCGTTTTCAACAGCTTGCTTACCAGAATAAATTCGTCCATCTGCGAGCTCATAGACTTTGTCTTTAGGCATCTCACGTCCTGATGCTATAACCTCAACAAACTGTTCGTAAGATTCATCAACAAGAGCCTGAATGATTTGACGGTCTTCTTCAGACATAGGACGCGTTGGACTCATGATATCTTTGAATTCACCACTCTTGAACGTGTTGAATTTGATCCCAAAGTCATTGGCTAATTGCTGATAATTGATACTTTGCATAATCACACCAAGCGAACCTGTGAATGTTTCATTCGAAGCGAAAATTCGATCGGCAGGAGCTGAAATGTAATACCCGCCTGAAGCGGCCATTCCACCCATAGAAACGTAAATCGTTTTACCAGCTTTCTTAATCTCAAGGAGCTGATCATGGATTTGCGCACTTTCATAAACTCCTCCGCCTGGCGAGTTCACATAGAGCAGCACACCTTTTATACTGTCATCTTTTTTGATGGCCTCTAATTTCTTTAGGAACTGCTCGTGTTGATATCCTCCAGACCCAAAAGGATTGGAGCCTGACCCTGGATTGTTAATAATTGTGCCATTTACCTCAAGCTGGACAATTCGGTTGGCGGTTGAACCTTGTTCAATGATTTGCTCCTTTGGCTTCTGACTTACTGAAAACATCGAGGTTGTATTTTCAGAAATACTTTGATTCATGAAAAAGCTGACACTCTGAAATGCAATCGCGATCAGCAATATACTCGCGGCGATAATACTGGCCACAATACGTTTGTTCATATGTAATCCCCTTTCAAGATATGTACAACCATCAGAGCTGTACTTAATGAGGCGATCTAATCCTGCCCCTTTATTCATACGGTTCATGGAATGGAAAGTTTCGTAAAATACGAGATTTTTCATGTAAAATTTGAAGTGACATGTGAAAAAAGGAGGAGTCAGTAGGCTGGTTTAACTAAATGTTTTCAGTTAGGACGTTATGGTCCTCCGTTAAGTCGCTATGGCTTTGAGTTAGGGCGTTATCATTTTGAGACAAGACGTTATGGCTTCCTGTTAAGGTGTAATAAAAAAGAAAAAGAGTGTCCCTCAAGTCATTGGTACACTTTAGGGACCTCATGTTATTTATCTTTATTGATTAATTCGTTTCGGTTCTCTGCTTGAGGCGGCTCTTCCATCCAATTGTTTTCAATCATAATTTTTCCGCCTTCTTTTGAATAAGTGAAGATATCCTTTGCCAGCATAGCCATTTTTACAGGAAGATCCGGACGGAAGCTGAATGCCCCGCCAATAACGTTGCTTCCTAATCCAAAGGTGCTGAGCAGGTTGGTGTTATACATCATCAGCTTTTCTGAAAAGGGAGGTGTGGTAGAATCCGTCGCCTTTCCTGCAAATGTAACCGGGGCTTGGATGTTACTTTCCAACAGAATGTCGCTGAGTTCTGTGATTATTTTCTGTGAGATTTCTTTCCCTTTGAGAAAGTGGTTCTTAGCAGCTTTGTTTCTAGCTGCCTGAGCGTAGCCCGTCATCAACTGCATACCAGCTGTATTGGTTTCGATTCCATAACATAAATGCCCGATTTCCATGGCGTTTAAAGGCCGCTTTTCCTGAGAAAATGGAAATCCGCTAATGTATTTTGGGTCTTTTACAATCTCAACTTCCTTCGGTACGGAAATGTGAGGCGGACGCACCAGTGTACCCCGGTTTAACAAGACCTCGGTGATGTTGTCGTACACTTTCTGAGCGTGCTTAGTCAAACGGTTGTTTAAACTTCTAATATCCTTTCGATAGGACATGGTACTATACAATGCATAATAGCCAACGCTGACTTTTGCCATCGTACGTACATACATCAAGTCAAAATCCTGATCAAATAAACGAGGCACGCCTTTTCTGACGTCCTGCTCAGTAAAGCCGATGGGGACGATCGCTTGCTCATTTTGCAATATAGTTGTCAATTCTTTAACAATGCGAACTTCACCTTCATAAAGCTTTGTGAGGATCTTTTGTGACTCTTTGTCATCAGTTTCTTTAAAATGTTCCAGTACACTGATCATCATGGTTTTAAATTGATATAGTGACCAGATAATTCCGATTTCAGTAGCACTTAGCTGCACGTGTCTAGAATCTCCCATTATATACCACCCTTATTTATTGTTACTCCTTACTATTTCCAGTATTTGTTTAATTATGATGATTCATGACATATAGTCATGAATCATATTTTCATAATTGATCTATATATTGTAGTACAAGCAATATTATATGGAGGGGAGCAGATGAAGAAGAGGATAGGTATTGGAATTGGGACAGCTTTAGCTTGTGTGATCATCGTTTGTTTATTTTATTCTTTTTCCAGCAATCAAACAGTACCAAGCGAACACTTAGAAAAAAGGATCAAACATAGCATGGAGGAAACGGAACGGATGAACAAAACGATAAGATCTTTTCAAGAAAGTCTACATAAACAGCTCCAAGAAAGAGGCTTGAAAGGTAGTATTTCCAGTTCGATCGGTGCTATTTTTTCTTCAAAACCTCCTTCTGTAACGATTAGAGTTGAGAGTAAGCAGTATAAACAAAAAAACGAAAAGGAAATAAAGCATATCATTCAAAAGCTGGTTACTTCTCATCAGCTGGGAGACGTAGACATTCATGTAAAAGTAGCGGATAGAAGATTAGAAGAGCCAAGTGAACAAGATAAAAAGCGGGAGAAGCATATGAGAGAATTATTTGAAATCGCTCACGAAACTTTAGAAGAGGCAGGGGATATCAAAGTTAGCTCGATTAGCGTAAGTGGAAGAGAACCTAAAACAATGACAATTGAAATAAAGGGATCAGAAAAGCTTTACCATGATGTTCGGAAAGACATTAAGAAACGTGTACACGATGCCATATATACCAAAAAGAAATTAGATTTAACCATTAAAGTAAACAGAAGAAATGAAAGCCGTATGAAGTGGTCTCCTATTTTCCATTCCATTATGGAAGAAACCGATAAAAATTTTGATGATGTGACAGGATTTGCGCATTCTTTTCACCCGAAACCGCTGCAAATTATTTTAAAAACATCTTTATCGAACGGATGGTTTTCATGGGGAACGAAGGATAAGGTCAAAGAAATTGAGACTTATGTGGAGAAAATAATAGACATTAAAAGTGAAGAATTATCCAAAAAGGCCACTCCTTATAAACTAATTATTAGGGGGGAAGAAGGTAACAAATTGAACTAGTATACCAATTGAAATCCATGGTGATGGGCCACTAGAACTTTATGATTCTGCTGGCTTATTATAGTAGTTGGAAAAAATGTCTTATAACTGTGAATTTGCCACAAAGAATCCAGAAGAATTCCAATTTAAGTGGATTTTTTGAAACTAAATAATGGTTCCACACGTATTCATAGTAGAGAGAGGCTCACGGTTGATGAGAGGTTTCTGATAAATAACTACCCATAACTCCATGTTAAAGCATCTAAAAACCGGACTATTATGAAGAGAGTAACTCATGAAAATCATTTCAAAAAATATAATACATACTGGAGTTTTTATAAGGTGGAGACGGTAATATTAGAAACCCAATATACATATTACGTGGGTTTTAGAATTTTAAGGGGGAATGGAAATGCTTGAAGGAGCATTATTGTTTGTGATTTTAGGAATTATTGGTTTCTTAGTCGTCGCCGGCGGAATTATAACGTTCATCATTTTTAAAGTGCGTTATAAAACGGCAAGCTCGAATGAAGCCTTGATTGTGACGGGGCCAAAGTTAGGAGATCCCGAGAAAGAGAAGAATGTGTTTGAAGATGATAATGGCCGTTCAGTGAAGATTATCCGCGGGGGCGGATATCGTCTGCGTATGTTCCAAACGGCTACCCCAATTGATTTGACTTCTTTTCAGCTGCAAGTTAACTCGGAAAAAGCGTACACCAAGGAAGGAATTCCGGTACGCGTAGCGAGTACAGCAGTGATTAGTATCGGCAGTGAGCTTGAGATCATGGCGAATTTTGCCGAGAAATTCTTAGGGAAAAAGCAAGATGAGCGAGAATCCGAATTGAAGGATGTCTTAAATGGTCACTTGCGCTCCATCATTGCGTCGCTGCCTATCGAGAAGATTTACAATGATTTTAAAGAGGTCAATACACAGGTGAAGAAAATTGCTGAATCCGATTTAAAAGGTATGGGCTTTGAAATTACTTCGTTCGCCTTAAATGACGTAGAGGACGTTGATCAAGAGAATGGTTATATTGATGCCCTCGGGCGTCCACATATTGCTGAAGTACAGAAGAAGGCGAATATGGCAGAGTCTGATGCGCAAAAAGAAACACGGATTTATCAGGCGAAGAATGATCAGGAAGCTCAAAATGAAGAGATTCGCCGTTTAACTGATGTGGCAGAATCGAAAAAAGAGAAAGATATAAAAGAGGCTGAATTTAGAAAAGATACGAATCGGGCCAAAGCTAATGCTGAACAAGCGGGTGAGATTGAGCGTCAAAAGCTCGCTCAGCAAGTTAAGGACGAAGAATTGAAGGTTCAGTATATCGAGAAACAACGTGCGGTTGAACTTGAAGAAGAAGAAAATAAACGCCGCCGCTCCATCGCTGATGCTGAGGCTTACCAAACGACCAAAAAGGCAGAAGCGGAAGCAGAGAAGGAGCGCATTAAAGGTGAATCAGAAGCAGAAGTTATCCGCCAGCGTGGTATAGCTGAAGCGGAATCGAAAGAACGGATGGCTAAAGCCATGGAACAGTACGGAGAAGCAGCCATTATGGAGATGATGATCAATGTATTACCTGACTATGCAGAAAAGGTATCTGCTCCTCTGTCCCAAATTAAAGATATGAAAGTGATTGATATGGGAGGATCCAATTCTCAAGGCGGGTCCGCGAAAGTGGCGAATAGTGTAACTTCAACTATGCTGGGTATTCAGGAATCTTTAAAGGAAACTACCGGAATGGACTTGAAAGCAATGCTTGAGAGCTATGTTTCACGAGGGAACGTTAATCCGTTTGATCCTTCTCCTGACAGCCATTATCAAGAAGCAGCGGCATCTGAGGAATATAAGACGAGACCTCAAGAAGCAGAAGAAGAAGCTCCAGAAAAAGAATTGGAAGAGGAAAATAAAGGATCAGACAAAAAGTAAATGAACCAGAAAAAGCTAAATAATGCAGATGATCCATAATCATCTGCACAAATTCTAAAGCCAAGCCGGCAGAATCTGCGTATTCTGCCGGCTTGGTCTATTTTGTCGAGTATTGACAACTGCTTTACAGAGAGGTAGTTTGATGATAACTTAATATTTAGAAAATTATAAAATAATGAACAACTCCACAGGATCCAGTTAACTTTTTAACTGGATTTATTTTTCCTATTGGGAGAGGCGTTCACGTAGGAGGGAGCAGAAAAACATGAGGAAACCTGATTTGATTTTCTTCAACGGCGATGTATTGACAATGGATGATTCATTTCCTCAAGCCAGTGCTGTGGCAGTGAAAGATGGAATGATTGCAGCTGTTGGGGACGAGTCATATGTGTTCGACTGGAAAACGGAACAGACAGAAATCATCGATTTAAACGGAAAAACGCTAATGCCTGGATTCATCGAAAGTCACATTCACCCAACCATTTACGGAAGTACGCTGCTTGAGATTGACTGCAGGCCAGAAATCGCTCCTTCGATGGAAGACCTTTTACACAAGGTAAGCGAAGAGGCAGTGAAAACTCCTGAAGGTGAATGGATACGAGGGTTTGGCTGGGATGATAGTAAGTTAGCAGAAAAGCGAAATCCGACACGGTGGGAATTGGATGAAGCTGCTCCTAACCATCCGGTAGTGTTGAAAAGATCTTGTGCTCATATGGCCGTAGCGAATTCCAAGGCGCTTGAGCTGAGTGGGATTACAGAAGAAACGTCTGATCCTTCTGGCGGTCATATTGAACGAGACGAACATGGAAACTTAACGGGATTACTTCAGGAAAAAGCGCAAGGGCTGCTAGATGTTCCTCGTTACGACCTTGAAGACATTGCCAAAGGAATGAGGCTGGCTCAGCAGCAATTCGCTGAATGGGGAATCACGACTGTTCATGATATGTCGACTCAAACAGCAGACCTGCAACTATTTCAGTATTTGCAGAAGCGAAATGAATTAAGAGTCAGAGTGCGGCCATGGATATGGGCGATTGATCAAAATGGCTTTGACGGTTCGTTAGATGAAGTGTTAAAGGTGGGGTTGAGAAGTGGATTCGGGAATGATCTTGTGAAAATTCAAGGTATGAAATTTATGCTGGATGGAAGCGTGGGCGGGAAAACTGCAGCCGTGTACGAGCCCTACGCAGGAACAGAGGAAAAAGGGATTCTGTATAATGCGGCAGAAGAAATCTATCCGCTCATGCAAAAGGCGATAGAAGCGGGACTGCGGGTAGCGGTTCATGCGATTGGAGACCGTGCGATTGAGGTGGCGATCGAATCATTCGAACAGATACATAACAACACGAACATAACAGACATGCGCAACAGGATCGAGCATTGCGTCATGCCGACAGCCGCTCATTTGAAGCGCATGAAGAACTTAAAGCTGGTGGCAGCCTCTTCGATAGGCTTCCTGTACCATATTGGTGATAATTATATGGCTAAACTAGGGACGGAGCGCATGGACGGGATTTTTCCGCACAAGTCTTATAAAGACTATGAAATTGTCGCACCAGGTAATTCCGACTTGCCTGTTAATAACGGTAATCCATGGCAGGGAATATACAGTGCCGTCACGAGAAAAACGTCCAGTGGACAGGTTGTGGCTCAAGGAGAACAGGTTTCCGTCTGGGATGCGTTGAAAGCGTTTACGACAGATGCGGCCTACAGCTCTTGTGAAGAGCAGCTGCTTGGGATCATTAAAGCAGGTGCGAAGGCTGACCTTATCGTTCTTACTGAAAATCCGCTTGAGATTAAGCCCGAACAATTAAAAGAATTGAAGGTGCAGCAAACGTATATGGAAGGCGAATTGACGTTCAGTCAAAGCCAGTCGTATCAAAAAGCCTTGAAAGGGTGATGGGATGTTTTCTGAACAACAGCAAACGATATTGTTTTTCATCGTAGTTGTCTATTTTTTCTTTTTATTTGGTCTTTCCCTCTATATTAATAGGAAAATTAAAACGTACGATGATTATAATGTGGCCGGGCGGACGATATCACTCATCCCGCTCATCTTAACCTTTACAGGAACAGCGATTGGCGGTTCCATTTTGCTTGGCTACATGACGAATGGTTATTTATACGGAATGGGGCAGCAGTGGCTTGCGATTGGATTTACGTTAACATCAATCATTTTGGCGTTTGCTATGTTAAAGCGAATTAGGATTTTAGGTGAAAAATATAATATGGTAACGATCGGAGATTTCACGGCATTGCGGTTCGGGGAAGCGGCTCGAATCCCAACTATGCTGAGCATACTTGTCGCCTATTGTTCCATCACTGGCATGCAATTTGTAGCGATAGCAACGATCTTGAATTTGACAGTTGACTTAAGTATGACGACAGGCATTCTAATCAGCTGGGTGTTATTAACGCTGAAAACGTACTTCGGCGGATTAGTTTCAGTTATCTGGCAGGATGCGATTCATGGTACGATTCAAACAATCGGAGTCGCGGTGCTGCTTGTTGCCGTGTGGATGGCTTCTGGTGGATGGAGTACTGTTACAGAAAATGCAGCTGCTATGGGCAGTCCGAATGCGCTTAGTATTTTTAATATTTCTCCCTACAACTTCTTTGTTTTTTTATTTACGATTGGGGCTTATCAGTTCGTCAGACAGGATTTGTGGCAGCGCTTCTGGGCTGCCAAGGATATTAACATTGCCAGGAATGGGTACTGGGCCGCGATTATCCTTGGGTTTCTGACAGCAAGCGGAGTGATTGTCATTGGCGTTCTAGGGAAGTTCGGCATGCAAATGACAGACATTGACCCGACTTTAATTTATTATGAACTGAGTGCTGCCGTACTGCCATTTGCGCTCGTTGTCATTATGGTTATTGTTCTGCTGGCCACAGTCATTTCCTGTGCCGATTCCTTTTTTCTGGCAGCTTCAACATCTATTGTCAATGATCTCGTTAAACCGAGGCTGGGTGGTAAGTCCGATCAACATAACATGCTATTATACAGTCGCTTATCAGTCGCAGCCGTATCGGTCATTGCTGTGCTATTAGCTCTTTATATTCCTACTTTGGTTACTCTTTGGGTAACTGGTAGTGCGATGCTCGTTTCCGGATTACTAGCCCCCGTTTTGTTCGGCTTGTTTTGGAAAAAGACGACCAAAGCCGCAGGAGTATCAGGAATGTGGCTGGGATTGTCAGTGGCAGTGATTTGGCAAATTGCAGGTCACCCGTTTGGTGCTCATCCAGTCTTCATTGGATTTCCTCTATCGATTATCACCGTTATTGCAGTGACCTTGTTTTCTAGACAAGAAAAGGAAAACGCCATGTATGAGGAGTTTAGAAAGACGGTTTAATTTTGGAGATGCCGGATCGATTGCAATTCAATAACTTCATCTTTGGGACTTCTCATAATAACGATTGGGGATTAAAAAACAGTGAGGAACGCATGCTATAGGTTGAGGTGATGACTTTGAAGAAACAGCCCAAGAAGACATTCGATTTCCCCACACAGGCAAATACAAATGGTGAAATAAGTGTAAGAACCGGCCCCAATAGTTTAGGGGAGAAAGACTGGTTTGCCGGAGATTCCGTAGATGAACATATGGAATTGGAAGCTGCCAATGCAGAACTTGCTGAAAAGGAAATATCTCAAACGTTCAATAATTCGTAACAACGAGTAGAAAAAAGCCTGAAAATCCAGCAGTGTATAGAACACTGCTGGATTCCAGTTTAGCAAGGTTATGACTATGAAGCCTGCTGCTCCTTTAACACCGTTACTTTTTTCTTTGATTGGGTCATATTAAAGACCACGTTCAGGACAATGGCTGTTACACTGCCTGCGACAATCCCGTTACTCGTCAAGATTTGGATGCTCTGCGGGAGCTGTGCGAACAATTCAGGAACTACTGTCACCCCAAGCCCCATACCTACGGAACACGCTACAATCATTGAGTTTTCAGGAGAATCTGTAATGACGCTGCTTAACATTTTAATCCCTTGTGCAATGACCATTCCAAACATGGCAATCATTGCTCCGCCCAACACGGCAGTTGGAATAATGGTTGTTAAGGCAGCAATTTTTGGAATGAACCCTAAAGTAATCAACATCATACCAGTAACGAGGATGACTTTTCGAGATTTAACTCCAGTCATATGCATTAAGCCGACATTTTGAGAAAAAGCGGTGTAAGGGAAGGAGTTGAAAATTCCCCCAAGTAGAATGGCTAAGCCTTCTGCCCGGTACCCTCTAGAAAGATCTTCTTCGTCTAATGTTTCCTCGGTCATATCTCCCAGGGCAAAATAAACTCCTGTCGATTCGACCAGGGAAACCATGGCGACCAGGATCATCGTTAAGATCGCTGACCATTCAAAGGTTGGCATCCCAAAGTAGAAGGGCTCCACCATGTGGAACACAGAAGCCTCTGTAACGGCAGCAAAATCAACTTTTCCAAGAAAGGCGGCTGCAATCGTTCCTCCAATCAGACCAAGTAAAATGGAGATGGATCTGGTAAATCCTGTTGTGAACCGATACATAAGAATAATAAATAATAGTGTCCCGAAGGAAAGAGACAGATTAGTGATAGAACCAAAATCACTTGCACCTTGCCCGCCACCCATATTGTTAATGGCTACAGGGATTAAGGTGATGCCGATTACGGTAACTACGGTCCCTGTCACGACTGGCGGGAAAAAGCGGACTAATTTTCCAAAGAAACGACTGATGAGAACAACAAATAAACCAGATACAAGGATGGAGCCATAAATAGCCGAGATACCATACTGTCCGCCAATTGCAATCATCGGACCGACGGCTGTAAAGGTACAGCCAAGAACAACAGGCAAGCCTATTCCAAAGAAGCGATTATTTAACACCTGTAGGATTGTAGCAACACCGCACATTAAAATGTCGATAGCAACCAGATAAGTGAGCTGCTCAGAAGTCAATCCTAAGGCTTCACCAACAATAAGCGGAACTAATATGGCCCCTGCATACATCGCAAGGAGGTGTTGAATTCCTAACGTTGCTGTTTTCACACGGATGCACCTTCTTTATGAAATGTAATCTTCTGATCTGCTAATGAATCGATGATGGCAAGCGATTCAACACGAATACCTTGTTCCCTCAAGAGTTTACCGCCATCCTGGAAGCCTTTTTCAATAACAATCCCAACACCGGCAAGGGAGGCTCCCGCTTGCTGTACGATGTTTATGAGTCCTAGTGCAGCCTGTCCGTTTGCCAGAAAGTCATCCAGGATAAGTACTGTATCGTCACTTGACAAGTAATCTTTGGATACGGAAATCTCATTGGATTGATTTTTCGTAAACGAATGAACGGTTGTTGAATAGAGGTGGTCATTTAAGGTAAGAGATTTACGTTTCCTCGCAAAAATGGCCGGGACGCCTAATGTGAGTCCTGTCATTTGGGCTGGGGCAATACCAGATGATTCTAGTGTTAATACCTTCGTAACTCCCGCATCACCAAAGCGATAAGCAAACTCATCACCAATTTGCTTCATTAAGACCGGGTCAATCTGATGATTTAAAAAGGAGTCCACCTTGATGACAGAGTCGGATAACACTCTTCCTTCATCTCTGATTTTCTGTTCTAATATATCCATAATGATCACCCTTCTGTTGTAAAAATAAAAAAGCTCGAAAAATCCTGCTTCCGCACCAACTATGAGGAAAGCAAGTTTTTTCGAGCTTTGAAAAAACAAATTGAAATGATAAGAGAGCACAAAAATAGGCATCGCCTCATCATTACAGCTTTTCATAGTCGGTTCATTTAAGGTAAACCGGTAGAAACTTGCAGGCCATATCCCCGCGATTATATGAAAAAAGCGTTATTCGAATGTTATCAACAGTATAGCACGAGTTTTGTCGAAAACAACACCCGATAAAGAAAAAATAAGGTTTACAAAAATTTGGTTGGAAACACTGTCAAATTATTTACAGCCATATTGCCGCTTTGTCAATCCGTTAAAAACTGATGAATGTTATGAAACACGAGTTCACGGATTTGTTTTGATTCATTAAATAACGAATGCTTTCCGTCTTCTATATGAACGATCTTTAGATGGGGAAATTTTTTACTGATAAAATGGAGATTATGCTTCCAGGCCACTGTGTCATCTTTAGTGCCTTGAATGACACAAGTCTCCATTCCTGTTGAGCGATAGGTTTGGATGTTTTCGTTCCAACGTATCAGTGCATTCAGCCATTCTAATGGGATGGTTTCAGGTTGTAATGGATCTTTACGGACAAACTTTAAATAGGCTTGGTTTGATGAATTTTCCCGGTATCGTCTATGAACACTTTTGATAAAGGGGAAAAGTTTAATCAGGTAAAACGCTAATTTTGTTAAACACCAATGATTGGATTGAACGAGCGGTGCCACCAGAACAGCTTTATCGAAATTATGATCGCGATGTTGTAATACATAATTGATTGCGATGGCGCCCCCGGTACTATGCCCTATAATATAAAACGGTCCGGCCATCTCATCCCTTGCTTTTTTCATTAATTTTTCTAACGTTAAAACATAATTGGAGAAGTGATCGATTGAAGCAGCTTCCCCTTCTGACAATCCATGCCCCTGTAAATCATAACTGACCACACGGTAGTGATGGTCGTTTAGAAATTGAATGATATTTCTTAAGTAACCGACATGCTCCAAGTATCCGTGCAGTAAAAAAACAGTCGCTTTACTTTGCTTTGGGTTAAAAATCTGGACAGCGATTTCCTGTTCATCAATTTCCATCTTCCCAAAATGAAAATCCACATTCTCTATATCAAATCCATAGTAGTTCAGGTACCTTTGAATATCCATTGTTTTCTCAACGGGACGGTCAAAGTCTATTCGCTGCTCCCAACTTGATAAGCGTTCCAACACATTTCTAATTTCCTTGTTGTCATTCATAAGAGGTTTTCTCCTTGTAAGCTGAGCCTCGTGCAATCATCGAATTAAACCATCTTGTTTAACGTTTTCGAAGGCGGTCTGAGGATTGAATCTGGACGATCATTTGGCCGTTTTTTGATGTAGCTCGGATTAGAATGGGCTGGTTATATTCATTTTTAAAAGTAAAGTCCGGACCATACCAGCTGACTGTGGCATCTCGTCCCTTAGGTACATAAGGGACCTCCCGACTATGGGAGTAGCGCTCGACAATTTCAAGGCCGGCTTCATCTACAGCGTTATATAATGTAGAGGAAACCTGACAAATCCCGCCTCCAATATCTTCTGACAGTTCACCTTTTACAATGACAGGCGCACGCATATATCCTTTTTCCTCCGTCCGTTTTCCCACAACCTGATTAAACGAAAACAATTCACCTGGAAAGACAACGTGGTTATTAATCGCTTCAGTCGCAAGAGAAATGTTGTTCGTCCGTTCGCGATTGCCTTTTTTAAAAAAAGTTTGGTAGGCTCCGATTTGATTTGTTCTAATGTCCGCAAGTAATTCACCATCTACTTGGGGGTAATCTTGAATCATTGGTACTTTCGTCTCTACTTCTTCATGGGAGTAAAAATAATCGAGAAATTGTCTGCTTAATTTAGCACGATTCACTTTCGTACCGGCCTTGCCTTGAACAATCGTTCCGTTTTCATCGATTGTAGCATTCACAGGCTCCTTAGATAATTTGCTGTCGATTTCATCGATAAATGTTTCAAACCCTTGTTGATCCACAAACTTCTCGTCAAGGTAAGGGATCGTAAAGTCGGTTCTGCTGATCCTAGCCACCGTTTCCCCGTCGTGAGTAAGAGAGAAATAATCCGTCATATCTTCCTGTGGCAGTATAAAAAATAAAAGAAAAGGGAGAATCATGATTTTCATTTCCAACACCTCTGACAGTAGTATGAAGTAATGCCGCAAATTCATGCACAGGAAGAGGGGGAATATCAGTGTTACTTTTATTGGAAATGGCTTGCTTTGAAGTTTTTTCTAGTGAGATCAATAAAGGATTGCAAAGGGATAGTAATCAACTTATCTTTATGCCAGGCGATTTGAGTGAAAAAAGAAGAGGTAGGGTGATTCCATTTAAGTTCTTTGATCCGGCCTTCTTGCATTTCTCTATTCACGACCATAGCAGGCAAAAAGGCTATACCTAACCCTGCTAATACACATTGCTTAATTGCCTCAATGCTTACGAATTTGAATTTATTAATGGATTGAACTCCTTGTTCTTTTAAGGAATCCTCCAAGATTGTACGATAAGAACATCCTTCGTCAGTTAGCAGAAGGGTTTCGTGCTCCAGATCGTCTGGAGTAATTTCTTGTTTCCGTGCCAATGAGTGTTCTGCAACTGCCACAAGTTTCATTTCTTCCTCGATAAGGGACTCGGTGATGAGTGAGTCTCCTGGTTTAGGGACATCCATAATGAAAGCAATATCAAGCTCTCCCTTAAGAAGTTGTTCTTTTGCTGCTTCGTCTGAATGGGCAGGTTTAAAGATAAGTTTGACGTTTGGAAATTGACTTTTAAAGGCCGTTAAAATTGGAGGGAGACGATACGTGCACTGGCTTTCCTGTGCGCCAATGACGAGGGTCCCTGTCGGCTCCTTTAACTCGCCAGTCATTAACTTTGCTTCTTCAGTAAGTGTAATCATTTTGTCTGCATAACCTTTAAATTGGCGGCCCGCTTCTGTTAAAACTAATCGTTTCCCCAACCGTTCGAACAATACTGTTCCCAGTTCACTTTCTAGTGCTTTAATCTGAGCGGTTACAGTGGACTGAGCAAAATTTAAGCTCTTGGCTGTTTGAGTGAAATTTAAAGTTTCCGCTGCCATCTTAAATGTAATCAATTGTTTGGTTTCCATACAACTTCTCCCCTAATCAAAATTATCGATTAATATAATCATTATTATCATCTTTATTGATTTATAAGTTCATTATAGTATAGAAGTGGAAGCAGGAAAAAAAGCAGTGAGGAAAGGGAGTAGATGAGCATGTCAGTAGCCGTTATTTACGGAGGAACTCGTTCAAACGGGAATACAGAACAACTAACGGAACGGGTAATTAGCGAGATGGAAGCGGAGAAAATTGTATTGAAGGATTACGATATTCAGCCCATAGAAGATTACCGACACGATGAATCTGGTTTTCCAAGAGTAGGGGATGACTATAAACAACTTATAGATCGTATGCTCTCACATGATGTGATCATTTTTTCTACACCTATTTACTGGTACGGAATGTCGGGAACGCTAAAGAATTTTATCGATCGATGGTCGCAGTCCATCAAGGAATATCCAAATTTTAAAGAGAGAATGGCTGAAAAACAGGCGTATGTTGTGGCAGTGGGCGGGGATATGCCGTTATTAAAAGGGCTTCCTCTAATACAGCAATTTCAGTATATCTTTAGTTTTGTTGGGGTTGCTTTTGAAGGTTATGTTCTTGGGGAGGGAAACAAACCAGGAGATATTCAAGAGGATGTGCAAGCGAAATTTGCCGCCCAACAGCTTCAGAAGAAAATTAAAAACGAATTACGTTAGCATTGATAAATATTAAAAGCCAGCGGTGAAGTGCCCCGCTGGCTTGTTTACAGTTACTCAATTGTGAAGGAAGTCTTGGCTTTTAGCACGGGCTGAGTATGCAGGATAGCTGTAATTGAATATGTCCCCGGTTCCAAATCTTCCGGGATGGGCAGTTTGTATTCAATCTCTTCAGCTTGCTTTAATGTGATCGGCTTTTTAGGCTCGTGTTGAGGCTGACTTTTTGAATTCTCAAAAACTGTATTTCCCTGAGGATCTGCAATGATGTAGTTGTAGGCAGTTTTTCCAGAGATGACGAGCTTCTGGACGCGTTCTGTTTGGTTCTTAATTTGAAAATAAGCATGTTTTTCGCTGACTTTAAGGTTTGTCTCTAATTTTCCTGCGACAATACCTCCGGGACGGTCCGGTTTGGAATCTTCCTGGCTCCCATTCGAGTTGTTCTGGTCACCATTTACCTCCTCTGCTTTGTCGTCATTTGCGTTGTTGTCGGTGTTAGTTTGGCTGTCTTGTTGTTGACCGCAGGCTGATAGAACAATTCCCACTATCAAAAATGCCGTTAATAAAATCATGATTCTCATGGGACTTCCCATCCTTTCTAGATCACACCAATTTGTTATCTCTATTTTACTCGAAAAGGTGACAAAGTAACAATTTGTTGTTGATAAAGCCCTAACGAAGGGGCATAGTACCGTGTCTCAAAATTATAGCGCCCTGTCTCGGAATTATAAAGACCTAACTAAAAGAGATAACTTCCTAACGCATGAACATTGCGGCCTAACTCCAAATTAAACGATTCAAAGGGGGCGACAAGTTTTATTGTGAATCATATAAGCATATGCTAATATACTAATTGAGCGAGGTGATGTTCATGGAAAAAACAAAGATTGAGCTAGAAAACGCTGCCCAAACATTGAAACTTCTGGGTGATAGAACACGCTTAACCATTATGGGATTAATAAAAGATGGAGAGTGCTGCGTGTGTGAATTTGTGGAAGTACTCCAAATGAGTCAGCCTTCCATTAGCCAGCATTTAAGAAAGCTTCGCGATGCTGGGCTTGTGAAAGAACAACGGAGGGGGCAATGGATCTTTTACACAATAAACACTGCTCATCCAACATTTCCGATCGTTCAACAGATTTTAGAGCAGATTCCAGATCAAAAAGAGAAATTACGCGCATTGGAGGAAGCGGGTTTACGTATACAATGCGGTTCGTAGGGGGATTCAATTGAACTTAGCTATTATAGCAACAATTATTTTTATACTTACACTAGTGTTAGTGATTTGGCAGCCGAAAAATTTGGGGATCGGCTGGTCTGCATGTGGTGGAGCGATTCTGGCGTTACTTTTCGGTGTGGTTGATTTCCAGGATGTCGCAGCGGTGACTGACATTGTGTGGAACGCCACTTTAGCGTTTATCGCCATTATTATTATTTCACTTATCTTGGACGAAATCGGCTTTTTCGAGTGGGCTGCTCTTCATATGGCTAGAGTAGCCGGTGGAAATGGGAAGAAGATGTTTGTGTATGTCATTCTTCTGGGAGCAGTTGTGGCAGCCCTGTTCGCTAACGATGGAGCTGCACTGATTCTCACACCGATCGTCCTTGCGATGGTGAGGAACCTGAATTTTAGAGAGGCAATGATCTTGCCGTTTATCATGGCGAGTGGATTTATCGCAGATACTGCCTCGTTACCACTAATCGTGAGTAACCTGGTTAATATTGTCTCAGCAGACTTCTTTGGCATTGGATTTGTTGAATATGCCTCACGGATGATCGTTCCGAATTTCTTTTCCGTTGGGGCGAGTATCCTTGTGCTTTATTTGTTTTTCCGGAAAAGCATTCCAGAAAATTATGACCTCAATCAGTTAAGGGAACCAAAGCAGGCGATTCAGGATCATAAAATGTTCAGATTATCCTGGGCTGTGCTGGCGATTCTGTTAGTTGGTTATTTTGTAAGTGAACCATTAGGTATTCCAGTGTCGATTATCGCAGGAATTGTGGCGATTTTCTTCCTTCTGATGGCCAGAAGAAGTACCGCGGTAGAGACGACAACAGTGATAAAAGGTGCTCCATGGGCAATTGTCTTTTTCTCAATCGGGATGTATGTCGTCGTTTACGGACTGCGCAATGTTGGTTTAACGGATGTGCTAGCCAATGTTATTCAATTTACTGCTGAACAAGGGTTATTTGCAGCGACCATCTCAATGGGGTTCATCGCAGCCATTTTATCATCGATCATGAACAATATGCCGACCGTTATGATCGACGCGCTTGCGATTGCTGAAACGAACACCTCTGGCGTGATGCGTGAAGCGCTAATCTACGCCAACGTCATCGGTTCTGATTTAGGGCCGAAAATTACACCGATTGGCTCGTTGGCGACCCTACTATGGCTGCATGTTTTAGCAACAAAAGGGTTTAAGATTTCATGGGGCTACTATTTTAAAGTAGGTATTCTGCTCACGATTCCAACACTATTCATTACGTTAACAGGACTGTATCTATGGTTAAGGTTCATTTTATAACGATGAAAAAAAGAAGAGCTAAAGGGGAGACTTCACATGACTAAAAAGATTATTTACTTTCTTTGCACAGGAAACTCTTGCCGTAGTCAAATCGCTGAAGGTTGGGCAAAAAAACATCTAGGAGAAGATTGGGTCGTCAAAAGCGCTGGAATTGAAGCCCATGGATTAAACCCAAATGCCGTGAAAGCGATGAATGAGGTGGGTATCGATATATCAAGGCAGCAATCAGATGTGATTGATCCTGAAATTTTCAATCATGCTGATTTAATCGTCACCTTATGTGGGGATGCCGCAGATAAGTGTCCGATCACTCCCCCTCATGTAAAAAGAGAGCATTGGGGCTTTGATGACCCGGCTAAAGCTGAAGGAACGGATGAGGAAAAATGGGCGGTCTTCCAGCGTGTTCGTGATCAAATTGGGGAGCGAATTCATCGGTTTGCAGAAACAGGTGAATAAGAACCATAGTAATAGCCAGAACGATTAGGGTTCTGGCTATTACTAGTATGGTTTGGGAAAGTGAGTTATTTTTCTCCTTCCCAGGCGATTAGGACTTTGCCGAATTCTTTTTCAAGATTTTCTAACTTTTCTCGCTCAGTCTCTGAGAGTGTTGCCAGCTGGTAGTCATTCTTCATAGTAAAACCTCCTATCTAAATTCTCTTTTAAGTATTCGTTACTAAGCAAAAACTATTCTGTGCTGCTGTGTTTGCTTATGGGGAATTATTGAATAATAGAGAAATCGTTTATCTCCATGCTCTTGTCCCTTTGTGTATGCCATGGTAGAGTTTAATATAATATGACGGAATATTATGGTAAATATTAATTCTAGTTAGATTTCAATGGAGGTTTTTTATGAAAAAATTATTTGTCTATGTATTGCTCGCTATGTGGGTATTTGCAGGAATAGGAACACAAGGAGTCCAAGCTAAGGGTCCACAACAATATGGTGAAATTTCGTTTAACCATGTATCCTATCTAGCAACCGAAATCGGTGATCGTGTTGCTGGAACAACCGGAGAAGAATTGGCACGGGATTATATCTATCAAACTTTTGAACAATTAGGCTATCAACCGGAGGTCCAGCCTTTCTCATTCATTTGTTCGAATAACAATAAGATTCATTCTGCCAACGTTACCGCTGTCAAGCCCGGGCGTTCTAAACATGAAATTATTATTGGTGCTCACTACGACACGGTAAATCGAGTGGAGGGCGTGGACGATAATGGTTCTGGTGTAGGGGTAATGCTTGAGGTGGCAGAGAAAATCCAGAACATAGATACCCCTTACACGATTCGTTTTGTCGCTTTTGGCGCAGAAGAAACTGGGTTACGAGGATCAAATTTTTATGTTTCACAAATAACGAAACCAGAAATCAATCACACGAAGGCCATGATTAACCTGGACAGTCTTGCCGCGGGAGATAGGAGATACGTCCATGGAAACGCTGGTAAAAAAGGATGGGTCAGAGAACTAGCGCTAGATATCAGTAATGAGTTAGACATCGATCTTCAAGTGAATCCCGGACTGAATCCGCATTATCCAAAGGGAACAACAGGAGATTGGAGCGATCATGCCGCTTTTAAAGAAGCGGGGATTCCGTTTGCTTATTTTGAATCAACGAATTGGGAAATTGGAGCCCTCGATGGATATACACAAACACGGGAACACGGCTCAATTTGGCATAATCCTTTGAAGGATAACATGTCCTTTATTCAATCAGAATTTCCAGGTCGTATGAAGGAACATTTGCAATCCTATTCTCATATTTTGACAGAACTTGTTCAGCGAATTCAGCCGAACAGTAAAGGACAGTATATGCCGCGGCCAAATGAGCATTAGTTTTCACATTAGATTAAGTTGTTTTACAAAAAGGAATTAAAAGAGCCTTTCCTCCAGTGCTTAAAGGCACGGAAAGAAAGGCTCTTTTAATTGATGTTTCCTAGCAAAAACTGATAGAAAGTCCTGGTTCCTTAATGGCTTCCTCGAAGGTCACGCTCAATGTCCTCCAGGCTTCTTCCTTTCGTTTCAGGTACGAATTTCTTTACGAATGTAAAGGCAAAAACACCAATAATCGCAAAGATTACGAATACCCATGCGGTGCCAATTGCACCTAGTAAAACAGGGAAGAAGAGAGAGACAACCAGGTTGGCCGCTGATAAAAGCAAGGTTGTAAACCCTGTTGCGGCACCTCTTGCCTTCAATGGGAAAAGCTCAGGGAGCATGACCCAAACGACCGGCCCCCACGTCGCAGAGAAAAACACGATAAACAGGCCAAGGAATAGAACGATCAGCCATGCAATGGTGGTCGTCATTTGGAACGTAAACAAAATGGCCGCCAAAATGGCTAAACTCAAGGTCATTCCCACATTTCCAATCAGCAGCAGCTTCTTTCTGCCCAATTTGTCAATCGTCGCAATCGCCACCAGCGTCATTAAAACGTTGACAATTCCAATCCCTAACGTACCAAGAATGGAAGCAGAATTTCCTAATCCTGCTTGCGTGAAAATGGTAGGGGCATAGTAGATGACTGCATTGATCCCGATCAATTGTTGAAACACCGCGATACCACTGCCAATCAGAAGCATCGGACGAACCCACTTCGACTTCAATACGTCCATGGTACTTTCCTCTACCTCTTCAATCTTTTTCATTTGCTCAATTTCATCGTCAATTTCATTTTGTTTTCTAGTTAACGCCATAATATCTCGGGCTTTTTTCTCTCGATTATGTTTAATTAAGAATCGAGGACTTTCAGGCATGAACAGGACACCAATCATAAGAATGATCGCCGGAACTGAGGCGAGGCCTAACATCCAACGCCAACCCTCCATAGAGGAGAAAGCGTAGTTAACCAGGTAGGCGAGTACAATCCCGATCGTAATCATCAATTGGTTGAGTGAGGCAAGTGCCCCTCTCGATTGAGTGGGAGCCATTTCAGATAAATACACGGGTACAATAGCTGTCGAACCCCCAACGGCAAGACCTAGAATAATTCTTCCTGTAATCAGAACCCAAGCGTTTGGGGAAAAGGCCAACACGAGGGAACCAATCAGGTAGATGAGAGCGATCACGAAGACCACACGTCTTCGGCCAAATTTATCGGCTACATAACCACTCATCCCGGCACCTACAATAGCACCACCCAGTAAGGAACTGACGACTAGTCCTTCGAGGAAATTAGAAAGAGGGATATCCTGGCCGATAAACAGCAGGGCACCAGAAATAACCCCCGTATCATATCCATAAAGGAGGCCGCCGAGAGCCCCGAAGAAAAAGATCCATCCTTTATGTAAATTTTTATTCATGATCATTCCCACCTTTGAAATTTAACGTCTGTCTAGTCATTTTCCCACTTCTTAGGGGAGCGCAAACATAAAAGTTTTCTCAGGCGAGAGGCTTTTGGATGCTTTGTTGTGGATTGGGGAGAGGATTGTTCCGTAACAGAAGGGGATTGTCGTCTAACGCTCAATGATTGTTTCCTAACTCATCGTGATTGTTCCCGTTCCAATCATGATTGTTCCCTAACGTTAAAGGATTGTTCTCTAACTAAAATCGAGCGTGTATGTTCGAATAGGGAGCTGGTCTTAGATTGTAAACCCCATGCAACTTAGCGGCATTATCAATTAATCTACAGATAAAGCCAGCAGAATCCCCACATTCTGCTGGCTTTCATGATCAATCTATTATTTTTCAATCAAACGACCATCTAAAGCATCAGCAGGAACAATCGTTTCACCATTAGCTTGCTTCTCACGCAAGTAATCAGCAAACAGCTCTCGCTGGAAAGCAGGCTGTGACGTCCATTCTACTTCACCAAAGGTTGTATATCCGTCACCTTCACCTGTAGATAGGAAGTTGTTCGTCACCACCGTAAACGTTTGATCAGAGAACTCGCCGTTTGTATAAACAGGTGTTCCATCTGTCAGCGTAATCGAAGTGACGCGTTCACCGTCTGGTTTAGCAGGATCATAGACAACGTTCATGCCGGAGAACTGAATCTTCATAAAGTTCCAATCGTCGGGTGCCGGCCCTTCTAGGATTTTCTTGATTTGCTGGCCAGTCATCTGGGCAGTTACGTTATAGTTATCAAAAGGAAGCACCTCGAATACTTCTCCATAAGTAATTTCACCAGTGTTAATGTCAGCACGAATCCCGCCGCTGTTTTGGAAAGCAATATCTGCATTCGCGCGTTCACGCATCGCGTCCGTGATCATATT
The DNA here is from genome assembly GCF_902726645.1 of Halobacillus ihumii. Lineage (NCBI taxonomy): Bacteria > Bacillati > Bacillota > Bacilli > Caryophanales > Bacillaceae > Halobacillus > Halobacillus ihumii. Next base: position 2,878,713 of record NZ_CACVAO010000001.1, read on the forward strand.
TCCAAGCTGGCTGACACCAAGCTCGCCATATTTGCGATCACGAGTCAGCGGTCCTTCCGTCGTTGAAACGACCTCACTTTTTACTTCTTCAACTTGTTCCTTATAGTAATCTACAATCTCTTGAACACTCTCGTCCTTACCAGCGAGATGCTCATATGTTTCTAGCATATCGACTTCAGAATCATAGATTTCTTCTGTTTCGGGATCGACAAATAACTGAATGTGTCCCATGGCATTGGTATAACGGCTTGCTTCAACAACTGGGATATCGTTGACATGTCCTGCCACTCGCTCGTGGGAGTGCCCGCCGACAAGGGCATCAAGTCCACCTTCAGAGGATTTTGCTAACTGAGCAAGTTCACCCATAATTTTTTCTGTTTCTTCTTCATGCCATCCAGGAAGGTGGGAGGTAACCATGACCATGTCAGCGCCTTTTGCCTCAAGTTCTGCCGCCAGCTCTTCAGCAATTGGAGCAGGGGTAGGAAATTCTAAACCTTCTACATGGGTCGATAAGGTTGTTTGTGGTGTTTGCGGAGTCGCAAACCCGATAATTCCAATTTTATAACCGCCTTTTTCTACAATAGTATAAGGCTTGGCCCACTCAGGACGTTCTCCTGTAGCTTCCTCGAAAATGTTCGCGCCAAGTATAGGATAGGAGGCATCATCTAAGCGCTGCTCCAGCACATCGATTCCCCAGTCAAACTCATGGTTGCCAATTGCCCCTGCATCATATTGAATATCATTTAACGTTTCAATAGTAGATTTTCCGTCAAAAGAATTAGAGATCAGCGTTCCTTGCATTGTATCGCCGCCATCGACAACGACCGTTCCATCAGCATTAACGGAGCGGAAATCTTCAACAATACCGCCGATTATCGCCATACCGCCTTGCTGGTATTGCTGATTTTGAGTGATGTGACCATGAATGTCATTAGTAGAAAGAATATCAATCACATCAAAGACAAGTGGTTTGAATGTGTCGGCCACTTCTTCAAGGGTCATTGGTTCATTTGGATGGAATGCTTCCTCAAAAGTAATGTCGAATCCGCCAGCCAGAGTGGCATAGGCTACATATGGCTTCGCTTCTTCAGGAATGGAATCTCCATCCGTGAAATTATTTAATACTTCAAGATCTACTTCGGGAATCTCGCCATTATTCATGGCAAGCGTAAATACTTTCGCCATATCTATACGTGTAATTGGTTCCTTAGGACTAGCACCTTTAGACTTATTCGATGAATCGGAGAAAAATATATCTTTCGGATTTAATCCCTTCATCTCATCGGCACGCTTCAACATTTTCATCACTTCGAGGCGCGTCACATAAGGGTTATTATGTATTTGAGCCTGCTGTTTCTGCTTAATAATGTCTTGTTCGATCAAAAGCTCTGTGTCACTTAACTGGGTCATGTCGAAATTCGTCTCTGCTGATACCTCATCTGCCTGAAATAACGAGAACGCCATGACTGGAGCGGCTAAAACAGTTAACAACTGTCTTTTCTTCATCCGTCTTTTTCCCCCTTAAAATTGTAATAGAACCGTATACAATGTACCAAATTGGAAGAATATTTTAAATCATGCAATCTATCTATTTTTTTACTAATGATAGGAGGATTTTGATAGAAAAATGTTTAATTATGTATTTAATATGGTTTGGGAGTGAGAAAACGTGCCCGTATATCATAAACTCGTTCGTGATCGAATTCCAGAAATCATCAAAGGATCAGGGAAGTCGTTTTGCACACGTGTTCTAAGCGAAAGTGAATACATAGGTTCTTTGAAAGATAAGCTCGAAGAAGAGTTAAACGAATATTTAACCGCAGAAAGCGACCTCGAAGCGTTGGAGGAGTTAGCTGATTTACTAGAGTTAATTGTTGCTGCTTCGAAGACCCATGGATCTACGTTAAAACAAGTGGAAAGGATTCGTCGTGAAAAGCGTAAGCAGCGAGGAGGATTTGAAGGGCGAGTTTTTCTAGTCGAGGTTGAGGATTGAGATGTTGGGGAATGAGAAAGACGACAGTTTGAGTTTTAGAATCTTATAATAGGAGGAACTTTGATGAAACTTCAAGATAAAGTTGCAGTTGTAACCGGAGCAGCTTCCGGCATGGGGAAAGCCATTGCAGACTTATATGCAAAAGAAGGAGCAAAAGTTGTTGTAGCTGATCTTAATAGCGAAGGTGCTGAAACGGTTGCAAGAGATATCATTAGTCATGGTGGAGTGGCAAAGGCAGTAAAGGTGAATGTTGCAGAATTGGAAGATATCGAACATATGATTGATACGGCTGTTAAGGAGTTTGGAACGTTGGATATATTAGTTAATAACGCGGGAATTATGGATGGGATGGAGCCTGTCGGGGATATTGACGATGAAAAGTGGGACCTCATTTTTGATATTAATACAAAGGGTGTCATGCGTGCGACACGTAAAGCGTTGCCGATTTTCCTAGCGAAAGAAAATGGGATTATCGTGAATACAGCTTCTTCAGGCGGGCTAAACGGTGCTCATGCGGGGGCAACTTATACAGCATCAAAACATGCGGTCATTGGATTAACGAAAAATACCGGTTATATGTATGCCGAAAAAGGAATTCGCTGTAACGCAATTGCTCCAGGCGGCGTGGAAACAAATATTGCTTCATCGATAAAAAACTTCAATGAATTTGGAGCCAGTCGTACAGGGGCTGCCCAATCTGTCATGCCGCGCACGGGTAAACCAGAAGAGATTGCGAAGGCTGCCCTATTTTTAGCATCTGATGACTCAAGTTTTGTAAACGGCACAGTTTTAACAGCCGATGCGGGCTGGACTGCTGCCTTTTAACATTACTCATCCCTATTAGACAAAATTCGTTAGTCCCTTTGAAACCAATATGACTCATGTTCGTAGTTATATTGAGGTTTATTTGGGAGGAATGAATTTGATAGCAGAAATGTATAAACGTAGAGAAAAACTAGCCTATGTTCTTACAGGGATAGTTACTTTGGTCGTAGCAGGATATTTAGTATTGGAAAGGCCTGAAACTACTAGTGGTTGGCTGGAGGCATCCGCTTTCCTGGCCCCATTGGGATTTTTGGCAGCTATAGCCATTACGAGTCGCCAGAAGTATAACAAGGTTAAAGATGTATCGATCCCGTATTCCAATACATCTATTCTAGGGATCGATCATCTTGTCCTAAAGCAAGATGCTGCGCTAATACCACGATTGCTCAGTTTTGAGAAAAACGGACATTTTGTGGGTACATTTAAACCTGTACACATACCTTGGTATCTTTACCCTGTATTAATTTATAAAAGCTCCTTATTAACGATGCTCCCCGTAACTGTTGCATTCATTTCACATAAAGGGGAAACCATGTTTACGTTTAAGCGCCGGGGGCTCAGGAAGAGTGAAATATCCGTCTATGACGGCGAGGATCAATACTTGGGTAAATACGTCCAAGAAGAATTTAAAAACCTTTTACATATAAAAGGTGAGCTAATGAACAGCCATGATGAGGTGGTTCTACCTGTGAAGACCTCGGGGTTCTCGGGCGATTTTAGCTTGAAAGATACCAACGATCACCGTTGGGCTCACTTTTTTAACGGACGATTTCCACATGAGTATACGGGGATTTTCCGGGATATCGATAATGATATTGTAGAGCTATCTAATGATTTATCAAAAGAACACAAGATAATTTTGTTAGGAATGATTGGCTATTTGTTCATAGCTAGGAATAATAGGTGATCAATTATATGGCAGCTCAAACCTTCGATGGGCAGGGGGAGAATAATGATTCATGTGGTAAAAGCAGATCCGAATCACGTACAAGGAATAGCTGATGTGTGTATAAACGCTACGCGGGCAACATACAAAGACATATATACTCAGGAATATACCGATAGGGTCATAGTAGAGTTTTACAATTCAGAAAGAATTCAAGAGGAAGTTAACCATTCCAACAGAGAGTGGGGAGGGTATTTTGTAGCGTTGGAAAATAGTGAGGTAATTGGAGCGTGTGGAGGCGGAATGGTTAGCGAAACGGCTGGTGAGGTTTTTGTGCTGTATTTAGAACCCAACAGGCGTAATGAAGGAATTGGCTCAAAGCTACTAGAAGCGGTCACCACTCAGCAAAAAGAAAGCTTCCACGCCACTGAACAATGGGTTTCTGTTCAAAAAGGGAACTTAAAAGGTATTCCTTTTTATGAAGCTAAGGGATTTGTCTATAAACACGAACAAACAGGGTATGCAAATAAAGAGTCTGACGACTATAGATCATTAAGATATTATCGGAAATTATAAAACGTATCCTTCTCAATGTATAACTGATTCTAGTTGGTGAGGAAAAATATTCTTATAAGGCAGGCTTTCGATACATACCTTAATATGGAATATCAAAAAGGAGATGAACGGATGTATAACAGATATGTTCCTCACCCTTATGTTATTCCGACTGGAGTCCCTTATTCACCTGGAGTGGGATATCCTCATCTGCCCCAAGCACCCAATCCAAATTATAGACATACAAATCAAAATTCCATGAGTCCAAATGAAAGAAGTGGTCATACCCACGGACATGGCGGGGCAACTACATGTCGGGATGAACATGTACATTTGCACCCAGGAGTGACTGGTACGCCGATTGAGACAGAAGGGGGCCATGTCCATAAAATGTGGGGGAACACCACCTTTGATGACGGTCACATTCATTATTACGAAACTTATACCAGTACGCCAATCGCTTTACCTAATGGGTATCACACCCATTATGCAGAAGTGAAAACAACAGAGGATGATGGTCATATTCATATTATCAAAGGATTTGTGGATCCTTCTATGAGTTAAATATCCTTTCATATTTGTCGTACAATAATAACCACCATGGGGTGACATACGTACAGGTGGTTATTTTATGTAGGCTAGATTTTATATTGTGTCTAGGATGAGCTTAAAGAAGGGATGTGGAGTGTTGACATCTCGATTAGAACGCATTATTCCGTAACAGATCTTGCCTTTTTAATCTAGATAGTTGAAACTTGAATTAGCAACTACTCAGACAATATAAAAAAGGCTCACCTGCTATCCAATATATCTTCAATAATAGCAATGTGAAAAGAAGCCCACGCTTTTTCACGAAAATGAAGAATGACACTTAAAGTAAGGACAATGATATAAGCAACTGCGAACACAATACCCCATGTCATACCTTTAGTGAAAATGAATTCTTGCAGCTGATCCGAAAACAAGAATAGCAGCCACGGCCCCGTGGAGACAAAAATGGGAATCATTCCTGAGCCGTTCTTTTCTTTTATCATGCGGTATGAGATTTTTTCCAATGTATTTGAATCAAGATCTGAATAAAAGGACTGAACTTCTGTAACTTCACTAATTTCCTCCAATTCACCAAAAGGAATATCGGCTTCATGCGTCTTTTTTAATTTTAGGTATAATTTATGTGCATCACCACGAAACAAATTCATTGCCCCCTCCATTGGATTTCTTCTTCCCTGGAAATTTAAAATCTTTAAGGTGTACGGGTACGAAGCAGCTGCAATAGAACTCGTATAAAGATCATAAAAATAAGGACACTAAAAAATGTATGGATCCCTGTCCATGTACTATACTCAACTAGGCTAGTGTATCTCTCAATTGTTAATTCCATAGCGGTTAAAGCAGCTGTATATAAAGCAGCTTGTAACAAAATTCCGATACGAGAAGAGTGATAGGATGTTCGGTAAAAGAATAAGCACACGACTGGAAACAGCAGATACTCAAATAGCAGGCTAGAGTCAAAGTGATTTTGCAAAAACTTATCAGGGTAGTCAATCATTTTTTCTTCTACTACAAGTACTCCAATGACAATGGCAAAATAGGATGTTAGTAAATACCCGAAAAGAAACTCCATAAAGGGTAATTTTGTCATAATGAAAATCAATAAGATTACTCCAATGATTAATAAAAGCCATAATATAATGGATTCCATAGTCATGCCCCTTCACTAGCCTAATCTACTCCATACGTTTTCATTTGTGCAGCGTTTTTGCGTTATAAGCAGTACTCATATTTTTTGCAAGCTTGTCACATTTATTCAATGGATTAGTATTTAGTCATCGTTCGATTCGGCAGATGTTAAAGATAGCCGAAAAGTAACGGCCCGTTTAAACTAGTATCTGCTCGTGAGAAAACATACGGCGCGAGGTATTTATTGTGCTAAGCCAGACGTCTTTCTATTTAGAAGGGCGTCTTTTTCATTATGCTTTAGGGCTGTTTTCCATTTAGCATCCTGATTTTCCTCATAAATCTATGAATTTTAGCAAAAACTCAGCGGATTTCCTCTCCAAAGTTCGACCTTCCTGCATAGGATATCTTAATGGATATACAGGGAGGTGGGTTTTAATGGGATATGGACATAGAAACAATTTTGCATTGATCGTGGTGCTGTTTATTTTGCTCATTATTGTGGGAGCAAGCAGCTTCGGAAGACGCTACTAAGATTAGTTTATGGAGAGTACAAAATGAGTCAGGACAGCAGCTTTCGTCCTGGCTTGTTTAAGAGTCGCGCTTCTAAGAGGAGGAACTTTATGAGACAGACGTCCAAGGGGAATATACATTCTATTTTAACCGAAAAGGAATGGCGATCGATTGAGCAGTGGTTAGCCATAATGGAGAAATACGGACATTATAATGATGACAGAATTGCGAGAAAGGCAAAGAAGAAAATGGGGCTCAGCTATGACGTGCTTGGTTATGGAACCTTTCGAATTGTTTTTGATCTTAACAATGGATATGTGTTAAAAGTGGTCACGCGTAGAATGGGTTTCCTTTCCAATGAACTTGAAATTAATTTGTTTCGAGACTGTCCTAACCATTTACGGAACTACTTATGCCCTGTGAAAGAATTTGGACATGGCTGGTTAATCATGAGAAAAATGACTCGAAAAGTATCGATAGAGGAGCGAGACCATAGGAAAAAGTTAGTTAAGTTGGAGGATGACTTCTTGAAAGAAGGCATACATCCGGGGGATTTAAATGAAGAGAACCTGGCTTTATCGCGTGAAGGTGATCTCGTTGTCCTTGATTACGGTCATTTTAGCAGAGCTGATTTCTGGTGGTAGACTCATTAGTACTTCAATGTCATAACTTCAGCGTGAGGTAAAATGAGTTGCCAACAGCTTCATTAAATATGTACATACTTATTATTTGATTTAAGCGACTAAAAAAGATGACCGGCTCCATACTGCGGTCATCTTTCTCCTTTCCGTAGCACGCCTTACCCTAACGTTGCCTTTAGATTGCCGGCGGACCAAATTTCCCGTCATGGAAATCCTGGAAAGCCTGTTTGATTTCTTCCATTGTATTCATCACAAACGGACCATAAGGGACAATGTTTTCTTTTATTGGAGCACCTGAGTAAACGAGGATCTTGGTTCGGCGTTTGTTAGATTTTATGTTTAGCTCGCTGGAGTTTGCCTCCTCACCATCGTCATTAAACGACAATGTGGCCACCCCATGTTTCTTTAGATTGATATTATTTTTCCCGACGTCAAGATCTCCAGCTAATACATATAAAAATGCATTATGGTTTTCCGGTAACGAAAGCACGTACTCGGCTCCATCAGATAAGGTGATCTCAGTAAGGGTGATCGGGACGATGGATTCCAACGGACCCTGGACACCAGCAATTTTTCCGGAAAACACTTTAACAGATCCTCCTTCAATAGGAACGACTGGGGCTTCTTCTGAGTACACATTCTGATATATCGTTTCTGTGTTTCGTTTGTCTTTAGGAAGGTTCAGCCACAATTGGAGCGTGTGTGCAATATCATCCTCGACACCATCTTCTGCATGGCGAGCCGCCCATCCAGCATTCATATATTGGACATCTCCGGGCTCAAGGATATCGCGCCCGCCTCCATTATCGATATGTTCTAATCTTCCGTCCACCACATACGTCACGGTCTGAAACCCACGATGAGGATGGTCTGGAAAGGTTCCCTTCTTGAACCAATCTTCTGCCATTAATATGAAGGGATCAAATTCAGTCCAGCGATCAACTGGTAAAACCCATCCCTTCTGTATCGAAGGAAATCCCATTTCATTGTACGTTACATACCAGTGGTCTTTGACTTCTCTTTGTAAGGGTTGGTATTGATCTTCTTTTGCCATATGAACTCCTTGATTGACCATTATTTTTATGATGCAGCTTGCTTTTCACCAGTCTGTTACACATACGATTTTACACGCCTTAAGTATAGACAGTTGGCGAAATGAGTGTCAACAAAACTGCACTTATACTAAGCTTCGAACCTTTTCTGGAAACCGTCTTCAGTCAGGATGATTTTATTGTATGATGGAAATATTAACTAACTTATAAGTGGAGGTGGAAGTGTGACGATTAAGGGAATTAATCATTTCTTATTTTCGGCGTCTAATTTGGAGGATTCGATCGCTTTTTACCAGGAGGTGTTCGATGCGAATCTTTTAGTAAAAGGGAGGAGCACAGCCTATTTTGATGTAAATGGAATGTGGTTTGCTTTGAATGAAGAAAAAGAGATTCCGCGAAATGACATCTCGCAATCTTATACACATATCGCTTTTTCAATTGAGGAAAACGACTTTGATAAGATGTATGAAAAACTTAATAAGTTGAACGTAAATATCTTGTCTGGACGGCCAAGGGATAGGAAGGACAAACAATCGATTTATTTTACGGATCCAGATGGTCATAAATTTGAATTTCATACAGGCACACTGCAAGACAGGTTAAACTATTATAAAGAGGATAAGCCGCATATGACATTTTTTGACTGAAAGGACCGCGAAACTCCGATATTTAAGAATCCTAACTAGTTATTTAAGAATCCAGGCTGGTTATTTTAGAATCATAGGCCGTTATTTTAGAAAAATCCTTGTTATTTCAGAATCACTTAGGAAGCACGAGTAAATAGTCATCACGGACGCTGTCTTGAAAAAGGCAGCGTCCGTTTTTTTATGGATGCGCTCATTACAAGATGTAGGTGTGAATAGGAATAGAGTTGGTCTCATATATATGAGGTGATGCATTTATCAATGGGAAGGAGGGTGTTTATGTACACACAGTATAAATATTGGAGGCCCTATTACAGTCCGTTTGATCCGTGTCCGCCCATGAAAATAAAGAGTTACTCCACCCCGCCTCAGTTGTACATGGGATTTCAGCCATATGGATTAGCCCAGTACCAAACGCCTAAAGAGGCTCTGTTCAGTGGAACTTTATGGCCGCAGCTTTTTAGTCCGTATCCAAATCCACACAAGAGGGGGAGTGAAGAGAATGAGTAAGAAGATGCCTCCTGAATACTATCAGCAGCTTGAGGAAATTCAGGCCATTGACTTCGTCTTAGTCGAATTGAACCTTTACTTAGATACACACCCCAATGATTATGATGCCATTCATCAATTTAATGAATTTACCAGGAAATCGATGGAACTTAAGGCTCGCTTTGAGAGCAAGTTTGGCCCACTAATGCATTTTGGTAGAAGCTTCGTAAGCTATCCTTGGAACTGGGATGATACCCCCTGGCCGTGGCAGGTTTAAACAGAACGAACTGATGGGAGGAATAGTGAATGTGGTATTACGAGAAGAAACTTCAATATCCCGTAAAGGTGCGGGATTGCAATCCAATGTTAGCAAAATTCCTGATTGAACAATATGGCGGGGCCGACGGGGAATTAGCTGCGGCACTACGGTATTTGAATCAACGGTACACGATCCCTGACAAGGTTGTAGGTCTGCTAAATGACATTGGAACAGAGGAGTTCGCCCACCTCGAAATGATTGCGACGATGGTCTATAAACATACAATAACCATTATGCAACCTTTAGAAAAGCCTCTACATTCATGATACTTTCCTTATTATAAACCCTCAGTAAAGCATAAAAAAAGGACTACCTCCAAAAAGAAGGTAATCCCATAGCGACCTCTATAAATTTTTCAACATCTAATTCCCCTACATCTGTAGCTTTTCCTATTCCTTCTATAATAACAGTTTTATCATCTACAATAACAACATTATCCTCATTATGTTTAGTCATGCTGTTCACCGTCCTTAATCCAGCGTATGAATGTTAAGGGTTGTCCAATAACCCTTACAAACAGTTACTTGCAGTTTCACTGAGAAAAAGGACAAACTTTTTTTATTTATTTTCAAAACTACCTGTACCGCCCTATGTTTTTATGAACTATAAAGCAGACAGGTTAATAAGCCTGTTACGGTAAATAAAGACATATGGAAATTTCCTTTGATTAAGACGAGGCTTTAGACAGCCTTGTCTTTTTTATATCCTGTTAATGCAATTTTATTTCATATGGGTAGGTGAACAGAATGGAAAATAGGCGTGGTGCTTATAATCATGACTACAATTTAGATGAACGCTATCTAAGACAAGTACGGTTATTAAGAAACCTGACACTAAAGGACATGGCTAAGTATATGGAAATGAATGATACAATCATTTCTCGTTTAGAAAATGGACAGATAGATTTCACACCTTATTACCATGACCGATTAAAGCAGGCGTGTAAAAAATTGAAAGTAACCAATGACGAGTTACTAGCATGTAGAAATATAATCCAGCAACGTGAGAAACGAGGCTATAAGTAATGGCTACAATAGTTCTGTTGTTAGTCATTAAAGGGGTTATGGTGTTAAGGGAAGCTAACGAACTAAAACAAATTTAAAAAGGTGGTTATTTATAATGGCAGAATTTAACAAGGAACTGGTGAGAAAACTTGCCCACGGAGATAAAGAGGCACAAGAACAGATTAAGGATTTACCTTTAACAGTTCGTATGAGTTTAGGGGCTACTGTAGATCAGCTTAGACGTGATGAAAACATTGTTCCTATGTCCAGTGGATTTAGCCTCTACGAACAAAAGAAAGTATCACAGGCAGATCATGACGCACTAGGTCAGGCTTTAGCAGAACGCAATAAGCGTTTACGTGAGGCTGAGGAATTGAAAGAGAAGATCAGACAGGAACATGCAGAAAAGATTGCTAAGGAACAAGTAGAACGGGCTAGGCTAGGACTTGCTAGAAATGATCGTTAGATAATGTGATAAGGACGTGATTAAGTGACGTTTGGTAAGGCTTTTATGGAACTGGTTAAACAGTTAACGCCTGAACAGGCTTTACAGCTAGGTTTACTAGTTAAACAGTTAGAAGAACAAATGAAATAATTCCCCTATATGTCCACTGGCTTTATTTAGCTGGTGGATTTTTTATTTTACTTTGAAAGGTTGTTAAGAAGATGGAAAAGGAACTAAAGAAATTGATCACTAATAGCTGTGCTAACTATATAGACCGTAGCTGTATCTTATTTGATAGGGAATGTCCGTTAATTAGTGGTGGGGAATATCGAGGTAAGAAGATTCCTGCTAGTGACTGTTCATGTGCTTACTTTGAAAAAGCTGTACTACCAGCAGATAAGACACTAGAGGCTATGTATTATTGCAAAGAGACGGTTTTAAACAAGACATGTAAAGGTTGTGGCAAGGGATTTAATTCTGTTTCAAACAGGGCTGTTTATTGTTCTGATAGTTGCAGGAAATCAGCAAGGAAAAGCACCCATGTTAAATACAATCGTAAACGAGGCTAAATAACGACAATTAGGACTAAACAAAGCTAGTCACAGCAAGGTTTTCAAGCGTTAAGAATTAGGGGGCAAGGTGTTTATACCTGACCTGTTTCTAACTGTCGTTAAACACTATTAGAATAGGTGGTTATGTAATGGCTAATAAAAGGCAACGTAAGAAACAAATGAAAAAACAAATGGAGAAAATGAAGGCACTTGAGGCAAAGCAAAAGTTACAGGAAGAAGTTAAAGAAGCTGAACCAGTGGAATTAAATGACGAGGTTTTAAGTGACAATGAAAAGCCCTGGCTAAATCCTGTCCTTATTGAAACAGAACGTAATATAGAAAAGGCAGAACTATATCTAGGGAAGTATGAAGCGGAAAACAAAGAGTATCAAGCATTATTAGATAAACGCTATCCTGAGGGCAGAATAAAACCTGTTGAACGGTATGTAACTCAGGACGCTATTATCCTTCATCATTGTAGTAAATGTAATCAGGAATTTTACGGAAAACCTAAATGGATGTTAGGTGCTGATCATCAGAAACATATCTGTACTATGCCTTATGGCAATAGTTACGGTGAAAGGTTGGCTAGTGTCAGCACCATTAAGAATCGAAAAAAGAAGGGTACTCTAAACATAAATCAGTTCTATGAGATGGTATGGAATGATTACACCTATAAGGAGATAGCCCAAACATTAAAGATTAACCCTGACATAGTTGAGGATTACTTTAAATCAAATGGATTGATATAGGCTATGGCTGTAAAAGCTGTAGCCATTTTTTTATGTCCTGCGATAGTTCCCCGAATGGTTTCTGAAACTGGCAAAAAAAATTTTTATTAGCTGCTAAACCATTTCAAAGAGTGGAAAATCCCTAAGGACGGGTAGTGTTTTTAAGTATATTTCCTAGTAGCTGAGTAATTTCCCTGTTGTCGTGTTCCTTCTTTTCCGCAATTCTTTCCAGACGTGCATTAAGGTTACTTAATTCAGTATTTATGCCATTGAATCTTGTATTAACAGTGTCAAAGTGTTTATGAATCTCATTGAAACCTAACCTTGTTTCTGAACGGAACTCATTAAGGTTGGTATGAATAGACTTTACTTTGTTTAGTATCTCGTCAGTAATTGGATTATCATTATTCGTCTTATCAGTCATATATAGCCCTCCTATATTGCAATTATAAGGTAACTACCCATTGAAGGGAATTTAATTGCACTGTATGGATTACAAAATATGGTAACTACATTCCTGAGACAGTGTGTCTGTTTAGAACGACCCTGACAGACGGTATATACATAGCCCTGTCCCCTGTATATGGGGGTATTTACCAGTTGACAAAATAATTTTAATATGAAGTTAATAGCTGTCTTGCTTTACAATTACTTATTATTTCTTTTCTTGATTCGTTTCAGTTCCTTGTCATTGTCCTGCTGTTGTCCTAGTGTGCTTGCCTTGTCGATTGTTGTTTTTGTACCTTTTCCTTTTCTCTATGCCTTACCTGTTGTTGCCGTTATTGCTGTTGCTGTCCTTGCCCTGTGGCGTTGCCTTAGCCCTTCTATGGCTGTCACAGTGGCTATGTAGTCCTTATATTACATGTATATCTAACAGCGTGCATAGGGCTTATATGGTGCGGTGCGTTAGCCTTATTTGAGGTGTTCACAGTGACATATATACCTACACCCATACACGCTATTTAATGTTCTATAAATCCTTGCCTTTAGACCTATAGCCCTTTCTTTTTGCGTACTTCTCCAATTATTGATTGTTTTATCCATAACGATTGAATAAAAGAAATAATAGCACCAGCCGTAACAATGATAAGAATTTCTTTTAGCCTTTTTTTATCCGTATCCATTTATAATCCACCTTTAAAGTATAATTAGCTTAACTTAATATGCCTCACTTTAAATAAAGCTATTCCCAAAAAGCTAAGTCTACAAAGGTACACCATAATAGACGGTTAAGAAACTGTCCTATTAGCGTCTATTAAATAGATAAAATAAACCTTTATAAACGTATAAAAACTAATTGACCTTTATAGACGTTTGGTGTATATTAAGATTATCAACTAATAGAAACGGTGGTCATAATCATGTCAGGAATCAATTTTGGTTATATTCGTGTATCAACTAAAGACCAGAACTTAAATAGACAGTATGAGGCTTTAAAGGGCTATGTCAGTGACGAGAAATACATATACAGTGATAAAGCTAGTGGCAAGGATATGGAACGTGAAGGCTTTCAGAATATGCTTAAAGCCATGAGAAAGGGCGACACTCTCTATATCAAGTCTATTGATCGTTTAGGACGTAATAAGGCACAGATAAAGGATTATTTAGAACAGTTTAAGAAAGAGGGCATAAGGGTTAAGATCATAGACCTTCCTACTACAATGCAGGACGTCCCTGAGGGGCAAGAGTGGGTTATAGATATGATTAACAACATTATCATAGAGGTTTATACTTCTATAGCACAGCAGGAAAGAGAAACGATTCTACAGCGTCAAAGAGAGGGAATAGACGTTGCTAAGACTAAAGGTAAGCATTTAGGGCGACCAGTTTTAGAACTTCCTAAGGAATGGGCTAAATTATATAAACAGTGGAGGGCTGGAAAGATTAAAGCTGTAGAGTTTATGAATGAAGTGGAAATGAAAAAGGCAACATTCTATAAGAAGGTTAAAGAATATGAGGCTACACTTTAATAGTGCTAGTCTCTTTTTTATACAAAATTATTTCACTGATAGTGCTGTTTGAAAGATTATTGACCTTGTGCTTGGTGCATAATTATATCAAGATGAACACTTTATATAACCATTTACGATATGTCGTAAAAGTTGAGGCTGTAGGGTTGTGCGTAAAAAAAGTTTTGACACCCCTTGTCTATTCGAGGCAACCAAGCGTTTTCATTGCATAATCCTGCCTAAATCTAATAACTTCCATTTAATACAATTTTACATAGCTTAATCACAAAAACAATGATCTGTTAATCACAAATTCAGAAAAACAAAGTCACTACCGTAAGTGCTGTAATAATAATCACTTAATAATAATCAACTAATAATAATACAATAGCATGTCCTAAAACCCTTCTCTATTGCAAGTATATCTTTGTAGGTAACTTATTATAGAAAGGAGGGTAGAACAATGTATATTGATGAACTAGCTGTAACGGTGCAAGAACTAACAGGAAAGACTATAAACTTTATAGGTGAACCAGTGCCAAAAAATAATGAAAGAAAATCCGTACTACTTTTTAGTAAATGTTTTCCGTCTCAGGGTGTTTATTTCTTCTTTGACAGTGATCTAAACCTTATTTATATCGGTGCGTCTTGTCATTTAAAACATAGAATACGGGAACATTTTCAAAATAAGCATAACAACACTAGATGGATTAAAGATCAGTTCGCCTATGCTGGTTTTATCGAGTGTTACAGTAATGAGGTATTCAAGTATGAGAATAGCTTAATAAATGAATTTAACCCTAATGGGAACAGATCAGCCCTAAAATCTTTATAATCACAGTTGACAGTGATTAACCTACTAGTAATATCAAGGGTTCACAGCCTTTAATAATCCCAAATCCTTTATAATCACAGTTGATAGTGATTAACACTTATCAATTCAGTTTAAAATAAGTGGTTAACAAAAAGCCAACGCACAAAATCAGGCTTGTAACAAAAATGTAACAATCCTGTATCCCTTGGGGCTGTAGGGTTATAGCGTTTGGTGAAAATTTCTATTAAAAACTGCCTGTAATGCGTGAGAGTTGGCACACTATAGTATATAAATAACAAAAGATAACTAACAAGAAACAAAGATCAAAAGATAAAAACCAGTGGAAGAAAACCACTTCCACCATAACTAAAAACAACTACTAAGATATAACTAATGATAGCTATGATAATAATAAATTATAGATGGTTAAGAATTGGCGAAGTCCTGAAAGGACAAGCAAGGCATAAGCCTTAGATAACTTAATTAAAAGTAATGCCACTAATTATAGTGGTATAGTGGATATTCATAGATAAATGTTCTTTTCTTTAACAGCATAACCTAACAACCTTTTTAATCCCCTTAATGGCTTTTATAGCTGTTGGAGGGGTTTCTTTTTTTTGTCCAAAAGAAAAAGAGGAACTAGCTTACCTGTTCCCCTGACTGTCCTTTGTAATGGATTTTCATTTCAATCTCTGCTTTATGGTTTCCTACTCGTTTATACTCTATATGATCAATCATAGAAGTTAATAGGTGGTTTATTTCCTTTGTTTCTAATTCAGACGTTCCTTCCAACAGACTTTTCAACTTGTCTAATGTACTCTGTAATTCGTCAATTTTCTCATCTTTAGATTTAGTATCCAATTTGTTAATTTGTTGCTTTAAATAATCCTTATGTGCGTTTAGTTGTTTAATCTCTTTCTGTGCCTCGTCCTCTGTATAAATTTCAGCTACATAACCTTTCTGTACTTTCTTAATATTAGCCTCAATCTTTTTAATATTTGCTGTTAGGGTAGCTTTTTCATCAGCAGGGTTAGGCGTATTATCTTCTTTAATGTTTTGTTTTATTACTTCTAAATATGATTCCAATTTCTTTACAAACTGACTGAACTTTGCAAAGAAAACCTGTTCAAATAAGTCTAACCTAACGCCTTTATTTTTACAGACAGTATAATTTTCCCCATCCTTATCATAATACCTAGTTTGACAGGATGTAATCCTTAGTTCTTTTCCCTTTCTTCTTTGAAAGCTGTGAGTTCTTCCACATGAACTACATTTAATTAAGCCTGTAAAGATCACTTTTCCAATTCTTGCACTAGGAGGCTTAGTTAGTCTGCCTTCTCTAATATCTTTTACCATTTCCCATTTCTCAGGAGGGATAATAGGTTCATGTGCGTTTTCATATATGATCTGATCATTTTCCTCAGCCTTTAACTGTTTTGGAGAACCTGAGGGTTTTTTCTCAATTTTAGAAACCTTCGTCTTACCATAGATAGCAGTACCCTTATAAACAGGGTTCGACAATACCACGGATATTCTCGCCTTATTCCATTTTGAACCTGTAGGGGTTAATGTTCCTTCTAAGTCAAAAATTCTTTCAATATCTGTTGATGAGTTACCTGACAAATATAAATTATAAATTCTTTCGATTATTGGTGCATTTTCATTACGTACTAGCTTTTTAGTTTTATGGTCATAGTTGTAACCTATAGGGGTTTTTCCACCTACCCAATTACCTTTTTTGGCTGAGGTTCTTTTCCCCCTTATCAGCCTTCTTTTAGTATTCAAATACTCTTGTTTATCTATAACAGTCTGAAAGTCACTTTGTAATGAACCCTCAGGAGACGACAGGTCAAGTCCTTTAGTGTTGCTAGGTGTAACAAGTTTTACCCCATAATTGGTCAGTATTTCTTTAACTTGTTCAATAACTAGCCCATTTCTCCCAAGTCTGCTTTGTTCAGCCACTACTACAGCGTCATAGTGGAATGACTGTACCTTATCTAACATCTTGGTTAATTCAGTGTTAATGCCTTGAGAAGAACCATATTCTTTAAAAATTTCATATTCCCAACCATTCTTTATACATATATCTATAAGGACAGCTAACTGATTCTTTAAAGCCTCATCTGTCTCATCAGGTCTTGACTTCCTGATATAAATAGCTACTTTTTTGATTTTATTTATTAACACGGTACTATTCAATTTTTATCCACCTCTGAATATAATAAATGTAAGTATATCAATATCTTAACATGGTTGCATTTTAGTTTCAATCTATAAGCTCACGAAAGATGCCACAGCTGAGCAAATGAAAGAAGCGGGCCTTGGAGCTCATTACGCTGATCATGATAAAGCACTCTTCTACCATAATGCAGCGGGTGCACCATTTACAGCGACGTACATTCAAGCAAAAGGTGATCCAATCGCCGATCTCTATGAAGATATCGCAGCGGAAGAAAAGGCGCGGGCAACCTACCAATGGATCATTAATTTGTCGGATGACCCTGAATTGAATGACAGTTTGAAGTTCTTGCGGGAAAGGGAAGTCGTCCATTCGCAACGCTTCAGGGAAGCAGTAGAGATACTGAAAGACGACCGTGATCAGAAGAGGGTTTTTTAGTAAAGGTTTATAAAAAATGCTTTAAAGGCGCTGGTCCGAATTACCCCGGAAGGCGCCTTTTTGTATTCAATAAAAAGGGTTATAGAATAAGTTGGAGAAGTATTACAGTATAGAGATTGTAAAGGTAGGAGGAGAGACGCAATGCTGAAGACGATTTGTTTTTTCTGTAAAAAGAACTATACAATTGATCGCTCAGATACTCAGTATCAAAAGATTCTTAAAAGCCCTGAAACGCGTTATGTGTGTAAAAGCTGCAACCAATCCATGCAAAAAGAAGCCCAGGCAAGCAGCGGGTTAAATCCGGATGATATTGACAAATATGATAAGTATTTGCGCTAGAATATGAGAAATAGGTGATTAGGATGTTCAGTAGTAACAGAATAAACTTAAGGAAAGCAACTGAGAACGATGCGCCCATTTATCATAAATGGAGAAATAATCCGGTGGTAATGGAGAACACGAGTCCAAATTTAGATGTTTACACTCAAGAAGAGACGGAAGGTTTCATAAGGGAGATTACTAATTCCATCGATTCAAAATGTTACATGATTGAACTAAAGGATCAAGATCAATCAATAGGCATTGTCTCTTTAATTAATATCGATTATAAGAATCGAAACGCAGAGTGCATAATTGATATTGGAGAGAAAGATTATTGGAGTAAAGGATATGGCCGGGAAGCTATGGAGCTAGTGTTAAACTATAGCTTTACAGAAATGAATTTACATAAAGTGTATTTGAGATTCTTTTCGTTCAATCATAGAGCGATGAAGTTGTACGAGAAGTTAGGATTCGTGAAGGAAGGGGAGCAAAAAGAACATATATTCAGGAACGGACAGTGGCATGGGGTTACCTTGATGGCTATTTTCCAAGGAGATTATTTGAAAAGCTGAGGGTCAAAACAGAAAAGACATAGGAAGTATAACAGTCCTAACCTTTCTAAACATATATATCCCTATATCAGCTGCCTGCTTTAGCGAACCATAAACAAATAGAGTACTCTTAATAGGAATTGTTCTCTATTTTTGCAAGTGAGGGGGATTTTTATTAAAAAGAAATGGGTTGTAGCTGGGATGATTTTAACAGCCCTCCTATTTTCCCTGTATGGGACTTATAAGCTGATGAATTCAAGGACAGTTCAGTTATTTGGAGGGTTAACAAACAGAGTAGTAACAGATGAGAAAGTGGTGGCTCTAACGTTTGATGATGGCCCCACAAAGAATGTAGAAGACATTCTGCCCCTACTCGACAAATATCAGGTTAAAGCTACCTTTTTTGTAGTAGGAAAAGAATTGGAGAACAACCTTGATATAGGAAAACAACTAGTGGAAGCGGGTCACCAAATTGGAAATCATACCCATTCTCACGAACCCATGATCTTCAAAAGGTACTCCACGATAAAAGAGGAGGTTGAAAGGACTAACCAAGCCATACGGGCAACGGGTTTTAAAGGCGAGATTGATTTTCGTCCCCCGTATGGTAAAAAGCTTGTCACCCTGCCATATTATTTAAATCAACATCAGGTAGAAACGATTATGTGGGATCTTGAGCCGGATACTTATTTCTCTTCAGTGGAGGATAAAGTGAATTACGTAAATAAAAATGTCCAGCCAGGTTCAATTATTCTGCTGCATCCTATGTATGACCAGACCAGGAATGAATGGAGAACGATTGAAGGGATACTGCGTTTTTTGACTCAAAAAGGATATAAATTTGTTACGGTTAATGAATTGCAAGCTATGGGTGACGAATAAAAACCATAGATTTCCTGTTTCAAAAAGATTAAGGAAGAATCTATGGTTTTAACTGAATGGTAACGCCAACGAACTAATACTTATTTGGTTGTAACTTCCATTCGTTGCAGGACAGAAGGTCTGTGCTCACTTACTATAATTTATTAGCCTGTTTCAGCTCAAAAATCCGAAATTCATATCGTTGAAGTTCTATTTGTGATAAGTTAGCCTTCATTTTTTTATTAAGTGTCGATCCATCGGCTATCGTCCACTCTGTTATTTGCTCATAATTGGTAGAGAATACTTGTTTACTGGACAGTAGTTTAGTACTTTCACTATTGTTTATTATAAAAATAAGACTGTGTTCCGAATTGAATTTTTCATAAGCGATACAGTTCTGCTCATCATCTGAAAAGATAAACCGGAACTTACCGCCATTTCCAAACACGGGGTTATTTTTACGGAGATCGATAAGCATTTGTACATACTGAAACATTTCCCTGTCCTGATTCTGTTCATCCCATTCCATGCACCCTCTGCAGCCGGGATCATGTCCGCCAGCCATTCCAATTTCATCACCATAATAAATACAAGGTGTGCCGACAAAGGACATCTGGAACAAATAGAGAAGCTTCACCCGTTTTCGTTCCGCATTTGCGAGTGTCAAAATTCTTGGTGTGTCGTGACTATCAAGTAGATTAAATGAAACCTCATTCACATTGGCTGGATACATGTGGAGAACCTTAGTAATGGAACTCATAAACTCTGAAGCCTTAATTTCTTCTTTCGCAAAAAAATCAATAGCCCCATTTGTGAATGGGTAGTTCATAACGGCATCAAATTGATCTCCTTGAAGCCAAGGCATAGAGTCATGCCAAATTTCCCCGAGAATATAAGCTTCAGGCTTTACACTTTTTACCGCTTGTCTGAATTCCCGCCAAAACGCGTGATCCACCTCATTTGCAACATCTAAACGCCAACCATCTATATCAAATTCTTCGACCCAATACTTTGCCACCTTCAGCAAATAATCCTTTACCTGGGGGTTTTCTGTATTAAGTTTCGGCATTGAAGGGACAAATCCGAATGTGTCATAATTCGGTTGGCTCCCTTCAGGTGATATCGGGAAATCCCATAAATGGAACCAATTCTTGTATTCGGACTGCTCCTGTTTTTTCAATACATCTTGAAATGGTGGGAAATAATAGCCGCTATGGTTAAATACTGCATCCAGCATAATGCGAATCCCGCGTTTATGGCATTCTTGAACTAAACGCCGGAAAGTCTCCTTATCCCCAAACTGAGGATCGATTTCCATGTAATCAATCGTATCGTATTTGTGATTGGAATACGCTTTAAAAATAGGAGTAAAATAGATTCCGTTAATGCCAAGCTCCACTAAATAATCCAAGTGATCGATCACACCTTGGAAATCTCCTCCAAAAAAGTTTGTCGGGGTTGGTTGATGGCGTCCCCAAGGTAAAGTACCTTCAGGGTTCAGGGTGGCATCCCCGTTCTCAAAGCGTTCGGGAAATATTTGATACCATATTGTGTCTTTCACCCAGGAAGGGGCATGAAATACATCGATAGAGTTTACATACGGGAAACAGAAATAGTTTGCAATCTCCTTAGGCAGGGAGGAGAATATGCCGCCCTCTGTATAAAAACACGTTTCAGAACCATTGGTACACTTAAATCCATATCGAAGCCGGTGAAATTCTGGTGTAACGTCGATAAACCAATAGTCATGAAGACTGGTCGACCCGGATTTTATCATGTTTCTGCTCGCTGTCTGCCATTGTTCATTTTTCCAGTCATATGGATCTCCGAACACAAGTGACACAGCGTCCATATCATTTTTCTTTGTCTGTAGCGTAATGTGAAGGGTATTGGAGTCATACGCATAGGCGAAGTTATCTTTTGGACGATGGTAAATGGCTTCTTTTATCATGTGAAACTCTCCTTTCATAAGTACAAAAGCTTCTGAATGTTATAGTTGAATGTTGCTTCATCATATAGAAGATAGAAAAACACCCCGTTTTCCAGACAGGAAAACGGGGTTGTTGTTACAACAAAGCATTGCCCTCATATTAGATACTATTAACTTACTGAAAGCACTCTATCTTGTCAATGAACTTTATTGCCAATTTACGATGACTGTATCCGTTCCTGTTGCAGGTGTTGTATAGGTATGGTTTGAGCCGCTCTCCCAAACTACATTCCCAGAGCTATCTTTTTTAATAAATTTGTATTCTATTTCTTTACCGGCTGGGACACTAATATCGTAGTACCAAGTAGGATAGTTATAAGCTACTTGATTAAACATTGGTCCGATTGCGTTATCAGGATCCCAATTGCCTAGCTCGTTAACATTACCAACTATATAAACATTTTCTCCAGGCTCTGTAAAAGCATTATTTACACCAAATCTTACGGCTATTTGTTTACCTGTTAATACTTCAAATTCATCGTACTTGTTGCTGCGAATATCATTAGCACTTGTCACAGTAATAGGATACTTTCCTGCGGTTACATCTGGAACACTAACTTTAATTTCTGTATCCGACCAGGATAGGATGTCTGCATTTGTAGAACCAAATTGAACACTGCCTTCTGATGAGCCATAACCTTCTCCACTAACTGTAATTGTGTTTCCTGCTTTTCCTGTCATCGGCCCAACATGTCCAATGATTGGAGTGGCAGAGGGATCTTTAAATTGCCAAACGGCTACACTTTTTGGACTTAACTGAAACGAATCAACAGCACCATGTTGATTTATTGAAATAGCATTGCCGTCTAATATCTGGTCAAGTTCATCATTATAAGTACCCTCGGGTAAAGAGGTCTTTAAATTAATGATGTTTTGAGGGGAATTTCCACTGTTTACAGCCGTTAGTACAATGTTATTGCCAAACTGTCTTTCATAAATATAAACATTAGAATTGATCCAACGTTCTTCGGTATCCCCATAGCCAAGTGCAGGGTTTGATTGTCTCACCTGTGCTAATTGGCTGATGATTTCATAGGAACTTGTGGATCTTTCGAAATTCTTCATAGGCTTTCGATTATTAGGATCATGACTGCCTGTCAAGTACTGTTCAGTTCCATAATAAATGGTAGGTACGCCGCGGGATGTCAATAAGACTGCTAAAGCTATATCCGTGGATCGGTTTGAGGAATCTTCGTCAGAAAAACGACTCATGTCATGGTTATCAATAAACGTTACTTGGTCAATAACCTCATCATAATTTTCTGCTGTATTCTGAATCATTGAATTAAAATCATACCAATTGGCTGAACCATCTTTTAATACCTCTCTAATGGTTTGCCCATATCGAAAGTCAAGCAGGCTCATTCCGCTTTCATTAGCGAAATAATGATTTTTTTGAGAGACTTCTCCTTTACCTAAAAACCATTCACCGAAAGTGAATACAGGACGGTGGCTGTAGATTTCGCTCATCAACGATTCTTGCCAACCTTGTGACATGTGTTTAACTGCATCTACTCTAATGCCATCAATACCTCTGTCCAGCCACAGCTTAATAGATTCTTTTAAATATTGATCGACTTCTTCATTATTTAAATTATAATCTGCTAAGTCGTATAAGTTTCGATAAATACTGTCTTCATAAGAGGAAAAATCAGTTCCGCCATTATGATGAAAAAAATTCTCATTGTCGTTTGAATAGGCAGCCAATAAATTTCCGTTATCATAGACAGCACCATTTTCTGCATAAGCAGGGTCTGTCTCAAGAGCTGGAGAAGAGTGGTTCGGGGTGAAATCCATAATCACCTTAATTCCATTTGCGTGCGCTGTATCAACTAATCGATCAAAATCGGAAAGGCTTCCAAAATACGGGTTTGTTTTTTTGTAGTCCCTTGCCCAGTAGCCATGATAAGATGTATAGCCACTTGGGTGTAAGGCATAGACGTTTTCTACCGGCTGGGAGATCCAAATAGCTGTAATTCCCATATCTGTTAAATAACCATCGTTTATTTTTTCAATGATCCCTTGCCAGTCACCACCGCAATATTTATGAAGATTACTGCAATCTTCACTGTAAATATCCCCCGTAGGATTATTCTCTGGATTACCATCATAAAATCGATCCGTTACAATTTGATAGATTACATCATTAGAGTAGTCGACATCACTAGATGCTTCGGAAGGGATGGACGTAAACATAAGCGTGCTGAGGAATACAAAAGTCAGAGCAAGCGATTGCATAAAAATGCTGATTACTTTAGCCAACAGAATCTCCTCCTTAATTAGTGTATCCTTTTTCGCGTAACCCCCCTTTCCATAAAATAAACCCCGACTTTTAAGAAAAAGTCGGGGTTGTTTGCAGTGAACAAAAGCATGGCCCTCGGATTTTATTCATTAATGCTTCCTGCTGTGATAACTCTATTAATACGCGAGTGTAACGCTATTGTACATAGATAAATATACCTATTTATTAAATCCTCAAAAAGAAATCGCACAACACAGCGGATCTTTTCAAAAAAATCAGATATTTTACTGAAACCGCTTGCAACTAAATTGAATTAACTGTAAAATGATTTTCAAATTGGCAGGCAAGCGATTGCACAAAATTTTCGCAAGTTCTTGCTTAAGGTACAAATTTAATTTTAAAAGGAGAGATCGCATGGAAGGAAGAAGGTCATTTATTTCGTTTTTTGCATTTCTGTCATTACTGTTGTTGTTAGTGGCGTGTGCGCCAGATCGTGAAGAGGTAACAAGTGAGCAGGACACAAGTTCTGATGGGACTGCCGAAAAACCTGAGGAGCTGACAATTTGGGCAAACGATGAGGAGAAACAATTGGCAGCTATTGAAAAGATTGCGGCAGATTACGAAGAGCAGGAAGGAATTAAAGTAAATGTCGTACCAAAATCAATGCTGGATCAAGTACAGGAATTATCACTTGCTGGTCCAGAGGGAAATGGCCCTGATTTGTTCTTTCAGCCTCATGACCAAATTGGAAATATAGTAGCGCAGGGGCTTGCAGAACCTCTTGATTTATCAGAGGAAGCGTTGAGCGGATACACTGATGTGGCGGTTGAGGCTGTCAGTTATAAGTATGACGGTGAAACCGCTATTTATGGGGTTCCGGCTGTTCTTGAAACGTACGGTATTTTTTACAATAAAGACATTGTATCGGATGCACCTGAAACGATTGATGATTTAAAAACCATTCTTAAAGAGCATACCAATCCATCAAAAGACGAATATGGATTCTTAATGAAACCTAATGATTTATATTTTGCTTATCCTTTCTTTAAAAACTTTGGCGGTTATATATTTGGCGGCGAAACGGGTGAGTTTGATACGACAGACATTGGTTTAAACAATGAGGGGTCTGTAGAAGGCGGTAAACTGTTCCAGTCCTTTTTCGGTTCAGAAAAAATTCCACCAGGAACAACGACAGATGTTGTAGATGGTCTTTTCACGGCTGGAAAAGTAGGTGCAGTGATTAATGGGCCATGGAGTATCGCAGGATATAAAGAAGCTTTGGGTGACAGTCTTGGCTTTGCACCATTTCCAAAAATAAATGGGGAAACTGGTAAGACATTGGTAGGAGTGAAATCATGGATGGTTTCTTATTACTCTGAGAATAAAAATTGGGCTCAAGATCTGGCTCTATTTATGACAAACGAAGAAAATCTCCAATATTATTTTGAAACAGCTGGTGAATTGCCAACCAATACCAATGCTCTTGAATCGATTGAGGATCCAATCTATAACGTATTTGCGGAACAAGTGAAATACGGCGTACCTATGCCTAGTACACCGCAAATGTCTCAAGTGTGGGAACCGATGAATAATGCATTGCAGTTCATAGCTGAAGGAGAAGATGTACAAGCTGTTTTGGACGAAGCTGTGAATCAGATTAAAACAAAAATACAATCTAGCGGGGCAAGTCAATAAATCTATGTTGAAAAGAAGTGGCTGGGACAAAAGTGTTTTTATCAATTGAAAATCCGAACTAAGCAGAAATTACGATTGCGTATAAAACTCGCTACGAAAATATACTTCGCTTTCCACGGGGGGCCGTTGAGCCTCCTTGTGCTGGCGCACTGCGGGGTCTCACCTTGGCCTTTTCTCCCGTAGGAGTCTACGTATATTTTCTCCGCTAAACGAATACACCGTTCGTCTCTCGCTTAAAAAGTAAAGTTATGTCCCAGCTCCTTTTTTTCAATCATCATCAAAGTAGAAAGTAAATCCAGACGTATGAAAGGAGGCCTATTCATTGGCTATACCAGATCTGAAAGAGTACGAAGATAAATCAAAGAGAAAAAGTCCAAGGAAAAAACAACATAATCCCAAAGTGGCCATGATTTTGTCCATACTATTTGCAGGGCTGGGACAACTGTATAACCGCAGATTATTAAAAGGGTTTACTTTTATTATCGTTGAATTGGCTTTTATAGTAACGCTGCTAGAATCGATAAATTATGGACTATGGGGCTTACGTACCCTAGGAACCATTCCGGGGACTGATCATTCTATCCGGTTATTAGTTTTCGGTGTTCTTTCTTTAATTGGTGTTTTCTTTGCTTTATCTCTTTATATTTATAATGTGGTGGATGCAAGGAACCAGGCGCGTAAGATTCAGAATGGCTGGAAACCAATGGGCTTGAAAGAGAGTATGAGGACGTTTTATGATCATGCGTTTCCGTATTTAATGACATTCCCAGGGTTAGTTCTCATGATTTTTGTCGTGATTTTTCCGTTGCTATTTTCAGTGCTATTAGCGTTTACGAACTACAATCTATATAATTCTCCGCCTCGAAATCTAGTAGATTGGGTAGGCTTCGAAAACTTTGTAAATTTAGCCACCGTACCTATTTGGCAAGACACGTTCATCAGTGTATTTTCATGGACCGTTGTCTGGACGGTGGTAGCCACTACACTTCAAATTGGTCTTGGTCTATTTCTTGCTTTGCTTGTTAACGATCCGCGCATTAAATTTAAAAAATTAATTCGTACGATTCTAATTCTGCCATGGGCCGTACCTGCATTCGTTACGATTCTAATCTTCTCTGCTATGTTTAATGATGATTTCGGTGCCATAAACAGGGATATTATCATTCCCCTCCTTGGTGGTGACGGCCTGCCATGGTTGAGTGACCCGTTTTATGCCAGAATTGCGATCATTATGGTACAGACGTGGCTAGGATTTCCATTTATTTTTGCCTTATTTACAGGTGTGCTGCAAAGTATTTCGAAGGATTGGTATGAAGCAGCAGATGTAGATGGCGGTTCCCGTTTGCAGAAATTCAGACATATTACACTTCCGCATGTCATGTTTGCAACGGCCCCGCTACTCATTATGCAATATGCGCAGAACTTTAATAACTTCAACGTGATCTACCTGTTTAATGAAGGTGGACCTCCTGTGCGAGGGCAAAATGCCGGCGGGACAGACATTCTCATTTCCTGGGTGTATAAACTTACTTTTGACACCAATAATTACAGCATGGCAGCCGCAATTTCCATCATTATGGGCTTATTTGTCTCGGGATTTGCGTTTTATCAGTTTAGACGGACGAGATCATTTAAAGAGGAGGGGGAAATTTAATGAATCAAAAAAAGAAATCAGTTTGGGAAGTTACAGCCATTTATATCATACTCGCGATTGTGGCTATTATTATATTTTACCCTCTGGCATGGACAGTTGGGATGTCCTTTAACCAAGGAAGCAGTTTATATTCTTCCTCGATCATCCCGGAATCCTTCTCTTTAGACCATTATAAGTGGCTGTTTAGTGAAGAAAGTGATTATTTATTATGGTACAAAAACTCTCTGATTGTTTCTTTAGCAACTGCTATAGGCAGTGTGATTCTGACCTCACTGGTTGCTTATGCTTTTTCCCGCTATCAATTTGTGGGAAGAAAAAATGGGTTATATGTATTTTTGCTTTTACAAATGTTTCCGGTCATGATGGCGATGGTTGCTCTATACATTTTCTTAAATATGATTGGCTTGCTTGATACACTTACAGGCTTAATCCTTATCTATTTGGGCGGACAGATCCCTTTTAACGCTTGGCTTGTTAAAGGGTACTTTGATACGATTCCTCGCGAACTGGACCAAGCTGCCCGAATAGACGGTGCTGGTCATTTAAGAGTGTTCTGGAGTATTATGCTTCCGTTGGCCAAGCCAATTCTGGCGGTTGTTGCACTGTTCAATTTTATGATGCCTTTGTTTGATTTTCTGCTTCCAACCATCGTGCTTTCAAGCGCGGACAATTATACATTGGCGGTTGGACTGTATAATTTTATTAACGACCAGTTTGCTAACAACTTTACGAGATTTGCTGCAGGATCGATTCTAGTGGCGGTTCCTATCGCAGCTGTGTACCTTTACCTTCAACGATTCCTTATCTCCGGATTAACAGCCGGAGGGTCAAAGGGATAAACTTATACATGAGAAGCATGTCTAGGTTATTAGAAGGTCAGAATGGTATAATAAATCACACATATATAGAAAATTTTTAGTAGAGGGTGAGAATGTTGGTAACAATTAGTGACGTAGCAAAGGCAACGGGTGTATCATCCTCTACTGTGTCCAGAGTCATTTCAGATAATCCAAGGATTAGTTTGGCTACTAAGAAGAAGGTACGTAAGGCGATGAAGGATTTGGGGTATTATCCCAATATTAATGCGCGCAACCTAGTCGTGAAGTCAACAAAGGCCATTGGAGTAATCATGCCGGCATCGGCTGATAAAGCTCTGCAAAATCCATTTTTCCCGGAGATTCTGCGTGGAATCAGTTCTGTGACACATGACATGCAATATTCCCTTACCCTTTCAAGTGGGAAAACGGAAGATGAAATATTTACTGAAGTTCAGCGAATGGTATATGGAAGTTACGTAGATGGTGTCATTTTGTTGTACTCGCGAGTTAATGACCGGGTAATGAATTTTCTGCGGGAAAAGGACTTTCCTTTTGTTATGGTAGGAAAACCTTATGAACACAGTGCTGAAATTACACACGTTGATAATGATAATCTAACAGCAGGGAAAGAGATTACAGAACATTTGATTAAACAGGGCCATGAGCGGATTGCTTTTATTGGCGGCTCAAAGGATTTATTTGTAACGATGGATCGTGAAACAGGCTATGAGGAGGCCATGGCCAACCTCGATATTCCAAACTTAGAGGAATACAAAATTCATACTGAATTTCTGAAGTCAGGTGGACGCGAAGCTGTTGAACAATTATTGTCGCTTAAGGTGCGGCCAACTGCAGTTGTAGTTAGTGATGATTTAATCAGCCTAGGTGTTTTAAGTACACTGGAAGAATATGGTCTTCATGTTCCACGGGATATGTCGCTGGTTAGTTTTAACAATGTTTATTTATCTGAGATTACCCGGCCTGCTTTAACTACGGTTGATGTAAATATTTATGAACTCGGCGTCCAATCTGCTAAGGCATTAATCGAGAAAACAGTAAATAAACACGAGCCTGCGAAGCGGATTATAATTCCATACAAAGTTGTTTACAGAGATTCAGTAAGTAAACCTTTGTGAAAGGGAAGGTTTCGTCTGTTGTAAAAAAAGGAATGGTTGAACTAAAGAGGGGGAGAGGTCATTGCCTACTGTATATGACTATGATGTAAAACAAACGGATGGTGAGATGAAATCACTGCGAGATTTTGAAGGACGGCCGATGATTATTGTGAACACCGCGAGCAAATGCGGATTTACCCCACAATTCAAAGGACTTCAGGAACTGTATAACGCCCACAACAATGAAGGGTTGGAGGTTTTAGGGTTTCCTTCTGATCAATTTAATAATCAAGAGTTTGATACGATGGATGAAACGATGCAATTCTGTCAGAGGAACTATGGGGTCAGTTTTTGGATGTTTGATAAAATCAATGTAAAAGGGGATGAAGCTGATCCGTTATTTACATTTTTAACGAACCAGCAAAAGGGAATTATCTCTTCGGCCATCAAGTGGAATTTCACCAAATTCCTCGTTGACCGTAATGGACAGGTTGTGGAACGCTATGCTCCTACGACTGATCCGAAGAAAATTGAAAAGGATTTAAAGAAGATACTATAGATGAGTGAGAACCACACAAATGGAGTGTGGTTTTTTTATATTTTGAAGCATAGGGAAAAGGTGAACGAGGAATCTATTAGAAAAGTGACTGGCTGACTAAAAAATAGCGAAAAGGTGATGACTTTGGTCTATGAACTATTCAGCTTTTATAAGGAAAACATGTCTTTTTGGAATGTTTATTTTAAACATATGAAAAAATGGCTGGTTATTCTTTTATTTTCAGCGGTTGTCATAATCTCGTTAGGCATGCTATTCGTTTCCTATTGGATGGGGGTTGAGTGGTTCATACTGTTGAGCTTTATCCCAATTGGATTATTGATGCTTTACGTAAGGAAAGAAAAAATCAGGATTACAAAGGAAGTCTACCACCAGGAATCCCAGTTAGATGTTTTTTATAAAAAGAAAGAGCAGTTCGCAGAGTATCTTCAACAAAGCGGTATTGTGGAACCGTATCAGTTCGAGTATTTGATACAGTTAATCGATAAAAAAGCTCAAGACTTAAAGGTTCCTTTTCTAATCAATTGGGGAATTATGACAGCTATAGCAGCTCCTGTCTGGATCCAGTATATTCAGTATTTATTTTCGAATGAGATTACTAGCCTTCAGGAAGCTACGGGGACCTTGGGTGTTTTAATGTTGTTTATTATAGTGTTGCTGTATGCGGGTTCTCTCATCAGGTCTTTCGTTGTGGGTGAACTGCTCAATGGTGAATATAATCGGATGCGGCAAATGGGAAATCTGGTTAGAGATATTTATCTTGTTAAATTAAGTAGGGAGCATCAAGGCAAGTTTGGTTCAAAGCATAGGGGAGAGTAATTAAACCTATATGGTACTAAAAAAGCTGTCTCCTAAGAGCGGTGGTTATGCTATAATGGGAGAGATAGTTGTTAGAATTATACTGCTATTTAGCAGGTAGAATAGGGTGTCGGCTAGTCCCCATGTCACATCGTTGAAGGGGGTGATGCCTGTGAGCACTTATGAGTCACTCATGATTATGATCGCGTTTAGCACGCTAATCGTGTCGATCATTGCTTTAGTTGTGGCGATTATGCGCATAAAAAAATAGACCCCCTATTCTAGTCAGCGGGTGGGTCTATTTTTAAACTAGGCTGCACCTTATTCAAAAGAGCAACTATCAAGAGGGGATCACAGTCGCAAGCTGTGGTCCCTTTATTTATGTGTATCCTTTTTCTGTCTTTATCATACCACATTTTCAGAAAAAATTTAACTGTATTTACGAATTATGCGTGTGTTATTTCTTTTAATGCATCTTGAACGGGGACATAGTCATAACCGAGGTCGCGTGCAACGGCTTCATACGTAAGGTTTCCGTTTACGGTATTTAGTCCTTGTTCGATCGCTTTGTTTTCCTCAATGGCCTTGACAACACCTTTAGAGGCAATTTGTAACGCATAAGGAGCAGTTACGTTTGTTAATCCGATGGTAGCCGTGCGTGGAACAGCACCTGGAATGTTGGCAACCGCATAATGAAGGACGTCATGTTTTTCGTAAATTGGGTCATCGTGTGTTGTGATGTGATCAACCGTTTCAAAGTTACCGCCTTGGTCGATCGCAACGTCTACAATAACAGAGCCTGGTTTCATGGATTTGACCATATCTTCTGATACAAGTTTAGGTGCTTTAGCTCCTGGGATCAGGACGGCGCCTATAACAAGGTCGGAATCTTTGACTGATTCAGCAATGTTGAAAGGATTAGACATCAGTGTCTGCACGTCAGAGCCGAACAGATCATCCAATTCGCGTAAACGGTTCGGGTTTAAGTCGAGAATGGTGACATGTGCGCCCAGTCCAACAGCAATTTTGGCTGCGTTTGTGCCGACAATTCCGCCGCCGATAATCGTTACTTTTCCACGATTGACACCAGGGATGCCGCTTAAAAGAATTCCTTTTCCGCCATAAGATTTTTCAAGATATTGGGCTCCGATTTGTGAAGCCATACGGCCTGCCACTTCACTCATTGGTGTCAGCAATGGAAGGGTATTGTTAACGGTAACTGTCTCGTAAGCGATGGCAGTTACTTCGTTGTCCACTAAAGCTTTCGTTAATTCCGGCTCTGCTGCAAGGTGCAGATACGTAAATAAGATGAGGCCTTTACGGAAATAGCCATATTCAGAAGGAAGAGGTTCCTTTACCTTCATGACCATTTCTGCTTTTGTCCAAACGTCTGAAGCGCTTTCAATAATGGTGGCGCCAGATGCTTTATATTCTTCGTCTGTAAAATTACTGCCAACTCCTGCATTCTTTTCAACTAAAACTGTATGTCCAGCCTTCATGATGTTGACGACACCTGATGGGGTGATGGCTACGCGGTTTTCATTGTTCTTAATTTCCTTCGGGATGCCAATAATCATCTCTATTCCCTGCCTTTCTTAGTACGTGTTACAGCCAGTATATCTCGCGTTTCCGTTTTTTGATTTAGGAAGATTACACAAAATAAAAGAGATGGTTTGTGTAAAATCACAAATCATCTCCTTCCATTTCGTGAATAAGTAAATCTAAATATAAGGTGGTTTTCTGATTAGGGTCTTTTAAATCGATCGCACCGATTTCCTTGATCCTTTTCAGTCGATAATTCAATGTATTGGTATGAATGTGCATGTCTTCAGCAGCCTTATGAACATTGCTGTTGCAGTCCAGAAAAACTTTCAGGGTTCCGACAAGTTCAGACTTGTGCTTGCGGTCATAGTCATACAACTTTTCAAGAAAAGCATTTCGATACTGCTCACGGCTGCGGAGGGAGGCTAACTCATTGATAAATTGATAGATCCCAAGCTCCTGATAATTGGATACTTGCTGCAGGGCCCGAGGGAATTGTTCTTTCAGTTCGAGAACTTTCAAAGCTTGCTTGTAGCTGTCACTAACGTGTTCCGGCGAATCGTATATGATCCCAAATGATCCTTTCACGTCTTCAAATTGTAAGCGTTCCTTCATCTTTTGTGTAAAATCATGAATAAAGGTATCACAGATACGGGCAGCATCTTCTGTTACGTCAGATCGTACTAATAAGATCAACTGATTTTCGTCAAAAATTCGACTGACGATTCGGGTTTGTTGAAGGGTTTCCGTTAAGTAATAGGCGTGACGCTCGACGGATTGATTCATATTCTCATCGAATTCAAATACGGCCACACAAAGCTGCCCCGATAATCTTGTTCCAAACCGTTTAGCATGACGAATAATTTCCGGTTTGTAGCGAAGAGTGCCTGTCAGAAGCTGCCAGAAAAATTCCTTCTGGTTTTCTTCTGACTTTCTTTTTTTTACTTGATGATGGAGCAGGTGGCGGCTGACCAGCTTGGCAGCGTCCTTGATCAACTGTAAATGGTGGTCGGTAATCGTCACTTCATTCGCTTGTGCCCAAATAAACCCGAGCACATCTTTATTTTTCCGAACAGAAACAGCAATCCGGTTGCCGAGGCCAATTTCATCAATCGGGTCAACTACAATCGGTTCTCCGCTTGCGAATAACTGCGACATAATCCCATGCTTCCACAATCCATTAATGACACGTTCTGGAACCTTGCGCCTCATGATGGTAGCCGTTCTCGCTTCATCCACATTATGTTCATGCTTACTATAAGAAACGATCCGATGGTTAGGGTCTTCAATGGTGACAGGACAGCCAAGAATCTCTGCGATTCGATCGGCCAGACCGTCTGGTGACTCCGGTCCATCTGAAAATCCGGTTAATTGACTTGATGAATGGCTCATACCTGTGGCTCCTTCACTACCTGATTACTCTCATCTTACCATGGTTTTCGGGTGGGCAAAACATCTGCCTAAAGAACCAGTCTTGCGAATGTCCCGCTTTTTGAATTTAACGACTTATTATCTGACCGTGCTCATAGGGCTATCAAAGTAGTTAGAAAATTAGTATAATTACTGTTGGTAGATAAATATTTTTGGGGGGTTTTTTTTCATGATAAAAACAAGGTGGTTGTGGTTAGCGATGTTCTTAATGCTGACCATGATTCTGGGAGCATGCAGTAGTGGTGAAGGAGAGACGAGTTCAGGCAGCGGCGATGGCGAAGGTACCGATGGGTCTGCTGACAGTGAACAAGTTTTAAATATCATAGAAAGTGCAGAAATACCGACGATGGATTCATCTTTAGCTGCAGATGCTGTAACGATGCAGTGGCTGGCAACAACGACGGATGGACTGTATCGCTTGGGGGAAGGCGCCGAGCCTGAACCGGGAATTGCTACAGATCACACTGTGAGTGAAGATGGCCTGACTTGGACGTTCACATTGCGTGAGAATGCAAAATGGTCCAATGGAGATCCCGTTACTGCGCATGATTTCGTGTTTGCATGGCAGCGGGCGGTTAATCCAGATACGGGGTCTGAGTATGGACCTTACATGATGGGCGGCGTGATCAAGAATGCTGCTGAGATCTCTAAAGGCGAAATGTCAGTGGAAGAACTAGGGGTTAAGGCTTTAGATGATTTTACCTTGGAGGTTACGCTTGAAAAACCGACACCGTATTTTGAATCAATGACTACATTTGGGACGTTTCTTCCTTTAAACCAGGACTTTGTTGAAAAACATGGAGATGATCATGGTCTTGAAGCAGACACAGTCCTTTCTAACGGACCATTTAAGCTTACTGAATGGAAGCATGGACAGAAATTTGTACTCAAGAAAAATGAAGATTACTGGGATGCTGATCAAGTTAGATTGAAACAAATTAACGTCAGTATTGTA
The DNA here is from genome assembly GCF_902726645.1 of Halobacillus ihumii. Lineage (NCBI taxonomy): Bacteria > Bacillati > Bacillota > Bacilli > Caryophanales > Bacillaceae > Halobacillus > Halobacillus ihumii. The sequence goes on from NZ_CACVAO010000001.1 coordinate 2,912,947, forward strand.
AAAGAAACAGCCTCTGCAGTTAATTTATATGAAACAGGCAAAGTGGACAGGGTGAATTTAACCTCGGAATTCGTGGATGAATACCGTACTTCTGAGGAATTTCGTATCATAGAAGAACCGACCGTCTTTTATCTTAAATTAAATCAAGAGCATGAAGTTCTTTCTAACGTCCATGCACGGAAAGCTCTGCAGCTCGCTATTGACCGTAAGAGTATGGTGGATGTTATTTTGAATAATGGTTCAATTCCAGCGGGCGGAGTAGTCCCAGCAAACTTTGCCAAGCATCCGGAAACAGGTGAAGATTTCCGGGAAATAAATGGCCCTCTAGTAGAAACAAATCTAGAAAAAGCACAAGAGCTGTGGGCTAAGGCTAAAGAAGAATTAGGAGTTGAAAAGGTAGAATTAGGTTATATTGGGGGAGACACGGAAGTATCCCAGAAGCTTGACGCTTATATTAAGAATCAACTCGAACAGCTGGAAGGGCTGACGATTGACGTTGAAAGTATTCCTTTCCAAGTAAAACTAGAACGTGACAAAACGATGGATTATGACATCCAAAGTACCGGATGGGCACCTGATTACATGGACCCGAATACGTTCTTAAATATATGGATGACGGGCGGCGGAAACAACAAAACCGGCTATGCTAGTGAAGAATATGATGCGTTAATAGAAAAAGCTGGCACTGAACTGGCTCAGAAACCTGTGAAGCGCTTTGAAACATTTCTTAAAGCAGAAAAAAAGCTAATTCAGGAAGACGCAGTTCTTGTACCTCTATACCAACGTGCTATGGCTCAGCTTAAAAAACCTTATGTAAAAAATGTTACAGCGAACCCAATGAGTCCGGATTATACGTACAAATATGCGTATATAGAAGGTAAATAGGAAATTGTCCAACTAAAAGGTCCCGGTTATGCCTTCATAGCCGGGATCTTTTTGTTTTATTGGCAATGGAGTAGAAGTTGAAACGCCACAAAAGCTTTTATACGGTGTTAATAGTACTTAACTGCTTAGCTTCAGTTTCTTTAATAACGCAACTCTGTTATATGGTATATTTATAGATAGGTAGTTGTTCAAAATTGAATAGGGTGTCGGCTAGCCCCATGTCAGAGGAAAAAGGGGGTGACGCCATGAGTGTATTTGAAGCCTTGACGGTAATGATCACTTTTAGTTCTCTAATTGTGAGCATAATTGCTGTTGTTGTAGCGATTATACACCAAAAAAAATAGACTCCCTATTCTTGGCAGAAACGGGGTGAGTCTATTTTTTCTTAGCTGATCCCTATTGGACACTATCTACATGGGGGCACAGTCGCAAGCTGTGGTCCCTTTTCTTATGTGTATCCTATTTCTAATCGTATTATACCATGATTTTAACAAAAGATAAATTAGTTAGAAATTACACAGCTTGGGAAACGATTTCAAACGTTCTTAGAATAATTGCCTATACATGAAGGCGCAGTCCTCATACTAATACAACAAAAAGTTCTCGGTTATGATTCTATAGCCGAGGTCTTTTTGTTAGCAATGGAGAAGAAGTTGAAACGTAATCGGCTGACAATCGTATAATGAGTAATAGGAGATTAACTGTTCGGAAAAGGGCTGCTATAAACAGCCTTAGGGAAGAATTAGGCGGAGTTAGGGTCGAATCCGATAGAGTTAGGGGACAATCACTAGTTGTTAAGGAACAATCCCGCCGAGTTAGGGAACAATCATTCAGAAATGTAGCTGAAAGAGGGGAGAATGATCATGCCGAATTGTCAAAATTGTGGTCGTAACTGGAGCTGGAGACAAACATTCAAGAGGTCTCTTTCATTCAGAATCTCAATGGATTGTCCACATTGTAAGGAAAAGCAATACATAACGTCTAAAGTAAGAAAAAGGAGTAGTCTCATCCCATTCCTTACTGCACCAATTATTATGCTCTCCGTTTATTTGGACTTTTCTACGGTTGCTTCATTTAGTATCCTAGCTGGAATGCTAATCTTGCTGATAGTTTTTTACCCATTTATGATCGAACTATCGAATGAAGAAGAACCAATCTGGTAGAAAAATAAGTTTAGTTTTACAGGAGTTAATTAGGGATTAAAAGATTTTCAGCGGATAATATGTGAAACAGAAACGTTATTCCCTGAGCAGGCAGGAGGAACATATGAATCATTCAAGTATAGTGCATGAACAAAGGGAGAAGCGGCCAAATATATTTTGGTGGATAAATATCATTGTAGATTATATACTAGGATTTATTTTAGCTGCCCTCCTAATCATTGGACCTTTTATTTTGTTAATACAATTAAAAAATTTTTCAGCTGCGCTGCTGCTGGTTACGGTACCAATTGGCTTATGGATACTGAAATGGTTCCTAAATAAATTAGGAAAAAGAGTGTGGCATGGCCGCCATAGGTCTTATTTTAAGCTTGAAAGAAATAAACTCACCTATGAAGAATCAAACATAGAAACTCGCTCATTAAAAAAAGATACGGTCTCATTTGAGTCGATCCAATATATTGTCTCATCTTTATTTATATTAGAAGATAATCATGTTTTTGCAGCATCAGAGACAGGTAGGATATCACCTTTGAACATAGGATCAATTCTCTATATTGTTTACCTGAAAGACGGTCATTATCAAATGACAAAGGTACCATTTTACCCTGATGAACGATCGATAAATATCTGGCTAGAGACCTTCCAAGAGCGTAGTATTCCTTTATACTATACTGATCTTTTGCTGTATAACGATAGTGAAAAAGAACGATTAGCCCTTTTTGAAGATGATGATATCCTTGTCCCGTACATGTATGAACAGTCTTGGGAAGAAGAAATCTACAGCTTAAAAAGTAAATGGGAAGATAGATTTGAACATGTACAATCATAAGGTTCGATTAAAGTTGGGGTGTAGCTCCCCAAAAATTAATTATTAAGATATGAAAAATTGTGCCTCACCCCACTAACTAATAAAGGAGGGCAGGGCACAGTTTGTCTTTTTATTGAGTTTGTGTCTCCTTACACCATTGCAAAATAAACGCCGCAATCGTTTTAGTCGTCGTTTTAAGGCTGGCTAAATCAACATATTCATTAGGTCCATGCATGTTAGCGCCGGATGGTCCATAACAAGTTGCCGGAATCCCGAACTCTTCAAAGGAACGAATATCGGTGGTGGCGGTAAAGGCAATAGATTCTAACTCTTGATTGGTCGTAAGTCTATGACCTTCCGCAAGACTGTTGAATAGATCGCTGTCTGGGGAGGTAGAGAATCCTGGTGCACTAAATCCGTAAAAAGATACGTCTGGCGGGGTTTTCTGCAGCCATTCTTCCTTTTCAGCAGCCGTCAAGATCCACTCTTTGACTTCCGCCTGGATATCAGCTGGATTCTGGTCGGGGTAGAAACCGACTCTAGCTTCAATGGTACATTCTGAAGGAACATTTGAAGCCCAGTCTCCCCCTTGGATGATGCCGGTATTTACGTTTAACGGGTGGGGATGATCGATGAAATCACGATGTTTAGGTCGAGCATTAATATACTCTCTGTATTCGTCAAGCGACTGGATTAAATAAGCAGCTTTGTTAATGGCGTTATGAGCTTTCTCAGCTCGCTCTACGTGGGCGCCTGCTCCTTGAACGGTGATTCTCACCCATAGCACGCCTACTTGTCCTTTAATGGCACGATGCGCTGTCGGTTCGGGAATGAGGGCACCATCAGCCGTGAATCCGGCGTCCAGCAATGCTAAAGCGCCATTACCTGTGCATTCTTCTTCAATGACCGTTTGAATTTGAAGGTCTGCTCCCAGTTGAATTCCAGCCTGCTGAAGCGCTTTAACAGCATAGATCATCGCAGCCACACCGCCTTTCATGTCCAGCACTCCACGACCATACATGCGGTCATCAACCGTTACCGGGGAATAAGGATCATGCTCCCATAGATGTTCAGGTTCAGCACTGACGACATCAATGTGCCCCTGAAGGATTAGGCTTTTACCGGTTTTAGGCTGATCCGTTTTCCATTCTCCAACCACAGAAGGCCGTCCATCATACGACCACTCTGGATGACCATAATTTTCATAGGAAGATAGTTTCTCAAGGTCTGGTTCAATAGAGGTCGTTTCTAAGTTCATTTCCTCTAAATGCTTCAGGATAAATGATTGAATCTCTTGCTCATTCCCTAACGTGCTCTTAAAGGAGCCGAGGGTTTTTAAAAAGAGCTGTGCCTCGTTCCATAACTCATCAATCGTTTCATGAACTCTTTTCACTGATTCTGCTTGTACTTGTGCGATTTCTTGTTCTTTCATGTAAAACTCCTCCCTTTCATCGGATTTATTTTCATGAATAATATGAAATTTCACACTATTATTCTACCTTACATGCGTTGACTATTAAACTAGAATCTTGCTTGTTTATTTCAGAAAGCCACTGTTTGCAGTACTTGTTGTGCACATGTTTCATAGGCAATTCACATACGCTGATTAAAAGGGAGACCGCCAAATGAGCACACAGTACGAATCAATTTGGACGAGTTTTCCCTGAAAACCTGTTATAGTAAAAGAAATAAGTTTGAGGTGAAAATATGGATGCAAAAACGATCCTAAACAAAGTACAACAACATACTCCAGCTATACTTGGCAGCCGAAATTTTACCAAGTTTTCTATCTTACTGCCCTTAATTCAAAAAGATAACGAAACACATGTCCTGTTTGAAGTTCGTTCCAGGCAGTTACGCAGACAGCCAGGTGATATTTGTTTTCCAGGAGGAAAAATTGACCGGCAGGATACCTCAGAGGAAGCTGCTGCCCTAAGGGAGACGAGAGAAGAATTGGGAATTGAGGAAGTGGATATTTCTGATATTTTCCCATTAGACTATATGGTTTCTCCGTTTGGAATGATTGTCTATCCTTATGCCGGATGTATTGATAATCTTGAATCGATTAAGTTGAATCTGGCAGAAGTGGAAGACTACTTCACAGTTCCTCTTTCTTTTTTCATGGAGAACGAGCCGCAAATTCACAAGGTGGACTTTGAAGCGAAACCGGGGGAAGATTTTCCGTTTGACCTCATTGTCGGGGGAGAGGACTACGATTGGCGTACAAGGCAAATCGATGAGTATTTCTATCTTTATGAAGATAAGGTAATTTGGGGGCTGACTGGAAAAATTCTTGCTCATTTTGTGGAAATGGTACGGTAAAAGAATCTTCCTTGCAGAGAAGCTTAAGAGAATGCTAAGACGGTATTCAATGCTTTGAATAGGTTGCGGAACAGAGAGAAGGTGACTTCAATGCAGTGTTGAAGTCACCTTTTCTAAGTTTGGAAAATGGTTTTCATGAATGGAGGGATGATGTACCGCTGAATTATTGATGGTTTGTCTCGAGAATCAATTGGAGATGTCCAATTGTACTGAAAGTTTTGATATAATCAGAGGACAGTGTAATAAGGCTAATTCATGGGTGGTGGCTCACTTCCCTTTTTAGAAAGGGGGTGATGCCTGATGACAGTATTTGAGACTTTGTTTCTTATGATCTCGTTTGCGACGTTAGTTGTTGCCATATTGACAAAAAATAACCACCCTAGCGCCTAGCAAGCATTTAGGGTGATTATTTTAACACTCCAATGTGAGCCGCCCCCTTGAAGGGCTATTACACTTAGGCTGAATGGTGTTGGTAGCACCGTTCAGTCTTTTTTATTGTATGATTCTCTACACTTAGTATACCTTATTTTGCAAAGTAATTAAACATGTAGTTTCAAAGCCTCAATTGTATTCAACTATGGTTTAGGCGGAGGACTTTTAACCATCCCCGAGTTAATTGCTTCCCACAAATAAAGGGAAACGATGGAGTTATAGGGCGTCCATTTTTCGTAAAAATAATCTAAATTCAAGGACTCATCCTTATCTAACTCATACAGCCATCTGATCGAATTCTGAATGCTGACATCTCCATACGATAGAACATTCAATCGTCCCAGTGTAAAAATGAGAAACATTTCGGCTGTCCATTTACCAATTCCTTTTATATTGGTGAGAATCGACACCACTTCCGCATCTTCGAGGGTGTGAATATGGGAGAAGTCTACTTCCTTCGCTAGATGTTTTTGAGTTAACTCCCTGATATAGCGTATCTTCGGCCTGGAAACCCCAGCACTTCGTATTTGATCGTCATTAAGGCTGTCTAATAACTCCGGCTGCAGATTGGGCCAGACGTATTCGAGTCGTGTGTTGATCGTGTGGGCTGCTTTTAGGGATAGCTGCTGACCAACGATTTGTTTCACAATGGATTGGTAATAATCGTGCTTTAATGGGATTTTAATCGAGTTTATTTTTTTCATCAAACGGTGTAATCTTGGATCGATTTGTGATAAGTGTTTGACTCTTTCATCCTCTGATGTAAAGTACAGTACATCGATCGTAACCATCCCCGTTCTATTTGACCTGCTCGTGCTTCTATTATCCATTATACATATTTCACGAGGGGCAAACCAGGTAGGTGGCTGTCATTTATGGTCAATCTGAATTAGTAAAATGGGATTGTTCGAAAATGAATTTGGGCTGCCTTGCATACATTGAGTATTAGCAGAGATATTGAAGACCAAAATTCAATGATAGAGGTGGGGGCTGCCTATGAAGTCAGGTTATCGTTATTGGAGGGAAGAGGAACAAGTCAAGGCCATTTTCGATCGAACCATGAATTACAGGTATTTGTTGGAATGTGTGTTTGATGATAGCAAGGACAGGATCATGTTTGTGATGCTCAATCCTAGCACCGCTGATTCAGATATCTGTGATACTACACTAAACAGGTGTGTTAATTTTACGAAGAGTTGGGGCTATGGAGGTATGTATATCGTCAATTTGTTTGCATTGGTTTCTAAAAGTCCAGAAATCCTACTCACCCATAGGGACCCTGTAGGTGTCGAGAATGATCGATACATTCTCGAGGCTGCTGAGAAATCGAAGACGATTATTTTGGCGTGGGGAGAAAAATTCACGTCGATTAGAAATCGGAAAGTCGAGGTTCTGCAGATGTTACAGGGATACAATCTCCACTGTATTAAAAAAACGAAAAACGGCAAACACCCACGTCATCCTCTGTTTCTTAAAAAAGACCTCACTCCCATTCCATTTTAAAAAGCAAAAGACCAGTTCCCAAGCATGGCTCGTTTAGGAGCTGGCCTTTTCGAATGTTTTTAAGCAGGCTATAGTCCTTCACAAACCAGGCCGTCTCCTTCACCGTCTAAACGGTGGGGATCAGCATCGGGCCCTCCGGCAGCTTCGAAAAAATTCTGTGCTTGCCGCTGGGTTGTAAAATCACCGCAATCGCGGTCAGGACCATTAGGATCGTAGTTCAATTCTGGGTTCGGATCTGCTTTTTCTGTTGATTCTTCATAGTGATATCCGTGATTATGATCAACATGCGCGTATCCAGGAATTGACCATACTCCGATCCCCGCCATTCTTGCCGGCTTCTGGGCTTCGTGAAACTCGTCGAGCATCGTAAGGTCATTGTACAGATAAGCTGTTCGTGCGAGCCCTTTCCGCAAAAGCTTCTCCTGAATTGTTTCCCCGTTGATAAATACGTAGGCGAGCAGCCGGCCGTAATGATCACGTTCTTCTTTACCGACTTCGATTCTAACCTTTTCTCCGGTAAGTTTTTCTTTTACAAACTGTGAGGCCTCGGGTCCGAACGGTTGGACAGGCTTTGAGGGATGAACGGTTTCGGGTGTGTCGATCAACAGTAGTCGGACATCTTCGGTTTTTCCATTCATAGAGACTTCAAGTGTATCTCCGTCTACCACCCGGGTAACGGTAGCGTTCGTTTGAGTAGACTGATTATTGTTGTTTTCTTCAGGGGTAGGAGTTTGTTTTTCTTTTTCCTCATCACTGGTTTGGACAGCTTGTTGAGCTTTCGCATCGCTTGAGGGCTCCTCCGATGTTGGTGTGCATCCAATGAGTGAGACAGATAATACAGCCATGATTGCAACGCTTTTTTTGCATGAAAGTGGAGTCGTCAAAACGGCAGCGCTTCCTACTATAAGGATGAGCAGTGAAATAAGTGAGATAAGAGACATGCTGATCCTCCTTGTCTTCCCAAATAATAATAGATCCGCAAAAGATATTCCTTTTATGTAAAATTGATAAGGAAGGGCAATGCATGAACTAGAATATCGTAAAAAGACACTGCGGTAAATGCTCCAGCGGAGTAAAATACTTTTGACGAAGAATGAAATGAAACATATGATATAGAATCAGATGGTTTCAAGACACCAAAGAGGGTGTCTTTTTCTGTATAATTGAAATGGAAACCGAAAAAATTTGCGGATAGAAGGTATTCACATTGAACAGTAGTAAATTTAAAAGCTTTCTAATCAAAATCGCTATTCTTCTAGGGATAGCTGGCTTCTTATTGCTTATAAATAAATTTTATTTCCATATCCAACCAAAAGATGTTAAAAGCTGGGCAGACGAGCTAGGGGCGTGGGGGCCCTTTGTATTCATGCTGCTTTTTCTCATTCGTCCGTTCACTTTGATTCCGTTATCCATTATTGCTGTCACATGCGGGGTAACGTTCGGTCCTGTTTGGGGAACGGTGTATATCCTAATGGGGACTACCCTGGGTGCTTTGGCCTCTTTTTATGTGTTAAGGCGGTTCGCCACGGAAATTGATATTGAAGGGCAAGGCAGGGAGAACTTGAGGCGGTTAAAGGAAGATGTAGAGAAACAGCAATTTAAAACGGGATTGATGCTTCGCCTCCTGCCCGCTATTAACTTTTACTTGCTGACTTACATTTTTGCAAAAACACGCCTAAAGGGATCTAAACATCTAATAGCGACAGCAGTAGGGATGTTGCCTAGTTCTATTATGTTAGGAGTATTCGGCTCAGGACTCCTGGCCTTTAAACCTGTAAATTTGCTTGTCCTAGCCGGGATTATAATTCTTTTGACTATTTTGGCCCTTCTGATGAAAAGGAATATTGGCGATCGCTATGACACGGAAGAGTTAAAAGCTGAAGTGAAAGAGCTAAGGAAAAGCTTTTAATGAAGGAGGGACGGGAGTACAGCCTCTTTCTTATTTACCCGGAACGTTTCCATGCGATTGAATTGATCATTAAGACGACCGGTTTCACGTAGGAGCCGGTCTTTTTTGTAGAAATAAAATTACATATTCTTTATAAGATGTTAAAATAAGGTAAATCACGTTTCGTTTCACTTCAAGCCTGGGAAACACTTTTTATAGAAGAGGGATAATTGATTTCTCTTCAAAAATTTACACGGAGGTGGAGTAAGATGGCTAACAATCAGACGTACAAGACAGGTGAAAAAGCACCAGAAAGCGGCAAGTACAAGGTGAAAAGTCTAGTCAGTGGCGGTTCTTCTAATCAAGATGACACGGAAGTCAAGGTAGAGGAAGGAGAGCAGCTTCCCCCTTCTCCGTCTAGTAATGAAGCCGCTCATTGGGTGAAAGTTTCTTAATCGTTTAAAAATGTGTACAAGTGCCTGGGTGAAGGGAAGAATCTTCAACCAGGCATTTTTTGAAAGAATCAAATCTTCCTATCATTATTACAAGAAAGGGTGATTAACAATGGCTATATTGAAAGAATATATGACTCCCACCGTTGAATGTAGTAAGTCTTCCGATGGTTCGAACACCATAGCAAAACAGATGGAAGAAGAGAATATAGGGTTTATTCCGGTTGTAGAAAACGAAAAATATGCTGGGGTTGTAACAGATCGCGATATTGTTGTGAAAGGATTAGCTAAAGGGTCGGCTGAAAATGTGAAAGCTGAAGACATTATGACAGAGAACGTAGTAACAGGCTATCCTGATATTGAGGTAGAAGAAGCAGCTCGGTTAATGCAGGATCATCAGATCAAGCGTCTCTTAGTAGTAAAAGATGAAGCGGTCCATGGGGTGGTTACACTAGGTGATCTAGGAGTTGAGAATGCAGGACAAGTTGCCGGGGATATTGTAAGTGAAGCCTCTAAAGGTCAAAGTAATAACTAATCTTGCTTAAATAAGAAGGAGTGGACATATGTCTGCCAATAAGAAAAAACAAAGCAAGGAAGATTCAGCTGAACAAGAGTTGAAAAAGAACGATCCTGAACGAGATCTCAGCCCACAGCGTGAAGATAATTCCAAGCCAAAAAGAAAGTAATGAGGATAGGGCGGAAGCTTCTGGGATAAAACTGGAACTTCCGCCCAAAATAATCTTATCTAAATATGGACACAAGGAGAAAAACAATGGATAAGAATATCGTAATGCACACCGAACATCGAGACTCCCCTTTACCTCAAGGTCCCTGGATTATGACACAGAAATGGGAGCACTTATTGTTCATGCATTTGCCAGTTTCAAAAGAAATCATGGCACAACATATCCCGCAAGGATTGGAATTAGACACTTTTGAGGGCAAGGCGTGGATCACGATTATTCCGTTTAAAGTAAGTGATATGCACATGAGGAAAATGCCGCCCATCCCCTTTTTGAAATCTTACTTAGAACTAAATGTGCGAACTTATGTAAAGCATAACGGGCTTTCCGGTATTTATTTTTTTAGTCTCGATGCTGATAAAATTCTTGCTGTATTAGGGGCCAGGTTAACTACACTTCCCTACTATTGTGCTAACATGACACTGAACGAAGAAAGGGTAGGAAACTTTCACTTTCAAAGTGCCCGTAAAGGTGAGTCTAATGTTGCTTTTAAAGGGAGCTATCGACCCAATTCGACGTCTTATTACCCGGGAAATAAAAGTTTGTCGTTTTGGCTGTTGGAAAGATACTATTTATGGACCGTGAAAAATGGGTCGCTTTTCAGAGGTGGCATTCATCATAAGCGGTGGAAGGTACACAACGCAGAGGCAGCTGTTGAGGAGTTTTATAACTTGATCTCCTTTCTGCCCAAAGGTGTTTTGAGTGAAAAACCTCTTTTTCATTATGCGCCCTCCCAGCGCGCGCTATTTTGGCCTGTTAAAAAGACCGAGTGAAGGAGCTCCCGTAATTCAAGGGTGTGGAAGCTCTTTTTTTTATTGGGAAATAAATGTGTGTTGAGTGGGTTCCGGTAAGGTGAGATCGCTCGCCGATACAGTGGGGCGCTCATCAAAGCAGAGGAATCGCTCGGCGAAACAAGAAGATGCTCCTCAATAGAGAGAAATCGCTCCTCGATACAAAGAAGAGCCGCACCCATACTTAGCGAATAGCACGGAGGCGGATCAAGCTTCAATGTCTTTATCTTAATTGCTGCTCGGCGAACTCACGGTACAAGTTATGAGATTGAACCAGTTCATGATGGGTCCCGATCCCCGTAACTTTTCCTTTTTCGATAAAAACGATTTGATCAGCGTTAACAATCGTTGATAAGCGGTGAGCAATAATGAAAGTTGTTCGTCCTTCCATGAGTCGTGTTAAAGCGTGTTGGACCATTCTTTCTGACTGACTGTCGAGGCTGGCCGTTGCTTCATCCATCATCAGGATTTTCGGATTTCTAAGAAAAGCGCGGGCGATGGCTATTCGTTGTCGCTGGCCGCCTGAGAGCATGATCCCTCGTTCGCCAACTTCGGTATTCAGCTTTTCCGGAAATTCATTAATAAATTGTTCAGCAAACGCCATCCGAGCCACTTCCCACAATTTCTCATCGGAAATCGCATCAGGATTTTCTAATCCGTAACAGAGGTTTTCACGTATCGTCCCTGCCATCATAGGGCTGTCCTGGGAAACATAACCGATCTGTCTCCTCCATGAATTCATTGATAGTTCCTTAATGGGGGTAGTGCCGATTGTGATATCGCCTGATGTTGGTTCGTAAAAACGTTCCAGTAAACCAAAGAGCGTCGTTTTGCCGCCGCCGCTTGGTCCGGCGAAGGCCACCATCATGCCTGGCTGTACATTGAAAGAGATGTCTTCTAATATTTGATCTCTGTCGTTATAGGAAAAGGAGAGGTCCTTAACATGAATGGGAAGGTTAGTGATGTCGATTGATTTACCCGTTTGGCCGACTTCCACATCCTCCTCCAGAATCTCAATGATTCTTTCAGTAGCGCCTGTCGCTTTTTGCAGCTGAGTGAAGAACATTGTGAACGACGTGATGGGAAAAATGATCTGAAACAGGTAGAGCAGGAAGGCTACCAAAGATCCGGTTGTCATCGTTCCGTCGGCCACCCGAATGCCGCCGTAACCGATGATTACAACCATTACGGCCATGATCACGAGGTACATGAGAGGGCCGATCAAGGCAAATATTTTTCCCTCTTTTAACCCGAAGGAAAGCAGTGTGTTGATGCCAGTTATTCCTTTTGTTTCATCGAATTTTTCCGCATTAGAGGCCTTCATTAATCGAATTTCACTAAGAGTTTGCTGAATGCTGCTTGTAAAACTAGCTGTTTCATCTTGCAGGCCGCGGGATATTTTCGCCATCTTGCGGCCAAGCGGGATCATAATCAGCGTTGTAACCGGAACCGAAATCAGCATAATTAAGGTCATTTTCCAGTCCATAACAAGGAGAATAGTAATGGCACCGATAATTGTAATGATGCCTGTAATAAACTGCGGGAAGTGCTGAGAAATTAAGTCTTTCACAATCCCTGTGTCATTCACAACTCGGCTGACCGATTCACCGCTTGTTTTTCTATCAAAATAACCCACAGGCAAGCGAATCAGCTTAAACCACATCTTCTCCCTTAATTTCGCCACGATCGTTTGCCCCACATAAGCTAGGGCATATGTAGAAAACCCATCGATCACCGCCTGAATTATGAAAACGGCGCCAATGAGGAGGATAAGGGTGATACTTAACGAATCTACGGAAAAGCCATCGACCATTTCACGGGTTAGAAGGGGGATAGTGAGGCCCACCACTGTCGTAAGAAGGCTTCCGATCAACCCCATCGTCAAGGCCAGTTTTGGAATTTTAGTTGAAAGAATGAGGGATATAAAAGGTTTAAGGCTGCTCGTCTTCTCTTGTTTCATAACATAAACTCCTTTAATCAAAAAATCGAGTATGGACTCTTTCTATACAATGTCCATTGTTGATCTTCATGTATACATCACTACTATACCATTCATAGCGATAAATGAAGATATAACATACCTCACCAGATATAATAGTGGGAATAGACCTAATGACCCAAAACACGAATATTAAATGTAAATTTATAAAAAATGTTCATGTTTTCGTTGATTACAGCTTTGGTATTTGCTATAGTAATACCGTATTCATCTTAAATATCATTACTCGTATATGCTCGGTAATAAGGTCTGAGCGTCTCTACCACGTTCCCATTGAAAGAACTGGACTACGAGTTAAAGTAGTTGGCAGCGCCCTCTTGCTGCCGCTGAACATTATGGTGTAATGGCCACTATGTTTATACATGCTTTGACTCTCAAAGGTCTGGAAGGTAGAAGTTATTTACCTTCCAGACCTTTTTTATCAGGGACGAAAACGTCGAGTAGATTAAACACCAAGAGGAGGAATAGTTTATGAACAACAACATGCTGTACAAGTACGTGAAAGGGGCACTTATCGCTGCCTTCCTATTGGCGGTTCTGGCAGGCTGCTCATCTTCTTCACAATCTACAGCGGCGCAGCAAGAAGAAACGCAAACGCAGCAGCCGATTTTAATTGAAGGGCCAATGCCGATCGAAATTGAGAAACTTCGCGAGAAACTGGACAATGTAGAAAAAGAAACATCTGGGACTTTTGAATTTTACAAAGGTACAATCGATGATTATCCTGTGATCCTTGCGAAAACGGGCAAAGGAATGGAGAATACAGCGGCCGCCACTGCTGTAGCCATTGAAAGATATAACCCAATTGCTATCATCAATCAAGGAACATCTGGTGGTCATGATCCAGCCTTACATGTGTTTGATATAGTGCTAGGAAAAAGAACGGTAAACATTGGCTCATTGAAGACAGGTCAAAGAGAAGATGGGGAAGGGATCGCTCCAAAGGAATGGAAGCCGATGGATTTAATGGCATCTGAAGGAAGTGCAGGGGAAGACCCTGATGCGGAGAATATCCGTTACTATGAGGGCAATCCGGATCTTCTGGCAGCGGCTAAGGCTGTGAAAGACCAATACACGAAAGGAAAAGTGGTCGAGGGGACGATCGGTTCCGCAGATGTCTGGAATAATGAAGTGGACCGCATTCAATGGTTCCATGAGAAATACGGAACATCTGTTGAAGAAATGGAAAGTGCTTCAGCTGCCCAAATTGCGAAAGCTTATGAGGTTCCGTTCCTGGCGATCCGAATTCTTTCCAATAATAAAACGAATGGCGGGGAATACAACCCGAATACAGCTGCGGCAAATCAAGGCTATGTTTTGGAAGTAGTGAAACAATATATTTCGACACGATCAAGTGGAAAATAGTGTGACGATTGCCTTTAGCTTTGCTTGGGTGTAAAAAACGTAATCATCATTATGAAATCAATGGGCTTTCCCAATAAGTTGGGAAAGCTCTTTTTAATTTTTTGTAACTTCTTCTGTTATAACCTCTTCCTAAGCGGGTAAACGATTTGGAGGCACCATGAAGGTAGAGAAACAACAGAGGAGGATTCGATGAATAGCAAGAAATTAATAGATTACAAAATATTTGTGCCTGCATTAATAATTATAATTGGAATCAGCATACCTTTTGCCTTATATGAGGAAGAGTCATTGGCCATGCTGAATTCTATTTTTGCCTATATAGTAGAAGTATTCAGCTGGGGATATCTTTGGTATGGAATTATTCTCGTTGGTGCAGGGTTGTATTTATCTTTTTCTAAATATGGTCAGGTCGTGCTCGGGGACCCGAACGAAAAACCTGAGTTTTCATTCTTTGAATACGCGTCAATCCTGATTGCGATGGGGCTCGGTTCGACGATAATGCGAACAGGAATGCTGCAATGGACGTCGGTTGCGAACGATCCTCCCATCGGAGTAGAACCGGGTTCTGCAGAAGCACTCCTGTGGGGGAACGCCTACAGCATGTTTCTATGGGGGTTCCAGGTTTTCGCTATTTTCGTAATGGCCGCTCCGGCAATGGGATATATTCTTCATGTTAAAAAACGACCGTTGATGAGAATATCTGAAGCTTGTCGAGTCATCTTCGGTGATCGTTTTACAGATGGATGGGGAGGAAAAGCGCTCGATATCCTATTTTTAATTAGTATTCTGGCAGGTGCAGCCGTAACGTTAGGGCTGGGTACGCCGATCATTACCCATAATTTATCTAACCTGCTAGGCATAGAAGTGAACTTTGGCATGACCATCATTGTCACAGTCATTTGGGTGTTATTATTCTCAATCAGTGCCTACTTAGGCATTGATAAAGGGATCAAACGGTTAAGTACACTTAATATGTATTTAGCAGGACTTTTCGCTTTATTTATTCTAGTAGCCGGCCCTGGTGTGTTTATATTAAGCTATTTTACGGACACTGTTTCATTTCTATTATCGAACTATGTAACTATTTCTTTAAACACAGAGTCTGTGCATCAAGGTCAAACTACTCACATGCAGAGCAATACCGTGTTCTGGTTTGCCTATAGTGCCACATGGGCCATGCTTCACAGTGTATTCGCTGCGAAAATTTCAAAAGGCAGAACGATCAAAGAAATGATCCTCACTTATCTGCTGGCGCCAACACTGCTTTCCTGGGTAGCTACAGGCGTACTCGGCGGCTTAGGAGTGCACAGGTATCTCACGGAAGATGCCTCAATCTTGCAATTTGTTCAGGAAGAAGCACGAATGGCAGCCATCCCAGAGATCTTGTCGACCCTGCCATTTGGGGCGGTCTCGATTGTTATCTTTATGATTGTTGCCCTTATTTTCTTAACGACTACACTTGATTCTACTACATTCACGGTAGCGGCTTATACCAGCACGCGGGATATGAGTAAGCAGGAACCCCCGAAAACGCTGCGTGTTGTGATTTCTGCCGTGATTACAGTTGTTGCTCTCGTTCTGATGCGGATTGGCGGATTAGCACCGTTAGAAGTTGTTTCAGGACTGATGGGACTGCCGATCATCTTTATTCAATTTCTCTTGATTTACGCGGCGAAGCGGATGATGGATGAAGATCAGGCCTGGAAATATAATATTAGAAAAAAAGAATAAGAAGCATAGCCTCTCATTAGTGCTGACTGGTGAGGGGCTTTATTTTTTTGAATAATCACGAAACTTTATCACCCCTCGAACGTATTACTAAAAAAGCTGTACGATCAACCGCTGCCAATTGTATAAAAAATCTTAGTCACATTGTGGGGAGAGGGAACTATGGAACATGTAATCACCGTTGAACATGTATCGAAGTCCTTTGGCCAGGTGCAGGCTGTGCAGGATATTTCGTTTTCGGTACAAAAAGGGGAAATCTTTGGGATTATTGGTCCGAACGGGGCAGGGAAAACGACAACGCTCGAAATGCTTGAAGGGATAAGTAAGCCGACACAGGGAAACATTGATGTACTTGGGCTTAACCCCAGCAAACATCTCAGGGAGTTAAACAAACGGATTGGCGTGCAATTTCAGTCGACGGCGATCCAGAAGAAGATGCAAGTAAAAGAAGCATTAAACCTGTTCTCATCTTTCTATGAAACACCCACCCAGAAAAATTACCTGATTGAAATATTAGGATTAGATGAAAAAATGGACGCCCGCTTTGAAGATCTATCTGGCGGCTGGCAGCAGCGTGTGACGCTTGCACTGGCGACCTTGCATAAGCCAGAGCTGCTATTTCTGGATGAGCCGAGTATGGGACTTGACCCTCATGCGCGCAGGGAAATGTGGTCGTTGATCCGATTGCTGAGAGAGCAAGGATCAACCATAGTGATGACGACTCATTATATGGAGGAAGCAGAGAAACTTTGTGATCGTGTCGCTATGATTTATCACGGCCAGCTGAAAGCACTGAATACACCTGAAGCGTTATTACAGCAAATCGCAGGGCAGTCCCTCGTTGTCGAAAGCGATAAGCTAGTCTATGACGATTTGCTTGCATTGTCTGGTGTTGTGCGGGTTGAACAAGAAGGCGAGCGGTATACTCTGTTTAGCGATAACCGGCAGCAGACAGCTTATCACTTGTTTCATTACTGCCAGGATAACGAAATCCCGCTTTCAGACTTCAAGTTTGAAAAAGGATCACTAGATGATTTGTTTATTCATTACTTGGAAAAGGGGCAATAAGATGAAAGCCATTATCAGACTTTCAGCCATAGAAACCAAAATGTTTTTCAGGGATCGCCTTAACGTGTTCTGGACGTTTTTATTCCCGGTCGCCATGATTTGGCTCTTCGGTTCTATGTTTGTGGGAGGTGAATTGAGCGGCCTGGCTTTTGCAGAAATGTTTGTTCCTTCATGGATTGGTGTTAACATCGTTACCACCTCGTTCTTTACCCTTGGCACCGTATTAGCAGGGTACCGTGAAACAGGTGTGCTGAGACGCTATCAGTCTACCCCGCTCCAGCCCTGGAAAATCCTTGCCGCCCATACGTTTCAGGGCACTGTAATTTTCTTTATATCGGCCTTGCTGCTCATGGTGTTCGGCATGCTCATGTATGATCTTACCCTTCCAGACTATATTTGGAGTACGATCCTTGGGTTGGTCATTAGTATTCTGGCCTTTTTCCCATTCGCATTGTTTGTGACCTCCCTTGCTAAAAACACACAGGCTGCTGCAGCCATCAGTGCCTTATTTCTGAACTTGATGCTATTTTTATCTGGAGCGACGTTTCCACTGGAATTCATGCCCACTGTCCTTCAATATGCCGCCAAGGCTTTGCCGCTTTACTATGTCATTCAATTATTGCGCGGAACATGGAATGAAGCTCCCATTATGGAATACGGCTTGGAAGTCAGCGTTCTGATTGGGATAGGGGTTGTTTCTACCATCCTGGCCTCACGTTTTTTCCGTTGGAGCGAAAAGTAATCAGGGATTCAAGATTACTAGTTATGAATATTTCGAAATTTTGAAACCTCCTATGGTCTAACTTCGTATGAAACAGTAGACATAGAAATAGGAGGCTATTGTTTTATGGAGCACTACGGACTGCCGCCCTGGTTTTGGCTGAAATTGATTACGATCCTTGGTGGCGTTGCGATGATTATCGGGGGAATTCCAGCCATCCTGCGATGGAAAATGGGCGCCGATAAAAAGAAGTGGTTTTCCTATAATCACCTTAACGAATTTCACAAAAAATGGGATTGGACATTACGAAATGGTTTTGTAATGTCCTTGATTGGATGCTTTATCATATTTCCGGGTCAGAACCTACTCTTGTTTCTAATTTCGATGTTGTTGATCATAAGTCAGTTTGGTTTGCAGGCCTATGTGGAGTGGAGGTTTATGAAGAATCGTGTCAATTACAAGGTGTCCCTTGTAGAGATTTGTTTAAGCAGTATGGTGGTTATTGGAGTATTGCTTTGGCTTGAATAGGAAGTACTTGGATATTGATGTTTGCTTCATGCTATACTAAATGTAGAACAGAATTTTCCAAATGGGGGTCGCGGCCATGGGTGCTTTCTCAGCTTTCTTACTTATTATAGTAGCTGTTGTAGTGGATTTCTTTTGGATTGATGTTGATCGAAAACGCTGGGGCTGGATGAAGAATTGGTCTAAGTTTAACAAGGTACTATTTTTCTCGGGGTTTATAGCAGTTTCCCTCATCATTTATGTTGGGGTAAGTCTCGAATACTTGTAACGAAGGTATTATCTTTGATAATGCCTTTTGTATTGTTGAGCTCAACCAGTACACTGGTATGGGGCGGGAGGGATTTTTTTGAGTTGGTTATTGTGGTTGACGATTGCTTTTGCAGGAATTGGAATTATTGTTCACTTGGCAACGAGAAAGGTTCAAAATAAGTCAAAAAAAGGTAAAGTGCAATCTTCCATATGGGCCACGGTAGGTGTGATTTTATTTGGTGTTTGGTTTTTTACCAAATAGTCTTTATAAAATATGAATGATGAAAGAGATGCATGATCAGCATTCAATTTCTACATAATATAGTTTCTAATCATGATTATTGCCCGGTTATCTGTTAAATTGGTAGAATAGTACGTGCTGTAAGTGGAGGTGGTAGCATGAACAGTGATATTGTATTTTATTCGACAACATTCATAGGACATCTAGTTGCTTTTAGTTTAGCATTAGTGATATTTTCTACGACATTCTTTCAAAGAAAAAAAAGAAGCTACTGGATATTATCTGCTATTATAGTGTTTAATCTATACACATTGATCATTGGTTTTGAATTTTCAGCTTTGATGGGAATCGGATTCTTAATTATTGATTTTTGCATAGCGGTCGTGACATACGGGGCAATGCGAATGAAAGTAGCGAAAGCCCGTCAAAGGAAAAGAGAGCGAACGGCTAATAAAGCACGTTCGTCAAAAAGGAGCTTGTAGATCAAGCTCTTTTCTTATGAGTTTTTTCAAAAATTCCTTTACCTTTACGCCGCGTCAACCTCTATAGTAGGAGAAGGAAGAGAGGATGATAGCTTTTGAAAATTACTGAAGCGGCCAAAACACTACATACTACACCACGAACCATTCGATTTTACGAAGAACAAGGATTAGTGAAGCCGCGAAAAGGTGAAAACGATTATCGGTATTATGAGGAAACAGATTTATGGAAACTGCAAACGATTTTGGCATTACGAGAAGTAGGGATGTCTACCGGTCAAATTAAAGAAGCGTTGGAGGGCGAGGTTAATCGTGAAGCCTACTTAAACCTGCAACGCTCGGCTTTGTATGAGGAATGGCTGCAAATCAAGGATATGATTACAACTATTGATGAAATGCTGTCTAAACAAAAGGAAACGACACTTACGACTGACGATGTCTTTACGTTGGCGCATCAGCTTAAAGTGACGAAACAAATGCTAAAAAACTGGAAGGATCAATGGAACTTTGATGAGCAGGCAAAAGAGTACGACCAAAGTATCAAAACGACTGGCTATCGTTTCAATGTCCACGAGCATTACCAGGAGGCCCTAACGAAGGTGAGTGAATTAATCGAGGCTGCTCCCGAAGAATGGGGAGTAGATATTGGTACGGGAACAGGTAATTTAGCCGCTAGATTCTTAGAAAATGGAGCAAATATGATTGGGGTGGATCAGTCTGAGGAAATGTTAAAAGTCTGTTCACAAAAGCATCCTAAGATGGATTTGCGTCACGGCCATTTTCTGTCATTGCCAGTCATGGATCATCAAGTTAATTTTGTGGTTTCCAGTTATGCCTTACACCATATTCCTGATCAGGAAAAGGAATTGGCGCTGGCCGAAATGGATCGTGTATTAGCGGAGAATGGCCGCATTGCCATTGCTGACTTGATGTTTGAAAATAAGAAAGAGAAGGATCGGACGCTGGCCTTGTATGAGCAGGAAGGGAATCAAGAAGCAGTTGAGGCGATTCAAGATGAATTTTATGCGGATCGTTCCATACTTATTGATTGGTTTGAGAAACAAGGATATGCTGTTGAAACCTTGCAATTAAATGCTATTTTGCATGTTTTGTATGCGGAAAAAAGAAACATATAATATGACAAAGGAATGATACTGCAAGAAAGGGGCGCGATTCTAAAATAGTAAATCGCGCCCCTTTCTTCAAAAAATTCTATTATTGTAACAAACACTTAACAAAATGGTAGCCTATTGTTATTTACTTCATGGCAATTCCCTGTTAGATTGTATAATTATTATCCAACTTTATAGCTGCATTAGGAGGTTAATTATGTTTAATCAACAACAAGAACTATTAAAAAAGGGTTGGTTTTTCTTTACAGTAGCTGCAGTTTTATTATGGGCAAAAACTTATTTCGCCCTTCATATAGCATTTACACTAGATATTGAGAATGCAATTCAACAATTTATTATAATCATTACGCCGTTCAGCTCTATCCTATTTTTCTTAGGGCTATCGCTCTTTTTCAAACCGAAGCGTCGAAATAAAGCGTTCATGACGATTTATTTCTTAATGTCCCTGGCTCTTTATGCAAACGTAGTGTATTACAGGTTCTTTAATGACTACATTACACTTCCTGTTCTTATGCAATATAAGAACTTCGGTGACTTGGGTGGAAGTACCAAGGCGTTGATTCATCCAATGGACTTGCTTTATTGGATTGATATTGTCATTTTAATTACATGGTTGGTCGCTAAGAAGGTTCGTCCAGCTATGGAATTCCGTAGAAAAACAATAGCCATGATTTTTGCTGCATCTCTAGGATTTGCCGTTGTAAACCTAGGTTTAGCTGAATTGGAACGACCACAATTGCTTGTAAGAACGTTCGACCGTGCAAAACTTGTTAAATTGCTAGGAATCTATAATTATCATATCTATGATACGGTCATGACTGCAAAAACGTCCTCCCACCGTGTCATGGCAGACAGTAATGAACTGTCTGAAGTCTTAAACTACGTGAACTCACAGCAAGGAAAAATGGGTGCCAAAGGGAAGTACTTTGGAAAAGCGGAAGGAAAAAATGTTGTGCTTATTTCCCTTGAATCTACCCAGAATTTTGTCATCGATCGTAAATTAAATGGACAAGAAATCACACCATTTTTAAATGACTTGAAAGAGGATAGCTTTTACTTTAGTAATTTCTATCATAATACAGGCCAAGGAAAAACATCCGACTCAGAGTTTATTATTGATAACTCCATGTACGGACTAGATCGAGGAGCCGTATTTACGACGAACGCAAATAACGAGTATAATGCGACTCCTGAGATTTTGAAAAATGAAGGGTACACACCTGTAAGCTTTCACGGTAACCATGCAAGTTTCTGGAACCGTGATGTGATGTATCAAAGCCTTGGATATGACCATTACTTCTCTAAAAAAGAGTATAATGTGACCGAAGAGAACTCCGTAAACTATGGTTTGAAGGATATTCCTTTCTTCGAACAATCCATGCCGATGCTGAAAGGGTTAGAAGAGCCCTATTACGCGAAGTTCATCACGATGACGAACCATTACCCATATATATTGGACAATGAAAATATGAAAATGATTGACCCTGCCAATACAGGTGATGGGTCTGTCGATCGCTATTTCCAGACCGTACGCTATATGGATGAATCGATTAAGAAATTCTTCCAGATGATGAAGGAACAAGGCGAATATAAAGATACCATTTTTGTCCTTTACGGAGATCACTATGGGATTTCTGAAAACCATAACCGTGCCATGAGCGAGATTCTTGGAAAAGAAATCCGTCCATTCGAACACATTCAATTACAGAAAGTGCCTTTGATCATTCATGTTCCAGGAATGGAAGGAAAAGAGATGGATACTGTTGGCGGACAGATAGATGTGAAGCCGACTATCTTAAATCTTCTAGGTGTTGAACAGAAAAATGATGTCCAGTTCGGTACAGATCTGTTAAATAAAAACCGTAAGAGTGAAACAATCCTTCGTGACGGAAGTGTTGTAACGGACAAGTATGTATATGCTGCACAACAAAACGTCTGTTACGAAAAAGAAACGGGAGAAGAAATCGCTTCTAAGACTTGTGCACCGTTAAAAGAAAAAGCCGAAACAGAACTTGGCTATTCTGACAAAGTTGTTTATGGTGACTTGTTGAGGTTCAAGGATAGTGAAAAAGAGGAAAGTAAGAAAAATAAAGATAATGAGGATGCGTCTTATTAACACAGTTGTGTAAACAAGGTCAGGGTATAGCTCTGACCTTGTTTTTTTGCCTGAATGTAAAAGGATGACTAAACCGATATATGGAGTTCCGTTCAATCTTACTGCTTATAGCGATGGAATTGTTCGCTATCGATTCTTTCGTAAGACCTTTTGGATTGCTTAGAAATTTGTTCAGTCAATTTCTTATAGTTCTCCTCATTTCCCGTGGTTTCCGCGATATTAAATAATCCGTCATAAAACTTCTTTTGATCCAGATGGTGCATATATTCATATTCGAACCCACTAGCCGTGTAGACGGCAAATTCCCATACATGCTGGTGGTCTCGTTGGCTGACTGCCTGGGCAATCGCATCCAATACCCTCAAAAGCTCCACTGTGATGACTACGTTGTTTCGTGCATAATGACGTATAGAAGCGAAACTAATATAGAGGTAGTCTTCAAAATCGAGATTTTGCAAAATTAGCCGCAGATTACAGTTTTCATCAGTTAAATAGGGGGTAAACTTGGCCTTTTGTGAAATGTTGATCAGTAAATCGCCAATTTCATAGATAGTTCCTGACGCTGTTTTCGGATCATCATTCCCGAGGGCACGGATGGCAATTTCTACAAATTTATTAATACTGAATTCAATATCCTGGATTTCTGTTTGGTTCTTTCCGATATGGAACATATCTCTATATTTATACTCATCGATCGTAGTAGCTTCATTTTTCTTCCAATAGGTTAAGATTGGGGTAGCAGCAAAGACGAAATTTCCAACTTTATATTCCAAGTGGATAATGAGATCGTCCTTACACGCTTCACTAATCAATGGAACGAAATCAATCGTTTGCAAATACCCCGAATTGTCAATTCCGATATTATGACCTTGATTTTTTGGGATTTGTCCGATAATTGAATTATTATCTTTTACTCTGTAAGGCTCCAGCTCACTGAGTAAAGAATTCTCAATAATATCAATCGATTCTCGTTTCATATCACCGGTCATATTGGAAACTTGAAGCCATGTGACAATATGGTTAATAAAAAAGGTAAACGCTCCTAGTGATAGGGTTGTCAGCAGTGTGGCAGTAAGCGGGATTAAGCAATATTGTGATGTAGTTTCTCCGTTTAAAAATAGTAAACAATACAATACGTATAGGAAGCTGCCTATAAAGATTCCAATCGTTCGCTGGGTTCCTCTCGTCATCATGAAATTTTTGAGTATTCTTGGTGAGAATTGACTGGAAAAAGTAGTAAGAGCTGTTAATACACCGTAAAAAGTGAAGGAGGTTAGTGATAATAGCCCCGCTGTTAAGGTGCTTAGAATAGTACTTGTTAATTGAAAACCTGCACTAAACACAGAGGGCATCATTTCTCCAAGGTCCATTTTCAGGTCGGCCCACACCGTTAGGACAAAAAGCAGCAGGGCGATACCTGCATAGATGATTGGTGTTACCCACAGATTAGAATAGACTTGATGCCATTTTTCTCTTTTGGACATATTTTGGTATTTTTTTATTATGGATTGAAGTTTATTCCTCTCCTTCATGTTGACACCCCTATATGATATTGTGGTATTCCCTCCTATCCCCGTCTTCTCCGTCTTCTAATCTTACTTAAAGTGTAAATTTTATATTATTATAGTCTGTTAACTTTCCCTTTAAAATGTAATGAAACTGTTAGGAGATAGACATGTTAATCACCTGCTTTTCATGTTACCATTCTAGTTGAAGCTGCTTAATCTGGAGGCGATAAATAATGAGAAAATATCAAGCAGGAGACTTGATACAGAAGCGGTGCAGACAATGCTTCCATGATGAAGCGAAAATTTTGAAAGTGGATCGTAAAGATTTTCATGACAAAAAGGCGGCTTATCTCTGGTGTCAATGTCCCGAGTGTGGGATGAATGACGGAGAACTTATTCCAGAAGAATACCAACATGAATCAGATGTACTTCAAGAGAAGTAATGTCCATATAAAAGAAACCAGAACAGCTCGTGCATGGCTGTTCTGGTTTTTTATTCTAAATATGTAATAGAAAAGGAAGGTCCAGGAATGATCTGGCCCTTCCTTTATTAATGCGATAAAGTGTCCTTTTCAACGGTTTTAATAGGAGAAAATGGGATAAGCTAGAGACAAGTATCGATTCAGGTTGCTGTACAGCAAAGCCTGTGAAGGGACGGTTGGAATGGAGTATTCAAATAGTCAAAAGGCGATGGTGGGGTTTTTTATAGGCATTATGCTGGCCATAGGGTTTCAAGCGGGATTATCTCTCACGGATCATGTTGTTATGAGTATTATCACGGCATTGGCCGCAGGTTTGATTGCACGGTTCGTATCTAGAGTGTTTATTCGGGCGTTGAATCATCGATAGCTATCCGTGAATAGGCTCATCATTCAAAAAGCTCTTCGCCAGGACCTGCCGAAGAGCTTTTGTTGAGGGAAAGCGTTAAACGCTATGACTTTACATAAGTACTTCTGACCCTTTAAACTTAAATTTAGAGAAGCTGCAGGAATTGGAGGAAGGCACTTGTGTTTGTAGTAGACTCAATGGTTACGGTTCCCGATCATAAAGCTGATGATTTAATTGCTATCTACCAGAATCGTTCCCGGTTGGTGGATCAGGCCGAGGGTTTCCGTTCTTTTCAACTTTTACAAAATGAGCGAAAACCTGGGGAAATCACTGTTCATATGGAATGGGAAGATAAGCAATCCTATTTAAATTGGGCACGCAGTGAAGAATTTAAGAAAATTCATGAACTTGAGAAGAAATACCCTGACGAGGAACTGCAAGGAATTGTTCCGAAAGTCTCGAAATATAAGGTTGTGGCGACATGAGAAAACAAGTAAGGGACGAAATAGTTTCCACCTCGGTGGAAGAAATCTATCAGGCGTATCCGAACTTGTGGGAGCGCTTTGGCGAGAATGGCCATAAGCGTACGGAAGAGGATAATTACCATCATCTCAATCACTTAACAACAGCCTATGAGATGAATTCTGTTTCCTTTTTCCTTGACTATACAGAGTGGTTGAACACTATTCTCACATCACGAAATGTAGGGACGGCGCTCATTATTGATAACTTTGAGCGGTTACATCGTTTAATTAAACAGGCAGAGATGGAGAGTCGTGAGGAGCAGGATGCCTACCTTTCTTATTTGCAGAAGGCGCTTGCTAAACTTTCTTCTATAGAGAGGTGATGACAATGGAACACTACCAACAACTGGCACACTTTTTCCTCGATGGGGATGAAGAGAGGGCCCTCCAGTATATTGATCAAGTAATTGAAGCTCATCCTAAGCTTTATTTATTTGAAGATTTGCTAACACCGGCCATGTACTATATCGGTAAACTTTGGGAACAAAATAAAATAACTGTCGCCGATGAACACTTGGCTACAGCCATTTGTGATTTTGTGCTGACAAAACTTGGGAGTTCCTTGGCATCTAAAGACCTTGGTGGAATGAAGGATAAAGTCTTGTTGTTTGGTGTTGAAGAGGAACAACACTATTTAGGGTTAAAAATGGTTGCAGATACATTCAAAGAGAAGGGGTGGCAAGTCCGTTATTTAGGTCCCAATCTGCCCGCAGCCCATGCGATGAAACACATAACCCGATACAAGCCACAAGTGATCGGAATTTCAGCAGCTCTGAGTTATCGACTGCCATCGTTGAAAAAACAATTACAAGATTATCTCGCGTTGGATTGGAAACCTACCATTTTGATTGGGGGAAGAATGACACGAAAACTCGGACTTGAGGAGTTTTTGTCAGAACAAGTTATCGTGATTAAAGATTTAAGTCAGTTGAATCATTGGCTTAGTGAAGGAAGGGAAGGCATATTTAATGAATCAAGTTGATCCAGCTTTTCCTTTGCCTCAACTCATAATCAATAAGAATTATAAGATTAAATCTTTTACAGAAGAAGCGAAAGAAATATTCGGACAACCATCTGATTTACTAGAGTTAGTAGATGAGGACAGTATCCTAAAGGTAAAGCAATGGGTGACTCCGGAACACGCAAAGGCTTCCTTAGAGGTGCTTGTACGCCCTCCGAGCTATTCCTCCACTCCTCTTACAGTTGACATGCATGTAGTATGGGAAGGAGAACTGTATGCTCATGTTCTCATTATTCTCAAAGACGAAAAACTGACGAAGATTACAAACACCTTAAGTCAGCTGCGTACGAGGTTGAATGATACCAATCTTGAACTATTGGAAGAGAAAGAAAAGCTTGAAGAAGCTATGCATCAGAATAATCGCTTATCTGCTCCTTTTATAAAATTAACAGAGGAGTCAGGGTTGGTCCCGTTATTTGGAGACCTCAACAACGATAAAATACGAGCTATTGAAGATAGTCTCCTATATACCGTTCGAACGAAAGATGTCGACCGTGTGCTTATTGACTTCACAGCTGTAGGCGATATGCAGCAAGAAGGAATTGCAGGGTTAAAACAGATTATGACATCGCTTTTCTACATGGGGACTGAATTAATTATTATTGGGATTCAACCACGTCAAGCGATGCTTCTTCATAGGATGGATGCTCCTCTTCAGGTTATTTACATGAATAGCCTGGAACAAGCTTTAGACAAATACGATATTTAATCATTAATTTACGAGAGAAGTTGCAATAGGGCAGCTTCTTTTTTGTGTTAAAAAAATTTTAACCTCATAGACACCTATTCTGCGCGGCACACGATTATAGGTATAGAAGGAGTTATTCACTCAGAATGAAAAAGAGTGCTGGCTGTCTTCAATACCATCTCAAGGAGGAATTAACAAATGAACTATCTAAAGGAAATCAATGCATTTTATAACCAACTCGAGGTTAACCCGCTGTCTGGCGCGGCAAATTCGTTATGGCATGCTCTTTTGCACATTAACAATAAAGCCGGATGGAAGAATGAATTTACAGTTGCTGCATCTGTATTAAGTTCGAAAGCCGGCTTGAGTGATGGTACCTTCAAACGGGCACGAAATGAGCTGAAACAAAAAGGCTACATCATCCATAAACCGAGAGGGTCAAACTTGAGTGCGGTCTATCAGATGATCTCCGTGCAGACAATAATAGACTACAGCAATTTCCATAAGGATTCCCCATTAATTAAACAGAAAAAGAAACAGAAAGAAGTAGTACTAGTAGTCGGTCCAATTCTTCATTCTTTTTACGGAATATCGAGAGAACACCCCTTATTTCAATGAGGGGATGAATGCCGAGGGTCTGTCTTTTAAAAAAACAGAAAATTAAATCTATTAATTAGAACATACGTTTGGTATAATAGGTATGGGAGGTGAAAACATGGCTACGAAAACGATTCTCGTAAAGCTAAAGCATGTAACGAAGAAAAAACATAAACAGTTCATGGAAGAACAGGCTGCCTATGCCTCATGCGTGAATCATTGTGTGGAACGCCTCCTAAACGGTGAAAAGCTTTCGTCTAAAGATGTATCTTTCCCTTTAAAATCAGCCATTAAGAACGAAGGCATCCGCCGAGCGAAGAAAGCTGTTTCCGATTTTAAAAAAGGCTTAGCGAAAACGATCCCTGTATTCCGAAATTCCCTTAATATCAAGATTAATAACCAAAATTGGAACACTGTCGAAAAAAACGGAAGGTGGTATATCGCCTTCACAAGCAACCAAGGTAAAAAGGCTCTTCCTGTGGTTGAAACAAAAGATGTCCAAAGCTATTTTCCGTTTTTAACAACCAAAACCCGAGAGTTCCGAGGAACCATAGAATTATTTCGTAAAGGAAGACGATGGTATGTAGCCATTCCCATCCAAGTAAGTTCTGACTTGGATTTAGGAAACAACGATCAATCCAAGAAACCATTAACGGATTACACATCTATTGGTGTTGATCTAGGGTTGAGACACCTTGTAGTTCTGTCTGAACCGTCAAGTGGCAAACGGCAATTCTTTTCAGGCAAAGAAGTCGGCTATAAACGACGTCACTTTCGTTCCCTTCGTCGTTCGTTAGGAAAGAAAAAGGCACAGCGTGCTATGGAACGCGTAGGTCAAAAAGAAAGCCGTTGGATGAAAGACTATAACCGAAAACTAGCCAAGGATATTGTGACGTTTGCGCAGCAATTCGAACAACCCATGATTAAACTGGAACAACTGGATCATATCCGAAAGACTTGTCGCAGCATGAAACGAGCAGATAGAACGATTCATTCATGGGCGTTTTATCAGTTGAAGCAATGTATCAAAGAACGAGCAGCTACATTCAACATTCCTGTGGTGGATATCGACCCGCATAAAACAAGCCAAACCTGTTTCGCATGTAAGCATGCGGAGCGATCCAATCGAAAGCGTGATTTATTCACATGTAAGAAATGCGGTCATAAAGCTCATGCCGATCTCAATGCCAGTCGAAACATCGCAACAAGCACGAACTTGGCGGCGTCCTAAAGAACAGTCGAGAGATGGGTCTTTAGGATCGTCCAAGCGCCCACTAGGTATAATCCTAGTTCCAACATGCAAGCCTGTTTTCCTTGCATGGGGAGTCCCGAGTGGCACGGGATATAGCGGTCATGTTGGAAGGTGGGTCAGAAATGGAACAACACGGAGGCTGTCGTGAGATCCCCTCTCCGCCGTAGTGAGCCGTAACCGCCTCTCTAGGAGAGGTCTTCACAGGAAGCTCGGTCCTTCTGGGCCGAGAGGATGTCACTTTGTAAGGACGGTTTTAAAAACTTCTCTAAACTTCTCCTTATCCTCCGAGGAAAATGGCTTTGGCCCCTTTGTACGCTTTCCGCTTTTTCGAGCCATCGCACTCAAATAACGTGTTTGTAATAACTGGTCCATGTTCTCGTTGGTATAGATAAATCCTTTATGGTGAAGGACCGTACAACCTTTTGCTAAGGCTAGGGAAGCAAGGCCATAATCTTGAGTAACAATGATGTCACCCATTTCTGCTAACTTCATAATTCGATAATCTGCGGCTTCTGGCCCAGAATCAACATAAATGGTTTCCACTCCTGATTGTTCTTGCGCATTGGAATAATGAGAAAAACTAGTAACAAGGATGACAGGAATATCCCCATTTTTACCTTCAGAGATAATAATATCTTTTACCGGACAAGCATCTGCATCAACATAAATTTTCATTTTCATCTTTATCTCCCCGTAATGAAGTTCGAATTGATAGTGATCATACTGGGCGATCAGGGGTTTGTCAAGGGAGGAAGCGACTTCACCAAAATTTTATTTGCTAAAATAGTGGCAATTTTGACTCCCGGAATCCCTTTTTCCACGTTGCAATGTCTCTCTTCAGTTCATCATCTATGATAATATGAACAGAAATAGAGGGCTCTTTCCCCGAAAAAGTACTTATACGGAATTTATAAATTTAGGAGGATGTTGAAATCTTTGAAACTATCGCTGCAAACTAAAATACTGGTTCTAGTTTTATCACTCGCTTTTTTGATTATCATTCTGTTGACCGCATCCTTTACTTATTTGGAAGCGAAAGAGATTGAAAAGCAAAAAGCCCAGTTGGCCTTAAAAATCTCTAAGACTATTTCGTTTATGCCTGAAGTGAGCAGCGCCATTCAAACAGATGACCCTGCTGAAATTGTTCAGCCTATAGCTGAAAGGATCAGAAAGGAAATCGGAGCAGAATTTATTGTGGTTGGCAGTAAAGAAGGCATTCGCTATTCCCACCCTATACCTGAGCGAATCGGGGAAAAAATGGTTGGTAAAGATAATTATCGGGCTCTTGTTGAGGGGAAGTACTACACTTCACGAGCTGTAGGTTCATTGGGGCCTTCACTGAGAGGCAAGTCGCCGATTTTTAATAACAATGGTCAAATTATTGGGATTGTGTCTGTTGGTTTTCTAATAAAGGATATCAAAGAGCAGATTTTTCAAAATGTACTTAGGGTTTCATTTAAATCACTAATCGTGCTCCTAATAGCTGCTGGCGGAAGTGTCTTGCTGGCCAAGAATATTCGTAAGGACACGATGGGATTAGAACCTTACCAGATCGCTACTTTGTACACGGAAAAAGATGCTATTTTACAATCAATTAGAGAAGGTTTGTTGTCATATGACGAAACGGGAAGAGTCATGATGATGAATCAGACCGCGCGAAAACTATTGAATATTAAGGGAGGTTTTCGTCACTTAAACATTGAAAACCTTATGCCTGACTCTCATCCTTATCAGATTTTCGAAACAGGGGAAGCTCAAATGGACCAAGAGCTGCTGCTGGAGGATAAGACAATCATTGTAAATCGGGCGCCAATTTTTCACCAGAATCAGGTGAAAGGGGTGGTCGCTTCGTTTCGTGATAAAACGGAAATCGAAGACATGCTCAATACCATTTCTGAAGTTCAACGTTATTCGGAAGATTTACGGGCTCAAACCCACGAATTTACGAATAAATTGTACGTGTTGTCAAGTTTGCTGCAGCTCGGTGAGTATGATGAAGCGTTTGAAATGATTCAGGATGAAACGACAAATGTTGAGGTGAAAAACCGTATTCTTTTTAACCAAATAGAAGATAGCAGGATACAGGCTATTTTACTTGGGAAAATTGGGAAGGCTTCGGAAAAGAAAATTACATTTGAAGTGGATGCAAATAGTTCCCTGCAGAAACTCCCTAGTCATATTAACTTGACACACCTCATTGTGATGATTGGCAATTTGGTAGACAATGCGTTTGAGGCTGTTGCGGATCGTGATAAAAACCCGACGGTAACATTCTTTGCAACGGACATAGGCCATGATATTATCTTTGAAATCCAAGATAATGGAAATGGTATTCCTATCGAAGACCATGCCTTTCTCTTTCATAGAGGATTCACAAATAAAAGCTCTCATGAGCCGAGAGGATATGGGCTGGCTAATGTGAAGGAAACCGTCAATCAACTCGGGGGGATGGTTGAATTTCATAGTGAACCAGGAAGAGGTACAGTGTTTACAGTATACCTTCCCAAAGAACATTCATAGGAGGACAAAGATGGAAACTGTCAAAGTGGCGATCGCAGAAGATGACTTTCGTGTAGCCGATATTCATGAAAAATTTCTTATGAAAATACCTGATGTTGAAGTGGTGGGAAAAGCATTAAATGCTGAAAAAACCTTGGAACTCCTCCGCACTCAACAAACTGATCTTTTATTGCTTGATATTTACTTGCCGGACCAGCTGGGGACTGATATTCTAACGACGATACGACAGGAATTTGAAGACCTGGATGTGATTATGATCACGGCGGCCACAGATAAAGCTTTTTTAGAAAAAGCGATGAGAAACGGTGTAGAAAATTATTTAATCAAACCTATTACCATGGAACGCTTTACAGACATGATTAACAAGTATATTCAAAGAAGGCATATATTACTGAACGAGGATGAGATCAATCAAGGCGTTGTGGACAGATTATTCAAGAATTCGGAAGAGGAGAAGGAAGAGGTCATTCAGGAGCTGCCGACAGGAATAGATGGAGACACCCTCGATAAAATTTTGGAGGTGCTCAAGCACAGCCAGGGGGTCTGTCCGCAGAGGAAATCGGAAAACGGATGGGAGCCTCCCGAACGACTGCAAGAAGGTACTTAGAATATTTAATTTCCATAGACAAGTGCCGTTCAGGAGTAGAATACGGATCAGTCGGACGCCCCGAACGTAAGTACCATAGTTAAGCGAAAAATAGCACTTACTTAATTTGCACAATGGATTCTGACCATTGTGCATTTTTTGGTGGCCAAAATTAACGAAATGGAAGTCAGAAATTTTTTAAAAAACAATAAACTTAAAACGGTTACAGAATAAGAACGATGATTTATGCTGTTTCTAAGCTTTGAAAACGGTACCAGTTATTCGGAAAAACTGCAGTTATTTAACTTTTCGAAAATGAAAGCGCTTAGAATAGGAGTGGAAACGATGCTAGCTTTACTTGGATTTTTAATGATTGCTGTGTTCATGTATTTAATCATGACGAAGCGGCTCTCTGCACTTATTGCCTTGATGGTTATACCAGTCATTTTCACATTAATTGGCGGTTTTGGAGGAGAAATTGGCAAAATGATGCTGGACGGTGTGAAGAGTGTGGCACCAACAGGCATTATGATCATGTTTGCGATTTTGTTTTTTGGGGTCATGATTGATGCTGGATTATTCGATCCAGTAGTTGAAAAAATTGTTAGAATTGTAAAAGGTGACCCGTTGAAAGTAGCAATGGGAACCGCTTGTCTCATTCTTTTCGTATCCCTGGACGGTGATGGAACAACAGCTTATATGATTACGGTTTCGGCTATGCTGCCATTATATAAACGAGTTGGCATGAATCCGCTTATCCTGGCCGGTATCGCTGTACTAGGATCTGGAGTTATGAATTTACTTCCATGGGGAGGACCAACTGCCAGAGCTATGAGTGCTTTAGGTGTTGGTGTGTCAGAATTGTATGTTCCTGTGATTCCAGCCCAGATCGGCGGTATCCTGGTTGTCTTATTTGTTGCCTTTCACTATGGACGGAAAGAGAGAAAAAGATTAGGTGTCATTCACATTAGTCAAGAGGCTATTGATGAGGTAGCAGCCGGTGAAATGGCAGCGGCCTCTGCAACGGTCGAACAAGATGAAAGTATAAAACGTCCGAAGTTAATATGGGTGAACTTTGCTTTGACGATTGCTCTTCTGGTCTCGTTAGTTGTCGGAGTACTGCCTACGCCCGTCTTATTTATGGTAGCCTTTGCGGTTGCTATTATGATCAACTATCCACACATGGATCAGCAGAAAGAAAGAATTTCAACATACGCAGGCAATGTGCTGTCAGTTGTGTCATTAATATTTGCCGCAGGTATTTTTACGGGGATCCTTACAGGGACGGAGATGGTCGATGCCATGGCCAATTCGTTAATTGCAGTCATTCCTGAAGAGTTAGGGCCATATTTTGCCGTAATTACAGCGATTGCAAGTGCACCGTTTACCTTCTTCATGTCAAATGATGCCTTTTATTTCGGAGTACTCCCTGTACTTGCAGAAACCGCTGCAACTTATGGGCTGGATCCAGTAGAAATCGGACGAGCCTCTCTGCTCGGTCTGCCGGTTCACTTACTAAGTCCGCTCGTACCTTCGACTTATCTGTTAGTCGGAATGGCCGGTGTGGAATTCGGTGATCTCCAGAAAATGATGTTAAAGTGGGCGAGTCTTGCCACTATCGTTATGACGGTTGTTGCCGTGCTGACAGGAGTTATTTCCATTGGATAATCATTCATTTTTAAATCTGTGATGGAAAATGTATCAGCACCTAAAGAGGAGGATATCTTTTGAGACAGCATGTAGAAGCGGTTTATAGTCCTTGTCATGGTAAAATTGAAGAAATCTTAATTCAGAAAAATGATTATGTGTATGAATGGGAGAAATTATTTTTTGTTAGAAATCATGACGGTCTATTGGAGGAAATAAGGATAGGTACCAGTGGTCTTATTGCTTCTTTGGAAGTGCTTGAGAATCAGGAAGTAAACACAAATACGATTTTAGCCACGGTGAAAGATGATCTCAACATAACTGGAAGTGATTGATTCATACACGGTATCACAAGTAACTGGATAAAGACTTATGTGAAATACAGGAAAAGCACCTCTTGAAACGCAAGTTTGCGGTTTTCAAGAGGTGCTTTCTCTAATAAGTCAGATGATTTCAGGGAGGTTAATTTTTTGTAAATAATGGAGGTTGGAGAAGGTATACTCATTTATTAGAACGAAGAAGTTGGGCAAAGGGTAATACCCATTCACGAAGAGATTTTGAATGTTCTAAGGAGGCATATCAATTGAAAAAACTTCACGTTCACACTATTTTTCTACTTCTGGTTTTGTTTATTTCAGCTTGTTCTCAACAGACAACCACGGATGAACAAACAGAACCTGCTGAAACAAAAGAAACGGATCAACAGGATGAACAATCTGAACAGGTACCAGAACCTAAACAAGTTCAGTGGTCATATGAAGGGGACAGTGCTCCTAAACATTGGGGAGACCTTGCGGAGAAATTTGCTGCGTGTGAAAAAGGTGATGAACAATCTCCGGTAAACATAAAATTCGCTGAGGTAGAGGAAGAAAAGCAACCACCCGAAATTCAATTTCATTATGAACCAGCCAAAGTCAGTGTAATCAATAATGGTCATACCATTCAAGTTAACCTTCCTGACGAAGTGAATAACTCTATGACGATTGATGAGACAAACTATAGGCTCATCCAATTTCATTTTCATACTCCAAGCGAGCACCAATTTAATGGGGAAAATTTGCCGATGGAAATGCATTTGGTTCATAAAAATGCAAATAATGAATTAGCTGTGGCAACCTTAATGATTGAAGAAGGGGCACAAAATAAAGAATTCTCTAGTATTTGGGAGGAACTTCCTTCTGAAAAGACGGAGAAGGAAGTCATGATGAACGAAATGATTAACTTAGCAGGCTTACTACCGAAGAAAAGCAGTACTGCCTTCCACTATAGCGGATCTTTAACTACCCCTCCCTGTTCCGAGGATGTAAAGTGGATTATATTTGAGGAAACGATTGAAATGTCTAAAGAACAAATTGAAGCTTTCAAAC
Source organism: Halobacillus ihumii (assembly GCF_902726645.1). Taxonomy (NCBI): domain Bacteria; kingdom Bacillati; phylum Bacillota; class Bacilli; order Caryophanales; family Bacillaceae; genus Halobacillus; species Halobacillus ihumii. The sequence goes on from NZ_CACVAO010000001.1 coordinate 2,948,096, forward strand.
AGATTTTCCCAAACAATAACCGCCCTATTCAATTATTGAATGAACGAGAGATAACAAACTAAATTAACGAACATAGAAAAAGCTTGTAGAGCAGCCTTAGTGCTTCTCTACAAGCTAATCATAGTTATTTATTCAAAAATAGCGTTAGAAAGCAATCTGTACAAGTAATCCGTATGGTCACGGAAACCTGCTTCTAACCCAATTAAGGTCACATCTTTTTCATTCTCCTGAATGATAACGGCTTTACCGCGTGCGTCCTCTCGGTTTTTCCAAAAGCCGGCCTTGAAGAAGTTCTGCTGCTTAAAAGATGCAGCAACTGTCTGATTCGTAATGTTCGTGTACCATACCGGACTATATACAAAACCGATATCTGTATCCTTATAGCCTGCTGTTAACGGCGTGTTCTCGTAATTGACACGAACGATACCGTTGCTGTTTGACTGTCCTAGGTTGATGGTTACATCCGTCAGACCGAGTGTTTTCGTGGCTTTAGATGCTCCTGCTCCTACAGCAATATAGCTTCCGCCGTTCGTGGCAAATGCGTTAATATGACGTTTGAAGTTCTCAAATTGCTGTTCGTTTTTTAACCCAAACGGCTGGTTGGCTGCAGACAATTCATAAGAAATTAACCGGTCTGTTCCGCTGTACACGAAAACGTCATAGTCCGATAATCCTTGTTCAGCGACTTGACGAGGGTGGACTTCGTCAACCTCAAACCCGAGCCGCTCAAGAGCGATTTTAGTCCCTGAATGGGATTGTGATTTCCACATGCCGCCATCTTTCAAAATCGCTACCTTAAGATTATCGAGTGTTTGAGCCTCATTAGGAATTTCACTCGTTGTTAAAGTGAGTCCAGACTCCGCAACAGCTTTACGAAGGTCATTTCCCGGCTGGCTTTCCACATAGAAATTACCTTGGTTGTCTTGATGTACTGGAATACCGTTTTGGAGTAATTGGTTGACTAGCGCAACGGCTTGAACCGAACTGTTCGGAATCTGATAAGGTCCTTTCCCGTCTAATTCGCCTTTATGGTTGATTTTATTTACTTTGACAGCCTGGGCATCGAGTTTTTCATCGACTGCGATCGCTTCAAAACCCCATAGTTCAGGCAAGCTCCATGCTGAAATGTCATACATCGCTGGTGTGTCATAGCTAATGTCTTCACCATCCCAGAGCATGGTGTTAGCCAAACCAGCCTTAGCCTGATCCATTGGAACAATGAAGGTGCCCGCCTCGTACTGTTCGCCATTTACCGTAAACGGTTGTTTGGCTTTCTCGACATCAATGTCGTTAGCTTTCAAGTGCTTGACGGCTTTATGAGTGCCCGTTGGGTCCTTATCATCCACCGGAAGCACGTAAGCGTGAGGGAAGAAGCCTTCCTCGTGAGTAGGGTGGTGGAAGTTGATCCCCCGTTTAAACACTTCGATCTGATCTTTGATCATTTCGTTTTTATGGTTAGTGGCGAATTTCAATGCCCCCATAACAGCATTAATTTGCCATTCCACTCCGTCCCACGTATTGTTCGGAGCTTCGATGGTAGCCCCGTAAGCACCGTGGTACATCGCATACATGGGTGCAAAAATAGGCGGGTAATCGTCCCAGCCGTATTCGGCATCACGCCGAGGAATATGGACACCCTCTAAATTTTTATAGAGATCTGAAGTATAGTCTTCTTTATGAGTTACAATTTCCTTTTCCATGGCCTCTGCTTGGTCAAGCGCCCATTTTGAATATAAATCATACTCATAATTTGGGTTATGCGGCGGTGTAGTAGGCTCAATTAAACCTGGCTTTTCGCTGGAGTACTGAACATAGCCGTGTAAATCCAGAAACACCATAGGATTCCATTCTGTAATCATCTCAACAGAAGCTTGAGTTTCCGGCTGTGATTGCGTAATATAATCGCGATTCAGATCAATGCCTTCCCCATTAAAACGAGTAGCGTTAATTCGTCCATCTGGATTAACGACGACATTAAAGATCAAAATGTTCTTTTCAAGAATGTTCTTCGTTACTTCATCATCTTCGAACGCAAAGCGCTCGATCAGCTGCATGACAGCATCAGAACCGACAAATTCATTGCCGTGGATTGAACCATTAATCATGAACGGCACTTTGAAATCCGGATGCTTGTCCACCCATTCCTGTGCCTTGCCGGGGTTCTTGAACATCTTCTTTCTTAATGCCTGGATTTTCCCGTATTTTCCTTTTGCTTGCGGATCACTAACAATGACCGAATAAATGTTTTGGCCGTTCGTTGATTGACCGACGACCTCCAGTGTTACACGATTACTGTTCTTATCGAGGCTTTGCAATTTCTCCTCGATTTCCTGATAAGTCGTGTAATCGTATTGCTCTGAATTAAACGGACTTTGTTCTTGCTGCTGCTCATCCGCCGACACTTTGTCTGTTAGGAAAGTGAAGGGGAGAATACTTATGAAAGCTAAAAGAAGCAGTTGAATGACACGTTTCTTCATGTACCTTTCTCCTTTCATTTCTTCCTTATTTTTCAATCTTCTACATTTTTAGAAGAGTTACCTTTCTAAAGGAGTAAAGACCGATACATATGACTATGCAAGTACCTGTGCAATAGGAGATTAGTCAGTTGTCTTAACGCATCGATTTGACAAGGAGTAGGATAAAGGAACCCCACCTCAGGTCATCCTTTCATTTCCATTTTCATTTAGTTTTGTTACTTCTTATGCCAGAGTATTTTTTATAACACCTTAACGTGAGGCGATAACGTCCTGTCTCATAATTATAGTGACCGTCTCAAAACTTATAACGCCCCAACTCGGGGTGATAGCGACTTAACGGAGTAACATAGCGCCCTAACGTAATAAGGGTGGAATTTTTTCCGCTCTACATCACACTGATGAACTGACGATTTTAGGAAACCCTAGGAGATATGGAGGCGATAACATGGCTAGAAATAATAAAATATTGGTGCCAGGAGCCCGCAAAGATTTGGATTTATTAAAAGCGCGGGTCATGAAGGAAAAAGGATATAATACAGATCCTACTAACGTAAAATACGAGGTGGCAAAGGAACAGGGCATTCCATTGAAAAAAGGGTATAACGGTCAAATGACTTCTGAGCAAGCTGGAAAAGTAGGCGGACCGATTGGCGGAAACATGGTCAAGGAAATGGTCAAAATGGCTCAAGAAAATATGACGAAAAAATAAATGAGCTCCGCTGGTTTAAATTTACCAGCGGAGCTCACTATTATTTCTTATTTTGATTCTTACTTTTCACGTCTTCAATGTTGGTATCACTATATGCACTCGTACCATGGCCTCTTGTTCTTTCAGCCATAAATGCTTTGGCTTCATTGTAGGACAAGCCAGACTGCTCATTTTTCCTTTTGACCTCATCGATATTTGTGCCTGCAGTAGTAAAATTATCATTTTCTTTCATAAAATACATCTCCTTAATTGTTTCTCTTACTTTCTCCTGGTTAGAGATTTTCTAAACAGTAAACCTTATACCATTAGTAATAAAACTGTAGTCTGGGCATCCTAAGCTTATCAAGTATACGCATGAGGAGGGAGAAGTATTGTCCGATTTTTGTTCCACCCCATGGCCGGAAGATCCCACCCCGGATAACCAGATAAAATGCAAAGATTGCGCTCTTTATGAACATGGGTCGAGAATGATTTGGGGCGAAGGCAACCCTGAAGCTCCTATCATGATTATTCTCGATAATCCAGGAGCACGCGAAGACCGCGACGGAAATCCATTTGTGTGCGGCACGAGACAAACCCTACAAGAAGCCGCCCATGAAGTTGGCCTCTCCGTGAACGATTTGTACGTGACATTTATTTTAAAAAGAAAACCTGTGCGCAAATATGATAAAGAGGATGCTCGCCGCATCTGCATGCGTCATCTTTACCGGCAGCTTAAGGCAAAACAACCCGATCTGATTTTCTGCTTGGGAAATGTCTCCGTCCAATCTTTTTTTCAAGACACTGAGGTTGATGTAAAATCATTGCGTGGCAAAGTCCATGAAGTGAAAGGGTATCCGACTGCGGTGGCGTACCATCCACTGGCCGTGAGACGTCGTCCTAATTTAAGGTCGTTATTTATGGAAGATTGGAAGTTGCTTGTTGATCATTACCACAAATACAATAAGGAGTAATGGATTTCATCCGTTGTTGAAGTTTTCCGTTTCAAAAGAATAAATCTGGAAGTATTTCTTTATAAGCCAAATTTCTATATACTTAATGGTAATAAACTGGAAAGAGGTTTTACTTACATGAAAGTGTTGGACGTTTCGGATCTGCAGAAGGGTGGAGAAGAAACCATACATATGTTGGCTAACTTGAGAAACTCCATCCAGCACGTGAAGACCAGTATAAAAGCCATCGTTGACTTAGAGGAATCCCTTAACGGCCAGGGAGGCGAAGCGATTCGAACGTTTTACCAGGAAGTCCATCTTCCGTTCCTGACCTATTTGGAACAATTTATTTCGCAATATGAAGCGGCCATTCAAACTATGCTCGACTCCATGAATCAATTCGAACCTTCTCCGAACGGCGTGATTCAGGAAGGTTTCCTCGAGCAAGAGGTAGAGGCAGGATTACATAAGGTAAGTACCGTCACGACTGAACTGGTTCAGGAGGTTAACCAGGTCGTTAGTGGCGTACAAGATATTGTATCCTTATCACCCGTTGACGACAGCGCATTTTTGCAACAGATTCAGCAGGCAAGGAATAAAAAGGAGCAGACCGTACAGCAACTGCATGAATTTGATCAAACCCAATCAAATCAGTTGTCAGACCTGAAGCAAAGTCTCTCCACTATGCATCAATACATTGAATCGATTGCTTCTCAGTTTGAGGCTGAGGATATCAGTATAGACCACTATCAATCAGGACAGCTTCAATCAGTGGAAGAGTGGAAATCTATCAATCAGGACAGCTTCAATCAGTGGAAGAGTGGAAATCTATCAATCAAGCAACAGCAGAATCATTAGCGGCTCCAAATGAAGTGGATCGTTTTATTTTGGAACAGAAAAGTCTATCTCCTGTGTCCTTGGAGTATGAATTCACGTCTGGAGGGGTATGTACAAGGGAAGAAGTAACGGCATCATCGGAAGAAGAGGATGTCGTTTGGTGGAAAAAGACGCTCTCCTTTGGCCTTGATTTTATCCCGATTGTCGGAAACATTAAAGCAGCAATAGAAACGAAAACCGGGGAGAATCTGATTACGGGCGTGGAGTATGAGGGCTGGGAGCGGACGCTTCTGGCTGCCTCTATTATAGGTGGGGGATATGTTAAGCTGGCGGGGAAAGGTGCTAAGGGTGTTAAGAGTTTTGTTAAGGTTGATGATACTAAACTAACGATGCCTAAGAGTACTTATGAAGAACGCTTAGCTCAAACTCCTGTAAGTAATGGAAAATGGACAGACCAAAGAGGAGAGTCAACATTTATATCTTATGATGATGGCGCTCGCGATATTTTAAACGGAATTGGAAAAGATGGAATAGATTATGCGGATGCTATACCTGATTTCTCTGTAGTTTCAAGAGGGGATGTACAAATTTCTAAAATGTCTACTGACAGAAGAATAAACTTTAGAAAAGCGGATGAATTGCTAGCTGGAAAATTAGGAGTGACAAGGAAAGAAATTGTTAAAATAAGAAAAACAGAAAAGTTAACATGGCATGAATTAAATGATATGACATCTATGCAACTGGTTCCATCTACTATCAATAGTAAATTCGGGCATTTAGGTGGAGTAGCAGAGGTCAAAAAGTTATTAGATAAAAAAGGAGAATAGGATTGTGGAAAAAGAAATTAATCATTCTGTATTTGGTACATTATACTATAACTACGGCTGGGTAAAAAAAATTGAGTTGGAAATGTTCGGAGAAAATATAAACATTCAGGTTATAATCGACGCTGAAGAAGACGCTGAGTTTGAAGATGCACAAGTAGAAGCGTATAAAAAGTTTTTTGAAGATATTAACGTGAAAGTTAGAGAGGCCGAAGAGGCTACTTTTAATTATTATCAGGAGGTTATTCCTCAATATAGAGATCAATTTAGTGATGTAGAAAAGATTAAAAACGCTCCTCTAATCTCTGAAATTCCAGAATTAAACAAATTGGTTACTCCAAAGCAAATTTTGTTTCCGATGGTTTTTGATGAAGATGAAAGAGAGGTAGGTTTTATTTGTGATTGTACTTGGGAAATTGAGCATGGATTAGGAATAAAATTTGAAAACGAGAAATTAGTCGAAGTAGGTTTTCAAGACATTTTATTGTAATAACTTGAGTAGTAGTCGTAGGAAAACATTGGTGAAATGAAAACAAACTATGGATATAAGGATATTTCACAGCTTGATCCAGTTGAAAAACAGGAAAATTGGGAAGAAGAGTATTTAAGCTAAAAGGATTTTCTTTCTTTTTAAAAAAGTAACTTTAACTGGGCTAAAAAGTAATATGCTTCAAACACCTATCACTTATAAGCACTAGCGTTGCATTAATATAGTCCAAAAATTCAGTAATCTCATATTTAGCTGTTAAAGTAAAAAAAGAGAACATCCACCTAAACAGGCGATTCTATCCATTTGGTATTTTTATACAGTTAAACTTGAGACAACAGCCATCGCGTCTGTATCAGGGGACACTCCGGAGGGCTTCTTTCCATTCCTGACAAGACTGCCATATCAGGGCTTTCAACCTTCTAGCGACTTTTAATGGGCTTAACTTCGATTGAGTTTCCTGACTATGTAGAACTAGTAAACAGAACGTAATCAATGCGATATAAATCTGGTTTTGAGCGGCTTCCTCATCAAAGCTGAAAAAACGTTTGATTGTGACGTGTTGCTTGATCCATCGAAAGAAAAGTTCAATCTGCCAACGATTTCGATACATTTCAGCTAAGGTTTCAGCCGGTGTTTCCATATCATTGGTCGTAAGCCGAAGAAGATTATGCTTCGTATCCCAAACTTCGATGACTCTCATCTCGGCATCCATCATATTTTGAAAAGATCCCAGCCGCACGACACGGTCCGATTTAATACGAGGCGAGTCTTCGACTGGGCACGCTTCAACTTCTGTCACGACAGTGTTTTTCTTGATTCGGGTTAAGAATGTATACCCTTCCCGACAAAGCTCATCGAAGCGTTCAAAGTCCATGTAGCCGCGGTCAAACACATACATGACATCTTTCTCATCCATTAAGATGTCCAGTTGATTGTTATCGTGCTCAAGTGCTGGCGTGATGACCGCTTGATCAGGGAACTGGTGGTTATCATCCATAAAAACCAATCTCAAATGAAGTTTTACTCCAGACTTTGTGGTTCGAAAAGATGCCCAGGGAAATTGGTCCTTATTCAGTGTGATTGTCGAGGAATCTATCAAATAGAGAGGCTTTCCGAATTTAGTCGGACCAGATTTCCCTTTGATTCTCATAGATAGTTCAGCGAAAATCGCTGCCAGAATGTCTGAATCGATGGCTCGATGCTTTCGTGATAACTGCGAGACACTAAGCGTTTCAAAACCCAGCTGAGCTTGAAGATTCTTATTAATCAGCGCATCTTCTAACGCCCGAAGGCTGTCTATTTCGTTTAAATGAGCGTAAATCATGAAATGGAGATAGGATTCAAACGAATATTTTTTCGTATACCGGTCCATCTCTTGGATAGGGACAGCTAAATTTTCTAGATTCATTACGTTTACGTATTTACCAAATGACGTTTTTACGGTATTCTTGTCCATGTGAGAGTCCTTTATATTGGATTTGGACAGGAACCCCTGCGCCAACCATTATAAAGGATTTTTTTATGGATCTGAATAAGTTCTGAACATTCAGATATTATTTATGCAACACTAGTGACTTATAAGCTAACAAACAAAATTCTAAACCATTCCGAAAAACCGGAAAACCATTCCGAGATATCGGAATGGTTTATTTTTTTGCAATATAAGTAAGGGTTTACATGATTGACAGGGGACGATTTAACCCGTTTTTCCAGAAATCCGTACTCTCTCCACGAACAGAAGATAAGTGAACACCCCTTCATTGTTGCCCTTTTCTGAAAACGGAAAGTTGGCACGGTACTTGCAATATAACAGGGAGAAGGACTGAGCAGATTTAACTGGACAGAAAATTGAAAGCGGTTACTTATAAGGGGAGGTGCCACTCAAACATGAGCAACTAACAGTCCAGCAAAGAAAGACTTACGATTATATACATTTTTCAAGGAGAGGTGACAAGTAATGGTAGAGAATAAAGTTGTGTTCATTACAGGAGCTGCAAGTGGAATTGGCTACGAAATCGGCGTTGAGTTTGCGGAAAATGGAGCCAAAGTCGCGCTCAGTGATATCAATGAGGGGAAAGTAAACGAAGCGGCCGAGAAATTGAAACGAGAAGGTCTTGAATGCATCGGGCTAACGTGTGATGTGACAAAAGAAGAGGAGTTGCAGCAGGCCATTGATCATACAGTTGAGAAGTATGGCAGGTTGGATGTGTTGATTAATAATGCCGGTCTTCAGCATGTGGCGGCGATCGAGGAGTTTCCAACCGAGAAATTCGAGTTGATTACGAAAGTTATGCTCGTTGCCCCGTTTATGGCGACCAAGCATGCCTTCCCGATTATGAAAAAACAAGGATCAGGGCGCATCATCAATATGGCCTCGATCAACGGTTTAATCGGGTTTGCCGGGAAAGCCGCTTACAACAGCTCAAAGCACGGTGTCATCGGCTTAACGAAGGTGACGGCATTAGAAGGAGCGGAACACGGGATCACGGTAAACGCCGTCTGCCCGGGTTACGTCGATACGCCGCTCGTTCGCAATCAATTGGAAGATTTAGCGAAGAACCGTAATGTATCACTTGAAAAGGTACTAGAAGAAGTCATTTATCCATTGGTTCCACAAAAACGGCTGTTGTCTGTCCAGGAAGTCGCCGATTACACCCTATTCCTTGCTGATGATAAGGCAAAAGGAGTCACAGGCCAAGCTGTTGTTATTGATGGCGGTTATACGGCCCAATAACTAAGTAAGCAAGTAATCTATTAAACGATTGGAGGAAACATCATGTTTGGAATTTTACTAGGTCTTGTCGTGTTAATGGTGCTGGCCTATCTCGGTTGGTCGATCATCTGGGTAGCCCCAATCGCAGCAGGAGTGGTGGCACTTACAGGCGGTCTTGATTTATTGGAAGCCTATAAAGACTCCTATATGAGCGGGTTCGTCGGGTTTGCGAAGGACTGGTTCCCTGTCTTCATGCTCGGAGCGATATTTGGAAAGCTTATGGAAGATACCGGGATGGCCAGGTCGGTGGCTGTTGCTTTTACAAAAGTTATCGGCACAAGTCGAGCGATTCTCGGCGTACTCGTCTCCGCCGCTGTCCTTACTTATGGCGGGGTCAGCTTGTTCGTTGTTGTTTTCGCTGTGTATCCACTCGCCCTGTCCCTATTCCGGGAGGCGAACATCAGTCGAAAACTTATTCCAGCCACTGTCGCCTTAGGGGCTTTCACATTTACGATGACTGCCATTCCAGGCACACCACAGATTCAGAACCTGATCCCAATGGAATATTTCCATACGGATCCAATGGCCGCACCCGTGATGGGGATCATTGCCGCGATCATTATGGCAGTTGGAGGATATTTATATTTACGCTGGCAAGAGAAGAAACTCACGGCCAAAGGTGAAGTTTTTACAGAACCGAAAGATAAGAAAATCGTTGAAAAGGTCGAAGACGAAAAAGATCCACACTTTCTCTTGTCGATCCTGCCCTTATTAACCGTACTTATTACGCTGAATGTGTTCAGCTGGGATGTGATCACCGCACTTGTTGCCGGAATTATTTTGATCATGCTGTTGAACATCGACAAATTCAAACGCTTTATCAAATCCATTAACAGCGGTGCCAACGGCTCAGTTATCGCCATTATCAATACCAGTGCAGCCGTCGGTTTCGGTACCGTTGTAAAAGAACTCCCTGGCTTCCAGCGCCTGACTGAATTACTAATGGGAATCAAAGGAAACCCGCTGATCTCAGAAGCTATCGCTGTCAACATTCTTGCAGGGGCAACAGGCTCCGCTTCCGGCGGTATGGGCATCGCCCTCGAAGCACTAGGGGAGAAATATTATCAAATCGCACAAAACACCGGCATCAGCCCGGAGCCTTCCACCGTGTCGCTTCGCTGTCATCAGGTGGGCTGGACGCCTTGCCGCATAATGGTGCCGTGCTGACGTTGTTCGCCATTACCGGTATGACTCACAAAGACAGTTACAAAGATATCTTTGTTGTAGCTGTACTGATTCCAGTTATTTCTGTTGCTGTAGTAATTCTATTATCATCGATCGGAATTTTATAAAAAATAAAAGTCTCACAAGCGTCTCATGAAAAAGATGGCTTGTGAGGCCTTTTATATACGATACATAGAACTGCTGCCTATAAGTCCAGTGTTTAATAAAAAAAGAGCATTCCCCCAATGGAAATGCCCTCTTCATCATATCAAAACTGAATCGCCTTTAGTTTTATTTCACCCATTCACTAATCAATTTCTGATTCTCTTCTACCCATTTCTTAGCACCAGCAATAGGCTCCTCGCTATTTTCTACATACTCAATAAGCTTGCCGATTTGTTGATCATTCATCTTCCAATTTTTCAGCCATTGGCTCACTTCTGGATAATCTTCTGCAAATCCTTGTCTTGTCGCATGGTGAATTTTTTCTACACCACCGTATGTTTTCTTCGGATCTTCCAAGAATTTTAAGTCATATTTGGAGAAGACCCAGTGCGGGCTCCAAAGAGGCGCTACGATAGGTTCTTTGTTTTCTATGGCCTCGCCAATTTCAGCTAACATCGCAGGTTCAGAGCTTGATAGGAGTTCAAAATCCAGATTATAGTCTTTAATTAATTGCTGCGTCACTTCCATTGTACCTGCGCCAGGGTCAAACCCAACAATTTCGCTATCGAACATTTCTTTATGTTCGTTCAAGTCTTTCACACTATCCACTTCTTCTACATAGGTTGGCACAACAAGTCCTACTTTGGCATTGTCATACCAGGTAGCCTCTGAGAAATTAACGGTATCTTTAAATTCTTTTAAATAGTTAGCATCCTGAACGGGTAACCATATTTCTAAACTAGCATCCAAATCGCCGCTTTCTAGCGCTTGCATCGTGCTGCCCATGTTCAGATTTTTTAACGTCACTTCATATCCTTTATTTTCTAAAATGACTTTCCACATATTTGTTACCGCAATGTTTTCAGCCCAGTTGATTTGACCAATGCTGATTTCTTTATCGCTTTCCCCAGAACCTGCAGCTGCTTGTTCTTCCTCATTAGAACTTCCGCAAGCTGTCAGGACAGCAACCATAAGAATTACTAAAATAAATCCAAGTTTTCCTTTCCACTTGTTCATGTTGATAAACTCCCTTTATTTTATATTTATTCCAACACATCTAAATGAAATGTATTAAGAATATAGTTAACAAAAATTGCAAAATGAAGCCCGCTCTTTTATATGTAAGATGGGGCAGAGATGGATCCAAGCAGTCTTCAATAAACTACCTGATCAACCACTTGTTAAGCTTACTCTTTTGACCACTCCTTTACTAAAAAGTAAAACCTGTTAAATTTTTATCAAACGTTCTTTCTGAACTTTATGATAACGTGTTCAGATTTAATGTCAAATGCAAATCGTTCAAGGATTACATTTGTAAATTATTTCCTTTCTTGTTCCATCTGAGTTACTTTTCAAAATTTCTGCCCTTCATGCTTGAAATGACTTTGACATCCAGAATAAGGCATGCTAGTGTTAAAAACGTTAAATAAATTCTTAATAAAATTAACATACATCGAAAATGGAGTTGATAAAATTGGATCATAAACTTCAGCTGCAACATTATATTAATGGGAATTGGGTTGGCGCGGACGCTGAGAATACGCGTGAGATTATTAATCCATTTAATCAGGAAGTGATCGCTGTCGTTCCCGAAGGTGATGAATCGGATGCGAAAGCAGCAATCGCTGCGGCGAGAGAAGCTTTTGATAACGGGGAATGGGCTGCTACCCCAGCAACCGAGCGGGGAGCAGTCGTAAGGAAGATTGCTGAATTGATTGAACGAGATAAAGAAGAACTTGCCTACTTAGAATCATTGGATACCGGCAAGACAGTAGAAGAAAGCCGCGGTGACATGGATGATATCGCGGGAGTATTTCGTTATTTCGCAGAACTTGCGGACAAAAACGGCGGGGAGCTGATCGACTCTCCGATCTCAAACTCGATCAGTAAAGTGGTGCACGAACCCGTAGGTGTCTGCGGACAAATTACGCCGTGGAATTATCCTTTACTGCAAGCGTCATGGAAATTGGCTCCTGCGCTTGCAACGGGAAATACGTTAATCATGAAGCCAAGTGAAATTACACCGCTTACTACTATAAAAGTATTTGAATTGATGGAAGAGGCGGGGGTCCCTGCCGGTGTGGCCAACTTAGTTCTTGGTTCAGGCCATACAGTAGGTGCAGAGCTTTCCAGCAACGAAGACGTAGACCTTATTTCTTTCACAGGTGGCATTGCGACTGGGAAGAAGATTATGCAATCGGCAAGCTCCAACGTGAAGAATCTAGCACTTGAGCTGGGAGGGAAAAATCCGAATATCATCTTTGCTGATGCTGACTTTGAAATAGCTGTCGATCAAGCATTAAACGGAGTTTTCTTCCACGCAGGGCAGATCTGTTCCGCTGGTACAAGACTGATTGTAGAAGAAAGCATTCACGATCAATTCGTTCAAGCGCTTGTCGAACGAGTGAAAAAATTCAAGCTGGGAAGCGGATTTGAAGAAGATACTCAAATGGGACCGCTTATTTCAGCTGAACACCTTGCAAAAGTAGAAAAATATGTAGAAAAAGGAATCGAAGAAGGGGCGACAGTAGCCGTTGGCGGCGGACGCCCAGAAGACCCTGAACTGCAAAAAGGATTTTTCTACCTGCCTACAATCTTCACAGACTGCACAACAGACATGAGCGTCGTTCAAGATGAAGGATTTGGTCCCATTATTACGGTTGAAAAATTCACTGCCGAAAAAGAGGCCATAAAGCTTGCGAATGACTCGATCTATGGACTGGCTGGCGGTGTGTTCACAAATGATATTGCAAAAGCAGAACGCTGTGCAGCGAAGATGCGCATGGGGACGGTTTGGATTAATGAATTCAACCTTTATTTCCCGCACGCCCCTTGGGGTGGATTTAAGCAGTCTGGTATTGGCCGCGAGCTAGGCAGACTAGGTATGGAAGAATATACAGAAACAAAGCATATCTACCAAAATCTTAAACCTGAGCCTATCAACTGGTTCTAATAGATTCATTTCTATTGAATCAGGCTTTATCAGCTTTAAGAAATAGTTTTATAGATACACTGACTTGAATCAATACATGAAAGAAGGGCATTGCTGCTCCTATTGTCTGAATCCCTTCTTTCCATTCTCAACATCAAGGAGGAACAATAGATGACTGAAACCTATGACATTGTAATCGTAGGCGGCGGGAGTGCGGGTTCCGTACTCGGTGATCGTCTAAGTGAAGATGGAAAAAAAAGCGTTCTTGTATTAGAGGCTGGACGCAGTGATTATTCATGGGACCTGCTGATCCAAATGCCGGCAGCTTTGCCATTTCCAGCAGGCAAAAGCCTTTACGACTGGAAATACGAATCTGATCCTGAGCCATATATGAATGGCCGACGGATCAAGCATGCCCGAGGAAAAGTACTCGGAGGTTCCAGTTCCATCAACGGTATGATTTATCAACGCGGAAACCCAATGGACTATGAACGCTGGGGAGCCGATTCAGGTATGGAAACGTGGGATTTTGCGCATTGCCTTCCCTATTTCAAACGTTTGGAAAATGCGTTAGGATCACCAGATGATGACCTTCGCGGTCACGACGGGCCGATCAAATTGGAACGCGGTCCAGCTAAAAACCCTTTATTCCAAGCCTTTTTTGACTCAGGTGTAGAGGCTGGTTACTCAAGAACCCCTGATGTGAACGGTTTTCGTCAGGAAGGATTCGGGCCGTTTGATAAGCATGTGTACAAAGGCCAGCGATTATCCGCTTCACGTGCCTATCTTCACCCGGCCTTGAAACGTGAGAACCTGACAGTGAAGACTCGTGCTTTCGTGACAAGTATCGATTTTGATGGAAAAAGAGCTAAAGGATTGACCTATCAACGCAATGGACAGACTCATCAAGTTCAAGCAGGTGAAGTAATTCTCTCAGGCGGTGCCATCAATACGCCACAGCTGCTTCAATTGTCAGGTGTGGGAGATGCTGAACACCTAAGCTCTCTTGGCATTAAACCAGTTGTGAATCTTCCAGGTGTTGGGGAAAACCTTCAAGATCACCTTGAAGTCTATGTCCAGCACGCTTGTCCAGTTCCCGTTTCCGAACAGCCGAACTTAAGTAAAGCGCGCATGCCTTGGATCGGTTTGCAGTGGATGCTCGGACGTACCGGACCGGCAGCCACGAACCATTTCGAAGGCGGAGGTTTCGTCCGTTCAAACGAGGACGTCGACTACCCGAACTTGATGTTCCACTTCCTACCGGTAGCCGTACGGTATGATGGACAAAAAGCACCAACGGATCACGGATTCCAAGTACACATCGGACCAATGTACTCTGATGCCCGCGGTTCCTTAAAGATTCGCTCAAAAGATCCGAAAGAACATCCAAACATGGTCTATAACTATCTTTCTACTGAACAAGACAAACGCGAGTGGGTAGAAGCCATCCGAATTACTCGTAACATCATGTCTCAACCAGCTATGAAAAAGTACAATGCAGGAGAAATTTCCCCCGGTCCTACCGTTCAAACAGACGAAGAGATTTTAGAATGGGTGAAAGAAGATGCTGAGACTGCCCTGCACCCATCTTGTACGGCCAAAATGGGACCAGATTCAGACCCTATGGCAGTCGTAGATCCGCAAACCATGAAGGTTCACGGACTCGAAAATGTACGAGTGGTCGATGCATCTGCCATGCCTTACGTGACGAACGGCAATATCCATGCACCTGTATTAATGTTAGCTGAGAAGGCAGCAGATCTTATCCTTGGCCGTAAACCGCTCGATCCTGATCATGCTGATTACTATCGTCATAGAGTACATTCGGCTGATGAAGCAGGCACAGTATCTAAATAAAATAATTTTATAAAAAATAAGAGCCTCACAGCTGTCTTGAAAAGGATGGCTTGTGAGGCTTTTTTTATAACTTTTTCGGAAACGACTGCGTTTTGTACTTTGAACCCTGGACAGTCCTTGTGGTAGGAATAATAACCTGGCGGCCCGTTGCATCTTCGTTTTTAATAATTTTGAACAGATGTTTTGTTGCCGTTTCTCCAAGCTCGTCTGTTGGGTTTTCGATCTGGATGATAGATGGAAATAAGAAAGATGTAATCTCTGTATTACTGTAGCCTCCGATAAGAATATCCGATGGTGTCGAAATACCATGCTCATCTAAATTCTTATACAAGCTAAGCAGTTTCAGGTCATCTGTAGCAAAAATGGCAGTCGGAAGTCCTTGCCGATCGAAAAGCTGCTGGGAATTTTGATAAGCTTCGTTCATGGTAAAACCACAGTTGATCATAAGATCATCTCGAACTGGAAGATTGTTATCTTTGAGACATTGCACATAACCCTCTAATCGATCAATCGACACATGATAATCTTGTGGAGAATACAGGCAGGCAATATCTTTATGCCCTAAATCAATCATATATTGGACAAGGTTATAACTGTCTAAAAAGTTATTGGTATCAACAGAGTAGATGTTTTTATACTCTCCAACTACCTTCCCGATCACAATCGTTGGAATGTTAAATTTATCGATTTCTTTAAAATAATCTTCATCAGAAGGAGAGCTAAGCATAATGATGCCTTTTACAATTTTGGAAGCTGTTTTGGCTATACAGCGTTTGATTTCTTCCACATCATTCTGAGAGGTTTGGAGAATGACATCATAATCTTCCTCCTCAGAAAATCTCGATATGACGTGAAGGATCTCAGAGAAGAACGGGTTGTTCTTTGTTGTTGTCGTTGAACGAGAAACGACAAGAATAGCATCGAAGCCCGAAGAAAGCCCCCGTGCAATTTTGCTTGGCTGGTAGTTCAACTCTTCAATCGCCTTTTGTACTTTCTCTTTACTTTTAGCAGATATATTAGGATTATTATTTAAGACTCTGGATACAGTAGACTTTGATACATTCGCCGCTTTTGCTATATCGTAGATCGTCGGATTCATCGTGATTCACCTCACTTTTGGTACCGGTTCCATTTTATAGTACCAAATATATTAAAATATGTCATTCGATAAATTTTTTCTGAAATTTTTTGAAAAGGAAAAACACTTCGGATCAGGCAGGGATTATGATGGTTTAAGTTTGCATAAAATAAGGGTTTTGAATGAAAGGTTATGTTGACAGCAAAACAAAAGGTATATTATGATCTTCACAAATGGTAGCGCTGTCAAACTTTTTTGAAAACATTTGGGACCGCTCCCTAAAAGTTCGTTAAATGATAAAAACGACATGGATTCCTTATGGGTAAAGGAAACAAAAACTATTCGGGAGGCTGACACATGAATCGAAAATGGTTTGGAATAATGGCTTTCATTATAATGTCTATAGCTGTAGTCGGCTGCTCTAGCGAAACCCAGTCAAAGGGTGGGGAAGTAACCATTGAATTTATGCATACTTCTGTAGAGCAGGAACGCCTAAAGGTAGTAAATGGATTAATAGAAGAATTTGAGGAGGTCAATCCTAACATCAATATTGATCCCGTGGTCGTTGAGGAAGGCAGCATGTCGACCAAAATCATTACCTTAGCTCAGGCAAGCGAGTTACCAGAGGTTATTGAGGTGGGGCAGCAGCATGCAAAGATGCTGGATAGAAATGCTCTTGTCGATACGGAAGCTTTGAAAAGCGTCATTCGTGACATTGGGAAAGACGAGTATTTTGACGGGGCATTGCGACTCGTACGTACAGAGGATGGGGAAGGTTTTAGAGGCATCCCGATCAGCGGGTGGGTACAAGGCATATGGTACAACAAAGAAATGCTAGCTTCCAAAGGTTTTGATGAACCACAGAACTGGGAGGAGCTGCTTGAGGTTGCGAAGGCATTTACGGATAAGGCTAATCAGAAGTATGGGATTGCCATGCCGACTGCAGAGGCCGGAATGTCAGAGCAAGCCTTCTCACAGTTTGCCCTTTCCAATAAAGCCAACATCTTAAATGCTAATGGTGAAATCACGCTGAACACTCCCGAGATGAAAGAAGCGTTGAAGTATTATAAGAAACTATCGCAATATACGATGCCAGGCTCAAATGGTGTCACTGAGGTAAGAGATGCGTTCATGAATGGTACAGCCCCAATGGCGATCTATTCTACGTACATTATGCCCGCTGTTTACGCTCAAGGCGATCCTAGTAATCTAGGGTTTGCGATTCCGAAAAAAGAACAAGAAGCTGTCTTTGGAACAGTTAGTTCTTTAACAATTCCAACGGGGTTAAAAGAACAGCAGAAAGAAGCGGCGCAAAAGTTCATAAAATTCCTGTCCAAAACCGAAAATGCGACCGAGTGGATTCTCATGGCTCCAGGCGGGGCGCAGCCAGTCCATAAAAGTGTCGTAGCAAGTGAAACCTATCAATCTAATAAAGTCATTAATGCCTTTGGTGATTTATCTACCGAGATTGCCGAATCCTTTAATGAAATTCAAGTATTCGGTTTAGTAGGAGATAAGAACTTCGTGAAAATGGGCCAAATTTCAAGCTCCAATGCGATCCCTATCATGGTCAACCGCGTAACCGTTGGTGATGCTAGCGTTGAAGAAGGGATAAATGCAGCCCAGGAACAGTTGGAGAAGGTTATTGAATAAATACTATTGCAATAGCTAGCTGCGGGACATTGGTTTCTGCAGCCAGAATTAAACCTTGTTTAGAAAGGTGGTCCCTATATTGTTTAAGGTCAAACGAGAAACGTCAGATGGAAAGTTAGCCTTGATTTTATTGTTGCCAAGCTCGCTTTTAATTTTATTGCTAATTGGCTACCCTATGCTCTCTAACTTCTATATCAGTTTTTTTGAGCAGCCTATTAACCCTGAGTTTCCTGCAAAGTTTGTAGGGTTTGAAAACTACATAGAAACATTGACGAATATTGATTTTTATAAATCACTTGGCATTACTCTTCTTTACACCTTTTTGGTCGTTGTGGGGAGTACAGCCCTGGGTCTTTATGTAGCCATCATGTTTAATCGCCCATTTCGATTTAGGAAGGTTGCCCGTTCCCTGATCATTTTATCTTATGTCACTCCGTCCATTTCCCTGATCTTTGTATGGAAATATATGTTCAACAGTGGATACGGCATCATTAATTATATTGGCAGAGATATTTTGCATCTTTTTGATCGGGCACCTCTCTGGTTTGATGATCCTACCAGTGCTTTCATTCTTGTTGTGTTGTTTGCGATTTGGAGGTACTTTCCTTACGCCTTTATCGCGTTCTTGGCCATTCTGCAAACGATATCACCTACGTTATATGAAGCAGCCGAAATGGATGGCGCAAATATTTGGCAAAAGTTTAAAGCCGTTACGTTACCTGCCATTATGCCGGTCATGCTTACGGTGATCACGCTAAGAACGATTTGGATGTTCTATATGTTTGAGGACGTTTATCTATTAACAAATAAAGTGAATGTACTAGGAGTCTATTTATATGAAACCGCATTTGCCTTTAATGACTTAGGGAAAGCATCAGCGATTTCTGTCATCCTATTCTTAGTGATTAGTACATTAATTATTGCTATTAGGAAGAAGGTGAACTTAAATGCCAGCAGTTAAGACAAGATCATCGAAAATGGCCAGAAGAGCTTCCTTTTATTTCGGGGTAATCGCCCTGTTATGCATTTGCTTGTTTCCTTTCTTTATCATGCTGATGACGGCATTTAAAGGTTCCGAGGAAGCCATTTCAAGAAACCCGACTTTTTTCCCGAAGGATTGGACGCTCCAGCATTTTATTGACATCTTTAATCCAGCGATCTTTCCATACCTTCATTATTTACAGAACAGTTTTATTGTTTCCGTAACTGCATCTGTCATCTCTGTCGGGATTGCGATATTCGGAGCTTATGCCCTTTCAAGACTGAACTTCAGAGGGCGCCTGGCGATCAATGCCAGCTTCTACACCGTTTATATGTTCTCAGGCATTCTGTTAGTTGTTCCATTGTTTAAAGTGATTGCCGGCCTGGGTTTATACGATACAAAAACATCACTCATTATCGTGATGATTGTTCAGACTTTGCCGACAGCCATATTGATGCTGAACAGCTATTTTGAAACGATTCCTAAAGATTTAGAGGAAGCGGCCAAAATAGATGGATTAAATCGAATTAAGGTGATTTTCTATATCATCATTCCGCTCTCTTTTACAGGGATTGTTTCAGTGTTTGTTTATTGCTTTATGGTCGCTTGGAATGATTTCCTCTTCGCTTCGATTTTCTTCTCAGGCGCAGAGAATTTCACATTACCTGTAGGGTTATATGCCTTATTTAATACCCCTGATTACGTTTGGGGTAGAATGATGGCCGCGTCGATAATTACCGCACTGCCTGTCGTCATTATGTATGCGATATCAGAGAACTTAATTAAAGGAAACGTAACAGATGGAGGGGTTAAAGGATGATTCAAAATAAAGAACAAATTAAAACACTTGTCGCTACAAAACCACGAGAAGCAGCTTTACTGGATGTGGAGGCACCGCACCTAGGGGAAGAAGAAGTGAAAATTAAAGTTGAATTTTCAGCCCCGAAACACGGCACGGAGGTCGTCGACTTTCGAGGAATTACTCCGTTCATGGATGAAGAGTTTTCAGAGGAGTGGAGAAGCTTTGTTCCAAGAGAAGATACCTCGGAAAAAGGAATTGTGTTCGGTGAGTTCAAGCTAGGAAATATGATCGTCGGGGAAATCGTAGAAACAGGCCATAAGGTGACGGATGTTTCGGTAGGAGATCGTGTCTGTACGTATGGACCAATCTCTGAGTACGTCATTGTGAATGCTAGTAACAACCATAGACTATTAAAAATGCCGGAGCACGGGAAATGGCAAAATGCGGTGTGTTATGACCCTGCCCAGTTTGCACTTGGCGCAGTGAGAGATGCTCATATTAGACCAGGGGACTGTGTCGCTATTTCGGGCTTAGGAGCGATTGGTCAAATTGCGATTCAACTCGTGAAAAAAATGGGAGCCAGCTTAGTGATAGGTGTCGATCCGATTGAACATCGAAGAGAGATTGCTAGAGAAGGAGGGGCTGATGTCTGCCTTGATCCAACGAGCTGCGACGCCGGTTTTGAAGTAAAAAAACTGACGGATAAACAGGGTGTAGATGCCTGGGTCGAGACAAGCGGGATCAGTAGTGCCCTCCAGGATGCTTTGAAAGGAACTGGTTATGCTGGGACGATCTCCTATATCGCATTTGCTAAGCCTTTTCCAGAGGGGCTCAATTTTGGACGGGAAGCCCATTTCAACAATGCCAATCTTGTGTTCTCAAGGGTGGGAAGTGAACCAAATCGTGACTATCCGCGCTGGGATCGGAAGCGGATCGAACGAACGTGCTGGCAGTTACTCATGAACGGTCATCTGGACTGTGAAAAAATAATTGATCCGGTTGTAAGCTTTGAAGATAGTGCAGAGGCTTATATGAAATATGTCGATCAATCACCGAACCTTAGTATTAAGCTTGGAGTCCAACACGGATAAAGAAAGGATGAAGACTATGAAACTCGCAACGCAAAATCAGAGCTTTTTTCCTGAAGCGATCAGCGAGAAATTTCAGTACATTAAAGAGCTCGGCTTTGACGCGTTTGAGATAGACGGAAAGCTATTAGTGGATCATAAAGAGGAAATTAAAAAGGCCATCGATGAAACAGGCGTTGTCGTCAATGCCGCTTGCGGAGGATATGACGGCTGGATTGGTGATTTCTCAGAAGAGAAACGTCAAAATGGGTTAGAGGAAATCACGGAAATCTTAAAAGCTCTTCAATATGTAGGAGGAAAAGGAATTGTCGTTCCAGCAGCCTGGGGAATGTTTACGTACCGCTTACCGCCAATGGAGTCACCGCGAAGCCAGGAAGAGGACTGGAAGACAGTTAGTGATTCCCTGCTTTATTTAGAAAAAGCAGCAGAGGAAACAGGCACAACGATTTTTCTCGAACCACTAAACCGTTATCAAGATCATATGATCAATACGATTGCCGATGCTAGAGCCTATATTGAAGAGAATGGGTTGCAGCACACAAAGATCATTGGTGACTTTTATCATATGAACATTGAAGAGGACAGTCTCATCGGATCATTGCACGCCAATCGGGACTTAATCAAACATATTCATATCGCGGATAACCACCGCTACCAGCCAGGAACCGGCTCGATTGATTTCGAGGAATGCTATGCTCAGCTTCGTGACGACAACTATGCAGGCTATGTAACGATTGAGGGCCGGATCAGAGGCGAGCATCAGGAAGAAGCGTATAAGAAATCGATCGCTTATCTAAAGTCATTACTGAATAGCTGAAGGAGGGTATCCATTGAAAACAATGAGGGTCGCGATCATTGGTGGCGGGGATGTAGCCGAGAAGAAACACCTTCCGAATTACCGGAGTTATGAAGGTGTTGAAGTCGTTGCTGTACTGAACAGAAGGGAAGAGAAGGCTCGTTCATTCGCTGAGCGCAATCAAGTTGCCCATGGCTACACTGACCTGGAAGAAATGCTAAGTACGGAAAAGCCGGATATCGTCAGTGTTTGTACGCCAAATAAATATCATTACCAACATGTGATGGAAGCTCTGAAAG
The DNA here is from genome assembly GCF_902726645.1 of Halobacillus ihumii. Classification (NCBI taxonomy): domain Bacteria; kingdom Bacillati; phylum Bacillota; class Bacilli; order Caryophanales; family Bacillaceae; genus Halobacillus; species Halobacillus ihumii. The sequence goes on from NZ_CACVAO010000001.1 coordinate 2,969,954, forward strand.
CAAATTGTCATGTGCTTTGTGAGAAACCTCCGAGTATCGCTGCTTCTGAGGCTAAAGAAATGAATGACCTAGCGAAAGAGAAAAACTTGGTGCTGGCTTATAACTTTCAACATCGTTTCTCAGAGGAAACAGCTATGCTGCGTAACAAAGTTCAAGAAGGAGTGCTTGGTGACATCTATTACGCCAAGCTCTCTGCTTTAAGAAGGTCCGGCGTACCAGGCTGGGGGAATTTTATTAGCAAAGACCTCCAGGGGGGCGGCCCATTAATCGATATAGGCATACATATGCTGGATAGCGCGTTTTTCATCATGGGATTTCCAGAAGTGAAGAAGGTATCCGCGAACATGTTTCAGAAGATTGGCCCGTATAAATCGGAAGGTTCTTTTGGAAAATGGAATCCTGAAAAATATGAGGTAGAAGACTCGCTGTTTGGCACGATTGAACTGAAGAATGGCGGCTTGATTCAAATTGACACTTCCTTTGCGCTTCATATGAAGCAAACGAAAAAGATGAATATCGAGTTTGCTGGAGATCAAGCGGGTGCCACCTTGTACCCTTTAGAAATTTATACAGATGAGAAGGGTGAACTCGTAACTTTGTTTGAAAAAGGCCCTGCCGATACAGATGACCGTGAACGACTTTCGATTCATTCTTTTATTCAAAAATGCTTAGGATCACAGGAAGAATGGATTACAAACGGTGCTGAAGGGTATGAAATTCAGAAACTTGTTGAGGCGTTATACAGATCTGCTGAAATAGGAGAGAGTATTTATTTATGAGGAATTTGAAGCTTTCCGAAGATCAATTTGATCTCAAAAAAATAAACAAATATGCGACGCTCATGACGCTAGGTAATGGATACATGGGAATTCGGGGTGCGCATGAAGAAGACTACCCGATTCAAAAGCGTGGGTTATTTGTCGCAGGCATTTATAACAATTCGAGCATAGAAGAACCCGAGGAAATAGTGAACCTTCCAGATGTCATGGGGATGGACCTAGAAATTGATGGAGAAGTCTTTTCTTCATTGAAGGGAAAAACAATTTCTTATGACCGAACCCTTCACATGGACAAAGGAGAACTTACAAAGGATGTGGTCTGGGAAAGAGAAGATGGATTACGTCTGCAATTTACGTTTCGCAGACTAGCAGCTAAACATGATATCCATGTATTAGCTTCAAAAGTGGGTATTGAAAGTTTGAATAGAGACGTCACCATTACGATCAGGACAGGCATTGATGCGCAGCAAACGAACTTTGGCCGCCAGCATTTGCTGGAAGATCATGTTCAAGTCCATGACGAAACCTATATGCAAGGTACGTACACAACAACACGATCCCATCAAACCATTGGCTTATTCTCGACATGCACCTATTCAAAGAGCTGTGATGTCCATTTTTTTGCAAAAAACCGCCAGCTGCTATGTGAATCTACAGCTGCATTAAAGAGAAACGAACCGTTTCATATGGAAAAACTCAATGCGGTGTACACGAGTATTGATCAAAAAGTTGATGAGTTAAATGATATCGGCTTAGCGAAGGTAAAACAGTTATCGAAAGAAGGCTATGAACAGATCCTACAACAATCAGAAGGTGCCTGGGAGGATTTCTGGAAAGAACGGCGAATTGAGATCCATTCCAGCAAACCTATGGATCAGCAGGCGATTGATTTTGCCCGGTATCACTTGGAGATTATGGCTCCGAAGCATAACCCTAATCTCAGTGTGGCGGCTAAAGGGTTAACAGGTGAAGGCTATAAAGGGCATGTTTTCTGGGATGCGGAAATTTTTGTCTTACCTTATCATCTTTACAATGATCCAAAGGCAGCTAAACAATTGCTGGAATACCGGTATAACAGGCTGCCAGAAGCCAGAGAGCGAGCGAAGGCAAATGGACATGAGGGGGCTCAGTTCCCGTGGGAGAGCGCACGGACAGGCAAGGAAGAAACACCTGCTTATGCTGCGATCAATATAAAAACCGGCGAAAGGCAAAAAGTAGCCTCAGCCTTAGCGGAGCATCATATTGTCGCTGATATCGCCTATGCTGTGCTTCGTTATTATCAAGCAACTGATGATCAGGAGTTCATGGCAGCGAAAGGGTTAACGATGCTTGAAGAAACGAGCAAGTTTTGGCTGAGCCGCACATCAGAACGTGACGGCCAACTGCACCTGTTAAACGTCATCGGGCCAGATGAATATACAGAGTTTATTGATAACAATGCTTATACGAATTACATGGCCCATTATATTGTAAAACAAACGCTGCACGTATTGGATAAGTTCAACGAGCTGGATATAGAATTTCAAAAGTCAGCGGAAGATTTTCTGAACCGGTTGTATTTACCGAAGGAGAATGCTGACCAACTGATTCCCCAGGATGATACATTTTTAGGAAAACCTGCAATTGACTTAACTAAATATAAAGAGAACCAAGGCAGCCAGTCGATCTTGCTTGATTACTCCAGAGGCGAAGTAAACGAGATGCAAATCTTGAAGCAAGCGGATGTCGTAATGCTGTTGTATCTTTTCCCAGATTTATTCTCTAAAGAGGTCGTCGAGAAGAATTTCAGCTATTATGAAGATAAAACGATCCATGATTCTTCCTTAAGTAAAGCGATTCATTCCATTTTGGCGATGAGATGTGATCAGGAGGAACTGGCTTACCAGCTCTTCCAGGAAGCGTGCTTAATTGATCTTGGACCGAACCCTCACTCTTCAGATGAAGGGATTCATGCGGCATCATTAGGTTCCATCTGGTTGGCCGTCTTTAGTTTCTTGAATCTATCGTTTGAACAGGAAGGAATTAAACTGAATCCTACACTTCCTGCAGCATGGTCTTCCTTTAAACTGCCCTTCCATTATAAAGGCAGAGAAATTACGGTGGAGATGGATCAGAATACGTTATGTATTGAGAAAGTTGGGGGAGACCCGATTGATATCGAAATCGGGAAGCAACATTATCGTTTTATCGATCATCTTGAAATTCCCTTGCATAAGGATAATAAATTTTACAAAGAAAGGACTTAATCGATGAACTCACAACACATAGAAGCCGTCGTTTTTGATCTGGATGGGGTGATAACCGATACTGCCCATTATCATTATTTAGCTTGGAAGCAGCTGGCCGATGAATTAGGGATTCCTTTTGACGAAAGCTTTAATGAAAACCTTAAAGGTGTAAGCCGGGTTGATTCACTGAAATTGATTCTAGCGCATGGAAATCAGTCAGACGCTTATACGGATTCAGAAATAGAAGATCTAGCTAGCCAGAAAAATGAGTTCTATAAACAGTTAATCCAACAGCTTACTCCAGAGGACATTTTACCCGGCATAAAAGAACTTATTGAAGAGATTAGAAGTGAATCCATCCCTGTTGGGTTAGCTTCAGTATCAAAAAATGCCAAAACCGTCCTGCATGCCTTGGAAATCGAGCACTTATTTGATTACTGTGCGGATGCAGCTAAAATTAAGCAATCGAAACCAGATCCGGAAATTTTCCTAACTGAATGTGAAGCACTGGGAGCAGACCCTAAGCACTCCATTGGGGTTGAAGATGCAAAGGTTGGGGTTCAGTCGATCCAAGCGAGCAGCATGTTTGCGGTAGGTGTGGGATCTTATCTGGACCAAGCGGATTTGATGGTAAACGATACAACAGAGCTTTCCTGGAAACAAATAAAGCGTGCTTATTTACATCAATAGTAAAGGGGGGGGACTTCTATGAAAGACGAACTCATCGATCAAATTGCCCATCATCTTGAAGACATTTATGGCAAGAGGGATGACGAGGTGATCAATACATTTCAAGAGCTGATGGAACAGTGGTCCAAAAAAGAGTGGACGACCCCAGCTGCGCCGACAGAACAGAATATTTATCTCATTACATATGGTGATAGCATATACGAAGAGGGGAAACCAACTCTCCCGACATTGCACCAATTTTTGAAGGAAGAAGTCGACGGCATCATTACGGATGTTCATCTCTTACCAATGTTCCCTTACACTTCGGATGATGGCTTTTCCGTAAGTGACTATAGAAAGATTCATCCAGAGTTAGGGGACTGGAGTGACATTCAGAACTTTTCCAAGTATTATCGGCTGATGTTTGATTTTGTAGCCAACCATATGTCGCAATCCAGCGAATGGTTTCAAAAGTATCTTGATGATGATCCGACGTATAAAGACTTCTTTATCCCTAAAGATCCAGAGTTTAATAGTGAGCATGTAGTCAGACCTAGAACCTCGCCACTCTATCATGAGTACGGCACGGAAGGGAAAACAGCCTGGACAACCTTTAGTAAGGATCAGGTAGACGTTAACTTTGCGAATCCTGATGTGCTAATGGAAATGACAGATATCCTGCTTTCTTATGCCCATCAAGGCGCAACCAGTATCCGGTTGGATGCGATCGGCTTTATATGGAAGGAATCAGGCACATCCTGCATTCACTTGCCACAGGCTCATGCCATTATTCAATTATGGAATACGGTCATGAATGCCTTTCAGCCGAATACCCAGATCATTACAGAGACGAACGTTCCCCATGAAGAAAATATAAGCTACTTTGGAAGCGGAACGAATGAAGCGAACATGGTGTACCAGTTTACGCTGCCTCCGCTCGTTCTTTATAGTTTTATGAAGCATGATGCATCAAAGCTAACCCAATGGGCTCAAACCATTGAACCCGTATCAGAAGAAGCAACTTACTTTAACTTCCTGGCCAGTCATGATGGCATAGGCATGCGCCCTACAGAAGGATTGTTGAATGAAGACGAAAAGCAAGAGCTCGTCGATCAAGTAAAAGCAAATGGCGGAGATGTTTCGTATAAAAGTAATCCAGATGGAAGCCAATCTGTCTATGAGCTAAACATCAACTATTCGGAAGCCTTAAAGAATAAGGAAGAAGACCTTACCGTAGAAGATGAAGTACAAAAGATGCTAGCAGCCCATTCCGTTCTACTATCCGTCATCGGCGTACCCGCTATTTACTATCATTCCTTATTAGGATCAAAAAATGATGAGGGAGGTATGACAGAGTCAGGCATTCCACGACGAATCAATAGAGAAAAGCTAAGTGTTGATACGATTCGTGAAGAACTCCAAACGGATCCGCGTCGGTCTGGCATTTTTAAAGGGCTTCAAGAAATGATAGAGATTCGTAAAAAAGAAGCAGCCTTTTCACCATATGCCGACCAAGAAGTACTCGATTTAGATCTGCGCCTTTTTGCCTTAAAGAGAATGGATCCTAATTCAGGGGAGGAAGTTTTCTTTGTTGTTAACACGTCAAAAGGAGAGGTCGAAGTAGCGATACCATTTAACGGAACGGACTTATTCCATGATAAGAAAGTAGAAGGTTCCGTTGTTCTTTCAGGTTATGGATATATGTGGGTTAAGAAAGAGGGAGACCATTAACAGTAAAGACGTTGCGACCCATCGTGCGGTCTAGATTCTCTGCACATAACGTCGTCTTTCTAAATGAAAGAACCAAGCGCTTGTTCAAAAATTGAACAAGCGTTTGGTTCTATATTTGTGGAGTCAATATGGTCTCCAGATTCAACTGATTATTTATGCATACTCAAGGTTCTGCTCATAAGACTGTTTTATCAAGTCCATTACTAATTCAGGATCGATATTAGGTGTTACTTTTATCTCTAGTTCGCCATTACCCCGATGTCCAATGTTGGATACATCTTTCGTTAAATGATTAGGATCATGTAAACTATTTGCCTTCACATTTAACCACAGCTTTAAATGAGCTTTCGCAGGCTCTAAATCAACAAAGTTGTGTCCGTCTGTTTTATAAGCAATATAATACTTTTTAAATTCTTCAGTTATACTGGTGTCTAAATTTAATATTTTCATTTTTAATTTTTCATAGATTGCAAGGGTATCTGAACTGAAGGTATCCTCATGGTACCTTAATGTGTATCCCTGGTCTGCTTCACTTGGGTCATTTACTCGGTATTTGGCTAATTCTTCTTCACTTAAGTTAGCATATGGCCATATTTGCAAAGCTCTCCCAGCTAGAATATCAGCTCTTTCTTTAATTGCTGACTCGTCCCACTTTCTACAATTAGCTAAACTACGATTCAGCCATAGTGGACTATCGTTGAATCCGCCTTTAAGCTTGGACTTTTCTTCAAAAGAACGGTCGCTTAACTCTGAATTATAACCGGTTAGGGTTAAGTTACCTAGAGTATGAAGGTATTCTTCCTTGATCTGCTTCCAATCCGGGCCAAGTTCATTTTGCCATGCATCGGACACATTCTTATTCTGGGGCACAATGTGTTCAATGGTATAATTTTCTACGTTAATTGGTTCTTTTCTGTTAAAGTTCTCAAGTTTTCGTAATAGGGTGTTACGACTCCTGAAATTATAAACATCCTTCATGACTAACTTGCGTTTAAATTCCTCGTCAGAAGGAAACCGTCGATAGCCTGTTCGTAACAGCAACGCAGCTTTAATACTCTTAGTATATTCCTCGGAATTAACTTCTCTGATTAATGAAGCAAACGTCTTGTTAAGAGAATTAGTAGGGATACCACATATTGCTCTACGGAAGACATAGCTGATTACGAGTTCTAATACTTCTGAAAATCCATCCCTATTAAGAAGGTTACATGTGTAATCCTCATACACTTTGAGAAGAAATGGATATGACACATCTACTTTCAGACTGCGGATCTCTTTAAAGTACCGTTCAAGTAAAGGATCATCGTCATGGAAAGTTAAATTAATATAGTAATTGCCATATTTAAATACGTCTTCGATGACTTCCTCAATTGAATCATGAGAATTTTGCTGGACATAACTTTTGAAAGCTTCGTAGACAACCCCTAATTTTGGTATGGTACCTGTTTTAAGGGTAAGATAATCACGTATAAACCGATCAAAGTAGCGAGTATCTTCTAAATGTCCAAATCTTTTCTCAAGTTTATACCAATAATTTTTGTATAGTCTCTTCTGGTCCTTTTCTTCTAACCCCATTAAAAAGTAATTTCGAATTAAATCGGCCTGGGAAAGGTCCAGCCCCGTAGAGTTTAAGCTTTCAAATATCAATTGAGGGTTATCCTTATCTCTGTCTAAAGAAATGTCTACCATAATTAATTTACTAATTCCCTCATAGATCTCGTCTAAGGATAAGTCACTCTTTTTCATGGTTTCTTTAAAGAATCCATGATTTTCTACGACTCTATTAGAATGGCCCTTGTCCAGATCTCTTCTTTCCAATATGTCAATATAAGTGTTTCTATCTTTTTGCGTCAAAAGAAGTTTATAATGGTCTTCATCTTCTTCATCAGAGTTTAACAAATAATAGTTTCTTGCTTTTTTAGCTGTGATCAAAGAAGATTCCTTTTCATTCTCCTCCATCAATTCCGAGAAAGCAGAAAGTATTAGACTGAGGGTAGTTAAACGCTGCTGCCCATCGATAACTAATAATCTTGGAACAGAAGTAACATGGTAAAGGCCTTTCTCTACATAAACTACAGATCCCATAAAGTGCCCTGATAAACTCTCGTCCTCTGCAGCTCGCACAATATCCTGCCAAAGTTGTTCGCACTGTTTCTTCGTCCAACTATATGTACGTTGATAAATAGGAATAACAAATTGCTTGGGTCCTTTTAGAAATTGTAACAAGTTCGTTTCTGTTGCTTTCATTTGAACCACTCCATAAGATTTATTATGCAGATCATATCATAATTTTCCTATCAAGGGTGTAATAGGAAATCTAAAGACACCATATAGATAGTGTATTATCGTGATGAAATATGAACTTAAGGGGTTTTTTAAGCAGAGACTTAATAACTTATCAGGCTAATAGAGGAGTATAGAAAGTATTGGTATCTTATATTGGAGATTATTCCTCTTTAGTTATGTTACGGTGAGCCTTATCATAAATTAAAAGAAGTATGATAGCTGCTCCTTTAATAAAATATATTCTTTTAAGTTACTACTACCTTCGAACAAACATCTCATTGGGTTTTATTATCGCCTATAACGATTATATAAGGGTAAATATATAATTTTAATTTTCAAATCAATAGTGATACACTAGGAGATAGTGAGTCAAAAAAGATATGTGTGATTAGGTTGCTCCCTGGATGATTGTGAAGCCTAAGTAGGAGCGCCTATATACTTTTGCTTTTACAAATCTTAGTGAATAAGGATGGGAAAAATGAGCAACAGCCAGAGTAAAACAGACGTTATTTTAATTGGTGCAGGAATTATGAGTGCAACGCTTGGAGCATTGTTGAAAGAACTAGTGCCGGACTGGAATATTCGCGTGTTTGAAAGGCTTGATAGTGGAGGGGAAGAAAGTTCAAACGTGTGGAATAATGCGGGTACGGGACATGCTGCTCTGTGTGAGCTGAACTACACGAAGGAACAGCCGGACGGTTCGATCGACATGTCTAAAGCTACAAAAGTGAATGAACAATTCCAGGTTTCAAAGCAATTTTGGACTTATCTTGTAAACAGTAATCTGATTCGTAATCCTCAAGAGTTCATTAAACCATTGCCTCATATGAGTTTGGTGCAAGGGGAACAGAATGTTAAATTTCTAAGAAAGCGTTTCAAAACAATGGTGGACAACCCTTTATTTGATGCGATGGAATTTTCCGATGATCCGGAAACACTGAAAGAATGGATTCCACTGATCATGAAAGACCGGGCCTCAAATGAAGCGATCGCAGCTACAAAAATCGATGCGGGAACAGATGTTAACTTTGGGGTGTTAACTCGTAAAATGTTTGACACCTTGGAAAGTACGGACATTGATGTTAATTACCAGCATAGTGTGAAGGATATTAAGCGGACCAGCGACGGTGCATGGGAAGTGAAGGTGCAGGACCTCGAGCACGATAAACTTGAGACCCATACGTCTGACTTCGTCTTTATCGGCGGTGGAGGCGGAAGCCTGCACTTGCTGCAAAAGACTGGCATTCCTGAAGCTAAACATATCGGAGGCTTCCCAGTTAGCGGACAATTTATGGTGTGTAACAATCCGGAAGTGATCGAACAGCATCATGCTAAAGTGTACGGTAAAGCCAAGGTGGGAGCTCCGCCAATGTCTGTGCCGCACTTAGATACACGTTATATCGACAGCAAAACATCGCTGCTATTCGGACCGTTTGCCGGCTTTTCACCGAAGTTTTTAAAAACGGGGTCCTTGCTTGATTTGATCACATCCGTACGTAAGGATAATCTCTTTACGATGATCGCGGCAGGCGTGAAAAACGCTTCGTTGACGAAATACTTGATTGAACAAGTGATTTTATCTAAAGAAAAACGTATGGAACAGTTACGTGAATTTATTCCAACCGCCAAGAGCGAGGATTGGGATTTAGTCACAGCGGGTCAACGTGTGCAAGTGATCAAAGATACGAAAGAAGGCGGCAAAGGAACCCTTCAATTTGGTACAGAACTTGTCCATTCTGCTGACGGCTCGATCGCGGCTTTACTCGGTGCCTCTCCAGGTGCTTCTACGGCCGTTTCTGTCATGCTTGAATTAATGGAAAAATGCTTTCCTCAGCATATCAAAGAATGGGAGCCGAAAATTAAAGAAATGATCCCTTCTTATGGCAAGAAGCTAGTGGAAAACCCTGAACTAATTAAAGAAATTCATACTTCCACAGCGGAAGCGTTGAACTTAGTTGATCAAAAAAAAAATGAATCTGCGGAAAGCGATTCGCGTGTCTTACAAGAAGCATAAATAGCCGTTTTGGCTGTTTATGCTTCTTTTTTAGGAAAAAAATAACCACCCATAGGCCTGGCAAGCATGTGGGTAGTTATTTCTAAAAACTCTATGTGAGCCGCCCCTTTGAAGGGCTATTGTACCTGACCGTTGGTGTTGACTGCACCACGGTCTTCTTTAGTATTGCATCTACATTATACCCTATTGTTGTGACATTGTGATCCGTTTTTTATTGACAGATAGTGTTTCTTGCAAATATGACTAATGGGACAGTAGAGATATTAACTTCGGCACATTAAAATAATCACGTTAACGAATATCTATATTGACTGCCGGGATGATCCTCAGGCAGTACACTTTCCCCATGTGGAAACAGCTTTTCCCTTAATGTACCTTCCTGATAATCCTTCTTATACAATCCGCGATCTTGCAATTCAGGTATCACCAGCTCCACAAAATCCTCAAGGTCTCCTGGAGTCACTAAATGGTTTAAGTTAAAGCCATCCACCCCTGACTCTTCAAACTGAAATTGAATCGCGTCGGCCACTTCTTTCGGATTTCCGACAATAATGCTATTACGGTCTGGTGATTCAAAGCGGTTCAGTACTTCACCGACGGTTAGTTTTTTAGGAGCATCCTTCGTTAGCGTGGCCGCTTTATAGTGACCGCCTTCCGTAGACTTCGTGTATTCAAAAGGAAGATCGGGATCCATTTCTTCATACTCGCCAATGTCGTACCCGCTTGCTCCGTACTGGGCTTTCGCGGCGTCCGGACTCCAGTGGCGTGCATATTCTTCAAACTTTTGCTCCGCTTCCTCAGTCGTTTCGCCAACAATCACACTAAGGAAGGAGAAGATTTTAATGTTGTCTGGATTACGGCCGTGGTTTTCCGCACGCTTGCGAATATCATCGGCATAGTAGCGAATTCGCTCGGGTGTCGGACCACCGACAAAGATGCACTCGGCGTGCTTAGAGGCGAATTCGCGTCCTCGTTCGGATGTGCCGGCTTGATAGATGACAGGTGTCCGCTGTAAGGAGGGTTCACTTAGGTGCGGTCCTTCTACGGAAAAGTATTTTCCTTGGTGATTAATTTCATGAACTTTTTCTGGATCAACGAGTGTGTTGTTTTCGGCATCTTCCACAAACGCGTCATCTTCCCAGCTCGTTTCCCAGAGTTTATAAGACACATCGAGATATTCATCGGCAATATCGTAGCGTTCATCGTGCTTGATCATATTCTCTAAGCCAAAATTGCGTGCCGCATTTGGCAGGTAAGAGGTCACTACGTTCCAAGCGACTCGCCCTTTTGTCAGGTGATCGAGAGTAGAGAAACGACGGGCATTTCCAAATGGCGCTTCATAAGTCGTACTGACCGTCATCGCAAAGGACAAATGCTTCGTCACGCTGGCCATCGCCGGGATCACGAGGGCAGGATCATTTAACGGCACCTGCAGCCCATCGCGGATCGAGGGATCTTTACTTTTTTTATACACGTCATAGATTCCCAGCACATCGGCGAGGAACACGGCATCAAATTTGCCTCTTTCTAATAGTTTTGCTAAGTCCATCCAATAATCTAAGTCTTTATAACGGCGGTGGCGCTGACTTCTTGGATGTTTCCACAATCCGTGGGAATTGTGCATCGCGCTATTCATTTCAAAGGCATTTAGGATAATTTGTTTCGTCATTGTGATTCCTCCTTAAGTTCTTGCGCTATGTAAATTTGCTTCAAGTACATGAAAAAGCCTCTTCTTTTAAAAGAAAAAGAAGAGGCTGATAACCGTACATGTATGAGAGCTCTTCCTTATCTTTCAAGCGTTCCCGCTTGCTGGAATTGGCACAGTACTTGATGCAGTCTGTTGCCGAGGTTTCAAAGGGCCAGTCCCTCCACCTCTCGGGATAAGAAATATCAATAACTATTAAGTTGATACAAAATATACAGCATAACGGAAAAGGTGTCAATAACGTTTTAGAAATATTCTGTACTTTACCTTACAGGCATGGGGATTATGGAAATTTTAAAAAATAAGTGATTGACAGGGAATTCTTACCTCTGCTATGATGCTGGTTATCAGATTATTTGAACTAATTTCATAACGAATTCACTCTTATCAAGAGTTGGCTGAGGGATTTGGCCCTATGACGCCCGGCAACCACCCTATTAGGGGAACGGTGCTACTTCCAACAGACAGATGGATGTCTGGAAGATAAGAGGTTGGAGCAGTCTACATATTTCAGCCTCTTTCTTTTGAAAGGGGCTTTTTTATTTGGTCCCGGAAAAAAAGATGTTGCGTAACAGATGAATTTTATGATCAGTGAAAAGGAGAGAAGAACATGTTTACCATCTATTGGATCGCCTTAGCAGCTTTCTGGGGAATTGGATTACTAATTTGGAATCGAAGCTACCAAAAATCTACGAAAGGGGGACATCACTAATGCAGCTCATTACGGGACCACTGTTCTGGACGCTTGTTAGTCTACTAGTCTTGTATTTCATTTTTGTCACATGGATTGGGAAAAAGGGGAATAAATTTAGTAAATCGATGAACGGGTTTGCTACAGCGAGAGGAAAGGTAAACCCGTGGCTGGTCGGGGCAAGCTATGCCGCGAGCTTTGCCAGTGCCAATTTGTTTATTGGAGTGCCTGGGCTTGCTTATGAGCATGGTGTGGCCGTGTTATGGTACACACTTGGCGGCTTTGGCGCTGGCTGGATCGCGCTGTTGCTTTTTGCCAAAAAGTTCTGGAGATATGGCAAGAAGTTCGGCGGAGTGTCGACACTTCCTGAATGGCTCGGAAGGAGATACAACAGCAAAACCTTGCAAGTTCTTGTTACGTTTCTAGTACTGTTTAATGTGTACTACATTGTCGGGCAGAATGTCGGGTTAGCGACGATCTTTGAAACGGTCCTCGGCATTCCGTACTTCTGGGGGATTCTCGCCGGGGTAACAATTACGATTCTCTATATTGGCCTTGGCGGCGCTTTTGCTCAAATCGTCACGGATGGGATTCAAGGGGCTCTGATGGTGATTACATCGCTTCTAATCTTTGCCTCATTATTCTGGACGATTGGCGGGGGACTGAATTTATTTGGCGAGCTTTCCTCCCAGTTGAAAGCGATCGATCCAGAACTCGTCGCTCCGTTAAATGGACCGTACAACAGTGTGCTGGCCATATTGTCGGTACAGTTTTTACATATCAGCTTTGTGGTTATGCCGCATTTGCTGAATAAGGTATTGTCCCTGGAAACGGAGGAGCAGCTGCGGCCGTTTACACTGTCGGCTGGGCTTGGCATGTTCTTCATTACCGTTTTGATGGTCTTAGGTGGTCTGGCGGCTCGCGTGATCGCACCCTCCCTTGGCAGTGCGGACTCGGCCATTCCGGCTTATGTATTAGAAGCGTTTCCGCCGATCATTGGTGCGATTATTATCGTTGGAATCATTTCTGCGATTTTATCGAGTACTGACAGCTTGTATTTAAGCATCACTTCAAGCATCGGCAACGATCTTTACAAGGTGCTTGCACCGATTTTGTCAAAAACAAAGCTATCTCAACATGCGCTCGATTTGCGTTCTGTCAAAGTGGCAAAAGGCTCGCTCGTGTTCGTTGGATTGGTCACCTTTTACCTCTCGCTCGATCGGCCGGATTCGCTTGCGATTCTGATACAGTTCAGTTTCTCAGCGATTATTAGCGGCTTGCTGGCACCGATCGTTCTCGGCTATCTTTGGGAAAAGTCGAACGGCTACGGTGCGATCGCCTCACTGCTTTCAGGGACGGGACTGTATGTAGTGTTCACAAGTTTGAACGTATTCGAAAATATTTATATTTCCTTGTTCCTGGCTGCAGCAGCTGGATTCGTGGTGATGATCGTAACTTGTCTGCTTACGACAGCTAAAGTGACTGAGGAACAACGAGATGTTTTCTTAAAAGATGTACTATAAGGCAGTAAACCAGACAAATTAGTTGAAGGAGGATGAGAGTTTTGACACAAACAGAAGTAAAGTCCATTCAGAATTATGTAGGTGGAAAATGGATTACACCGAAATCAGAGCAAACGGAAGAGGTGCTGAATCCCGCTGCAGGGGAAGTGATCGCCCGTGTCCCGATTTCGTCAGACGAGGACGTTGACAATGCTGTAGAAGCAGCAGCTGTAGCTTTTGAAACATGGAAGGAGGTAGCTATTCCAAAGCGGGCGCGTATTTTATTTAAATACCAGCAATTGCTCGTCGACCATTGGGATGAGCTGGCCGAGCTGATTACCATTGAAAACGGAAAAAGCTTTAAAGAGGCTTATGGAGAGGTTCAGCGCGGGATTGAATGTGTGGAGTTTGCGGCCGGGGCTCCGACATTAACGATGGGCTCCCAACTGCCATCGATTGCGTCAGGGCTGGAGTCCGGGGTTTACCGTTACCCTATTGGCGTGGTAGGCGGGATTACTCCGTTCAACTTTCCGATGATGGTTCCAGCCTGGATGTTCCCACTGGCGATTGTGACAGGAAATACGTTTGTGCTGAAGCCGTCGGAACGTACACCATTACTGGCCAATCGTCTGGCGGAACTTTTTGAAGAGGCTGGGCTGCCTGAAGGGGTGCTGAACATTGTTCACGGCGCTCATGATGTCGTCAATGGCTTATTAGATCATCCAAAAGTTGCGGCGATTTCCTTTGTTGGCTCGCAGCCTGTTGCTGAGTATGTGTATAAACGAGGAACACAAAATTTAAAGCGTGTGCAGGCATTGTCTGGCGCGAAAAACCATTCGATCGTGTTGCGAGATGCTAACATTGAAAATGCGGTCGACCAAATTATCGCAGCAGCCTTCGGGTCAGCAGGGGAACGCTGTATGGCCTGTTCTGTAGTAGCTGTGGAGCATTCCATCGCTGACCAAGTAGTAGAGGGGCTTGTCCGCAGAGCCAATGAACTTAAAATCGTCAATGGACTAGACGAAGACGTCTTCTTAGGGCCTGTGATTCGTGATCAGCATAAAGAACGCACACTGCAGTACATTGAAACAGGCGAAAATGAAGGAGCCAAATTGGTACGCGATGGTCGGGAAGATCAGAACATCCCGGATGCTGGCTATTTTGTAGGGCCGACGATTTTTGATAACGTAACGAGCGAAATGAAAATTTGGCAGGATGAAATTTTCGCGCCAGTACTGTCGATCAGTCGGGTGGAAAATCTGGAAGAAGCGGTAGAGCTGACGAATCAGTCTCAGTTTGCTAACGGGGCTTGTCTGTTTACGAATGAAGGCGGTCATGTCCGGACGTTCCGGGAAACAATTGATGCTGGGATGCTTGGTGTCAATATTGGTGTACCCGCGCCGATGGCTTTCTTTCCGTTCTCGGGCTGGAAGGATTCCTTCTACGGTGATCTTCATGTGAACGGCCAGGATGGGGTAGAGTTTTATACACGTAAGAAAGTGATCACTTCTCGTTGGGTATAAAGGGAGAGACCCCTGGCGCGTTATTAACGCGCCGGGGTTTTTTTAATGTGCGGGATCATTCCAACTATAGATATCTGGCAGAATTGCTCGATCAGTCCAGGTTAGGATATTCTTGCTTTTCACCGTTACTAAGATAGAGCCGATTCTATTATTCTCCTAGTATTTACTTAACTGTGATGGGGGATTTTAGAAATCTTTACATCGGTTTATCAGAGGTTTTACATGGCTTTGTTACCTTTTCTTTGTAATGAAAATACGGAGGAGGTCGTTCAAAGTGAGGAAAGTATGGAATGTTTTAATTTTACTGCCAGTTTTATTTATGATGGTCGGCAGCTTACTATCCAGTCCACTAGAGGCTTTTGCTTCTGAAAAAAGTAGTCAAGCTGCTGAAACAGAGTTAAGAGTGATGACGTTCAATTTAAGATATTTAAATGATAGTGATCCCTCTCCCCATACGTGGGAGGAAAGACGTTCAACAGTGCGCCAGGTCATCAGAATGGAACAACCTGGTATCATTGGGACACAAGAGGCTGTCTATCAACAGGTTCAACATGTTGGTTCTGATTTAGCGAACTATAAATGGATTGGGCTAGGCAGAGAGGGAGGCAGCAAGGGAGAATTTATGGCAGTATATTATAATGAGAACCGGTTTACGCCACTGGAATACGACCATTATTGGTTATCAGATACTCCACATATTGTTGGTTCTACTTCTTGGGGAAATACGATTCCACGGATGGTTACATGGGTGAAATTTCACGATACCAAAACAGATCAATCATTTTATTTTGTTAACACACACTTTGACCACATATCTGAGGAAGCGAGAGAGAAGAGTGCAGCATTAATCAATCAAAAAGTAAAAGAGTTCGACTCTGAGCTCCCTGTTATCTTAACGGGAGATTTTAATGCCAGTCCTAGTAGTAAGCCTTACGAAATCCTTACAAATGAGGGGCCATTTGTGGATACTTGGACTGCAGCAGATACGAGAATTAACGAACATCTAGGCACATTTAATGGATTTAATGATCCTACCGGCGGAGGACCGGACAAGCGGATTGACTGGATTCTATCAACTGAGAATGTAACAACCCAATCCAGTGAAATTGTGAACTTCCGAAAGAGCGGCCAATACCCTAGTGACCATTACCCTGTTATTTCAGATTTGACTCTACAATACTAGAAAAATTTTGGGCAGCTTTTTTACATTAAAAAAAGCTGCCCTTCGTTATTTTATTTTATAAAATTACTGCCCACGATAAATGTGGATCAGTTCACGATTATCTCCTCGCGCAAATACATCAGTCCGGTTTGGCCCCCAGGATACCGCTGCTGGCTCCGAATTCAGTGATCCGCCAAGGTTTTGCCAGTTCGACCACATCGAACCGTTCCATGTGCGCATATAAAGGTTTCGGTTCGTGCCACGGACGAAAACTTGCAGTTGATTTGGGCGTGTGGAGGAAACGGCAGGGCCTGATGTCAAGGTGCCGCCAAGGCTCTCCCAGTTACTCCAGTTGGAGCCGTTCCACCATTTGTGGATTAAATTTTGATTTTGGCCTCTGGCGAAGACGTCAATTCGGTTCGGTCCCCAAGATACGGCTGCTGGTGCTGATGATAGGGAGCCGCCAAGGTCTTCCCAATCTTCCCAGCGCGACCCGTTCCACGTTTTCTTGTACAGGCGATTGTTAGTTCCTCTGACAAACACATCTAGCTGGTTTGAACGACGAGAAGAAACAGCAGGGGCACTCGTTAACGTACCGCCGAGGCTTTCCCAATCGCTCCACTGACTGCCATTCCACCATTTGTGGTAGAGAGTATCATCGGTACCTCTTGCGAACACATCGATTCGGTTCGGTCCCCAGGACACGGCTGCTGGTGCTGATGTTAACGTGCCGCCAAGATTCTCCCAGTCGCTCCACTGACGGCCGTTCCACCATTTGTGATACAAACGATCGCTCGTTCCTCTGGCGAATACATCAAGTCGATTTGGCTGCCACGAAGCTGCCGCAGGTCCTGATGTCAGTGTTCCCCCTAAGCTTTCCCAGTTGGACCAGCCTTGGCCCGGGCCTGGCTGCGGCTGGCCTCCGCCGCCTCCAATCGCATCCAGAGTGATTTGAATGACGCGGGTCAAAATTCGCTGGGCGACATTTGGAGTAATCCCAAATTGTCTGAAGAACAGGTTCAGCCATGGAATTCTTGATTGAAATTGGCTGTAGATTTGGCTGGCGGATTGGTTGGTGTCAGCCTGGTTAAGTGTGAAACTGACTGCAAGTGAAAATACATAATCAATAATACCGCGGTTCATCCCGGCTTGCTCGAGCTGGGTATATAAGTTGTTGTGCTGCGTACGAAGCAGCTGCATCATTTCCTGTAAACTCGGTTGCTGGCGCGTATAGGTTTGAGGCGGGGCGTAGTAGTAAGCTGGCATGTATGGGGGCTGCTCATATGGATGTCTAAACATGGATCTACCTCCTTTATTCATACAAAATCAGTATATGCAGAAGTGGGCGGATGTGGGAATCAGCTGCCTGGCATTGTGCTCATATTGCGAATCAGCAGCGATTGTGATAAAATAAAGCTATAACATTTTCTATAATTCACCTATGTATATAAGGGGAGTAGCATTGGAGTTGGAAAGTTCAGCTCCAAAATAAAGTCGTCATGACATGGTTTGATCACCATCGGCTTTATTGACAAGCGATTGTTCAGCGAGACCTTTGCCCATCAGCGGCAAAGGTCTCGCTTTTTTTAACTAAAAAATGACTATAATGGAGAGATGCTACAGTGAAAGTGAATCAATTATCTCTAGAAAAAATGAAGCAGTTTGCTGCGATGTTGCAAAAGCAGGGAGTAAAAGTTGAACTTTGCAAGAAACCGAAATCTTTTACTGTTTTTCAAAAGGAGCAATTGACTGTCATGATAGATCCAAAGTCATAATAACTTATAACGATAGACAGTTTTTGTATATCACTTAATAAAGGAAGGATCCTATGAAACTTATCAAAACGGATATGCCGGGTTTCATCAATAAAGAATTGGAACAACTGCAGAAAACCGTAGCGCCTTTTATGAAGAAAATGTCTAAGTACACGTTGTTCTCGCTGCCGTTCATTGCCGTTTCACTCATAAATTTAGTTTATGTACTCTTTGTTGTGCCAAGCCACACGAGCTCGCTGTTTACGATCGGATTTTATGCACTGCTTGGAGCTATCGGCCTCGCACTATCAAAAGAGGCCAGGTTTCAGAAGAAAGAAATGGCCAAACGGAGCAAAGAATACATCATCGAGCGTATTCATAAAAGTGAAGTGATGTCTGAGCACAGCAAAAAGGAATATGTGTCGCTCATTAAAGGCCAGCCTTTTCATACCATGAATTATTTTATTAAATTCTTGGAAGAGGAGAATCGGGAAAGCAGATTACAAGCCTATTAGCAGGAGAAAAGGACCCAGAGAATGCTCTGGGTCCTTTTTTTTATGGCAGGAAATCCAATGTTCTACCTAGAAAGGGCAATTTTTTCAACTTAATGTATAAATATAAATAAAATTAAATTTTTATAAACTATTTGAATTTATCGAATTTTGCGGTAGAATGTAATACATGCTTCAAAATTACCGCGGAAATTCAAAAATGAATATATGCCAGGAAATGAGTCATACAAGCAATTTCATCCTATAGACAAGTCATTCTATTCAATTATGAATAATTCTGCTCGTGTAAGATTCATGGGAGGGAAATACGTGGGGACAGATACTTGGAATGAATATCAAGCCATTCTTCATTCATTGAAAGATGACATTATCGTCACGAAGCCGGACGGAACGATCATGATTGCAAGTGAGACTGCAGGAGAAATCTACGGGATGGAGGCCGATCATTTAGCTGGGCTGTCGGTGTTTGATTTAGAAAAAGAGGGAGTGTTTACACCGCTTGCGACGCCGATGGTATTACGGATGAAAAAGCGCGTCACCTTCATTCAAACAGCTGCAAGTGGAAAGAAGTTGATGGTCACGGCGCTTCCTGTACAGGGTCCTGATGGGGAGATCACACGTGTTGTGAGTTATTCGCATGACATCACCGAGCTGAAGGAATTGAAGTCTTACATTGCCGATATGGAAGATGAAATGAAGCATGTACAGAACGAACTCGACCGTGTGAAACAAAAACAGCTTTTCAAAGAAGGCATTGTGTCAAAGAGTCACAAAATGCAGCAGATCATTCAAACCGCCGATCAGGTTGCGGATGTTGATGTGAATGTGCTGCTGCTTGGAGAGTCGGGTGTCGGAAAATCATCGCTCGCCCAATTTATCCATAATCGAAGTTCGCGTAAGGCGGGGCCATTTGTTGAGATCAATGCAGGGGCGATTTCTGAATCGTTGTTTGAGGCTGAGCTGTTCGGATATGTAGATGGAGCATTTACAGGAGCTAAAAAAGGCGGCAGTAAAGGATTTGCTGAACTGGCTGAAGGAGGAACGTTGTTTATCGATGAAATCGGTGAACTATCCCAGCACAATCAGGTCAAACTATTAAAGCTGATTCAGGAGAAGCAATTTTACCGGGTTGGCGGGCGCGAGTTAAGGACAGCTGATTTCCGTTTAATTACCGCTACCAATAAAGATCTATCGGATTCGATTGCTAAACATGAGTTTCGTGAAGATCTCTATTTCCGTATCAACGTGGTTCCGATTCATATTCCGCCACTGCGGGAGCGCCCTGACGATATTCCTGCACTGATTGATCATATGATGGAGAGCGTTTCTGATAAATATCGGAAGAAGAAAGTCCTCGACGGGGTAGTGTGGCAGGAACTGCTGCTGAATCGATGGACAGGTAACGTTCGTGAGTTGATTAATGTCATCGAACGCCTTGTAGTTACGTCTATCGGGGAAGTGATTACGTTAGAGGATTTGCCGGCCGAGTATTGTAACAACACAGCGGTACGATTTGATAAACAGCCGGAGGAAGCATTGCCAGACACATTGGCTCGTGTTGAGAAGCAAATTTTATTAGAAGCGAAGCAGCGTTATAAATCAACCGTAAAGATGGCGGAGTACCTGGGGATTAGTCAACCATCTGTATTTAGAAAATTGCGAAAACATGGAATAAACTAAAAGGTTGGCACGATAATTGCACTATTATAGGGGGAGTACTTTTTATCAGACTGCTGAAGCAGGCGGCGATGATCGCACACACTGCTGTGGCAGGGCTGATCATGGTTTATTCAAAAGTGAATAGCCGGATTACAAAAATGGGGAGGGAGTTTGTTATGGAACCAAAAAGAAATACTTTGATGCCAGAAGAACCTGCCGTAAGAAGAGCAGATATGTGGAAGTTTATCATTCCATCACTGCTCGGGGTGCTGCTTTTTCTCATTCCGATTCCGTTTGGGGGGAAGATTACGATCGGGGTCGGCGTATTTGCTGAAACGTTTCAGGGCGCGTTTGAAAATTATCTCGTTGAAACGATGACCTTCGTACTAGTCCTGTCAGCGGTTGGGGCTTTGTTCGCGAAGCTTGCCCAGCCTGCCTTTATTGTGGCCAGGCCCTTTATGAAAGGATTGTTTGACATTGGCTGGGGCTGGGTGATCACACGGATTGTTGCTGCAATTTTTGCGATCTTAACTCTATTCCAACTTGGTCCGAGTGTGATTCATTCAGACTTAACCGGTGGTACGGTGTTGTACTCTTTAATTCCCGTATTGACGACCTGGTTCTTATTTGCAGGATTTCTCATGCCTTTACTCATGGATTTTGGTTTGATGGATTTTTTCGGAACGATGTGTAGGAAAGTCATGCGTCCGTTATTCAGAGTGCCGGGACGTTCATCGATTGATGCCCTTGCTTCGTGGATGGGCGCTGGTACTGTCGGTGTCTTGATTACCACACAGCAGTATGAAAGCGGCTATTACACGAAACGGGAAGCATCGATCATCGCCACGAACTTTTCGATCAACTCGATTGCCTTCAGTTTGGTTGTGATTAGTTTTATCGGACTGGAAGATATGTTCGTGCCCTTCTATCTGACGGTTGCGTTCTCAAGTATCATAGCGGCGATTATCTGCCCGCGTATCCCGCCTCTTTCGAGAAAAGAGGATACGTATTATGAGGGAACAGGCCAGCAGATTTCTGAAGATATGCCTGAGGATACTTCACACGTGAAGTGGGGTTTTCAAAAAGCTGTTGAGCAGGCTTCTAAGGTTAAAAGTGGTAGTGATGTTGTAAAAAGCGGTGTGAAGACAGTGGCCGATATTTACTTAGGATTGCTGCCGCTCGTTATGGCTCTTGGAACACTGGCTTTAATCATCGCGGAATTTACACCGATCTTTGATTATATTTCCTATCCGCTTATTCCAGTTCTCGAGTTCATGCAAATTCCTCAAGCGGCTGAGGCGGCACCAGCGATGCTCGTTGGATTTGCTGACATGTTCCTGCCGGCCGTTATTGGTGCAGGAATTGAAGCAGAATTGACGAAATTCGTTATCGCCTGTATTTCTTTAACCCAGCTGATTTATATGTCGGAAATCGGTATGCTGCTGATTAAATCAGAAATTCCGATTACCGTCGGCGAACTGTTCATCATTTTTCTACAGAGAACCGTTATTACACTGCCAATCATCGTAGCCATTGCTCATATAATTTTTTAAAAAGGATGGATGTTCAACATGTCTACTAAACTGAAAGAATTATTCCCGCAAATGTCCAACTTGCTTGCCCCAAGCATGGCAAAAGATCATCCGAATCTGCCGGTTGTTGAAGAAGAAGGCTGCTATTATTACGGAGAAGACGGCAAGGAGTATCTTGATTTCACATCAGGGATTGCCGTAACCAACGTCGGTCACCGTCATCCTAAAGTGGTCCAGGCGATTAAGGACGGTGCTGATCAGCTGACACATGGACCGTCTGGTGTGATTATGTATGAGTCGATTCTTGAGCTGTCCAAACGGCTGGGGGAGAGGCTGCCTGGTGAACTGGATTGTTTCTTTTATGGAAATAGCGGGGCTGAAGCTATTGAAGGAGCTCTTAAGTTGGCACGTCACGTAACAGAGCGTCCTTATGCGGTCTCATTTACCGGAGGATTCCACGGTCGTTCCATGGGGGCTCTCAGTGTCAGTACATCAAAAAGCAAATATCGCAAATTTCAGCAGCCGAACGGGCTGACTTATCAAATTCCGTATGCTGAGCCTAAGGATGGTACTGAATCAGAGTGTATCAAGCAGCTTGAAGCGGATTTCGAGCGTTTGTTTGATCATCAGGTGACCCCGGAGGAAGTGGCTTGTGTCATTGTCGAACCGGTACTCGGCGAAGGTGGTTATGTTGTCCCTCCGGCTGGCTGGTTGAAAAAAGTCCGCGAAATTTGTGATACACACGGTATTCTGTTGATTTTTGATGAGGTGCAGACAGGGTTTGGTCGTACCGGAGAATGGTTCGCGGCCCAGACCTTCGGGGTCACACCTGATATCATGGCGATTGCCAAAGGGATCGCAAGTGGGATGCCGCTCAGCGCTACCGTGGCCTCAAAGGAACTTATGTCTCAGTGGCCGCTCGGCAGCCATGCGACAACGTTTGGCGGTAATCCGATCGCCTGTGCGGCTGCGCTCGCTACGCTTGATGTTATTGAGGAAGAAGACCTGCTCGACAATGCCCGCACTCAGGGAGCCTACGCCATCGGAAAACTGCGTGAACTCAAGCAGAAGTATTCATGTATTGGCGGCGTTCGCGGTGTCGGTCTGATGATCGGCTTCGATATTGTCGATCCGGAAACAGGAAAGCCTGACAGTGACGGGATGATGAATATTCTTAATCTTGCGCTGGAAAAAGGGGTCTTGTTTTACCTTGGAGGAAAGTATGCGAACGTGATTCGGATGATTCCGCCGTTGATTGTGACGAGGGATCAGATTGATCAAGGGCTGCAGGCTTTGGAGGAAGCGGTTATTGCGCATGAGAAGGAGTTAGTAATGAATAAATAACGCATAACCATTAATTTTTCTAATTGAGATTTGGGGTGTTCAGTTGGTTAATCATCTTTCGGAAAATGATACTTCTTTGCTTGAAAATTCGTTTGAGGAATGGGAAGAGAATGCAGAAAAATGCCTAAGAAATGAAGCCTTTGATTATATTGCAAGAGGATCGGGAGCGGAGGTAACGATGAAGGCCAATGTTGAGGCGTTTCAAAAATGGAGAATTCGTCCTCGTGTATTGCGGGATGTGTCTGAAAGAGATTTATCCGTATCTTTATTTGGTCATACTTTTTCCTCCCCTCTTTTGTTCGCACCCATCGGTGTTCAGGCAATCGTTTATCCGCAAGGAGAGTTGGCTTCTGCAAAGGCTGCCTCAGAAATGGGGTCGTTATTCATTACGAGCAGTGCTTCTTCTTTTTCAATGGAGGAAATCGCCGCTGAGATGGAGGACAGCCCCAGGTGGTTTCAGCTGTATTGCTCCCTTGATGATAGCGTGACAAAAAGCTTGGTTCAACGGGCGGAAGCATGCGGGTATTCTGCGATTGTAATTACTGTTGATACACCGATGCTTGGGTTTCGCGAAGCGGATCTTAGAAATGGCTACTCTCCGCTTGAGGAAGCGAAAGGGATTGGCAACTATATAACGGATCCTGCCTTTTGCAAACTGTTAACGAAATTCCCCCAAGAGGATTTATCTGAAGCAATCCAAAAACAAGTCGACATCATCGACAAACCAGGGCTTACGTGGAAGGATATTGAGAAAGTAAGAACCTACACACGTCTGCCCATCTTACTAAAAGGCATTGTCCATCCCTACGATGCCAAATTGGCTTTGGACTATAATGTTGATGGTCTCATTGTTTCCAATCACGGTGGTCGCCAGCTTGACAGCGCTATTTCTTCACTGGATGCACTCGTTGAAATACAAAAGGTGATAGACGGCAGAATTCCTGTATTAGTGGATGGAGGAGTTCGACGGGGAACTGATGTAATTAAAGCACTTGCCTTAGGGGCCAAGGCCGTACTAGTAGGACGACCTTATGTTTATGGATTAACAAAAGGAAAAACGGGGGTTAAGCGAGTCATTCAGCATATTCTTGATGAAACAGATGTTACAATGGCGCTTTCGGGTACACGATCTGTGGAAGAAATAGATTCTTCTTTACTTGTAAAAGTGAATTAGAAGATGTAGGGGAAAAACGAGGCTGGGACCTAACTAAACTTCTTGAATGAAAAGATGAACGATATGCAATTTAGCGGAGAAAATATACGTAGACTCCTGCGGGAGGAAAGGCCTAGGTGAGACCCCGCAGTGCGTCAGCACAAGGAGACTCAACAGCTGCCTGCGGAAAGCGAAGTATATTTTCGTAGCGTGTTATATGCATGAATCATAGTTCGGATTTTTACTTGATATATTGTTCCAGCCTCGTTTTTTAAAAAGCTATTATAAACTGTTATTGACTGCCTTCTAGAGATTTCATAAACCCCTCTTTTTCTGATGGACTAACTTGTGAGGATTAAGGATTTCTTTCTCATCCAAAGCTGCTTTTATTTTTTCCATGACTCGTAACGCTTCGCCATGTTCTCTTTGCTGGTATTTCATTTTGCCAATACCTACTCCATGTTCACCCGTACAAGTGCCACCCCTTTGTAAAGCATAGTCAACGATTTGCTCATTTAACTGTTCAGCTTTTTTCACTTCATTTGGGTCATCCATATCCATCATAAGCAGAATATGATAGTTTCCATCACCGACATGACCAGTAATGCCTCCGTTAAGCTCAAGTTCATTCACTTTTTCTCTGGCGTGCTCAATCGCACCGGCAAGCTCAGAGATAGGAACACAAACATCTGTCACCATTAATTTTTTACCTGGGTTTCCATGTACATAAGCGTAGGCAAGATTGTGTCTTGCTTCCCATAAGCGATTCCTCGCTGCATTATCTTTTTCAAAAAGAATCTCTTCACACTGATGGTCTGCAACGATTTCTTTCGTAAATTCTACATCGTAATTAAGTCCTGCTTCATTTCCGTGGAATTCTAAAAATAAGGCAGGCTGCTCTTTATAATTCGTTTCACTAAACAGGTTTACCTGCTTCATGGATGGCTCATCGACCAACTCCACTCTCGCAATCGGCACACCAGCCTGCAAAATAGATACAACGGCTTCCACTGCATTATTTACACTTGGAAAGGAAGCTCTCGCTGCAACAATATGCTCGGGAATTCCGTACACCTTTAACGTTAGTTCTGTAATACAGCCTAACGTACCCTCTGAACCTACAAAGAGACTGTTTAAGTTGTAGCCTGATGAGGACTTTTGTGCCAAGCTGCCTGTATGAATGATTTCCCCATCAGCAAGAACGACTTCTGCATCACGCACTTGATCCCGCATCACCCCATATTTTACCGACGTCGTGCCACTGGCGTTGGTCGCAGCCATACCGCCTAACGTAGCATCCGCCCCTGGGTCAACAGAGAAGAAAAGCCCGTATTTTTTCAGCTCTTTATTCAATTGTGAACGCGTGACACCTGGCTGCACTTTCACGAGGAAGTCTTTCTCCCGGACCTCAAGGACTTTATTCATTTGCGAAAAATCGATCGTAATTCCGCGATCATAAGGAATGACATGACCCTCTAAACTCGTTCCCAGTCCATAAGGAATGATCGGGGTCTGATAAGCATTTGCGACCTTCACAACTGCGCTTACTTCGTCAGTACTCTCTGGAAACACAACCAAATCTGGTGCACTGGGTTTATGATAGGATTCGTCGTGACTATGCTGTTCGATTTGAGTTTCATTTGTTGATACTTGATGGTCTTGTAAAAATGCTCTTAATTCCTCGTATAAGTTACTCTCTGTTAGGTTCATATGGAAGTCCCCTTCTAAAAAATATGATAATCCATTCTGCAATAAGGTCTATTAGATGCAATTATACTAAATAGTCGAAAGATTACAATGAATGGGGGAGGCGGTGTGTTTGGAATTTTGTCACGCTGAGGTCCAATCCCCTTTTTCGATGAAATTCCACGAACAGCGATTTTTTTCGTCGATCTTAGGAAGGCTAATGAATAGTATCGTAACGAATAACGCAATATTACAGTCATAAAAAAGTTCTGAATTCTGAAAGGAGTATAACCATGGCGGAGTTCCTTGGGTTATTGAAAAAAGGAAATAGATCTGCTCTAATGGCGAGCATTATGAATGCGATTATTGCTGTCATCAAAGCTATAGCCTTTTTTATAACCGGCAATGTGGCCATGTTTGCTGAGATGATGCACAGTATTGGCGATACAGCTAACCAATCTTTCGTATTTATTGGATCTGCTTTAAGTAAAAAAGCTCCAACTGATCGTTTTCCGGGTGGCTTTGCGCGACTAGTGAACTTAGTATTACTTGGGGCAGTATTGATTGTCGGCATTTTAGCGTATGAAACAGTAAAAGAAGGAATCCACCATATTATCGATCCTCCTGAATCCGATTCATGGTTTTGGTTAAATATAGCTGTCCTGGGGGTCGCGGCTATCTTAGAATCTGTCGTTTTGGTTAAAGCGATGAAAGAAATAACCGCAGACATGGCAGGTGAAAAAATAAAGGGATTTAGAGTTGTCATAGAGAGTTTCAAAAATATTGGTGATGCAAAACCAGCCACTAAGCTTGTGTTTTTAGAAGATATGGTAGCTACAGGCGGTGCGCTCATCGCCATCCTATCAATTGTTATTGGAACCTATACACCCTTTCATGAAGCAGAAGGGTATGCGTCAGTCATTATTGGATTAATGTTGTTTTACGTCGTGGGACGAGTTTTTCTTGATAACGCTGCAGGTGTGTTAGGCGTTTCTGACCAAGAAATGGAGGAAAAAATAGGTGAGCTTGTATTTGCAGAAACTCATGTAAAAGATATACAAGAGTTAATGGTTATTAAAGAAGGGGAAGAATTGCATGTTGAACTAAAGATAGAATTCGATCCAGACATGTCAATCGCAAAGGCTGCCGATATTCTTGATAACATTGAGGAAAAGATTATGAATGAGAAGGGTGTAACAGAGGTAATCATTGAGTCTGATCAGGATGATAAGGTTCAGAGTTGGAATAATCGAGAAAAAGACACGTAATATCAGAGGGGGTTATGATGGAGATGTCGTTTCGAAGTTAAATGATAACAGCCGTTTGTTAGGCAGAAATAAAAAAACTGCTTAACATGAACATATTCAAAAATCTAATAAATACTGAATTTCCTAACTTTTCACACAAAAAACCTTTAACCTCTGTGAGCTTTCTGCTAAGATTATCAGAATAGAGAAGGCAGAAGTAATACTTTCAATAGTAACCTCCCCTGGAAACTTAATGGTATATAACTTCTCCTTCTCTATTCAATTCCCTATTTTAGCACCATACAGAAAAATACCTTTAACAATTTTGGTGCCGGCACCGCCTACGCCGGACACCCTAACAACCACTTATGTTGTTCAACCTTTTATCATCATAATTGAAAACGCTTACAAAATCAACCCGAAAATTCTTTTTACTTTAAAGTGTATATAAGATAGTTGAATATCATAGGTCGTTAGAATACAATCGTGTTAACAATTAAAACGAATCTGGAGGAAGGGATATCGATGAGCATTCAAACAGCAGATATTTGTGATACTCACCGTGAAAAAGTTGAAGTAGCAGATGGATTGTTTAATCACTTTGGGAAAGTAAAATCCTTTTCTGGACCTATTCATACCGTTAAAGTTTACGAAGATAATGTTCTTGTGAAAAAAGCGCTGCAAACCATACCTGAAGGAAGCGTATTAGTTGTTGACGGAGGCGGTTCCCGCAAGTGTGCACTACTAGGGGACAACTTGGCACAGATAGCCGTTACTCGAAAGCTTGCTGGTATTATCGTTTATGGGTGCATAAGGGACAGCGCTCAGATCAATGGAATGGACATAGGGATTTTTGCGCTAGGTACGAACCCATTGAAGAGCAACAAACAAGGTAAAGGTCAGGAAAATGTTCCTGTACAATTTGCCGGCGTAAACATAGAACCTGGTTTTCATCTTTATGGGGATGAAGATGGGATATTAATTTCTGAAGATCAATTATTTTGATGTTGGAAAGTGATTACTTTTCTGGCTGAAATAACGATATAAAAAGCCGAAATTCTCTTTATAAACAAAAGAGAATTTCGGCTTTTACTATATTTTTCTCTTTTGCAATTTTATGATGCCTATTGGTAATGGGTAGCTTCAATTATTGCACGTCTTCTTTAGCCGAATAACGATCATCAATATCATCAATGCGCAGCAGAACCTGATCGCGCCCATGATAAATATGCTCATGCATCGCTACACGCGCTCTCTCCGTATCCTGCTCCTCAATCGCTTTCAAAATAACTTTATGCACATCAAGCGAATGCCTTAACTGGTATTCATCAAACCAGTAGAAAGAGCGAAAAATTAACGGCACCACGACTACCTTTGATATGTGGGAATGGATGTGTTGATTTTGCGAAGCTTTTATTACAGCGTCATGAAATCCGTGGTTGATCTCTAAGATGTATTCAATGGTTGCTTCACCAGATTCGAGATAGCTATTGATTGCCTGCTCATACCTTTTATTGGCTGATTTCATTTCAGCAATGTCGTTATCAGTGCGATGGGTGGCGGCTTGAGCTGCAGCATACCCCTCTAACAATGTCCGTAAATCGTAAATTTGCTGAATGTCTTGCTTGGTAAAATGACGGACGCGAACGCCTCGTTTCATTGACACCGTAAGTCCTTCTGATTCCAGTTGTTTTAGAGCCTCACGGATCGGCGTACGGCTGATCTGTAATTTGTTTGCTAAAAATTCTTCAGTGAGCCGCATTTTTGGCGGGAATTCTCCGTGCAGGATTGCTTTTTTAATATATTCATATGCATTCATCGTCGCAACACCTCCTCTTTATTGTATACAAATGGAAAGAATGATTCAATGTGGATTGTCTCTTTGTATACAAATCCCTTATTATCAATGGTAAAATGTGCTGTTTTTTAGCTTTTTATGATTGTGGGTTGATTTACTGTATACAGAGTGCTACTATTAACGCAAGATTCAGAAATTTAAGCATACAACAAAAAGTGCTGAGGAAAATTGGCTGTTCGCTTTAGCACAAGGTGAGAAAAAAGTGCTTTTTATTAGTGTGAAAAAAGAAAGCGTTGTCAAACTGGATTGATTTCATCCTTCAGATTAAGGAAACTAGAATGATGGAAAAGCATTGATCTGCTTAACAAACTAGTACAAGAGGTGAAGTCGTATGGGTCAAAGCTTAGAAGGAGTTAAAGTTTTGGAGTTAGGAAGCTTAATTGCTGGTCCGTTTGCGGGGAGGCTGATGGCTGAATTTGGGGCAGATGTGATCAAAGTAGAGCCGCCGAAGAAAGGCGATCCGCTCCGCGATTGGCGTCATATTTACGAAGGAACGTCGCTCTGGTGGCGTCTTCAGTCCCGGAACAAAAAGTCTATTACCGTTGATTTAAAAAGTGAGGAAGGTCAGGAGATTATTAAATCACTGGTTCAAGAATGTGATATTCTCATCGAAAACTTCCGGCCGGGAACTTTAGAGAAATGGAACCTTGGTTATGAGGAATTATCTTCGATTAATCCGGGGCTTGTCATGGTAAGGGTGTCTGGCTACGGGCAAACCGGCCCTTACCGCGATAAGGCTGGATTTGGCAGCATCGGAGAATCGATGGGCGGGCTTCGTCATATCACAGGGAATCCCGAGCTCCCGCCAACGAGGGTCGGTGTCAGCCTTGGCGATTCGCTTGCGGCGATGTATTCGGTGATCGGGGCCATGATGGCGATCTATCATCGTGATGTAAAAGGTACTGGAAAAGGACAGGTTATTGATGTTGCCCTTTATGAAGCTGTCTTTAGTTTAATGGAAGGGTCGCTTCCTGAGTTTGATAAACTTGGAGCCGTGCGAGAGCGAACGGGATCTGCGCTGCCGGGAATTGCTCCATCTAACACCTATCAATGTCGTGATGGGAAATACGTAGTCATTGGCGGCAATGGCGATGCGATTTTCAAACGATTAATGAATGCAATTGGGCATCCGGAATTGGCAGAGGACGAACGGTTTCAGACGAACAGCGGTCGTGCCAATCATGCAGATTATTTGGATGAAACGATTGAGGACTGGACGAAAACGGTGGATTTTGAAACGGCTTTACAAACGCTTGATGAGGCACGCGTGCCGGCAGGTCCGATTTACAGTATTGAAGACATCGTTAAAGATCCGCATTACTTGAGCAGGGAAATGATCCAGAATTTCAAACTCAACGAAGAAGAATCACTTAAAATCCCGGGAGTAGTGCCGAAGATGAGTGAAACGCCAGGGGAGACGAAGTGGCTTGGACCAGAACTCGGACAGCATACTGATGAAGTGATGCGCAGCTGGTTGACGTATGACGATGAAAAGATTCAGCAGTTGAAAGAAAAAGGAATCATCTAGCCAGGCTTGAAAGGGAGGGAATGGTTGTGCAGCGAATTTATATTCAAGAAGTCGCGACGAGAGACGGATTTCAAATTGAAGAACAGTTCGTTCCGACAGAAAAGAAGATTGAGTTGATTAATAAGCTGGGTGCAGCCGGAGTCGATAAAATTGAAGTAACATCATTTGTGTCGCCAAAGGCGGTGCCTAACTTAAGGGATGCCGAGGAAGTCATGAACGGCATTGATCGCAAGCCGGGTGTCACCTATACAACCTTAATTCCCAATGCAAAAGGTGCCGAACGTGCAGCAGCTTGTGAGGCAGACGAAGTCAATTTGGTCGTATCCGTCAGTGAAACACACAACATGAAAAATGTTCGCCGGACGGTGGATCAATCGTTTGCTGATTTTAACAACATTGCAAACGTGCTATCTGGGACGGATATCCAGATAAACGGAACGCTGGCGACTACGTTTGGCTGTCCATTTGAAGGAAATATCGATGAAAACCGAGTGATGACCTTGATTGAACACTATCTTGACCTTGGCGCGAACGGAATTACACTTGCGGACACGACTGGCATGGCAACGCCTAAGCAAGTCTATCAATTGTGTGAGCAGGTACTTGTTCGCTGGCCGGACTTGCCAGTGACCTTACATTTTCATAACACAAGAGGTATGGGCCTCGCTAATGTGATGGAAGGGATCCGTGCAGGGGTCACGCGCTATGATGCCTCTTTAGGTGGGCTTGGCGGTTGTCCTTTTGCGCCAGGAGCAACCGGCAATATTTGTACTGAGGATCTCGTTCACATGCTGAGCTTTATGGATTACGAGATGAACGCAGATCTAGACCAGTTAATCGCAGCCTCCAAGGATCTTGAGACGATTTTACAACGAGAAGTGCCTGGGCAAATCATCAAAGCTGGCAAAATCACCGATCTGCATGCCGTATCCTCTTCATAGAAACGTGATCGTTTATTCGGAGGATCAATCGTGGACGTTTTTTTATTATTTTTTGTCTGAATATTGGGAATAGAAGGAGGTTGTAAGTATGAGTAAACCGAAGAAAGAACCGATCAAGAATGGTAAGCTATGGATCATTTTTGGAATTCTATTTGCATTAATTAATCCGTGGTATTTCCCGGAAGGTTCCTATCAGCCGCTGTTCTGGGGGATTCCGTACTGGGCGCTTATTATCATTGGTGCCTCGCTCTTGTTGTCGGCGTTTATCTCCTACGTAATCAAGTACCAATGGCAGCTGGAAGAAGAAGAGGAAGAAAAGAAGGAGGCGAAGTAACCCATGGAATTAGCATTTGCTGGCTGGTCTGGGATCTTAATTTTATTAATGTATGGTGTCATTATGCTCGGAGTCGGGGTCGCCACCTATTGGAAGAACAGGAATGTCCACGAAAGCCTTGATGAGTATTATCTTGGCGGCCGCGGACTCGGGGTCATGGTCCTGTTCTTTACGTTCTTCGCTACCCAATATAGTGGAAATACAGTCATCGGATATCCTCCAACAGCTTACCGGATGGGTTATGAGTATCTCGTATCTGTTCCTTATTTCATTTTGATTATTATGGTGTATTTATTGTTCGCACCAAGGATGTATTTGATGGGGAAAAAGTACAAACTGCTTACACCTGTCGATTGGATTGAGAAGCGATTTAAGTCGAAACCGGTATCGATACTGGCTGCCATTCTTATGCTGTATGCGTTAGGCAATTATTTATTAGAGCAGTTTGTAGCGATTGGTCAAGGCGTGGCTGGTTTAACCGGTGGGACGATTCCTTATCAAGTCGGTGTTGTATTCTTCATTGTCATTATGTTAATTTACGGCTGGCTTGGCGGGATGCGCTCCGTTGCCTACACGGATACTATGCAGGGGATCGCCTTATTGTTCGGTGTGTTCATGCTCCTCATTGGTTCCATCATCTACTTTGGCGGATTGCCGAATGCCGCTGATTATATGCAAGCCTACTCTCCTGAGAAATTAGGTGTGCCGGACGGACCTGGTGCCGTCAACTGGTTCAGTTTGTTAGTTCTGGTCGGCATTGGTGCTGCTGTTTATCCGCATGCGATTCAGAGAATTTTTTCAGCCAAAAGTGAAAAAACGTTAAAGAAGTCTTTTACACAGATGGCATGGATGCCTTTCCTTACAGCAGGGGTTGTCTTTATTGTCGGAATTATCGGGATTGCTGCTTTTCCGGATTTATCAACAGCCGAATCAGAGAAACTGGTTGGGATGTTAGCAAGTGCCATTGCTAATCAAAACGTCATTTTCTATTGGGCGATGGTTCTGTTGTTTGGCGGGGTAATCGCAGCGATTGTCTCAACTGCTGACTCCGTATTGCTGACATTCTCATCGATTGTTTCCAATGATCTATATGGGCGATACATTAACCCAGAAGCTTCCGAGAATAAAAAGATTTTAGTTGGTAAACTTGTCGGGGTAGCGGCTGTGGTGCTGCTGGTGATTATTGCCTGGTTCCCGCCGGCAACTTTATATCAAATTTTCGTACTAAAATTCGAACTGTTAATTCAAGTGGCTCCGGCCTTGATTCTTGGATTATATTGGAACCGTCTTCATCCGAAAGCTGTGTTTACAGGGATGCTTGTCGGTACGGTCTTTGCTTCATTTATGACGTTTGCCAATATCACTCCTTTAGGCATATTTAGCGGATTATGGGGGCTGCTTGTCAATCTCTTGATTTGTGTGATTGGCAGTCTGTTTATGAGTGTATCTGTTGCAGAAAAGGAAGAAGCAGATCAAGTTGTAGGGATGTAAGCCATAGTAACCAGTCAATCAGTGGATTGGCTGGTTTGTCTATGAGTTGTGGTAACATTATTTAGTGAATCCTGAAGTGAATTAGATAGTTTAGTAGTTGCTGGAAAAAAACAGGAGTCGTTAAGGTACTCACCCTTTGACTTTATTGCGGAGATCATCCGTATAGGTCTTCATTTTTGTAGAATACTAGTTTAGAAAAGAGATGTCATAATATGAGAACAGTTGCAGTAAGTCCTACATCGGCAAATATGGCAAGTCCGTGGAAAATGCTTCTATGGCTGCTGATGGCCCAAATTATGGTCGCCTTTATTGGACGCAGTCTTGGACCACTTGGCGTGTTAATCGAAGAAGACTTATCGTTGTCGAAGGCTCAAGTGGGACTGTTGCCATCAGCGCTATTTATGGGACAGGCACTGGCCTCTATTCCGGCCGGATTCATAACGGATCGAGTTGGCTCAAGACCCTTGTTGCTCGTGTTATCCCTATGCCTTGGCACAAGCTTCCTCATTATGACACTACAATCTGCTTTTGGGCTTGTGCTTCTCTTGGTGATGATTGGCGGACTGGGGTATGGCGGCATGCACCCTACCACCAATCGAGGAATTATCTATTGGTTTTCACAGAAACAGCGTGGAACCGCGATGGGGATTAAACAAATGGGGATCACGTTTGGTTCAGCTCTCTCAGCAATTTTGTTGTTGCCGCTGGCTGCTTCCTATGGCTGGAGACCTGTTGTTTTCATCGCCTGTTTAGGTTTAGTTATAATAGGTTTGATAGCATTTTTGCTCTATCGTGATCCGTCCCAGCAAGCTGTGCAAAAAGAGAAGCCGACGTTTCGATCGGTTTATTCATCCATTCTAAGTATGGTTAAAAATAAAGCTTTATTACTCATCAGCTTCAGTGCCATGGGGGTTAACGGCTCACAGATGTGCTTAAATACTTATCTTGTGCTGTTTGCCTATGAACAGTTGGGCCTTAGCATCTTATTAGCAGGAATGCTGCTCGTTGTGTCGGAAGTCGGCGGATCGCTAGGCAGAGTAGGGTGGGGAGTGATCAGTGACCGTCTATTTGATGGAAAACGACTGATTATTCTCGTTTTCATTGCTTGCATCACCCTGGTTGCA
Organism: Halobacillus ihumii; assembly: GCF_902726645.1. Lineage (NCBI taxonomy): Bacteria > Bacillati > Bacillota > Bacilli > Caryophanales > Bacillaceae > Halobacillus > Halobacillus ihumii. The sequence continues at coordinate 3,004,407 of NZ_CACVAO010000001.1, forward strand.
AGTGTCGTCGTAGCATTTATTCCGGCTGGAACACCATTTTGGCTGCTGGTTCCCATTTTTCTCGTGTTTGGCTTCTCGGTTTCCGGGTTTAATGGCATCTGGATGAATCTGGCCTCAGAACTCGTTCCTAAGGAGCAGGCAGGGTTATCAAGCGGGTTCAGTATTACCCTCGGTTCAATCGGAGTGATTCTCATCCCGCCCATGTTCGGTGTACTAGTTGATCAACAACAGAGTTACACATTCGGCTGGCTGTTGATTTCTGGGATTATGGTAGTCGTGCTATTGATTTTAGCAAGTTTGTATTTTGTGAAAAAAGAAAATGCACCTTCTAATTGATTTATTTTTGCAAAAAGGAGATAGAAGATATGAGGTTTGACCCTTCAGAACATGAGACGAAAAATATTTATAAATTGTTATCAGGATCTGTAGTTCCCCGGCCGATTGCCTGGGTTTCCACGATATCCGACAGCGGGATTCGCAACTTGGCACCATTTAGCTTTTTTACTGTTGCTTCAAGACAGCCGCCGATGCTCTGCATCTCAATAGGACCAGGGGTCGGACCTAGAAAAGGAACCGTTAAAGACACCCTTGAGAATATACGTACAGGGAAAGAGTTTGTCATAAATATCTCATCCACCCCGTTAGGCAATGAGATGCAAAAAACTTCTGAGAACCTGGCACGCGAGGTAGATGAGTTTGAGGAAGCGGGGCTTACCCCGATTTCAAGTGAAAAGGTCAGACCGATGAGAGTCAAAGAAGCTCCAATTCATATGGAGTGTAAACTGAACCAGATCGTTGAGCTCGGCAGTGACCATTTAATTATCGGTGAATTGGTGCTCTATCATATTCAGGAAGAGTACTATATGGAGGAATACAAGGTGAACTTTGAAAAGCTGCGACCGTTAGGAAGGCTGGCAGCGAGCTTTAGTGAAAGCCGGGACTTTTTCTCGTTACCGAAGAAAGACCTTAAATAAACCGTGTTGACATCCGCGTTAAAAGCTTATTTAAAAGCTTTTAACGCGGATGTTTTTTTATGCAATCACCTGCTTTTGTATGTTAATTATCATTTGAAATAATAAATTGACAGTAGACAATCAAAGTGTTATATTTCATGAAAGCGCTTTTCCATTTAGCTATTTGGAGTATGAACAGTAAGGAGATTCGTTATGAGCATTTTGGAACAACTCAACAAAAGATTAATTGTTTCCTGTCAGGCTTTAGAAGATGAACCGCTCCACGGTTCCTATATTATGAGCAAGATGGCCCTGGCTGCGAAACAGGGTGGAGCGTCTGGTATCCGGGCCAATACGGTAGTTGATATTCAGGCGATCAAAAAAGAAGTCGATCTTCCGATTATCGGAATTATTAAGAAGGATTTTCCGAACAGCAAGGTATACATCACACCAACGATTTCTGAGGTGGAGGCTCTCTATCAGGAGGGAGTGGATATCATTGCGTTTGATGCAACGAATCAGCAGCGTCCTGATGGAAAAAGCCTTCCGGAATTCTTTACAGAAGTGAAGGCTAACTACCCGGATCAGCTTTTTATGGCGGATGTTTCAACTCTTGAAGAAGGGGTGGAAGCAGAAAGAGCCGGGGTCGATATCGTTGCCCCAACTCTGGCCGGTTACACTTCTTACTCTCAAGGAGCTGTACCGCTTGAGTTAGTCAGGCAGCTGGTGGCGGGGCTATCGGTTCCTGTCATTGCTGAAGGTAATTTTGACACACCGGAAAAAGCGAAACAGGCACTAGAGTTAGGCGCACATGCCGTAGTCGTTGGCAGTGCGATTACCCGCCCGCAATTGATAACAGAAAAATTTGCCGGAGCGGTAAAAGAAAAAACTTATAAATAGAAAGGTGATCAGGATGAAAGGATTATATTCAGCACTTATGTGTTCGTTTGACGAACAGGGACAGGTGAACGAACAAGGATTGAGGGAGATAATTAGATACAATATCGACGTTTCCAAGGTTGATGGGCTTTATGTTAACGGCAGTACAGGCGAAAACTTCCTCATTTCTACAGATCAGAAGAAGCAGATTTTTAACATTGTAAAAGATGAGGCAGGAAATGACGTGAAGCTGATTGCGCAAATTGGCGCATTAAATATTGATGAAGCTGTGGACCTGGGTCAATTTGCAACAAAGCTCGGGTATGATGCGATCTCTGCAGTGACGCCGTTCTATTACAAGTTTGATTTTGAAGAGGTAAAGGATTACTATACGACGATTTTAGAACATGTAGAGAATGACTTAATTATCTATTCCATTCCTGCTTTAACAGGAGTGAATATAAATTTAGAACAATTCGGCGAACTGTTCAATCATGAAAAAGTTATCGGAGTGAAGTTCACAGCACCGGATTTCTTTCTTCTTGAGAGAATCAGACATGCTTATCCTGACAAACTGATTTATTCAGGTTTCGATGAAATGCTGCTTTCTGCGAGTGTGTTGAATGTTGATGGGGCGATTGGAAGTACGTTCAATGTTAATGGCCAGCGTGCCAAGCAGATTTTTCAATTAGCACAAAGTGGTCAGATTAAGGAAGCGCGCGAGGTGCAAAAAGTGACCAATGACTTAATTGGGGAAATTCTTGATAACGGTCTTTATCAAACGATTAAAGAAATCTTGAAACATAAAGGCGTAGATGCTGGAACTTGCAGGAAACCAATGAAATCGCTTACGGATGATGGCGTCTTAAGGGCTAAGCAGATGGCCGAGAAGTATCTGTAATTAATCAATAGGGGGATTGGTTGATATGACGGGAACTTTTGCAGTAATTGATTATATTATTTTATTCGCATACTTGTTATTCATCCTGTATGTCGGGATAGCTGTAGGAAAGAAAGGAATGAAAGGGAAAGAGTTCTTTAAAGGAGATGGAACGATCCCTTGGTGGGTGACATCTGTCAGTCTATTTGCCACATTGCTGAGTCCGATTTCATTCTTATCTTTAGCTGGGAATTCATACGCTGACTCCTGGCAGCTATGGGTAGCTCAATTAGGTCTTTTTATTGCAGTGCCTGTTGCTATTTTTATCTTCCTGCCAGTTTATCGGAATTTAAATCTCGATACAGCCTATGAGTACCTTGAGAGAAGATTTGATAAAAATCTCCGTATGCTGGGAAGTGTACTGTTTATTGTGTATCAAGTCGGCAGAATGTCGATCATCATGTACCTGCCGTCAATCGCTTTATCTGCTGTAACCGGAATCAATGCAGTGGCTATTATTATTTTTATGGGAGTTATTGCCACTATCTATTCCTCATTCGGTGGTATCAAATCAGTACTTTGGACAGATTTTATTCAAGGTGTTGTCTTAATTGGCGGCGGTGTGTTTGCTCTAATTATGCTAATTATCTCTATTGATGGAGGGGTAGGAGAAATCTTCCAAACCGGGATTGAGGATAATAAATTCTTCAGTAATGAAGTGATTTTTGACCCGAATATTCTTAACGACAGCTTATTCATTATTATTTTAGGTGCTGGGTTATCAACCGCCTTTTCTTATATTTCCAGTCAAGACATGGTTCAGCGCTATTTGACAACGAATGATTTGAAGCAAATGAACAAAATGACGATTGGAAATGGAGTGCTCTCCATTGGAACAGCTACTCTGTTCTTCTTTATCGGTACAGCCATGTATGTGTTTTATATGCAAAATTCTGGAGATAGTATTCCAAGCGGAAACTCGGATTTGATTTTTGCTAACTTTATTGTCAGCGAGCTGCCGGCAGGAATTTCCGGGTTGTTAATCGCTGGTTTATTTGCAGCGGGTCAATCTACGCTTTCTACGGGATTGAACAGTGTTGCGACAAGTTGGACATTGGATATCCAAAAAATCTTGAAGCCAGGTATGAGTGATGAAAAGAGTACTAAAACCGCTAGAAATGTATCGACGTTCGTTGGTATTCTGTCGATTGCCTTTGCCATTGCTCTCGTTTATTCAGACATAAGTTCAGCATATGAGTGGTTCAATGGATTGATGGGATTAGTGCTGGGTATCATTGGAGGAACCTTTACACTTGGTGTCTTAACGAAGAAAGCGAATGCGAAAGGTGCCATGGTTGGCTTTATCGCTACTTCGGCGGTTGCCATCTATGTGTCCTACTTCACAGACACTACCTTATGGGCTTACTCTCTCATTAATCTAGTTTGTTCGCTTGTATTTGGTTATCTGTTTAGCTTAGTTTTCAGCGGAAAAAGTAAGGCAGAGGATGCCGATTTAGAACTTACCTTATATGATCAGAAAAAAGAGCTGAATAACAAAAAAATCGTGTAATTCAGGTGGGTTGTGAACGTGAACATCAATAGAAAAATCACAACAGACGTATTGGTTGTCGGCAGTGGTTTGTCCGGGATTAAAGCCAGTCAGGAACTTGCTGCTGCCAGCCATGACGTGTTAATGGTTACGAAAACGAAATTGGCTTCGGGATCAAGTTTTTATCCGTTAAAAGCTTCCCTTGGGACACAGGTGACGAAGGATGAGGATGATAAGGGAGATTTTCTTAAAGATATAGAGGACCTGAGCCGCGGCATGCATAGACAGGATCTGGCAGAAGTGTACGTGAATGATATTCCCGAGCGAGTACAAGAATACGAGGATATCGGTGTTCATGCTAAGAAGTTAGAAGGTGAAAGAAAAGCTTGCTTTGCGAGTCATTCCCGGGACATCTACTTGCTCAGTGACTGGGATCAAATTCGGGAAAATGTCCGGGAGATTTTTAACACTTATGACAATCTGCAGCTGATGCAGAAGACAGTTGTCGTTTCTCTTATGAAAAAAGGCAGCCAGATAGTTGGGGCTCTGCTTCTAGATGAGGATAATGCATTTGTTTTTGTCGAATGCAAAGCGGTCGTGCTGGCTACAGGTGGTTTTGGCAGCATCTTTAAACACAATCTTAACCCGGCAGATGTAGACGGATCTGGACACGTTTTGGCGCTTGAAGCGGGGGCCAGCCTGGTTAATATGGAGTTTATTCAATTTATTCCCGGGATTACAACCCCTCGTTATAAAACATTGTTCGGGGAGCACACATTGATGTATTGCCGGGATATTGTGGATGACAACGGTGACAGCTTGCTGGATGCTCATTTGACTGAGGGTGTGTCCAAGAAGGAATGTCTGGAAATTCGCAGCACACACGGACCGTTCACCCATTCACTTGAATCAAAGTATTTTGATATTGCGATGATGAAGAACATTATAGCTTCTAAAGATGAACGTGGTTTTACGTTGTTATATGACGAAGAACTTTACGATAATAAAGAGGAATTCTACACGGTCTATTTGGATTGGCTAAAAGGAAAAAACGTTCACCTTACTGAAGATGAAGTAAAAATTGCTCCGTTTGCTCATGCAAGCAATGGCGGGGTGTTCATAGACACTTATGGTCGAACCGGTGTTGACGGGTTATATGCAATTGGTGAACTCTCGTCTAACATAGAAGGGGCCAACAGACTCGGCGGTAACTCAACAGGGGCTTGTCTTGTGTTCGGTAAACGTGCGGCAGCGGATTGTAACAAGTATGTGAGCAGCCGGACTCCTTGTCAAATCAGTGAGGAGGAAGCAAATCAGTTTTTGCAGACATTTTCGGTGGATGCGGGAGCTGGTGAAGAAAAAGATGTTCATGTCAATCAGATGATCAATCAAATTAAGGAGATCATGTGGTATAGTGGAAATGTCGTACGGTCTGAACAACAGTTACTGAATGCATTAAATGAGATAAAGGAAATGGAAACAGCGTATTCTTTTGCCACATTAATGGAACATCAACATTCGCGGAAGCTGGCCGTCAAAGCCAGAAACTTTATTAAACTATCACAAATTCTGCTGCAGGCTATGCTTGAGAGAAAAGAAAGCCGCGGAGCACATTATCGTGAGGATTATCCCGATGAAAATCAGAACTATAACGACCGGTTATTTGTTTCACAACGTAACGATCAATCGATAATCTTTGAATTTTATAATAAGTAATGTTGAGAGAAAAACCTTGAACAGGGGTTTTTCTCTTTTTTAAGAGAAAGGGGTTAACTAGGATGCAAATTGGTGCAATCGATATTGGGGGAACGTCAATTAAGTTTGGCGTAGTTAATGAGAAAGGTGAACTGTCTTTCCACAATGCTGTTCCCACCGACGCTCATTTAGGTGGACCCGAAGTGATAAGGAAGGTCAATCAACTGTGTGATCAACTTATGAATGCTTTTCAAATTGACGGAATTTCCATTAGTTCTGCTGGTCAAATTGACAGTGGGAATGGCAAAGTAGTGTTTGCCACCGATAACATTCCTAACTTTACGGGAGTACAGATTGAAGATATGGTAAGGAATCATACAGGTATGCCTGTTAAGGTAGAAAATGACGTGAACTGTACCGCACTCGGTGAATACTGGCAAGGAGCGGCTGTCGAGGTAGATGACTTTCTATGTGTTACGATTGGTACAGGTATTGGTGGTGCTTTGTTTTTAGATGGTAAACTATATACGGGTGCACGTTTTTCGGCAGGGGAACTTGGGCATATTCATCTTTATCCAGATGGGAAGCCGTGCACGTGCGGCAATCAAGGATGCTTTGAAAAGTATGCCTCAAGTTCAGCCTTAGAGGAGATGGTCACATCAGCATTTGGGCACGACGTTAATGTGAAATCATACTTCTCATTAGTGAAACAGGGGGACGCGGCAGCCTTAAAGATATTTGACCGCTGGATCAGCGACCTGACCATGGGGCTGTGCTCTCTTGTTCATATTTTTAACCCAGAGCTTATTGTGATAGGCGGCGGGATTACTGCTCAGGGAGAGTTTTTGCGAAGTGCTATTGAAGATTCACTTTTACCACAAATCATGCCGAATCACCGTCGTTCATTACAAGTGAAACTTGCTGAACATTATAACCAAGCGAATTTATTGGGAGCTGCCAAGCATTTCTTGATGACTCGATAAAGGAGAAAGGGGCAAGTAGCAAAGGTGGAGAATACACAACGAAACGGGATTAAACCTTCGATCATAATGGAACAAAATAAACAGACTTTCACGAAATCTGAACATAAAATCTATGACTATATTCAATCCAGCAAACAGCAGGTGATCTACCATTCATTAACGGAACTATCCGAAGCCTGCGGGGTAGCTGAAGCCACAGTTCTGCGTTTCTTCCGGAAGCTTGGCTTCAAAGGCTTCCAAGATTTCAAATTCTTGTTTGCTCAGGAAGTATCATTGGAATCTAGTCCTAATCATGACGAAACGTTTATTGAAAAGATTAGAAATAATATTGTCGGAGCCGTCGAAGACTCTTATGACATTGTAGACACGCAGGAATTGAATGCGGTTATTGATGCCATTGATGCAGCAGATGATGTTGTAGTATTCGGAATCGGTTCATCAGGAATCGCCGGACTGGATATGCAAAACCGACTGATGAGAATCGGCAAACAAGTCAGTGTTGTAACCGATCCGCACTTTCAGGTTATGCGTGCTTCCTCTATGGATGAAAACACAGTAGTGATAGCCATCAGTTTAACCGGAAGCACCAAGGACATTATCGACACCGTAAAAATTGCCAGGGAGAAAAAAGCTACCGTTATAGCATTAAGTAATTATACTAAATCACCATTAACCAAGTTTGCTGATCATGTGCTACTTTCATCAGCTAAGGAAAGTCCACTTGATAGTGGTTCACTGGTGTCTAAAATTACCCAGCTGTTTTTGATCGATTTGATTTGTACAGGTTTGACGATGAAGGATTATGATGGGGCTGAAAAGGTTAAAATGGATATTACTGAAAACATAGCCACTAAGTTATATTAAGAAAAAGGATTCTTCCAATTATTGTTCAGGTATGGAAGAGTCCTTTTTTGTATAGGAACTATGATGGTATATCGTTGAATTCGGTCGAATTTATGATTATAGTTAAGGTGGATAAGTAAACTTTATCTGGAAATATCTCCTTATAGTTATCCTAGTAAGGGAAGAATTTTGATATTTTTGTGGAGGGTTATATTCATTGACGATTGCCATAGGTACGCTTGTTATATTGATTATTTTAAACGGTTTTTTCGCTGCATCTGAAATTGCCTTGATCTCACTGAATGACAAGAAAGTGAAGCGCATGGCTGACAGTGGTGATAAAAAAGCGAAGAAATTGTACAATCTTATATCTGAACCAAGCCGTTTTTTATCAACCATTCAAATCGGCATTACACTGGCTGGGTTTCTAGCGAGTGCATTCGCCGCTGATTTTTTTGCCGGACCGTTAGCGGAAGCGCTATATAACGCAGGGGTTCCCTTGTCTCAGGCTCTGCTTGAAACGGTTTCAGTGGTCTTGATAACGATTGTGTTATCTTACTTCACCCTGGTGTTTGGAGAGCTAGTACCTAAGCAACTCGCATTGCAAAAGTACGAGTTGATCTCGAACATTGCCGTTACACCTCTTTCTTGGTTATTTAAAATCTGTTTACCAGTTGTTAAGCTGCTTACCTTTTCCACCGATAATACGGTCCGTTTATTTGGAGTGGATCCAAATGCTGAGAACCAAGAGGCCACAGAAGAAGATATTCGAATGATGGTCGATGAAGGGGAAGAAAAGGGTACGATTGAAAAAGCTGAACGATTTATGATCAATAATATCTTTGAATTTAATGATAAATCGGTTTCCGATATTATGACACACCGCACAGACATGTCCGTTCTAGATGTGGAGAGCAGTTTGCAGGAAACGGTGCAGTTAGTGAATGAAGAAAAGTATACACGATTCCCTGTATATGAAGAGGGAATCGATAATATTATTGGTGTGCTGCACACAAAAGATTTGATTCAATTTGTAGAGCGTAAGGATAATGACGGTTTTAATGTAAAAGAAATGATTCGCAAACCATACTACGTGCTGGAAACCCAGCGTGTGGATGTAGTATTTCGTGATATGCAAAAGAACAATATGCATATTGCCATCGTTCTTGATGAATTTGGAGGAACCGAGGGCATGATCACGATTGAGGATGTGATTGAGGAAATCGTTGGAGAGATTTTCAGCGAAAATATAGGACCTGAAATTAATGATGAAGAAATCACTATGATTGAGCCAGGTAAGTATTCTGTTGCCGGGATTGCTCGGCTGTATCAGCTTCAGGATGTGCTAAGCATTGACTTCCCTGAGGAAGAGTTTGATACGTTAAATGGTTTTCTAATTGATCAAATTGGTTACGTACCTTCTGTGGGCGAAAAGCCTGTGATTCGATTTAAGCAGATCCTCTTTGAAGTGACCGAAGTAACAGAATACCGAATCGAAAAAGTTATCGTAACGATTGATGTGGGGGAGGAAACAAGTGAACAACCCTCGCAGGAAAATAGTTAATTCTGCTGGTGTTTTTGCCACAGAAGATGAGGTTAGGTATAATTGGACCAGCCCCGAAGAGAGCAGAACAACTTAGGGGTGAACAAGGAGGAGATATACGTGTCAACAGAAAAAGACTATGATAAGAAATTAGACAACTTTGATTCTTCAGAAGCCATTAAAGGGAAAGAAAAGCATTTCTCTGAAAATAAATACTTAGCCAAACTGCTTAAGTATGCTAAGAAAATGGGAGTGAAAATCTCCTATTACAGCTTGCTGTTATTCTATACGTTCAAAAGCCCGGAAACTCCTAAATCAGTGAAGGTGACAATTGCAGGTGCCTTAGGATATTTGATTCTTCCGCTTGATATTGTGCCTGACTTTATCCCGGTTCTAGGGTTCGCCGACGATTTGATGGTTGTCCTATATGCTCTGAACAAAGTCAAAGGGCATATTACGGATTCGATTAAGGAGCAGGCCCATGAACGTATGAAGCGCATTTTTGGTGTGAATTATGATGGCAAGAACGAAATAGACGCTAATCTGAAACCTCAGCAAGAGGACTAATTCCTGCCTGCGAAATAAAAAGAAGCCTGATTTCCCTGTGTATTCAGGGGAAATCAGGCTTCTTTTCTGTAGGAATGGAGTTTTACTTAAGAATCATGAGTGTTGAAAAAAGAAACGAACTTAGAGACTGATTCGTATGGTATATAGACTTCTGTTCGGATATGGCTTAGTTCGTGCTTTGTAACTCTTCTTTTGTAATTTCATGCCAACCGTTATCTGCAAGCTTTTTTAAATAGGTTTCTATCTTAATTTCCTCGTTTTCTATCGCCAGGGGTGCAAGAGAAACCCAGCATTCATCAGAAGCATAATTGATTGTAACTTTTACCACTTCATATCCATTGTGGAAGCCTGGATGAAATCCTGGGTCATCTATTATATCCCCTTGGACAGGTCGGAATGTAGATTCAAATGTTTTAATCAACGCTGCATGTTCGTCTGGATCATTTGCAGAGGATATAAACAGCAATAAATTTATTTTCATGCGACTCTCCTTTTTATATAAGTATAGCTCATAGGGGAAAATTAAAGCAATTCATTACAAGCCATAAAGGAGGGGATTAAGAATGAAGATTAATGAAAAAGAGTTTCACAAGAGCAATTTATCTTACATTGTTAGACCGGCCATAGACGAGGATGCGGAAACCCTGTCCAAAGTTAGAGTGGAGATAGACGGTGAGACAGAAAATCTTGATCGAGAGAAGGGCGAAGATTACATAGATGATTCAAGTTTTAGAAAAATTATTAAAGAGGATACAGATGGTAATCATAACTTGTTTTTAGTTGCTGAAGTTAATGGGAAAATTGTAGGTTTCTCAAGGTGTGAAGGAAGCAACTTGAAAAGACTTTCTCATAAAGTAGAGTTTGGAGTCTGTGTCTTAAAAGAATATTGGGGATATGGGATAGGAAAGAATCTTTTGCAGGAATCAGTTTGTTGGGCAGATTCAACTGAAATAAAGAAAATAGCCCTGACTGTACTCGAAACCAATGTTAAAGCTATAGAACTTTATAAAAAATTCGGTTTTGAAGTAGAAGGTATTTTAAAAAAGGACAAATTCCTTTCAGACGGGAATTATTATAATACAGTATTGATGGCGCGGTTAAACCATTAGCGTCTAATGGAGTATGTACATATTATAGAAACATTAAAGGTTAATTTCATAAGCGTATAGAAGGATTAATTAGACGATCACAATAACAGGGGAGGTAAAAGATGAGTATTGAAAATGAAGTAGCGACTCGAGTGTATCGAATGCGAGAATTGCACGAAGATTTTTCAAAAGGCAGATTCGATGAAATGAATGAATACTATTCTAAGGAATTTCAGGGATATCTTTATATGCCTGATCAGGATCAAGTAGAATTATTCAACTGGGAACAGATTAAGGAGGGAAATGAAAGTGCAGCAGCACATTATAAAGGAAAAGATATTAGATTTATCTATTCTGGATTAACGATTCTCCCTCAGTCTGATACCCAGGCCGCTGTTTCCTACGAAATCACCCATAAATATAAAGAAAAGATGGTTCGAGCTTTATCGCTTGAAGTATGGCGGAAAGAGTCCGATGGAAAGTGGAGAATGCTCAGGTGGTACGAAGAAAAGGGATCAGTATCTTGAATATGTATTGATGCAGTGCCTGGAGAATAGCAAGGTTGGAGGGTGAAATAGTGGTCAAAACAATGTTTCTATTTTTACTGTCTTTCATAATGATAAGCGGTTTACTTTTGGTGGTTGGCTATACGTTTGATTTCAAATTATTGATGTTTCGCTTTTACAAGGAGACTTCAAACGGATTTGAGGCGAGTAGTTCAGTAATCCCTTTTATAATTGGGATATTTTGTAGTTATGTTATCGGGAAATACTATTATCATAAGAGAATAGTTAGAGAGTAAAAGAAACGTATTTTTATAAAACAGTGAGTATATGTAGAAGGGAGGGGAGGCTGGGTGGAGTTAGTTTTTGTTAGACATGGTCAAGCGGAACATACCTTAAATGTACCTGAAAGCTTGCATCTTTTAGATCCGGCTTTAACGGAGAATGGAATTATTCAAGCTGAATCTTTAAGAAACCAATGGCCTTTATCAGATACAGATATAATTGTGATTAGTCCTATAAGAAGAGCTTTGCAAACAGCTGAAATTTGGAGTGAGAAGATAAAGTGTCAAACGTTAGTTAGTCCATTAGTTTCTCCCAGGATGTTCCCTCAAAAGCAAGCATCACAGACATTACCTTGCGATAAAATTTTGACAAAAGAGCAAATAATGAATGAATTTTCTAGTTTTACTATAGATGATCAGGTGCCGCATAGGATATGGGTAGAGGGAATAAATACTTTACCTGATCATGAGTTCAGGTTCTTGGCCATCGTCTTTCTGAACTGGTGCCGACAGCAGAGGTATAACAGAATATACATTGTTTCACATGATGGAACGATTACTTCTTATAGACAATTATGTAGTAGACAGAAACTTACACGGAATGACTTTCCTAAAGAGACTGGGTGGTGCAAATTAGATTGTTAGGCAACAGTTTGCAGTGATTACAGTATAATATGAAACAAATGGAAGGTGTAAATCGTATAGTTACTAATACTTCTTGTAAAGGAGCGATTTATGTATGTCAGGTATATTGACCATTCTGGGAATTATCGTGCTGCTGGCATCTCCAAGTTTAGTAGGAATGTTTCGCAAACGTTCCTCACGCTCTAGGTCTAAGTATAGCAATGATTTTGGAGACAGGTTAAGGAATGCGAAAACAGGATCTCGCGCCCAATCAGAAGCTAGAATAAAAATTAGTGCGGAAGCAAACAGGAATTCTGGCGGCGGTCCTGGCTTCTAGAAGAAAGGTTAATTAATGAAACCTTCTGGCCTTCTTTTAATGGAAAGAGACGCGCTGGATTCTAAAGAATCCAAACACGTCTCTGAATAGTAGAGTCTTCTGTTTGCTATTAAACTAGGAGACTCTCTCTTTTAATGGAAGGAGTTTTAATCTAGTACCAAAAATCCCATCCACGACGTCGATGATGTTTACAACAACATCTATGATTACGATCTTCTGCACCGCCAACCATATCGTCTCGTAGACATCGGTTTACGGCACGACAGAAATCCTCGCCGTCAATATAAGATCTTACTGGAACTTTAAAATCTGAAGCACCAGCTACGTTGTTACCACAGTGCCTTCTATTAGAAGCACCGCCTACATTATTATTACCACAGCATCCCATAGTAATTTCATCTCCTTTCCTACTGAATTGGTCTTACACGGTATCTTATGTAAGATAGAGGTAGTTGTTCAGACAACCCCCCACCTAGTCAGTAAAATGTGTTATAGCTTACTAGATACGTTCACTAGGATTATGGAGTAGGAGTAATTGTTATAGCGAATTTATTGTAGGTTTTAGCGAGGTCGCTTAAATAGTTTTTACAAAAAATAAAAGGGGAAATTGTATGGTTGTCATAAGGAGGGCATCTTCCGAGCATGTTGAGGGAATTTCCAGGGTTTGTTCAGAAGGGTGTATGGATACTTACAAAGGGATTAGAAGTAAGGAAAACATAATGAGAAATAATAAGATTTTCTACAACTATGATCGTATCGATCGTGAATTAGAGGAAGCAGAAGGTTGGGACGGTTATATTGTGGCGCTTGAGGATGAGGAAGTGGTGGGCGCTATCGGTGGAGGGATGATCGATCGTGATGAAAGTGAGATATACGTTTTATATCTGGCCCCTAAACGTCGAGGAGAAGGAATAGGTACTCAACTGTTAGATTACATAACCAGTGTGCAAATTGAAAAAGGATCAAAAGAACAATGGGTATCTGTACAAAAGGGAAACCATAAAGGAATTCCGTTCTATGAAGCCAGAGGATTTACTAAGAACTCTGAGAAATTAGCTCATTCAAATGCTTCTGATGAGGAGTATATCTCCTTGAGAATGGTGAGGGGGATTTAATTTTATCTATGAAAGCAGGCTATTCTATAAAGAGAGGAGAAGAATGGTGACGTTGCTAAGAAAAGTGAACCTGATAATTTCTACTGTAGTACTTGGATATATAGGATGGCTTATCTTGGGAGGTGGTTTCGATCTGCCTACTGACCTAGTCTTTTCTCTTTTGGCTTTGATGTATTTGCTGATGGGCATAGAAGATGTTAGGGACAGAAAAGAGAAGTTTGGGTATCTTTATCTGCTAACTTCTTTAGTAATCTTCTTAATGTTATTTGGCGACTGGTTGAACATAATTTGAAGTACGATTCTAAGCTAAAAATTTTTTTAATCACGAAAAAATGATTATCAAGGAATTTACAGGTAGTTTTAGGCAAAAAGAATTATACATAAATGGCCAGCTGGTATATCAGCTGGCCTAATCTTGTTGGTCTTGTATATCTTTGGTTAATCCTTTCCAAAAAAAGTCAACGATTGATCTGGCAGCTTCTCGTGCAGAAGAGAAAATCGTGTGGTCATCGGCATTCTTATAATTACCTGTATTTAACAAAGAAATATATCCGTGCACAGCAAAGGTGGGGTTGATGGGGGAGATGAGACCTTGATCGATCGCTTCTCGAAAGGATTCCTCCATCGACGTATACATCTCTTCTTCTGCTTGTTGAATCGATATCAATTGCTCCTTCGAAAGCATGTTCTTGGCACCATGAATAAAACGCTCTGTATCTAAATCAACCGACACAGATAAATAAGCCTCCGCTACATTCAGCAGTCTCGTTCGAAAAGGCTTGTCTTCACTCAAGAGTTGAAGCGTCAGGTTTCGAATCCGGTGCATCAGCCTAATCATCGTCTCTGTATAAAGCTCAGATTTGGTTTTGTAATAATAGTACACCGATGCTTTCGTCACATCACAAGCCTTAGCTACATCATCCATCGATACATCTTGATAGCTATTCTCGAGGAAAAGCTGTGATGCCTTGCTTAGGATGAGTTCATTTGTTGGCCGTTTGTCTTTATGGTGGGGAGGACGTCCTGGGGAACGATTCGTTTGTTTCTCCATCTTTAATCTCCTTATACGGAAGGTCAGGTTTAGTATAACACACGAGGTTCGTTGAAAAGAACTAGCAAACTTTTGATAATTAACTGTCTAGTATATATAATTTAGGGTACACATATATAATTTAAAAATACATTTGGATATGGTAAAAAGAGAGGAAGATTCTTTTGAAAAAATCACTTATCACCCAGTGGGGTCAAATCGTGGCTGGTTCGAAAACTCGTTGGCTGACGATCATGATTTGGCTGCTGCTGGTTGTTGTTTTATCGTTTGTCTGGCCGCAAGTTAATCAGGAAGAAACCAATTCAAGCCAATTGCTGCCTGATGATGCCATGTCGGTTGTGGCTTCTGGTATTTCATCTGAACAGTTTTCTAATGATTCTGGTGTGCCCCTGTTAGTCGTTTGGCACCGGGATGGGGGACTTGAGAAAAAGGATTATGAAACGATTCAGAACATATATGCAAGTCTGGAAGACGATCCGGTAAGCGAACAGAAGCTGATCCCGCCGTTTGCGAAGGCCCCTCCGCAAGCGCTGATGGGAGCAAGTTCTGAAGACGGGGCAGCGCTGACAACTCCGGTCTTTTTTGAAAAAGGGGCGTCGACGGAATCCTTACAGCATGCTCTGGATCAATTACAAGAGAGAATTATCGATCAAACCGGGAAGGCGGCTTTTCAAGAGGATCTCTCGGAAGATGGCCTCCACGTACGTTTTACAGGGCCAGTGGGCATTCAGACTGATGCTACAGAGTTATTTAGTAATGCTGATGTGACGCTGTTAATTGCCACTGTCGGATTAGTTTTAGGGCTGTTGATTATTTTATATCGCTCCCCGATCCTTGCACTGGTTCCTCTTGTTGCTGTAGGGGCAGCTTATGGTTTAATCAGTCCATTACTAGGATTTATGGCTGATCAGGGATGGATTGTTGTAGATTCCCAGGCCATTTCGATTATGACTGTCCTATTATTTGGGGCGGGGACAGACTACTGCTTGTTTCTGATCTCCCGTTATCGTGATGAATTACGTATTGAAGCAGATAAAAATATTGCCTTGCAAAAAGCGGTTAGCGGGTCAGGAGGCGCGATTATGGTCAGTGCCTTAACAACGCTCACTGGACTGTTAACGTTAGGGTTAGCTTACTATGCTTCTTATGATCGCTTTGCCGTGCCATTTAGTTTATCGATCCTGGTGATTGGTATTGCAGCCTTAACATTGCTGCCGGCAATTTTAGCTATTTTAGGCAGGGTGGCCTTTGTACCGTTTATCCCTCGTACGGAAGAAATGATTCAGAAGCGGGAACGCAAGAAAGGGAAGTCCCTGCGCCGCCCTCAATCAACTGGTCCTATTAACCGGGCAATTGGGCGCTGGGCCACAGATAAACCATGGATCATTATCATTTCATGTACGGTTTTGTTAGGGGGGCTGGCGCTGTTTGTACCTAAAATCGATTATACGTATGGCTTGCTGGATTCTTTCCCGGAGGATATGCCTTCACGTGAAGGATTCTCCATCATTGCCGATCATTATTCACCTGGGGAGGTGGCCCCTGCCGAAGTGATTGTTGAGACAGAAGGGGAAGGGGCAAATGTGAAAGAGACATTGAGCTCGCTTTCTGTTGTGGGTTCGGTTAGTGACCCGGTGGAAGGATCGGAGAATTCATCCTTACTGAAATACGAAGTCACCTTATCCACTGATCCCTACTCGGAAACAGCTATTGAGGCGATTCCGGATATGAAGAGCGAGGTAGCAGCTGCTCTTGAGGAAGCAGGGGTAGAGAATGCCGCCAATAACGTGTGGATTGGAGGGGAAACGGCTGGACTTTATGATACGAAACAAATAACGAAGCGAGACCAATCCGTAATCATCCCGGCTGTGTTGATCATCATAGCATTGCTGCTGCTCGTTTATCTGCGCTCGATTGTAGCCATGATCTATTTACTAGCAACCGTAGTGTTATCATATCTCGGTGCTTTAGGATTAGGATGGCTGATTATCGATTACGTTTACGGAGCAGATGGGATGTCAGGATTAATCCCACTTTATGCATTCGTATTTCTAGTGGCCCTGGGCGAAGACTATAACATATTTATGGTCTCAAGCATTTGGAAAAAACGCCGTCACATGCCGCTTAAACGGGCTATACGTGAAGGGGTAAGTGAGACGAGCGGCGTTATAGGTTCAGCAGGACTCATTTTGGCAGGCACATTTTCGGTGCTTGCTGTACTGCCGCTTCAAGTTTTGGTTCAATTTGGGACAGTGACGGCTATTGGCGTTCTCCTGGATACGTTTATTGTCAGACCATTACTGGTTCCTTCTCTCACCGCTGTATTAGGAAGGTTCTCATTCTGGCCGGGTAAACTGTGGAAGTTGAAGGATCATAAAGATAACCTGGTTCAAAAAGAGGGAGAAGTTAAGGAGTAAAAAGACGTCAGAATGCTTAATCCTTACAGGCTGGGACATAAGTAAAGCAATGATTCCAAAAAAAGAACATTAAAAAATAAATCGTATAAACGCCGAAAATTAGCGCAGTCAAAATGTGTAGACTCCTGCGGGAACAGCGCGAGCCGAAGATCCCACAGGAAAGCGAAGCATTTTGACGGAGCGATGGTAGAATCCTTTCTTGGTATGCAAATAATCCGGACAAATTCAAATAAAATTGTCCGGATTATTTTATGCATTATTTAGTTTTGTCCCGGACTTATTATTTTGCAACAGCTAAAAATGTCAAAAGTTGTCGTACACACACGATAGTATTCTGAATTTTCTGCATTAATTGTAGTTAATTATAATAATTTGTGATAAAATGAGAAAGTAAATATTGATTAGGAAATACTGAAAGGCAGTTGAAACGACTTTTCCATCCTCCATTTTATAGAGATGACTCAGCTTTTCTGATTCCAATAAGGGAGGGAACTTACAATGAGTTTCAGAGTGATCGCATGGTATAATGAAAGAACAGAAATAACCTTTCTGCAAAGCTCTGGTGAGTATAGGAATGAAGTACGTTTTGAAACTAAGGAAGATGCTGAGGTATTCATCCAGCTCATAAAAAACAATGGATTTTCCCGTGAAAATTTCCGCTTTAAAATCAAACCATATGAGCAGAACTTTTTTATAAAAAAAGGCGAAAAGTATCGGGAAAAGTTTAAGCCATTGCTGTAAAGTCTCGTAAGAAGAAAAATCTCAAGGGTTTAAGTATGCAGAAGGAAATAGGTATCTTCCATGCCTTTAAATGTGTAGACAAGCTTACGATGACTAGGATGGTAATATACAATCATATAATCTCCATCATAAGGATCCACTATCTTTTTACCTTTAGGTAAGTGTGACAGTTCAGTGATTGCTACCTCATGAACATTAATGAAGTCTTTGAGGGCATGTGACATTTGTTGTGTTAAGTTCAAGATTATCACCTTTTACTAATAAGTTAATCAATCATTCATCATGTTCCCGGCGTATCGTCTTTGCGTGATGTGCCATCTTTCTTCAAATCTGTCGTATTCATAGGTAACATTGATGACCTCCTCTTTCCTCCGTTTTAGAACCGCGATTTCAACAGTAGTGTAACGCCAGCATGAAAGCTATTTACTGTATTCCCGTTCCATTTTGTTATAAACCCATTACAAGAGAGAGGACATTAACATCTCATTGAGTTTCTATAGAAGCCAACGAAGCCGCAGGTCAATAACCTTACGTAATGATCAGGGAGGTGATATGTTGACATTTCGATCTGAAATAGATTCGTTGTTTGCAGCGATCACAACGGTAGTCCTTCTTATCATTGGAATTATCTTTTTGGTTCCATATGTCTTCGATGAATCCACGCATACCTTTACTTTTACCTTAGTATGGTTATCATTATTTTTTCTTACCATGGCGTTTATTTTATGGGTCTCTTTTTCTATAAAATATATATTTCATGATGATTATTTGTATGTGAAAGGCGGGCCATTCTTTAGCAAAATTCCTTATGGCGAGATTACCAGAGCAGCCCCTACGAAAGATATATACACAGGGTATCGAATATTGTCTTCCAGTAATGGGCTTGAAGTCCATTATAAATCTGGAGTCCTCGGGAGTGTGAAGATTTCTCCGAGAGATAGACATAGGTTTCTTTCTGAGCTCAGGAAGCATTGTCCCGAGGCTGATATTTATGATTAATAAAACCGGATTTGCAGTCAATGAGACTAATCTATTGTATTGGATATCCGCCTTTGCTAAAATAAATGAATTCGAATGAAAATAGGTATTTATAGATCTTAGAAACAGATCGCCAGGAAAGGTGTTTGAGGATTCATGCTGCATAATCCAACAGGAAAAGAACGCATAGGGTTGGCCTTGCTTCTCGGTATGCTTGGGATATTAGGTCCCCTTAATATTGATATGTATTTACCAAGCTTCCCGGCGATTGCTGAAGACTTTGGGGCTAGCGCTTCACTTGTTCAGCTCAGTTTAACTGCCTGTTTGATCGGGCTTGCAGTCGGTCAGTTGGTCGTTGGTCCTATAAGTGATGCACAGGGCCGAAGGAAACCGCTCATGATTTTCATTTTCTTATTTGCGTTAGCATCTCTTTTCTGTGCGTTGGCACCGAATATTATTACGTTAGTGGCAGCCCGCTTCCTGCAGGGCTTCACGGCTTCAGCAGGGGTGGTTCTTTCTCGTGCTGTCGTTCGCGATGTGTTTAGCGGAAGAGAGCTTACGAAGTTCTTTGCACTGTTAATGGTGATCAATGCAACGGCTCCAATGATTGCCCCCATGACCGGTGGAGCCATCTTGCTTTTACCATTCGCTACATGGAATACGATTTTTTACTTTTTATGCATTCTTGGATTGATCATTGTTTCAGTCATTGCTTTAAAATTACCCGAAACCTTACCATCTGAGAAGAGAATTCCAAGCTCGATTGGTCATTCTTTCCGTACTATTGGCAGTTTACTAAAAGATCGTTCGTTTATCGGCTACGCCTTGACGATTGGCTTTATTCACGGCGGCAGCTTTGCTTATGTTTCAGGAACGCCTTTTGTCTACCAGGGGATATATGACGTGTCGCCCCAAGTATTTAGTATTCTATTTGGTATTAATGGCCTGGCGATCATTAGCGGGAGTTTTATCATCGGACGCATGGGAGGAATCATTCATGAGCGCAGTTTGCTAAGGACAGCTGTCATTATAGCTGTGAGTGCTACCTTCTTCCTGCTTATTATGACGATCATTGAAGGACCGTTAGCCATGCTTGTGATTCCGATTTTCATTTACATGACGTCTATGGGAATGATTCTTACAAGTACCTTCACACTTGCCATGGAAAAACAGGGATATAGGGCAGGAAGTGCAAGTGCTGTTTTAGGGATGCTTCCGTTACTATTTGGGTCGATGGTTTCTCCACTTGTCGGCATCGATGAAACGACAGCTGTACCGATGGGAGCCGCTTTATTTATTACGGCATCCATAGGTTCTGTAGCCTTTTTTACGTTGACAACAAAGAGTCAACAGGCAGAAGCATAGGGAGATTAAAAGAGGGGGAGATCTATCCTGCTTAGTGTACTCAGCGTTCTTCTAACAGAAAACTGTGATAAGAGAACTGAGGCGGGTCAAATGTTTTCACTCTCTTCCTCCCCTTGAAAATCAAGTTATACGCTTTGATAATCATTATCTAAAGTGGCTACACCAAGAGCAAGGTTATCCCATAGTATTTCCTCGACCATTTCAATTTTTTCTTCATCGCAATAAATGATGAGAATGAGCTCAGACGTTTTTCCCCTTAATTTCCGTTGTTTTTTACGTTTCTTTGTGTTGAACCATAAACTAATTAAAACTCCTATAACAAACCCAACTATTGCTGCAATGATCCCCCAGACAATCGGTCCCCAATCCAGACGAAATCCTATACTAGCTCCAATTACCGAAAAGCCAGTCCCAAGAGCCGCTCCGAGATCAAATAAACTGATCCCGTCTGAATGGTGAATTGTGTCAAGCAGCCTTCTATTTTCTGTTCTGTTATTCAGAGGAATAGCCAGGATACTCTCTTTTGGAATCTTTTTCATTTCAAGTGCCGAAATTGCTAATTCTAAATATGTCGAATGTTCAAAGGTAGACATCAGATACATCTCAATCACCTGTCTCTTTTTTAAAAGGTAAGTCAAAATTGGGTTTTTGATAACGCTGCTTCAAGAAGTTTCTCTGCTCATTATCAAACAGCTTGTTATTTTCAACAGTATTGACGTAGGAATCATACATGGCAAAGAAATAAACGGAAGGAATAAACAGCAGCCATTCCATATTCAGGACTTCGGTTGCTTGATAAAAATTTCCTAGCGTAAGAAAATGAACCGACTCAAGAAAATGGGATAAATAAACGATGGTCACGACCCAGATCATTAGAAAAAAAGCTGTCACGATTCTATGAATATAAAGCTGTCCTGCACCTGGCATAAAAAACGACCACATCACAGCAATCCATGGTTTCCTTTTATCAAGGTAGTTAATTTCCAAAGCTGTAATTTGGAAATTAATAAAACGGGCGTTTTCCCGGTCAGCCAAGATATAAACTTTATTCATATCAACTGAAGTTCTGTAGCTGTCCCATATGCCGTAAATGTAGACAGGTATATAAAGCAGTATCCATCTTGGTTCAAGGATCATTGTAGCCTTATCAAATTCCCTGTTAAATGAGTAAAGCATGGCCAAATTGACGTTGGCATTGATGTTTATAATGATCTCCCATAGAACCAGTACATAACCGCGAAGGTACTTAGATAAGAGTAGGTGTCCAAACCCAGGGAAGGCCGCTGACCACCAGGCGATGATCATTGGGTTTCTCAAATGAATTTGGGTGGTACCAAGTGCACTGACATATGCTTTGTAGCGTCGTGCTCGATTAGTGTTTTGGTAAGTTTGCAAAAAAATCTTCCCCTCGTCACTTACAGTTATTCCCTATTTTGCGCTTTTAGTTTTTAATTATTCTTTTTTATAAATAGGGGAGCCAAAAGCGTGGATGAAAAAGGTTGTTGAGATTTTCTCAACAACCTGGTCAGCCTTTTTTTAAAAGGTAATTTATAATAAATAGTGCCAAAACAGGACGACAGAACATCCAATGATGATCAGCCACATTAGGGCAGAAGGCAGGCCGATTTTAAGTAAATCCCGATCTGTAAAATATCCGTAGGAGTAGCTGATTAAGTTTACGGGTGATTGGGTGATTAGGAAAAATCCAGGAATTCCAGTTAAGAACACAGCCATCGCTACAACGAGTGGTGAGAATCCTGCCAGGTTTTCACCGATTTGAATAGAGAGCGGAATCATGATTGTCAGGAAACCAAGAATGTTCACAAAAATAATCCGAATCAGGGCTGTACATAGAACGAGAGTCAACACAACAAGCATTGCTGATTGTGTGACCATGGACTCAATGAGGAAGTCAGCGATCCATTTAATCGTCCCGGTTTTCACGAGCATCCCTGAGACCATCAGGGTACTGGCGAAAAACAACATCATATCCCAATTGACGGAAGTTCTGGCTTGCTCCCATTTCCATACCCCTATACCGGGTAGAACAGTTAAGACAGCTCCTAGCAACCCGATTAGAGGGATGGAAAAGCCATGCAAACTTTGTGTGGCCCATAAAACGAGCGTCAGACTCATGATGGCTATAACCTTTTTCTCAGGCATACTTAGGCGTCCTAACTCTGCTAAGCGGTTGTTCAACAACTGCAGCAAATGTTGCTTCTTAATGTTTTCGGGTGGAAAGTAATATAAAAACAGCCCCCATAATAAGACGACATATACGAGAATCGGTGGAGCAAAATACAACATCCATGTTATGTAATTCAGATCAGTGGAAAGGTCTGAAAAAAGTCCGAACGTGTAGATAGTAGAGCTTGCACCTGTGGCAACAAAAGCTCCGGAGATGGCAGCTAAGTAGCTGATGCCAATAAATAAAGCTGCCCCTAAATTTTTCACCTCACTGAATTCTTTTAAATTTTTTAACAGGCGATCAAGTACTGAAGTGACAAGATTGGCTTTACCTACGTTGGAAGGAATTAGGATCGACAGCACAAGCATTAGAATAAAGGAGATCAGGACCAGCGCACGTCCGGAGCCACGAGAAATTTTCAGCAATTGAAGGGAAATGCGGCTTGCCAGACCCGTTTCGATAAAAGCATGCGAAATAATGAAGGTCGAAAACAGCAGCCATACGACCTCCGAACTAAAGTAGGCAAGGGTTTCCGAATACGTGAAAAAATGAAATGAAAGCAGCAGAATGAGTAAGAGCGAGCTAAACGCTAATGGAAACACCCGGCCGATCCAGAGTATTTGAATCATCACCAGGGCGGCTGCAGCCTGAAGTTTGATGTCCATGTGGAAAAACGGCAGGAAAAATAGTAAGTATAACAAGATAGAAAGCGTTATTAACCATGTCTTTTTATGCATATATGATGCTCCTATAGAAGTGAAAAACCACCATATGAATCCGGTGGTTTTTCATCTGCTTATGAAGTGGTGTTCGTTGTTTTATTTTCTACATATCGCGCTGCAGAAGCACCGGCTGTTTTGCCAAAAACAGCTCCTGACATTAATCCGGATCCTCCTGGATAGTTTCCGTAGAAAATCCCGCCTACCATTTCTCCGGCAGCAAAGAGGCCGGAAATTGGCTCATTCTCTTTATTCAAAACTTCGCCTTCTGTATTTACGTGGACGCCTCCGAATGAGAAGGTTATTCCACAAGTAACAGGGAAGGCGTAGAAGGGACCTTGCTCGATCGGCAGTGCCCAATTGGTCTTAGCTGGAGTGACCCCAGTTGTTGCTTTGCCGTCTTTAACGGTGGGATTGTAGTAGCCATCTTCTATCGCGTTATTATAATCAGCAATGGTTGTTAAAAACTGTTCACGATTCACATCCAGTTTCGCGACTAATTCTTCAAGCGTGTCAGCTTGATAATAGGTGGCTTCTTCTAGATTGTATTCTTTACGCAGCATGGGCCGAACTTGCTGATCATAAATTTGGTAAGCGATGTGATCTGGCTGCTTTAGAATTTCCCGGCCGTATTTTGCATACGTATAGTTTCTGAAATCTGCTCCTTCATCGACAAATCGTTCGCCTGCTTTATTCAGCATGATACTTAATGGATAGGAGTGCTTTTTGAAAATGTCGCCAGGTTTCGTAAAATCACCTGTCTTTGGAGCATTGTAATCGGTGCCGATGGAGTGGCAGCCCGACCATTCGCCATATTTCTGCGCCCCGATATTAAGGGCCATTGTCAATCCGTCACCTGTATTGTACTCCGTACCGCGCACAATCGCTGCTTCCCATTCTTCGCCAATATGCTCAGAACGCATTTGTTTATTAGCCTCAAAGCTGCCACAGGCTAATACAACGCTTGATGTTTCTATATTCGTTTTGTCACTATGTTGTTCAACTATCACCGAAGAGATCTGGCCATTTGTTGTCCGCAATTCAACGGCTCGGGAGTCGTACCAAATATTGATTCCAAGCTCTACAGCTCGGGAAAATAATGTGCTCATCAAACCCATTCCGATATTTTTCGTTTTCACAGGAAGGCCGCCCCAGAAATGGTACCGTCCTTCTTTTTCAAAAGATTGATTGCTGTAATTGAGTTCGAATTCAACGCCTTGCTCTCTCATCCAGGAAATGGTTTGATAAGACTGATTAACGAGGTGGCTGGCTAATTCGGGTGTGCTTTTGTCACTTGTAACGCGCATGATGTCACCGTAGTAATCTTGCGTGCTATATTCGGGCATTACAATCTTATCAGCTTCTTCGTCTGTCAGGTCAGGCATCAGTTTTCTTATATCACTTAATTCATTGTAGGCAAAGCGAATCGCTCCATCAGTGAAATACGAGTTGCCTCCCCGCTTATGTTCGGGCCCCCGTTCAAGGACGAGAACCTTGGCTCCTGCTTCGCGTGCTGAAATGGCTGCACATAAAGCAGCATTTCCAGCACCTACTACAACTAAATCGTAATGAATATCATTGGACATAATCGTTCCTCCTTAGGATGATTTATAGACGTCATCGCCCTGAATCTGTTGGTTATTTCTTTTCTTAATTAATTTGAGAATCAATGGATAAAACAGGGACAATAATGTTAGGACAATTAAAGCAATGCTAACTCCGGATGAGAAGAAAATTCCTAGATTCCCGTTTGACGACAGCACGGCCATACGGAAATTCTGTTCCATATCTGCTCCGACAATTAAGGCAAGGACTAGTGGCGCAATCGGGAAGTCCATCACTTTCATCATTAAGCCAAACAGTCCAAATACAAGCAGTAAGAAAAAGTCGACTGTTGAATAGCTCAGCGTGTATGTTCCGATAAACGCTAACATGACGATGAGCGGGTAAAGCACTTTAGCCGGAGTATCAAGAATTTTGACAAGCAAACCGACAAGCAGGATATTGATGATAATTAAAGCAATATTTCCAATAAACATGCTGTTAACAAGGGCCCACACCGTATCGGGCTGCTGTTCGAATAAAAGCGGTCCAGGTCTTAACCCAAGCATAATAAGGGCGCCCAGCATGACAGCTGTGGTTCCGGATCCTGGTATTCCCATGGTAAGCAGTGGAATCATGGCCCCCACAGATGCAGCGTTGTTGGCCGATTCCGGGGCGGCTAACCCTTCGACTGCACCTTTTCCAAATTCATCTGGATTTTTTGAAGTTTGCTTCGCTGTTGTGTACCCGATCATTGAGGCGATTGTTCCGCCTGCTCCTGGAAGAACTCCAACGATGAAGCCTATGGGACCGCTCCGTAAGATCGGCATTCTTGAGCGTTTCCATTGTTCCTTGGTAAACCAGACTTTGCCGACTTTCTTCTTTTCTTTCTTTTGCTGGTCAATGTTTAAAAAGTTGTAAAGGACTTCACCGATGGCGTACACGCCAATAATCACGATAAGAAATTCAATCCCATCACTGAAATGGGGAATGCCCATTGTGAATCGATAGACACCAGTTTGTGTATCAATCCCCACCGTACTCAGAGCAAGTCCGATCATCATAGCTAGAAAACCTTTGACCATTTTCCCAATAGAGAGGGCTATAATGGCGGAAAGGGTGAGAAGCATGAGCAGAAAATACTCCGCTGGACCAAATTTTAAGGCGAAATCTGCCAGCGGTACAGCCAGGAAAATAAATCCGACAACAGCAATAATTCCTCCAATAAAAGAAGCGACAGCGGAGATAGCTAATGCCGGGCCTGCCTGACCATTCTTTGCCATAGGATAACCGTCAAATGTTGCCGCAATGGCTGAGCCGTCGCCAGGTGTATTGAGAAGAATCGAGCTCCGAGATCCTCCATACATAGCCCCGTAATAAATAGCAGCCATTAAGATAATCGCACTGACAGGATTCATACTAAATGTAATCGGGATCAGAACCGCTACAGCAGTTGCAGGTCCTAAACCAGGAAGCATGCCGACAACTGTTCCTAAAAATCCGCCAATGATAATCCACATAATATTCATAGGTTCGAGGGCAATCGAAAGACCCTCCATAAAGCTGCTGACATCCATGTTGAATCACCTCCTAAGGTAAGCTGACTCCTAGTAATTCGCTGAAGGCATACCAGGATATAAATGAGAAGCTAATGGTGACGATGATATTGACCAACCATTTTTTGTATCCGTTTAAGTAAAAAAGCAGGGCACCTAAATAGATGATAGTCGAAATTAGATAGCCAAGGGGGTTGAACATAAAGGCATAAATGATACCAAAAGCCAGGGTGAATCCAATCAGCTTAGGTGTCCTGCCTGATAGAATTTGTTTGATTTCCTCGTTTTCAACGTGCAGGTTTCTTAGCTCTTGAATGAAATAAATGATACTAAAAATGAGCATGATAACGCTTATGCCTACAGGAAAATACATGGGAGCATCCGGGTTTCCCAGGTTCGCTTTAGGTAAATTGAGGGATGCGATTAAAAAGATAATACTAAACAGAGTGAAAAAAGCGGGCACGCTTATTTTTATTAGTTTCATATCGTTCTCACCTCTTTTGCTAGAATTAATGCCCGCTGCCATAAGCTCTGACAACAGGCATTATAGTTAGTTAATTAACGAGTCCAGAATCCTCAACGAGTTGTTTGTATAGATCGTGCTGTTCTTGTAAAAAGGCTTTAGTTTCTTCACTATTCTTATAGAAACCTTCCCAGTCGTTGTTTTCGAGAATTTTCTTCCATTCATCTGTTTTAACCATTTTGCTTAATTTTTCATCCCAATAAGCGATTTCTTCTTCTGTCATGTCTGGAGGTCCCATGATGCCTCTCCAATGAGGGAAGACCATGTCAACTCCCGCTTCCTTCCAAGTTGGAACATCTTCAATTCCTTTTACAGGCTTTTCAGAGGAGACGGCTAAAATTTTCAGTTTGCCGGCAAGATGCTGGTCTTTAACTTCTGAAAGGGAAGTGGTAACAGCATCGACGTGTCCGCCAAGCAAGGCTGTTACTACATCTCCGCCGCCTTCATACACCAGAAAGTTCAGCTGAGAAGGATTTATGCCAAACTCACTTGCTGCCTGTACGAGTGAGAGATGATCGTCATTACCAAGACCAGGTCCTACACCAATCTTTATAGAAGCAGGATCAGCCTTGGTGGCTTTTAGGAACTCGGATGCTGTGCTGAATTTAGAATCTGCTGGGACAGCAAGTGCCTGCCATTCAGTTGCTAGTGTAGCGATAGGGGTGAAGTCTTTGTATGTTAGCTCACTTTGACCTAGCAGGTTGTTTGTCAGAACGAGGCTTGAGTTGACAGCCAGAGAATGCGAATCCTGCGACTTTAAGTATTTCCAGCCAACTTCACCACCGCCGCCAGGTTTATTGACGACATTAATGTTCTCTTTAACTAGTTCTTGTCCTGATAATACTTTTTCAAGAGAACGTGCGGTTAAATCCCAGCCGCCACCTGGTGAAGCAGGTGCGACGATTTCAATATTTTGAGTTGGGTAGTCTCCATTTCCTGAAGCACTGCCTGAACAGGCTGTCATGAAGAGGAGAAGTAAGAGAATGGGAATCATAGCTAACTTTCGCAATACAAACACTCCTTTAATAGTTTAGTCCCTGTGTACCTGCGCTGCAGCAAATAGGCGATGTGAAGGACTGATTACCATCATCGTACCGCTACAGCTGATTTAGTGTAAACGTTTCCAAAATAATGTTTTTTAAAAATTTAAAAAACATTTTGTGCGTTTTGTTCACAAAATGTTCATATGAACCAGTATGTTAATTGTGCCAATAATAACGCCGTTCAGGACGGCCAACGATGCCGTATACTTGTTCTACCGAGGCTTCATGAATCCCAACTAAATACTCCAGGTACCTTCTTGCAGTTGTACGGGAAGCTCCAATGCGTTCTCCGGCTTTTTCTGATGTAATGCCTTCACTCTCTTGCTGGAGGATCTGCTTTATTTTATCTAATGTCCGATAATCAATGCCAGTGGGGAGAGAGGGGGCCTTCTGCCTTTTTGGTCCCGGATCTGAACCAAATACCTCTCGCAGCATGTCTTTATTTACTTCATTCGTTGACTGAAGGATTTCTTTCTTTTTCTGATAGCGTTCCAGTGAGTCTTGAAATTGTTCGATGGTTACGGGTTTGATTAAGTAGTCTTGCACCCCGTAATTGATCGCTTTTTCTAAAAACGCCTTATCTGTTGCAGCCGTGATCATAATGATATCAACGTGAGGGTGTTGTTCTCTAATTTTGTGGAGAAGTTCTGTCCCAAGCTCATCTGGCATATACACATCCAGCAGAAGCAGGTCTACTGGATGGTCCTCCAACAATTGCAGTGTTTCCCCGGCGTCACCAGCTTTTCCTATCAACTCCATATTCCCTTTCTTAGCCAAAAACTCTTCATGAATTTGTGCTACTCGAAAGTCATCCTCAGCTATCACTACGCGAAACATGAAACATCCTCTCCTTTTTAGGTGTTTTTCTTTATATGCTTAGGAAGTATGATGGTAAAAATGGTTCCTTCCTGTGCTTGGCTGCTAATTTCGATGGAGCCTTCTAACATGTCCACTTCCTCTTTTACATTGGCAAGTCCGTATCCTCGATCGTTCCCTTTTAGAGAAAATCCTTTTTCAAATATGCGTTCTCCAACACCGTCTCCTAATCCCTGACCACCATCTGCTATTTCAAAGATAATGTCGTTCCCAAGGTCTGTAACAAAGAATGAGACATTCTTAGCTGGTTGTGCAGCCACTGCCTCAAAAGCATTGTTGATCAGATTTCCTATAATTACAATCAGAGGTGATAGTTGAATGTGGGAGGGTAAAGGGTCCAGCGAACTTCCGTCCTCGATTGAGAAGTTGATTTTCTTCTCAGAGGCTTTGGCAAATTTACCTAGCAGGATCGCCTGTACTTTCTCGTCACGGATATCCCTAAAGAACATAGACGTGACTTGCTCCTGAGTATGAGCTTCTTCCTGAATCAATTGAATCGCTTGTTCATATTTTCCGAGTTGGATCATTCCTAAAATTACATAGAGTTTACTAGTGAATTCGTGCGCTTGGGCCCTAAGATCTTCAGAATACTGTCTGACTTCAGAGATCGCATCGATCATTTTTTTAATTTCAGTCTTATCCCTGAAACTAACTACTGTTCCTGTTCTATTATGCTCCGCAAAAATAGGGCGGCTGTTAACGATAACTGTTTTATCTTTATATTGAAGTTCTTTATTGACGATCCCTTTCTCAGAATGGACTAAATCAAGCAGCTGAGGTGAAGTAATCACATCATGGATGTTGTGATGCTCAATCTGGTCTGGCAGTTCGAGGAGTTCACGAGCAGACAAATTAATCATTGTAATTGTCCCATTATGATCAAAGGCAATCATCCCTTCTTTCACGGATTGCAATACAGCATTCCTCTCTCGATAAAGGGCAGATATTTCAAAAGGTTCAAGTCCGAGAGTGTCTTTGCGAATACTTCTGGCCAGGAAGATACTGCCGGCAATTCCAAGGAGAAAAACGGTCCCTGAAGCCATAATGATTTTTTTAATATCAGAGGCAATTTCACTATGTATCGATTGCATTTGAAACGCTACGGCCACTGTACCTTCTACTTTTTTATAATCCCCGTAGTCGATGATGATAGGGGAAATCCCCTTGAGCAGTTGTTCTTCACCATCGTTAGTCTGCAGAACATAATTACTTCCGTACACTAATGCCCGGTAGTGATCTTTAATGGGAACAGATTCGGGCTTTTCTGCCCCGGCGTATCCGTAGATGTCTCCTTCCCGATTTACAATTTTTATTGCTGAAGCTTCCACTTCTTCTTTAATTTGATCAGCCAGTTGATCCATTTCATCTGTTGGTCTGTCAGACAGGAAGGACTGCTGGATAACCGGCATATAAGAGAGCGTTATCGCTGTCTGGATAGCCAGATTCTCTGCATTTTCGACATCTTCGTTTGATTCCATGTAGGCCACCATAAAAGTAACCAGGCTCAGGACTAACAACAGCAGAAAAATAACTAATCCTAAAATCTTAACTTGAAGGGAAACTCTTAGAAGTTTTTCCATAAAGACCTCCATATTGTAAGTCTGAAGTTGAGCTTTTCTAGTATTCTAGCATAATCAAGGGTTGATAGTGAGCCATGTTTTAATGGCCCGTGCTAAATAGTCGCTAAGTTTGAGCAATCGCAATAGCGGATACAGTAAATTAAACTCTTCGAAAAGGAAGTGAGATAGATGAAAGCTGTCACATTTCAAGGAAAAGAGCAAATGGTTACGAAGGAAGTGGAAACACCTTCTATTCAGAAAAATGACGACATGATTGTCAGAATAACGGCTAGTGGAATATGCGGATCAGACCTTCACTTATATAAAGGTGGGATCAAACCTGAACAAGATTATGTGGTAGGCCATGAACCGATGGGCATCGTGGAAGAAGTAGGACCCGATGTAAAGCACCTTAAGAAAGGTGACCGGGTCGTGATTCCTTTTAATATTGGATGCGGAGAATGCTATTACTGTAAAAATCAAATGGAAAGTCAATGTGATGAATCCAATCCCCACGGCGAGATTGGCGGTTTATTTGGGTTTACAGAAATGTTCGGGAATTACCCGGGCGGCCAGGCTGAATATCTTCGTGTGCCTTATGCAGACTTTACTTCATTTAAAGTGCCGGAATCCAGCAGCTTAGATGATGAAAGTGTTATGTTCTTGTCCGATGTGATTCCAACAGCGTACTGGAGTGTAGAGCACAGTGGTGTGAGTGAAGGGGACACGGTAATTGTCCTCGGAAGCGGTCCAATCGGATTGATGGCACAAAAATTCGCCAAATTAAAAGGAGCGGAGCGTGTGATTGCTGTAGACCAGGTTGATCACCGCCTTGACCATGCTGGACGTACGAATAACGTCGAGACGTACAATTTCAGAACGAATGAGGAAATTGGCTCTCTTTTACACGAAGAAACGAAAGGCGGAGCTGATGTTGTGATTGATTGTGTCGGAATGGACGGAACAGTTCCGCCAAACGAGGAGTTTGGTTCAGAATTCGACAATCAGTTCGGTACAATCAGCCCAATTAAGACGGCTTCACAGTCCGTTCGTAAATTTGGAACCGTACAGCTGACGGGTGTATATGGAACGGAAGCAAACGGTTTTCCAATCGGAGACTTCTTCAGCCGCAATATTTCGCTGAAGATGGGACAGGCACCGGTCATTCACCTGATGCCTAAACTCTATGATATGATTGAAAATAATGAGTTTGATCCGACCGATATTATTACGCATCGCATGTCACTCGATGAAGCCCCTAAAGGGTACGACATTTTTGATAAAAAAGAAGACGGAAACATTAAAGTCATTTTAAAACCTTAGATATAGAAGCTAACCGCACCTTTTTAGTTACAACTGAAGGTGCGGTTTTTATAGTTTTATAGATGGAAATTTTCCTAAGAGTACGGAAAGGGTTAAAAATGGACTCATAAGAAATGGTAAATGTCATATAATTTAGATAGAGTACAAATAATTTAGAACCTTCAGAAATCCATTGACACCCATTTTACATCATTGATAATATGTTTTTAAGCGAATCATTAACTGTCAAATCTAACAGACTCTATTTATGAAGTAGAGCAATCCTTAGATTAGAGCCAGTTATATAGACGGGGAGTTCTATGTGTATTTCTCTGTCCATATAACTGGCTCTTTATTTTCTATCCATAAGTTTTCAACGTATGAGCAGTGGTTTTATGAAGGTTTGAAAGCGGTTTCTATACTAATTTTACGAGGGAGAGATGAAGATGAAAGATTTATTCGAGTTGGACAAAAAACATTTTATTCACCCGACATCATCTATTAAGCAGCAGCAAGAGAAAGGTGCCAAATCTATCATGAAAGAAGGAAACGGCGTCTATTTAACAGATACAGAAGGGAAAACGTATATCGATGCGATGTCGTCGCTATGGAATGTCAATATTGGTCATGGGAGAAAAGAACTGGCTGAAGCAGCTAAACAGCAAATGGAGTCACTGGCTTTTAGTTCGGCGTTTTCCACGTTCAGTAATGAACCAGCCATTCTGCTGGCGGAAAAGATTGCCCAACTCGCACCAGATGGTTTAAATGCGGTGTTCTTCACGTCTGGCGGTTCGGAGTCCAACGATTCAGCTTTCAAATTAATTCGTCATTACTGGAAGATAAAAGGAGAACCTGAGCGTGACAAAATTATTGCCCTTAAAAAGGGATATCACGGTGTAGCCACTGCTTCTACAAGTGCGACGGGTATCCCTCAGTTTTGGGAAATGGCCGGTCTTACGGTTCCCGGTTTTATCCATGCAGAATCTCCTTATGAACGAGGTACGAAACCATCGATCGATTCCATCCGAGAAGTCATTGAACGGGAAGGCCGGGAAAATATTGCTGCCTTTATTGCGGAGCCGGTTCAAGGTGCCGGCGGTGTTTTGGTTCCTCCTGAAGATTACTTTCAAGAGATCCGGCAGCTGTGTGATGATTATGGCATTTTGTTTGTGGCCGATGAGGTGATTACAGGATTTGGCCGGACCGGAAAGATGTTTGGACTCGAACATTCTGGGGTCATTCCAGACATGATGACGTTTGCTAAAGGAGTGACGAGCGGCTATATTCCGCTCGGCGGTGTTGTGGTATCAGACGCGATTCATAATGTCTTAAAGGAAAAATCAACTGGAACGCTTTTTCACGGATTTACGTACAGCGGTCATCCAACAGCAGCGGCGGTAGCATTGAAAAATATCGACATCATTGAACGAGAAGGTCTTGTGGCTAACTCAAAAGCGATGGGGGACGAATTGTTAAAGGGGTTCAGGCAAATTAAGAACAAGTTAAACATCGTAGGTGATGTACGTATGGTCGGCTTACTTGGGGCGATGGAACTCGTGGAGGACCCTGCGACGAACAAACGCTTTTCGCCAGAGCTGCAGGTAGCCTCTAAAGTGATTGAAGCCCTGCATGAACGAGGGGTTATTTGTCGGGCGGTCACTTATGACAGCACGGATATTATTTGTTTTGCGCCGCCATTAATTTTGAACAAGGAACAAGCTCAAACAATCGTGACAAAATTACATGATGCGGTATTATCCGTACAAAAACAGCTTGGTGATCGAGTGTCGTCATAAGTCATTGCTTCACTGCAAATTCCAAACTGGGGGGTCATTATCATGCATGATCAAAAACTAGTAAAGGTGCTTGGGAATAAAGATGTTCTCGCTCTTGCTTTTGGGGCAATGATTGGATGGGGCTGGGTCGTGACTGCGGGACTGTGGATTACCGAGGCAGGTTCGCTTGGAGCGATCCTTGCCTTCGCTTTAGGAGGTCTTCTCGTTACCTTTGTCGGTCTGACGTACGCCGAACTTGCCTCTGCCCTCCCTCTGACTGGAGGGGAGCATGTGTACAGTTTTAAGGCGATGGGCAGAGTGGCTTCATTTGTTACCACGTGGTCGATCATCCTCGGCTATGTATCCGTCGTTGCTTTTGAGGCAGTGGCCCTGCCGACGGTTTTTGAGTATTTAATTCCAGGTTACAGCCAGGGGCATCTTTACACCATTGCCGGCTGGGACGTGACAGCGACGTGGGCGGGAGTCGGCATTATTGGATCGGTTTTAATCACATGGATTAATTACCGTGGCATTAAATTAACGACTTCGATTACGTTCATTTTAACACTGCTAATTATCATTGCCGGAATTTTATTAATAACGGGTGGTACAGCGGCAGGTAATGTACAAAATATGCAGCCGCTGTTTGATAAAGGGATGGCTGGATTATTGACCGTCATTATTATGACACCTTTTATGTTTGTAGGATTCGATGTGATTCCGCAGGCTGCTGAGGAGATCAATCTCCCGCGTAAGAAAATTGGCCAGCTATTAATCTTCTCTGTTCTGCTCGCTGTTACCTGGTATATTCTCGTTATTTTTGGAGTGTCTCGGATCATGCCTCCATCGGCCATTCAAGAATCAGCATTGGTGACAGCCGATGCAATGGCAGCGGCATTTGGAGGCAGCACGCTTATGGGGAACATTCTTGTACTAGGTGGAATTGGCGGGATTTTAACAAGCTGGATCGGTTTCTATGTTGGAGGCAGCCGTGCTATTTACGCACTTGCGAAGGCGGGAATGCTGCCTAAATCACTGGGGGAACTTCATCCAAAGTACAACACACCATATAAAGCGATTTTAGCGATCGGCGTTTTATCCACGATCGCACCATTGTTCGGCCGGCCCGCTCTCGTATGGTTAGTTGATGCGGGCGGGTTAGGACTAGTCGTGGCCTGGTTGATGGTGGCGGTCTCCTTTATCATCCTTCGGAAAAAGAGCCCTGACATGCATCGCCCTTTCCGTTTGCGGGGAGGAACTACGATCGGCTGGATAGCTGTGCTCATGTCGCTCGGCATATGTGTGCTCTACATGCCAGGTATGCCTTCAGCCCTCATTTGGCCTTATGAATGGATTATCGTTCTCTCTTGGATGGTGCTCGGAGCGGTTCTCTATAACATTTCAATCGCGAAATATGGAACAGAGAACTCTGATCACCATATGAATCAGGAGATAGATCGGGTCCTGAATGAGGACGATCCACACTCTGACATCTCTCACACAAGTTAACAAAAAGTAGTCTTCAATCGTAATTTTGGCACCATAACATGATCAGTTTTTTATAAGAAAAAATACTATGAGGCTGGGACATAACTAAATCTCTTGAGTGAAAAGACGAACGAATTGCTGTTTTAGCGAAGTATATTTTCGTAGCGTTTTATATGCAACAATTATAGTTTTTAATTAGTTCGGATTTTCATTTGATAAAAACTTTTGTCCCAGCCTTCTTCAATTAGGAGTGTCTCGTAATGAAGCAACCATTGGAAGGAATCAAAGTTCTCGACTTGTCACGTGTATTGGCCGGCCCGTTAGGATCCATGCAGCTGGCAGATCTCGGCGCTGAAGTGATCCGTGTCGAAGCTCCCGGAGGCAAAGATGATATTCGCCACTGGTGGCCGTTTGTTAAAGAAGAAAGCACGTACTATCTATCAGCTAATCGCAATAAAAAATCGATGACTATTAATCTGAAGCAGGAAGAAGGAAAAGACCTTTTTAAAAAAATGACAGCCCAGGCTGATGTGGTGATCGAAAATTTTAAAACAGGAACGTTAGATCGGCTTGGGTTAGGATTCGACAAACTGAAACAGCAGAAGGAAGATATTATTCTTTGCTCGGTGACCGGTTACGGACAGACTGGTCCTTATAAGCATCTTCCTGGTTATGATCCTGTTATTCAAGCAGTTGGAGGGTTGATGGATATTACCGGAAACCCAGAGGGTGAAGCGACACGGGTAGGGACACCTGTCGTCGATATTATGACCTCTCATTATGTGGCCATCAGTGTGCTGGCAGCTTTAAGAAAGCGTGATTTAACAGGGGAGGGAGAGCATATTGACTTATCACTTCTTGATATTCAGGTGGCTTCCCTCGGCAATATATCCAGCAGTTACCTGTTAAAAGGTCATGTTTCTGAACGAATGGGCAACGCCCACGGCAACATCACACCATACGAGACGTTTCATTGCGCCGACAAGCCGATTATGGTCGCTGCGGGAAATGATCGGATGTTTTATCAGCTGGCAGAGGTAATGGGCCATCCGGAATGGAAAGAAGAAGTAAGATTTAAGACGAATGCCAATCGTATTGAAAATAGGCAGGAATTAAGAGGTCTATTGGAGAAGGAGTTTTTGAAAAGGGGCGCAGATGAATGGGAACAGCAATTATCTTCTCGTAATATCCCATGTGGACCTGTGAACAATGTGCAGCAAGTTTTTGACCATCCGCAAGTCAAAGCGCGAGATATGGTAGAGGTCAATGACCATCCTAAACTCGGGAAGGTACGCACCGTACGTAATCCCATCAAATTTAAGCATACGAACATATCTGCAAGGTCCCACCCTCCTATGTTAGGGGAGCATACAGCTGATTTATTAAAAGAATTTGGTTTATCAGAAGAGGAGGTTGCTGAACTTAAAAACAAGGGGTCTATATAAATGTTTGTTCATGGTCTTTATTTCATCCGTTGAGGTGCCGAAATTCTGGCATTAAAGTGACGAATATTGAGCGCATTTTTTAAGGTAACGGGGGTATGGAGATGGCGAATGCGAAAGAAATGCTCCAGGCGATTTTAAGTACCATTGATGAAGGCATTCATGCAGTAGATGCAAATGGAGTGACGATTTTCTATAACCATATCGCATCAAAGCTCGATGGCTTAGAGACCAAGGAAGTGTTAGGAAAGCACTTATTAAGTAATTTTCCTTCCTTATCTACGGAAACAAGTACGTTAATGAAGGTCTGTCAGACGGGAGAGCCTATTTTCAACCAACATCAATCGTACCGTAACCTTCGCGGCGTACTCGTGGATACTGTGAACACTTCGCTGCCCATCAAGGTGAATGGCAAGCTAGTTGGAGCAGTGGAAATTGCCAAAGACTTAACGAGAATTAAGCAATTATCGGAAAAGCTAATCGATTTACAGGCGAAAATGGATACAACAAGTAGTCTGAAGAAATCAGCAGACAACAGTACGGGGGCCACTTTTCACATGACTGATATCATTACAAAAGACCCCAGTTTTCTTAAATTGAAATCCAGGGCTGAAAAGGTTGCTTCCACTACATCACCGGTTTTAATTTATGGTGAAACAGGGACAGGGAAAGAACTGCTCGTGCAATCGATTCATAATGCCTCACCGCGTCACAAACAGCCATTTATTGCCCAAAACTGTGCCGCTATCCCGTCTTCGCTGCTGGAAAGTATTTTATTTGGAACCGCTAAAGGCAGCTATACAGGGGCCACAGACCGCCCAGGATTATTTGAATTGGCGGATGGGGGTACACTGTTTCTGGATGAACTGAGCAGCATGCCGATCGATATTCAGGCCAAGCTGCTCAGGGTGTTGCAGAACGGTGTGATCCGAAGAGTCGGCGGGACGAAGGAAAGGGCTTTGAACCTCCGAATTATCGCTGCATTAAATGAACCGCCTGAAGTCTGTGTCCGGGAGAAGAGGCTGCGATCCGATCTATATTTTCGACTTAACGTAGTGCCGCTCCACATTCCAAAGCTAAAAGACAGACGTTGTGATATTCCGTTGTTAGTAGATCACTTTGTGCAAAAGTACAATTTCCAATTTGGAAAGCTTGTGACAAAAGTGGATAAAAGTGTAAAGGAGATGTTTCACCATTATGAATGGCCGGGAAATGTTCGCGAGTTAGAACATGCGATTGAATCAGCTATGAACATGGTGGAGGGGGATCGAATCTTAACGGAGCACTTACCACCGCATATTACTGAAAATTGTGCTGCGATGCCCCGTCCTCCTTTGCAGCCTCTTAGACAAGTGCTAATGGAAACAGAAGAACGATTGATCACACAGGCGTTGCAGCAAACGAACGGCAACATTCAGCAAGCCGCTAAATTGCTGCAAATTCCCCGTCAAACCTTACAATATAAATCGAATAAATTGAAGCTGTCGTAAGTAACCGCCGGAAATTCGGCGGTTTTTTTATGTCCTCCAGCAAAATCACCCCTTGAATGAAATGCGAATAGATTACAGTAAGTTAATTTTTCTTGTGTTATCAAGGTTTTTAACTATAGATCTATGTTTTGGCACGTAACTTGCTTTAGTAATAAGTGAGATTTAACTTCTTGCGCCAAAAACATTTAGAAAACAGCCTTTCAATTAACAAGTGTGCCGGAACTTCGAAAGTGAAAGGAGAGGGTGAAATGGTGTTAAAAGCTTCAACACATCATGAAGAATCACATTCATCAATGGATCATACAGCGGCTCCGCTTTATGAGGCGCTTTGCTCGTATGAAAAGAGTCAACGAACGTCTTTACACGTTCCAGGCCATAAAGATGGGCGTGTATTTGACGAAGAAGCTCTAGGTCGGTTTGCGAACATATTAAAAATTGATGCGACGGAATCAGTAGGGATTGATGGGCTGCATCATCCCACTAATTTCATCGCAGATGCCCAAGCGCTGGCTGCTGATGCCTTTGGAGCTGATCATACATTTTTTCTGATTGGCGGGAGTACAGTTGGAAATATCGGGGCTGCCTTAACTTTATGCAGTCCAGGTGATCAAATTATCGTTCAGCGCAATATGCATAAATCTGTTTTCCACGGGCTGATGGTTGCCGGGGCACATCCTATTTTTATTGCTCCGTCCATTGAACCAACCACTAAAGTGGCCAAGGTTTCTGATCTTTCGTATATCGAAAAGGCATTGAAAGATCATCCTGATGCGAAGGGAGTATGGATTACCAACCCGAATTATTACGGCATGAGTCAGGACATTTCCTCATTAGCTAAAGCTTGCCATCAGGCAGGGGTGCCTCTTGTCGTAGATGAAGCACATGGCCCCCATTTTGGGCAGGCGGCAGAGCTCCCGCCTTCAGCGCTTTCGCAAGGAGCAGATCTTGTTGTGCAGTCCACTCATAAAATGTTAACAGCGATGACGATGGCTTCCATGCTTCATGTGAAAGAGGATCTTGTGTCTCGTGAGCGGCTGGGGCAGGTGCTCGGAATGATTCAATCGACAAGTCCTTCCTACCCGCTGCTAGCTTCCCTTGATTTAGCGAGACGGTTTTTAGTCATAAAAGGACGTTCACAAATTAAAAAAACAGTGGAGCG
Organism: Halobacillus ihumii; assembly: GCF_902726645.1. Classification (NCBI taxonomy): domain Bacteria; kingdom Bacillati; phylum Bacillota; class Bacilli; order Caryophanales; family Bacillaceae; genus Halobacillus; species Halobacillus ihumii. Next base: position 3,043,464 of record NZ_CACVAO010000001.1, read on the forward strand.
TCTGGAAAAAAGAAGACGGTCGCTTGATTTGGAATTGCAGGCGCTTACTATCTGGGGCGGGAGTCAGGCGGTTAATCACAGGGATCCATTGAAATGGATTATATCAAGTAAGGATCAGACGATTTCCGGATTTCAATTGCTCGATGAATTTTATGATCTAGACTGTACCGCAGAGATTTGTGATCCCAGAAATGTCGGATTTTTATTTTCAATCGATGAACGTGATGAAGATATCGAGGTCGTGGTCGCTAAGATTAAAGAGATGGATAAGAAGCTGCAAGCTAGGAAGGCTGGCATCCCAGCTGATAAATCTGATATGGTCCTTTTTGAAAAAGAAGGGACACTACAAAAGCCGGCTTTATCGTTGCATGAAGCCTTTCACAAACCACGAAAGCGAGCTGGCTTACAGGAAGCTGTTGGATGTATATGTGGCGAAATGGTTCTTCCTTATCCACCAGGCATCCCTCTGCTGACACCTGGCGAAAAAATCACCGCCGACCATGTTAGTACAATTCGTCGATTAAAGGATATGGGAGCATATTTCCAAAGCCCCTCTGATGATAGTATGAGAACTTTATATGTACTCTGCTAGCTCAGACATTGGCGCTTTGTAAAGTGAGATTTTGGAGTAAAGATACTAGATAATCAGGAGGTTTTATTCATGACAGATCAATTATATACAGCAAAACAGTCAGAGTTAGAAGAGTTAGATAAACGGCATTACCTGCATCCGACTACGATTCCAAAAGCTCATGCCGAGCAAGGTCCGAAACTCACTTTTTCAGAGGGCGAAGGCATTTACGTACGGGATTTAAATGGTGAAACCTATATTGACGGGCTTTCCATGTTGTGGAATGTCAACCTGGGTCACGGACAGCAAGAGCTTGCCGAAGTGGCGAAAGAACAAATGACGAAACTGGCTTTCAGTTCGTCCTTTGCCGGTTATTCCAATGAACCGGCTGTCAGACTGGCTGAGAAATTAGCAGCACTTGCACCAGGTGATCTGAATTCGGTTTTCTACACGTCGGGTGGTTCGGAATCGAATGATACGGCCTTTAAATTATCTCGTTTCTACTGGTCCTTGAAAGGTAAACCTGAGAAAAAGAAAATCATCAGTATTAAGAACGGCTATCATGGAGTTACGATTGCCGCGCAGACCGCGACGGCGATCCCGCTCTTCCATGATTTCGCAGGATCAAACATTTCAGATGTATTCCACGCCAACCCGCATCTTGTCAATTGTGAACGAGGCGATAAAAGTGATCCTCATTATGAGGGCTCTATCCGGCATATTGTGGAAAAGGAGGGGGCTGACACAATCGCTGCCGTCATTCTGGAACCTGTTCAGGGGTCTGGTGGTGTTCACGTTCCTCCGGAAGGATATTTGGAAGCGGTACGAGAATTATGTAATGAATACGGAATTTTAATGATCGCGGATGAAGTGATTTGTGGATTCGGACGAACGGGTAAAATGTTCGGCGTGCAGAACTGGGGTGTTGTGCCTGATTTAATGAGTGTAGCCAAAGGGATTTCAAGCGGCTACTCCCAGCTGGGGGCTGTGTTGATTAAAGAAACTATTCGGGATGTGCTCGTCCAGTATGATCAAGTGCTGGCTCATGGTTTTACTTACAGCGGTCATCCAACAGCGTGTGCCGTGGCTATGAAAAACATTGAAATTATCGAGCGGGACCAAATTGTAGCCAACACGAAGAACATGGAGTTTGAACTTCAGGCTGGATTTGAATTTTTGAAGGATAAACATCCTACCGTCACCAAAACAAGAGCAGCGGGATTGTTAGCAGGAATTGAACTGTACGCCGATCGCGACCGCGGCCTGCCATTCCATCCATCGGTTCTTCCATCGGCAGAAGTGGTAGAAGAATGCTTCTCACGCAAATTAATCTTGCGAGCCCTTTCGTCAAATGTGGGAAGGAATATCGTCGCCATCGCACCGCCGTTGATCATTAATAAACAACAAATCGAAGATATTATCACGATTTTAGACGATTCGATCTCCGTATTTGAAAAAAAGTTTTGTTAAAAAGGCATCACAGGAAAGGAGCCGGAATGGATCATGAGGAAGCTGGTACTCCAAGGTACGCCAAAAGAAATAGGCAGGCAGCATGGAAGTCAGGGAAAAGCGGAAGTGCTGAAAAGTTTGCAAACCTACGAAAAACTCTTTCACGGATATAAAGGCATCAGCTGGGAGGAGGCTAAGACACTTGCTCGTGAGCATTTGCCGGCAATTGAACGATATGACCGGGAGCTGATCGAAGAAATGGAAGGTGTCGCTGAAGGTGCGGGGGTAGAATTCGATGATATTCTCACTCTGAACGCCCGCAGTGAAATTGCTTTAGCCAATTATAAAGGGGCCAACTTCTCCGATGGCTGCACCGCCATTGCAGTAACGGCTCCACTCACCACAGAGACGATAATTGGGCAGAATTGGGATTGGAAACCCGACCAAAAACAAAGTCTTCTGCTGCTCGAAATCCATAACCAGCCAAATCCGGTCATAACAATGGTAACGGAAGGCGGCATTATTGGAAAAATCGGCTTTAATTCTGCCGGGATCGGGCTTTGCTTTAATGCCCTGCTGACAGATAAAAAATCGAATGAAATCCCGATCCATCTCGGATTGCGGGGGGTGTTAAATTCAAGTTCTCTCCATGAAGCCATCTCGAAAATTAAAGGCGGCCAAATTGCTGCCGCTGCCAGTTTAATTATCGGAATCGATGAAGGAAATGGGAAAGGGATGGCACTGAATGTGGAAGTCTCTCCACTTGGCATTGATATGGTGGGAGGGGATGAAGGGAAATTGGTTCACACCAATCACTTAGTCTCCCCCATTCTGAAACAGAAGCTTACAGACACAAGTGAATTTGTCTTCGATGATTCGATGATCCGCAAGAAAAGGGCAGAACAGTTGATCAATTCCAGAATTGCCAGGCAGCAGCCTATCGACGAAGCGGTATTCAGGGAATGGTTCTCCGATTCCTTTAATGCGCCGAATTCTATCGACCATTTTGAAAATATCCGCGCCCCGGAACATCGTCGCATGGAAACTATATTCTCTATCATTATGAATCTATCACAGCGTAAGGTTTGGCTTTGCGAAGGTCATCCTTCAGAGAACAAGTTCGAGGAAATTCAGTAAGGAAACAGCTTTTGTCGTTTATCGGAGAGAGAATGAAAAACGATCTTTCTCCTCCTTAAATAAGAGACGTCTCGATCCATACTTGTTCAAACTCATTGTGAAAAAGGAGAGAAATTTATGGACCATACTCATCAAAAGCATTCTGATAAACAGATCATTATCCGCAACACCGAACTTGCGGATCTGGATGACGTAGCAGCTTTATCTCAACAAAGCTTTGGTTCAGAGGTAGCCTTTACCCAGGAACACTTTACCAGCCAAATTACGCTTTTTCCACAGGGACAAATACTAGCAGAAGTCGAGGGTCGAATCGTTGGAACGTCTTCATGCCTGATTGTTAATTTTGACGATTACAAAGGCAGGCACTCTTATGAGGAAATCTCGGATCACGGTTATATCCGCAACCATAATCCGAATGGGGTTAACCTCTATGGCGTCGAAGTTTGTGTCCACCCTGATTATCGGCAGTTGAAACTGGGGCGGCGCCTATATGAAGCTAGAAAAAAGCTTTGTCAGGATTTGAATTTAAAAAGTATCGTGATTGGCGGCCGGATTCCTCATTACCACAAATACGCTGTTCAAATGTCTGTAGAGGAATACGCGGATCAGGTCATTCAGGGGAATATCTATGACCCTGTCATGACCTTTCAATTAAAAAACGGTTTTGTGCTCAATGAGATTATTCCCGGATACTTACAAGGAGATGAAGAATCTTTAGAATATGCGACTTCGATGGAATGGCATAACGAAGACTATAAGCCTCGGGGATGAGGGCATATAGCCTGTGCCGCTATTTTCTGTTAGGGAAGAATCTTTGTCGTTAAGGCAGAACTTATGATCTGAAGGGACGAATCGATGGCTGCTAGGGCCGAATCTTCGAACCCCAAGGTCGAACCTTTGATGATAAAGGTAGAGTTACTTCAATTTAGGGTCGAACCATTAACGATAAGGGTAGAATTACTTCAATTCAGGGTCGAATCTATCAAGCTTCAGGCAGAATACCGCTCCGCCCTGTAGATAAAAAAGCCCTGATCAATGATTTATCCATTGATCAGGGCTTTCCCATGCATTACTTGAAGTTTTCACTAATATACTTGATGATTTTCCCAATCTCCTTCGGGTGTGGGCGGCCGAATGGACTTGTCTGCCGCTGCTGGTAAAGGAGATTTCCATTTTCATCTGTTAAAAAGTATGCCGGTTCACCATGTGTGCCATGGTCTTCATATGGATCTTCAGTACCGTGATAGTAGACATCATATTGGGCTAATACTGTCAGATCGCTATCCGATAATACGGGAAACGTAAACTCATGCTTATCGACCATCTTTTTCAGACTCTCAAGATTATCTGTGGAAATCGTGGTTAATTTTACTTTTTTATCTTCAAAGTGGCTTTTGCTTTCTTCAAATTCTTTTAATTCTTCCATACAAGCAGGGCACCACGATCCTCTGAAGTAGATAAGTAAATGCCAGTTTCCTTCATTAGCCTGGCGATAGTCTTCAAAGGTATAGTCCTCGCCTGACACAGCCGTCAACGTAAAGTTAGGGACTTTCTCTCCTAATTTAAACACGCTCATAAGGAGCCTCCTTCATTATATAGGTTATATAACCTATATACCCGTTTTGCCAACTTTTAATAGTGAAAGAATATTAATTTCCAAAAAATCGGATCGTGTTTTGATAGAGCTGGTGGTAAACCTCATCTAATGCTATCCTTTTCACCTTACTTATAGTAACCATTGATTTATGAATCATTTTCGGATGAGTCAACTCATCTTTGAAAATTCCTTCAAAAGGCCAGGGTCCATCAGTCTCGACCATCATCAATCTTAGCGGATACTGCTCGATAAGCTGTTGGATTTCGGATTCATACAAACAGTCAGGAGTGACAGAAATAAAATACTGATTGTGTATCATTCGCTGGATCGTTGCAGACGATCCTTTAAACCAGTGGAAGTGAGCTTTATGGAACGCATATTTTTCTAGTAGATCACAAGCGAGATCAGCATCCTCATAAATAGCATGAAGGATGACAGGTTTGTTAAGCTTAACGGCTAACTTGATGAATCGTTCAAGCAGGTCTACATAAGGCTGCAGTTTTAGTGAAGGATTGTCTTTTCGTAAATAGTAAGGGAGGCCGACCTCTCCAACCGCTGCGATATCTTTTTTGTGTCGTTCAATGAGTGAGAATAGCTGCTGCAGTTCTTCTTCGTCAGGCAGCTTCTGCTCCGGGTGGAAACCGATGGCTGGTTTAATTCGTTGATCCTGATGAGCCAACTTCAAATTCGCCCGAGCCGATGGTGCATGGTTAGAAACTGAAATTAAATGATCGATATGAAATGTTTCCAGCTCTTTCAAAATTTGCTCTCGCGCTTCATCACTATACATATCGAGATGAACATGGGCATCAATGATCCGCTGCGTCATGAGAATTCCCTCAATTCATTGTAGATTGTTTTTTTCCATTCTAAGAATTCTTGAGTGAGCATTAATGATTCTTCCCTTGGTCGTGTGAAAGGAATCGTAAACTCTCTTTGTACATGTGCAGGTTTACTTGATAATACGATTATTCGGTCTGATAAAAACAGAGCTTCCTCGATATTGTGGGTTACAAATAAAATCGAGCGTTTATAGTGTTCCCAAATTGACAGCAGCCATTTTTGCATTTCCAGTCTGGTAAATTCATCGAGAGCAGAAAAGGGTTCATCCAAACAAATGAGCGATTGTGGGCTGAGCAAACTTCTTATAAAAGAGGCGCGTTGTTTCATACCGCCTGACAGCTGGCTTGGATAGGCAGCTTCATATCCTCCAAGTCCGGCTTTATCCAACATCCCCCTGGCTGTTTCCTTGTCCCGCTTCCCTGCAACTTCAGCCCCTAACAGCACGTTATCAAGGATCGTACGCCACGGCAGAAGGGAGGGGCTTTGCGGCATATAGCTGATGGATCCTCTTCTTCCTGTAATTCGTTGTTCATCAAGATAAATATCACCTTTTTCGGGCGGATAGAGACCTCCAATTAAATGAAAGAGCGTACTTTTCCCACTTCCTGAAGGTCCAAGTATGGAAACAAATTCAGCATCATCAACGTGGAAAGAGAGGTTGTCAATAATGGGAGTGGAACCAAATGATTTGGATAATCGCTCAATCGATAACTTAGTCATGCTGTTGACCACCGCCTTTTGACTGCCACTTCGTAAGGGCTTTCTCTGCCTGTGAAATTACTCCAAAGAATAGCAAACTTAACATCATAATGAAGAAAATGGCTACAAATACACGGTCTGTACGAAAGGAAGAAGATGCCAATGTCATGTATACTCCGATTCCCTCATTCGCTCCCAGCCACTCGGAAATAACGGCTCCCATCACACTATAAGTTGCTGAAATTTTTAACCCGGAGAACATGGAAGGGATGGCATGAGGCCATTGTAATTTACGGAAAATCTGCCCGTTTGAGGCGCCAGCCATTTTCATGTAGTGGATGAGCTCCTGATTGGTTTGCCTTAGACCATCCATCGTTGCAATGGCAATAGGAAAAAAGCAAACGAGTACGATCACGATGACTTTCGGAAGCCAGCCAAATCCGAACCAAATAACGAGCAGCGGCGCGAGCACGATGATCGGAATGTTTTGCGACAAAATGATCAACGGATAAAAGGCTTTCCGTAAACTCGGAATCATGTGCAGGATGATGGCTACAAACATTCCGAAGCTTGATCCAATGACAAATCCCAGCAATGACAATTGAATTGTCGAAAACAGATGATGAGAGTACTGGGGCCAGCCTTTGATGACTTCCTGCCAAATCAAAGAGGGAGCAGGCAGCAGCCAGTCGGGCACCTCAAATAGGTGACTGCCCGCCTCCCATAGGATTAGCAAAAGGATGAGGACCAATCCTGGTCTCCATCCTTTATGAATCAGCTTGTTCATTAACGATACTTCTCCGTCAGAGAATCCATGGACGCTCCGTCTGGCTGGTAAAGCACTTTGATTTGAGAGATGACGTTATGGGCACCTTTCTCCACCATGGAGTTATTCATCTTTTCAATCAAAGGTAAAATTTCTGACAGGTTGCCTTCAATTGTTGTTTCGAGAGGGTGAACCTCATAGTTCAATCCGGATGCATCGATGATCGAAATAGCGTGATCAACATAGGGGATGACGTCTTCTCCGTCTTTCGTTTTCGGCAGGATCTGAATACTTACAAGTGAATTAGCCATGTTATTGGCCTCCCTTTTAAATTTATTTATTTTTTCGGTAAAAACTCATTGGTGAAAGCTTCTTTAGCCTTTAACTTCTTATCAAGTAAATCATGGTTGTACATCCATTCCGCATAGTTCTTCCAAACCTTTATATCCTGCTGCCCCCAGCGTTCTGCATCCGCCTGATATTTAGGAGACAACCATTCTTGGCTGGCACGAACGAGTTCGGGGTCGAGGTTAGGAACAGCTTCGATTAAAATGTCGGCTGCCTTGTCTGGGTGATCAATTGCAAACTGATATCCTTTTGATACAGCAGCCATAAAGGCTTCAACAGTCTCAGGATTTTCGTTCATCATCTTTTCACTCGTCGTTAATACGGGAGTATAGTAATCTAGTTTTTTAGAGTAATCTGTTAAGTACATCATGTTCAATTCTTGACCGCGAAGCTCAGCTTCAATACCTGTCCAGCCATAGTAAATCCAGGCGAAGTCCACGTCTCGTTTAACAGCTGTGAAGAAATCAGTATTCCCCATATTAATGATGTTCACTTTTTCAACGTCGGCATTATCCTTTTCCATTAATGAAGAGAGTACTGCCTTTTCAACGGGAGCGCCCCAGCCGCCGTATGTTTTCCCTTCGAAATCCTCAGGTGAGGTGATGCCTTTATTCTTAGGTGAAGCGAACCCTGAAGTGTTGTGCTGGATGATAGCTCCAATTGACACAACCGGGACGCCCTGAATGCGGGCTTCAGTTAACGTTTCCTGTGCACTAATCCCGAAGTCTGCTTTACCTGAGGCAACGAGCTGGTCTGCCCCAGCTTCTCCGGGCAGCATGATTTCAACATTTAAGCCTTGTTCTGCAAAGTATCCCTCAGCTTGAGCCACATAAAGTCCAGTATGGTTCGTGTTGGGCGTCCAATCTAGTACAAGTTTTACTTCCTGTTTTTCACCTGTGTTAGAGGCCGTGTTATTTTCTTCACCACTTGAACAAGCGGCTAATACAAGGAATGTACTAAAAAGTAATAAAAGCTTTTTCATTCGGTTTCCTCCTTAAAAAAAGATGGTATGTTAACACGAAATGTTATTGGAATCAGGGGTCTAAGAGCATCAAAAAAGCACCCTGGTACCATACCTAGGGTGCATATCTACTAATAAACGAAGGTTCGTTTCATATGTTTCCTACGCTGGTTTAAACCAGATCAGGTTCCAAGGGTCAGTATCTATTACGGATACAATCTCAACCAGCTGCACTGGTCCCCCTACATTCAATCTATTCATTTTTGTTAACACGTTGTCTTTTAAACTGTGCCATAGATGCAGGTAATTATCAAGGGGAAGTGAAGTTTATAGGACGAATAGAGAGTTTACTAAAATTCTTTTTCAAAAAAGTTTATCGAATTCTAATATCGTTTATATATAGTTGCAAGGAGGCGATAGAACATGAGTAAAGGAAAAGGATATTCAGATAAAGTTAAAGGAGCCGTCAGCAAGGCAAAAGGTGAAGTAAAGGATCAAGTTGGAAATGCTTCAGATAACAAGAGAATGCAAAATGAAGGGAAGAAGGATAAGTTGAAAGGAAACGCTCAGAACGCAACGGGTAATCGTAAGAAAAGCGAACGATAGCGTGTTTTATTGACCGGACCTTCCCAGCTTCGTCAATGATCCTGGCTTATGACTACGTTAGACTCTAATGTGAAATTCGTCACCAGGCATAATTATACTGCCTCTGTTTAAGTTATTTTTAAACCGGGTAACCACCTTTTCAAGGAGGCGATTAGATTGACTACACCAAAATTTAAAGTATTTCACGACGATGATCAGTTGAGCGCATCCATTGATAAACTTAGAAATAATGGAATCAGAGATGAAGACATCTTTATTCTGGATCATGATAATGATCATGACAGGCGAAATAGAAAAGAAACAGATGCCAATAAGATGGGTGTGAAAGTTACGGGTGTTGGGACAGCCCTTAAAAACGTGTTCCGGGGTAAAGGTGATAAATTAAGATCTAAGATGAAAGAAATTGGATTTGATGCTTCCAAGGCTGAACAATTGGAAGAGGAATTAGATAAAGGCAAAACATTATTAGTTGTGACAAATCAGGATGAAGTTGAGTTTTAAAAAACACCCCCCCTCTCAAACCGCTCGAGTAATCGGGCGGTTTTTTTTGTGGAAAAAGGTTTTCAGGAACAATTCGCAGCCAATCCGGCTGTCAAAGCAGTCAAATAATCAGAAATGTAACCCAATTGTTATGTTTGTATTATTACTAAATCCGAACCTTCAAATAAGCTGATTTTATAGCTTTTATCATATTACAACCATAAGGCTATACATAATAATTTGAGAAATACATGGAAATATTTGTAATTTATGAAGCGGTCAAGGTTTTAAGTGTAGAAAAAGGTGTTATTGTCCACTAAAGCAAATGAAGAAGTCGTTTTGAGTGATTAACTTTTGAAAGGAGAATCACAAATGAGTATCCAAAAAAGTGCAGACAGTTCAAGTCTTGCGGAAGTCATTGACAGAATTCTCGACAAAGGAATTGTGATTGATGCCTATGCGAGAGTTTCCCTGGTAGGTATTGAAATTCTCACTGTTGAGGCAAGGGTCGTGATCGCGAGTGTAGATACATGGTTACGATATGCCAACGCTGTTGGTTTACTGCGTGATGAGGCGCAAGAGGAAGGCATGATGGAACCACAGGGCGAACGTGATACTCAATTCAGTTTCTAAACATCTAAATCAATGTTTACCTAGCAAAAGTTGAAAGAAGGTGAAGCTAATGGCGAGTCAAGAAAAAAGCGAATCTGGTCAACATGATGAGAAGCAGCAAGAAACCCAAAATAAAAACTCACAAGATCAGCAGGAGCAATCTGCTGAGTCTGCAAACTCTATGAATCTGGCGTTGGTTGGCGGAGTTGTCGGAGCCAGCATGGGGCTATTGGCAAGTCCCGAAACAGGCAAAAAAGTAGCAGGTCGCATTGGGCAATCTGAGGTGCTCAAAGGTGCTGGCAGGGAACTTCGAAGAACCGCACAGGAAATCATAACCGAGCAGGCTATGATCACCTTAAGGCAGACAGCTGCAGGATACTGGGGTAAATATGAAGGGAAACTGCTCGGTCAAGGCCAGGAAAAAGAGGAATCAGAAGAAGACAAAACGTCAAGCGAAGACACAAATGAACAGGACTATTCAGAACAATACAAGGAATTGAAAGAGGAAAATAAACACCTAAATGAAAATCTCGAACGGATTGAAGAAAAATTAAATGCATTGCTTGAAGCCAAGAAGTAATCATGAGCCACCCTTGGAAGGGAGGGATTTAATGAGCGCTAAACCTGTGAAGAAGGCCGTAGGGAAGGCGGCTAAGAAAGCCATCGATAAAGCTCCTTCCGAATGGAAGCAGAAAGCTAAAGATGAGCTTCAAAATAAAGCAACTGACAAAGTGGAAGAAAAGGTGCAATCAAAAGTAAATCAAGCTTCAGAGAAATTAGCTGAAGTAAAAGAGAACAATGCCCACAATGTTCACGGAAAAGCTGACGATGCGAAAGAAAAGGTTCAGGATGTTTTACTTTCTGTCCGAGACAAACTTGGAAACGTAAAGGAAGCAGGGGAAGAATTTCAAAAGAAAATCTCCTCAAGTAATAAGAGTGACAGAGTAAAAGGTGCTGAGAACCTTAAAAGCGTCTCGGATATAAAAAGTGCAACAAATATCAAGGGACCAGCCGAAGTAAAAAAATCAACGGATTTGAAATCTGTAAATGATATTAAAAAAATAGGTTGATTACTGAAAGGAGAATGTAAAGTGGCTGTACAAAAGACTGCTGATAGTTCAAGTTTAGCTGAGGTTATTGACCGTATTCTGGACAAAGGTATTGTAATCGATGCGTACGCAAGAGTCTCTGTAGTAGGGATTGAAATCTTGACGGTTGAAGCCAGAGTCGTAATTGCCAGTGTGGATACGTGGTTACGATATGCTGAAGCCGTTGGTCTGCTTCGGGACGATGTTGAGGAAGAAGGACTTCCTGCTCAGCCGAACGAAAGAAATGCACAGTTTAGTATTTAAAAAAGTGAATAAGGGAGTCCATACAATACGGTGGGCTCCTCCACTTTTACTATGAATCTTGTGGAGGCAGACTATGGAAATTAAAGAAATCATGCAGAATGTGAATGAATTTTTTGCTGAACATGTAGCCCCGCCTCATAAAATTACCTCCGTTGAGAAGGCAGAGGAAGAGGGGTGGAGAGTTACGGTAGAAGTGATTGAAGAAAAGGAATATATGAAGAAGTATGCAAAGGACGAAATGCTTGGAACATACGATGTTCTGATCAATCAAGATAAAGAGGTCACCTCCTTTAAACGTGTTGATATTCGTTATCGGAGTAAGATTGAAAGTTGACAGAGGTGACTGGAGGGAAATCCTAAATGACTGTCCTAAAGGAAAACAAGAATCACGATTCAAAAGCCCTGATACAGGACGATAAGACGAAGGATCTGTTATCCCGCTCGTTGAGATATTTAAAGGCAGGTTACCCAATTCATTTTACTGGCCCTGCTGGAGCCGGAAAAACTTCCCTGGCTCTGGCCCTTGCTAAGAAACGCAAGCGCCCGGTCATGTTAATGCACGGGAACCATGAATTGAATAACCAAGATTTGATCGGCGATTTTACCGGTTACACGAGTCAAAAGGTCGTTGACCAATACGTACGCTCTGTTTATAAAAAGGATGAACAGGTGACGGAATCGTGGAGGGACGGCCGGCTGCTTGAGGCGGCTAAGAACGGTTATACCCTGGTGTATGACGAGTTTACTCGCTCCCGTCCAACGACAAATAATATCTTTCTTTCTATTTTAGAAGAAGGTGTGATTCCTTTATATGGATCGAAATTAACGGAGCCTTTCGTTCGCGTGCACCCGGATTTTTCAGTTATTTTCACAAGTAACCCGGCTGAATATGCTGGGGTTTATGAGACACAGGACGCCTTATTGGATCGCTTGATCACGATTTCGGTGAACGATCAGGATCCTGCTCGGGAAGCAGATATTGTTTCTGGAAAAATAGGAATTGAGAAAAGGGAAGCAAAAGCGATTACGACACTTGTATCGAGCTTACGTCAGCAGTGCACGAAAGCTGACAGTAATGGACCAAGTCTGAGATCTTCTCTCATGATTGCCAGGCTCGCTTCAAGAGAGGATATCCCGATAGATGGCGAGAACGAGGAGTTCCAGCAATTGTGTATGGATTTATTAAGTCACACAGTAAGCCGTTGTCTGGAAACGGACCGCCCGTTGGAAGAGGCTGAAAAATTGATTCTGGATCAGTGTAGTTCAGTATAAAGGTCGATGGCAGAAGGAGAGAGAACAATGGATGAACAAAATGAAACAGGAATTTATATTTTCTGTGGAATTCAAACCAATCATGACGAGAAGTTTGAAGCAATTGAACTAGAAGGAGAACAACGGGAAACCTTTACAATTCCTTATAAAGATGCCGCCATGGTTGCGGCTGAAGTCCCAATGAAAATTTACCATCCGAACCGTGAGAACTTGATGATGCATCAAAACGTGATCTCAAATGTGATGGCTCATAATGATACGGTCATCCCGATTAGCTTCGGCAACGTTTTTCAAACAAAAGAAGATGTCGCTGTGCTGCTCGAGAACTTGTATCCACAATTTGAAAAGCTGTTCCCCGAAATCAAAGGGAAAATTGAACTTGGCCTGAAAGTCATTGGAAAAAAAGAGTGGCTTGAATCCAGGGTGAATGATAATCCTGAGGTGGAGGAAATGGCCCAGACGGTTCGCGGCAAATCTGAAGCGGCTGGTTATTATGATCGCATTAAGCTCGGTGGTGCTGCCCAAAAAATATTTGCAACTATGCAGGATGAAGTGAAATCAAGCATTTATACACCACTAGAAGAAACAGCTGAAGCAGCCAAGTCCAATGATCCAATCGGAGAAAAAATGCTTCTCAATGCGTCTTTTTTAGTCGACCGCGATAAAGAAGAAGCCTTTGACGAAAAGGTCAATGAAGCTCATGAAGAATGGAAGGACAAAGTTGAGTTCAACTACACAGGTCCATGGCCCGCTTACAATTTCATCGATATACGTTTAACCGTTGAGGAAACGTGATGCTTCACAAATTGGTGACCGGGCCAATGAATGTAGTTAAGAAAGTCGGTGAAAAGGTAAAAGAAGAAGCCGACAAGGAACTCTATGACCTTCCAACCATTCAACAGAAGCTGGTTCAGCTGCAGATGATGTATGAACTAGAGGAAATTCCTGAAGACGCTTATAAAGAGAAAGAAGCGGAACTTCTACAAAGGTATGAAGTGGCGAAACGTAAAGAAATGGAACAATGGGAAGAGTTGACGAAGCAAAAGGAAGAGTGAATGTAAAATGGATAAGAAGATCTATTTATACGGTTTAATACCAGCAGCAGAAGCAGAACAACAACCGCTTCCATCGGTTGAAGGTTTTGACGGGGAAGGGGAACTATACACCTTGCCTATAGATGATATTACCGCGGTCGTTTGTGACCTTGATCCAAACGAATATGCCGAAGAATCAATTGAACAAAAGATCAATAATGATTTGGAATGGCTGCAGAAGAAAGCATTTCATCATCATGAAGCCTTAACGTTACTTTATAAAAACTATACCGTTATTCCCTTGAAATTCTGTACGATTTACAACAGTGAAGAGAGCTTGCAGCAATCCATTAAGTCTAACGGTGATAAGGTTGAAAATTCATTCCAATTGCTCAAGGGCAATGAAGAATGGAACTTGAAAATTTACTGTGATGAAGATCAGTTAAAGCAGCAAGTAAGTCAGAACAACACTGCTATTGAAGAAAAACGTAAAGAAATCAAAGAATTACCTCCAGGACGTCAATTTTTTGAGAGGAAAAAGATTGATAATCTCATTGAAAAAGAGCTCGATAAGGAAAGGAACCGGTTATGTGATCACGTTCATGAACAGTTAAAAGCTTATGCTGTGCATGCAGACGTGAAAAAGAACTGGGGGAAGGACGTCACAGGACTGAAGGAGAATATGAGCTGGAATAGTGTGTACCTGCTTCCTGTAGCAAAAGTAGAAGCCTTCTTAGCAGAGGTTGAATCCGAGGAGAAAGGATTAGATGGTTCGGGCTTGCGGCTAGAGGCTTCAGGACCATGGCCAGCTTACCATTTTTCCAGTTTTTCTTGAAATGAGGGGAATGGTTAGATGTCATCATTAAGAGAAACCGTCGAAAATAAAGAGGTAGGACTCATAGATATATTAGATGTCATTCTTGATAAAGGGGTAGCCATCAAAGGTGATCTGATTATTTCAATCGCCGGGGTTGACCTTGTCTATTTAGACTTACGTGTTTTAATTGCTTCAGTTGAAACGCTCGTGCAATCTTACGAAAATGATCAAAGTGGTGTAACATCAGACAACTTTGATGAGCAGAGGAGGGAATTAGTCGATGCAACCGGCCAGCCAAACAAATGGACGGATTAATCTTGATCCGGATAATGCAGAAGATGGCCTTGCTCAGCTAGTCATGACGGTGATTGAGCTATTAAGGCAAATCGTTGAACGACACGCGATGAGACGTGTGGAAGGCGGAACGTTAACAGAAGAACAGGTAGAAGACCTCGGTGTCGCCTTAATGAATTTAGAGGAAAAAATGGAAGAGTTGAAAGAGGTATTTGGCCTTGAAGCTGAAGATTTAAATATAGATCTTGGTCCATTAGGAAACCTGCTGTAGCACGACTTCGAAGAGGTATCAAAATAGGGAGGAGGCACTTAAGTTATGGCAGTTGAACAACCGATGCAATCCAGCACGATCGTCGATGTTTTGGAAAAAGTATTAGATAAAGGTGTCGTGATTGCAGGTGATATACGCGTCGGAATTGCAGATGTTGAGCTTTTGACAATTAAAATCCGCCTGATCGTTGCCTCGGTTGATAAGGCCAAGGAAATAGGCATGGATTGGTGGGAAACAGACCCTTACTTGAGCTCAAAGGCTACGGAAAATAACCAGGCACTAGAAGAGGAAAACAAAAAATTAAAAGAACGACTTGATGCTCTGGAAAGCCAAATGAGGAATAACCGCTGGAATACAGCTGATCAAGAATAATATAGGAGGGATCGATCATGGCTGAAAAAACAAAAGAAACCAATAATTCAAACAGCACAAATAAAGGCGGCCCAATTAGACGCGCCGCAACGGGTGGAATTGTCGGCGCAACTGTCGGATATTTATCAACACCTAAAAACAGAAGTAAACTCAAAGCTAAAGTTAGCAAAGAAGTCTTGAAGGGGCAGGGTTCGAAGCTTGGAAATATGGCCAAAGACACGTTTACGAGTGTGAAAGATTCAGGAATGGAAAAATCAAACCAAGCCTTTCAAAACATGAAATCCTCCACGTCGAACTTGCTGAAGAAAAACCGTGATCCTGAAGGTTCTGAGGATGAGGAAGAAGAGGAACTGGACACTATGGAAGATGAGGATACTGAACTTGAAATGAGTGAAACAGGGAAAGAAGATCATGAAGAAGAAGGGGATTATGAGCAGCTAAAAGAAGAAAATGAAATGCTTCAGGAACGGCTGCACAGTTTAGAAGAGAAAATGGACAAGTTCCTTGAAATGGGCAATACCGCTGCTGCTACCTCTGAGGAAGACGAGGAGGAGCAAGAAGAGGATTACGAGGATCAAAGTGAGGAGGAAGAAGAAGAGCAGGGAGAAGAAGTCTCTGAACAAAATAAGCGTTCATCAAGCAAAAGTAAGAAAAAGGAAAAGGATGAGGAAGTAGAAGAAGGAAAGGACTCCAAAGCGAAAAGCAATAAAAAGAATAGTGCGAAAAAGTCCGGTGGTACTAAAAAAACAAAAGTAAAGCAAAAAAATAAAGATTCAGATGATGCAGAGGAAGAGACAGCATTAGCAAGTAATGATGACACGTCTGCATAGGTAATCGAAAGATAAGGGAGAGATGACCAATGAGTGAAGCGACGAAAGATAATATACTAGAATTCTTTGTAAAGGCTTCAAATAAGCATGGATTTGAACTGGATATTTCCTTACTTGTTAACGGTGCGATTGTTTCCGGGACGATGGTTGCTGCTAAAGAGTATTTCGAAAATTTAAGTGAATCATTCGAGGACGGCAGCGACCTTTCGCAGGAATTGAGTAATCAGCTTGCTCAAGCAGGTGAATCTGCCGAATCCAATAATGACGGGGAAACTCATTTTATTCATTTGAAAAATACACGCGTTTACTGTGGGGACAGCAAACCGACACCTTCAAAAGGAAAAATTCTCTGGAGAGGGAAATTAAGTGAAGTAGACAGTTTCTTTCTAGGTAAAATCTCTGAACCTAAGAACACTAACAAAAAGTGATGATATTTTTTGAAGTCCGGAGTATGTTTGACTCTCTATAAAAACGTACCGAATCCAATTTGGTGCGTTTTTTGGATTTATTATGTATTATTTTAGGCGAATGTAGCTTTGACCCTGGGGACACGAATTCGGCCTTAGCGTCCGGGTGTTTGGTCTTACCTGGAGATCTGTCAATATAGTGGACATTCATGGACCGGTATTTGGACTATTCTGTTTCTTCCGCGCGTCCTCTTTCGAGACGCTTGGACGCCTCCGCCTAAAGGAAAGAATCAAAAACCAATTCATTCCTTTAGACAGAGGATATTTGGTTCTTTTTGAGCTTTTTATCATGGTTCATTTTATAGCTCTTTTCTTTTTCTAATGGTGTTAAATAGCCTAATGTAGAATGGATTCGTTTTTGGTTATAAAACTTGATGTAAAACTGAATGGCTAGTTTGGCTTCTGCTTTTGTCTCATAGACATGTTTGTATAGGTATTCTTTTTTCAGAGAGGCGAAGAAACTCTCTGCGCACGCATTGTCGTAGGGGTTTCCCTTCCGACTCATACTTATGGTCGCTTCTGCCTCCTTAAGCGTATCTAAATAGGCCTTGGAACAGTATTGAGAGCCACGATCTGAATGGTGAATCCAACCCGACTTAGGGTTGCGAATGGCCAAAGCCTTTTCCAAAGCTTTCAAACACAGGGTATGATTCATATGGTCATCTACTTGGTAGCTAATCACTCGACGGGAAGATAAATCCATGACAGGGTTCAGATATAAAAAACCTTCTCCTGTATGAATATAAGTAATATCGGTAGCCCAAACCTGGTCTGGACCCTCTGGAAGAAAGTCACGGTTTAAATGGTTGGAGTGAATGGTTTTATCGTGATCAGAGTCTGTTGTATGGATGAACTTCTTAGGTGGTGTGGCATAAAGGTCCAGTTCCCTCATTCGATTCGTCACTTTCTTTTGAGAAACCTCAATCTGATCCACTTCTCGAAGCATAAAGTGAATGCGAGGGCTGCCGTAACACCCATAATTATCATGATAATGGAAGAGGATCCGTTCATCGATATAACGGTTCCAAGCCTCTCTTTCCGTTTCTTCTCTGTCCAGACGATTCAAATAATCATAATAACCAGATTTAGACACACCAAGAACTTGGCACATCCTCGAAATGGTGTGTTCGTGTCGGTGTTCATGAATGAACTTGAACCTCACTTCTTTTCCTGATTGAAGATGTGCATGGCCTTTTTTAAAATGTCGACTTCCTCCTGAAGTTCTACGTTACTTTTTTTCTCTTTTTCATACATTTCTTTGTATTCAGAGGCGGTCAACAGTTGATTCTGCGCTTCTTTTTCTTCCTTCTTTTTTTGATCACGATATTCTCTCATCCATCTTTTAAGGTTGCCGTAGGGAATATCGAGTTTCTGACTAATATCCTTCATTTTGTGGCCGTCCAATTCGATTAACTTCAAAACATAAAGCTTAAACTCGGGATCATAACTTTTGTACTTTTTGGTCAATGTGAACACGTCCTTTAAAGGGTTGTAATGATTAAAACATGGCTCAATACGTGTGTCCACTTTTTATACTAACTTTATACCGCGCGGGAGTTCGGCCCCAACGCGCGGGAGTTCGACCCTGTCGCCCGAGAACTCGGCCCAACGCGCGGGAGTTCGACTCTATCGCCCGAGAGCTCGGCCCTGTCCCGGGGTTCGGTCTTACCGCTCGAGAGTTCAGCCCTACCGCGCGAGAGTTCGACCCTATCGCTCGAGAGCTCGGCCCCAACGCGCGAGAGTTCGACTCTATCGCCCGAGAGTTCCGCCCTAGCGCACGGGAGTTCGACCCTACCGCGCGAGAGCTCGGCCCTAGCGCGCGAGAGTTCGACCCTATCGCCCGAGAGCTCGGCCCCAACGCGCGGTAGTTCGGCCCTATCGCCCGAGAACTCGGCCCCAACGCTCAAGGGTTCTTCCCTAGCGCCAAAAACCCGAACCAGGAGGGGAGAATCTCCTAGTTCGGGTTTAACGCTCACAACGTCAACAGCGATTATTTTCCTTCAATAAATGAGTATTTATAAATATAACCAGATCCCATCGGGTTACGATAAGTTCCTTTAACATAAGGCTTCTGCAGTTTAGCGGAGCCTTTCTGATAGATTGGTGCGATGACGGCATCCTCTTTAATTAATAATTTTTCAGCTTTTAAGAAAGCTTTGAAACGTTCCACAGGCTTTTGAGATAATTCATTATTGGCTCGTTCAATGAGCTGATCATATTCCTCACTTGCATAGCCCGTTTTGTTATTGGCGCCATCCGTCACCCACAGGTTCATAAATGTATTGGCATCAAGGTAGTCAGGCAGCCATACATAGTTTTGCAGTTCGTATTCCATTTCCGAATTACGTCATAAGCGTTCCTTGAATGGAACAGATTGAACATTAATGGTTAATCCGTCAAGCTGTTCAAGCTGATCTTTGAAATAGGCTGTCATTTTTTTGGCTACTCCCATATCATCACCAAGCAGATTTAGCTCCACTTCCTCAACGCCCAGCTCTTCTTTAGCTTTTTGCCAAAATTCTTTAGCCTTCTCAGGATTATATGGGGCGAGATTACCATTAATCTCCCGGAAGTCTTTACCGGACTCAGGGTGTGATACGAATTCAGCAGGCATAGTTCCGCCTATCGGGGTAGCCCCGTTATTTAAAATAACGTTGGCGACATTTTCTTTGTTAATAATACGCTGAATAGCTTTTCTGGCATTTTTATTACTCAAAATTTCATTTTCCTGATTCATTTTAATGTACAACAGACTAGGCTTTCTGATCGTAGAAAATTCCGGGGATGTACTATATTTATCTACAAATTCAGCTGTTAATCCAGTTCGGTCTAAAGCACCTGATTCATACAAGTTAACAGAAGTAGACACTTCTTTTACAACTTTTACATTGATTTTATCGAGCTTGACATTCTCTTTATCCCAGTAATCTTCATTCTTCTCAAGTACCCAGCCTTCGCCGGGGCTCCATTTAGTCATCTTGAACGGACCATTAGCGAGAAGGGCATCTGATGACAAAGCAAACTCCTCTCCGTGTTTCTCGACAAATTTTTGATTCAATGGCAGAAACGTTGTAAAAGTCGTCAGTTCTTTAAAGTAAGGAATAGGTTTCTCCAATTGTACTTCTAAGGTTGTGTCATCTATGGCTTTTACCCCAAGTTTCTCAACTGGCATTTCTCCTGTAGAGACAGCTTCTGCATTTTTTACAACTCCGTTAAACATGTAAGGTCCGTATTCCGAACCGACTTCCGGGTCTACGGCACGACGCCAGGAATAAACAAAGTCATGAGCCGTCACAGGATCACCATTCGTCCATTTAGCGTCTCGCAGTTTAAATGTCCACGTTTTTCCATCTTCGCTTACCTTATGGCTTTTCGCAATCCCAGGTTCAATTTCAGCATTTTTACCAAATCGATATAAGCCATCCGTTGTTGCAGCAAGCCATTGGAAGGCAACAACATCAGTAGCCATGGATGGGTCCATGGTAGGTATTTCACTTGATTCAGAGATATTCAGAACCTGTTTATTTTCGGACTTTTCATTTCCCTCGGAACTCGTTTCAGAGCTCGAAGACGATGATTCTCCTGAACAAGCTGCCAGAAATGTACTCAACATCAGCAGACTGAATAACAACAACCTAGACGTTTTCACTTTTCAATCAACCCCCAATTTATGTAATTTATAAAGACAAGTTTTATGGTAGCAGATTTATCTGTAAATTCAAAATTTTAGGAATCTGCAGGGGGTTAAAGCTTTAAAGTCTGTCTGAATAACAATAAAAGGTGTGTTAGAGCAGTTGGATCAAGCGTTTATTAAAGATCGGCAAGAGACAAACATGTGTGAAGAGATAACAATTACAAAAAATAATTTAATAGGTCATTTGTACTCTTTTTGGAATGATTAGGAAGTTAATAAATACTGTATGCCTGTGAAAGAAAGGTAAAGGAATATAAATACCTATTGTCATTGCAAGGTATTTATATCCATTTTTATTGCGAGGGAATTTTAAGACAAAAAACTAACTACCGCCACATTCTCGGGGTAGTTAGTTTTGAAAATTATCTGCTTTCTTAGAAAAAAGGTGGGTAAGCAGCTTGCATTAGTGGCGTTTGCTCAACCAAAGCACGCCTGACTTTGCTAAACGAGGTAAGCGTCCCGTTACAGGCTGCTGCATCATATTTCCGAAGCCATCGGATTTTCCAAGTGATCCCAATGTACCTTTTAACTTAATCTCGGCTGGTTTCCTCGGTTCTTCTCCTTTGAGTACAGATCCGAGGACGTCAGCAATTTGCTCACCTTGCTGCCCGGCCAGTTGAGCACTTGGTGACTGATAAGATGAAGCACAGTCCCCCACAACATAAACGTGGGGATGTGTGGGCACTTGATAATAATCATTTAAGATAACTTTTTCTTGTTCATCTTTTTCAAAGGAAAGTTCCCGAACTAAGTAATTAGGACGAACGCCGGCTGTCCAAATGGTTACATCATTCAAGTAACAGACACCATTGTTGCAAACTCCGTCTCGTTCTACGTATTCAACATTGGAATGGTGAATAACATCGACGTCATTTTTGGCAAACCATTCTTCTACATATCCTTGAATTTTAGAATCAAATGCTTTAAGGACTGATGCCCCGCGGTCGAGCAGTCTAATGTTAAGGTCTGGTCTGCTTTCTCTGACTTCTGAGGCGACCTCGATGCCGCTTAATCCAGCACCGACGATCGTTACTTTTCCATAAGCTTGTAAATTACCGATTGCCAGTCCGGCACTTCTTGCTTTGCCGAATGTTTGCACACTTTCGGTGAATTCTTGCGCTCCTTCAACGCCATGGTAGTTATCCTCACATCCAAGACCAAGCACTAAATAATCAAAGTCAATGGCTTCACTCGACTGTTTCATTAAAATTTGCTGATTGTCGATATCAATTTTCTCAATTTCCCCATATTCATAACTTACCTGGTCATCAGTCGGGAATTCCATACGTACATCGCGATCGGCAATCGTACCGGCAGCAATTGTGTAGAATTCCGTCTTTAAGGAGTGATAAGGATTCCGATCGACGACCGTGATATGTACATCATCAGGAAGGTTATTAGAAATTAAGTTCATTAATATTTTCAGGCCGCCGTATCCCCCGCCTAATATAACTAATCTTTTCATTGTAAACACCCACTTTTTAGAAATAGATCATATTTTTTCTGTCAATTCATCGTAACCGCTTTCGAATATTTCTATCTCAACATTACCAAAAATAATAGAAGAAAACTACAGCAAAAGCAGTTTACTTTGTTATAACGATCGCTTGGCTGCCTAATTGCTTCCAGCCTTTAATGAATTGCTCCTTGTTTACTTTCTGATTCTTTAAACCATATGGATTGTTAATATAGAAATTATTTTTATCATAGCCTGTTAGGACCACACTATGTAAGTCAAAAGTAACTTCGATTTTTCCACTTGGAGTCTCCCATGTGCGAAAACTGTTGACTGGCCCAAACGTTGACGTCACAATCACCCATACTGGAAGTCCCTGATCCAGGTAGTGGAACAACTTGTCGGGAGCGCTTCCTGTGAAATCAATTAGACGATCTCCGACATAGCTTCTGGTGGCGTCAGCAAGCGGCCCATGGTAGATCGATAAACCCGGTCCATCTTCCATATCCCCTACAAATCCTTTATTAGGGTTTCCTCTAAGTCCATTTGAATAAACCAGTGGCACGCGGTTCACTTTTTCAGCTAGTTCATTTTTCGTAACGGCTATGTCAAAATAATTAAGAATCATGGCCATACTCGTTACTTCGCATCCATTATAAAGTCTTGGCGGGTCCATTTGGTTGAGAAGGGGAACGTCAAGCGGAAAGTCGGGTATGGACGTGACTTCATTCTGTGCTGTTGATGGATCAGATGTCATGGGTTCTGGCTTGACAGTTTCTTTAGTATCAGCGGCAGGGGCGGGTGCCTCGTTTTTCTTAGATTCTGTTTCAGGATGATTTTCAGGAGTGGCCGTGTTTGATTTCTCCTCGGTGTGTTCTTCCCATTGTGCAAAAACAATTCCGTAAATACTGAGCATACTAATGAGAAGCAGGACCATAATTAAATATTTAGCACGCACAATACCTCTCCTTCACTTATTACAGTATTTATTTATTCCAAATAACACATTATCAAATTTATTAGAGAAACACTAGAAAAACTAACAAGCACAGGGATAGTTTTTACAAAATTCACTTCGAACATTCTTTTGTTTTAGAATGAATTAAAAGGGAATAGACATAGGAGAAATGACCTGTATTATTTAGAAGGAGGATTTTTTTTGATGAGTGAGAAAATAAACGTAATCGAACAATCGTTAAAAGCGCTGCTGGAAGATAAGGACTTTCTTCCCGACTTGAAAGATAAAACGAGAGATCAGGCTTTTAAGTCTTTAGTATCGATCCTTTCGACACCGAACAAGATACATAAGTCGTTCCTAAGGATTGCCCTGGAAAATGGAACGATCGTACGCATCCCTTCCTTCCGTATTCAGCACAACAATACACTTGGTCCTTATAAAGGCGGGATCCGTTTCCACCCGTCTGTGAGTGAAGATGAAGTCTCCAACCTCGCTAAGCTGATGACGCTGAAGAACGCGCTTCACGAGGTTCCTTTTGGAGGAGGAAAAGGTGGTGTAGTCATTAACCCGAAAGACTACACCCCAAAAGAATTGAATTTAATTTGTAAGAAATTTGTGCAATATAATAATGATATCCTCGGACCTGATAAAGACATTCCAGCTCCTGATGTGGGTACGGGGGATCGTGAGATGGATTGGATGATGGCAGAGTATAAGAATACTCACCCAGGCGAGCCCTATAGAGGGAGTTTTACCGGCAAGAGCATTATAAACGGAGGTTCATTAGGACGCCGGGAAGCAACGGGCAAGGGTGTTTATTTTACGTTTCGTTACATGATGCACAATTTCCTAAATGACAACAAGCAATGGCTTGAGAAAACAGACAATATATTTGCCAAAACTGCCTTAGACCATGCAGACCGCAAACTGACTATGGCTGTTCAAGGCTTTGGGAACCTTGGATCTGTCGGTGCTCTTGAGGCTTACCAGTGTAATTATTTGCAAAATCAGGTTGTGGCAGTCAGTGATCATAACGTTATGCTCTATAACTCAGACGGACTTGATATTCCCGCGTTAAACAGTTATGCCAAAGAGCATGAAGGGGAACTGCCTACGACAGAGAAAGAGCTCGCTGCTAATGATATTAAAGCGACAATCCAAAACCGGGATGATTTATTAGAACTTGATGTCGATGTGCTCATGCTCGCAGCCCTGGAGGATCAGATCCACGAACGTAATATGGATCTGATCAAGGCACGAATGATTATCGAAGGGGCGAATGCTCCTATTACAGAAGAGGCAGATGAACACCTAAGCAGCAAGGGTGTATTAATCGTGCCGGATATTCTGGCGAATGCCGGCGGGGGAATTGTTTCTTATTTAGAATGGATTCAAGGCCGTGAGACGCAATTTTATAAGGAAGAAGAAATTTACGAGCTTCTTTTTGATAAGATGCAGAAAACGATGGACACCATCCTGCCCCAGTTCTTTGGTGACCCGTTCGCGCTAAGACAGAATTGTTATATCCATTCTGTTATGAAGCTATCTACGGTGATGTATCGACAAGGCAAATTGTATTAAAATCAGCACAAACCTCTTGGATTCTGAATATAGAAATTCAAGAGGTTTTATTATGATTAATCTTTTTCCGAAGTCTGATTATACTAATGAGCGAGCTCTATTGTTGACGAAGCATGGTTCACCTTGTATGATCTTATAGGTAACTAATCCGACTTTAATAATAGGGATTGAATATTAATAGGAGGGAAATGAATGAAGAAATACGGCGCGTTACTAATAATGTCCTTATTTATACTTATTCTAGCTGCTTGCGGATCAGGCGAGTCTGACAATAGTGGAGACGAAGCAGCAAGTGATCAATCTGTACTCGATCAAATTAAAGAAAAAGGGGTCCTGACGATAGGAACAGAAGGAACCTATGCTCCATATACATTTCATAATGACCAGGGAGAACTTACTGGCTACGATGTTGAGGTGGCCCGTGAAGTTGCGAAACGGATGGGCGTTGAAGCGGAATTTAAAGAAACAAAGTGGGATGCGATGTTTGCTGGGTTAAATAGTGAACGCTTTGATATGATCGCAAACCAGGTGGGTATTAAGCCAGACCGTGAAGAGAAATACAATTTTTCAATTCCTTATACGTACACGTCCGCTGTGCTCGTAACCAATAAAAATAATGAAGAGATTAAAAGCTTTGAAGACCTTGAAGGTAAGACCTCAGCACAGTCTTTGACAA
The DNA here is from genome assembly GCF_902726645.1 of Halobacillus ihumii. Taxonomy (NCBI): domain Bacteria; kingdom Bacillati; phylum Bacillota; class Bacilli; order Caryophanales; family Bacillaceae; genus Halobacillus; species Halobacillus ihumii. Next base: position 3,068,607 of record NZ_CACVAO010000001.1, read on the forward strand.
GTAATTACTCAACGATTGCTGAAAGTCATGGTGCTGAGATCGAAAGTGTAGAAGGGTTTAACCCAGCTATGCAGCTGCTTGCGAATGGGCGCGTAGATGCAACAGTAAACGATCGTCTGTCAGTGCTTGATTATTTGAATGAACAAGGGGAAAGCGCACCAGTTCAAATCGTCGATAAAAAGGAAGAGGCCTCTGAAACGGCGATGATGTTCCGTGAAAATAACCCTGAGCTTGTAAAAGCTGTTAACGAAGCGTTGAAGAGTATGAAAGAAGACGGAACCCTGACAGAAATCTCAAAAAAATGGTTTAACGAAGATGTTTCAGTTAAGTAGTATATTGCTGAGCCCGGAATCCATTGAAATCCTTAAGAACTCCTTTCTGCCCTTGTTGAAAGGAGTTCTTGCTTACACGATTCCGCTGTCCTTGCTCTCTTTTTTCATTGGACTGGTTTTAGCCGTAACTACTGCGATTTTTCGGATATCAGGAATTAAAGTGTTAAGCGGAATTGCGCGAGTATATGTCTCCATAATTCGTGGAACCCCGCTTCTTGTGCAATTATTTATCGTATTTTTCGGCCTGGGATCCTTAGGTATCGAATTCTTGAAGTTCGATCCTTTTGTAGGTGCTTTAATCGCGTTTTCCTTAAACACTGGGGCATACGCATCTGAGACGATTCGAGCTTCAATTCTATCGATTGATAAAGGCCAATGGGAGGCTTCTTCTTCGATTGGAATGTCCAATTTCCAGTCACTAAGACGCGTTATCCTCCCACAGGCTACCCGTGTTTCGATCCCGCCGTTGTCCAACTCGTTCATCGGCCTGGTGAAAGAGACATCGCTTGCTTCGACGATTTTAGTAAGTGAGATGTTTAGAAAAGCCCAGGAAATTGTGGCCACCACCTATGAACCATTGCTCGTTTATACGGAAGCAGCCGTGATTTACTGGGTGATTTGTTTCATTCTTTCACTTGTTCAAGATCAAATCGAAATACGATTAAATCGCTATGTGAAAACGTAAGGAGATTTATCTATGCTAACCATGGACCATATTTATAAACAGTTTGGAGACCTCGTTGTATTAAAGGACATCAGTCTCAATGTTGAGCAGGGTAAGGTGGTTGTCATTATCGGACCCTCGGGCTCCGGAAAAACCACGCTGCTGCGGTGCTTAAACGTGTTGGAACAACCTGAAAGCGGCTCTGTAACCATCGACCAGCAAACCCTGAACTTTACGAAGAAGCTTACGAAAAAACAAATCCGTGATTTCCGCAAGCAGTCAGGCATGGTTTTTCAAACGTATAATCTTTTTCCACACTTAAGTGTGATTCAGAACGTGATGGAAGGGCCTGTGACTGTGCAAAAAGTAGATAAAACGAAGGCGCGTGACAAGGCTGCAGAGTTGTTGACCAAAGTAGGTCTTCAGGAAAAAATGTATGAATACCCATACAAACTTTCAGGAGGACAGCAGCAGCGTGTCGGCATTGCACGGGCGATGGCAATCGATCCTAAGGTCATGCTGTTTGACGAACCAACTTCAGCCCTTGACCCTGAACTCGTCGGTGAGGTTTTGAGAGTTATGAAAGGACTTGCTAACGAAGGAAGAACAATGGTCGTTGTCACCCACGAAATGAAATTTGCGAAAGAAGTGGCCGATGAAGTGATCTTTATGGACGACGGGGTCATTGTCGAACGGGGGGCTCCTTCTGTACTGTTTGAACATCCAAAAGAACAGCGAACCCGGCAATTTCTCAATATGATCAATCAGTAGAGGCAGCTAATTTTTGGCTGCCTTTTTTAAAACACATTTCATAGGATTCGCTCATGAATTAGATAATAAGCTCACAAAAGGTGAAATCTCGCTCATGATTTTAAATAAACGCTCAGGATTGTAAACCAAGCGCTCACTTTTGCGCCTAAACGCTCACACTAATTTTTTGGAGAGAGTTCAAATCGCTTTACCGCCTAAAGCCATTAACTTAAAATAAATGGAATAAGACATACAACAAAAGAGGGATTGTACATTGAAGCCTATACATAGCGATATTTTACAATTTAGAGGGACACATTATGACTTTGGCTGCCTGCAAGGTGAGCAGCTGAAAGACTCGTTGACGGTCAGAAACCGTGAGAAGCAGTGGAACGTAAGAAAGCCCAGGTTTATGGTGGAGGAAGCAGAAGTCAAAGAGGCAATCACACGCTTTGCTCCGGGCCTCTGGGAGGAGCTCATTGGTTTAAGCGATGCCCTGGAATGGCCGATGGAGCGGGTGATGATGGAGTTCGGCGGCTACCGGGTCGATTACAAACGCTCTGGCTGCTCCATTTTGACAGGGAACGGATACATGATTCGAAATTATGATTATATGCCAAAAACCTACGAAGGCCGTTATAGTTTCTTTCAGCCAACAGACACGGGTTATGCGATTGCCGGACCTACTCAGCGCATTACGGGTCGAATGGACGGAATGAATGAAAAGGGGCTGGCGCTTGGCTACAATTTCATGCACAGAAAAAAACCCGGAGATGGATTTATCTGCTGTGCAATCGGCCGTCTCGTGTTAGAATCTTGCGCAACGGTTGAGGAAGCGGTGAACATGCTGCAGGAGATTCCCCATCGCCATTCGTTCAGCTACACCGTTTTTGACAAGAGTGATCAAACCTTTGTTGTGGAGGCTTCTCCTCGAGGCGTTAAGGTCCGTCAGGCTAACGTCTGCACGAACCACTTTGAAATCATGACGAAAGAAAACCGTAACCATCTAGTCGATTCTATGAAGCGGATGGACGCGATGAACAGCCAGCGCGATCATCTAGCCGGGGCTTATGATGCATTCCGGTTAATGAATGATACAGATAAAGGCGTATTCTCAAAACAATACAGGAATTGGGCAGGAACCATTCATACATCAGGTTACTTGCCTAAAGAAATGAAAACCTGGTTCGCGCTTGGTGGAGACGCGGAGCCGATGGAATTTGATTTCGCCAAGTGGCTTGATGGGGAAGATCTTCAGTTAGAACGGATTCATGGTGAAGTGGATACCGATATTCCGTTTGCTCATCTTGATGAAGGGGCGTATTGGACAGGAAGAAAATAACCGAGTTAATTTTATAAAAAAGAAGGGGGCACGTTCATAAGCCAATGAACGTGCCTCCTGCTTTGAGGTGCTTATAACATTAGCGGAACTTGTTTTTGAATAATTTGAAGAAAGTAAACGAGCTGTTTCTTCAAGCGTTGTTCACAATCGATATCGGTGATCGGATGGGAAGGTCTGGATTTATCAATCTGATCGTCCAGTAAATACACACCTTTTAGATTTTGTCCCTTCAACGTAGCCAGCAAAGGTTTAAGTGCATATTCTATGGCGAGTAAATGGGATTTGCTGCCGCCGCTCATAATGGGAAGAACGGGTGTATCCTTTAACACATCCTGTGGCAATAGATCGATGAGTGCTTTAAGAATGCCAGAGTAGGAGGCCTTATACACGGGTGAAGCAACGATGATTCCTTTTGCTTGCTGGATCGTTTCCGTAATTTCCTCAATCGCTTCACTGTCAAAACGGGCATAAAATAGATCCTCAGGCGAAACATTGCGGACTGAAATTTTAGTGGTAGATAACCCTTCCTCAACGACCAATCTGTCTAGATAATCTAAAACTTTTTCTGATCTTGACTGTTCTGAAGGACTTCCTGACAACAATACGATATCACTCATATAACAACTTCCTTTCCGTTAAAATCATTTAATGCACTTCGTCCAAATGTAAAAAATCTTAATCACACATATAAAAACCCTCTTTTCTGTTAATGAGAAAAGAGGGTTTGACGGTTAAATCCGCTCTTATCTCCCAAGATCTTAAATCTTGCTGGACGGAGCACCTTTCTGACAGTTGTCAGAGGTTGCTGAAGCTTCACAGGGCCAGATCCCTCAGCTTCTCTGGATAAGAATTTTTAATTTGAGTTTAATCGTAATATGAAAACACAGCTATTGTCAATGAATAATCGGAAAAAATAATAAATTCAGACATTGGTACGACTCTTCGAAGGGTTTAGAAAAGGTTCTAAATAATCATTGAATTCTGAAAAATAACCTTGTAAACTAAACTGGACCATCCACTTAGTCTGTTCAATAATTTTTTCGAAAGGGTAGAGAAGATGAAGGAGTCTCCTATCAGAAAAAAACGCGTCTATCATATGATCGTAGAACAAATTAAAAAGTGTATTAAAAGGGGGGAAGTTGTACCTGGGGAGAAAATGCCTTCAGAGAGGACGCTGGCTGCAAAGTTGTCTGTATCCAGAACATCTGTGAAAGAAGCATTTAGTGTGCTGGAGTCGTCTGGCATCGTTGAAATCAAGCAGGGCAGTGGTGTTTATCTCTTAGAAAATACGATCGAAGATATTATGAATAAACTCCGGGCTCTTATTCGTGGACAGTCGGCTAATATGGTTGAGCTTATGGAATTGCGACAGGCTGTAGAAGTGGATATTGCTTATTACGCGGCACATAGAAGAAATCAGCAGGATATTGTAGGATTGGAACAATTCTATCTTCAGCTCGAACAGGCCGTGCTAGCTAATAGTTTGGCTGCCGAAGAGGATTTAGCTTTTCACATGTACATTGCCAGGATCGCAAGAAATCAATTACTGGCTCAAGTCATGAACATGGTATCTGATCAGGTGTTAATTGGGCTAGAGGACAGCCGAGCCCGATCCCTGGATATACCGGGGCAAAGCGAACAGATATTGCAGGAACATAGGGCGATCTTTCAGTCTATCCAAGAGGGTGAACCAAGTTCTGCAAGTGCAGCGATGAGAGAACATCTTAAAAATGTAAAACAACGGTACTTATAATTTATTTTTTTGAAAACGATTACAATGGAGGGATGATTGTGAGTTCTGAAGCACATTCTCATGAGCAAATGCATACAGAGGTTCCTAAAGCTCCGACGACGATCGGGGGAAAGTTAAAAACAGTAGGACCAGGGATTGTTACCGCTGCGACAGGGGTAGGGACTGGTGATTTGGTCGCAGCTCTTGTCGCTGGAGTTTCTTTCGGGACAACTTTAATTTGGGCAATCACCATCGGAGCGATCCTCAAATTCTTTTTAACAGAAGGAATGGGGCGCTGGCAATTAGCAACAGGAAAGACAATTTTAGAAGGCTGGCGGTCGATGGGGAAATGGGCTACAGGATATTTTGGTGTTTATTCGATTCTCTGGGGATTCAGTTATGGGGCGGCAGCGATGACGACGTCCGCCTTAATGATGGTCACCATGTTTCCAATCATGCCATTATGGGCATGGGCCATCATACATGGAATTGCTGGCCTTCTCATTGTTTTGACTGGCCGGTATGACATATTTGAACGAGTGATGACGGTGTTGGTAGGAGTCATGTTCGTAACGGTAGTGGGATCAGCAGTCATGATCGCGCCAGACCTTGGAAATATACTAAGTGGAACGATCCCGCGTTTCGACAGTGGATCCTTCCTGCTTGTACTGGGATTGCTTGGCGGTGTTGGCGGTACAATCACGATGGCAGCTTATGGCTATTGGATTCGTGAGAAAAACTGGCAAGGGAAATCGTGGATTTCTATGATGAGGCTTGATACGTCAGTTGCTTATATTATAACGGCGATTTTTACTACATCACTGCTCGTGATCGGTGCCGAATTTTTATACGGGACGGGTGTTGAAATCAACGGAGAAGAAGGGCTTGTAACGTTAGGCTCGATCTTTAGTTCTGAGTTTGGGAGTGTTGCCCGCTGGTTATTTTTAATCGGTGCATGGTCGGCTGCCTTTTCCTCCTTATTGGGTGTATGGAATGGGGTTCCTTATTTATTCGCTGATTTTATGAGGCTTGTCCGTAAACAGAATCTCGATACCCCGGTATCAGAAAAAGAACCGGCTTACCGCTTTTATTTATTATGGCTGACGTTCCCTCCAATGCTGTTGCTCTTTTTTGACAAACCTGTAGGAATTGTCATTGCATATGGAGCGCTTGGGGCATTGTTTATGCCATTTTTAGCTATTTCACTATTAACGTTGTTAAATTCTAAACGTGTAGACAAAGTCTATCAGAATGGCTGGATCACCAATGCTGTATTAGTTGGGAGCTTGTTGTTGTTTGGGTATCTGGGGGCAGTGGAACTTATCAATTTGTTTTAGTAGAGGAGAGGCAGATAGATGATATATGACTATACGATAATCGGTGCTGGAATCGTCGGTTTGTCTGTAGGAGTGGAGCTGACAAAACGCTATCCGAATGCCCGGATTTTAATTGTCGAAAAAGAGGCAGCCATTTCGGTCCATCAAACGGGAAGGAATAGCGGGGTGATTCATTCGGGAATTTACTACAAACCGGGCAGTTTGAAGGCGAAACTGGCCCGTACAGGCAACCGGCAGATGGTTGGTTTTTGTAAACAGCACGGGATAGAGCATGACATGTGCGGCAAAGTGATTGTGGCTACGAATCAGGATGAGCTGCCACTGCTTGACAATCTTTATGCACGCGGTTTGGTAAATCAGTTGGATGTAGAAAAAATATCAGCTGATGAACTTAGAGAAATAGAACCATATGTCAACGGAATCGCAGCCATTCGAGTTCCTAGTACGGGAATTGTTAATTACCAGCAGGTTGCTCAAGTTTTTGCCGAACAAATTCAGCAAAATGGCGGGGAAATCATGTTGAATACAGAGGTTCAAGATATAACTGATGGTGCAGATGGAGTTGAGCTTCATACAAACCGTGGAATCTATCAAACCAAGTTCCTCGTTAACTGTGGCGGTTTATTCAGTGACAGAATCGCACAAATGGCTGGAATTAAAACGGACATGAGAATTATCCCATTTCGTGGAGAATACTTTGAGTTGAATCCAGAAAAGCGCCACCTTGTTCAAAACCTGGTGTATCCCGTTCCTAACCCAGACTTTCCTTTCCTTGGTGTTCATTTTACGAGAATGATGGATGGGCGGGTTCTGATCGGTCCTAATGCAGTTCTTAGTTTTAAACGAGAAGGGTACAGCAAAACGGATTTTGAAGTGAAAGATTTCATTGAATCGGCTACTTACCCGGGATTGCTTAAGCTGGCCAGCAAAAATGCTGCCGAAGGGTTAAAAGAAATCTATCGCTCTTATAGTAAAAAGGCATTAGTTAAGGAGATTCAGCGATTTATTCCGGAAATCGATGAAGAGGATATTGTCCCGGGGAAAGCTGGAGTTCGTGCTCAAGCACTTGATTCTGACGGGCATTTGATTGATGACTTTATGATGATTCAGGACAGGCGGATGGTCCATGTGTGTAATGCACCTTCCCCGGCTGCCACGGCATCGATCGAAATTGGCCGGGAGATTGTGTCTCGTGTGGCAAAGAAATATCAAGGAACGGCAAGTTATTAATTTGAAGCTTTGAAAGGCTATTTAAATAGAATTCTTATCCAGACTGCGCTCAGTTGTTGAAGTTTATCGAAAATTGACAAATCTGATAAACTAAATAGTAGACTGAGAAGTGAAAGGCCTTTCAAAGGAGAGAACATCTACATGAAGAACACACTAAGAATCGCCGGCGCTTATGTCGGTATCATTATTGGAGCAGGATTTGCTTCAGGACAGGAAATTGTCCAATTCTTCACAAGTTTTGGATTGTGGGGGATAGTCGGGGCTGTTATAACGATTGCCTTGTTTGCGTTTATTGGAATGCAGCTCATACAGCTTGGAGCGCACTTACAAGTCTCCTCCCATAAAAAAGTCATTCGCCATATTTGCGGAAAATACTTAGGTCCAGTGGTCGATATTACGCTGACATTCTTTTTGTTTGGGGTGGCTACCATTATGGTCGCAGGAAGCGGTTCGATCTTCGAACAGCAATTTGGCATGTCCCCCCTAGTGGGTAATATCTTAATGGTCATTTTATCCACTCTGACTCTTTGTCTAAATACAGACAAGGTGATTTCAGTAATTAGTTTAATCAGTCCATATATGCTGACTCTTATTATTATCATCACGATTTATTCATTCTTTACCAGTAACGCCGAACTATCGGAACTGGAAAGCATTGCATTGGCACAGCCATCAGCAGCTTCGCATTGGCTGCTTAGTGCTCTGTTGTATGTCGCCTTTAATATTGCTGTAGGGTTTTCGATGATGACACTGATCGGCTCTACATCTAAAGATAGTAAAGTGGCTGGACGAGGGGCAGTACTAGGCGGAATTTGCCTTGGCGTTTTAGTTGTGCTGATTAATTTAGGAATCTATGCAAATATCAATCGGCTGCAAGGGGTCGATATGCCGACATTGGCGTTAGCTTCTGATATATCACCTGTAGTAGGAATCCTGATGTCAATTGCACTGCTTTCTATGATTTTCAATACAGCTGTTGGCATGTTGTATTCGTTTACCGCTCGATTTGTTGAAGCAGATACACCGAAATTCAGAGGGGCGGTAGTTGTCGTTGGGATTCTTTCCTTCGCAGCAAGTTTAGTAGGATTTACTGACCTGGTCAGCACCGTATATCCGCTGATGGGCTATTTAGGATTCATCTTGATAGGCGGGGTAACAATTACCTGGATACGGTCTAAAAAGCAATCAGCTCCAGTGACTGCTGAAGAATAATAAGTTCTTGCACGTTGTCACAAGAGAATTATTTTGCAAGAGTATGATATGAAAATTCAAAAATGCATTCAGGAGAGGAATGCTCGGTAAGCCGAAGTAATGGATCACCATTTCTTCGGTTTTCCTTTTTTTCCTTACAAAGGGGTGATTGTATGGAACTATCAGAACAACTCGGAATAGAAATTATTTCAATGCTTTCTGCCTATATTGATGTGCCCATTAACTTGATGGATCCCAGCGGCAAAATTGTCGCAAGTACAGATCAGGGTCGTGTATCACAATTACATGGTGGGGCAAAAAAAGTCATTGAAACCAAGCAGGAACAGATCATACTTGAAAGTGATATAGGAGATTTCTCAAATGTAAGACCAGGAGTGAATCTGCCTATTTTTCATCGTGGTGATCTGGCGGGTGTAGTTGGACTGACAGGCTGTCCTGAAGATGTTATGCAGGCAGCTGGTATGACTCGGGGGTCTGTCGAGATTGCTCTTGAGCAAATCCATCAGCAGCGTCAGGCTTTTTATCAAGAAAGACAGTGGAATAATTGGGTTCAACAGCTGCTTCATCCTATCAAAATGGATGAAGAGTTTTTAATCCAAGAAGCCACTTATACATTGAATGTGGATGTGAAGCAGAATTGGCAAGTGCTCGTTCTGTGTATATCGAACCATTTTGAGTGGTGTGAAAGAATTCGCCAACTTTTCACCTCACAAGGACAATATCCATTATTTGTTGTACCGCATCAAGAGAATGAGGTAATTGTCGCATTACCTGATCAGAACGATTCTATTACTATTGAAAATATCTTGAAAGAATTATATACAGTAGATGCTTCTATAGGAATCGGAGGCACTGAATATGGCACAGCCGGGCTGCGTCGCTCATACTTCCAGGCTGTAGATGCCATTCATTTAACCGATAAGAAATTTTCGTATAGTAAAGATGTTCAAATGGAACGGTTGCTGTCTCACATTGATCCTGAAATTTTAGACGAGGTAACAAAAGGCTATCAGAACCGGTTAAACCAACTTGAAAAAGTATATAAGGAGACACTGATCTGTTATTTTGTATCCAATTTAAGGGTGAATAGGACAGCCGCTGACATGCATATACATCGAAACACACTCGTTTACCGTTTAGAACAAATTCATAAAAAAACTGGCCTTAACCCTAAAGTGTTTAAAGAAGCGATCATCCTTCAAGCTTTGTTGCTTTGATCTTGTGCATTTGCATAAGAAAACGATTACAATAATCAGGAAATTTAGTGGATGCAGCTAATTGTTTTTCAGCTGTTTTTTCGGTTGAATAGAAGTAACTAAGAATGAAGGAGAGTTCTATGAAGATTGTACTTGCACCTGACTCATTTAAAGGAAGTATGACAGCTTCTCAGGCTGCTGAAGCTATGGCGAAAGCCATTCATTCCATTTCCTATGACGTAGAAACGATTCTGAAACCGATGGCCGATGGTGGAGAGGGAACGCTTGATGCCTTGTTAAAAGCTACAAATGGTGAAAGAGTTTCTTTTTTATGTCACGGTCCTTTAGGTGAGCTCTTTGAAAGTCATTATGTAGAGGTTGGTGAAAAAACTGCTGTAATTGAATGCGCAGCTATTTCAGGACTGCCGATTGTTCCACGTGAAAAAAGAAATCCGGATTTTACAACGACCTATGGTTTAGGAGAAGCCATTCTTTATGCACTTGACCGAGGAGCTCAAGAATTAATCATCGGCCTAGGCGGAAGTTCGACGAATGATGGAGGCCTTGGAATGCTTCAGGCTTTAGGAATGAAAGCGTCAAACGCAAATGGTGAGCGGACGGGAATCTTTGGCAAGGATTTGTTTGAGGTGGATTCTATTAATTTGTCTTCTCTTGATTCCAGGTTGCAAGAAGTTTCGATTAAAGTCGCCTGTGACGTTGACAACCCTTTAACAGGAAACCGAGGAGCTACCTATGTATACGGTCCGCAAAAAGGTGCCAACCCTGAGCAAGTTGAAGCTTATGATCATGCGCTTGAAAAATGGGGGCAGCTTATCGAGCGAGGCAAGGGACGGTCTTTCGTGAATCAAGCAGGGGCAGGAGCTGCGGGAGGACTCGGATTCGCCTTGCTGGCTATAGGAGCCGAACTGCATTCAGGGGCAAAGCTTGTTTCAGAAGCCATTGGTTTGGAAAAATCCATTGCACAGTCAGATCTGGTCATCACCGGAGAAGGACAAAGTGATGTGCAAACATTGTATGGAAAAGCGCCAGGATATGTAGGAAAACTAGCTGATAAATATAGTAAAACCGCTATTCTCTTATCTGGAAGCCTTGACGGTGAATTGGACAAAATGAATGGAACCTTTTCCGGCTGTTTCTCGATTGTTCCTGGTCCGAGGTCACTTGATGAGTGTATGGAAGAAGGAGAGACCTACCTGTATGAAGCTTGCAGACAATTGGTCTCTTTTTATAAAAGATTAATGGAGGAGTGAGAACATGGAAGGATTCGGGCTTGTGCTGGTCATCGTCTTAGGCGTGGTATTTGTTATCTTAGCGACTGCTAAATTTAATCTTCACCCGTTTTTATCTTTACTTTTTGGTGCGTTTTTTATCGGAATCCTGGCAGGAATGCCTCTAGCTAATGTCGTCGAAGCGATTAATGGTGGTTTCGGCGGACTTATGGGCGGCATCGGGCTGGTCATTGTATTTGGAACAATTATTGGTGTTATTTTAGAAAAATCAGGAGCTGCTTTAAGAATGGCGGAAGTTGTGCTTCGTTTTGTTGGCGAAAAAAGACCGCAGCTTGCGATGAGTTTAATCGGCAGTATTGTCAGTGTCCCGGTATTTTGTGACTCTGGATATGTTATTTTATCTTCCCTTAAGAAAGCACTCGCGAAAAAGACAGGGGTTACGGTCGCCTCCATGGCCATCGCTCTATCTACCGGGTTATTTGCAACACACACTCTCGTACCGCCCACCCCCGGTCCCATTGCAGCAGCGGGAAACATTGGGGCAGAAGACTATTTAGGGACAGTAATTTTGTTCGGCTTAATTGTGTCGATTCCAGCAATCATTACTGGTTATATATGGGCCATGAAAGCCGGTACGAAAATTGAAATTGAGGATAACGAAGAAGAAGACTATGATTACGATGAAATTATTAAAGGTTTTGGTGAGATGCCATCCACCTTTAAGTCGTTTGCTCCAATTATTGTGCCGATTCTATTAATCGGTTTTAGTTCCGTTATTACTTTTGCCGGATGGTCAGGAAATCTGTTTGATTTCTTCCTGTTTCTCGGGTCTCCGGTCGTAGCGTTACTTGTCGGAGTGCTGTTTGCCTTTCTGCTGCTGCCAAAGTTTGACCAGGAAACACTGACGGACTGGGTAGGAGTAGGGTTGAAAGATGCTGCACCGATTTTATTAATTACGGGTGCCGGTGGGGCGTTCGGTTCGGTAATCAGTTCTACTAGCATTGCTGATTTAATTAAAGGTCTGGCAGGAAGTGAACTATTTACAGGGGCTCTATTTATCTTCATCCCATTTATCATTGCCGCAGCCCTAAAGAGTGCTCAAGGTTCGTCGACGGCTGCTATTGTCATCACATCCACCTTGATTGCTCCACTGCTGCCACAGCTGGGAGTCGAAGGGGCTGTTCCGTTGTCCCTCGTCGTTATGGCGATCGGGGCAGGGGCAATGTGTGTTTCCCATGTCAATGACAGTTACTTCTGGGTCGTGAAGGAGTTTAGCGGCATGTCGATTACACAGGCATATAGAGCACAGACTATGGGGACCCTTCTCCAAGGAATTGTTACCATTGTGGTCACCTCTATCTTATGGTTTGTTTTTGTGTAAAACATAAGGCGATTATGAAATGGAAGAGGTCGGGACAAATGTGTTTTTATCGAATGAAAATTCGAATTAGATAGAAACTGTTACGTATAACTCGCTACGAAAATATATTTCGCTTAAACAGCAATCGTTCGTTTTTATACCTAAGAGTTATGTTCCAACTTTTTCTTTTTATGTTTACGGGATATCGGCAGAAAGCCCTTTATTTCAATGAGGGGATGAATGCCGATGGTCTGTCCTTTAAAAAACAGAAAATTAAATCTATTAATTCGAACGTATGTTTGGTATGATAGATAGGGGAGGTGAAAACATGGCCACGAAAACGATTCTCGTAAAGCTAAAACATGTAACGAAGAAAAAACATAAACAGTTCATGGATGAACAGGCTGTATATGCCTCATGCGTGAATCATTGTGTGGAACGCCTCCTAAACGGCGAAAAGCTTTCGTCTAAAAATATATCCTTTCCTTTAAAATCAGCCATTAAGAACGAAGGCATCCGTCGAGCGAGGAAAGCTGTTTCCGATTTTAAGAAAGGCTTAGCGAAAACAATTCCTGTATTCCGAAATTCTCTTACCATCAAGATTAATAACCAAAATTGGAATACTGTCGATAAAAACGGAAGGTGGTATATCGCCTTCACAAGCAACCAAGGTAAAAAGGCTCTTCCCGTGGTCGAAACAAAAGATGTTCAAAGCTATTTTCCATTTCTAACAATTCACACCCGAGAGTTCCGAGGAACCCTAGAATTATTTCGTAAAGGGAGACGATGGTATGTCGCCATTCCCATCCAAGTAAGTTCTGACCTGGATCTAGGAAACACCTATCCATCCAAGAAACCATTAACGGATTACACATCTATCGGTGTTGATCTAGGGTTGAGACACCTTGTGGTTCTCTCTGAACCGACAAGTGGCAAACGACAATTCTTTTCAGGCAAAGAAGTCGGTTACAAACGACGTCACTTTCGTTCCCTTCGTCGTTCATTAGGAAAGAAAAAGGCACAGCGTGCTATGGAACGCGCAGGTCAAAAAGAAAGCCGTTGGATGAAAGACTATAACCGAAAACTAGCCAAGGATATTGTGACGTTTGCACAGCAATTCGAACGACCCATGATTAAACTCGAACAACTGGACAATATCCGAAAGACTTGTCGCAGCATGAAACGGGCAGATAAAACGATTCATTCATGGGCGTTTTATCAGTTGAAGCAATGCATCAAAGAACGAGCAGCTACATTCAACATTCCTGTGGTGGATATTGACCCGCATAAAACAAGCCAAACCTGCTTCGCATGTAAGCATGCGGAACGATCCAATCGAAAGCGCGAGGCATTCCACTGTAAGAAATGCGGTCATAAAGCTCATGCCGATCTCAATGCCAGTCAAAACATCGCAACAAGCACGAACTTGGCGGCGTCCTAAAGAACAACCGAGAGATGGGTCTTTAGGATCGTCCAAGCGCCCACTAGGTATAATCCTAGTTCCAACATGCAAGCCTGTTTTTCTTCGCATGGGGAGTCCCGAGTGGCACGGGATATAGCGGTCATGTTTAAAGGCGGGCCAGAAATGGAACAACACGGAGGCTGTCGCGAGATCCCCTCCCCGCCGTAGTGAGCCGTTACCGCCTCTCTAAGAGAGGTCTTCACAGGAAGCTCGGTCCTTCAGTGCCGAGAGGATGTCACATGAAATTTGTCTGTAGGCTCAACTTTCGGATATACTGACCTAGCGTTTCCAAATAAAGTGTTAAGAAAAGGCCAGAGAGAGGAATTTCACATCCTGTCTCTGGCCTTATTGCTTACAAAATGGATGTGTCAGCATCTTCTCCTCAAACAGATAAAGAGAATATCGTGCTTGGAAATGAATACAGTTTGTACAAGAGGATTAATTTGAGGGGATTATGATGACACGATATAACACAGGTTTTATTAAGGAGTTAATCGATCGTTCTATCCACGATAAAGTATTTGATATGGCTGCACAACTCGCCTATTATTTACTGCTTGCCCTGTTTCCATTTTTAATTTTAATGTTCAGTCTGCTAAGCTTTCTGCCCATTTCCGTTCAATCCGTCTTAAACTTGGTCAGGCCGTTTGCACCACAAGGTTCAATGCAGCTGATTGAGAATAACCTTTATCATGTGCTTGAAGTAACAAGAGGTGACTTATTATCACTGAGTATGGTGATGACTGTATGGTTATCTGCTTTAGGGACCAACGCCCTGATCCGTACATTAAACAGTGCGTATCGTGTAGAAGAAAACAGATCTGTTATCAAGTCATTAATAGTAGCCATTATGCTTACAGTCGGAATGATTGTCGGTGTAATTATTTCTTTATTGTTATCTGTGTTTGGGAGAGCGATTGGGTTATATATTTTTAACCATGCTGGACTGTCGACTATCTTTTTACCGGACTGGGATGTGTTGCGGTGGACATTAAGCTTTTTTATTTTAATCGTATTATTTGCCTGCTTATATTTTGTTGCCCCAAATGAGAAATTGCGGCTGAGAGATATTATTCCGGGGACGCTATTCGCCGCGATTGGATGGCAGCTATCATCACTTGGTTTTTCCTATTATGTAGGGGTCAGCAATTATTCACTCATCTATGGAAACCTTGGAACCATCGTCGTTCTGATGGTTTGGTTTTATTTATCTTCGTTGATGATTCTTCTCGGCGGTGAAATCAATGCTATAGTCAAAAGCAGCAAGGTGAGAACGAAGTAGTGCAATTGCTAAGGGATTTCGTGCAAATAAGTAAAATTTCGTTCCGTGCAATTAAGAATTTTTTTGTGCATATATTCAAACTTTCATGCAATTATCGTCAAAAATTATGTAATTCATCTTGCCTGGGACCCTTAACTTGTAACCGAAGCCTGATTAACAGATTCTTTAAGAAACAAAGACCGTGCGAATGAAGCTGCACGGTCTTTGTTGATTAGGATATATTTTGTTTAACTTCTTTCATTTGATCCAGGTGGCGCAGTTCGTGCCAGCCAATAAATTCAACCCATTGAACCAGGTTCATATCACCGAATATAGGATGAGGGAAAGCACGGTTTTTCAAAATCTCTTCCTCTTTATTGTGGACCAAAAACATTGTGGCTTCCCTGCTTTTTTCTAATCCTTCCTTGGCATCCTCAAGTGTATTAAATTCTCCTTTTGGCTGAACAGCTTCAGGCGCAGGGACCTTTTGGCCGCGATTTGTCGTTTGTTGGACAGGTTTCTCGCTGACTTGCTGTTCGTCACCTTCTTTTAAAGACTTTCCTATTTGATAAACAACAAGCTGTTCCATTAAGTATAGATGTTCCAATACTTCAAGGATCGACCAGGACTCTTCGTTTGGTTTTCTGGATGCTTGTTCATTGGAAATGCTCTCTACGAATTCAAGGACTTCTTGTCTCTTTTCATCTAATCCGTACATTCTATACGCCCTTTCTAACATGAGGATGCATTCATTTTATCATATAAAGGGCAGTAGTTTCTCTTAATAAGCCACACTGCTAGATTTACCTTGGAAATATTCCGGGGCTGATTATTAAACTAGCAGGAGGGGAAAGCCGCCATTCAAATTGCTGAAAAGCGGACTGGTTTACTATGAAACAGAAGAAATAGACTCCTCATCCTGACTGGGATCCTTCTCATGTTTTTCCTGTTGCTTTCTAAAAATCGTAGCAATGATAGGGCCGGAAATATTATGCCAAACACTGAAGATTGCACTGGGAACTGCAGCTAATGGGCTGAAGTGGACAGAGGCAAGGGAGGCCCCAAGTCCGGAGTTCTGCATCCCCACTTCAATGGAGACCGCGCGCTGTTTAGCAGCAGGCATTTTAAATAATTTGCCGATGCCATAGCCAATGAGATATCCGAGTACATTGTGGAGTACAACGATCGCGAATATGGTCATCCCTGTCTCAGCTAGTTGACTTTGGCTGTCACTGATCACAGCAGCTACAATCGCTACAATGGCTGTGACAGAGACGAGGGGTAAGGCTTTTACTCCAGTTTGTACTTTTTTTCCTAGAAGTGCTTTTACCCCAAGGCCGAGTAAAATTGGGACTAGGACAATTTTTACGATGGACATAAACAATGCACCTGCTGAGACTGGAAGCCACTGACTGGCAAACAACAGGACGAGCACCGGTGTGAGAACGGGGGCAAGCAAGGTGGAAACCGATGTGATGGATACAGACAAAGCTGTGTCGCCTTTAGATAAATATGTCATCACGTTTGATGATGTTCCCCCGGGACAGCACCCTACTAAAATAACACCAACCGCTACCTCAGGAGATACGGGCAGGACTGTAACGAGTAAGAAAGCGAGCAAAGGCATGACCGTGAATTGGGCCGCTACGCCAATAGCTACGTCCTTGGGCCGACGAAATACTTCCTGAAAGTCTTGTTTGGATAATGTCAGCCCCATGCCGAACATGATAATTCCTAATAAGGGTACGATGTAGGGAACGATCCACGTAAAACCCGAAGGAAAAACGAAGGATAAAACCGCAAATAACAACACCCAAATGGCAAATGTACTCCCCACAAAACTGCTGATTTTCTCTAATGTTTTCATACTGTTCCTCCTTTTCAAATGAATTATTTTCAGATTATACTATATCTTCAGTTATTTAACTTAGGAAAAATAAGAAAAAAATACAACTAAAAAATAATTATGGAGCATAAGGAGGGGAATAAAGAATAGCAACAGCAGAAAGGAGGCGCGGATACCATCGACTTTTGATACTAGGAATGATCATACTTTCGTTCGATAAACGTTGAGAGTGCTTTGTCCCAGTTAAATTCGAGCTGATGACGCACCGCATATAACATGTCATGGAACACAGGCTGTACCCCGTAAAAGTCGCGTACTCGTTTATAAATGTGATTCTTATTTTCATATGTATCGTAATAGGATAGTATCTTTTTAGTAAAATGCCCTCCATATGTCCAGTAAAATCCGCCAAAATCAAAAGCCGGATCACCCCACATAGTGTCAGTGAAATCGATGACCCCAGTCATGATGTGTTTTTCCTGATCAATTAGCAGGTTGGAGGTTGTTAAATCCCCGTGCAGGAAGGTTTTAGGGTGAACGGAAGGTGACTGAATAAACTGGCTAAACGTAGCGATGATCTCCGCTCTATAAAGATCATTAAAGTACGGAAAGAGTTTCTCTTCTATGGAGGAAAAAAGCTTTGTCCAGTTATCTGTGGTAAGGGGGTTCCTGAACTTTTTGATCAAACTGGGTTGATGTTGCGGGAGGCGATGTAGTTTTGTTAAAAAGTCAGCGATAAGCTTTGCATTTGCTGGTGTGCAAACGTGCGAGGATTTTATACCTGCTAGAGGCTGGCCAGGAATTTTACGATAGGATACTCCTATTAATTCTTGATTTTCATTATAAAGTGAGGAATACTTTGGGATTTCCAACATAGGATTCGTGTTGTGGAGTGCCTGCAGAAGCTCAGCCTCGAGAATTACCTTAGAAGCTACTTCAAGTGTTTTCGGGAAGCGAAATACCGTTTGTTCATTGACTATATAGAGATCGTTATCCCATCCGTCAGTATTCTTTTGCAGACTGGTGATAGTTTGCCCGCTTAAATGAGACTGGATAAAGCGGCGTTGCTCTCTAGTGTCCATCGATATTTTCCCCCTTTTAAAAAGAGCAGACCATTATGGTCTGCTCTGAAGATGTGTATATATTTAGTTGCTTACGTGACTAATGTCTGACTCCACGGGCTCTTCTGGAAGGCCGTGTTTCTTCTCTGTTTCCGTTACAACCACAGCACAAGCTGCATCACCAGTAATATTGATAGCTGTACGGGTCATGTCAAGAAGTCGGTCGATCCCGATAATCAGTGCAATACCTTCTACTGGAAGGCTTACCTGGTTAAGAACCATGGCCAGCATGATCAGTCCAACACCCGGAACTCCTGCTGTTCCGATACTAGCGAGCACGGCAGTGAGAACGACCATAACTAGTTGAGTAAATCCTAGGTCTGTTCCATAAACCTGTGCAATAAAGATCGTTGCTACCCCTTGCATGATAGCCGTACCATCCATGTTTATCGTTGCGCCTAATGGCTGCACAAAGCCGCTAATCGGTTTAGGGACACCTAAGTTTTCCTGAGCCGTTTTCATAGAAACCGGCAGTGTTGAACTACTGCTTGACGTACTAAATCCTACCGTTGCTGCAGGAAAGAAGCCTTTAAAGAAACGGATTGGATTCATTTTACCGAGTAAGGAGACAGCTCCGCCATACACAACAAATGCGTGTATAAATAATGCGAGTATGACGACAAGCATATAGGCTGCCATCGCTTTAGCACCATCAAGCCCCATTTCACCGATGGCAGAAGCTAGTAACCCGAAGGCGCCATATGGAGCAAATCGCATAATTAAGTTAACAAGAAACATCATAATTTCATTACCTTGTTCAATGACCTTCGTTACACCTTCAACCTTTTTGCCAAGCATGGTTAGCGCAAAGCCAACAAAAATGGAGAAAGCAATGATTTGCAGCATATTTCCTTCGGCCATCGCCTGAATAGGGTTAGTAGGGATAATTCCTGTAAATGTTTCAACGACACTTGGAGCTTTTTCACTTTCGTATTGTGCTCCAGACGTATCAATTCCTGAATTTCCAGGTTCAAACAAGTAAGCTAGCCCAATAGCAATTGAAATGGCGATCGTTGTAGTGACAAGGAAAAAAGCAATTGTTTTCGTTCCAATTCGCCCTAGTTTCTTAGGGTCTCCTAATGAAGCTACTCCTAGAGTAATCGAGAAAAACACGATAGGAACGACTAACATCTTAATTAAGTTTAGAAAGATCGTTCCTAGTGGACTAAATATATAAGCATCTAAAGTATCAAATAAATCCGGTGCTAAAAAGTGTAAAACTAGACCGACGACAGCACCTAGAGCAAGTCCGATTAAAATCTTTGCTGTTAATTTCATACATTTACCCCCTTAGGTATATTATTGAGAGCGTTTACTTAATCAATTATAGTGTCTCTCAGCTGGTGGTATGCGTCATGGAGTTAAGTTAAATCGATTGTTTTAAAGAAGCTTATATGTCGGTGACACCTAACAGGAATAACCGTAAGCGTGTTTGCAAAGGCTTGGCAGCTTCTGCGGAGAGGAGAAGCTGCCAAGTTATAAAAAGGATTTATCACGGCAGGAATATTGTATATATGGTGGTGATCATGCTTTGTGTAAATAATAATAAAACATCTTCAAATTAACTCACTCAGCCGCTTGGCAAGCTACTAATAGAACAAACATGCTCGCTTAAACGGCTCGACGACACTTTCCCTTAATTATAAACTATCACAATTATGTGTTTACATAAAGACAAAAAATTTTCCAAAATCACATAACTCCTATTAAATCAGCATTTTTCGATAGATTTTCCGAAAAAACGATAGAATTTGCCCCCTTAAATAGATAAAACTGGTTTTTTTCTGATTAATTATAGAATCGTTTGCTTGAAAGTGAGAAAATTACAGGATAGAACGGGAAGGAGATTTGGTACATATGAATAACGACTGTCCATTTTGTCACATTGATCAAGATCCAGAGCAACAGGTTATTTTTGAAAATGCCACCTGCTACTTTATTCAAAAGTCTTCTGAACAGGAAATTCTAGAGGGGAGTGGAGTGATTGTCCCTAAAACTCATACTAAAACCGTGTTCGATTTATCTTCGGAACAGTGGAAAGACTCGCAAGAATTGTTGAATAAAACAAAGGATTATCTGGATCGCATCTATTCTCCAGATGGATACAGTGTCGGATGGAACACCGGGGAGGTCGGCGGTCAGTCGATTCCTCATGCTCATTTGCACGTGATTCCAAGGTATAAGGATGAACCATATGCGGGTAAAGGGATCCGGTACTGGATTAAACAACCCAGTAATTCACGCCAATACACAAAGCAGATGAGATCGGAATAAAAATTGAGCAGTCATGAAGAATGACCTTGTGAGAGAGGGGCGAAAGCTTGGGTGTAAAGGGGAAATTCTACTTATACCTCTGCTTTTGTAAGGTAGTCAAATAGCCTCGTGTTTCTCAATCTTATCTTCCAAGAAAGGAATAAAATAGTGTCTTGTCGTCTAAAGCTGATAAAAAATCGGAAGATTATGAAATAGATTGCAAGATTCGCTTTTTTTCTACAAGTGATCTTTTGTAAAATATAATAGTGTTTTATAAAATAGGTTTTCTATATGAATGAATACTCACTCACAGGAAGGGATGAATGATGTTCGATATTAAAACGATCTATAAATGAAGGTGGAATCAGAAAGGTTTATGTAAATTGAGGTGACAGGTTGAAATACAAGGTGAAATTAGAAATGGAGCGAAACAGTAAGTTTCAGGAGTACCTTCATCATAAGATTATGGAGTACAACGAAGATTTTTCTTTGCATCATAGTCTTACTAGACGCCGAAGCTCAGCCCAGCCAATCAATATGATCGTAACAAATATAGACAACAGATGGGTAGGTGGAATGTCTGCGGAACTATATTCAAGCTGGCTTGAAATCATAGATTTGTGGTTTAGCAGAACATTTCGAGGAATAGGTATTGGAACAGAGTTACTTCATAAGGCAGAGTCTATGGCTAGAAAAAGAGGAGCTGAATACTCCATGTTAACTACATTCGATTTTCAAGCGAAATCTTTTTATGAAGCAAAGGGGTACAAAGTTGTTGGTGAATTAAAAGATCATCCCCCGGGGTCAAGTTTTTATACGTTGACTAAAAGTCTATAAGAATGTATAACCGCACCATATCTTTTATAAACGTTGGGAGACTGGATTATGGGGTATGTGGAAGATTTAAGAAAAATTGTTGGGCACCGGCCGCTCATTTTGACAGGGGCTGTTGTGATCATCGTAAATCCGGACGGCAAAGTCCTCCTGCAACAGCGGAAATTTCCTAAAGATGTATGGGGCCTGCCCGGAGGCTTGATGGAGCTCGGGGAATCTACGGAGGAGGCAGCGAAAAGAGAAGTGTTTGAAGAAACTCGGCTTCAGGTGTGTAATTTAGAGTTAATGGATGTATATTCGGGGTCTGATTTTTACGTTGTGGCCCAAAATGGTGATGAATATTATTCGGTAACTACGGTCTATACAACTTCCTCTTATACAGGCTGCTTAAGGGCCGATCCTGAAGAGTCAATACAGTGTTCTTTCGCAGATCCTGTTAATTTGCCGGAAAATATGGTTGGAAGTCATCGATTCATGATTGAAGAATACGTGAAGAGGAAAACTTAAAATGATCTGAGTGGGTACAGCTAAAGAAAAGGACAAGAACTGAAAAAGTTCTTGTCCTTTTATAATTTTAAGCCGCTTCTGCTTTTAAACCGGCGCAGCAGTGTATGGCTTTCGACTCTCGTGATCCCTTCGAGAGCATAGAGCTCATTATTTATAAACGACTCCAGTTCTTTAAAATCTTTTACCAGCACATGCATATGAAGCGTGCTCGGTCCAGTCATTTGGTAGCAGCTGGCTACATAAGGATTGTTTGCTAAATTCTCGGCTACCTCTACAAGTGAACGCGGCTCACAATCCACTTCGAAAAAAGCAGAAACTTTTTTTCCTACCTTTTCACTGTTCACGACCGCTGTGAATCTTTCAATCACTCCATGTTCAATCAGCTGATTTACCCTCGAACGGACCGCTACGCGTGAGAGCCCGAGAGTTTTCCCTATATCGGCATAAGACTGCCGGCCATCTTCTATCAACAGTTCAAGGATACGTTTGTCTGTGTCATCAATTTTTATTTTTAACTCATCTTCCATAGACACCCACCTAACAGGAGTAGTAAATCGTTTTGACTAGATTGATTGTATTTTTTTCCATTATGACAACTTTACGTAAAAATCGTAGCACGAAGCATCTTTTCTTTCAAATGATAATTGAAATATGGGAAAAAATAAAAAAATCTGAATTTTTAACAAAAAGGGGTTTTAAAATTTTGAAAATTACCTTATAATCAACAACAATATATACGATTGTTAATTATATTAACTAATTGATTAACGATTGTAAATTAGAAGTAGGTGATTTAATTTGAAAGTAAAATAAACATGTTATGATCCTTTCGGGGTAACTTTACTTAAAAAGGAGGGGGAAGATGGTTGGTTTAATAGTAAAACGGTTCTTGCAGTTGTTACTTTTGCTCTTTGGCATTTCTTTTCTCGTTTTCATGAGCATGCACATCGCACCTGGTGATCCAGCAACAGTCATAGGCGGTCCGACGGCAACAGAGTCAGATCTCGAAGCCATTCGAGAAGAATTAGGACTGAATCGTCCGGTACTTGTACAATATGTCGATTACATAAAAGGTGTTGTACAAGGGGATCTAGGTTACTCATTCCAAAACAATCAATCAGTGACAGAAGCGATCATGACACGTTTTCCGCAAACGTTAAACCTGGCTGTGGCCAGTATGATTGTAGCCATATTAATCGGTGTGCCGGCAGGGATTATTTCAGCTATCAAACAGAATTCCTGGTTTGACTTTTCAAGTACTACCATTGCACTTGCGGGTATTTCCATTCCAAACTTCTGGCTGGGCGCCATGCTTATCCTGATCTTCTCTGTACAGTTGCAATGGCTGCCCGTTGGAGGCTTGAGTGCACCCTTTTGGACGATTGAAGGGCTCAAGCAGCTTATCCTTCCTGCGATAACATTGGGAACAGCTTCAGCTGCTATGATTGCAAGGATGAGCAGGTCAGCCATGCTTGAAGTGATTCGCGCAGACTACATCCGAACAGCAAAAGCCAAAGGAGTAAAATCCTGGGGTGTGATCTGGGTGCACGCTTTGAGAAACGCTATGATCCCTGTCATCACTGTAATCGGGTTGAATTTCGGATTTCTACTTGGCGGGACAATCATCACGGAACAAGTATTTGCGATTAATGGTGTAGGCAGGTTAATGATTGATGCGATCGCCGCTCGTGACTTTCCAGTTGTGCAAGGCACTGTGTTATTAGTGGCAACACTATTCGTGGTTGTCAATTTGATTGTAGATATTATTTACGCCTTTATTGATCCTAGGATCAGCTACGACTAAACGGAAGGAGGTCATGTAATGGCAAGTTCAGAATTAATTGGCAACAGAGAAGTGAAAATAGAGACTAAGAAACAAAAGAAAGAACGAATGTTAGTCAAGACGATTAAGCGTTTGTTGAAAAACAAATTGGCTGTTTTTGGACTTATTATCATTGCTATCCAAGTAATTATGGCTGTTTTTGCGCCTCTGTTCGCGGGATATGATCCAGTGGAACAAGATCTTCCGAACGCCCAGCTTGGCATCGGGGCTGAAGGACATTGGCTCGGCACGGATAATTACGGCAGAGATGTGTGGTCACGGCTTGTGTTCGGAGCACGAATCTCGCTTATTGTCGGTGTGACGTCGGTTTCACTCGGTTTAATTGGAGGCGTTATTCTAGGGCTGCTTTCGGGATATTTTAAGAAACTCGACGGACCAATTATGCGAGTTGTTGATTTATTGTTTGCTTTCCCAGGAATCCTGCTCGCCATGCTTATTATTGCCATGTTAGGTACTAGCTTAGTAAACGTTGTCATTGCTATCAGTATTTGGTCAGTTCCAACGTGTGCCAGAATCGTTCGAGGAAGTGTGCTATCTGTTAAAAAACAGGAATATATCCTGGCTATGAGATCGCTTGGAGCCAGTAATAAAAGAATTTTATTTAAGCACATTCTCCCTAACTGTATGGCGCCGATTATTGTATTCGCTACGATGCGAATGGCAACAGCAATATTGTCCACTGCAGCTTTGAGTTTCTTAGGTTTAGGTGCTCAGCCGCCTACTCCTGAGTGGGGAGCCATGATTGCAACGGGACAGGATTTTATGTTTACGTCCCCGCATTTAACGATTATCCCGGGAATAGCAATTATGCTGGTTGTATTTGCGTTTAATGTGGTAGGGGATGGCTTGAGGGATGCGCTTGATCCTAATATGGAGCTAGATACTTAAAATGGGAGGTTTTTAATGTGAGGGAACAGAGTGTTCAATGGTTTGTATTTATTTTGCTAGCAATTGTTACTTTAGCAGGTTGTAGCAATGATGCTTCAGAGAATGGAAGTGACAGTGGATCAGATGTAAGCCAGGAGCTTACCTATGCCACTACTTCAGATGTTGTAGGTTTATCACCTATTGATACGAATGATTCAGTATCTTCAGCTGTCATTGAACAAGTGTACGAAACCTTGTTTGTTAGAGACCCAAAAACCATGGAAATCAAGCCGCGTTTGGCAGAATCCTATGAAACACCTGATGAAACAACCTGGGTGATTAAATTAAAGGAAGGTATCACGTTTCATGATGGAACACCATTTAACGCCGAGGCAGTAAAATACACATTTGATCAGTTTATGAGTGAAGAGAGAGCAGCACCAAGAGCTTCTTTGCTTGAACCTGTTGAATCAGTGGAGGTTCGGGATGAATATACGGTTGTGATTAAGACGAAAGAGCCTTATGGTCCATTACTGGCAGCCCTGTCCCATACGAATGCATCTATAGTAAGTCCGAAGGCCGATAAAGGCGGCGACTTGAACCAAAATCCAGTAGGAACCGGACCGTTCGTTTTTGAAGAGTGGGTGCAAGGCAGCCATGTGACACTTTCTAAAAATGAAGATTATTGGCAAGGGGCCCCTCAGCTTGAGAAGGTGACGATGAAGGTAGTTCCTGAGTACTCCACAGCAGTTTCGATGATGCAGACAGGAGAAGTTCAATTCATTGACGCGATTCCAACTGAACAACTC
Source organism: Halobacillus ihumii (assembly GCF_902726645.1). NCBI lineage: Bacteria > Bacillati > Bacillota > Bacilli > Caryophanales > Bacillaceae > Halobacillus > Halobacillus ihumii. Next base: position 3,093,815 of record NZ_CACVAO010000001.1, read on the forward strand.
CCTCGTATCGAGTCACTTAAAGATGTCGAGGTACAAAAGAGAGAAGGAACACCCGTTTACTACTTAGGTTTTAATATGAATAAAGAGCCTTTTAATGACATTAATTTCAGAAAAGCTGTCTCCCACGCGATCGATCGTGAGGCTTATGTGAAACAATTAAACGGGTTGGGAACTAAGAATGAAAGTATTATTGGTCCAAAGGTGTTTGGTTATGATAAAGGTGCATCAGACGCCGGATACAGTTATGACCCTGAAAAGGCTAAACAAATAATTGAAGAAAATGGATTTGAAGGTCAGCAAATAACCTTGTTAGCTGCAAATCGTGAATCTTATATGAAGATGGCTGAAATCGTTCAGGCTCAGTTATCGGAAGTAGGATTAAACGTTGAAATTGAAACAATGGAATGGGGAACGTTCCTAGATACAACAGCAGAAGGAAACTTCCAAATGACTTTCCTTGGCTGGTCTAACAGCACCGCAGATGGAAGTGAACTTCTTTATCCAAACCTGCACTCGGATAACATTGGTTCCTCTAACCGTATGGGCTATAACAACAGTGAGTTTGATAAACTTGTAGATCAGTCACGAGTAACAGTAGACCAGGAAGTAAGAAAACAAAAGTTGATGGAGGCTAATTTAATGGCAATTAAGGATGCTGTCTGGATTCCTATGCATCATGGAGTTGTCACAGCAGCTTACAACAAATCCGTTAAAGGGTTACAGATTGATCCAACAGGACAGTGGTCCCTTTATAATGTCCACATAGAGTAGGGGTGAGACAATGGAACAATTATTAGAAGTAAAGAATTTAGTTACCTCCTTTCGAACAGCTGGGCAAAACGTCCCTGCTGTTCGAGGGGTCTCTTTTTCGGTTGATCGAGGAGAGACGTTGTGCATTGTCGGGGAATCCGGCTGTGGGAAAAGTATTACCACACTATCTGTTATGGGACTGCTCCCGAACAATGGGGAGATCTCGACAGGATCAGTTAAGTTTAATGGAGAAGAGTTGACTGTTAAAAAGAAAGAGGAAATGAGAAGGCTGCGCGGGAATGAGATTTCTATGATATTCCAGGAACCCATGACAGCTTTAAACCCAGTATTCACTGTAGGCTATCAGCTCATGGAACCGCTGAAAATACACACTAAGCTATCAAAGGCAGAGGTGAAGCATAAGGCCATTGACTTATTAAACCAGGTAGGGATTCCGCATCCTGAGAAAAAGTTAAAGCAATACTCTCATGAGCTAAGCGGGGGAATGCGACAGCGAGTCATGATCGCTATTGCCCTTGCCTGCAACCCTTCACTTTTGATTGCAGATGAACCTACAACCGCACTCGATGTAACGATTCAGGCGCAGATTCTGGATTTGATTGATGATCTTAAGGAAGATCTGGGCATGGGGGTTGTGATGGTTACCCATGATATGGGCGTTGTGGCTGAAGTTGCTGATCACGTAATGGTAATGTATGCAGGAAATGTTGTAGAAACGGGAAGCGTCGAAGAAATTTTTACAAATCCTAGTCATCCTTATACGAAAGGGTTGCTTGCGTCTGTGCCAAATGTTGACGATGCCAATCATTCATTAGAAGCGATCCCTGGTTCTTTACCTAACATCAATGAAAAGATTACTGGGTGCAGATTTCATCCCAGGTGTCCATTTGCTACAGACAAGTGCAAGGAAGAAGATCCTCCTCATTTCTCCTTATCAGCGAGTCATCAATCTAAGTGCTGGCTGCAAGAGGAGGTGACCCAGCATGAGTCTCGAAACAAAGCCTTTTCTTGAAGTGAATCAAGTAAAAAAATATTTTCCTATTAAAAGCAGCTTGCTTAAAAAAACAAAGGCCAACGTTCAGGCAGTCGAAAACGTATCCATCGATGTGTTCGAAGGGGAGACTCTCGGAATTGTAGGAGAGTCTGGCTGTGGTAAATCAACTTTAGGTCGTACCATACTTGGCCTGGAGGAACTTACCGGCGGATCGATAAAGCTTCGAGGAGAAGAAATTGGCGGTCTTTCGGAAAAGAAACTGAAGAAGTATAAAAAAGAAATGCAAATGATTTTCCAGGACCCGTATGCTTCTCTTAACCCCCGTCAGCGCATTGGGGATGCCCTTGAAGAAGCCTTTATTATCCACACGGAACTGGGGAAGAAGGACCGTGAACAGAGAGTTCGTGAGCTATTAGTTGAGGTTGGCCTTAAAGAAGAACACGCAGATCGCTATCCTCATGAATTCAGCGGGGGACAAAGGCAGAGAATTGGTATCGCACGAGCCATCTCCTTGAACCCTTCATTGATTGTATGTGATGAAGCGGTGTCTGCCCTTGACGTTTCCGTGCAAGCGCAAGTGATTCAACTGTTAAAAAAGCTGCAAGACAGCCACCAGCTAACTTATTTGTTTATTTCACATGATCTGGGTGTAGTCAGGCATATGTGTGATCGCGTTCTGGTGATGTATTTAGGAGCTACTGCAGAACTGGCATCAGCGGATGAACTTTATGCTAATCCGCTCCATCCCTATACAAAAGCTCTTCTTTCTGCGATTCCAAGGCCAATACCAGGGAAGAAAAAAGACAGGGTTCGTTTAGAAGGGGATCTTCCTAATCCTGCTAATTACCCGACGGGCTGCCCTTTTCATACGCGATGTCCGCTAGCTCATGACCGCTGTCGCGAGGAAAGACCAGAGTGGAGAGAGGTTGAACCAGATCATTTTGTTGCCTGCCACGAAGTGTAAGGCACCAGCATATAGAGCAATTACTGTATATGATATTTTGACAGGAACATAGAGAGGGGCGCGAGAATGGATCAAATGGATTATCTTTATCAACCTTATACAGCAAATCGAGTAGCGACTGTCGCAAGTAAAGGGATGGTCGCTACCTCCCAGCCTTTAGCATCCCAGGCCGGATTGGAAATGTTGAAACAAGGCGGAAATGCCATTGATGCAGCAATTGCTACGGCAGCCACACTAACGGTTGTTGAGCCTACATCGAATGGTATTGGAGGGGATGCTTTTGCACTCGTCTGGACAAAGAATAAATTGCACGGGTTAAATGGGAGTGGTCATGCCCCAGCCGCATTATCTATAGAGGAGCTTAAAAAACGAGGCTATAACGAAATCCCTAAGTTCGGATTTGTGCCTGTAACCGTACCAGGAGTGCCGGGAGCTTGGGCGGAGCTGTCCAAGCGATTCGGTAAGCTGCCTTTTAAAGACGTGCTAGCGCCCGCTATTCAATATGCAGAACAAGGATTTCCGATTTCACCTGTATTAGGGAAGTTTTGGAGAACAGCAGCAGAGAAGTTCAAGGAAACCCTTCAAGGAGAAGAGTTTCAACACTGGTTTGATACGTTTGCCCCTAACGGTCGAGCACCGGAAATTGGTGAGCAGTGGAGTTCCCAGGGGCATGCCAATACACTGAGGAAAATTGCTGAAACGAATGCGGAAGATTTTTACCATGGAGAGCTGGCGGCTAAAATTGACGAGTTTTCCAAAAAGCATGATGGATTCATACGCAAAGAAGACTTGCAAAACTATCAGCCGGAGTGGGTAGAGCCCGTCTCTGTGAATTATCGAGGATATGACGTTTGGGAGATTCCTCCTAATGGTCAGGGAATCGTAGCTTTGTCAGCACTCAATCTTCTGAAAGGCTTTAAAATGGAAGATAAAGAGACAGTCGATACGTATCATAAACAGATTGAAGCGATGAAATTAGCTTTTGCTGATGGGCAAAAGTTTGTAGCTGATCCGCGGCATATGGAATTGGATTATACCGATCTTCTGGATGAAGGGTATGCTAATGAACGCAGAAAGCTTATTACCGAGCAGGCTCTTACTCCTGAGCCGGGGCAGCCACCTAAAGGCGGAACGGTGTATTTAGCAGCCGCAGATGATGAAGGTAACATGGTTAGTTTTATTCAAAGTAATTATATGGGATTTGGTTCAGGTTTAGTCGTGCCGGGTACTGGCATAGCCTTGCAAAACCGTGGTCATAACTTTTCATTAGATGAAAACCATGCGAATGCACTAGCTGGAAACAAACGATCCTATCACACGATCATTCCTGGTTTTATTACAAAAGGAAACAATCCTGTTGGACCTTTCGGAGTAATGGGAGGATTTATGCAGCCACAAGGCCATGTACAAGTGGCGATGAATACAATTGACTTTCACTTGAATCCGCAGGCTGCCTTGGATGCCCCCCGCTGGCAATGGATGAAAGATAAGACCGTATGGGTAGAGCCGAATTTTCCTGGACATATAGCTGAGGCCTTAGCGAGAAGAGGACATCATATTGAAGTGCAGCTTGAAAAAGGAGCTTTCGGGCGCGGTCAGATTATTTGGCGTGACCTGAAAAATGGTACGTTATTTGGAGGCACCGAATCACGAACAGATGGCACGATATCTGCTTATTAAGGCAATGAAAGGATAGGATATGGTGAGAGGGGATGAGAGTATTGAAACAGCATTGGAATCTCTTCCTTGCTTTTTTTCGAGTAGGTATGCTCGGATATGGCGGCGGTCCCTCCTCAATACCGCTTGTGCATAAAGAGGTTGTAGAAAAGTATAAATGGCTCTCTGATGATGATTTTGCTGACATTTTAGCACTGGCAAACTCACTTCCCGGACCGATTGCGACAAAAATGGCGGGCTATATAGGATTTCGGGTATCAGGTGTTTTAGGTATGTTAAACGCTGTCCTGGCTACGATTATACCGACGATTACCATAATGATCGTGCTGATTACTTCATTAAATAGTTTTAAAGATCAAGCCTGGGTTAGTGGGATGACCAAAGCCGTTGTCCCTGTGGTTGGGGTCATGCTTGCCAAGCTCACCTATGATTTCTTTAAAAAGGCAAAAGTAAATCTGGGGTGGTTGTACACCATTTTGTTAGCGACAGGTTCCCTCATTTTAATAGAGTGGGTTGGAATACATCCTGGAATTCTCATTTTAGTGCTTCTTATATCAGCCTTAGTGCGGCCGATGGGTAAGAATGAAACGCAAACTGCATTACGTAAGGAGCAATCCTCATGATTTATTGGAAGATTTTTATAGCTTTTTTTATTCCAGGAGTTTTAGGATATGGAGGCGGTCCAGCTTCGATTCCTTTAGTAGAGAACGAGGTAGTGGAGCGCTTTAACTGGATGACCGTCAGCGATTTCAGTGAAATGCTGGCGATGGCGAATGCTTTACCTGGTCCGATTGCAACGAAGATGGCAGGGTTTATCGGCTATCAGCAAGCCGGAATGCTTGGCTCTTTCGTAGGGGTTTTTGCAACGGTGGCTCCTTCCTTAATCTTAATGATTGCGCTGCTGAGTCTCTTGTATAAGTTTAAAGACTCGCCCCGGGTGAAAACCATGACAGCCCTTATTCGGCCAACCATTGCCGTTTTGCTCGGAGTAATAGCGTTTCAGTTCTTCCGTGATTCCTATTTTTCGGCAGGGGCCGTGCAAACTGTTCTCCTGATTGTAGCCAGCTTTCTTTTATTGGAAAAAGTAAAAGTCCATCCCGCCTTTGTTATTTTAGGATCGTTAATTTATGGAGGCATTTTTCTAGGGTGATCCAGAAACATACCATACGATGAAAAAATGAATAGTATAAACGCTGATCATTAGCGTAGTCAAAATGCGTAGACTCCAGCGGGAACAGCACGAGCCAAAGATCCCACAGGAAAGCGCCCTTTGCTTTCCGAGGAAGCTGAGTCCGTGCCCGCGGAAAGCGAAGTGTTTTGACGGAGCGATGGTAGAATTCCTTTCTTGGCACACAAATAATCCGAACTGATTTGGTCGATTATTTTATACTTTATTCGGTTTTGTCCCAACCTCGGGTTTAAACTCAGCAATAGCTTCTTCTCCGTAAACTGAAACTTATCTGTTCTTGATTCGTACCTTAAACAGTACGAAAGAGGAGGACCTTGCATATGAGCAATTATTCACTACAGCAATTCGTTCAGCAAACGAAGCAGGATGAGACAGAGAATGATTATTTTGAGCTGGAAACCCCCCGGATCTTGGAAGTGAATCTAACGGATGAAGTATGGGCGAAGACAGGTTCTATGATTTCTTATAATGGAGCCATTAAATTTACGCGGGAAGGAATCCTTGAACATGGTGTCGGCAAAATGTTCAAGAAGGCCATTTCTGGTGAAGGAAGTTCACTCATGAAGGCGCAAGGGCAAGGACGTTTATATTTAGCTGACCAGGGGAAGAAGATAACGATTTTTGACCTAGCTAACGAGTCAATTACAGTGAATGGCAACGACCTGCTAGCATTCGAACCGAGTATTCAGTGGGATGTTAAATTAATGAAGAAAGTGGCAGGAATGATGTCAGGCGGGTTGTTTAATATTACGATGCAAGGAAGCGGAAGAGTGGCGGTAACTTCACACTACGAACCGCTTACGTTACTCGTCCGGCCTGGAGAATCTGTTATAACTGACCCTAATGCTACGGTAGCCTGGTCGGGACACCTGCAGCCAGAGTTCCGGACAGATATCAGTTTTAAAACATTTCTTGGGCGGGGCAGCGGCGAATCCATCCAGATGGAATTTAAAGGGGAAGGATTTGTCATCGTTCAGCCTTTCGAGGAAGTTTACACAACCGGAAGCAGCTGATGAAGGAATATTATTGATAAATGAACAGAGTTCGTCATGTTCAGCAAGTCTTACACATATATTAAAAAGTAGGAAAAAGTTAAGCCTTCACCCTTTACTTCATTGGTGAATCATTGTATGATGAATAATATCAAAAAAATAATAACGGAAACTTCTTATCCAGAGAGGCGGAGGGACTGGCCCTTTGATGCCCGGCAACCATCGAATCAATCCAATAAGGATTGACGAGAACGGTGCCAATTCCTGTAGGATGGTAACATTCTAAGAGATGAGAGGATCGTACGGAATATTACGACCCCTTTTCTTATACTGGATAAGAAAAGGGGTCTTTTGGTGTATAAACCGTCATACTCTCTTTATAAAGAAGTTCCGAATTAACAGAAAGGGAAGATGAGTTATGGCTACAGCTATTTTTGGTGCAGGATGCTTCTGGGGGGTAGAACCCTTCTTTGAACGATTTGACGGAGTTATCTCAACACGTGTGGGATATACGGGTGGGAATGTCGAGCACCCGACTTATGAGCAGGTAAAAACGGGCACAACAGGTCATGCCGAAGCTGTAAAGATAGAGTATGACCCGGGCGTCCTAACATATGAAGAGCTGGTCAATATCTTTTTTGAAGCTCATGACCCAACAACGGTTAATCAACAAGGGATTGATGTTGGGCATCAGTATCGCTCAGCTATTTTTTACAGCAGCGATCCTGAAAAGAAGATTGCCGATGAGAAAATTCAGCAATGGAATGGGAAGGGAATTTTCAAGCGGCCGATTGTAACAGAAGTTACCCAAGCGGCTGAATTTTATGAGGCTGAAGAGCATCATCAGAAATATTCACAAAAAAATGGATCAGCCGCCTGCAGTATTGGATAATATAGCAAGCGGGAGGGCCTTTCTTTTATAAGGAAGGTTCTTTTTTTTTGGAGTATTAGAAGATACTTCCCGTTATCTGCAAAATATGAAAGAATGGAGTGGCGATAGAGGAAGATCATTTCATATCTTCATTCAATTTTCTGAACGAAAAGGAGGAAGGACAGCCGTGTGGTTTAATGATGGGCTACTCCTGATCATGACCATCTTTATGGTGATTGGAGCATTAGATTGCTATATTTTACATAACCGCTGGGGTCTCGGACAAAGGTTCTATGAAGCTTTTATGATGATGGGACCACTGGCACTCGCGATGGTAGGGATCATTTCATTGGCGCCTGTCCTTTCAGCGTGGCTGGCTCCGATCATTACACCAGTATACCAATGGCTTGGGGTCGATCCTTCAATGTTTGCTTCAACTATTTTGGCAATTGATATGGGGGCTTATCAGCTTGCTGAATCGCTTGCGGAAAGTGAGGAAGCTGCTGTCTTTTCCTGGGCTTTCCTCGGGACGATGATGGGACCTACATTGGTTTTTACGATTCCGATTGCTTTAACGATGATCAGCAAGCAGGATTATCCTTATTTTGCAAAAGGAATTTTAATTGGCTTGATGACGATTCCTATCGGCTGTCTTGCTGGAGGAGCGGTAGCAGGCTATGACTTGTGGTGGATGGTACGAAACTTGACCCCTACAGTCGTCCTGGCAGTTTGTATTGGATTTGGATTGTGGAAGTTTACACGTGTAACAATTCGATTGTTTGCTAAATTCGGCAGAGCAGTCGAGCTGCTGATTATTAGTGGGCTAGTGCTGATCATTATAGAGACGTTAACAGGCATTTCCATTGTGTCAGGTATGGCACCAATAGAGGAAGGGATAGGGATTGTAGGCCGAATTACAATCATGCTGGCAGGTGCGTATCCGATGGTAACGTTTATTAATCAGCGTGGACAGCGATTGTGGAGAAAATTTAGCCGAAAGCTTGGGATTAATTCTTTGGCTATGACGGGGTTTATTGCATCCCTTGCTCATCACATTCCGATGCTTGCGACGATGAAGGAAATGGACACGCGGGGAAAAGTGATGAACGCAGCGTTTGCAGTCAGCGGGGCGTTTGTGCTTGGCGGCCATATAGGGTTTGTCGCCAGTGTTAATAAAGAGATGATTTTATCTGTGGTTATTGGAAAATTAGTGGCAGGTGTGCTGGCGGGCTGGATTGCCTGGCTGGCAACCAGCCCTGCCGAAGAGATAGAGGATACCTTTTTAAAAAATGAAGATGGCCATAAGGATGATAGCAATCAAAAAAGTTATCCCGTAAATAATAGTTAGAAGGCGGAAGCTCGTGCTTTTTCCATGAGACTGGAGGCTCGCAGCTTCTTCCGCTGAAGAATACCCTTCCGACTCGTACTTAGCAATTGTTTGGTTGACGTTTCTTCCCACGTACAGTGTTCCAACGAGTGCTATGATACTCACTAAAATGATGACAGCCATTAAGATCGAGAACATGATGACCACCACTCCTTTGTTTATTATACTTCTATTATACCTTATCTTCGGGATTTGTAATCCAGTCATATATTTAAGTTTAGTGAACTTTTGTTGAGCAATTTAGTTTAAAGAGTGAGGGGGCAGAGTTATAATTTAGGAGCTTTAAATTTTGTACGGTAAGCACCTTTTTCATAGTCGTGAAAGGGGTGTAATTTTTTTCTGCTGAGAGGGGTGTGGGAAGTTGAAATTATATAGTGCTTTAATTGGACTCAGTTTAATATGGGGTATGTCCTTTGTTTTTATAAAATGGCTGCTTGAACCTGCAGGACCATGGGGAACTGTGTTTCTGAGATGTTCTGCAGCTGTGGTCATCTTGTTTCCCTTTCTTTGGATGAAAAGAAAGAAAATAGTAAAACCAATACCATGGAAGCCGATGCTTGTTGTCGGTGTCTTTAATGCAGGCCTTCCTTGGGGACTGATTGCTTTAAGTGAAACACAGATTAATAGCAGTACAGCAGCTGTATTAAATGCCTTAACGCCAATTTTTACCGGACTAGTTGGATTTCTTTTTTTCTCGATTGTGTTAAAAAAGCGCCAATGGCTGGGAATTGGATTAGGGTTTGCGGGTATTCTTGTACTAATGGAGTTTAATGTCGGACAGTTGTTTCATGAGAGTTTCGTGGGGATAGGAACTATGGTATTGACCACTATTTCTTATGGGTTTGCCACACAATACACAAAAAAACACTTGCAAGCCACTAGTGTTTTGCTGTTAACCACATGTTCACTAGCTGCTGGCGCTCTCGTAGGCCTCATCGGCACGATATTTACTGGGACTACAGCTAATTTAAAGCCGGCCATATTAGCAGATCCTCTTATTTTGTTCGCCATTATTGGTCTGGGGTGCTTCGGATCCGGGATTGCCCATCTTATCTTTTACTACATTGTTAAAAACAGCAGTGCGGAATTCGCAGCATCGGTCACTTATCTTGTACCTATTACTGCCATGATCTGGGGATACGTGCTGCTTGATGAACCGATTACGAAGAATTTAGCAATCGGACTGCTGATTATTTTCGCCGGAGTTTATTTGGCTACTCGAAAGCCGAAAAAGAAACACGAGACTAGTAATCAGCAAATGGCAGAGGAAGCATGAGGCACACTTTGCTTAAATAGGTCATTGAATCCCCTGCTTGTCTAAAGTCCTCTTATTGTAATCACAAATCCTGTAGGATGGTAACTCTTCTGTTGGTATCATGCTGTTCTAAATCGGACCTTCAATGATTACTTAGTAAATTTGTTTGCATAGCTGCTGGCTACCATGGAGTCCGGTTTTATTTTTGGTTCGAGCCCTAAAGATTGGATCCGTGCCATCATCTCATTGACATACACACGGGTTTTATTTCGCTCCCCAGCACCGATGTCAATATGGCCTTCTACCATAAAACTTGCTCCTTTATAAATGTGTGGGAGCACGATCTGAATAAGGGCATCAATGTACTCTTTCGTAAAGAGGGAGGCAACTTCTTCCGTTAAAGTTGTTTCATAGGAAATTCGTTCGTGCAGTACAGTCATACACCTGGGGACAGTTACTTTGCGAAAGCATGCCCAGGCCCCTTTGCCAATTCGTTGAATGACAATTCCCGTAATAAATAACGTGTGACTCTCATGAATTTGAGAATCTGTTCCGAGCATAAGTTTGTAATTCCCTCTAGGATCGTGCTTCATAAACGAATAAATATGGGAAAACACTTCACTGTACGGCATCTGATTTTCTACAGAATTCTGAAACAGTATGGTTTTCAACCTAACCAGCTCTTTCTATGTGGATTATGAATCACAGGTGTAGAATATCCATTTCTTATAGTCTATTCATTTCCTTTTTCTACATGTAAAAAAAGACAAACTCCTGAGAAGTGAGTTTCTCAGCTTGTAGATAAAAACCAGGTTTTCTACAAGTTTTATTATCTTCCCATCGCGGGAGAATATATCACTCGCTTTCCGCAGGAGTCTCGCGATATTTACTTCTACGGTATTCCGTATAATCGAAAAAGATTCTCCTCCACCTAGTTAAACCTTGCTAGTGTGGAGGAGAATCTTTTTTATGTATCATTATCATTTCTATTTCATCTTGCGGTTCCTTTCTAGATTGAAACTAGATAAATGTGGTGTAGTAGAGTGAAAAAAAGGTGGCTGGCGATAGTTTCCCGCCAGCCAGAAAAACTCCCTAGTATAGAGTTTGTTTTTGTTAAAAATCAATCTTTGCAACCTATCTAGACATAACCTATGAAAGGATTAAATTTGCTGATGGGCCACATCGTCCGGCTTCGCCCGTTTAACGAAAAGAGTAAGTATAAACCCGGCTAAAGCCAGCGCAAACGCAATTGAGTATACAAGCTCAACCCCCGCTACCATCGATTGGGACTGTGCAGCCGGGGAATCAGGTGAAGCTGCATTTGCTAAAAAGCCTTCACGTCTTGCTGTCATGATACTGATAAAGACAGAAACACCAATTGCTCCGGAGACGGGCTGCAGCGTATTCATAATGGCTGTGCCGTGCGGGTAAAGTTGTTTCGGCAGCTGATTCAAACCGTTTGTTTGGGCTGGCATCATCATTGCTGAAACTGACAGCATCAACAGCATGTAGCTGATAATGATCACGTAAATTGGTGTGTTGGTTCCAACCTGGCTGAGCGAGAACATGGTGGCGGTCAAGATTGCTGCAGCCGGAATCATTAATTTTCTAGGTCCGTATTTATCAAAAAGTTTCCCCATCACAGGCGACATCAGTCCGTTCAACAAGCTGCCTGGCAAGAGTACGAGTCCTGCAGCCGCTGCCGTTAACGCAAGCGGGCCTTGCATAAACATCGGCAGGATAATTTCAGATGAGAACATCGCCATGATGATGATGATAAACAAAAGAACAGCTTGCGTGAACATCGGATATTTAAAGACTCGAACATCGAGAAGAGGTTCTTCTATCTTTAATTGCCTGATTGTGAACAGGATTAAAGCTGCCACCGCAACAATAATAAGGGTAAGGACCACGGGATCTAAAAAACCGGCTCCATCTTCTCCGGCAAGACTAAACCCGAGGACAATTCCGCCAAACCCGAGAGTCGAAAGCAGAATGGATAGAATATCAACTTTAGGTTTCGTGACTTCACCGACATTTTTCAAAAACTTATAGGCAAAGGCCATGGAGAAAAGCGCAAATGGTATAACCGTTATAAAGAGAAATCTCCAGCCCAAATGTTCCACAATAATTCCTGAGAGGGTCGGACCGATCGCGGGCGCAAACATAATGACAAGGCCGACCATTCCCATCACACCTCCGCGTCGTTCGGGTGGGAAGATTAACAAGAATGTGTTAAAAATAATCGGAATTAATAACCCTGTACCAACGGCCTGTATGAGGCGGCCCGCTAATAATACAGGGAATGTTGGTGCTAAGGCACAAATGACAGTTCCGATCGTGAAGACGGTCATAGTACCCATAAACATTTGCCTCGTCGTGAACGATTGCAGCATCAATGCAGAAATAGGGATTAGAATTCCCATCACAAGCATGAATCCTGTTACCATCCATTGGACAGTTGTTGCAGAGAGGCCAAATTCAGCCATCAGCGTTGTTAAGGCAATATTAAGCAGTGTCTCATTTAAAATGGCAAAAAACGCACCAATAATAAGCGAGATCATGACGGGTTTTACACTGAAATTTGGATCATCAGCGAGAAATTCGTAATTTGTTTTGTTCGTTCCTTCCATAAATATGCTCCTTTACTTAGCTTCCTAACAAACTACTATTATACGTAAAGTTACGAACGAAAGATATCATTTTGTTTCAATTTTTTCTGATCCGTCGATTACCCAATCAACTTTAGTTCTAGGACGCTGATTATCTTGATAACGATCTTCTTGTTCCATCCAGTCAAGCCAGAAGGATAAGGCTTCCTCCCCGTCACGCTCCAGCCCCCGCTTAAGACGGAGCTCTCGCGGACAGTCCACCCAGACCGTATAATCATAGAAATGCCTCAGCTCATCGCGTGTCGCGTAACAGCCCTCGATGACAATTACGCCAAATGGAGGAACGTCATGCCATTCAGCCAGCTTATCGTTATCCCAATCATATCGTTGATAACAGGCAGAGCGCTTTTGAAATAAGGGCTCAAGAACTTGATCACGCATCCGTTTCCAATCAAAGTGTCCGCCAATGTCCGGAGGGTGGACTCTTCGGCTGGAAGGAAGGTAGAAGTCATCCATGTGAATGACAGTCCCTTTTTCAGAAATTGTCATCATGTGTTCAGCCAACGTGCTTTTCCCAGCGCCTCCGCAGCCGTCAATTCCAATTAGTAAAAGCTTCTTATGATTATTTTTTAACCAGTCCATTTTCCACACTCCTGCTACATTTTTTTCGGTGCCTGAATGCCAAGCAGACGCAGTCCTTCCTTTAAAACAACCGAAAAGCTGTGAACAAGGGTCAGACGTGCATGCAGCTGTTCTTTCTGCAAAATTTTAGTCCCCGCATAATACTTATTAAACGCTTTAGCTAAATCAAGTAAATAGCGAGCAATCTTGGAAGGATCGTATTCTGAATAAGCTCGTTTAACTAGCTCAGGGAAAAGACGTAATTGCTTCACAACTGTCCATGCTTTCGGGTCATCAAGAGAAACCTCTGCATCTTCCAGTACAAATTCACCTTTTTCAAGAATCGACTGGGCGCGTACGTAAGCATATTGCAAATAGGGAGCCGTATCGCCTTCAAATGTCAACATATCTTGAAGCGAAAACTCCACATCATTACGACGATCATGCTTCAAATCGTGAAAAATCACCGCACCAACTCCAACCTGTTTCGCTACTTCATTCTTATGAGCCAGGCCTGGATTTTTCACCTCAATATTTGCTTTCGCCTGGTCAATTGCCTCTCCCAGGACTTCTGCCAGTAAAATCGTTTTGCCCTTTCTGGTCGACATTTTGGAACCATTCTGAAGCATCATCCCAAACGGAATATGTTTGACATCCTGAGCCCAGGGCAGGTTCAACTTCGTAAGCACATGTTTGATTTGTTGAAAATGCAGCGTTTGCTCATGACCGACTACATAGAGAGCTTCGTCAAATCGATAGCTGTTGTAGCGGTCCATGGCTGCTGTCAAGTCGCGTGTCGCATAAATGGTTGTGCCATTGCTTTTCTTAATCAAACAGGGAGGAAGACCTTCATCATCCAAGCGCACGACTTTTGCTCCGTCGGAATCTGTTAATAAGCCCTTTTCTTTCAATAGTTGCACCGTACTGTCCATTTTGTCATTGTAGTAGGCCTCTCCGCGTGTAAGATCAAAGGTTACACCAAGCAAGTCATAAATTTTATTAAACTCTTCAAGGGAAGCCTCTTTAAACCATTTCCAGAGTTTTACGGCTTCAGCATCGTTTTGCTCAAGTTTCTTAAACCAATGACGTCCTTCTTCAACAAGGGAAGCGTCATGCGCTGACTCCTCATGAAATTTCACATATATTTTCGTAAGTTCAGGGATCGGATTAGTGCGAATTTGCTCCTCATCTCCCCAGTGCTGATAAGCCGCAAGCAGTTTGCCAAACTGTGTACCATAGTCGCCAATATAATTAATCTTCATCGTGTCATACCCGCATTTTTCTGCGAGATTCGCTAATGCATTGCCAATCACGGTCGAACGAAGATGACCCATGGAAAATGGTTTGGCAATATTCGGCGCAGACATATCCAGTACAACATTCTGATTTGCTCCAACCTGATGGGAGCCATAGTCCGTGCTTTCAGTGAGGATTTGCTTTAGTGTCTGTTCAGTAAGGACACGCTGGTTTAAAAAGATGTTGATATATCCGCCGTTTGGTTGAACGCTCACAAATAGGTCATGCTGCAATCGCGGCGCAAGTTGGGCAACTATTTTTGCTGGCGATTGACGAAATGATTGGGCGAGTTGAAAACATGGGAAGGCCATGTCACCGAGTTTTTCCTGCTTAGGGATTTCAATTAGCGAGTAGACCCAATCACGGCTGAATTCTTCTCCGAGCAGATGGGATAATTGCAGGGCAAGGGTGTGTTTTTCCATTATAAATTCCTCCTTAATATAAAAAAAACCTCGTCTCCCTGAAGAGACGAGGTTGGCTCGCGGTACCACTCTTATAGCTGAAAACAGCCACTTGAAATTGATAACGGGGGTTATCCCCGGCAGCTCCTACTTGAGTTCAGAGCAGCTTCTTAAAAGTCCGGTTCACTCGTTGGCAGTCCGTCAAGCTTACACCATCCCTGACTCGCTTAAATGACGACACAAGAGTTACTCTCTTTATCCTGGAATTTGAGATATTGAGAAGATTATAACGGAGTCTAAATGGGATTGCAATGCCTTTTTCGAGAATAGTTCATGTTTAATAAGGGACAATAACAGGACGAGGAGGATGAATATGGAGTGGGATTGGATATGGAAAGCAATACTTATTATAGTAGTAGGAACGTTAATTCTACGAGTAGCCGGGAGAAAGTCAATTTCACAAATGACACTGGCTCAAACGGTCATTATGATTGGGATCGGTTCCTTATTAATTCAACCTGTTGCTGGTAAAAATATTTGGGTAACGTTCGGCGTTGGAGCCGTGCTCGTGTTAACACTTATTGTAATCGAATATAGTGAAGTGAAGATGAACTGGTTTGAAAAGTTTATCACCGGGCAATCTGTACTTATTATTAGTAATGGTCAGCTTCAGGAGAAAAATTTAAAGAAGCTTCGATTTACGGTTGATCAGCTTGAGATGAAGCTTCGGCAGCAGAATGTGTCATCCATAACCGATTTGAAATCGGCAACACTTGAACCGAATGGCCAAGTCGGATATGAACTGAAGGATGATAAAAAACCTGCCACGAAACAGGATATTGATGATTTGAAAAACGAGCTCATTACTCTGAAAGAATCATTAGGTTCAAACGCAGGACTGCAGGCGTCCTCTTCTGCGAGTGGAAACGATATTTTTAAAGAGGTTGAAGATAAAGGGCGCGGTCAGAATCCTCCACAACAACTGCAGTGACTAATTTATAGACTTTCTATTTATATAAGAATACTTGCCTCATAATTGCCGAACAGTCCGATATTTCATTATAATTGCCGTAACATTATAGTAAATGAGGTGATTGTTCTGAAGCGAGTCTATTCTAGAACAGAGATAGAAACCGTGATAGAGCAAGAACAGCTTTCTTTGATTTATGTTTCACATCAAGGATGCTCTGTCTGTCATAGCTTGCTCCCTCAAATTGAAAGAGTCCTGGAAGACTACCCGCTTATCACATCTATACATGTGGATTCGGATGAAGTAAAAGAGGTAGCAGGGTTACTTGCAGTATTTACGGTGCCGGCAGTCCTTGTTTTTTCAAAAGGGAGGGAGCTTTTTCGGAAAGCTCATTTTGTACCGATTGAAGAACTTCGCCAACAATTAGCTAAATATAGTCAGGCCTTGAATTAATCAATACCCTACTCTTAAAGCAGTGGGGTATTTTTTCGGGTTAGATTAATTGTTAGAATATTATGCGAATTACTGCCATTGAGGGATTACCCTTTTTTTGTAAAAAAATAAATCTCCATATATTCGCTTGTAACTTCATTAATTGCGATGAGAAAGGATGAATCGCAAATATCTCTCCATGAAACCGCTTACGCTCACTAATTGGAGTTTATAGGCATGACTTGTTTTATAACCCTTGATATACATTTCCCAAGTGTTATGATGAAAAACGTCATATTAAAGAGCGAACAAAAAATGCGAACGGGAGAGATTAACTCATATGATCAAACAAAAGATTGCTTTTCTAGGTGCAGGATCAATGGCAGAAGCTATGATTTCTGGAATGGTTGAATCCGGGAATATTCCTGCCGAACAAATTATTGTTACGAATAGAAGTAATCGAGATCGTCTAAATGAGATTGAAGATAAATACGGTGTACGGACAGTTTTAAAAGATGAATTAAATTTTTCAGAAGTAGATCAATTTATTTTAGCTATGAAGCCAAAAGATATTGATGCTGTTCTTGAAGATTTAAGACATAAGATCACACCAAATCAAGTGTTGGTATCTGTACTTGCAGGTATTTCCACTTCTTATATGGAAGAACGCCTGAATGAAGAACAGCAAGTGATTCGTGTGATGCCGAACACATCAAGCATGCTCAGAGAGTCAGCGACTGCTGTGTGTCCGGGGAATTTCGCTGGAATGGATAATGTGCTGGTAGCGAAAGAATTACTGCAGTCTATTGGAGAAGTGTTCGTCATAGAAGAAGATAAAATGGATGTATTTACAGGGATTGCAGGAAGCGGACCTGCTTACTTCTACTATTTGATGGAACACATTGAAGAAACAGGAAGTGCTGAAGGCTTAGATCGGGAAACGTTAAGAGAGATTGGGGCTCAGACTTTGCTTGGAGCAGCAAAAATGATGCTTGAGCAGGATATTACGCCATCCGAACTGCGAGAAAATGTTACGTCACCAAACGGAACAACTGCAGCAGGACTTGATGCATTAAATCGAGCAGGCGGAGGAAACGCAATTTCCGCAGCGATAAAAGGTGCAGCAAGCCGTTCAAAGGAAATGAGTAAAGAATTGGAAGGCATGCTTGTCGGTCAGAAATAACTGAAATTCAGAACGAATTTGATATAAATGAAACACAACGTAGAAATAGGAGTGATAAGTTGGTTAACGAGACAAATAAGAAACGTGTAGTAATTAAGATTGGAAGCAGTTCATTAACGAGTCTTCACGGGGAAATCAGCCGCCGCAAACTCGAAAAACTTGTCGATGAAGTTGTAGAGCTTAAGGACGATGGGCATGAAGTACTTCTTGTATCGTCAGGCGCAGTGGCAGCAGGGTACCGTAAGCTTGGCTGCTTATCACGTCCTAGTTCATTACCTGAAAAACAAGCTGCCGCTTCTATTGGTCAAGGACTGCTGATGGAATCCTATTCTGACCTATTTTTATCACATGGATATATGGGTTCTCAAATTCTGATTACTCGCAGCGACTTCTCAGATGAGAACCGTTATAATAACGCGCGCAATACGATTAATGTGTTGTTGGAACGGGGAATTATTCCGATTGTAAACGAAAATGACACTATTACGATCGACCGCTTGAAATTCGGCGACAACGATACACTTTCTGCTAAAGTAGCGGGTCTTGTGGATGCAGATGACCTGATCATCTTATCTGATATTGATGGGCTTTATGATGCAGATCCTAGAAAAGATGCGAATGCCAAATTGCTTGATCGCGTGTACGAAATCACACCAGAAATCGAAGAAGCAGCCGGCGATCCTGGCAGCGACGTGGGTACTGGCGGCATGAAATCTAAAATTGATGCCTTTAAAATTGCGATGGCTTCAGGCATCTCCTCCTATTTAGGAAAAGCCAGTACGAATAACATCGTATATGATGCTGTTTATCGAAACGCCGTCGGAACTTATTTTGAGCCAACTCCAGATCAAGAAAATTTAAATCAGAAGAAACAATGGATTGCGTTTAACTCTGGTCCTGAAGGGGAAGTAACGATCGATCATCGTGCGAGAGAAACGATTGTAGATATGAAGAAGAGCTTACTGCCAATGAATGTTCATCATGTAAATGGCCGCTTCAAAAAAGGGGCTGTTGTCCGTATTCATGACCTAGAAGGTGAAGAAATAGGTCTTGGCGTCGTGAACTATTCTTCAGAACAATTAGAGGAAATGATCGGATTAACAGATCCAGAACTTGAATCGTATGAGCTGGCAGCCATTGAAAGTAAAGATTTAGTTTGCCACTTGGAAGTTTCACTACCAGTAGGTGTGTAAGAAAGACTGATCATGTTCGTTGAACCATTCACCAGCACCATTTCCCTGCTTTGATGAGGGATCAATAACTCAAGGAGGTCTTGGATGACACTAATAAAAAGTAATGTGAACGTTGAGGAACAAGCAATGGAGGCCAAAAAAGCTTCTAAAAAGTTAATGGTACTTTCCGCGGAAGAGAAAAATGCAGCACTCCTCCACCTGGCAGATGTGTTGGAAAGAGAATACGAAACGATCTTGACAGCCAATGAAAAGGATCTTGCGAACGGCCGTGAGAAAGGATTTTCAGATGCTTTTATGGATCGCTTGTCTTTATCAAAAGAGCGGGTCAAGGATTTTGCTGAAGGATTGCGTGAAGTAGCTAAGCTTGATGATCCAACGGGTAACATTCTTTCGGATTGGAAACTCGAAAATGGTCTCCAAGTTGAAAAAGTGACTGTACCTCTTGGTGTTATCGGCATGATCTATGAAGCACGCCCGAATGTAACGGTTGATGCAACTGGGCTTGCACTTAAGTCCGGCAATGCTATTATTCTTAAAGGCGGATCTTCGGCCATCAATTCTAACCAGGCGATTGTAGACGTTATTCATAAGGGACTTTCTGAGACGAAGATTCCTAAAGAAACTGTGCAATTCATTGCCAGTACAGACCGTGCCGCAACTAATCAGCTCTTTACGATGAAGGAACACGTCGATGTATTAATCCCGCGTGGCGGCGGCAAGCTGATTCAAGCTGTGGTTGAAAATGCTACTGTTCCGGTTCTTGAAACCGGGGTCGGCAATTGCCATATTTATATCGATAAGGAAGCTAATGTTGAAAAAGCGATCAACATTTTAGTGAATGCCAAAACGGATCGCCCTGCAGTATGTAATGCAGCCGAAACGGTTATCGTTCATAAAGACTGGCTTGCACAAAATAGCGAAGCTCTTGTGGATGCCTTCCAACAGAACGGCATTTCCGTTCATGGGGATGAGCACGTGATGAGCGTTATTCCAGGAGCTGTACTTGCAGGCGAGGAAGACTGGGCTAACGAATATCTCAGCACAGATATCGCTGTGAAATCAGTTAATGATCTTACTGAGGCAATCGCCCATATCGAGACTTATGGAACGAAGCATTCAGAAGCAATTGTAACCGAAGATAACAAAGTGGCTCAAACCTTCTTAAGCCTTGTTGATGCAGCGGCCTTATATCACAATGCATCAACACGTTTCACAGATGGCGGTGCTTTAGGATTTGGAGCAGAAATCGGTATTTCAACTCAAAAATTGCATGCTCGTGGTCCAATGGGATTACCGGCACTGACAACCGTTAAATTCCTAATGAAAGGCGACGGCCAAATTCGATAAATGATTTTAATGGAGGGGAAACGAATGTTTCCCTTCCTTTTTTATGTTTTTTCGGGGAGTGAGGAGTGATTGTCCTCTAACGATGGTGGATTGTTCTCTAGCTGGAGTGATTGTTCTCTAACACTGCAGGATTGTTCCCGTTCTCAGCAAGATTGTTCCCTAACACTACAAGATTGTTTCCTAAAGAAAACCGAGCATATATTTTCGATCTTTTGTTTGGCCAGAATGTTGGAGACAGACTTCTGATAGCAATTTCCAGGCAACTTTCCTCGAGTTCATCCCTGTAAATTTCCGAAATTCGTGATTCGAAATCTCATTACTGATTAGAAGCTGATAATCTTTAAGCGCTGCCAGATGAGTATCTCTAGATTTAAAGCCACATCTCAAGCAACTCCAGTGATCACGTTTCCGGACCATTGGATATTGAAGACATTTCGCGCATTGTACACCCATGACCAGGTCCGACAGAAAGATCAAATCTTTCTAAAATGGCTCTGCCTCGATAGGGT
Source organism: Halobacillus ihumii (assembly GCF_902726645.1). Lineage (NCBI taxonomy): Bacteria > Bacillati > Bacillota > Bacilli > Caryophanales > Bacillaceae > Halobacillus > Halobacillus ihumii. The sequence continues at coordinate 3,114,479 of NZ_CACVAO010000001.1, forward strand.
GTATTTCCTTTTTGCAGACAATTTCCCAGATCCTTAACTTGTTCCATTTTCAAAATGCTCTTCTCAAAATTAGCGTGGAGCTTATTTACTGAATGGTAAATATTCTTGGCGCGAACGATTCTTTTGTTAAATTGTTGGCGGTCACGACCGTGAGTTTTGATAACAGTATTCGGACTTGCCACCACAATGAAAGAACGAATAGGGATTTCAGGGAAGTTAAACTGAGCCAGCCAGCGCTGAAGCTGCATCGCCTGATGTTCGACTTGTAAAAAAGGATCAGGGAAGGTATCTATTTGGTCGTTATACTTGCGAAAAAGCTGCTGATGTTCGAGGTCAAAGATAAGCTTTCCTTTGTAGTTTTTCACTTCCAGAATCAAGATGAATTCCGGGCAAAGGACCATTGCGTCGATTTGGAAATAATGGATCCCATCGAAGAGTCGGAGGTCTTGAATGGTGAGATAATGTTCTTGAGGCAAATATTGAAGGTAATGGTCGGCGGTGGACTCTCCATAGTGGCCGGCCTTCTGTCTGACATACTGTTCTTGGACATCGCTTCGTTTATAATGATTTAGGTGCAGGCGGTTGAGTAAGGTTTCCAATTGGGTGTGAGTCATAGTCTTGGTTCGATTTTTCAAAAGTAAATCACTCCATTATTAGATTGTAAGAAAAATCCTTTAGTGGTACGATGATGTAATCTGAATTTTTAAAAGGGGGTTATCTAATGAGACAAGATGAAGCGGTTAAGCTCGTGACAGAGAGTTTAGAGAAGGATGAACGAGTCAGAGCAGTTTTCTTAAAAGGATCGATGGGGCGGGGGGAGAGTGATGAGCATTCTGATGTAGATTTGTATTGTTTGGTAGACGAACGAGACGAAAAAGCTTTTTTGCAGGACCGAGTGCAGCACTTAGAGAAGTACCGGGAGATTCTCATTTGCGATGATATCTTCATTATAGCTCCGCAAATCATTACCGTATACGATAACCTGCTGCATATGGATTTATTTACTGTGACGGAGAAAACACTTTCACATAAAGATTATTTCAAAGTGTTGTATGATCCGGAGGGAGTAATGGAGAAATTCCGTCCAACTCAGCATTTGCGTTTGTCGGAACAGGAATTTGTAGATGCGGTGGATGATGCTGTGTTTTTCCTGCTTCAATATAAAAAATCAGCTGACCGGGGAAACGATCTTTGGTGTGTGAAGGTGCTCAATGATGTCATGGTAAATGTGGCGAGAATTCTGCTTCATCATTACTGTCCTGATCGTGCTCAACTCGGCTTAAAAACGGTTGAACGGTCGCTTCCAGAAGAATGGATAATGAAGCTTCAGGATGTGTACCAGCATATTACGGTAAGCGATCATATCTCGGCTGCCACTCAGGCTGCCAAGATGCTGGCTCATGAGTTTAAATGGATCTCTGGTGAGTTAACGGCAGTTAAATATGCAGACACCGTCGCTTTTTTAGAAAGGATGATAAAAGAAACTCTTAGAAGTACATCGAAGGTAATATGACTGAATTCTGCAATTTTTTTATAAATTTTTAGATAATAATCATTAAAAACAAGTTTGTACCTTTTATCTCAAGGGTAGATAGGTAAAGTGAAGGCAGGAGGTGAGAACTTTCTTGAATTCACCCCACTACTTATTTGGAAAGAGAGGGTATTATGTCTGAAAAAAATGATCGTAAACGCATGACGACGAATCAAGGTGTGCCGATTTCTGACAACCAAAATTCCAAAACAGCAGGTAGAAATGGTCCTATACTTATGGAAGATTATCAAATGATTGAGAAGATCGCTCATTTTGATCGTGAGCGTATACCAGAGCGTGTCGTTCACGCTCGAGGAGCAGGGGCACACGGTGTTTTTGTTACTAAGAACAGTATGAAAAAATATACAACAGCCGATTTCTTGCAGGAAGAAGGAAAAGAAACTCCTGTCTTCACTCGTTTTTCAACCGTTATACACGGAAAACACTCACCAGAAACAGCACGAGATCCGCGCGGTTTCTCAGTTAAATTTTATACGGATGAAGGAAATTATGACTTTGTAGGCAACACATTGCCAATCTTTTTTATTCGGGATGCTATTAAATTCCCTGATGTTATTCATTCTCTGAAGCCGAATCCTGTGACAAATGTTCAAGACCCGGCTCGTTACTGGGACTTTATGTCCCTGTCTCCAGAATCAACGAACATGATGATTCACTTGTTTACAGATGAAGGAATTCCAGCAACCTATCGCAATATGCGCGGTTCCAGTGTACATTCGTTTAAATGGTACAATGAACACGGTGAAACGTTCTATATTAAGCTTCGCTGGGTGACGAAGCAGGGAATTAAAAATTTAACCCCTGATGCGGCTCAGGAAGTTCAAGGGAAAGACTTCAACCATGCAACTGTAGATTTATATAATGCGATTGAGTCTGGGGATTACCCTGAGTGGGATCTGTATGTGCAGGTGCTTCGTCCAGATGAATTGGATGACTTTGACTTTAATCCTTTAGATGCCACCAAAGATTGGTTAGAAGAGGACGTGCCATGGGAGCTTGTCGGAACCATGACTTTAAACAAAAACGTGGATAACTTTTTTGAAGAAACAGAACAAGTCGGCTTTAATCCAGGCGTGCTCGTCCCCGGAATGATGCCATCTGAGGACCAGCTGCTTCAAGGTCGTTTATTCTCTTATTCAGATACACAGCGTCACCGCGTTGGACCAAATTATTTACAGCTGCCTATTAATCGACCGAAAAAGGGTGTAAGTAACAATCAGCAAGAAGGGTTCATGGCTCAAAACACAGGTATCAGCCATACCAATTATGAACCGAACAGCCACGAAGGTGAGCCAAAGCCAATTGATGGTTATGAAGAACCTGCTCAGCCGTTAAGTGGAGAAATTGAACGTTCCATCATTGATAAACCAAATTATTATGGTCAAGCTGGTCGAATTTACCGAAGTTATGATCAGGATAAGAAAGATGCGTTAATCCGGAACTTACTTGGCGACTTCGATCAAATTAAGGATCGTAATATTGTAGGACGGGCGATTGCTAACTTTTACCATGCTGATGAGTCTCTTGGCAAAACTTTAGCAGAAAAATCTAAGATCGATCTAGATGAGTATGTAGGTCGAACTGTATAAAATGCAGTGTGCGCCGCCTCCTTAATAGGGAGGCGGTTTTTTATTAAAACATTGGATAAGGTACTAGATCATTTAAGAATAGGATGGTACTCTTTTTTAATAAGTAATGCATAATGAACAGGCGAGATCAGTCTGAAACTGATCTCGCCTGTTGAAAAATAGTTAAGAGGTTGGCTTAAATGTTTTACAATCTGTTTCTTCACTATGATGGGCATGTTTACCCTTGTGACTGACTACATAAATAGAGTCTGCATTACATTTGTTGCCTGAACCCCAATACTTACAGTTATTTACTTCACAAAGAACATCTTGTGCCATGTATCACACCTCCTTGTTTTGTATGATGAGCAAAATGAGAGGTATTGATACGGCTGACAGGGATATGGCGTAATTAACCATATCCCTGTGTTAACAGGCTTATTATTTTAGCTTAAGCATCTTGTTCTTCGATCTCCCAATCATAATCAATTTGGACACTGCCCTTTAATGTTTGCGCTACTGGACAGTTACGTTCAAACACGTTTAGGGCGCGTTCGGCTTCAGTCCGTTTGCCTGTTGGGATCTCTACGTGAAAATGAATTTGAATGTGTGTAATTTTCATGACACCTTCAGGAGCCTCAATGGTGCCCTCAGCATCTGCTTTCAGTTTATCAGGATACGTTGGTATGCTGCGCGCCTCCAGCGCGCCAGAAAGTGTCCCGATCATTCAGCCAGCAGCTGCTGCAACAATATGGTCAAGCGTCGATGGATGTTCAGTTTCTGGTTCCTTTTGGTAAAAATCCTTCACACCACCATGAATCCCGTAATGAAAAGGCTCTTCAAAGTTGCCGATATAAGCGCGGCGATTCGGCGGTTGGTCCTGATAAATACGGATCTTCGAAATCTCAATGGGTTCTGTCATTTTTGATCTCCTTTCTCCCTTTTCTCACCTGTTCCCTTGTTATATACTTGTGAAACTTTGATTTCATTATCCTGTTTGTACTAATACAAATGGCGTGATTGCGATTACCTCGTGATCAAAATTTTAGAAAAGTGAGGTAATATATATGTTGAAAAGTGAACGGCTGATCTTCAGACCCTATACGAGGGATGACCTCGACTTTTATGCTTCTTTATGGGGGAACCCTGAGGTAGTCCGCTATATCGGAAAGGGAAAAGTAAAAACCTTTCAAGAAGCCAAAAGCAGTATGGAAAATTGGCTTTTCCCACAGTACAAGGAAGGGATAGGCTTGTACGCAATGGCTCTTAAGTCGAGCCATCAATTAATAGGCCATGCAGGATTAGTAAATCAAGAGATAGACGGGGAAAATCAACTGGAAATCGGCTATTGGCTGCACCCAAACTATTGGGGCAATGGCTTTGCCAAGGAGGCTTCGATCCTGTTTAAAAACTATGGGTTGTATGAGCTTCGCTCTGACAAGTTAATTTCTTTGATTAACCCTGATCACCCTGCTTCCATTTTTGTTGCACGAAAAACAGGTCTTTCTTATGAAAAAACTGTTAAATTTAATGAGAAGGACACACTGGTTTACTCCATTGTACAAGGTCAGGTAAGCATAAAGCAGCGTGAAATCGATTGAGCATTTCACAGTGTTTTTCTATTACATTTAGTACTTTTTTGCTGCCTTTTTTTGCGTCTTATTAAGTTATCCTACTTTTATCGCAGGATTCGTGGATAATGGTGTTTATCATTTTTTAGAGTGGGTATGAATTCCGTACGTGGGAAAGTTTCTCGAGGGGAAATCAGTGATAACAGCAACTAGGAATACGGCTTCGAAGAATAAATTTTTTTGATAAGGAAGTGTTTTTTGATGAAAGATTTATACCCTTCTAGACTGAATAATAAGCCGGAGATTTTGGAGCGGAAAGACCCTGTGATTCACACGGATCGCTCAAAAGACAATCAAGCACCTATTACCAGGGAACAGCTTGATTTTTATGAAGAAAATGGTTTTTTACAGATCGAAAATTTCTTCTCTGAGCAAGAAGTTTCTCAAATGCAAAAAGGCATTTTTGAACTGCAGGATTCCAGTGAAAACATTACTTCTGACAAAGTAGTTCGTGAGCCGCAAAGTGACGAAATCAGGTCCATTTTCCATGTGCATCAGGATGACGACTATTTTAAAAAAGTGGCCAATGATCAGCGTTTACTTGATATCGTCAACCATCTCCTTGGGAGTGACGTCTATATCCACCAGTCTCGTATTAATTACAAACCTGGTTTTACTGGAAAAGAATTTGACTGGCATTCTGATTTTGAAACATGGCATGTGGAAGATGGCATGCCGAGGATGAGAGCGGTTAGTCTGTCTATCGCCTTATCTGATAATTACACGTTTAACGGGCCATTGATGCTTATACCTGGGTCCCATAACTACTATGTCAGTTGTGTAGGGGAAACGCCTGATAATAACTATAAAGAGTCATTGCAGAAGCAGAAGCTTGGAGTCCCGGATCATGATAATTTAAGCATGCTGGCTGAGCAAGGCGGCGGCATTTCTGTGCCGACTGGAAAAGCTGGATCGATTACTTTATTCGAAAGTAATACCATGCATGGGTCAAACGGCAATATTACACCGTACAGCCGTAACAATCTGTTCATGGTTTATAATAGTGTGGAAAATCAGCTGGTGGAGCCTTATTCAGGAGGGAAAAAACGTCCTGAATTTATCGCTGTACGAGACGGTGCTCCAACATTAACGGAGAGTAAGTAAATTCACTAGAGAGGAACTTTCCCAAAAAGAGTTACTGACTATATAACAAGCTGTTTCAAATTGGGACTACGTTCCATTTGAAACAGCCTTTTTTATGTTTGAACAAAAATGAGTTATAATATATGACAAGAATTCGGTTTTTGGTCAACATTTCACCAGGATAAATTTTTTATCTGGAAACTAAACTCCTGTCTCTTAAATTCAGGGAGTTATGTTTTTATGTTTTTAACATCGAGGCGATAGGAAGTGATTCATATGGGCCAAACGGAAAATATGACAGGCCAATCAGGATATACATCAAAAGACAAACCTTTTTGGATGGCCATTGTGGCGTTGACAGTCGCCTCGTTTATGACCTTTTCAAATATTTATATGGTGCAGCCGATTCTGCCCCAGTTTGCACGCGAGTTCGGAGTGACCCCGACGGTATCTAGTTTAATGTTGTCCTTAACGATTTTCTCCCTAATTTTAGGGTTGTTATTTTTCGGACTGATGTCAGATAGATGGGGAAGAGTCGCCTTAATGAAAGGAACAATTCTGCTCTCTATCATTCCATTATTTATTATTCCCTTTCTAGAGTCCTTTACGAATATATTGGTGCTAAGGTTTATTCAGGGATTTTTTGCAGCTGGGCTGCCTGCTGCAGCCATTGCTTATATTGGAGAGGAATTTGAACAGCGCAGCGTACGGATTGGCATCTCTTTTTACATAGCCAGTAATGCTGTTGGTGGTATGTTTGGCAGGGTTTTCGTTGGTTACCTGACTGAGCAAATGTCCTGGCAGACCGCGATTTGGTTGCTATTTGGGATCGAAACAGTTTTCTTCCTATTATTTGTTTTCTTGCTTCCTAAATCTCAAAACTTTGTGGCAAGTAACCTTTCAGTAAAAAAAGACTTGGCTATGATGTTTGTCCATTTGAAAAATAAAAATCTCATTCCAGCTTTTTATATGGGGATTGTGATTCAACTGGCATTTACAGGAGTTTGGACTTATTTGCCCTTCTATTTAATGGAGGCTCCTTATTATTTATCGATTGGAACGATTACGTTAGCTTATTTTGCCTATGGCATGGGATTGGTCGGTTCACCACTTGCCAGTAAGCTGTCTCTTACATTTGATTTAAGCAAAATTATCATAATAAGTTCAACAGTGATGCTGACAGGGATTGCTGTCACGACATTACCAATGGCACCGCTTGTGTATACAGGCTTGATTCTTATGTGCTTAGGATTCTTTGTCATTCATTCGATGATGGCATGGCTGGTCAATCAACAAGCCACCCATCACAAGGGAGGGGCTTCAAGTCTCTATCTTGTCAGTTATTACGTAGGTGTATCCGGTGGTGGTACGATCACAGGTTTCTTATGGAGCAGGTGGGGCTGGGCAGGCGTTATTTCGCTTGCTGTTCTTGTTATCCCTGGTGTTTTGTGGGGCAAAAGAACTTACTTGCGTCCTGCGTCAACCTAACAAGAGGCTGGGACATATATAAAGCAATGATGCCAAAAATCGAACAATAAAATTGAATAGTAATGCAGCGATGGTAGAAAGTCCTTTCTTGACACACAAATAACCCGAACTAATTTTGATAAAATAGTTCGGGTTACTTTATGCTTAATTCAAATTCGTCCCAGCTCTTTTTGTTGGGTTTTTGGAATGAATTAAATGAATGAATATTCATTATCTGACTTGAATTTTCAGAATAGTCGATATAAAATGAGTTTACATACCAACTGGTAAGTATGTCTAAATGATCGTTAAACAAACGCTGTGATGAATATCCATTTTTACAAAGGTTAAAAAATCTATAAGCAACAGGGGAGGAGCCATATGACGATTGAACAGGTAGCAGTAATTGGAGCGGGTTCAATGGGTCACCAAATTGCAATGCTCAGTGCACTCGCAGGCTTACAAACGAATGTACAAGATATGAGTCTGGATTCACTTGACGAGGCGAAAACAAAATTAACGAAGATTATGGACAAGTGGGTGCGCAAACAGAAGATTACCGCAGAAGCGCGTGATGATGCGTTTGGGCGTCTTATGTTTACTACGGACTTACGAGAAGCGGCAAGTGATGCAGACTTTGTTATTGAGGCCGTTGTAGAGAAACTTGAGGTGAAGCGTAAAGTCTTTACAGAGTTAGATGAAGTTGCTCCAAAGCATGCGGTGTTTGCGACTAATTCGTCTACGATCGTAAGCTCATTAATTGCTGATGCGACATCGAGGCCGGGGAAAGTGTGCAATATGCATTTCTTCTTCCCGCCGCTCGTCATGGATTGTGTAGAAGTCGTCAAGGGCGACCATACATCAGACGAAACGATCCAACTTGCAATGAATGTCTGTGACCAGATGAATCGTACGGCCATCCTTTTGCAAAAAGAGATTTCCGGTTTTGTTGCGAATCGGATTCTGTTTGCCATCCAGAAGGAAGCAATGGCCTTGTACGAAGAAGGATATGCTGACTTCAAGGATATAGACAAAATTACTCGTAAGGCGTTAGGTCATCCCATCGGCCCGTTTGAACTGATGGATCTCTCAGGAATCGATGTTGGATATTACGTTATGCAGCAGCGGTATGCAGAATCCGGTGATCCAAATGATCAACCATCAAGGACTCTTATTGAAAAAGTAGAAGCTGGTGAATTTGGCCGGAAAACGGGTAAAGGTTTCTATACTTATAGTCATAAAGTGAACAACTAGAGGAGGAAAATGATTCATGCATAAAATAGAAGTAGGAGTACGGTTTTGCGAAACAGATCTACTAGGACACGTCAATAATAATAACTTTTTTGTTTATTTAGAGGATGCTAGAATACGTTTTTTTGAAGATTTAGAGTTAGTAAAAGAAGATTGGAATTTTATTCTTGCTTCTATTAAATGCGACTTTTTAAAGCAGGTCTATTTTAAACAAAAGCTGGTCATTAAAAGTGGAGTAGCTAAAATTGGTAATTCAAGTTTTCATTTGGATCAGGAAATATATGAGAAAGAATCAGGAGAGATTGTCGCGAAGGGGTCAAGTGTAATTGTACAATTTGACTTTGAATTGCAGCAAAGTGCTCCGTTATCGGAAGACATGAAGAAACAGTTGGAAGCATATCAAATGGCAGCAAAATAGGAGGGACATGTATTGGCCTATACAGTTGATACCCAGAAAGTTCGTAAAGGTGAAGAAATTGATGAACAGGGGATAGAGACCTTTTTGCGTGAAAAACTTCCTGGCCTTCCAGATGAAAAATTAGAAGTGCGACAATTTGGGGCAGGTCATTCGAATTTGACGTATGAACTTACAATAGGCGATTGGGAGGCCGTGTTACGCCGACCGCCTATGGGGCCAGTTGCCCCCAAGGCCCATGATATGGAGCGTGAGTACCTTGTGTTACAAGCTATTCATCCGGTTTTTCCTCTGGCACCAAAGCCGTTTGCTTTTGAGTCAGGGGAACTCTTAGGGCGGCCCTTTTTTGTGATGGAGCGTCGACATGGACTTGTTTTTGACACAGAATTTCCCAAAGGGATGCAGCCCACTCCCGAGTTCGGCCGTAAACTCTCTGAGACTATGGTGGATCGATTAGTGGAACTTCATTCAATCGATTACAAAGCTACTAAACTAAAGGATATGGTGAAGCCTGAGGGATTTATGGAACGTCAGATCCACGGTTGGATTAAGCGGTATGAGAAGGCGAGAACTGATGATGTTGTGTCAGGTGAACGGTTAATGAAATGGCTGGTGGCACATATTCCAGATTCACACGAGGCCTCCATTATTCATTACGATTATAAATTAAATAATGCATTGTTTGATGAGGATGCAAATATGGTAGGGTTATTCGATTGGGAAATGACCACTGTCGGCGACCCGCTTGCGGATCTTGGGGCAGCGATGAGTTACTGGATTGAAGCGGAGGACCCAGAACTTTTAAAAACGGGTCTTGGCAAGTCGCCGCTTACAGTGAACGAAGGCTTTTACACCCGCGATGAATTTATTGCCAGATATGCAGAGAAGAGCGGACGTAACTTACGAAATATCAATGTATATGTTACATTTGCCTACTTTAAACTGGCTGGAATCATTCAACAAATTTATTTTCGCTATAAGAAAGGTCAAACCGATGACCCAAGGTTTTCCCGTATGAACGTATTTGTGAATAACTTGATTAAACACGCAGAAGAAACGGCCGGGTTGTGAGATGAGTGACATTCAAGTCATTTTTAAAAAAGAGGATATTCAGCCCGACTTAATGAAGGATAAAGTCGCAGTTGTGTTTGATGTATTATTTGCCACATCAACTATTACAGCTGCACTTGCTGACGGAGCGTCTTCAGTTATTGCCGTATACGATCAGGCACAAGCCCGTGAAAAAGCAAAATCACTCCATGAACCTTATGTGTTAGCTGGGGAAGACAAAGGCAGCACAATTGAAGGCTTTGAGCACCCATTACGGAGCCACTTGCAGCCACTTGTGGCTGGGAAGCATGTAGTGTTGTCGACAACGAATGGGACTGTGGCATTAAATCGCTCCAGCCAGGCTGATGCTTTATATGCTTCTTCCTTATTAAATAACCCAGCAATGGCCTGCCATTTAGCTGCCAAGCATCCGAACGACACGATCGTCCTCGTTTGTTCAGGGACGAGCGGTCATTATACAATGGAGGACTTTTATGGCGCAGGCAGTCTAGTATCTTTCCTAATGAAAGAGGGAGATTTTAATCTTTCTGATGCAGCACGGACTGCTCTGCATTTTTATCAAGGAAGCGGGCACAGTGCCTTTAATCTCCTGCGCTCCTCTAGGATTGGTAAATTACTTGTGGGAATGGGCATGGACGAAAAAGAAATTGAATTTGCAGCACAGGAAGGACTTTTTGAAACGATCGCTAAATATGAGCCGGAGAGTGGTTTAATAAAATTGTATTCGAATAAACACGATCACTGACATGGCTCGACAATAATTTCCCGGGAAATACATCTCGTAAGTGATCAGATTTTATCACCTAACTTTTAATAGGGAGCTGGTAGTTATGATAAATCTTAGTAATGAACATTTGAGTGTGTCATTGAATGGTCCGGTGCTTTCTTGTGTATTAAATAGACCAGATAGTTTGAATGCCTTTTCGGACCAAATGGTTGCGGGGTTACAAGACGCATTGCTTGAAGCTAAGCGTAATGAGGATATCAAAGTTGTCGTCCTGTCCGGGGCTGGAAGGTCTTTTTCAGCTGGAGGCGATGTGAAAAATATGGGGCAGGCGACATCTAAAGAAATGTACGAGCATTTAGGGGGATTAAATAAGTTAATTCTAATGATCAAAGACCTGGCAAAACCAGTAGTAGCTGTCGTTCACGGCTACGCTGCAGGAGCCGGGTTCAATTTAGCTCTTGCTTGTGATCAAATTATTGCAGCAGAGGAAAGTAAGTTCGTGTTAAGCTTTGCCCAGGTTGGGCTTGTGTCTGATGGGGGCGGGCATTATTTCTTAGCGAGGATTCTAGGTCCATATCGAGCGAAGGAGCTTTTATTTAAAGCTGAACCTGTGCCGGCAGAGACGGCATTGGATTGGGGGCTGGTTAATCGAGTATTTCCGCTTTCAGATCTGGAGGAAGGGGCTATGGATTATGCTCTTGGTCTGGCGAAGGGACCTGTTCAGGCTCTCGGAATGATGAAAAAGCTTGTCGATCAATCAGACCAATCTGATTTAGCTACAATCCTTGAACAGGAGCGATTAGTACAAACAATGATGGCACAAACAAATGATCATAAAGAGGGGATTCAAGCCTTCAAAGATAAACGTAAGCCTGTCTTTGCAGGAAAGTGAGGAGATGTAAACGTGAAGGTTATTCAGTTTGAAGAATATGGAGGACCAGAAGTTTTACGACCTGCAGAAGTAGATAAGCCAAAACCAAAGGCAGGTGAAGTACTGATTGCAGTAACAGCAATTGGTGTGAACTATGCAGATACAGCAAGGAGGGAAGGGGCATATGTTGTTCCCACACCGCTTCCCTTTATACCAGGTGCAGAAGTTGCGGGAGTTATTGAAGAAGTCGGAGAAGGTGTTGATCACTATAAGGTCGGTGATCGGATTGTCACACTCATTGGGTCAGGTGGTTATTCGGAATATGTAGTAACGAAAGCAGCTGCGTTAATTCCTTTACCTGAAGACTTAACTGATGAAGTTGCCGTCTCCCTGCCGCTTCAAGGGCTAACTGCTTATCACCTGTTAACCACCATGGGGCGTTTAGAAAAAGGCGAAACAGTGCTCGTTCATGCGGGGGCTGGAGGAGTTGGATCATTAGCCATTCAGCTTGCCAAGCATTTTGGCGCTGGCAAAATTATTGCGACAGCTAGTACAGAAGAAAAACGAACTGCAGCCCGTGATCTAGGAGCTGATCATACAGTGGATTACACAAAGGATGATTGGCGCGAGGTAGTGATGAGAGTAACAGATGGAAAAGGAGTTGATATCGCCCTTGAAATGGTTGGAGGAGACATATTCCATGAAACCATTCGGTGCATGCGGTCGTTTGGACGAATGGTTGTTTATGGGGTTGCCAGTGGTCAACCAGCTGAGATGCATCCTTCAGGGCTGATGAATCGTAATTTATCCATTATCGGTTTCTTTTTGCCTGAAATCATGAAGAAGCCAATTTTATTTGAGCGGAGCCTGCAAGAGCTGCTGAAGCTGGTCCAAAGCGGAAAGCTGAAATTGACAATTGGAGGGGTCTATCAATTAGAAGATGCGGCACAAGTACATGAATCAATGCAAACGAGAAAGACGAAAGGAAAATTAATTTTAAAACCATAGTTCCTCGAATGAATAAAAATCATCTTAAATAAGAGCATTTTTATGAATAAGATTTCTTCGTTCGAAGCTCTTGAACATAAACATATTAAGATTAGTGGGTAAGGTCATCGGAGGATGATTTTACCCACTATTTTTCTTTTTAGAGTTATAGTGAGAAGTGAAAGAAAGCTAGACAAGCCTCTAGGATTTTGAATCCGAAACAAAAACTGAGCTTCTTCACTTTCATTTTTGAATCAGGTTTAAGTATGTTGGGGTCATTAAGCTCGTGGATAGGAAATTGGAATCGAAATGAATAAGCGAAGATCTTTCAAAGTGTTAAAAGAGAGGCTGGGACATAAGTAAATCTCTAAAGTGAAAATAAGAACGAAGCGCAGTATATTTTCGTAGCGGCACCATTTATAGTTTTACTTAGTTAGGATTTTCAATTAATAAATATACTTTTGTCCCAGCCTTTGTTCTAAAAGTTATTTATTCATATAATGTTCAATTTCCCACTGACTGACTTGCAGAGAGTACGTGTTCCACTCTTGCTCCTTCTCTTCAAGGTAGATTTTTGAAGTATGATCTCCTAAAGCATCCATTAACACTTCATCATTCCTCAATGCTTTCAGAGCTTCTTTTAAATTCGTTGGTAAAGTTGGGACACTATCATCACTGACTTCATAAAGGTTACGGGTTTCAGCTTCTCCCGCATCCAGTTCGTTGCGAATACCTTCAAGCCCTGCTTTAATTAGTACGGCTAGAGTAAGGTAGGGATTCGCTGTCGGGTCGGGGTTACGGACCTCAAATCTCGTGCCATTACCACGGGTCATCGGAACACGGATCATACAGCTCCGGTTAGAATGGGACCATGCCACACTAACTGGTGCTTCATAACCAGGAACGAGACGTTTATAGGAATTTACATTCGGATTGGTAATTGCAGCGATTCCATTAGCGTGGTGTAAGATTCCCGCCATAAAATGTTTCATTGTATCTGAAATTTCATCATCAGAATGCTGATCATAAAAAGCACTATCGCCATCGGTAAATAACGAAAGATGGCAGTGCATACCGGATCCGTTTCCGCCGGTAATCGGTTTAGGCATAAATGTCGCATGATAATCATGGTTTGATGCGATGTCCTTTACTACATTTTTAAAGGTTTGAATGTTATCCGCCGTTTTCAGCATATCGTCGAAACGGAAGTTAATTTCATGCTGACCCTGTGCAACTTCGTGGTGAGAGGCTTCCATCTCAAACCCGTATTTCTTCAATGTACGGGCAATATCGCGGCGTACTTTGTCCCCTTTATCTTTAGGCGAGGCATCAAAGTAACCTGCCCGGTCATTCATTTTACGAATCGGATATCCTTCTTCGTTTAACTTAAATAGAAAGAATTCTGGCTCAGGTCCTACATTTACTGTATATCCCAAATCCTTAGCTTCTTTCATGGCTCTTTTTAATATATATCTTGGGTCTCCTTCAAATGGGTTACCATCAGGTGTATAAATATCACAAATAAATCGAGCAATACAATCCTCATCTACATTCTCAGGTAACACCTTAAATGTATCCAAGTCTGGAACGAGGTACATATCACTTTCTTGAATTTCAGAAAAACCGGAAATAGAAGAGCTGTCAAACATCGCTTCATCATTTAATACGGCATCAATTTCTTCGACCGGAAGCTCCACATTCTTCGTTTCCCCTAACATATCGGTAAACTCCAAACGAAGAAATTCTACTTTTTCATCTTTTACTATCTGTTTAATACTATCTTTCGAATAATTCATGCATTTCCCCTCATCTTCAAAAATTGTTTACGTCATACCTAGGAAGATTCCCATGAATACTTACTATTAAACCTTGGAATAATATGGTGGAGTGAGTTTACTGAAAGATAATATATAATTACAAGGTTTAACCTTCAACTATATGCGGTAATGAACAAATAAATCTAATAAAAAGGAGTGGGGATATGCCTTGGGATACAAAAGATTATCCAAGTTCATTTAAAAGTTTAGATACTGTGGTAAGAAAAAAAGCGATTGATATTGCAAATGCCATGATTGATGAAGGCTATGACGAAGGACGAGCCATTCCAATTGCGACAGAACAAGCCAAAGAATGGTATGAGAACGCTTCACAAGATGAGAAGCAAGAGATGAGCAATAAAAGTGACAAAGAGTTACGAAACCGGGAAAAAGATGATCAATCTTCCAGTCGTCCTGAGTTATTAGATAAAGGCGAGCATGTCGTGTCGCATGAGGATGGCTGGGCTGTTCAGGCCGAAGATGCTAAACAGCCTTCTGATGTATTTGAAAATAAGCAGGATGCTGTAGAGCGAGCGAAGGAAGTAGCAAAAAATAAAGGAACGAGCGTGATCATTCATAAGCAGGATGGCAGTATCCAGGACCAGACAACCTACAGCAACTAAACGACCATTCAAACCAGGAAATATCGCAGCTTTGTTCTGTAACGTATAGAAAACATGGTATGATAAAGGAAAGAATAGCATGGAGGTTAAGAGATGAATGGTCAACAACGTAAGGATATTAAACCTGGTTTAGAAGTCGATATTGTCTTAAAAAAAGACCAGCGTAGTGGAAATTTAACACGAGGGATAGTCAAAGATTTACTGACTAAATCACACAGTCATCCTCATGGGATCAAAGTTCGTTTGGAGGATGGCCAAGTAGGAAGAGTAAAGCAAATACACGGGTAATTTTAAATGCCCCGTACTCTGTCGATAATCGTCAGGATACGGGGCTTATTTTTTACTTGTTTACTGTTTTGATTTTATAAAGTCTGCATATGGAACTTCAACAGTAAAAAAATCGCCATCTTGATCTTCTGTAGCAGCCATAATGGTATAGTTCTCACCGAAAATTCTTTCCATTGCATAGTCTCCGCTCTCAAATGGTTGACCGAGACTGAATCCACTATTTAAGATTGTATGACGTTTTTCCTCTGTAAGGTTAGCAATCTCTTTCATCATGACCATTGGCCGGAAAGTGGTGATATTATTGTCATTAATTTTATCCCAATCAATTTCAACAGTAACGAATTCAGAAGCTTCTCCTAACATTTCTTGAATTAACCCTTTAAATTCGCTTAGATCTAATAAATATACCACGTCTTCAGGTATGAGTTGATTTAGATAATGAGTAGGCATTTTCTTCTCTCCTTTGCTTACTGATAAAGTTATAGTACCACATAGTCCATAAAATAAACTTAATACATTGGAAAAAGCGGTCCAGACTGTAGTCTGAACCGCTTTATAAGTGAAAGAAAGCAACATGTTCAGCTTTCTCCCTTTGTATACATCGGACTAATGAATTTTAATTGTTTGTTGATCATCTTGCGTTTCCATTGCAAGTGGTTATGAACCTATATTGCCGCGGTTCTTCTACAAGGTAGTTTTTATCAACTTAAACGACGCAATCCCTACCTCTATTGCATCCTTACAGCTCCGAAGCTGATCCAGTGTGATTAAGTCGTGATAAAACATAGCAGAATGCCAGTCTCATACACATCACTCTTTCATTGTTCCGAGTTACCTTTAGCGAAGGCACTAATATAATAGTATAGTTTGGTTTCTGTGATTTGTCAATATCGGTCTTCTGCATGGAGAACAGCGGTCTTGATGATGCTATCCTAGTTTCACAATTGTGCGGCCGCGTGTCTTCCCCTCTAGAATCTTTGTTAAAGTTTCAGGAACTTGTTCTAAGGAAATTACTTCTTTTATTCTATCGAATGTATCACTTATTTTCAGATCACTTGCGAGCCGGTTCCATACTTCTTTCCTCGTTTCCATCGGGCAGTAAACTGAATCCACTCCAAGAAGATTAATCCCTCTTAATATAAAAGGATAAACCTGTGTTGGAACATCTGTCCCAGCTGTAAGTCCACTTACAGCAGCTGCTCCATTATAGTGAAGCTGCGAGAGAAGGGAGGCAAGCGGTTCACCACCCACAGGGTCAACGGCTGCGGCCCAGCGTTGTTTGCCAAGTGCTCTTAACTTCCCGTCATATACATCTTCCCGTGAAACGACAGAAACAGCTCCAAGATCAAATAAATAGTCTTTATGTTCTATACTGCCAGTGCTCGCTTCTACCTCATAGCCTCGTTTAGTGAGCATAGCAACTGCCATACTGCCTACGCCCCCAGTAGCCCCTGTAACGAGAACGGGTCCCTCGCTTGGTACGAGACCGTTTTTCTCTAATTTATGGATAGACAATGCAGCAGTAAAACCTGCAGTTCCATAAATCATCGCTTCTTCGAGGGTTAATTCATCTGGAAGCGGGATAACCCATCCACCTGGGATAGAGGCGTATTCGCTATATCCGCCGTGGTGGGAAACACCTATCTCATAACTTGTAGCAATGACAGCGTCCCCTTCTTTGAAACGGTCATCTTTTGATTGGACAACAATTCCGGCTAAATCAATGCCGGGAATAATAGGGTATTCCTTAACCATCGGGTTTCCTGGTGTTGAGACCATTCCATCTTTATAATTTACACTTGAATAATGAACTTTAATCAAAACATCACTTGATGGAAGAGCGTCAATGGAAATCGTCTTTATCCCAGCATTCGTCTTACCATCAGACTGGTCAATATAGAAAGCTTTAAATTCAGTCATACGGGCCACTCCTCTATTGAATTACCATTATCGTTTAAAATCTTCATCATATTTTTCCTCAGAGGAAGAATTATTCTTCGAACGGTCGCCGCGTTTTTCATCACGCTCATTCTGTTTAACTTCTTCTTCAGGAATGTCATCATCTATTAACTTATCTTTCTTGCGTTTCTCCTTGAAATCTTCTTTATCATAAGCTTTTTTATGATTTGCAGGCATTTGCTACACCTCCATATCAACTATGTACCCTAATATTGATTATGTTTAAACCACATATTATAAAAAAGATCGGCTGCTCTTATCACGAACAGTCGATCTGTTATGACCCTTTCCTTAATTCCTCTGGGTCTTTTTTGTTGCTAAAGCGATTTTTATATTTTTTTACAACAGGGAGACGTATCATATAGTCAATAACTGTACTAAGAATCAGTCCATGTATAATTACTCCGACTATCGTAACGATGACGATAATGACGTGTCCCATTATCGTCTCTGGTTCAAACCCTGCTCTGCCGAAAAAGATTAGCGCAGTGAGAGTGCTTATAAATGCATCGGTATAGCTGGTCAGTTTATCCTCCATGAGGGTCAATGGAATAATGAGTAATAAAATGAGGAGGGATGTGATGATTGCCACGGGAAAAAACCGCTGACTCTTTAGAAACCGTATAAATGGTTTTGTATAGTACTTTGTGATCGATTTAAGCCTGAATAAATGGAGGATTCGAGCTGCCCTGGCAAATTGAAAGACTGCATCGAAAGGGATGGCAGCTATCACAATAAATGGGTTTTTTTTAATGAATGACCATTTATGATCACTGGTAAAGAGTCTGTAGAGAAAATCGACGAAGAATATACTCCACGTAACCCATACAATTAAACTGTCATAAGGTGTTTGCTGCCAGATGGTTGAGACAGACAGTGTAGCAAGTAGTACCATGATAAGTTCATAGACGGCCTTGGTAAAATTATGTTTAAATTGCTTCACTGCTATGAATCTCCTTCCTATAAAGCATATCAAAAGCTATTATATCATGTTGAATTTGTTACCACATCGTTTTAAATCTCATGGCCATCTCCATTAATCGTGCATCCCTACCCATTCTTCCAGGGTGACGCGTCCATGGTCTGAGCCGCTCTAAAAACACTTTATCGCACATTCTTTTTGAACCGAATTTTCGGTAGCAAGCGTCATGTTCCATACATAAAGCATCTAACTGATTTACCGGAGCCCCTGGGCCGCTGCACCATGGACCGCAATATCGATAACCAGGAAAACAAGGCATTCTCCCTTCATCCTTTCATCATGTGATCTATTATTCTATGTGGAGCAGCGGTGGAGTGGTTAGTGAAGGTGTCTAGTGGTTTAATAAATTTCATGAATGTCACTCAAAGCTGCTATAAAGTGGGTGAATGTCAGAGTAAATTGTTTCTATGAGAATTGGCACTATGATATGATCATAGTAATCAGGAATCATGACGAAAAAAAGGAGTCGTTTATGTGTGAGGGGACTATTTAATCGTGTTGTTTGGACCTTATTCTTTGGCGGGGTCACAGTTTCCCTTATATTTACATTGATTGAATTACAGGAACGAAATTCACATATATATCAGGTGAAAGATGAGAAAACCCCTTCAGAATTAAATCCAGCTGTGGAAGAGGGGAAACAGCATTTAGTCAATCAGGCAGCTGAACAAGGTATTGATGTCGTTATTACGGATGGACTGAGGACGAAGCAGGAGCAAGATGCTTTATATGCTCAAGGTCGTTCGGCTGAAGGAAGGATAGTAACGTATGCTTCGGGTGGCGAATCCTACCATAACTATGGATTGGCTATTGACTTTGCACTGCGTCTGGATAACGGGGACGTTATTTGGGATCGAAACCATGACGGGAATGATAATGGCCAGTCCGATTGGATGGAAGTAGTGGAGATCGCTAAAGGATTAGGATTTGAATGGGGTGGAGATTGGAAGTCATTTAAGGACTACCCTCACCTGCAAATGGATTTTGGCCTGAGTATTCGTGAATTGCAAAAAGGCCTGCGCCCAAAACCAAAAGCATTGGCAGAAGAGTAATAAAACACCCCTCTAGTGGAATATTCCACTAGAGGGGTTGTTCGATTCTTAGGTGTCCTAATGTTGGTAGGCTTCAAAAGGTTTGATCATCGCTCGGATACTTTCAATATAAGGCATGTGAACGTTATGCTCTTTACCAAGTCGTAATGCACCCCCATGAAGATGTTCAGCCTCAAGCGGCAGCCCTTTTCTGCGGTCCTGGTGCATAGAGGAAGTGGCTTCATGCTCAAGGTTTTGTAATTGTTTAAAGGCTTTTTCTACATGCTCATCCGTTAAGTGAACCTGATGAGCCGCAGCCAATTCTTTCATTTCCTCGAGCATTCGTTTGGCAATCAGAAAGGTTTGCGGGTAGGTACGCACTTCTCCGATGGGCAGATTGGTGGCTGTAGTAATCCCTGAGAAGGCTGTAATAAACATATACTTTTTCCAAATATCTTCTAAGATATTTGGACTCAATGTCCCATTAAAGTTGGACTGATTACAAGCTAATGATAATTCTTCACAAATTTGCTGTTGGGAAGGATGTAACGGTCCAAATACAAGGTCGTGAAACGAGCTTGTATGCACAACATGCCCTTTGTCATCAAGGGTCGCCATAATATAAGAAAGCCCTCCGATTACGGCTTCTTCTCCGAGCTCCTTTTGTAAAATGGGGATGTGCTCTACTCCGTTCAAGACAGGATATACCTTTGCTCCTTTTTGGACAAGCTGCTTTAACCAGTGTAGTGTTCCTTCGAGGTGATACCCTTTTACAGCTAGAAAAACTAGGTCAGGGTCTTCAATTTCTTCTGGGTTTTCCGCAATGATCACGTCTTCAGCAGTATAATCTCCCTGTTCGCTATGTAAAATCAATCCGTTTTCTCTTAATTGTTCTGCCCGTCCAGACCGCACAAGGTTGATAACTTCATGACCAGCTTCTTGCCAGCGTGTGCCGAAATACGCCCCTAGTGCTCCTGCACCTAAAATAACGATTTTCATAAAAACACCCCTTTTTAATTATTGGCCTTTCGTTTTGCTTTTCCTGTTTCCTGACCAGCATCAAGTAAAAGTACGAGAGCTGCAGCCGTGTGAAGCATCCAGCCAAGAATCGGGATCGCCCCAAGAAAACTGGCTACCATTCCGACGATGCTGCCAGAGCTGAACTGTGAATCTTTAATGGAAATGACCAAAGTTATAGCATGGAGGATAAACATGACTAATAAAGCTGTCCAGCCGGTACTGAGTACAAAGGCTCCTCCGGCAAGTGGAATAGCCAGAAGACCTTCGGCAACCCCGGTCACCCATTTCATTAATGTCGTACGCTGCATAACGATTCTCCTTTAGCTTATTTGTGACGATATTTCATTCTATTATCTCATTCGCTCCATGATTTATAAAAAAATACGCCTCTGCTTCTGACCATTCCCTTTCTTAACATAAATCATTCACCATTTTTTAGTATATCCCTTTATTTTTCATAAAAAAAGCTGACCCAATGAGGACAGCTTTTCGGTGACATATAAAAGATTCATGAATTCTGGAACTATGGGTTGAAATGGTCTTACTTCGTTGCTTTCTGAAGCTTTTGGATCATTTTCAGGGAACGGCCAGTACCAATGGCTACTGATTCTAATGGCGATGGAGCCATATGGACAGGGACAACGATGACGTCTGACAGCCAATCCTGCATGCCTTTTAGTAAAGAACCGCCTCCTGTTAAAATAACTCCATGATCGACGATATCTCCGCTTAATTCTGGAGGGCATTCCTCTAAGGTAGCACGAATCGTTTCAAGGATTTGTTCCAGCGTTTCTTTTAATGCTCCCTGGATTTCGGTAGAGGAAAGCTCAATGGTCTTAGGTAAACCAGTTACCATATCGCGTCCTCGTACATCCATTTTTTCCTCAGGGTGATCGATAAGCGCATAACCGACTTCCATTTTAATTTGTTCTGCCGTTCGCTCACCAATCAAAATGTTGTAAGCTTTACGAACGTATTGAATGATCTCCTCGTCCATAACATCGCCGCCTGTACGAATAGAACGGGATGAAACGACGCCTCCGAAGGAAATAATTGCCACTTCAGTAGTTCCCCCGCCAATATCAACGATCACATTTGCAATCGGTTCATCGACAGGCAGGTCAGCCCCGATGGCTGCAGCAATCGGTTCTTCAATAAGGTGTACTGTTTTCGCGCCATAGCTTTTTACAGCATTATGAATGGCTCTTCGTTCTACAGAAGTAGAACCGGACGGGGTACAAATCACAACGGTTGGCTTACGCATTGAAATGCCTGATTTCTTGCTTACTTTCTTTAATAATTCTTTCAGCATTTGAGCCGTCATATCGTAATCAGCAATGACACCATCCCTTAAGGGGCGAACTGGGATGATATTTTTCGGTGTCTTCCCGACCATTTCTTTTGCTTCTTTCCCAACGGCCACGACATTTTTTGTTTCCGTATCATAGGCGACAACAGATGGTTCATTCAGTAAAATTCCCTTGGATTTCGAATAGATTAATATATTAGCTGTTCCTAAATCAATTCCGATTTCAGCATTTGATAACATGTAGACGTACCTCCATAAGATGACAGATTCTCTTATAATTCTTCTTTTATTTTAAAAGGTTTATGGGGGTCATACAACAGGAATTTAATGGGGAACAGCAGGTAGTCGAGAGTCGCCTAGGACGTGTATAATAGCAGTAATGTTAGATGAAGGAGTTTTTTCCTAATGGAAAGGTATTTAAAACATCAAGAAATCATAAATAAAACAAAACAAATAAGTGACTCATACGTGCTTGACCAAGGGGTTTTCGATGAGATTATCGATCAGCTTCTAAATAGTGAACTAGATTCAGAGGATGTGATTTTAGAAGGATTTCAACGATTGCTTCAAGAAGTAGATTATGAAATAGGGCGGATGGAGCATTTTGCGAACTTGACAGCAAGTTGTTTTAA
Source organism: Halobacillus ihumii (assembly GCF_902726645.1). Lineage (NCBI taxonomy): Bacteria > Bacillati > Bacillota > Bacilli > Caryophanales > Bacillaceae > Halobacillus > Halobacillus ihumii. Next base: position 3,136,763 of record NZ_CACVAO010000001.1, read on the forward strand.
AGGCTGTGCCTTCTGCTGCTATTTTCCTATTGTTTTAAGTAAAATGGAAGCCAAAATAATGTTTCGTTCGATTGAAAATTTTTCAGAAGATCGCAAGCAGGCTATCTATGATCATTGGGACCGTTATTATGAAAAATATGCAAAAACTCTGAAGGAAGCGGCAGGAATGGATCATAATGCAGATGAGACGAAGTTGGCCTATAAAAAATTAAATCTCCCTTGTCCGCTGCTTGATCCTGAAACACAAACGTGTATGGCCTATGAGGTGAGGCCCATTCCTTGTCGTACTTATTTAAACTACGCTGATCCAAAGGTATGTGCAGAACAACATCTGCCACAAGAACCATCCAGTTACGAGTTTTTATACAATCATTATTTTGAAGCTATTAATGAGTTAATCCAAGTGCTCTATGAAAATGGAGAGAATGTATTAGTCGATTATCCTGGTGACGTATGGAGTTATGACTACCTGCCTGTTTGGATTGAAAAATGGAGAGAGGGGACATGGCATGAGCTTTAAAGTGCTTTCGTTAAACGTGGGAAGGCCGGAAAATTACTCGACAGATAAAGGAGAATTAAGAAGTGCCTACCGAAAACAACCAGTAACTGAACCGGTGTATTTAAGCTCTTTAAATTTTTCTGGAGATGAACAGGCGGATAAAAAACATCATGGCGGAGTGGACCAGGCCGTCTGTCTATATCCTGCTAACCATTACCGACACTTTGAAAAGGAATATGGCATGACATTTCCTTATCCATCCTTTGGGGAAAATATTACGGTTGAAGGCATTCATGAGTGTGACACGCATATTGGGGATGTTTTTACGTTGGGGGAAGCTGAAGTGCAAGTAACGAAACCTCGGAAACCTTGTTATATCATAGCTCGTACCCACGGCATAGATGATTTTCCGGCACGTTTAACTAAAACAGGCTTCACGGGATTTTATTTGCGAGTACTGAAAGAGGGAAATGTATCTCAAGGTGATGTGATGCGTTTAAAGCATGCTGACCCGGCGGGCTTAACGGTGGCAGATGTGAACGATGTGAAGTTTAATGATCGGAATAATAAAGAAAAAATTAACCGGATCATTCGAGTAGAGGCCCTTGCAGAGGACTTACGTCAATCTTTATTAAGACGACTTTAACTTGGAGAGGGGTAGCTGCAATGGATTTTGGCCATATTATTGAAGAGAAAATTAAGCGGTCTATTGAGTCCGGAGATTTCGATCATCTGCCTGGAAAAGGAAAGCCATTGCCTAAAGATGAGCTCGCCTACGTTCCTGATGATCTGCGCAATAGCTATCGTGTTTTAAAAAATGCAAATATGCTTCCAGAAGAAATGCAGATCAAAAAAGATATCGTGAAGTTGGAGGAGTTGTTGGCAGATTGTGATGATCCCGAGCGGCAATCTCATTTTCAACATCAGCTCTCTGAAAAAAGAATTCGATTTAATTTGTTAATGGAAAAGCGAAAAATGCAGCAAACGGGTGCTTTTCGGCAATATCAGGGAAGGATCAATCGTAAGTTTGGTTTTTGACCTGGTCTGTTTGTGAAACATTGATAGCTAAATCTATTTTGCATGGGAGGACTTCTCGATGTGTGGGCGATTCACGCTGACGGTCAACGAGCTAGACATATTAAAGGAGTTTGAGCTGTCAAAACCGATCGAGCATTATGAGCCAAGATATAACATTGCTCCAGGACAAAAGGTTCTGGCCATAATCCATGATGGAACAAGGAAAAGGGCTGGCTACATGAAGTGGGGGCTTGTTCCCTCATGGGCAAAGGATCCGAAAATAGGCTACAAGATGATCAATGCAAGAAGTGAAACTGTGCATCAAAAGCCTAGTTTTTCCTCTCTTTTAAAAAGAAAACGCTGCTTAATCCTGGCAGATAGTTTTTTTGAGTGGAAAGTGGTGGATGGGAAAAAGCAGCCAATGAGGATCAAGCCTAGTAACCGAAAGATATTCGCCTTTGCGGGTTTGTGGGATAAATGGAAAGACAATGAGGAAGAGCTCTTTACTTGTACGATCCTTACTCAAGCAGCCAATGAGTTTATGGAAAACATTCATCACCGTATGCCGGTGATTCTCGGGTCTGAATACCAGGAACAATGGATTGCCCCGAACTCCTGGGAGGCTGCAGTTGCTCATCAGTTTCTCCAGCAGATAACGATGGAGGAGCTTGAAGCTCACAAAGTGAGTACGTATGTGAATTCTGCTAAAAATGAAGGGGAAGAATGTATTACTCCACTAACCTGAATTCAGCCTTCGCTGTTGCTTTCAGGTTTTTTTATATAGGCTGAGAAAATCATTAATGAGTCTCATTCATTCTTTACAAGTCATTATCGTGATGACAGGCTTTTTCGTAGTATAATGTAAGGAGCAAGTAGAAAAGTAACGGAGGCTAAGTTCATGCAAGATTCCAATTCTATTCATACCTATCAGCGAGCAATGCAGCATATTAAGGAACTTGAAAGCCAGCCATTAGATCCCCACATGCGCCATGCTCTGGAGGAAATCAGTTCTACTCTTAAGGAATATAAACAAGGGAGTCACAACTTACTTAAAATAATCAATTCTTTTGCTAGTACGCTTCTTGTTAATGACGAAGGGCTGATTCAAGAAGCTAATGATTCATTCTGTCAAATGGTGCAGTTGGATAGTTCTGAAGTAGCAGGGACCTCTCTGTTGTCCTTGTTAACAGAAGAAAGTCGTCTAGAATGGGTAGAATACTCCGCTTCAAAGGATAAAGAATTGTGGAAGAAAGAACTGGCTTTTAAAGATGAATTGGGAAAAACGCGCTGGCTGGCCGTCTCCTGTGTACCTTTATCTTATATTAGCAAGGGGACAGTGTTGATACTCGGGAAGGAGGCATCTTCTGTTGAGGGGTCCCGGCCCATAACGACTGTTCAGGAGGATTATAAGAGACTTGTTAACGCGTTAACCAATTTAGTGTTCAAAGTGAGGTATGACCCGAAGACAAAAGACTACTGTTATATGATGTTCGAAGGTAAGCTCGCTCATGAAATAAAATTGACAACAGATTTTGTTTATGGAAAGAGTCTTAACGAATTATTTGGTGAACATCAGGCTGCTTTTTACCGAAATCAGTACAGGCAGGCATTTCAGCGAAAATCAATTTCTTACAAACACTACTATAAAGACAGGATTTTTCTTACCACCTTATCCCCTGTTGAAGTTGAGGGGGAAGTGGTTGAAGTTATAGGGAGTGCGGTTGAAGTCACCATGTATGAACATGCTGAATCACGCATTCGTCATATGGCTTATCATGATCCATTAACAGATCTCCCTAATCGGAGAAAATTGCAGCTGGACCTTGAGCAGTATATTGATTTGTCAGAACAAGTGTCACCTATGACGATCATGTTTTGTGATTTGGATCGATTTAAGTATGTGAATGATGCTATGGGCCATGCAGCAGGGGATCAAGTCATTAAAAAGATGGTAAAGAGAATCACTGCCTGTTTAAGTGAAGAGGCTGCTTTGTATCGGCTCGGTGGTGATGAATTTGTGATATGTTTACAAGGTAACTCACCATCTGAGAGGACAAGTCAGATCGGTAAGAAGATATTAGAGCAAGTCAGCCGTCCCATTAAATTAATGGAGAAAGAAGTATTTATAACCGTGAGCATAGGGGTTTCTACATTCCCTGAGGATGGCAGTACTTCACAGGAATTGATCGGCAAAGCGGATATAGCCATGCATTATTGTAAAATAAGGGGAAGAGATAACCTTCTTTTTTATACGAAGGGAATGGATCGTTCTTATAATCAACTAATTTCGCTCGAAGGAGATTTGCGTGAAGCAATTAGTAAAGAACAGCTGAGTTTACATTATCAGCCTAAAGTTGATGTGGAGACTGGATACATAAACGGAATGGAAGCATTAGTCAGATGGAAACATCCGACGAAAGGATTTATTTCACCAGGGGAATTTATCCCTTTAGCAGAAGAAACGGGATTAATTTCTCAGATCGATGAATGGGTGCTCTACGAAGCATGCCGACAAAATCAATATTGGATTGAAACAGGCTATGCACCAGAGCGTGTAGCCGTGAACATATCAGCTAACGAGATTCAGAAAGATGATTTCGCGTTAAAGGTTCAAAGAATCCTTGAAAAAACTGGATTGAATCCACGTTATTTAGAAATAGAAGTTACTGAAAATAGTGTCATGCAGCATACAGCGGAATGTATTCGCACTATGCAATGTTTGAAGGGGATGGGTGTTTCTCTTGCGATAGATGACTTCGGGACTGGTTACTCATCATTGAGTTATTTGAGACAATTTCCGATTCACCAGTTGAAAATAGACCAGACCTTCACGAAAGACGTTCTTACAGATCCGAGTGATGCCGAGATTGTAAAAGCAATGATTCAGCTTGCCGATGCGTTCAAGTTAGGTGTAGTCGCTGAAGGGGTGGAAAGTGAAAAGGTTCTTGATTTCTTAAGGGAAAACCAATGTGACTCCTACCAAGGCTATCATTTTAGTAAACCGCTCCCGCCAGAAGGAATGATTCAACTGCTGACAAAAAGAACGACTTATACATCAACAGACTCTCGGCGTTCCCGCTGAAAAAATTACAACAAAGAGCCGCTCTTCGGAGCGGCTCTTTGTTCCCTAATTATGAGGCTGAATTGCGTGCTCGTTTTTCTTCGGCTTTTTCTTGTTTGGCCACTTTCAAGAACTTATTTGTTTCAGCTGCAACAACTCCTGACAGGAGCAATAGGCCGATCAAGTTCGGGAAGGCCATTAGGCCGTTCATAACGTCTGCGAATTTCCAGACAGTATCAAGCTGTGCGACCGATCCTACAAGAACAAACAGGACAAAGACAGCTTTATAGGCATTAATGCCGCGTCCACCTGTTAAGTATCCGAAACATTTCTCGCCATAATAAGACCAGCCAACGATGGTGGAGAAAGCAAAGAATATTAAACCAAGTGTAACGACGTAGGCACCTATATCTCCGAGGAACACCTCAAAGGATTCCGAAGTTAAATCAGCACCTTCTAATCCACCGCCATATTCTCCAGCCATTACAATGGTTAATCCCGTTATGCTGCAAACAATAATTGTGTCGATAAATACCTGAGTCATTGATACTAAAGCTTGACGTCCCGGGTAATCCGTTCTTGCTGCCGCGGCTGCAATAGGAGCCGATCCTAAACCTGCTTCGTTAGAGAACACTCCTCGGGCTACACCATAACGAATGACAGTACCGAGAATCCCTCCCCCGACAGCATTGGCTGAGAATGCATCAGAGAAAATCGTTCCAAGCGCTTCAGGAACTAAATCAAAATTTAATACAATTATGATTAATCCGCCGATAATATAAAAGACAGCCATGATCGGCACGAAAAACGCTGTAACTTTTCCGATACTCTTGATACCACCTAAAAGGACGAGACCAGCAAAGAAAGTAAGAATAATTCCAGTCACCCATGTTGGGACATTGAAGGTGGTTTCCATAACATCAGAGACGGAGTTTGATTGAACCATGTTTCCGATACCGAAGGCTGCCACAGCCCCAAATATGGCAAAACAAACACCCAGCCACTTGGCTTTTAGTCCACGTTCGAGATAGTACATGGGACCACCGGACATTTGCCCATCTTTACCAGTAACACGATACTTAACCGCAAGGATAGCTTCGGCATACTTTGTCGCCATACCGAATAAGGCTGAAATCCACATCCAAAAGACGGCCCCAGGACCGCCGAGAACAACGGCTGTCGCAACGCCGGCAATGTTCCCGGTTCCAATTGTAGCTGCTAAAGCTGTCGTTAAGGCTTGATAATGTGAGATATCACCTTTTTCGCCTTTTTGAGACTTGCTTGGTTTAAAAGCAAGCTTCAATGCATACGGCAGGGTTTTGAATTGCAGGAAACCCAGACGCAATGTTAAGTATATTCCTGTTCCTACTAGAAGAAACAAAAGGACAGGCCCCCAAACAATTCCGCTTGCCCAACTTAAAAATTCATAAATGACTCCTCGATCTTCCATGTGACTCCCCCTAACTTTTTTGAAAAACTTGTCTTTATATTAAATATTCCGAAAATTACCCCAAATTGTCAAGTCCATATCTTTTAAAATCATAAGGTATTTGGTTTTATTTTGAAGCACGGAGGGGAAATAACCAACATAATGATGAATGATTTAATTTTTTTCGATATAATCTGTAATAGATGAAATAATAAAGATGGGGGACAATGAAAATGATTCACGTATTATTTGTTTGTCTGGGGAACATTTGTCGTTCTCCGATGGCAGAGGCGATATTGCGAGATCTGATTAACAAAGAAGGATTAAGCGACCATGTTACAGTTGATTCAGCTGGGATTGGCCACTGGCATGTGGGGGCTTCCCCGCATGAAGGGACCCGAAATATATTAGATCATAATCGTATTTCTTATGAAGGGTTGGCTGCAAGGCAAGTAGACCCTTCAGACTGGGACAGATTTGATTATATTATTGCTATGGATCAAAAGAACATGAAGGACTTACAAGGCATCCGGGAAAAGAATGGAGTAGTTGTAAACATGTTTATGGATTACGTATCAACTCATGATAAAAAAGACGTTCCCGATCCCTACTTCACAGGAAACTTTGATGAAGTGTACGAATTAATAAGCCAAGGCTGTGTGGGACTTCTGGATGAAATTAAACAAAATGTTAGAAATAAGGAGGAATTATCATGACAAAGCATAAGCTATGTAAAGGTATGGTATTGGGTGCCCTAGTTGGCGGTGCTGTAATGCTATTTGATAAAGGGACACGCCGTTATGTAACAGGTAAGACTCGAAGTGCAGGGACATCATGTAAAAAATTTGTCGCTCACCCATCTACAGCAGTGCATTCAGTGCGTATGAATTATGAATCATTTGCGCAATGTATAAACAAAGGCATTGACGATGTATTAACGATATTAAATAAAGCTGAGGAAGCTCTCAAAAAGCTAAGTGAGATCGAAAAAGATGTAAGTCAACAGCTAGAAGCAGTAGATGATTCGAAGGAGGCTTCCTAAGCGGTCCAAAAGGGGAGAGTGCGTTTTGAGTAAGGTGATGCGTTTTGGCAAGGAGCTGTTTACCCGGTTTGGGGAAGATGAAATCCCTGGTATGGCAGCTCAGCTTGCCTATTTTTTTCTGCTTTCCTTGTTTCCGTTTATCATTTTTCTAATCACATTATTAAGCTACATGAATATTCAAGAGGACCGAGTATTGAACTTCATAAGTACATACGCTCCTCCTGAAACGTATGAGTTGATTTCTGAAAACATTACTGAATTGCTTAACGATCAAAACGGTGGGTTACTGTCTTTAGGGATTATTGGTACTTTATGGGCGGCTTCAAATGGAGTTAATGCTCTGATGCGTGCTTTCAATAGGGCTCATAATGTTGATGAAAACCGATCGTTTATCGTAGCAAGATTCACGGCAATTGTACTGACGATTGCCATGGTCTTTGTGATCGGGATTGCTTTTCTCCTCCCCGTGTTAGGAAATTCCATCAGTACGTTTATTTTTACTTTTTTAGGTGTATCGGGTGATTTTATTTTCTTTTGGGACGCCTTAAGGTGGGTCGTTTCATCAGTCATTTTCTTTATAGTTCTTTCTTTTCTTTACTTAATGGCCCCCAATAAATCTTTGAAGATCCGTGAAATAACGATTGGGGCTATTTTTGCAACAATAGGCTGGCAGTTGGTGTCTCTTTTGTTTTCCTACTATGTAAGCAGTATGGGAAATTATTCAGCCACTTATGGCAGCTTAGGCGGAGTTATTGTGTTAATGATATGGTTTTATATATCCGGGGTTGTGATTATTTTGGGAGGTGAAGTTAATGCCGTTATTTTAAAGTTTCGGCAGTCAAATAACTAAAAAACCAGGGAGGACTCCCCTTAGGCTGGCGAGAAAAGTTTTTAAGCCTTTTATATGATCAAGGAGCGAACAACAAAAGAACTAATAAAGCTAAGAGGTCGGGACAAAAGTTTTTAGTGAAAATCTGAATTAATTAAACTATAATTGGTGCATATAACCCGCTACGAAAATACACTTCGCTTTCCGCGGCCCTCGCGCGTAGTGGGGTCGTTCGGTGTTGGCACAGGACGTGCCGGTTTTAACCGAACTTCCTTGTTGTTGAGCCTCCTTGTGCTGGCGCACTGCGGTGTCTCACCTAGGCCCTTCCTCCCGCAGGAGTCTCCGCATATTTTCTCAGCTAAAACAGCACATCGTCCGTATTTTCACTTAAGAACTTTATATATGTCCCAGCCTCTTTTATTTTATGACTTTTTTTGTAAATCATGAAGAGTTATGGTTATCCGCGAATAGCTTATTCCAACGAAGTGCCTCACGAGGAGTCTGGTCATCATTCATACCCTTTTAGCAGACGCAGTCCATTGAGAATGACTAAGATCGTACTTCCTTCGTGCCCGATGACCCCGAGAGGAAGGTCTAATATTTGAAAGAAATTAGATATAATCAATAGCATAATTACTGATATGGAAAAAATAATATTTTGCTTAACAACCTGGTTCATCCTTTGTGAAAGCCTCATGGCCTTTGCAATTCTGGGCAGGTCATTTTTCATGAGTACCACGTCTGCTGTTTCCAGCGCAGCGTCTGAACCTTCACCCATAGCGATTCCTATGTTAGCTGTTGCCAGGGCAGGGGCATCATTAATGCCATCTCCCACCATTGCAATTTGATTAAATTTCTTTTTAAGCTTTTTGAGTTCGCCTACTTTTGTATCTGGCATACAATCAGCAACAAAGTGGTCAATTCCTGACTCTTCTGCAATAGCCTTGGCTGTTTTTAAATTGTCACCTGTTAACATTATCGTGTAGACGCCATGATCTTTAAGCACTTTAATCGCTTGTTTGGTTTCCTTTCGAACAGTATCTTTTAAAGCAATTGCCGCGACGATGCCTTCCTCATTCGCCGCAAAAACGACTGTTTTCCCTTCTGATGACAGCCGCACAGCTGCCCCTTCTTGAAACATTTCTGCCGCTTTTTCTCCAATAAAAGCTGGATTGCCAATCTTCCATATTTGATCACCTACCACGGCTGTGACTCCTTGCCCGTTGAAATTCTTCATGTTATCTATCGGCGGGAAAGTGATGTTAGACTGCTTAGCATAGCGAACAATCGCTTTGGCCAGTGGATGGTTTGATTCTTGTTCAATTGAGGCGATGGCTGCCAGTGCATCCTCCTTATTGTAAGACGGGTCAATATAAATGTCAGTTACCTCAGGAGAACCATATGTCAAAGTCCCTGTTTTATCAAAAGCGATGGCTTTAATATGGGACAAATTCTCAAGATGGCTCCCGCCTTTGAATAAAACTCCGTGCCGAGCACTGCTTGAAATGGCGGATAGTGTTGCTGGCATAATAGAAGCGACTAAAGCGCAGGGGGAAGCCACAACAAGTAAAATCATCGCTCGATATACCGTATCCATCCACGTCCAGCCAAACAGGAAATGGGGGAGAAAGAGCATTAAGGCCACAACGATCAGGATAACTTTTACATAAGTTCCTTCAAAACGCTCAATGAATAATTGGGAAGGGGATTTTTCCTTTTGGGCTGTTCGTACAAGCTCCATAACTTGCTGAAAAACGGTATCCTTCTGTGTCTTCGTAATTTCCACAGTAATACTGCCATCCATTGTTACAGTGCCAGCAAAAACTTCCTTCCCGTGGTCTTTCATTACAGGTATGGATTCTCCGGTGATGGCACTTTCGTCTAAAAATGTTGTTCCTTTTACAATTTTCCCATCCGAAGGTACGCGTTCCCCTGCCTTAATCAATATGTTGTCCCCGATCACAAGTGAATCTGTAGCGACTTCTATATACCCATCTCTAGTGACCTTCCATGCTTGGTTAGGCTGAAGATCCATGAGAGAGGAGATCTCTTTCTTACTTTTATTCATGGTATATGTTTCGAGAGCTCCGCTTAAAGCAAAGATGAAAATTAAAACTGCACCTTCCGTCCAGTACCCGATCGAAGCACTTCCGATGGCAGCGAGTATCATCAGCATCTCGACATTTAATTCCTTGTCACGAATTGTCGCCTCTATTCCCTCTTTGGCCTTGGCATACCCTCCAGTGATGAAGGCGATGATATGCAAAGTAATATAGGCACTTTGGGAAAGGTGTTCGATGTTCAGCCATGTAAGAAACAGGGTCAGGCCGCTAAACAGAGCAGCAATTAATTCCAAATGTTCTTTACTATTTTCAATGAGTGAAAAAGAAGAAAATGGACGTACACGAATGGAACGAACTTCTGCAGGCATGGCGTTCTCATCTCCCTTTTTATAATTGATAATAATTTTCTGCTATGTTGTTAGGAACTAATCCATAAGGTGTATGGGTAGGAGTTTCTATTTATAATTATTATAAATTTGTATTTGTTATTATATTATCATCATTTCAATATAAGTCAATGGAATAAGCGTCAAAAAGGAATTATAAATTCAGAAAATTTTTATATAGGTGCGGAGGGAAAATATCCGAGCTAGAAGGTTGATATTACATGTGTCAAGTTGCTATATTGAATAAGTGTCAAATTAACGTAGAGAGGTGGACATATTCCATGCGAAAAGGTCTTTTACTTATATTTATTCTCATGTTTTCTGTAGTTCTCGCTGCATGCGGAGCAGATAAGGGTGAAGAGGGTTCAACTGAAAACAGTGAGTCAGCAGAGCAGGCATCGGACTCAAAATGGAGTGAAATCCAAGAGGCAGGTGAGATTGTAGTTGGTACGTCAGGAACGCTTTATCCAGCTTCTTACTACCCTGAGAATTCTGACAAGCTTACAGGATATGACGTGGAAATTATCCGTGAAGTGGCTAAACGATTAGGTTTAAAGGTTTCTTTTGAAGAATACGGTGTAGATGGATTGTTATCTGCTATAAAAAGCGGCCGGATAGACGTTGTCATCAATGATATGGAGGTTACTGAAAATAGGAAGAAGGAATTTGCATTTAGTGATCCATATAAGTATTCGTATTCAACGATGATTGTGCGTGAATCAGACCTTTCAGGTATTGAAACTTTAGAGGATCTGGAAGGCAAGAAACATGGTGGAGGTGCAACCACAGTATTTTCAAAAATTGCTGCACACTTTGGAGCTGAAACGAAGACATACGGAAATGTAGCTAATGATGTGTACCTTCGTGATGTAGCTAATGGACGTACGGATTTTATCATCAATGACTACTATCTGCAGACGTTAGCGCTAAAAGCATTGCCAGATATACCGGTGAAGCTTCACCCAGATCTCAAATTTCATCCAACAGAGTCGGCTATTGTCATGCCAAAAGATGCTTCCACTCTTAAAAAGAAAATTGATGAAACATTAAATGAGATGAGAGAAGATGGAACACTAACAAAAATTTCTAAAGAATTCTTCGGTGGAAAAGATGCTTCTAAGAAACCCGAAGCCGATGTAAAAGAAATTAAAGGTTTAGACCTGTAGGGGTCTCGTTATGTTTGGTATTGAAATCAATGACATCAATTTAGAGAAGCTGTTTGTGCCAGAACGTGCTTGGGACAACTTACCGTTTGTATTAGAAGGGGTACCGTACACGTTATTAGTAGCTATTCTAGGTATGGTGCTCGGTCTGATTCTCGGATTCTTCTTAGCTTTGGCAAGAGGATCAGACAATCTTCTATTGAGGTGGCCTGCTCGTATTTATATCACCTTAATGCGAGGGACACCGATTCTTGTTTATTTATTCGTGCTTTATTTTGGTCTTCCGGTAGTCGGAATTACACTGACAGCACCAGTTGCCGCTATTATCGGTTTCGGGACGAATAGTGCTGCGTACATCGCAGAGATCAATCGCTCGTCACTGAATAGTGTCGATCATGGCCAATGGGAATCATCGAGGGCTCTTGGATTATCTTATTGGAAAACGATGCGAAGGATTATTATGCCACAAGCGACGAGAATTGCGATTCCGCCATTAGCTAACGTTTTTCTTGATATATTAAAAGCTACCTCTTTAGCTGCGATGATTTCGGTTCCGGAGATTTTGAACAAGGCCCAAATTGTTGCAGGACGCACAACGGATTCATTAACCATGTATATCCTGGCTGCGATGATCTATCTAGTATTAACCTTGTTTTTCTCGGTTCTTCAAGATTATTTAGAGCGTCGTTACAATAAATATTTATAAACATCAATCGTCGGTCCTGGAGGGCCGACGATTTTTAGCTGTGTGTGACTTGCATTACGGCTTCGTTCCTACTATGATATGGTGTGGCATTTGTAAATCGTAATGATTTTGAATTACTTGTTTACAACGAAAGCGTGAACTATTATAATTAAATCGTAATCATTCTTATTTGTGAAAGGGAATCTGTATATGGGCAATGATAAAATTATAGAAATAGACCATGTTTCTTTTAAATATGATGCAGAGTGGATTGTGCAGGACGTGGATCTATCTATTGAAAAAGGACAATTCTTAGGTCTTGTCGGCCCAAACGGCTCCGGGAAGTCTACGCTAATTAAATTAATGCTTGGACTGGTCAAACCAGATCAGGGGAAAATTCGCCTCTTTGGCCAGGAACTGCGACATTTTAATCAATGGCAGGAAGTCGGGTTTGTTTCGCAAAAAGCAAATAGCTTTAATTCAGGATTTCCGGCAACTGTACTTGAGGTTGTGAAAACTGGGCTCGTGTCTCGTATAGGAGCCTTTCGTTTTTTTAATCGGAAACATAAAGAGAAAGCAATGAATGCTCTAGAAATCGTAGGGATGGAAGATTACGCTGAGAGCAGTATAGGCGAGCTATCTGGCGGTCAGCAGCAGCGTGTATTTATTGCTCGGGCACTTGTCAGTGATCCTTCTTTATTAATCCTGGACGAGCCCACAGTTGGTGTGGATGCCAAGCACGTGGCCAATTTCTACGACTTACTGGCTAAGCTAAACCGAGAACAGGGCATATCCTTGTTAATGGTGACACACGATATCGGGACGATAACAGAGCATGCAACACATGTTGCGTGCATGAATAAATCTGTGCACTTTCATGGGGTGTCTGAAGAATATAAAGGTTTTGAAGAGGGGAATTTGAATCAACTGTATGGTCATTCTGTTCAGCCGCTTACTCATAACCATCATCATGAGGTGAAACACTCATGATCGAAAGCTTTTTTCAGTATCAGTTTTTACAAAATGCAGCCATAACAGGAATGCTAATCGGGATAGTGGCACCGTTGTTAGGCGTTTTTATCGTGGTTCGACGACTCTCTTTAATTGCCGACGCCCTATCCCACATAACACTGACAGGTATTGCGGCAAGTCTTCTTCTTGAAAAGAAAGTCTCAGCCGTCCAAGGTCTTAACCCTGTTTATATGGGGATGGTATTTTCGGTAGGCGGGGCTATTTTAATTGAGAAACTCCGGAAAGCCTATAAACATTATGAGGAACTGGCAATTCCGATCATATTATCTGGCGGTATTGGGTTAGGTGTGCTGCTGATCTCATTAGCAGACGGTTTCAATACAGATTTATTCAGTTACTTATTTGGCAGTGTCACGGCCGTTACCCGTTCTAATATGTGGACAGTTTTAATCATTACCATTGTTGTTATCACGATTGTTATCCTTTTTTATAAGGAATTGTTTGTGCTTTCATTTGATGAAGAACATGCTTCCATTTCCGGAGTGAATGGCAAATGGATTCATCTTTTGTTTATTGTAATGGTGGCTTTAGTGATTGCCTCAGCCATGCAGGTAGTCGGGATATTGCTCGTGTCAGCATTGATGACTCTTCCAGTTGCGGCAGCCTTACGAATTGCTTCCAGCTTCAAACAAACTATTGGGTTATCGATTGCATTTGGGGAACTATCCGTTATCCTTGGGTTGTATGCTTCTTATCATTTAAGCGTCCCTCCTGGGGGAACCATTGTGCTGACAGCTATTATTATTCTGATGATGTCAATGCTTTATAAAAAGGTGAGAAATCAACTCTATATAAAGGGTGAAGCAATATGAATGTGGAAACAGCCTTGCAACGACTTAAAGATAAAGGATACAAACGGACGAGACAAAGAGAGCGTATTGTTGAGATCTTCGTCAATCAAGACCAATACATTGCTGCAAAAGCTATTCTTAAACAAATTCAAGAAGACTTTCCAAGTGTGAGTTACGATACAGTGTATCGCAACCTTTACTTGTTAACGGAAGAAGAAATTCTTGAAGCTACGGAACTGGGTGGAGAGAAGCATTTCCGTTTAGGCTGTGAAACCCATGGTCATCATCACCATTTTATATGTACGGATTGCGGAAAAACCAAATCAATTGAGTTTTGCCCCATGGAAAGTATCAACGAACGTCTGAACGGTTATGATATTGAAAATCATAAATTTGAGATTTACGGAAAGTGTCCCCAGTGCAGTTAGTCAAAGTCTGCGACACAAGTCGTAGGCTTTTAATTTGCGTTGTTGCAAAAAGTAATGATTACAATTTAGAGGCAGTGCGATTCATGAACTGATTTTTCAAGAGAAGGAGGAGTTACAATGGGGAAATACGCTAGTCTTATTTTGATACTTACATTATTGTTGTCTGCATGTGGAAATGAAACATCCCCAGAAGATTCATCAGACAAACAGTTAGAAATTTATACGACTGTATATCCGTTAAAGTTTTTTACACAGCAAATTGCTGGTGATTTAGCAGAGGTATCGACCATCTTGCCACCAGGAACAGACCCTCATACTTATGAACCCACCACAAAAGAGATGATAAAAATAGCCGAAGCGGATGCTTTTATTTATAATGGAGCGGGTCTTGAGTCCTATGCGAAAACAATCGCGGATACAGTAAAGCCCGAAGGAGTGCAAATTCTAGAAGCGTCGAAAGGAATCAAACTTGAAGAGCATGTTCACGACCATGGGGAGAATTCCAATTCGAAAGAAAAAGATACACATGCTGAAGAAGAGCATTCTCATGAAGAAGAAAAGGAACGTTCACATGCAGGCGAAGGGCATGGAGGGCATACACATGGGAATCAAGACCCTCATATTTGGCTTGACCCCATTCGTTCGATTCAATTAGCTGAACATATTAAAAACACGCTCATTTCTATACAACCTGAATCTAAGGAGCAATTTACTGAAAATTTCAATCAACTGAAAAATAAATTGGTTGAATTGGATCAGCAATTTCACAAACAGTTAGAAAGCAAGCCTAAGGATAAAATTATCGTTTCCCATGCTGCTTATGGGTACTGGGAGCATGCGTACGGAATTGAACAAGTGGCTGTCTCAGGTTTAACCCCAACTAGTGAGCCATCGCAAAAAGAACTAGAAGAAATTATTGAAACAGCTGAGGAGTTTCAGTTGGATTATGTATTATTTGAACAAAATGTTACACCTAAAGTAGCCAAAGTTGTTCAAAATGAAATTGGGGCAGCACCATTGCGTATTCATAACCTCTCGGTGTTAACCGAAGAAGATATTCAAGCGAATGAAGACTACTTTAGTCTAATGAAACAAAACTTGGAAGTGCTCTCTAAAGCCTTGTCGAAATAACAAAAAAGCCTGGCACAAGTGTGTTTTTTATCAAATGGTAATCCGAACTAGGTAGAAACGATCGGTGCATTGTAAACCGCTACGAAGATATACTTCGCTTTCCGCGGGCGGCTGTTAAGCCTCCTTGTGCTGGCGCACTTCGGGGTCTCACCTAGGCCTTTCCTCCCACTGGAGTCTACGTATATCTTCTTCGCTAACAGCACATAATTCGTACTTTTGCTTAAGAAGTTTAATATGTCCCAATTTTTTAAGCTTGTAGAGAAATACCCTGATTTCTTCTCTACAAGTTTTATACACGTATAAGCGATGACCACCCGCTTTCCGCGGCCAGTAGCGTAGTGTGGTCGTTGAAAGCGAAGTGTGTATCAACGGGTGGAGATAGATGGCAACTGTCTATGTGAATACAGCTAAACCAAAAAATAGGCTCTTCAGACTGCCTCGACAACCTGAAGCTGCGTACCGTCAGTAGTATGCAGCTTTTTTCAATGGAAACTATGTCAGGTTCTAAGGGGCTGAACCTGTGGGTTTCGTTTTGAAGCAGTTGAAATAAATACGAGTATGAGTAATGCAACAATAATATAAAAGAATGATAATCCAGGAAAAAGATCGATAACAATCCCTGACAGAAATGGTCCTGCAATACTTCCAAGGCTAAAGGCCATGCCGCACATAATATTGCCTGCGGGAAGTAATTCCTTTGGAAGCAAATCTGTCATATAGGATATTCCCAGTGAGAATAAAGAGCCTACAAAGAGTCCGCCTAAAGCAAAGGTTACGAATAACCATAGCGTAGAATGTTCAAAGAAGGCGGCGAATAGGAAGGCCACGATTCCACCCGCTACTACTGAAAGGATGACTTTTTTTCTGCCGATTTTGTCACTTAAGGTTCCGAGTGGTATTTGCGATAATAAACTCGCCGCTGCAAATGATGGAATGATAAAAGACAAAGTGTTAACATCATGGCCGATTCGCATCCCATAGACAGGGAAAATACCATGTAGAGTGGCTTCAAGAAATCCGTATGTCATAGGAGGGAGGAAAGCTACCCACCCAAGCTTAAGCGCCCGGCTGAAACGTCTTATTGAACTTGTACTGTAGACAGTTGTTTCGTTATGGTCAGGCATCTCATTTCGTACAAACCACATGGTACTCCAAACGATCAAACTTAAAAGAGCCGATACTAGAAACGGTATGTAAAGGCTGATCGACAGTAAGTTAGTCATTAAGGGCCCGAGAGTAAACCCTACGCTGAAAAACAAACCGTAGTAGGCAATACTTCTGCCGCGGGATTCATGTGCAGCTGAGGCGGTAATCCATGTTTGTGTACCAAAATGAAGCACTTGGTCGCCGATTCCAACAAGCATACGTAGAGCAAACCAAAACCATAAAGCCTGCCAAAATGGAAACAAGGCGAGCGAAATAAAGACTAGGGCTCCCCCTATCATAATGACGGGTTTATATCCTAGTTTCTGAAGGGGCTTCTCCATAAAAGGGGAAGAGATTAAAATTCCGATATATAATCCGGTAGCGTGAAGTCCGTTAATCGACGAAGAGACACCGTTTTGCTCTAAAATCACCGCTAATAACGGTAACAGCATACCTTGAGAGAAACCGGAAATTGTCACAAGTCCAATGAGAATCCAAAATCTTGATCGTACTGAAACCATAACACCCTCCCCCTTCTGTATTAAATCATCCATATTATCGTAAACGAAATGAACTTCAGTCGGCAAGGATATTATTACGTAGATGAGGTTATTTACTTGCCTAAAACGGTTATTATATATATAAAGAGGAAGACACTTTGCAGAAAGGGGAAGAGTACAATGGAATTTTATATTAAAGATGAGGGTGTTCGAACATCTTTTGATTACGGTGAACTTGACATCTCCAGCGATGAAATGAGTGGTTTCCGTCCGTTTCAGTTGATGGTTGCCTCGATTGCCGGATGCAGTTTGAGTGTGTACCGTAAAATTTTGGACAAGCAAAGAATTAATTATGAAGACATTACGGTTCAGGCAAAGGTTGAACGGAATACGGAAGCAGCCAACCGGATAGAGAAAGTCAGCCTGCGTTTTGTTGTTAAAGGGTATCATTTAAATCAAGACAAACTGCTAAAGAATTTAGAAGTTTCCCGTAATAATTGTTCCATGGTTCAATCTGTAAAGGATAGTATCGAAATAGAGGAATCTCTTGAGTGTATTCAGCTCAGCAGGTAAAATAAAGGAGCCTATCCTGAAATAAGCAGGATGAGCTTCTTTTTTTTGGATTATGAACCTGATCAGAATACATGAAAAGGTTCTGAATATGGGGTGAGAAGATGAAAGCTTTTCTAGTGAAAACACTTTTTTACATATTGGGTTTAATTATTATTTCACTCGGCATTACCTTAACCATTAAAGCGGATCTCGGAGCGGGAGCATGGGATGCGATGAATGTGGGGCTCACCGAAATAATTGGCTTTACAGTAGGGAATTGGGTCATCATTATCGGCTCCATTTTGATTGGTACTAATGCTTTAATTGCAAGGGAACGTCCCGACATATTAGCGGTTATTACCATTTTAATCATCGGGAAGATGATTGATTTTTGGCTGGTCACAGGCTTGGTACATGTCTCTATAACCGGGTTTTTGACTCAGTTGGTCTTTCTGATTTTAGGGATAGTTATACTTGCGATCGGTGTTTCGCTGTATTTACAACCAAACTATTCGCTCAATCCAATTGATGGTTTTATGGTAGCCTTACAGAAACGGTTTAGTTTATCGCTTACTGTCGCAAAAACGTTAACAGAAGGTTTTGCTCTGATCCTTGCCCTGTTCTTCGGAGGACCTATCGGGCTTGGGACTGTAATCATTCTCGTACTAATTGGTCCAATGATCCAGTTCTTTGATCCAAAAGCAGAACGTGTGATGAACAAATTGATTGCTTAAAAGAGAATAGTTCAGGACCATTTTTCACAAGCTATAGAAAAATGAAAGGTGGTCAGAACCAGGATGAGATTCAAGTGGCTAGGACTTATTGTTCTTATTGGCTTCATCTCTTTAGTTTCATCACAGGGTACACTTGCCAAGGAAAAAGAACAGAACAAAAATTCAACCATCCCTAATCACGTCTTAAATATTTCAAAGGATAATACCTATCCTAACTCAACAGAAGATCAGGAAATATTAGAAGCTGAAGAATTAACAGATGAACTGATGGAAGAGTCGGATGTACGCATTACGAACCCACAGTTGATCGAAATGCTAAATGAAACAACCCTTAAACCTTCCCCGTTTGCCTTAGGTTACAGAGCGGAGATTTTTTTAGGACGATGGCCGTTAGCTTATAAATCAACAGAATCCAATATTAATTGGGAGTATCAGCAGATTAATGTTAATGAACTCGATAATCATGGAGGCAGTCAACCAGCCAAAATGAGCTACGAGCAAAAGGAAGAAAAGCATGTGAAAGGCGGACTAACATCCAAGATCAGCCATAGTGATCAAATTATGAAGTTGATTTTATTAGAGGCACAAAAGAACTCGAAGCTTCCTCTTTCGTTCCACACGGTTATAGGTGCGGGAACGAAGCAGCAGAACACATACTCTGTGCCCGTGAACAAAACAGGGGTGCTTCAAGCGTATGCCCCCGCTATCAATGAAAAAGGGGAAGTCACTTTTGGTGATGTTTACATCAAGTTAAAAGGCTCGAAGACAACCTTAGAAATTAAAAATGTTACCAGACAAGGGATAGGAGCCTGGATTCCAATTCAGGATCATGTCAGTTTCTCTTTTGAATTAAAATAAAGCCTTACTCCTCTTTAGAGGAATAAGACTGAACTTGAACGCGCTGCTCCGCCATGGCAATGTTATGATCAAACATTGTCTCGGCAATGATACGGCGCGTTTCTTTTGATGCGGTCCAATAGACCAGGTCTTCCACAACACCTGTTATCGTATATTGATAACCATGGTATTGGTCATTGAGTGAATACATTCCATAAACTTTAAAGGGTTCAATAGGCTTTTTCGCTAAATCCTTTTTCAGAAACATGCCTACTTCATCATTTAATCGTACACATGCTGCTTCTAAAGCCGTAAACACTTTTCTAGGGTCTTCAAGAAAGTTCGTGGTTACATGTTCGATGACACGCATGTATTCAATATTATAATTCTCAATGGTTTTAATCTGGCCATTGCTGATCGTAAGGAGTTTTCCGCTCCATTCTCTAATTTTCAGGAAACGAAGCCCGACATCTTCAACGATACCGTGGTGCGTGTTATTCAGTGTAATATAATCCCCTTTAAGCAACTGTTTTTCATACAAAAGGAATATCCCTGCAAAAAAGTCTTTAATAAGGCTCTGAGCGCCAAAGCCGATAATGATCCCGATGATTCCGGCACCGGCTAGAATTTTTCCGATATCAATCCAAGTAGATAACACGATAATAATAAAGGCGATCAGGGCTCCATAACTGACGATCGAGTTGACCATGGCTTCGAGAGTTTTCTCTTTTCTTTCTTCTATAAATGAAGTTCTCTTAAAAAATGATCTAATCACTTTACGAATAATCATGACAGCAACAAACAAAATGATCGCACTGGCAAGAATTTGAACCGTATTATTATATTCAAACAGGTCTATGATAAAGCTTCCGAATTGTTCCACGTGAAATGCCTCCTGATTAAGCTTATGCAAGGGATGATTCGCTGTATAGCTATAGGACCCATGAGACCAGAAAGTCATCATGGACTTACGTTATTATACCATGTATATCGTGTTGGTCGTATGGACACACTTCCTGCTTTGTACTATGATAGGCAAGGCGGCTTAAAAACAAACGTTGAAAGGGTATGAGCGAATGTCCCAGCAAGAAAAACTATCCGACCTTAAAACGCGGCTATCAGCTTTTATGAATCGTGTTGATCAAATGGATCCTAATGAAACCTCCGTTGAAGATATTGATGAACTGATCAAAATGCTTGAGGATCTTGAACGAAAAATGTAAATAATCGATCTGACTCTCACAAAATTGTGAGGGTTGATTTTTTGGCCATAATACTTTATCATGATAAATCGCTAATGCAAGAAAGTATAAAGAGATCATACATCTGAGAGAGGAGCGACCATGATGGCGTCAGCTGTTATTGTATCCGTACTTGTGCTGACTATTTTAAGTTTAGCTCGAGTGAATGTTATTATAGCGATTCTTGCAGCGAGTCTTACAGCAGGAATCATGAATGGAGAAACGTTAATAAGTTCTTTAGAACTGTTAGTTAGCGGAATGGGGGATCAGGCGAGGGTTGCATTAAGTTACATCCTGCTTGGTGCTTTTGCCGTAGCCATAAGCCATTCAGGAATCACCAGTATGTTTGTTGGCTATTTGCTAAAAATATTAAAAGACAAACGGACCATTACTGTTCTAATTATCGCGGGGGTAGCAAGCTTATCACAAAATGTGATACCTGTTCATATTGCTTTTATACCTATTCTAATCCCTCCGCTGCTTCACATGTTCGATCGCATGCAAATAGACAGGCGGGCAGTAGCTTCTGCGCTGACCTTTGGACTCAAAGCACCTTATATCATGATTCCAATCGGCTTTGGTTATATATTTCATGAAACGATTCAACAAGCCATGGCATCAAATGGTGTTTCTATTACCATAAATACGATTGCCAAGTCCCTGTTTATACCAGGTCTTGGGATGATTGCAGGGTTACTGTTTGCGGTGTTTGTTACGTATCGAAAGAGAAAAGAGCCTTCCCAAGCGGAGAATTTTGATGAGGAACCGAGTTCACTGCTGAGAAATTTCACACCAGAGCGTTTCAACAAAAAGCACGGGTTTACGATCATTGCCATCCTCGTAACTTTGGTTATACAAGCCTATTGGAAAGATCTTATTCTGGCTGCACTAGCCGGGTTGACACTCATGTTTATCTTTAAGGTTGTACCGTTTAAAAAAGGTGATCGAATTGTTAATGATGGAATTGCAATGATGGGGACGATCGCTTTCGTCATGCTAGTAGCGGCAGGCTATGCCAATGTTCTGACAAAAACCCAATCGGTTTCTGCATTGGTTGATGCAAGCTCTGGGTATTTAGGCGACAGCAAAGCATTGATTGCTTTTGTATTATTGCTTGTAGGATTAGTTGTGACCATTGGAATAGGATCATCTTTTGCCACGGTTCCCATTCTGGCTGCATTGTTTGTTCCTATTTGTGTTAGTGCAGGATTTTCAGCTATGGCTATTGCTGCGCTGATTGGCACAGCGGGAGCCCTTGGGGATGCCGGATCACCAGCTTCAGACAGTACGCTTGGTCCGACTTCAGGATTAAATGCCGATGGGAAACATAATCACATATGGGATACATGTGTGCCGACTTTCCTTCACTATAACATTCCGTTATTTATTTTCGGATTGGCGGCTGCATTAATACTTTAAGAAGAAATAAGTGGATAAACATTCGATATTTCCTTATATATTTTTCTCTATCCTATCACATACTAAGTAAAAAGTGAGTGGTAGTTATGTGGCGACAAATGTTTGCGTTGTGTATTGCTTTTACTTTACTTATTCTCCCAATAACAGCGTTCGCTGAGGGATGGGGTTATAAGAAAAGCAGTGAGGGGAAAGAACCCGAAGTAGGGAAATACGGCCCTTTGGTGGAGAAATACAATGGGTTTTATGTAGATCATTCTGGTGAAAAAGTGGTTTATTTAACCTTTGATAATGGTTATGAACAGGGTTATACAGGGAAAGTACTTGATATTTTGAAAAAACAACAGGTCCCTGCTGCTTTTTTTGTGACAGGTCATTATATTAAGAGTGCTCCCAAGCTCGTTAAAAGAATGGAAGAAGAAGGACACATTATCGGTAACCATTCATGGAGCCACCCTGACTTCACTAATTTATCGAAGCAGGAAATGAAAAAAGAACTTGAAAAAGTGGAAAAAGCCGTACAAGATCTGACAGATCAAGAATCCATGACATATGTACGTCCTCCACAAGGAAAGTTTAATGAACAAACTTTAAAATGGGCAAGGGAGCTAGGCTACGTTCACGCTTTTTGGTCGCTTGCTTTTGTTGATTGGCAGACGGACCATCAGAAGGGATGGGAATATGCCTATCAGAGTGTTATCAAGCAAATCCATCCGGGAGCCGTTATATTGTTGCATACCGTGTCAAAAGATAACGCAGATGCCTTGGATGAATTGATTATTCAGTTAAGAAAAAGAGGATATCATTTTGGGAGCTTAAATGAATTAATGATGAAAAAGCTTCTACCTTTTCCAATAGTTCATTTATAGGATGTGAAAAGACCTGGCATTATTACTAGCCAGGTCTTTTTTTATATATTGGATTGGTGTAAACTTACAAAAAAAAGGATAATACATAATGAAAGTCGAATGCAATAAAGAGGAGCAGGCTAGGTCCTCTTTTTTAGTTTTGTAGAGGAGGGCTTAGAATGTGGGAAGTAGAAATGGAAGCTGCAGGGATATATGATTTTGACTATGCTTTGCAAAGATGGTCTATGGACCCATTAACGCATTTAAATGTAAGTGAAAAGTGGGTCGATATTCCTGTCCGTATGAAGGATGATTCCACCGTTGTTCGAGTGACCAGCTTAGGAACAACTGAACGCCCTTTGTTTAAGATTCAAGGAAATAGTAAAAAGAATAAGGAGAGCCTTCTTGCTCATGTAGTTCATCTCTTTCAATGGAAGCGTAGTTTGGAAGAGGTTCAGGAGCACTTTGCTCATACAAATTTAGGTGACTTATTTGCGTGTTACCCCGGCACCCCGATTGTTAAGGATTTTAATTTATACGATTGTTTAATGAAAGTGATTATACATCAGCAGCTGAATATGAAATTTGCTTATACACTAAGCACAAGATTTGTCGAACAATTCGGGTATAAGAAGGATGACGTGTGGTTTTATCCTGATCCAGAAGTTGTGGCCTGTTTGGACTACGGGCAGCTTAGAGAACTGCAGTTTAGCCAGAGGAAAGCAGAATATATCATAGATACATCACGTTTAATTACGGAAGGCCGTTTAAATTTAGACGAACTTGCTGACAAACCAAACGAGGAGGTTATGGCTGAACTTGTAAAGATACGGGGGATCGGGCCATGGACGGCGGAAAATTGGCTGATGTTTGGAGTTGGCAGAAATAATTTGTTTCCTAAAGCTGACATTGGTATCCAAAAAGCTCTACAGCGTTATTTTAAGTTAGATAAACGCCCAGACTTTGAACAAATGAATGGACTAAGTGCTGACTGGGAGCCCTTTAAAAGTTACGCTTCCCTGACTCTTTGGAGAAGTATAGAAGGTTGAATAAGCATTTTTTAAGTCATATTTTATCAGTTCTGCTCGTATGATGGTAAAAAGCTACTCGTCCTTATTTTTTCCAAACGAAATGCTGGGATGATATTCAAAATTTAATATCAATGCGTTATAATAAAACCCATGTTGGAAAATATGGATGGTAAAGGAAAGAGGTCTTAATATTGGTGACTAGAGAGAGGTATTCTGACCATGTTCATAGCGGAGAAGTGTTGGACATTCTAGAAGCTAGCGGTACTCCGGCATGTCTCATCAATGTCCATTACCAGTCTGTTACATTCAATGATGAAATGCGTAAAATGCTGCAGCTTGACCAAGTTTATCTATCTTTTTGCGAATGGTTGTCTTTGATCCGCACTTCAAATCGTCCGGAAATCCATCAATTAATTCATCAGACTCCTAAAGAAAAGGAGCAGAGTCTTTCAATTCATCTAAAGATTTCAAACGACTATCATATGTTTATGTGCAAGATGGTCAATTTAAAAAATGACCAAAAAGTGCTTATTTTTTCAAATGCACAATCAACTGTAAACGGCTCACTGCCTTATAAAAGGGATGAAGACCCGTTACCCTCTAATTATTCTTATTTACACTCAAATACTTCTGCAAACCAATCAATGCCGGCTATTCATAATTTAGATTTGATTACGGATTCATTTACCGATCATAAAACATCATCCAAAGAAGAATTGTTTACACAAGTAGCCGACCACTTCCCGCACGGGTTAGCCATGATCAATAACTATTGGGAAGTCATTTATGCAAATGATAAAATGGAGCAGTTAACAGGTCTTTCTTACCATGAGAATTCTCAGAAGAAACTTTGGGATGTGATCTCTGTAGAGGAGTATGCCAGCTTCTTTCAGCGTTGTCTGAGGGCTATGGATACTCAGGAGATGATAGAACTCGAAGGAGATATGCGCGACCAGACTGTAAAAATGACGATTTTACCTACAGCTCAAGGTTTGACACTAATCGGACAAGATATTACTTTAAATAAACAGCAGCTTCAAGCATTACAAGCGTCTGAGAAAAGGTTTTCGATTTTAGCCAATAATATTAATGACGTTTTTTGGATCTGTGATTTTGATTTTCAAAAGGTTCATTATATCAGCCCTGCTTTTAATGAAATGTTTGGTATGAAAAGAAGAGAACTCTTATCAGGCTGGTCTTCCCTGAAGAATTTGATCCATATGAATGATTACAATAAAGTGTCCAGTGCTTTCTCTATAATGAAGCAGCAAAAACATCATGTGGAGTATCGAATAACGACCAGAAGCGGGGAAGAAAAGTGGATTCGAACACAAGGGTTTCCTGTCATCAATGAAGGCGCAGAATATGTCATTGGAACACATCAGGATATTACGAAGTTCAAAGAAATGGCCCAGCTTAAAGAGAAATCACAGCAACTATCAACGATTACTCAAATGGCCGCTGGGGTGGCACATGAAATCAAGAATCCATTGACAGCTATAAAAGGGTTTCTGCAAATTGGTGCAGCTAATCCGGATTTACGGGACAATTATTATGAAATTATCCTGGATGAAGTGAACCGTATTGAATCGATTGTCCAGGATTTTATGATGCTTTCTAAACCGAAGTCTTCCATTCAATTAGAAGAAATTGATATTGAAGATGTTGTCTCATATGTTCTGCGATTGTTAGATCCTGAAGCAACCAACAAAAATATTAATTTAACTTTTACTTGTAACATTGTAGAGAATTCTTTTCAATCAGAACCTAAAAGGCTGAAGCAGATATTGCTGAACATCATTAGTAATGCAATTGATGCGACTGACAAGGACGGTAATGTCGAAGTCTCTGCCTATACAAGAGAAGATGATTTGATTCTGTCTATTATTGACGACGGACAGGGATTAAGTGATCAAGATCTGGCTAAACTTGGAGAACCTTTCTTTACTACGAAAGAAAAGGGAACGGGATTAGGCGTCATGGTAACCAAAAAGATGGTTAATGATTTAAATGGTATGATTGCTTATAAAAGCGAACTGGATCAAGGGACTTCCGTCACCATCAGTTTGCCATATGATCTTTAATTTATAAGAATCCGCTGCGGTTTTGGCAGCGGGTTCTTTTTCATGCCCATTAGATAGTAAATTCAGAAAATATATATTACTTACTGGAGATACATCCTCATAATTAAGCCTTAAGAACTATGAACTCAATTGTAATGTTAAGAAAAATTAGGCAATAAACGCTTACATTAAAAAACTTTATTTTTTTAAAGCAAAGCTGTTTACAAACTTCCAAAAGCCTTCTATAATCCCGATTGTACTAAAAAATAATCGACAGAATCAGACGTTATTGTGTAAGGGAGGGCTTTTGCATGATGAAAAAATTACTTTCCTTCTTACTCATAAATATTGGGTCTTTAGGAGTAGCTGTAAATGTTCATTTCTTTCTTTCGCCAAACGATTTAGCCACCGGAGGAGTAAGTGGATTATCTATTGTTTTAAGCAATGTATTTCCTGATCTTTCCTTGGGATTGATTATGCTTATGCTGAACGTGGTCTTATTTATTATAGGTTTTATATTTCTGGGATTTCAGTTCGGGGCTAAGACTATCTATGCAAGCTTTGCTCTCTCCTTTATGGTATGGGGACTTGAAGCGCTATTTCCTATGAGCCAGCCATTAAGTGATGATTTACTAATCCAGCTTATTATAGGACAAATCATTGCCGCTTCTGGGATGGCCATTGTATTTCATCAAGGGGCTTCCACAGGAGGGACCGATATCTTTGCAATGATCTTAAATAAATATTTCTCAATCGAGGTTGGAAAAGGAGTCCTTTTCTCTGACCTTGCTATTGCTGTTTCTTCCATCTTTGTATTTGGGCCAGCGATTGGTATGTACGCCTTCTTTGGAGTGATCCTTAATGGGTTAGTAATTGATTACGCGCTGCAGCAGTTTAATCACAATAAAGAAATTGTCATCATCAGCCGGGAAAGTGAACAAGTTCGTCATTTTATTGTGCATAATCTGGGGCGTGGAGCGACGATCCATTATGCCAGAGGCGCATTCAATCAGGAAGATAAAGAAGTTATCACCACTATCATGAACAGAAAAGACTATACACGACTTAAAAAGTATATGACCGCTATCGATAATAAAGCTTTTATTACCGTCCATTCTATGAATGAAATTATGGGACAAAACTTTAAACGCTTAGCTTGAACCAGCGTATAGCAGGCCACTGGAAAAGTTTTTTTCTGGTGGCTTTTTTTATACGAAATCATCTCATTTTAAAATTTTGAAAATTTTGATATACTTAAATAGATCAAAATGAATAGGTACTCATAATCAAAGGAGGAGTCATAGTGGACCAAGCTCAGCTGATTGCACCAGAACAATATAACATCGTAATGGAAATGGAAAAGTATGCTAAGGATTCTGATCGAAAAGCTTTATTATGGCTGAATGAAACAGGTGACCGTGAAGAAATTACATATGACGGGTTAATAAAAAATGCAAACAAAATTGGAAACGCTTTCCTTGAAGCTGGTTTAAAAAAGGGAGATAAAGTGCTAGTCATGATCCCAAGGCTGATCTCTGCATATCAAGTATATGTGGCCGCCTTAAAAGTGGGGATCGTTGTCATTCCTAGTTCTGAAATGCTCCGCTCTAAGGATCTGACTTACCGAATCTCTCATGGGGAAGTCACAGCAGTTGTTAGTCACCATGCTTTTACTGATCAGTTTAATGAAGTGAAGGAAATGAAGCATGTGAAGGCATTTACTAGTGGTGGATCCAAAGAAGGCTGGTTAAGTCTTGATGACTTAATGGAGGAGCAATCTGATTCATTGGAAATGGCTGATACCCATCGAGATGACATGGCATTCCTCTCTTATACTTCTGGGACCACAGGAAATCCAAAAGGAGTCGTACATACCCATGGATGGGGATTCGCCCATTTAAAGACGGCCGCCTATAAATGGTTGGCGATCGAAGATGGAGATACAGTATGGGCTACGGCAGGACCAGGCTGGCAAAAGTGGATCTGGAGTCCTTTTCTTTCGGTCTTAGGAACAGGGGCAAAGGGGCTTGTTTATCAAGGTAAATTCGATCCGAAGACATATCTGGGTTTACTTGATCAACATCAAGTCAATGTCTTGTGCTGTACACCAACTGAATATCGATTAATGGCCAAGGTTGATAATTTACAGGAATACAGCCTCAAGCACTTACATAGTGCTGTTTCAGCCGGAGAACCGTTAAATCGAGAAGTAATCGATACATTCAATCGTTACTTTGACGTAACGGTTCGTGATGGCTATGGTCAGACTGAAAACACATTACTTGTTGGAATTATGAAGGATATGGAAGTGCGGCCTGGTTCCATGGGACGTCCTACACCTGGAAATCATGTTGATATCATCGATGAGGAAGGCGATCCGGTTGAGGCAGGTGAAGTTGGGGATATTGCTGTTCGTTTAGATACCCCTGCTTTATTTAAGGAGTATTATAAAGACAGTGAACGCACTAAGCTGGCCCAAAGGGGTAATTATTATGTAACCGGGGACCAAGCTAAAAAAGATGAAGATGGATACTTTTGGTTTGAAGGAAGAAGTGATGATATTATTATCAGTTCCGGTTATACGATAGGGCCATTTGAAGTAGAAGATGCATTAGTCAAACATGCCGCCGTGCAGGAATGCGCAGTGGTTTCCAGTCCGGATGAAGTTCGTGGAAGTGTGGTAAAAGCTTTTATTGTGCTGCAAGATGGATATGAAGGAACAGAAACGCTTATTAAAGAACTTCAGAATCACGTGAAAGAATTAACGGCTCCTTATAAGTATCCTAGAAAAGTCGAGTTCATTACTGAGCTGCCAAAGACAACATCAGGTAAAATCAGACGAATTGAATTAAGAAAACAAGAACAGCCCAATTGATCCGGTATGGTTTTTAAAAAATTCAGTAAGAGCAAAGACCTGAGATAAACTTCTCAGGTCTTTGCTTTTTTAGGGATGATTCGGATGGTGTTCTCATGAAAAAATGAAACGAAAGACACGGGTTATTCGTATACCTTACAGGGTGAACCAGTAATAGGAATGTAATGCACTTTTTGCCAATTCAATTACCTATTAATTGTGTGAGTGCGTAACGACAGGGGTGTAAGGATGCGAAAGAAAATAAATTATTCTATAATAGCGATAATTTTAGTCATAATTACGGTTATCTATATAAATCATACATATTTTTTTAACCCTTTGGCCTTCAATCAAGATAAAATTACGCCGCATGCGTGGAGCGACTATCAACGTCCTTTAATTCTTAAATTATATCGGTTTGATGAGAAGAGGGAAATTTTCACCATCAAAGAAGAGGGAGAAATCCGGGAATTTTTGAAGGCGTTAAAGAAAAGTAATGAAATGGATCAGAAAGTAAGCGGCAGCGGAACACCAATTGGAGGGCTTACACTATCAACGGGGGATGCTAAACTGCTTAATATTTTATTTTATAATGATTATTGGGTGATTCTGAAGCAGGACCGATCCGCTTTTGAGATGACAAATTCTTTGAAACAGCTCTTTCAAAGTTACTAGGCAGGCGCTTCTATCAAATGCTTCTGCCTGATTAATGTACATCTTTTCAGGGAATCTGCTATACTTGTCGATGTTAGAATTAGGTGTTTTGTGAGGTGAATTAAGGTGAGTAAGACGTTTACGCATATTTTTAATTCTATACTAGGTATCCTCATCCTTATTGAGGGCGGCGTCTATATTTTTTTAAATACTAAAGATGGAACCATTCATTTACAAAGTATTATTGTAACGGTGCTGTTATTATTGGCTTGGGCATTATCTTATCGGAAACAATTAACAAGTAAGGAGTACAACAGGTGGCTTATTGTCACCATCATTATTACGATCCCGATAATTTTTCCTTGGTTATTCTTTATTTAGAAAACTTAAACCAGCCAATAGCAAAGACCGGCTATTGAAATCAAGAGGCCTGCACTTAAGTACAAATAACCGAACAAACGATGTTTCTTTTCATCGCTATTTGTTTCGACTGTCCCTGCGAAAACGAGGAACAGGATAATTAAGATGAGCAGAACAATTTCGACATCCTTCCATTCAGATGGTTTGAACAACAACCAACAAGCGACAGGCCATGCCGTGTATGAGGGGATATACAAAGGTGAAAAGAACCTGTCCCAATTTTGAAATAAACTCATCGCATCCAGCCTCCTTTCTCATGGTCTAGGCAGCGAATAAAAAATGACTGTCGTGATAAACTAAGCGAGCACAAACGTAATCCTTGATGGGTTACGTTTTTTATTATCTCTTTATTTGTTGCGAACAGTATTTGAATAAAGAATATCAACGATGTGAGAATCTTGTCGATTATTGTGTTAATCTTTTGGGGAAGAGGGTATAACTATATCATACTGCTTCTAAAGTCATAGTCTTTGTTCTTTTTATTACAGGTGTGCTCCCATCCCCTTGACACATTTTCTTCAAAGTTTTTCCCTCTCTACAATATCACTATGGTGAAACGCAATTGTTTTACCGGGAAGGAAGATGCATAGTGAATATGAAACTGATTGATTGGCCTACTTTTATTGGGGCCCTTGTCTTACTCTTGGCAGTAACGGTACCGCTTGTATTATTTCCAGAGGCCGGAAAGGAATTTGTTAATCAAGCCAACTCGTTTATGACAGGTACATTTGGAGTTCTGTATATTATTATGGGACTAGTCGTTTTTGCCTTCTTAATTTTTGTAGCTTTTAGTAAAAATGGACTCATTAAATTAGGCGATGAAGGTGAAAAACCTGAATTCGGCACGTTCTCATGGGCAGCTATGCTGTTTGCTGCTGGTATTGGTTCAAGTATATTGTATTGGGGTGTCATCGAATGGGCTTATTATTATCAGGGCCCGCCATACGGTCTTGCACCTGAATCAATGGAGGCAATCCGGTGGTCCACAGCTTACGGCATATTTCACTGGGGGCCTATCGCCTGGGCGATCTATACATTACCTGCTTTACCGATTGCTTACTTTTATTATGTTAGAAAGAAACCTGTATTAAAGGTGAGTGAATCGGTCCGTCCGGTTTTAGGAAAATCAGTTGATGGACCTTTAGGCAACATTATTGATGTATTGTTTATGTTTGGGTTGTTAGGAGGGGCAGGAACAACACTAGCTCTAGGAGCCCCGATGATCGCTGAAGGCATTAGTGAGCTAACCGGTTTAGAAGTCACACTAGGACTTCAAGCAGGTATCATGCTCGTATGTACTGTGATTTTTGCCATTAGTTCATACTCTGGTCTGAAACGAGGAATCAAGGTATTAAGTGATATCAATATATGGCTCGCTTTGTTCTTGCTTGCTTTTATTTTCATTTTTGGACCTACCCGATTTTTAGCAGAAACAACTGTTAACTCAGTAGGAATAATCATGGATAATTTCTTTAGGATGGCAACTTGGATGGAGCCTTTTGGAAATCTAGATCAGTTTGAAGAGACACGTTTCCCAGAATCATGGACTATTTTCTACTGGGCTTGGTGGCTTGTGTATGCACCATTTGTCGGCTTATTTGTAGCTCGGATTTCAAGAGGCCGAACGATACGGCAAATGATTTTAGGAACTATGATTTATGGAACCATTGGATGTATTCTATTCTTCGGGATTATGGGGAATTTCGGTTTGTATCTGCAGCTGACAGGTCAATTCGATGTCGTCGTTTTTATGGATGCAAATGGTGCGCCGGCAACGATTATTGAGGTCATTAATCAGCTTCCCTTAGCGAAGTTTATGGTATTGGTCTTTACAGTTCTTGCGATTATCTTCTTAGCAACTACCTTTGATTCCTCTTCATATATTTTGGCTTCTGTTGTCCAAAAAGAAGTTGAGGGAGAGCCGCTTCGCTGGAATCGACTATTTTGGGCTTTCGCGTTAAGTATTATGCCGTTAGTGCTGATGTTTCTAGGAGGATTAGATACCTTGCAGACGGCTAGTATTGTCGGAGGGTTCCCGCTGATTTTTATCATGTTTCTGTTAGCTTGGTCATTTATAAAAGCATCGAATACAGATATCCGGGCCTCTGATGATTACGAACCTCCTACCATTCATATCAAAAGATGGAAAAAACGTAATAAGAAGAAAAGACGTTCAGCTCTTGAGGTGTTTGAAGAGAAAAATCGAGAAGATAATGAATAACGCTGCACAGACCTGCTTTTTAAACAAGCAGGTCTGTTTATTGTTTCGGAAAGAGCATAGAGGGAAAATGATTAACATAAGGGGGCGATTGGGTGCTGCTAAATAGCATAGGCCTATTGATCGTAGGGATTGCTGTGTTTATTTTGATCATCATCGTGGCATGGAAAATTTTCATAAAAAAGAAACCGGTAGATAGTTCTTATACTCCTTTCGATTATATAACAGGCCAAACCGACAAAGAATTCCATGAGAATGAGGAAATCATCGTTGAAGAAAAAGAGGATAACGATAGAAAAGAAAAGGATACTCTGAAGTAAGAAGCCGCTGAGGCGATCCAGCGGCTTCTTACTTCAGTTTGAGGCGCGTATAGTATTTATACAATTATACAATATAGATAAGGATATAAAGAATACTTGCTAAAATTGCGGAACCACTAATACCATAGATGAAATCTGTAGAATTATATTCGGCTTGCTTTCTCATAATAGGAGCCCCTTTCTATAAATACAAAATCTTGTCAGTCTCACTGTTTCTTCATAAATCTACTGAATAATTACTGCACGAAGCGCATCGGCTTTAAATTCTTATACTTATTAGACGGATATAAATGGCAAAAGGTTTCATTTTTATGACAAAATATTTCATTTTTGTTACAAAAACGATGATGACATGGAGTATATTTGTTAGTAATGCTTAATCTTTGCTTGTTCCCTCATTTAAAAAATGGCAACATTCCCTCTGCCAAACATGCATTTAGATTATATTGATAAGGACGCTGTAATCGCTTTAGTATTAAAGTATAGGAACGAAACAAAAGAGGGAGGAAACATACAATGTCTGAACAAAATAAACAGACAGGGATAAGGGCGTTAGTGCAAAAGTTTGGCAGCTTCCTTAGCGGAATGATCATGCCAAACATTGCTGCCTTTATCGCCTGGGGGATTATTACAGCATTATTTATAGAGACGGGCTGGGCGCCAAATGAGGATCTGGCCGCATTAGTTGACCCGATGATTAAATATTTACTGCCATTATTGATTGCTTTTACTGGCGGCCGTATTATTCACGGTTTACGCGGGGGTGTTGTTGGTGCCACTGCAGCTATGGGGGTCATCGTAGGAGCAGACATTCCTATGTTTATGGGCGCCATGCTTATGGGACCTATAGGTGGATATGCAATTAAATGGATCGACAAGCTTTTTGAAGGAAAAGTTAAGTCAGGATTCGAAATGCTCGTTAACAATTTTAGTGCCGGGATTGCCGGAGCTATCTTAGCCATTATCGGTTTACAAATCATTGGACCGATTGTTACTGGAATTACCTTAGCTTTAGGTGCAGGTGTCGAAGTCATGATCAATGCGGGACTTTTACCATTAGTCAATATATTTATTGAACCTGCAAAAGTTCTGTTTTTGAATAACGCTATTAATCATGGAATTCTGAGCCCGATTGCAGTAACGCAAACAGAAGAATTAGGAAAGTCCATTTTATTCTTGTTGGAAACAAACCCTGGACCAGGACTTGGTGTTTTACTTGCTTTTTCGATATTCGGAAAAGGGATTTCCAAACAGTCCGCCCCAGGGGCAGCTATTATCCACTTCTTCGGGGGAATTCATGAAATTTACTTTCCTTATATTCTGTCCAAGCCGTCCTTAATTCTTGCCCTTATTGCAGGTGGTGTATCAGGGACAGCTACATTTGCCGCATTTGGAGTCGGACTTACATCTACGGCATCGCCAGGCAGTATCATCGCAGTGCTTGCGCTTACGGCTAGAGGGGACTATATAGGAGTGATTGCTGGTGTACTTGTAGCTGCGGCTGTTACCTTTGTAGTCGCTGCCGTTATTCTGAAGTCTGGAAAACAAGAGGAACAGGACATTACAGCAGCTACTTCCAAAATGGAAGAAATGAAAGGGAAGAAAAGCCGTGTCTCTGATCAATTGACTGCAAATGAGCCACAGGAATCGGCTAATGACGAGACTCAAGAGGCTCCTCAGATCAACCAAGGAGCTATTGATAAGGTCATATTCGCCTGTGATGCGGGTATGGGATCAAGTGCTATGGGTGCTTCGTTATTAAAGAATAAATTTAAAAAAGCTTCGATTGATATCAACGTAACGAATATGGCGATTAACGATCTTCCTTCAGATGTGGATATTGTCATTACCCATAAAGATTTAACAGAAAGGGCCAAACAGAAAGTTCCGAATGCTCATCATATTTCTGTTGAAAACTTCTTAAATAGTCCGAAGTACGATGAATTGGTTAGTGAATTACAGGAAAGTGAATAAATGAATGAGGTTGGGACAAAGTATATTTTCTTCGCTGAAACAGCATATCGCTCGTCTTCTCACTTAAGAGATTTAGTTATGTCTCAGCCTCTTTCTACTTTTTAAGGAAAGGAGGGATAATCGATGTTTATATCTGCAAGGGAAAGAAAAATGCTTCAGCTTCTGGTTGATTCAAATGAAACGGTACCTATAAAAGAGTTGGCTGAATCCCTTGATGTAAGTGCAAGAACCATTCACAGGGACTTGCAGGGAATCGAGAAGGTTCTTCGGGAATATGGACTGCTTTTGCAAAGACAAGCAGGCAAAGGAATGGCGATCGAAGGAGATCAAGCGAGCAGGGAAAAGTTAAAAGAAGCGATCGTTTCACACGAGGCTATAGATTATACGCCTGAGGAGCGCCAGGTACTCATCTTATCTAAGCTGCTTGAAGCTAACGAACCGGTTAAACTTTTTTCCTTAGCTGCAGAATTAGGTGTGACGGTAGCTACGATTAGTCATGACTTGGATAGGATGGAAGAGAGGGTCAATGATTTTCAGCTTGAACTGATTCGCAAAAGAGGGTATGGAGTTGAGGTTAAAGGAAGTGAGTCTCATATTCGCGAAGCGATCAGCTTATTAATTATGAAGCATATGAATGAGTTAGACTTTATAACGCTGCTTCGTGAGAACGTGAATGATACTTCGCTCGATCAAGTCTCAGAACAATTGCTTGGTCTGGTAAGCAGGGAAAATATCTCACTTATTGAAACAACCGTCGAATCCATTCGCCCCTCTTTACACTATGATTTAACAGACCATGCTTATATCGGTTTAGTCATCCATATCGCTTTAGCTATTGAACGCTTACAACAAGGTGAAGTTATCGTTATGGATGAGGAATATTTACATTCTTTAAAGGATTCTAAGGAATTTGAAATGGCTGCAGAGCTGATTGAGAAACTTGAGAGTACCTTTGAGATCGATATACCAGAAGATGAGACAGGCTATATTACGATGCATCTTATGGGGGCAAAGATCCGCTATGATACAGATGCCATAATTGAGGACAGCAGTCTAAGTATTGCTTTTAAAGCTAAACAGCTTATTGAATTTGTCTCAAAGGCAACAGGGCAGGAACTTCATCATTCTACACAGCTGCTTAATGACTTGGTTGTCCATTTGAAGCCGAGTGTATATCGAATTCAGCAGCAAATGGATATTCAAAATCCATTGACCGAGCAGATTGAACAGGATTATCCTGACTTGTTCAAGACTGTACAGAGTGCAGTTATACAAGTGTTTCCCGGTCTTGTTTTTCCTAAAGAGGAAACAGCCTATATCGTGATGCATTTTGCCTCGGCGCTGCTAAATATGGAGGGAGCCCGTGGCCTTCGGGTATTAGTTGTTTGTTCCAGTGGAATGGGTACTGCCAAAATACTTGCTGCCAAACTTCAACAGCAGTTTTATCAAATTGAAGAGGTAGATCATCGTTCCCTGTTTGATTTAGAAAAATCGGATCATCAACAGTATGATCTTGTGATATCTACGGTTCCTATGAGAGATTACACTGATTATGTGTTAGTCAATCCGATGCTTCCAACGAAAGATATTCAAAAACTGCAACACGTTATTCGAAAATTAAGAATGGATGAGCGAATGAAACAAGCTAAGCCGGTTACCAGCCTTCCTCTCAAACATGAATCGAAGGAAGATATCCAGTATTCAATTGAGTCCATTCAGGCTTATGCGGAAACTGTTACGGAAGTTTTGAAGCATCTATCCATCATACGTACTGCTGAAGCAGATAAGGAGAAGGTGCTGCTTGATGCTTGTCAGTATTTAAAAGAGATTAACGTTGTACATGATGTCTCTAAGGTTGCAATGGCCTTACTGAAACGAGAGGAAGCTGGCGGTTTAGGCATTCCCGAAACCAAACTTGCGATTTATCATACGAAATTAAAGGAAATAGCAAAACCATGTTTCACCCTCGTTCATTTAGAAGAAGCAATCGAGGTGCAAGGAATGGACGGAGAGAACATGAATAGTGATTCCTTTATTGTGATGCTCGCTCCAGCTGATTTGTCTCTCCGCGGGAATGAAGTGTTAAGTTATTTAAGTTCCATAATTATAGAGGATGAAGAAAGTACGAAGGTACTGCACTCTCACGACGAGGAACGAATGAACATTTATTTTTCTAACAAACTATACCAATTTCTACAAGAAAAACTTTCAAATTAAAAGGAGAATGAACATGTCTGAAACTATTTTAACTACAAACAATATTGTCTTAAACGAAAAGTTTGATGGGAAGGAGGAAGCGGTTCGCTTTGTAGGAAACTTGCTTCATAAACAGGGGTATGTCGAGGAAGAATACATTGGCCAAATGCTTGAACGGGAAGAAGTAACTTCTACTTACATGGGAAATTATGTAGCCATACCACACGGGACAGAAGACGGAAAGAAAGCAGTGAAGGAAACAGGAATTACGATTGTAACGGATCCTGAGGGAGTTGACTTTGGTGAAGGGAATATCGTGAAATTACTGATTGGTATTGCGGGTAAAGGAGATGAGCACTTAGAGGTGTTGTCTCAAATTGCTCTTGTATGCTCTGAAGAAGAGAACATTGATAAAATACTGCAGGCTGATTCCAAGGAAGATATTCTTGCCATTTTTGAAGAGGTGAATTAAATGCTGGCGGTTCATTTTGGTGCAGGTAATATCGGAAGAGGCTTCATCGGTGCTTTATTATATAAGGCAGGTTACGAAATCGCATTTGTTGACGTTAATGGCGAGCTTATCGATCAAATAAATGATAGAAAAAGATATACGGTTGAGCTGGCCGGATCTGATGAAGCATTAGAAGTGACAAACATATCAGGCGTCAATAGTTTGACTCACCCAGAAGAGGTCGTAGAACAGATTAAACAAGCAGACCTCATTACAACGGCCGTAGGTCCTTCAATTCTACCAAAAGTGGCTCCTTTGATAGCTGAGGGATTAAAGAATAGAGCAACTGCTGTTAATGTGATTGCATGTGAAAACATGATCGGGGGCAGTGATTTGCTTAAGAAACACGTGCTTTCACACTTAACCCAAGAAGAAGCAGCACGTGTAGAGGAAAGAACAGGTTTTCCTAATGCCGCAGTCGATCGAATCGTTCCGGGGCAAGCCCATGACGATAAATTGAAAGTGACTGTCGAGCCTTATTTTGAATGGGTAGTGGATTCATCCTCATTTAAAGGTGAGACTCCAGAAATCGACGGGTTAAAACTTGTGGAAGATCTGACTCCCTATATAGAAAGAAAGTTATTTACAGTGAATACAGGACATGCTGTCGCCGCCTATTTAGGTAGTTATTATGGACTGCAAACGATCAATCAGGCCTTACATGACGATCGAATTCTTCCTAAAATAAAAGGGGCCTTAGATGAGTCAGGCGATGTCCTCATTAAAAAATATGGATTTACAAAAGGTGAGCATGAACAGTATATAGAAACAATATTATCAAGGTTTGCGAACCCGGAATTATCGGACGAAGTGTCTCGAGTCGGTCGCGCTCCGAAGCGTAAACTGGGAGCAAATGACCGCTTAATTCGTCCGGCTGTTGAATATGTCGAATGGAATAAGGAAACACCGGTTCATTTAGTTGAAGTCATTGCAGCGGCCTTACTCTACAAACAGGACCAAGATCAGGAAGCAGAAGAGATTCAAGTCTTAGTAAAAGAAAAAGGGGTTAAAGCTGCCCTGATGGAAGTATCTGAACTCAAAGAAGGGCATCCTTTACTTCAATCCGTAGAAAAACAATTTCAATCCATGCAATGACCATTTAAAAATCCTCTCTAGGAGTACTCCTAGAGAGGATTTTGCTGCTTCTGATATTCCTTTAGAACTTTTATTACCTCATCATGGTGATCGTCGAGGAAACGAAGTCCATAATGATAAGTCGTACCAACTTGTTTAGTCCAGACAATTTCCGAAATAAAGTGCAACGTATGGTGAAGAATCGTCGTTTCAAGAAAAAGCTGAATATTTCGCTTAGCTGGAAGTTTAAAACTGGTAGCAAGAAGCAGACCGCCGGCACTTATATTAACAATCTGTCCGCTGCCTTGTGAAGGATAAGCCGATTCCTCATTGTGATTGACCACTTTGAAATATGCTGGAATCATTTCTTTAAAATCATACCTCAGAATCTCTTGCCGTTTATAGCGCATAGGATCATCCTTTCTCGTTAGGTTTTATACATGAAGACTAGATTTGTTCACTTTCTATTCGCTCCTTCCCACAATAGCCCCGTTTGTTGAATCTGAGTAAAGTTCCGTGTTCTTAATATGTAAGGGGGTAGGAAACCACTCACTTTCCGCGAGGCTGGGACAAAAGTGTTTTATCAAATAGAAGTCCGAACTATAGAAACTATGATGGGTGCATATAAACCGCTACGAAAATATACTTCGCTTTCCGCGGCCCCACGTCCTGTGGGGCCATTGAAAGCGAGTTATTTCCTCAACCACCTTCTCCTCATCCAAAATTATAGGAAAATTATAACATGACCGATTAAGGAAACCTATACTTTATAACTGTCTATAATCTTTGCAAATTTCTGATACAATAGAAGTGATTTATAGAGACGTAAAAAACGATTGAAAAGGATGGTCGGGATGACAGTTTATAAACCAACTTGGGATTTAGATACTATCTTCAAAGGGGGAAGCCGCTCAGAAGAATTGAAAGGGTACATAGAAGAGACAGAAACTCTTTTAAGCGAATTAGAAAAGCTCGTTTATCAATTTTTGCCACCGAAAAACCCTGAGCAGACAGACCAGCTGACCTCAATTATTGATAAACTCCAGGTAACATCAAAGCATTTGGGAGAGTTTGGTGCCTTTGTAAGCTGTTTGACAGCTCAAAATGTCGATGATAAAGCGGCTGGATCTTTAGTCACGAAACGAAGTGAACTAGACGCATGGTTCAGGAATGTTATGACTGAGTTTGATCAGAAATTAGTTCAAATCGACGCACATGTTTGGGGGAGTATGCTGAAAATCCCATCTCTTGCCGAATTGGCGTTCGTGTTGGAAGAACGCAGACAACAAGTGAAGGATAAGCTGGATGCCACTCAAGAGTCATTAATGAATGACTTATCAGTAGATGGCTATCATGCGTGGGGACAAATGTACGATACGATCGTTGGGAAAATGAAGATAGAATTGGATGGGGAGACGTTATCAGTTGGTCAAGCTGCTAATAAGTTGGATTCTTCTGATCGAGATCAGCGAAAAAAAGTATTTGATGAACTCCAAGGTATCTGGACCGAACAATCGGATTTGTTCACAGAAACACTGAACCATCTCTCGGGTTTCAGGCTGCAAACTTACAAGCACCGGGGATGGGATGACGTTTTAAAAGAACCGCTTGAATATAATCGCATGAGTGAAA
Organism: Halobacillus ihumii; assembly: GCF_902726645.1. Taxonomy (NCBI): domain Bacteria; kingdom Bacillati; phylum Bacillota; class Bacilli; order Caryophanales; family Bacillaceae; genus Halobacillus; species Halobacillus ihumii. Next base: position 3,176,540 of record NZ_CACVAO010000001.1, read on the forward strand.
AGACATTAACCACTATGTGGGAAACAATCTCAAAGTATAAAGAGCATTATAAAGAGTTTTTACAGAGAAAAGCGCAATTACTCGGCCAAGAGAAACTGAGCATGTATGATGTGGGAGCCCCCCTCGGGGATAGTAATCAGAACATGAATTATAATGAAGGGGCACAGTTCATCATTGAACAATTTGAGAAATTCAGTCCCAAGCTTGCGGAATTCACTTCAATGGCTTTTGACAAGCAGTGGATTGAAGCGGAAGATCGGCCTGGGAAACGTCCAGGAGGATTTTGTACGAGTTTTCCGGACAGCGAACAAACCAGGATATTTATGACCTATTCGGGGTCCCTTTCTAATGTAGCCACACTGGCTCATGAACTTGGACATGCCTATCACCAGCATGTCATGAACGAGCTGCCGATCATGAATCAAGGATATGCGATGAATGTGGCAGAAACAGCTTCTACGTTTGCTGAAATGATTGTGGCTGATGCCGCGGTAAAAAATGCCGGCAATGAGGATGAAAAAATAGCGTTACTTGAAGATAAAATTCAACGCAGTGTTGCATTTTTCATGAACATTCATTCTCGCTTTCTTTTTGAAACAAGATTTTACGAAGAACGAAAACAGGGAACAGTTTCTACTGAACGGTTAAACGAATTAATGGTGGAGGCACAGAAAGAGGCCTATGCAGACAGCTTAGATGAATATGACCCAACATTTTGGGCCTCAAAACTTCATTTCCACATTACAGATGTTCCTTTTTATAACTTTCCTTATACATTTGGTTATTTATTCAGTCTTGGTGTGTATGCGAAAGCAATTGAGGGAGGCCGCGATTTTGAGGATCAATATATCGCTCTTCTGCAAGATACAGGGCGTATGACGGTGGAAGAGCTGGCTCACAAGCATTTGGATGTTAATCTTGAAAAGCCGGATTTTTGGGAACATGCGCTTGAGCTTTGCCGGGCAGATGTGGAAGAATTTCTAAAGCTCACGTCATAATCTTTAAACGTTGAATCAAGGAGGTAAAATTTATGGAAAAAAGGATACCTGACGAAGAGAAGCAGGAAAAAGTGAATGCATTAGATGGCTGGAAACTGGATGGCAAGTTCATTGTCAAGCGATTTCGGTTCGGGGATTTTCTAACAGGAATTCAGTTTGTGAATAATGTGGCAGAGTATGCTGAAGATATTCAGCATCATCCGTTTATCAGCATTGATTATAAAATGGTCACAGTTAAGTTGACTTCCTGGCAGGCGAAAGGATTGACAGATCTTGATCTCGAATGTGCAGTTAAATATGACAGCCTTTATAAGCAGATAACAGAATAGGAGAACAATTATGCGTGTATTTCTAATCACTTGGTCAGTTGCCTTAGCAGCAGGTGCACTGACCTTTTTCTATCAAACGAAAATTCTTATCAGTCCTCCTGTGTCATTGGTGGAGGCCGTGATTTTTTGTACGGGGACACTAGTTGCAGCTGCATTCTTTATTTGGGCTTTGAAGGAATCACCAAAGAAGTACATCCTAGTTATTTCCTGGGCTGCGATCGTCTTTTTCATGTGTGCGCTGCTGCTGGCCATTTTAAATCAAGTTGTGATGAGAAATAATGAAGGGGCGCTTTTCATTATGGACGCAGCCTCTGTGGTTGCTTCAGGAGCGGTTGCAGTTTACGGGGGAAATTGTATTAAGTACAAGCGAAAAGAAAGAAGTCGTTCATCGGAGTGATGAGCGGCTTCTCTTTTTTGCTTCGTAATTATGTTAGGTTAGAATCTTTCTGCGCTAAGTTAGAATTTTTCTTTGTTAGGGGAGAATAATTCGGTTTTAGGTCAGAACTCCAATAAGTTTGGGGCGAATCCGTTAGTTTTTGGGCCGAATCATCGGTCGTATGGGCAGAATAAAAATTTACTCGGAATCTAGTAATGCCTGTACATGATCAAAGGTAAACAAACTTTGTTTCTGTTCTGGTGGCGCGATACATTCTACAAACTCCTCTGTGAACGGATGAGTAAAACTTAATTTCGCGGCATGAAGAGCTTGTTTGCCAAGGGAGTGTGCTTCCCCGCCATAAAGTTCGTCGCCAAGCAAAGGGTGACCGGCATAACTTAAGTGGACGCGAATTTGATGAGTGCGCCCTGTGCCTAGTCTCAGCTTAACGAGAGAGGCTCTCCGATCATCACTATATTGAATCCGTTCGTAAAACGTTTCAGCATGCTGTCCGCCAGCAGACACTCTTCTTCGTGCGGGATGATGACGGTCTTTACCAATTGGCTGTACAATTGTACCTTGAGCTGGTTTGATTTTACCGTGCACCCACGCCAAATATGTTCTGCTAATTTCTCTTCTCTTCAACAAATTGCCCAGCAATGCAATCGCAAGTTCATGTTTCGCAAATAAAATGGCTCCCGAAGTATCACGGTCTAAACGGTGCACGTACTTTGGAGTGGATTCAATTCCATTAGCCTGGAAATAAAAGGCCACTGCATTAACGAGCGTATTCGTCTGTTCAGGTCTGTTTGGATGAGTATCGACTCCTGCTGGTTTATTGACGACGAGTAGGTGATCATCTTCATATAAAATGGTGATGTCAGCATAAGCAGGGGTCACTTCCAATGGACGAGGTTCAAACAATTTGATGCGGAGGGAGTCTCCTTCGCTCACATGCGTTTGTTTCCAATGCCTCGATTCATTGTTCAATGTTACACTCCGTTCCGTCCGATGTTTATGAAGGAGTTTTCTAGGGACTTTCCATTCACTCTTTAGGATCCGTTCAATTGTATAGCAATCCCATTTTTTGGGGATCGTAATTTCAAACCATTCACCCTGACGTCTCGTTTTCATTCATTTCACCTTTTTCTCTTAAATCTGTTTCCTATTGTACTGTGAATAGATAGGATTAGAAAGGGTTTGAGAAAAAACCTACCATCTTCATGTGTACCCGATTCGAATTAAGTGCATAATAGGTATCGACAAATCTCGTTATGTGTTATACTAGACAGGTTGAATAATTTGCGATTTGAAAGAGGTGTGTGCTTCATGCAACACAGAAACGATATTCGTAACATTGCGATCATCGCACACGTTGACCACGGAAAAACAACGCTTGTGGATCAGATGCTTCGCTATTCTGGTACATTCCGTGAGAATGAACACGTGGATGACCGTGCTATGGACTCTAATGATTTGGAAAAAGAACGCGGCATTACAATCTTAGCGAAAAATACCGCGATTAATTATAATGATGCACGAATTAACATTCTCGATACACCAGGTCACGCCGATTTTGGTGGAGAAGTAGAACGTATTTTAAAAATGGTAGACGGTGTATTATTAGTTGTTGACGCTTATGAAGGTTGTATGCCACAGACTCGTTTTGTTTTGAAAAAAGCATTGGAACAAAAGTTAACACCAGTTGTTGTTTTGAACAAAATTGACCGTCCTAATGCTCGACCTAATGAAGTGATCGACGAAGTTCTTGATTTATTTATCGAGCTTGGTGCAGACGATGAACAGCTGGAGTTTCCTGTTGTTTATGCGTCCGCATTGAATGGTACGTCCGGTGATGAGCCTGAAGATCAGAACGAAACAATGGATCCGATCTTTAAGCTGATTATGAATAATATTCCGGCTCCTGTTGATACACAGGATGATCCGCTTCAATTCCAGGTTACGCTCCTTGATTATAACGATTACCTTGGGCGTATTGGAGTTGGACGTGTGTTCCGCGGAAGTATTAAGGTAGGGCAGCAAGTGTCACTTATGAAGAAAGATGGTTCCGTCAAAAACTTCCGGGTGTCTAAGCTGTTTGGCTTCATTGGTCTGAAACGTATCGAGATTGAAGAAGCGAGAGCCGGTGACATTATTGCTCTGGCTGGTATGGAAGACATTAACGTTGGAGAAACGGTTTGTCCGCCAACTCACCAGGAAGCAATGGAAATTCCGCGTATCGATGAGCCGACCCTTCAAATGACATTCCTAGTGAACAACAGTCCATTTGCAGGCCGCGAAGGAAAGTATGTAACTTCCCGTCAAATAGAAGAACGTTTATTGACACAATTAGAAACAGACGTAAGTTTGCGTGTTGAACCTACAGATTCTCCTGATGCCTTTACCGTATCAGGACGTGGAGAGTTACACTTGTCTATTCTTGTGGAAAATATGCGTCGTGAAGGCTTCGAACTTCAGCTTTCCAAGCCGAAAGTTATCTTGAAAGAAGTCGATGGAGTAACGTGTGAACCTATGGAACGTGTTCAAATTGATACACCTGAAGAATATCAAGGCGCTGTTATGGAGTCGATTGGAATTCGTAAAGGTGAAATGCAGGACATGGTTAACGACGGAAACGGTCAAGTTCGTCTTGAATTCCTCGTACCATCACGTGGCTTAATCGGGTATTCTACTGAATTTATGACACAAACTCGTGGTTACGGAATTCTGAACCATACGTTCGATGGCTATGCGCCCCTGAATAAAGGGCAAGTAGGCGGACGTCGCCAAGGTGTGCTTGTTTCTCTTGATAAAGGGAAATCTTCTACCTATGGTATTATGAACCTTGAAGACCGCGGCACAATTTTCGTAGAGCCGGGTACAGAGGTTTATGAAGGAATGATCGTAGGCGAACACAGTCGTGAAAATGACCTAACCGTTAATATTACAAAAGAGAAGCACTTGACTAACGTGCGTTCAGCAACGAAAGATACGACGAGCACCATTAAAAAGACTCGTCAGCTAACGCTTGAGGAAGCAATCGAGTACTTGGACGATGATGAGTATTGCGAAGTTACACCTGAAGCAGTACGACTTCGTAAGAAATATTTGAATAAAAACGAACGTGAGAAAATGGCTAAGAAGAAAAAACTTCAGAATGCAGAGTTGTAATTCATAAAAACGTCTGATCCATTTTGGATCAGACGTTTTTTTGTGTTATTTAGTTACTTGAACGGTTTCTTCCTGATGACCATGAATCTCTTGTTCAGGTTTTTCGTAATGAATGGTTACTGTGTACTCTCCTTCAGAAGGGAACGTATAGGCAGCCGTGTACTCACCTGGGTTCATTTCTTCAGCGGGAACGTATTTATGCTTGTCCAGCTGGTCAGAGCTTATTTCAAATTTCACCATAGCGTTTTCAAATGGTTTCTCTTTGTGATTGATGTGCGTAGTCAGTGTCGATTCCTCAGCTGTTTTAAATTCGTGATCATTCATAAAGTGAACCATGAATGCGCTGTTTCCATGACCGTGGCTATGCCCCTGAGCTGATTCACTCTCTCCACCGTGACCATGGTCGTCTTCCTTCTTGGCAGCTTCCTTACCTGCTACTTCGACTTCAACTTGAGGCATTACATGCATAGTGCTTGTCTGAGTATGAGCAATCACTACATAGGTGCCTGGTTTTTCAAAAGTATAGGCAGCCTCATAGACCCCGCCGTCCGTATGCTCAGCTTTCACCATATCGGATTGCTCTTGTCCTGCCTCAGAATGCCAGATTTCGAATTCAACAGACTCAGCATCTGTCACCTTTTCTTCACCTTTGGTAACAACGGCTTGAATGACTGTTTCCTCTTTCAAGGGAAGAGGCTCTTCCTTGAATTGCACCTCAACTTCCGGCATTATGGGTTCTTTACTGCTATTTGTACTGGAATCTTCACTTGCCTCGTTTTCGGTAGAGGATCCACAAGCCGCAAGTACGAAAATTAATCCAAAAAAGACGATTATGTTTGCTAATTTCTTCATGTCAGAATCTCCTCTATTTTAAGTTAGTCAAATGGTCATACTCATCATAACATGTAGAATCCTGGGATGGCATGCCGTTAAAGCTGGTTGTTGTGGCAATGGTGTGACACTGTTTTTTCTACTAAGCAATCGATTCATTTTAACTAATGGATCATAAATTAAAAAAAAACTGACCTGAACGGTCAGCTTTTTCTCTAATCATCCCATTTATAGTTGTAAAAGGCTTCTCTAGTTACCCATTTTAATGCTTCTGGATCGTTGGCTCGAATTCCTTCATCAAGGGTTTCAAGCATCCTGGCTGTCTGAGAAATGTGGGCACGCATTGTGTTCAGCTTTTGTTCCTGAACATTTGTTATGTCATGGACGACATCTGGTTCACCAAGTTCCTCTTCCGTATTATTGGCAAAGGCGACCGCATGAAGTTTCGGACGTTTAGCTCGTTCGATTTGTGTTAAAGCACGGACAACAGCTCTTGCTGTCGCTTCATGGTCAGGGTGAACGGCATACCCCGGATAAAAGCTGATTACTAAAGAGGGCTGCAGTTCATCGATTAACGCACTGACAAGCTGAGTCATTTTGTGATCGTCTTCAAATTCCAATGTTTTGTCCCGCAGTCCAAGCATACGTAAGTCTTCAATTCCCATCGCTTTCGCAGCTTTTTGCAGTTCTGTACGACGGATATCAGGCAGTGTTTCTCGAGTAGCAAAGGCAGGCATGCCAAGATTTCGACCCATCTCACCAAGTGTTAAACACGCGTAAGTTAGCGGTGTGCCTTGATTAATGTAAGAGGCAATCGTCCCTGAAACACCGAATGCTTCATCGTCGGGATGTGGAAAAATGACTAGGACGTGGTTTTCTTTTTCGATCATATGTGTATCGCTCCTTAAGAGGGTATCTAATTCTACATTATTACGCAATTGAGTTAGTTTTTAAAGCTATTTGTTTGCATTTAAACAGGTTTAGCAGAGTATGGAAGAAGGAATAAGACCATTAAGAAGAGACGGAGAGGAGTTCTTTCTTTTATGGAACAAAGAATCAATCATCTTGTTGATTGGCTGCAAACGAAGGTAAAGGAAGCAGGGGCAAAAGGAGCATTGGTCGGTGTCAGCGGCGGCATTGATTCAGCTGTAGTGGCAAAGTTAATTAAACGAGCCTTCCCAGATAAATCGCTTGGAGTGATTCTTCCAATCAATCAACGGGTTGAAGACCAGACGGATGCCGTTGCAGTGGTGGAGGAAGCCAATCTCAATTATGTTGGAATAGAATTAACGGATGCTTATAATGAGACCTATTCAGCTATACAAAAAACGCTGGTAGAAAAGGGAGATTGGAATGAAGAAACCTCCCAGCTGGGCGGAGCAAATTTTCAAGCCCGATTACGGATGAGCACCCTGTACGCAGTGGCCAGTAATTATGGTTATTTAGTGGTTGGTACAGATAATGCGGCTGAGGATTATACAGGTTATTTTACAAAATACGGAGACGGCGGTGTGGACTTAGTTCCCTTGATCCATATGAGAAAAGAAGAGGTACGGGAAATGGCCGAGTACTTACATATCCCTGACTCAGTGATCAAGAAGAAGCCAAGTGCTGAACTGTGGGAAGGTCAGTCTGACGAAGAGGAAATGGGTATTTCCTATAAGGCGATCGATGCCTACTTGCGCGGAGAAAATATTGACCCTGAAGATGAGCGACGACTTCAAGCGCTTCATGATCGAACAGAGCATAAGAGGCAAGTTCCCGCCGGCCCTCCTAAATATGAGGACGAGTAAGGATGGCCCAAAAAACTGCTTTACTCATTATCGATATGATTAATAAAATGGATTTTGACGGCGGCGAGGCTCTGCTGGAAAATACGAAATCCATAATGGACAACTTAAATCGTTTAAAAAAAGAGGTCAAGCAACGAGGCATTCCTGTAATCTATGTAAATGATAATTTTGGGCTATGGCAAGATAATAAGACCGACCTTATTGAGGAATGCAGAAAGGGAATCGGCCGTCCTATCATTAACGGAATTCTCCCGGAAGATGATGACTATTTTATTATTAAACCTAAACACTCCGGTTTTTACGGGACCCAATTGAATATTTTGTTGGGGCAGCTGGGCATTTCCAACTTGATCTTAACCGGGGTCGCAGGGGATATTTGTGTTTTATTTACAGCCAATGACGCTTATATGCGTGAATTTAACTTATGGGTTCCACGAGATGGAATAGCCTCAGAGAAAGAAGAAGATAACGAAAATGCGATTAAAATTATCGAAAGGTCACTGTTTGCGCATACAGCCAAAATCTCTAAAACCGATATTGATAAGGTTTTTGATTATTGACATTTCTGAGGGAACTGTATATTCTAAAGGTAGAGAACGGTATGTTCTGCCATTTAATTCCATTCTTTAAAGGAGAATGTTTGTATGAGTGTTGTTCTTAACTAAATCCGTTAATTGGATACTGTTCTGAAATTTTGAGAAAGACATGCAATATGCAGGTCATATTTGTGTTTTCTAAATTTTTCAGAAATAGTTAAGAGCGAGCATTCTCATAGCAGAAGCATCTGATATACAAGCTATGGCTTACTTAGTCATAGCTTTTTTTATATCACTTAAATGGCGGAGCACCAAAAAGGCGCAGCAATGTGTCTTTAGGTTCTCCATAAATAACCATTTCAGCTGCGATGAGCCTTTGAGCTTATGGCGGCTTTTTTATGGTTGAAAATAGGAGGTAATCAAAGTTGAACAAGGTAACCTTTCAAACGTTAGAATTTCATGAGATTTTATTGGAAGTGAGCGGCTACGCATTAACCGATAAAGGAAAAGAAACGATCTTAGCATGCAAACCATCAAACGATAAACGGTTGATTACTCATTGGCATCAGGAAGTTGATGAAGCAAAAGCGATCCTCTCGAGCTCCGGTAATGTGCCTATTCATACCTTGAATGATGTCACTCAAATGCTGGAACAAGCCAAAAAAGGCATGTTAATTCGGGCTGATCAATTTTCCCGGCTGGCTTCATTTCTAGATCATTGCACAAAATTAAAACGGTTCATGAAAGGGAAAGAAATCATGGCTCCGACGATTAGTCTGTATGCGTGGTCAATTGCGGATTTAACTATACTGGAAGAAGAATTACATCGGGTCATCCGGCATGGTCAAGTGGACGACTACGCCTCTAAAGCCTTAGCGAAAATCCGCAAAAAAATAGCATCTAAAAGCATGAAGATTAAAGAGAAAATCGATCACATGACAAAGTCTGCTAAGTTTAAACCATATATGCAGGATAAACTCGTGGTCGAAAAGAATGGGAGATATACTCTTCCAATTAAGAAAGAAAATCGAAATAAAGTAAAGGGATCCATTGTGGATCAGTCTTCTTCAGGAGCTACTTTATTTATTGAGCCCGAGGAGGTGACAGTTCATCAAGAAGAGTTGCATATTCTTAAAATTAGTGAGGAGCAAGAGGTGGAGCAAATCCTCTACACGCTGACGAACACGGTTACATCCTACGAACAAGAGTTGTCTATTGCCATGGAAACGATGCATAAGTATGATGTTATTTTTGCAAAAGCGAAGTACAGTCAGCACATCAATGGAAAGTCAGTAACTATAAATGAGGAGGACATCATCAACTTACAAGAAGCCAGACATCCGCTGCTTAGGGAACAAGCTGTGCCTTTGACGATTACGATGGACTCGGATGATCGAAGTTTAGTAATTACAGGACCGAATACAGGTGGGAAAACGGTTACTCTTAAGACAGTTGGACTTCTGGTAATAATGGCGCAAGCAGGTATTCATATACCAGCGTCAAAAGGAAGTACGCTGCCTCTATACCAACACGTGCTTGTTGATATCGGGGACGGACAAAATATTAAGGAAAATCTAAGCACGTTCAGTTCAAGACTAGTGAACATCATTGAAGTGATGAGGCAAGCCAACGAGTACAGTCTTGTGCTGCTTGATGAATTAGGTTCTGGAACGGATCCGGGAGAGGGAATGGGTCTAGCTACAGCTATTTTAGATCAATTAGCTGATAAAGGGGCCAGAATATTAGCTACTACCCATTATAGTGAGATGAAGGATTATGCAGAAGGGAAACAAGGATTTATCAATGCTGCCATGGAGTTTGATGTTGACACACTGCAGCCAACGTATAAACTTATCCTGGGTGCAACAGGGAAAAGTCAGGCATTTGATATCGCCTTAAAGCTTGGTTTACACCCGAAGATTCTTGAAAAAGCTTACGCGATTACGTATAAACAGGAAAAAACTTTTCATGTCGATGATACATGTTTAAGGAAGCTTGATTATAGCCAACAAGTTGCCGTTAACCGTTACGGAAAGGTGTCTCGATCGAAAGGGAAGGTTGATCATACATCAGCCGAATTCCAGATGGGAGACAATGTTACCATTCAAGCAACAGGGGAGACGGCTATTGTCTATAAAGGGCCAGACCAACGGGGGAATTATATTGTGCAAATTAAAGGAGAAAAGCAGACCATTAATCATAAGCGGTTAAAGCTTCATATCCCAGCAAAAGAACTTTATCCTGAAGACTACGACTTTGATATTATTTTCAAATCAAAAGAGTACCGTAAAATCAAACATCAAATGGGGAAGAAGCATGTGGAAGGGCAGTATCTTGAGGAGGAAGAATAAACAATTCCTTCGGTTATTTATATAAGGTCGTGTTATGCTCAAAGAAATCATGAGGGAGAGGTGATCATATGACTGGTCGGATAAAATGGTTTATGGTCGTTGGTCTTCTAATTATTGTAGGTGTACTGGTTATTCCAGAAGCCTATGCTTACTTCACGAAAAGAAATTATGAGAGCCACGCGGTTACAGAAGCAGATATTCCCGATAATTATCATGTAGCCACTTTTGCAGGCGGATGTTTTTGGTGCATGGAACCGCCTTTTGAGAAGCTAAAAGGGGTGAAAGAAGCGGTTTCTGGATACACGGGAGGACATACTGAAAATCCTACGTATGAAGAGGTATCTGCCGGTGGAACAGGTCACCTTGAAGCTGTTCAAGTTTATTTTAATCCTGATGTAATTACCTATGAACAGCTGCTGGCCGTTTATTGGCGACAGATTAACCCAACGGATGATGAAGGACAATTTGTTGATCGTGGTTATCAATACACGACTGCTATTTTTTATCACTCTGAAAAACAAAAAAAGCTGGCTCAGCAGTCCAAACAGCACATAGCTGAGTCGGGCCGTTTTGAAGGAGAGATCGTAACACCGATTCGACCTGCAGAAGAATTCTATCGTGCTGAAGAATATCATCAGGATTATTATAAGAAAAATGAGTGGAGATACAAGTTTTATAGAGGAAATTCAAAAAGAGACGATTATTTAGAAAAGACCTGGGGGGAAGACCGAGAGCTAAACCTTCCGAAAAAGGAATAAACATCTAAAAACCCGCTGGCTAAGGCTAGCGGGTTTAGTATCATTAATACTGTTCTGTTTGTTTAGGTGTCATTTCCGTTGGTTTTGATTCAAGGTCTGTGTAACCTACAAAACCGAAGGAAATGACAATGAGTAACAAAATTGCGAATAATACTTTTCTCACTAAAATACCTCCAAGGAGTAATGTGTACATTGTGTTTAGACGAATGTTAGTTTAGAGATCCCTTGAAGTTATGATGAAAGAATTAAATGAATCGTCGCATTCCAAACTTTGTAAGAAGGGATCGAAGAAGTATCTATTAAATTGGTGACTTTCACTAGAATTTCCTTTTTTATTTTACTTGTTGCCTAGGACAATTGCAACATATTTTGTCGAATCTGCAAGAAAATTTCAATGTTAAGAAACTAGTTTTAAACCTACGACTCCAATCACAATACAACTAATGAAAAATAGTCGTTTCACACTAGCTTTTTCTTTAAACAATAGGATACCGAGCAGTACGGTTCCAACAGAGCCTATTCCTGTCCAGATCCCATATGCGGTACCGATGGGCAGGTCTTTAAGCGACAGGGAGAGAAAGTATAGGCTTAATCCCCCTGAAACAATGGCTAACAGGGTAGGAATTTTTCTGCGGAATCCTTCTGATAGTTTGAGGAACAGCATCCCTGACATTTCTCCAATACCAGCAAAAAGTAAAAAGATCCATGACATTATAACCCCTCCTCAGTAATAACTTCCACCTTTGACGACTCTGACATTTTTAAGCCAATGATGCCAAAAATTAAAACGGCAATAAAAAAGACCTTTCCGGCGCTTGCGATATCGCCAAGAAATGCCATTCCGATTACGGCTGTACCAGCTGCGCCGATTCCTGTGAAAATGGCGTATCCAGTGCCGATGTCGATCATTTTTATTGCTTTTGTAAATAAGAAAAAGCTAATGAAAATGGATATCAAAGTAAAAATGGTAATGAAGGGTTTTGTAAACCCTTCAGACATTTTAAGACCCACGGCCCAGCCAATTTCAAACAAAGCACCTATAAATAAATAGATCCAGGCCATATTTAATCCTCCTTGCTTGACTTTTGTACACCAAGCCAGAATATTTTAAAACTTGCTTGCTCTCGTTGAGCCAGCGTATCTTTATCGTAGAAATTTTCTTCAAGAAACAGACCATCAATTAACGTATAGAAGGCTGAGAGTACATCCTTAATAGGAAGCTGTCGTAAACTGCCTTCTTTCATTCCTTTTTCAATAATGGGCCGGATAATATCATTTGTCTGTTCCTCCACTTGCAGAAACACTTGCTTAATTTCTTCCGAGAAGTCTTCCGGCGGAAAAAAGGTAAACCGTTTAAAGAACGTACCTTCAGTTGAATTAGCCATGTGATCAACATAGAATTGATACACTCTTTCCAGACGTTGTTTAACGGGTTGATCGTAGGTTTTTTCCGTGAACGCTTGGAAATGTTCCGTCTCCTTCATAGCTACTTCTTTTAATACCTCCAGGAAAATTGCTTCCTTACTTCCAAAGTGATTATAAAGCGAAGGCTTTTTAATCCCTACTTTAGAGGCAATATCAGTAAGACTTGTATTTTCATAGCCGTTATGAGCAAAACGCTCCAGGCTGACATCAATGATTTTCTGTTTTGACATGTGCATCCCTCGCTAACTAACGGTCGGTAGTTTAATTGTATCACCGAATAATTTGTTTGTCTAGCCTTTTTAAATGTTGAAGAGTGATCAGATGGTTTACTGAAAACGGGATAGGGTATAGAGGAATAGGTCGAAATTTTTAGAAATTTCAGCTACTTTGTCTGGAGGGAACATGTTTTGAATAAATATAAGTTAGATCGTTATGAAGGTTCATATGCGATATTGATTCAGGAAGATACTAATAAAAGTGAACTATTAGTCTTGAAAGAACGACTAATTGCATTCGCTGAAGCGGGAGATCTTCTGTCTATTGACTTTGATGCAATGGGGAATTTAAAGGAAGTTCAGGTCGTGGAGAAAGAAAGTGGCAGAGGTGGGATTAAACCTTCTTGCCTGTAGAACGATTGATTATAGAAGTGGCGTTTCTAAAAGAAATTAAAGGCAAGCTCATAAAATTTCAATTAAAACTCCGCAAATGACGAGGGATGCGGAGTTTTAATTGAGGGTTTTTTTAGGGTCGATTTTGCTGCTGCTATTCTATAATTTCTTTTTCTAATTCATGTTCCTTTATATTGGCTTTTGGAAGCATAATGGAATCAAAGTCGAAAGGTTTAATTTCATTATTATATAGGACTCGGTGAGGAAGATCCGGATTTTGTAATGCGCTGGTCGCTAAACTGACTAAGTCTGCTTTGTCTTCTTTTATTAGTGAACTGGCTGTCTCAGGGTCCTGGAGCTGGCCATTAGCGATTGTAGGCAGACCGCTATAATGTTTAGCTGCTTCAGCGATAGATTTGCTTCCTTCTCCAAAGCTTGGTTGTGTGCCGAAAGCATCTGTAACGTGAATAAAATCCAGAGAAGCCTCCCCGAGTTCTGTGAAAATTGTTTCAGCATCACTTTCTCCCAAAGCCCAACGATGATTGGCATCTGTGACTTTTGCTTGTGAAATCCTAATACCGACCATGAACTCGTTTCCGACAGCTTTTCTAACATGAAAGATGACTTCAGTAAGAAAGCGAACGCGGTTTTTAGTTGCACCGCCATATTGGTCTTCTCTAAGATTCATATAGTCTGTTAGAAATTCATCAAGTAAATAACCATTGGCACCATGGATTTCAATACCATCGAAGCCAGCTTCTTTAGCATGTTTGGCAGCTTGTGCAAAGCCTTGTTTTACTTGTTCCATATTTTCGTGGCTCATCTCAGCGGGAACTGGGTATGGACCTTCACCTCCATATAGAGGAACCATATCTTTCTTGGGCTTCACAGCTGAAGGAGCAATCGAGTGATCGGCGTGGGGATTTCCCTGTGATTGTGAACCTGCATGCATGAGCTGGGCAATGATTAGGGAACCGTTAGCATGAACACTTTCCACAATAGGTTTCCAGGATCTCATCTGTTCTACATTCGCAAGGCCTGGCTGGTAATAGTACCCTTGCGAATATTCTTCGTCAGGATAAATTCCTTCTGTAATGATGGTTCCAAATCCGCCTTTCGCATAGCGATTATAATATTGCTCCATTGTTTTATTTGCCAGACCGTTATTCTCAGCACTAATTCGGGTCATCGGAGCCACTACATATCGGTTAGGAAGCTCCTTATTATTGATTTTCAACTTTTCAAATAAAGAATGATAAGTGTCATTCATTGTTTCCATCTCCTTTTTCGCACATTAGTCATATAAGTATCCTTAAATCAAGATAGTTAAACTCTTAAACAATACGAATCACAAAAAAGGCTGAGACATAAGTAAAGTAATGATGTCAAAAAAAGAACGATGAAAAATGAATAGTATATAAACGAGATCGTTAGCGTAGTCAAAATAAGGAGACTCCTGCGGGAGGAAAAGCCTAGTTGAGACCCCGAAGTGCGCCAGCACGAGGAGGCTCAACAGCCGCCCGTGGAAAGCGAAGTGTTTTGACGGAGCGATGGTAGAAATCCTTTCTAACAAATAATCCGAACAGATTTAAATAAAAAGTAAATCGTTCGGATTATTTTATGTTTAATTCAGTTTTGTCTCAGCCTCTTAGTTTACGATATAGAGTTGGTGATTTCCATGGCTTCTTTAAGACGTTTTTCTTTGTTCGTACTTGTATATTCTAGCTGGTAAATGACATCATAATCTCCGTTATACCACTCGACAAAAACGTGATCGTCTCGTTTTTGAATTCCCGCAACGCCCCCTGCGTCCAGAGGAATCTGTAAATCGGACTCTTCTAAATCATTGCCAGGATCAAAAATTGTACGAACTACAGCTTGTACAGCAGAATCCGATTGGTAAATAACTTCTGTTTCATTGCCGCTCACATTTGCTTTCAATGCTTTCAATTCAAATGGAAGCTCTTCAGGAAGTCCGAGCTTCTCTTGCTGTTCCTGAGACAAAGCTTCGATCGGGGCAGCGAAAGTCTCCGGGTAAAGTTCTTTTAAGTGACTTAGTGAAAGGTCTGGACCGGAAGAGCAGCCAGCTAATAAAACAAAGAAGATTACAAGCGATAATCTATGGATGAATTTCATACGTACACTCCCTATGTTAACTAACATCCTTATCATATACAGAACATATTTTAGCACAAATGGCTAGACATTAGAAAAGCCTCTACAGTTTTGTCTAAATCAGGTCAAAATATTTTGAAACCAGAACAGAGGATCGTTCGTTATATAAGTAAGTTAATAGAAAGTCCTTAGTCTGATTATTTTATGGGAAGTTTCAGAAACAGAGAAGCTAGATTAAAAAAATCTATTAAAAGGGGAGTCTCCAATGAGTAACTTTGCCATTCGTACGTTTCAGGAAAATGATTTCGATATGATTCAGTCGCTGCTGCAACAAGAACAATGGAGCAATCTTGTGGAGAATAGGGAGGAGACGATGCAGGCATTGCTGAATTCTGATCTTGCTTTAGTAGTGGTAGATGGGCATGAAGTAGTGGGATACTTAAGAGGGCTGACAGACGGAGCAGTTACATTATATATTTGTGAAATTCTTATTAAAGAGGATTATCGGAAGAAAGGGATCGCCCAACAGCTAATGAAGGAAGCGCATGGCTGTTATCCTAGTACGAGAATTGAAATGCTGGCTACCAGTTCTTCGAAGGAATACTATACGGACCGAGGCTATCGTCCTTTTTACGGATTTAGAAAATCCGCGGAAGAATTGCAAAAGAATTAACACATGGAAGAACAGCTATATATCCAAAAAATACCACCTCAGGTCATCCAATATTTGGATGACCTGAGGTGGTAAAATATGGGTTTGTTCAGGCGAGTTCTTTATGCTTTAGGATGTAGCTTGCTGAGATAAGCAGGCTGGCAATAAGCAGGGTGGTTACGACTGCTGTTCCCCATAGGTCGGCAGGGATTGAACCGGTTTGCAGCATGTCTCCTAGGTACGATGTAAGAAGTGAAGGATTCCATTCGATAATATGGGCAAATATCGTACTGAGAATAAACAAGGCGATCAGTGTAATGATTGATAAGCACGCTACTAATCCGGGAGTTTTTACCAGGGTGTTCATGAAGATGGTCACGCTAATCACAAATACTATCCAAAGCCCGTAAAAGCCAGCAGCAGCCCCTATTAGTTCAAAGCTTAAACTACCGAACAAGAGGTTGACATAATACCAGCTGCCAAGGATTCCAGCAAACAAACTGAGCAAGCTCAGGGAGACGATACTTGCCCACTTGGCTGTAACATATGTACCATAGCGGACCGGCTTGACGAGAATTAATTCTGCGATTCCACTTCTACGTTCGTTTGCGATCGTACCCATCGACATAAGGACGAGAACGACGACGCCAATCATATTAAATTGGCTGATGCTCATCATAAATACATCCGCTGGGGGAGGAGTCGGGATGTTAATCGTTGCTCCCTCGGGTAAACCTCCTACTGATTCGAGGATTTGCGGCAAGTAATAAGTGGTCAGCGGATCCATAATCCCGAGCAGTATAAAAACGAGAGGGACCCAGATCCATTTATAATTGCGCCACGCTCCGATCGATTCTGTCTTAAAGACGGTCATCCACTGCATGCTCATGCACCACCTTCATAAATAAGTCCTCGAGCGTAATCCGCCCAACCTCGAATTGCTCTAACTCCCACCCTTCTTCCAGAGATCGTTTCAAGAGCTGACTGCGCGCAGATTTTATGTCGTTTACATATATATCGAGGCGCTGTTTATCTTTTACCACACGATTTACAAACTGCAGTTGAGCTAGTTTATGTTGCAAATCGTCATGATTCAGCGATGTTTTGATAGAAATTTTGTCCACATGATGCCTTTCTCTCAGTTGATCTAACGTACCCGATTCGATAATCGATCCTTTATGCATTAATAAAATCTCATCACTTGCCTCTTCTGCATCATTGAGAATATGGGTAGAGAAAAGCAGTGTTGTTTCCTGCTTTAACTCCTCCATTAAATTGAGTACATCTCGTCTGCCAATCGGGTCAAGGGCAGAAACCGGCTCATCCAGCATCAGCAGTTTTGGCCGATGGATCATTGCCTGAGCAATCCCGAGGCGCTGTTTCATTCCGCCGGAGTAGGCAGCGATCTTACGTTTGGCAGCATCTTTTAACCCTACCCGTTCCATTAAAAGTTCTGCCTCTTTCCGAGCTTCTTTTTTATTTAAATAAGCAAGCTGGCCTACATGGATGAGGAACTCCATTCCGGTCATCCAAAGATAAAATTGCGGATGCTGGGGAAGGTAACCGATCTCTCTTCTATTATCTATATTGATGGAAGTGCCAAGGCTGACCGTGCCGCTTGTCGAGCGGATTAATCCGGCCATCATTCTTAATGTGGTTGTTTTGCCAGCGCCGTTTGGACCTAATAAAGCAATACAGTTTCCGGGAGAAAGCTGAAAACTAACCTCTTTCACAGCATAGTTCTTGCCATACATTTTCGTAAGCTGGTCAACAGCAATCATCATTGGTAATCTCGCTTTCCAAAAATAAAATAAATAATAGGACCGATAATATTAATAAAGATAATGATGAGTGCCCACATCCATTTGGGTCCATTTGCAGCTTCAGATTTTGCTAAGCTAATGAGTGCAGTGATCATAAGTATGAGCTGAATGATAAATAGAGGGGCCAAGATTGCAAAGTTTTCCTGAATCATTCGGGTGGCATCCTGCATGAGTAAAATCATATGTTGTACCTCCTTTTTGCTCTGTTGTTTTTGTACGTTTAACCTATCATGTTGGTTCCCTTTTTTAAACGAAAAATTTGACTTTATTATCAGAATTTTATACACTGTTACGAAAGTATTTAGAGTTGAGAATGAGATTAGATGAGTTGAGGAAATAGGATGAGTTGAGCTGAGAGAGCTAGGGATCCTTGGACATTTGGAGCCGTTTGGATTGCCTGTGCCAATATTTTTTTCATCCCCTATTTTACACCCCCTCAACGTCTCATTTTCCATAAAATTTTTATGGAGAGGTGAGTCCGCATATGAGTAATACCACTCTGGAATCGTTCCTTGCAAGCGTCAAGGAATATAAAACGATTCCCATCACTAAAACGTTTTACACCGATACGTTAACACCTATTCACATGTTTCATGCATTGAAAGAGGAAGCCGTATATATGCTTGAAAGTCAGGACCCGGAATCTCCATGGTCTAATTTCTCATTCATTGGTTTAGATCCAATGATTGAAATTAAACAGAACAATGGTTCCTTTGTTATCCGTGACGTTCTAATCGGCCGAGAGGAGCAAAGATCTTCACTTAAAGAGGCATATGAAAGTACTGTTGATCAACTTGACGTGCAGCCAGCAGATGTTTCGTTACCCTTTAAAGGCGGGGCAGTCGGCTATGTGGCCTATGATGGAATTTCTGATTTTGAACCTGTGCCGCAAGCTATCGAAGACGATATAAACTTATCCAATTACCATTTGTTATTCTGCCAGACGCTCATTGCCTACCATCATCGAACAAAAGAAGCGACGATTCTGACCTATGCCAGGATCGATGAGAGCACGGATGTTGAGCAAGCATTTTATTCGGCGAAAGAAAGATTACAAACGGTAGAGGGAGCCTTAAAGGGTCAGAATTTCCTGCCTGATTTAATGTTGGCTGATGAAAATGAAGATCTTACACCATCTATAAATTTCTCCAGTAATTATCAAAAACCTGTATTTAAGCAGGATGTGGAGACTATCAAAGAATACATTCGAGCAGGAGATATCTTTCAAGCTGTTTTGTCACAGCGTTTTGAGGCAATAACCAAAAGAAGCGGATTTGAGCTTTATCGGGTCTTAAGAAAAGTAAACCCTTCACCATATATGTTTTATTTGCATTTTGATGATGTAGAAGTAATCGGCAGTTCACCAGAGCGGCTGTTGCAAGTACAGGAACAGCGGCTTGAAATTCATCCGATCGCCGGCACAAGAAAACGAGGCGCCACCCAAGAGGAAGATGATGCTTTGGCTGAGGAATTGCTGGCCGATGAGAAGGAACAGGCTGAACACCGGATGCTAGTCGATTTAGCACGTAATGATATTGGAAGAGTTTCCGAATACGGGACAGTGAACGTTCATGATTATATGACGATCGGGCGTTTTTCGAAGGTTATGCACATCATTAGTAAAGTAACCGGGCAATTGAAAAAGGATATTTCTCCAATTGATGCCCTAATTTCAGCCTTCCCTGCCGGCACGTTATCTGGTGCGCCGAAGGTCCGGGCAATGCAGATTTTACGGGAACTTGAGCCAACTCCAAGACATCTTTATGGTGGCGGCATCGTATATTTAGGATTTGATGGGAACATCGACTCTTGTATTACGATCCGGACAATGACTAAGGTGAATGAAAAAGTGTATGTACAGGCAGGAGCCGGAATTGTGGCAGATTCTGACCCTGAGGCAGAGTATCAGGAAACATTAAACAAAGCGAGTGCCCTAAAGAGAACGATTGAATTAGCTGAGAAGTTATTTGAGCAGAGTAGAGAAGGAGCTGAGGCAAAATGAAACAACAATTAAGCAGCTTAGTGGAAGGCAATGTATTGACAGAGGAAGAAGCTTATCAGATCATGACTCAGATCATGGACGGCGAGGTGTCTACAGGACAGCTTATGAGTATGCTTTCTATTATGCGTCACAGAGGCGAGGCAGTGGAAGAAATGACCGGTTTTGTTCGGGCGATGCGTGCTAAGATGACAAAGCTCGATATGGCACCGGACGACCTCGTTGATACGTGCGGTACAGGCGGCGACAGCAGTTCCACGTTTAATATTTCTACAGCTGTTTCGATTATATTGGCAGCTCTTGATGTAAAAGTCGCCAAACACGGCAACCGTAAAGTATCTTCCAAAAGTGGAAGTGCTGATGTTTTAGAAACTTTGAGGGTCCCGATCGATTCAACACCAGAACAAGGTGTTAAGGCGATTATGGATAAAGGAATGACTTTTTTATATGCCCCCAATTATCACCAGGCTATGAAACATGCTGTGCCGGCTCGTCAGGAATTAGGTTTTCGAACAATCTTTAATTTACTTGGTCCGATGGCCAACCCAGCTACTGCCAAGCGCCAGCTGATCGGAATTTATGATACGTCTTATGCTGAAAAAATGGCAGAAACACTGAGGCAGCTAGGGTCAAAACACGTACTATTAGTCACTGGCCGGGATGGATTGGACGAAATTACGATGACTGGGGTAACCGATATTGTGGAGTTGAAAGACGGTGACATTCATAGATTTACCCTTACCCCTGAAGACCTCGGCCTCTCAAGAGGAAAACTTGCCGATATTCAAATCACGGATAGTCAGCAGAGTGCTGAGTTGATTCAACAAGTCCTCTCAGGAAAAGCCAATGAGAGTGCCATGACGATCGTGACCATGAATGCAGCAGCAGGGCTTTATGTGGCTGGAAAAGCCGCCAGCTTAACAGATGGCGTGAACCGTGTCCAGGACGCTATCAGCAGCGGAAGAGTACTAACCTATTTCACATCGATCCAGGAAGAAAAGGAGAATCGTCAGTATGCTTGAAACCATTTTAGCTATAAAAAAACAAGAGATTGAACGACTGTATTTGCCAGAGGAGGCAGATGTATCGAAATATTCTTTCTATCAATCTTTGAAACAATCACCTTATACGGCCGGTTTAATTGCTGAGGTGAAGAAGGCATCCCCGTCGAAAGGAATTATTCGGGAGGACTTTAATCACGTGATGGTAGGAAAACAGTACTCTGATGCTGGAGTGCAGGCAATTTCAGTGCTGACAGATCAACACTTTTTCCAGGGACATCGTGACTTCTTAACAGATATTAAGAAGTTTGTGGATGTGCCGGTAATGAGGAAGGATTTCATTATCGATCCCGTGCAGGTGGCAGAAAGTCAGCTGATTGGTGCGGATGCGATTTTGCTAATTGGAGAAGCCCTGGAAGCGAGGAAACTGCATGAGCTTTATTTGCAGGCGTATGAAGCGGGACTTGAAGTGCTCGTTGAGGTACACAGCGAGGAGACGCTTGAAGGGGTGTTAAAGGAATTCACCCCGGAGATTATTGGGATTAATAACCGTAATCTGCACACGTTTGAGACGACGCTTGAGCAGACAAAACAAATAGCAAAGTTGGTTCCGAATGACTGTTTACTCGTTTCGGAGAGCGGAATCTTTACTCATGATGATATTGAGCAGGTAGCAGGGTACGGCGCAGAAGCTGTGCTAGTAGGAGAATCATTAATGCGTCAGGCCAATATTAAACAGGCAGTTAGCCAATTAATGAAAGGGGTGAACGTGTGATGCTTGAACCGTTAGTGAAATTGTGCGGCAATCGATCCTTACGTGATGTACAGAAGACGGCTTCTTCATCAGCGACTCACCTCGGATTTATATTTGTAAATAGTACGAAGCGCTATGTGCGTCCTGAGCAGGTAGGCAAGTGGATAAGAAAAGTCCGTCCTCAGCAAAAACTTGTCGGTGTTTTTGTAGAGCCTTCCATGGAACAGTTGGACGAAGTGTTAGCTTTTACCCCATTGGATGTAATTCAACTTCATGGCAATGAAACGGTATCCGATATTTTGAAAATTAAAGAATCGTTCGACCTGCCTGTATGGAAGGTTATCCATCATCAGGAAAACGCCTTGGAACAAATGGAGCTCTTTAAAGGTGTAGTGGATGGATATGTGATCGATTCGAAGGTGGCCGGAGCTTATGGAGGCACAGGGGTTCGTTTTGACTGGGATGCCATTGAAAGCTATCTTGAGACAGCGAATGCCCAAAACGTATCCTGTCTTATAGCAGGCGGGATTAATCCAGATAATATTGGACAGTTAATGGAGAAGCAACTTGATGGAATCGATGTGTCAAGTGGAATAGAAACTGATGAACAGAAGGACATTAATAAAATTCAAGCCGTGATGAAAGAGGTGGAACGTCATGTTGCAAGTGTTTCCGGACGTTAAAGGTCGATTTGGAGATTTTGGAGGAAAATATGTCCCAGAAACATTAATGGGACCGCTGCAGGAACTGGAAGAAGAATTAAATAAAGCGATGGATGACCCAGCTTTTTTGCAGGAGTATCATGATGTGTTGAAGGAATATGCCGGTCGTCCGACCTCTTTAAGTTTTGCTGATCAAATGACAGAATATCTAGGCGGAGCGAAAATTTATCTAAAAAGAGAGGATTTGAACCATACCGGGGCCCATAAAATGAATAATGCAATTGGCCAGGCATTACTTGCTAAACGGATGGGAAAAAAGAGAATCCTTGCTGAAACAGGAGCTGGTCAGCATGGTGTAGCAGCTGCGACCGTAGCAGCTAAGTTCGGCCTTGAATGCCAGGTGTTTATGGGCGAAGAAGATATTCGCCGCCAGGAATTGAATGTGTTCCGTATGAAATTACTCGGTGCGAAGGTCACTCCGGTTTCCAGCGGAAATGGGACGTTGAAGGATGCAACAAACGAAGCAATTCGATACTGGGTGGCGAACTGTGAAGACCATTTCTATTTGATTGGATCTGTGGTGGGTCCGCACCCTTACCCAAGAATGGTCAGAGATTTTCAGCGAGTGATTGGGGATGAATCGAAACAGCAATTTCTAGAAGTTGAACCGGAGCTTCCTGACCGGATTTATGCATGTGTCGGCGGAGGAAGTAATGCGATGGGCATGTTTTATCCATTTCTAGAGGATGCTTCTGAACTGATCGGAGTGGAAGCAGCCGGTAAAGGAGTCGATACTCCTGAACACGCTGCAACGTTGACAAAAGGTAATCCAGGTGTCATACACGGTTCACTGACGTATTTAATGCAAGATGAAAATGGACAAATTACCGAACCTTATTCGATCTCGGCTGGATTAGATTATCCAGGCATTGGTCCAGAACACGCTCACCTCTTCCAAACGAAGCGTGTCAGATATGAGTCGATTACCGATCAAGAGGCACTGCATGCGTTGAAGCTTTTGACAGAACAAGAAGGGATTATCCCAGCGATTGAAAGCGCCCATGCGCTGGCCCAGGCCTTTAAAGAAGCGGGACATATGAGCTCCGATCAAACGATCCTGATTAATCTATCAGGACGTGGAGATAAAGATATGGCCACATTAATGCAGCATTTTCAGGAGGAGGAGTAACATGCTCACGAAAACATCTTTCCAGGGAAAACTAACGAAAACCGAAGATTTGTTTATTCCTTTTATTGTAGCGGGCGATCCAACACCGGAACTTACAATTGAGTTTGCCCTTCGATTACAGGAAGCGGGGGCAGATGTTCTTGAGCTTGGTATTCCTTATTCAGATCCACTGGCAGATGGACCGACGATCCAGCGTGCTGCTCAACGTGCCTTGAAAAATGAGATGTCGTTGACGAAAGCCATTGAACTTGTACCTGAAATGCGCCAGGCTGGTTTGCAAATCCCCGTCGTTATTTTCACCTATTATAACCCCGTGATGCAGCTGGGCTACGACCAATTCTTTGAATTGCTTGATGCGAACGGGGCTGAAGGGGTGCTGATCCCTGATTTACCATTTGAAGAAAGCGAAGACATTCGTAAGCTGGCTTCTGAACGAAATGTTGAATTTATCTCACTTGTCGCCCCAAATTCAGACAAACGAATCAAACAAATTGCCGAACACGCGAATGGGTTTCTCTATTGTGTTTCCACACTTGGTGTTACAGGGGAACGAAACGAAATGTCTTCAGACGTCATAACTTTTATCAAAAAAGTAAAAGAGCACAGCTCTGTACCTGTTGCGGTAGGATTCGGGATTTCGACAAATGAACACGTCAACCTCGTACGCGAACACGCAGACGGTGTCATTATCGGTAGTAAAATTATTCGCTTGATCGAAGAAGAGCTGGAGGCATTTGAGAATGGGAAATCGGCAGACGCTCTTTATCGTTTTTACCAGGGTGTTTATGAACTTGTAAAGTAGGATAGGGAGCTAGAGCATAGAGGAGTTGAGCAGAGTGATTTATATGATCGACCATTACGATTCATTTACCTACAACATCGTTCAATACTTAGGTGAGCTAGGTGAAGAGATTATTGTCCGACGTAATGATCAGGTGAGTATAGCGGAAATAGAGCAATTACAGCCAGACTTGTTATTGTTGTCACCAGGCCCATGCTCCCCAGATGAAACAGGGCTATCGATGGAAGTCATTAAGCACTTTAAAGAAGATATGCCGATTTTTGGAGTATGCCTCGGTCATCAAGCAATTGCCCAAAGCTTTGGAGGAAAGGTAGTTCGTGCGGATCAACTCATGCACGGGAAGTCTTCACAAATTCATCATGATGCCCAAGGTATTTATGAAGGGCTGAGCAATCCAATGGAAGCGATGCGCTATCATTCATTAATTGTGGATCTCGATGGATTGCCAGAGTGCTTTGAAGTGACAGCGGCAACGGTAGAAGGAGAAATCATGGGAATCCGCCATGTAAGCCTGCCGATAGAAGGAGTGCAATTTCACCCGGAATCAATTGGAACTGGGGATGGAAAGCGATTGTTGAATAATTTAATAAAACAACGAATAAAAGCTATTATTTCTTGACTAATAAGGCCAGCTGGCAGACAAATGCCAGCTGGCCTTTGTGGGTATTTAGACTTATTTTTTCTGTATCCTTTAGCTGTCTGGCGACCATTTATTTAAAGTTTCGCAATTATAATTCAATTTCTCTATGCTATGCCATAGAGGTAATAAAGTAGTTTGTGAAAAACTTACATACTTCATAATCGCGACAAATAGGCACTTTTTTAGAAAATAAAAGCTATTTTCACAATGTGTGAAATTGTGTTAGGTTAGATAACGTTGTGCCAGCGAGCTCGTATAACACATTGGAATTGGGAAAAAATAGTCTAGACGGTGAAAGTTGATTTTATAGTTTATTTTATGGGAGTTGAGTATGTAATTATGGAATTACAAAATGATCCGACATTACTTTGGTTTATCGGACTTTATGCCGTCGTTATGGTCGGTATTGGAATATTCACATCAAAAAAAGTGTCAGGAAGTGAAGACTTCGTTCTGGCCGGAAAGAGTTTAGGACCATTCGTATTAATGGGAACACTGCTCGCTACATGGACAGGCAGCGGAAGTATTTCCGGCGGGGAGACCTCAATGGCCTTTAGTTACGGAATTTGGCCTGCATTAATGCTGATGCTTCCAACGTTATTAGGTATTATTGTCCTCTATGTTATTGCACCAAAAATCCGCGAATTCGGTAAATTTACAGTATCAGGCATTCTGCAGGCGAAATATGGCCGTAAGTCCCGGAATATAGCCAGTGTAATTATTATCCTTGCCTATGTGGGAATTGTGTCTTATCAGATGAAAGGCTTTGGCTTTATCTTAAATCTGACCACAGGCATGTCAGTGGGATTAGGGACACTGCTTGGCGGTATCTTGATAATCTTTTTAGCCATGATCGGCGGATTGCGTTCTGTATCCCAAACTGATGCAATCAGCGGCTTTTTAATGGTCGGCGGACTCATCATTACGGTACCTACGATTATTGCAGTCGCAGGCGGCTGGGGAGACATCGTGGCCAACGTCCCAGAATCCCATATGACAGCGACTGGCGGTTTAACAACCATACAGCTTATGGGGTACCTGCTTCCGTCACTGTTTCTGCTATTAGGTGACCAAAATATGTACCAGCGTCTTGCCTCATCAAAAGGCGACAGCTCTGCTAAAAAGGGCCAAATCGGCTGGCTGATTGCAATGATTGTCATTTCACCATCGATTTCCATTATCGCCTTTGCTTCACGCTCCATTTTTCCAGATATTGATCCTGGAATGGCCTTGATGGCAACAACGCTCGCACTGCCAACAGTGATTGGCGGGATCTTACTTGCTTCAGCAGCATCCTTTATCATTACGACAGGTAACTCATACCTGCTATCTGCAGCGACCAACCTGACGTATGATATTTATAACAATTATGTAGATAAGGAAGCCTCAGACAAAAAGTTATTAGGGATGACACGTCTGTTCATCGTTATCCTGGGTGTGCTTTCTTACCTGCTAATCAGCTATTTCCCAACCGTACTCAGCGTACAGATGTACGCTTACACCGTTTACGGAGCTGGTTTAACACCAGCATTGCTCGCCGTTTTCTTCTGGAAACGTGTCAACGCGATCGGCGGTATTTCTTCCATGCTCTCAGGTGTTGTGGCCACACTAGTATGGGAACTGATCTTGCAAAAACCGTTCGATATCAATAGTGTCGTTATCGCTGTTCCGATTGCTGTTATTGTCTTGATTGTTGTCACACTGGTGACGACAAATGGCAATGGACAGAATCGTGAACCAGTGAATGCTTAATAAGGAATGTGTAAGCCTCTCTACAGTTAGTTGTAGGGAGGTTTATATTTTTATGAAATATGCAATTATGGTTTAGTTTCGCGCAATTAAGTTTGGATTTGTGCAATTAATAAAAATAAAATGCAATAAATGATAATTTTGGGCAATTAACAGCTTTTCCGTGTAATAATTTTTGTGAAAAGTATTGATTACAGAAAGTGAAAACGATATAATGATTAATGTCGATTCAGACGGGGCATTAGCTCAGCTGGGAGAGCGCTACACTGGCAGTGTAGAGAAACGTTAAAACCGCTCTACATACCTTATATAATAGGCAATTGCTCTGTTTTAGTATTATAGTCATTACAAGACCATATGAGAGATGAATTTGACCTGCTTACACATAATGTAAGGAGGATTTTTTATGTTGGTTGAGATGAGTTTTAAAGAGCTAATTGCTGAAAAAAGGTTTCAAGGGTTGACGGAAAACAGCATTACATCTTATGTGAATTTGTTTAGTGACTTTGGGAAATGGCTTCGCAAAGAAGGGGTTAAAGATACACAAGATTTAACTTCCTCTGTTATTAAAGGATACTTGATGTACTGCAAGGAAAAAGGGAATAAGCCAAAGTCTATTAATAGTAAATTAAAGTTGTTGCGAGCATGGGTTCGTTGGATGATTGATGAAGATATAATCGATAAGGACATCTGTAAAAACATTAAGTTAGTAAGGGAAGACGATTCACCTAAAATAGTTAGAGAAGAAGACATTCACTTGGCTTTAAGGCATCTTAGAAGGAAAAAGAGAAGAGAGGATAGTTTATACTCTATTAGAAATCATACGATTATGATTACTCTTATTGGAACTGGTCTAAGAGTAAGTGAACTAGTTAGTCTGAATTGGAATGATATTGACTTTAATGATTGGCTTATAACCATAAGGACTAGTAAGAGTAGAAAGAGGGGCTCAATACCTCTTTCAGAAGCTCTGGCAAAGGAATTAAAGTCTTGGAGAGATTATGTACAAGACAACTTTAAAGAAGCTCCAGAAGCGGTTTTTGTAACTCGTGAGGGTAAGAGAATAACGAGGAACGGAGTCCAACTATTTATAAAGCGGCTGAAGAAAGACTTAGGCATACAAGGTGACTTTTCCCCTCATGCTATGCGTAACGTATTTATTAAACGATTGTTGATGAATAAAGCTAACCTGAGAGAAATACAACTCTTAGCTAGGCATTCTAAGATTGAAGTAACAAGACAGTATATTGGTTACTTCCAGCATGAATTGAAAGAAGTTTTAGATGAGCATGACCCATTAAGGGGGTTAATATAGAGGGGGAGGAGTTACATCTCCCTCTATATCTTTTACAAAATTAAATTAAGTCTTTTTTCTACTTTCTGTAATTCATGTTCGTCCCAAAAACTAAAATTAAATTGTGTTTTTTGATTAACACAGTCTAACGCTGTTTTGAAAAACCTATCTGAATATATTTTCTTCTTAGGTTGATTTGCTGGGTGTGCTATAAGGAAATCGATATCCAAATTATTTTCTTTATCATATTGAGATAAAGTAACCCTTATGTCTCCTAAAGCACTTTTGTTGTCATATGAATTATCTATTCTTGCTAAGACAAGTATCTTTTTTATAGTTTCTTCATCGTTCATAACAAAATATGCTCTTAGATTGCCATGTGGTTGTGGGAGTGAGTAACTTTCATCTTCATCCTTCCATTTGAGGTTAAAAATATCATCTTGTTTTTCAGCATTTCGGAGCTTTAAAACTCTATCTAATCTTTTCTGGAATTTATTTTTCTCAATAGCATCAAAGTTTTCATCAATTATTTCTTGTGTATCACTACTTGGAGTTTGCTGAAATTTTTTCTCCATATTTTCAAGCTGTTTTATTAAATGTGAATTTTCAGCCTTTAGCTTATTGTTCTCGCTAGTAATTTGTGCAACATGAAGAGCAAGTTTTTCATTACTTTCTATGTCTTTTCTAGATATCCAACCAACTATGTTGCTATCTAGTTTTAGTTCAGACAATTTTCTAATTATAGCAAGTTTTATGTCCTTAGTATCCTCGCAAAATTCAGAAGTTTTACTAAGTACCTTTCTTTTAAACTCCTCAAATTGGTGTGGGTTTTGTCTTTCATAAACATCGTTAATAGATTTACCTTCTATTTTCACTTTATTTTCTAAGGCTTGCTCTTCCATTACTAAGGCGAATCTGGGTTTTTTTAATTCTCCAGCATAATCATATTCCCAATGAGTATAGCTTTTCTGACTTGTTGACTCGATTGAACCGTATCTACCTCCAAGGATAAGTAAATAAACATCTGATTCTTGTATCCATTTTTTTATGGTTTCCTTTTGGGTTTCATCCCCTGCCCGAAAGAGCTCCATACCAGCTGGAATATGCCCTGCGCTAATTACAGCTTCTACAGCTGCTTCTCGTTCACTTAATAGGTCTGTATATGTTGATGATATAAATACCTGTAATTTTTTATTCATTATTTTCCCCCTGAAATATTTCCCATTTAATTCTATAATTATACTAACATAAAACCACTTTACAGAATGTGAAGTGGTCTTTTCTGTAATTTTATTAAAGTAATTATCTTACTTAGCTCAGGTGGGTTTTTAATTATGTTATTAGTTGGTGTAACAGTAACTTACTGAGTTAATAATTAACTGAATATTCAAAAAAATTAATTGACAGGCGTAGTGGCAGTGTTTTAATCTAATATATGTGGTGGTTTTCAAAAATATTTTTTGCCATAAAGATGATTTGAGTATAGATGACTTTATTAATTACATGGAGCCTTCCCCTGATAATATCGAAAAGTCGACAAGGCGACTATTACAACAATTCCAATACTCTATGAATCTTTTGAATATGGAGGATGAAATGGGGGTAGAAAATTCAGAAGAGCAATATGATACTAAAGACTTAATCAATCTCATCGAAAAAACGGAAAAGATTTTAAAAGTGTATAAAGCAAAAAAAATAAGTCACCTTTAGCTGCTATTTAACTAAACAGAATTAGGATATTTAATAAGATAGAAGAGTAAGGGGGATAATTAACACATTTTAACCCTTGCTTATTTTGTGGAAGCCTATAAGTACACTCAGCCACACCAATGACGGTGTAAAATACCCGATACGAAGCGGATTTTTAGGGTAGGGAAGCCAATGATAATACTTATTAGATTAGTATTTATATTGGAGTTTTCGAAGCTAGTATAAATTTATATTACTGTTCCTTAAGTGAAGAAAATCTGCTGCCCCAATAGGTATGAAAAGAATTTCTGTGAATTTGAGTTTATGAACAGGAAAAAGTAAAAAAAAGATTTTGTTTCGAAAAAAACACTTGACACGATAATCATGAAAAAATGCTCTAATTCGTTAGCTTTTTCCTAGCATTTTTGGGGTTCAAATGGCTAAATCCTTATTTAGTATAATTAACCATAGAAAGTAACTTGTGAATCTGAATGAAGTACATGCTTACTAGTTCTATTTAGCAGTAGCTTTCAATTTCATATAGAAAGGGTTGCACCAGCAATTGGAAAAGAAATGCAGTAAATGTAAAAGAATTAAATTGATTTCGGAATTCTATAAAAATCGAGCTAGAAAAGGCGGACATGAAAATTATTGTAAAGAGTGTTCAAATAAACGAAAGAAGGAACGTAGCAACAATGGAGGCAACTTTTCGGAGAAAGTTAAAAAGGAAGCTTATGAGAAATATGGTCATAAGTGCCAAATTTGTGGTTATAGAAATAATTTGCAAGTAGACCATATATTGGCGCAAATAGTATCAAACACAAAGAAATCAAGCGTTATTGAAAACGCTTGGATATTATGTGGTCCATGTAACATGAAAAAAGGGAATCGAATAATAATGGAATTGATTAGGAAAGTGCCAAAGCATATATTGGGAGGTATGTTATCAAAAAAATACGCTGAAGCAATTGTTAAAGGTCGATACGAGAAAAAGCCTTTTTCTATTAGTGGAAAGCACTACATTGAGGTTATAGTCAAATTCTAACATAATATTTATTCTAATGAAAGTTAAAGTACACCAAAAAAATAGGTGGATATTAGAGTAATAGCTGAAAATACCACCCTGAAATTAGGTGACCCTCCACAAAACCCCACTTGAAAATCAGGTAACCCTCTAACTGTATTTACCATAGTATTTGCTTAAGGTATTTAGCGATTTCGTAAGGGGAATAGATAGAAGAATATTAGATAAAAGAATTATAGTAGATAGAAATGAAGGGGCAGTCGGCAAAGCCTCCTCCCCTTTCATATAAATTTTCGTGAGTTTAAAGAGAAGGAGAAAATAAATTAGTGAGCAATGAAAATATATTATCAGTAAAAGAGGAAAATAGTGAATCCTTTATTAAAGTGTCAAAATCACTAATACAAACAAAAAAATTAGGTAAAAATGGTGAATTAGATGTTTATCATTTAATAATCATCAAATCACTGGCTAACAACTTTAAAGGTGTTGCTTATACTGGAGTTAGTTCTTTATTGAAATTTATTGGCATGAGTACCGAACAAAGTTCAACAAAGGAAAGAACAAAGCAGTCGCTACTCAAATTACAGGAGATGGGTTATATTGAAATTTGCGAAAAAGGGGATGAAGAAAGTGTTATTACTGACTTAAAGCCTGCTAGTAACTATTTTATCAAACCGACTGGAAAAGAAGAAGAATTTGGTTTTGCTAAGGTTTTTTATAGAGATATCAAAAAAATAGTTTCTGTGAAGAGCGATTATAAGCCTAAGATATTTGCAACTTATCTGAATATGGTTGGTAATTTATTCTATGGTGTTAGTAACGTCCCAATGTCATACACCAAAATCGATACAATTGTAAAGAATACAGGAATTAACAGAAAGTCGGTGGTAACATATCTGGAAGCTTTGCATAAAGAAGAAATTCTGTACTTTGTACATTTTCATATCAATAATTCTGTAACAAAGAACTATTGTACAAGGTGGGTTCACAAAGAACATACTGCTGCATGGGGATTACAAGAAGCGGAATTTACCTACAAAACCGATAAAAGTAATTTTAAGGGTGGCAATGTTGGAGTATCAGAAGAGTGATAAGACGGATACCTTTATATGGGGCATCTTTTATGTTCCGTTAAGGTCGCTGCTCCGTTACTATAACATGGTATTGTTTTAATTTATAAATAAAAGGAGTACTTGGCTATGAAGTTAGCATTAGTAAGTTGCACTAAGCTAAAGGCTATATATCCATGCAGTGCTAGAGAGATGTACCATCCGTCAGCTCTGTTCAGGAAAGCTGTTAAGTTTATTGAGCAGAAGGATTATGATGAGTGTCTTGTATTATCAGCAAAATACGGATTATTAAGGCAAAAAGATGTAATTGAGCCATATGACATTACATTAAATAATATGAACGCATCAGAACGGAAAAGCTGGTCAAATTCAGTTATTAAACAGGTAGAAAGTTTACAATTTGATATAACTCAAATTGATTTTTATGCAGGAGGTAAGTATAGAGAGTATCTAATTCCCGCTCTAGAACAAAAAGGTATAAATTGTAATATACCGCTTCGAGGAAAAGGGATAGGTGAACAATTACAGTTTTATACAATAAATATAAAGCATTAGTAGTAAGTTTTCTAAACATAGAGGTGCTAATTTATGACAATACCGAAAAATATTAATAAGGAACATATCGTAAAAGCTATTCAAAAGATTGATAGAGATGGTGTTCCAGAAAGAAGAGAATCGACTAG
Source organism: Halobacillus ihumii (assembly GCF_902726645.1). Taxonomy (NCBI): domain Bacteria; kingdom Bacillati; phylum Bacillota; class Bacilli; order Caryophanales; family Bacillaceae; genus Halobacillus; species Halobacillus ihumii. The sequence goes on from NZ_CACVAO010000001.1 coordinate 3,208,862, forward strand.
GTTTACTCTTTATTATGGTAAAAGTTACCCACCTAAATATGTAATATCTATATCAAACATTTTTGCTAATGGTGAAGAATATTCCCCTTCAATGTTTAGTGGTGGAGAAGAAACTAATCAATTTCTAAGTAGACTTGGTTTTACAATTATTGAAAGTATTAAAAATGAAGATGGGATTCAAAAACAAAATGAGAGAATTAATGTACCAGATTTAGAATCTTCAAAGAGGGCAAGGGAGTATAACATTTACAGCGATAAGGAAAAGGATTTAATAGTTTATGAGTACCTTTTTAAAGCCAGGTCTCACCGTTGGTTAGACGAACATATACTAGAAATCGCTTTCGATAGAAGAACAGGGCATGAATCAATGAATATTCTCCATTTTATTGGTCTTAAGGACAGGCATAAAGGATTGTTTAGGGGTTATAGTATATGGGAAGCCATAAATGAATTGGAGCGGCAAGATTCTAATTTTAGTTCAGTTATTGAATCTCTACATCGGTACTCTAATCAAATTTATAGTGTTGGAGATTATGAAGAAAGCTATTCTGCAGACGAATATATTGAAGTAGATTCAATTGCTAAAACTGAACCAGAACAAGTTGAACTAACAGAGACTGAGAAGGCACAAGTTATAAAGTCTAGAATAGGTCAATCAAAGTTTAAAAAAGCTCTCATGAATATGAAAAAGAAATGTCAGTTGTGTGGTGTTTCAGATGAACGCTTCCTTATAGCTAGCCATATAAAGCCATGGAGACTATCCAATAATAATGAACGTTTAGATGTTAATAACGGACTTTTGTTATGTCCTAACCACGACTCATTATTTGATAAGGGCTATATTAGCTTTGATGAGAGTGGAGAAGTCATAATATTAGAAAGTTTGGATATAGCAACGAAGGTTTTTCTCAATATCAATGAAAGCATGAAAATTACAATGAGCGAGAGTCAACAAGAGTATATGAAATGGCATAGAGAAAACGCTCTTAAATACAACGATGCATAGCTAAGTCAGTGGTAAAAAACTTCTCTTTTATACTTAGTTGTTGATTCTATTACCCTTATGAAGGAGAAATAAATAGTGTTACCAAAAGAGTGCAAATACTTAAAAGTTATTGCACCCTTTTTATGTCCTTGCTATACTTAGCTTCAACTGGTGCAATAACTTAGTGCAATAAAAAACTGGTGAAGAGTGAGGACTAATAATGAGATATGGATATGCAAGGGTTTCAACAACAGCTCAAGATTTAAAGCTTCAAATTCAAGCGCTACAAGCGGAAGGATGCGAGATAATATATAAGGAGAAATTCACAGGTACTAAAACAGATAGAACTGAGTTTAATAAGGTACTGGAAGAATTACAAGAAGGAGACACATTAGTCGTTACAAAATTAGATAGATTTGCAAGGTCTGCAATCGAGGGTATTCAAACAGTTAGAGCTTTATTTGCAAGAGGAGTCAAAGTTCACATTCTTAATATGGGGCTAGTAGAAAACAGCCCAACAGGCAGACTGATTTTTAATATTCTCAGTTCATTCGCAGAGTTTGAACGTGATATGATAGTAGAACGTACTCAAGAAGGTAAGGCACTGGCTAAGCAACGTGATGATTTTAGAGAAGGTAGACCTAGAAAACATTCAAACAAACAAGTACTTCATGCATTAGAATTGCTTAAAACTCATACATACAAAGAAGTTGAAGCAATGACAGGAATTAAGAAGCGAACCTTAATTAACAGAAAGAATGAACTGAAATCTAAACAATTATAAGGTACTCCTCAAGGGTGCTCTTTATTTATCCTGATACTAATGGGGGTGTAATTCCACTTTTTCAAGGGGGAGTTTAGCAGAAATAGCCCCCATGTACCCTCATCCACACGCCACAATGTTTTAAGTTTTTAAGACTAGTGTTTGAAGGGATGCTGCTTCCTTTATATAGATATATATGATTTTCCTTGGTTAAGAGGGAAATTACTTATATAAATGCTTTAAGCTTTTCAAGGGGAATGAGATTTTTTTAATAAACGCTTATATTCCTAATAAAATACAGATATTTTAATGTTGAACAATTAAGCTATTCAAGAAAGGAGTTATCTATGGATTTCTTTGTAACTTCATATTTTTATAATTTGGTGAAAATCCCTAATACCTTTCCAAGTGTTGTACTCTCGAATGACAATTGGAATGATAATAATTATTATACGTTATTTAAATTATTTTATTTTGATGAAAATAAAAATGAGTTCAATATAGGTGAAGTTAAAATTTTACATGAGGAGAGTAAATCCACTAGGTTAGAGAAACACTTTAAAACCCTCACCTCTGCATATTGTTCATTAGGTCAGGATATAAGTTATTACGAGAAACTTAGGGCACTTGGGAAAGAAGTAGCATTGGATATATTAAAAAACTTAAATGATGCGGCAATTAATCCATCTATTTACGATGAATTTAAAGATAACGAAGGTTTTACTGACTCTTTAATTAGATTTAGTCAAGCCGAAAAAGCATTAAGAGAAGCTAATAACCTCTACTTTGATGTCAAAATAGAAAAAATACTGAATTTTGATTTTACATATAAATTACCCTCTGCTATTAAACCACATGAATTTAGGTTTGATTTTGAAGCGGATAAACACTTACCGTACAGAATAAATGCAATAATCGGGAAAAACGGAACGGGGAAGACCCAGATATTGTCTAAAATTGCAGCCTTAATAAGTGGTTATGAAAAAAACAAAGAACAAAATTTCCACCCTAAAAGACCATCCTTTAGTAAAGTAATTGCTATTTCATATAGTGCGTTTGATGAATTTGACCGCCCATCTAGTAACGATAGAACGTTTAGTTATGAGTATTGTGGAATTAGAGATGATACTAACACTTTAATGACCTCAGACGAGATTAAAAATAAAATAAAGAATACTATTAACGTGGTTCTTGATAAAGCCAGAGAAGATGTTTGGTACAAAGTACTTGAAGAGATAATTGAGCAGGAGCATCGCCATGTTCTGTATGAATTAATTGACGGTAAAGATGTGTCGTTAAGTTCTGGACAAAGTCTAATAATAATGACTATGACAGAAGTAATAGCGAATATTGAAGAAGAATCATTACTGTTGTTTGACGAACCTGAAACTCATTTACATCCAAATGCTTTAGCTAATCTAATTAGAATGTTTAATAGGTTATTACTTGAGTTTAATTCATTTGCTATCTTATCAACTCATTCACCTATAATTACTCAAGAGATACCTGCAAACTATATAAACGTAGTAGAACGAATTGAAAATACCCCTATTGTTAGAAAATTACCTATCGAAAGTTTTGGAGAAAATATTTCTACTATTACTAATGATATATTTGATGTTCGTTCCACTGAGAGTAACTACAAAAGCTGGTTTAAAAAAATGGCTGAAGTTATGAGTTATGAAGAGATACTTAATGTGTTTAATAACTCTCTTAGTTACAATGCTATGACATATTTGAATACTTTGTATAAAGAAGAGGATAAGTCATGAAGAACTTATCACCTATTGAAGAAGGGTTAATAGAAGTGTACCAAGCTATTTCAGAGAAATGCCAAGGTCTAAAGAAAGATAATTTACTAAGCGAAATAAGTACTATAAATGAAAGGTATCAAACCTATTTAGATAATAGAAATAGCTTATCGAGTATTGACCAAATAGATTATACTGGTCGAGTAATCCTAAAGAATCAACTAATCTCATGCTACAGTAATAATGTAACTCTAAATAATTTAAAAGCAGATATTTTGACAAAACAAGACCTTTATTATCAATCAAAATGTCCTTTCTGTGAGATAAATTCTCCTGGTACATTTGACCATTACCTGCCCAAGGAGGATTATCCTGATTATTCAGTTCTTGCCTTAAACTTAATCCCGTGCTGTGAAAAGTGTAATAGTAAGAAAGGAAAAAGATGGAAAAATTACGATGGTAAACGTTTTTTCTTAAATCATTACTATGATTTTATAACGCAGGAAAAGTATTTGTACGCTAATATAGTTTTTAATAATGGTATTCCTACAGTTAGTTATGAAGTAAAACCAAATAATAGAATAAATGATGATTTATTTGAGATAATACAATCTCATTATTCAAAATTAGATTTATGCAACAGGTTCGAAGCACAGGCAAATGACGAAATCTCAACATGGTTTCAAGAAACAGCTCTTGCTCTTCAAGAGGGAGTAAGCATAGAGGAACAAAAAAAGACTTTAAAAAGGAAAATAACATCAAATATTGAAAAATCGGGTAAAAACAACTGGATAGTTGCTTTATATGAGGCTATCTATCAATCTACAGAGTTTTTTAGTCATGTTGAACAAATTAGTCAATAAAATATCGATTTTATTACTTCTAACATCTATTCTTATGATTCCCAAAAGACCCACAGGGTCTTTTTTTGTTACAAGAAAAGATATGCTCAGGATGTAACAGACATATTGAGCCCAGAAATCCAAACATTTAAGGCTTCAATTTTGGCTTTTAAAAGAAAAAACGAGTAAATAAAAGCTTTGGAGCGCACTTCTGGGGTACACTTCAGGGGGTTTTTGCGGTGGAACAAAGGAAACGTAATAGGGTGAAATTAAGCTATTTCGAGGAATTGGTTGGTACTATTTGACAATAGGTATGATACAATTAAACTTCAAAAAGGTAATAAGCGAGGGTTTAATATGTCTAATAGAGTAATTTTAACTTGCTCGCATTGTGGTAATAAAACACCTATGAATTTACTGAACAGGTATGTAAAATCAACCTATGCTGAATTTGCTCCAGACTATGTAGCATATTTTTGAAGTGTTTGAGTGTCCTGTTTGTGCAGGTATCCAAGCATATTACACACACTGGAATACGGAAGAAGCCTACCATGATGGATTTGATATTTATGAAGAGGGAGAGGTCTTATTTCCACAAACTGAGAGGGTGAATTTGTTTGCATTACCTAAAAGCGTGAAAAGTGCTTATGAGTCAGCATTGAAGGTTAATAAAATTGATGAAGCTAGCTGTCTCTTTTCTCTGAGAAGGACACTTGAAATGGTGTGCAAAGATAAAGGAGCTACGAAGGGTATGTTACATCACAAATTAAATCATTTACAACAAGAAGGAATTTTACCTCCTTTAATGGGTGACATATCAACAGTGATTAAAGACCTCGGAAACATGGCTGCTCATGAAGAAGAATTAATTTTAGGGGGGTTCATGGTAGAAAAAGTGTTTAACTTCACCAATAAAGTTCTTGAATATGTTTATATACTTCCAAACGAAATGAAAAGAGTACAACAGGAGCTAGAAGCAGTTTCGCCTAAGGAGAAAGCGGAGAGTAAATAAAATCGCCAACTCAGGGGGCATTAATACACTTTTTAACTTCTGATTTCCTCTCCAGCGTTACGGACAATAATTAATTTGGACAAGTTTCCACCTCCTTTGGTGAAGCTAATATTTTGTATTATTCAAATAGTGAGTCTATCTCATCATGTGCTGAAGGAGCTTGTTTATCTATTTTGGTGAGTAAATCATTAAGTTTTTCTCTGAGCTTTTGCACCTTGTAAGGTAAAGAGCCATCCATTCGTGCTCCTGTTTTTTCGTAAATCCTTCCGTTTTCCATCTCAGTAAGAATGCTCTTAATTTCTAAGATTTCATAACTGTAATCGTCAAATATTCCAAGCCTTTTTTCTCCCATGTAACCACCTCCTTTTACTTGATTTTATGACAGGAAATTTATTCCTACAAGAAAAACTTTAAAAGAAATTAACGAAAGGAGTGAAAATGAGTGAAAAGCTCTATTAAAGCTAAGTCGAGTAAATTTAAATTCACCTTAATAATATTAAGTGGTGTCAGTGTAATCATGCTATTCCCCATACTAACTAATTTTATTATGACTCTAAGTTGGTTTGAGATTGCAGGTGATAAGAATACTTGGATTAGTTTTTATGGTAGTTATCTCGGAGGGATAACTGGAGGGTTATTAACACTTGGAGGAGTATTGCTAACCCTTAATCACCAAAAGGAATCTAAGGAACAAGATTCTAAAGTAGAGGAACATAAAACACTGCTTTTAATGTACCCTAAATTTCTCTTGATTTTATCTAATTTAAAAAATATTAAGTTTTCATTAGTACATAATGACCTATATGAAATGGAGGATATTGAACATGAAATGTTAAAGTGGAGAATAAAAAGCTTATCTGAGAAGGTTAATCTCTTAGAAGGCATAGACCTCAAGTAAATTATTTCCTGAAACAATAGTGAAAATCATGGAAATAAATGAAAAGTTTGAAATAACTTACGGAATTCTCTCGAATTTAGACAATGAGCTTCCAGAAGACCGAATACTTTTTTACAATTGGGATGACTACCTTTCAAGGGTTAAAAGTTCTATTGAAGCTGTGAATAAAGCAATCATAGAGTTAAAAATAAATAGAAAATAGAAAAGTTAAAAAATGAACTAGAGTGAGTGTTACTTTAATTGCGAGGCGTAACTCGATAAATAACCACCTCACCAGCAGGAAGGGTTTTATTTAGGTAGGTCTCCTCATAGAAAAGGTTATTTGTATTCATGCTTTTAGACTTCCATGTGCTTCCATCTAAGTTTGTTCTTTTGAAAATATACATAAAATATCTCCTCCTTTAACCATATAATCGTGTCGAGGAGGAGAAATGGTGTCATATGAAATTAAAGAGGGTGAGTTTTTGTTTAACTTTAAAGACAAAAGTTTTTGGGTTGTACTTGGTAGCATACTTGTTTTCCCCATTGTTTTTAATTACACATTCCTCCAGTTTTCAGCTTGGAGAGTAGCTGGTAATGAAAATAGTTGGATTAGCTTTTGGGGAAATTATTCAGGTGGGCTTATTAGTGCGTTTGTTGCTTACATTGTGGCAAACTCGCAAGTAGATAAACAAGTGTAACCGTCAAGTAGTTTTGAACACTTTTTGCTCATTAATTTTGAACACTTTTCGATTGGAATACAGACTTTCTGTACTTGATTCGATGACTAGACCCATTTAAATGAATGACTTCAGCCCGGTGAAGGAGCCTATCTAGGATCGCTGTGGTAATTCCCTGATCGCCCATTAATTCTCCCCACTCCTCTGGGCCTTTGTTGGACGTCAGTATTATAGAACTTCGTTCATACAAATGATTCACTAACTGGAAAAACAGGTTGGCCTCTTGTTGGTCCATTGCCATATACATGAGGTCATCGATGATGACCAGATCGGCGTCCCTAATACGTTTAAGGCGCAACTGTGCTTTTCGGATGTACTCCTCAGTCTTTAAAAGAGGCACCAGCTCTCCCATGGAGATGAAGACCACACGTTGGCCTTGTTGGATGGCCTCCAATCCAAGGCCTATCGCCAGATGCGTTTTCCCTACCCCTGGCGGACCAAGGAATATTAAATTAAATGCGTGATCTAGCCAAGAGAGTTCCCGCAGCTGTTTGAGCTGCCGTGTACTTAGAGATGGTTGCTCTCCCAAATCAAACTCATCAAGGTGCTTCTCATATGGGAACTTGGCCCATTTCAGGTGCTTTTCTATCATCTTCTCCTCGCGGCGCTTCTCTTCGTACGTGAGGAGTTCATGCAGAAATTCCTGGTATGTCCAAGAGCTAACCTCTGCCTTCCTTAAAAAAGAGGGCAGCTCCTTAGACGTCTCTGACATTCTAAACTGATGGAATTGAGCCTGTAAATTTTCTACTGTTCCAACCAACTTACACACCTCCCAAGATTTTGATATAGCCATCTATATCGCGTAATGCGGCCTTTTGTTTCAATAGTTCCGTAGGAACATCGACTCCTGAAAGTTCATCTTCAGGAACTTGCTCCTGAAGCCCCTGAATCTTGGAGAAGTGCTTTACCACATCGTAAAAGTCATTCGCACTCCACAATCCCTTCTGAAGACAAGTATCTAGGGCCTCCTGAATGAATGGCTTATAATGTTTAACGGCTTTCTGAAGAATCTGCAGCTGATCCCGTATGTACCGGGGATAACGCTGATGCAGCTCGTCGAGGAAGACCTGAATCTTTTCTTCTTCATGGAATGATGTTCTGATGGTATCCATGTAAGCAGCTATTCCTTTTGACCTGTCTCTGGAATGGTGGGTATTTTTAATAAGTTTCCCTTTGTTAGTAGAGAGTCTATGGGTAGCTAGAAGGATGCCGTCGGGCGAAGCCTTAATGAAAAGCTTTTCTCCCTCCACCTGTATGTAGACCGTGTTCTCGCCGTTTGGCTGATATGTACCCAACGGGACGGAATAACGATTCGATTTGTATTTGATGACATTGTCCTTATGAACCATCCTTGTTATACTGTAACTAAGATTGCTCTCGAAAGAGAGTGGTAAGGAGACTTTTCGTAAGTGTGGCTTTTCCAGGGCGAACACTTCGACAGGTCTCTTTTTTATGGTGTTGTGGACTTGATAATTTCCCTTCCTTTCCAGCCAGGCCAGACATTGTTCATTCCATGTTTCAATTTGATGGAACACACGATTCTTTCCAAAGTTGTATTTTACAAACTTTACAACGTTCTCTATCTTTCCTTTAGATTCAGGGTCTGCTTTCCTGCATAGGAATACACGAAAATTCCTATTTTGTTTATAGGCCTGAAATTCCTCTGTAAATATGAGATCCCCTCCATTCTCACTGACCGTCATCAATTTATCCTGGTCATAGACAATTTCTTCTGTGATCCCTCCGTAAAATTCAAAGGCATTTTCATGACACCGTAACACGTCCCTTGTCGTGAAAGGCTTCTCCTGCCACTCCACATACTTATATCGGGAGTGTGAAAGGACAAAGGCTATCACATAAATTTTAATGGTTTTCCCATCAGTGGTCTTTACTTTTAACTCTCCAAAATCCACCTGCATCTGTTTACCTCTCGGTAACTCCTGTAATGCCTCAAAGTGACGTTTATTCAAGACTTTGGGGATATGATATTTCTCCCGAAGTTCCTTTACGTAAGTTCTCACGGTACTCTCCCCAATCTCTCGGAAATTACATCGTTCTTCCAGCCAGTCTGATATCTGGGAGGCCGAAAGGTCTGGGTGTTCCCGAAGCCAATCTAATATGACCTCCTGATAAATATCCAGCTTTCTTTTTCTGGCTCTTAGCGTTTCCACCCATTCCACTGCAGCTTCGAAGTCTCTTCCCAGATAAGTATATACAGTGTTTCGGGACACCCCGCATTTTCGTGCTATTGCTGATACATTAAAACCATCCCTCTTCAATTGATGTGCTAAAACGATTTTCTCCAACTTCTTCATCTACTCCTTACTCCCTCCAAACCAGGTCGTTAACATACTTGTTAAGTTTACATGGTTGGAGGGGATTAGTGGTGAAAAAGTGTTCAATTCTATCAAGCAAAAACTGTTAAGTCTAATCTAGCAGTTACAACAAGCTAAAAAAGAATTAGAAAAGACTCAATATGAAAGAGAAATAAACCAGTTGCCTTCGATAGTAAAATTAGAACTTGAGATAGAAAAGTATTGTGAAGAAGTGGAAACAGTGAAACAACAGCGTGAAAAGTTCATTGAAGAAAAAGGGGGGATAAGGAATACCTCAGAGGATTTTGAAGACCCTGAGGAGTTTTTTGAAGCTAAACTTGAAGGAGTTCCCTTCTATGAAGTCAATGAAAAACACTACTACATGGAATCTCCAAAAGAAAATATTGAAAAGTACATAGATAACATTGAAGATATTGAATTGCATATTGATGTTACTGACTGTTTTAATTTTTATCAATACTTTTATGATGCAGTAACTTATGATATGAAATTTGCTGATGCTGTAAGGGAAGTTAAAAATAATGACATAACAAGAAGCCTTGAACAAGGGGATATGGAGGGGTTAAGCTTAATGTCCCATGAAATTGGAAAAATGTATCAAGAAACTGAAAGTTATTACGGGAAAAAGAAAAAAGCTTGGGAATCTCTGTATGAGAATAGTATGTTATTTAAACTAGAAGAAACATTAGAAAAGGTTCGAAAAGAAAAAGAAAAAACACGTGAGAGAAAAGAGAAAGTGAAGGTTTGAGCTGGTTATATCTAGTTTTTGCAGTAAAAAAATGAGACCCTCCTCAAGGGGTCTCTAATTAAAAATACTTTCTATCCAGTTAATGACTTTGTCCTAATCAGTATGAGGACGATTCTGATAAAGTAGAAAATGTTATTAGTTTGATTATTTAACCTGTTTAATGTCTTGACATTCTATAATGACCTCTTTACAATAAATTTTGTGACAACTTCCTGTAAGGTGGTCAAAATCACTTTTTGGTCTTGCAATTAACATTGCAAATGCTTATAATACTGATTGTCGAGTTAATAATTGAATTACGGGGCATTAGCTCAGCTGGGAGAGCGCTACACTGGCAGTGTAGAGGTCAGCGGTTCGAGCCCGCTATGCTCCATTACTTAAACCCTTGCTATAGCAAGGTTTTTTTGTGTCCACATATTTTATACTCAGTGTTTTCCTTGTTTTGATTTTGGGGCGAATAGCATTCTGTTTTCAGTCACAAGAACATATTATAGGATAAAAGGCAATCGGCGCACGATTGTTGAACAAAGTGTCTTTTTAAATCGGGTAACGAAAATTTAAGAAGAACAGAGAATCATTTACTTTGACGTAGCAGTAACCTTCCAAGTTTATTTGAACCTCATAAGACATGTCGGTGATGACTCTGCTATTATGGTGCCTGCTGGTACATGGCATAAGTACATGTCATAATCTAACCAATACAGGCAATACGCCGTTAAAGCTTTACACAATCTATGCATCGCCTGAACATCCATTCAAACAAAAGCAGATGCAATCGTTGCTGAAGATAGCTACGGTTAATCATCAAAAAAAAGATTTATACTAGTAAAGAGCACAATTCTTAAGTGAAATTTTGCTCTTTAGTATTCGCATCATCTGCATACTTCCTTCTGTAAATCAAGATCCAATAAGGCATTTAAGAGTTACATGGTATATATGTTTTGTAATAATGTCCTAATGGAAGCTAAAGAAACACGTGTTTGCGTTTTATCCTTTTCTTTGATAGCGGCAGCAAGTTGATTTATACTCTCGTGCAATCCTTCATACTCTTCCTCATCCCCCAGTAATTGTAGGATCCATAGTCTGTGACACCAAACACTTTAGGTATGAAAGTGGAGGAGGAACATAGTCCGACTGTTGTCATTATGGATGGGAAACTGTTGGAGAAGGGACTGCTGGCATTTGGCTATTCAAAAGAATGGCTTCTAGAAGAGATAAAGAAGCAAGGGGTTCAGGACATTGAAGACGTTTTCCTGGCACAGCTGGACTTAAAAGGAAATGTTTATGTAGACGTTTATGATGGGAAAGCGAAGTCGGCAGTGTTTCCAAAAAATTCGGCATTGGTCGATACGCTTGAAAAGGTACAGGCAGACCTTGAAAGTTATTCAAAACAGACAGACTCTGAAGCAAGGGTACAAGTTATAAATCTCCAGAATACAATTCGGAACGTGATACCTTATATAAAATGATAGCGTGATCTGCAGCAAATGTTAGAAGAAGGAGAGTTATTGACTGGATAATTAAAAAATAGTATCTACTCAAAGGAAAACGGGTAAAGCGAACAGGTTACTCGTTTCTCACTTGAATATTTAAGGGGATTCATCACAACCTCCAATCCAAGCCCGTAATATATATAATTAGGCTTAAAAACAGAAAAAGACAAGAGCCTCATTTCACTCAACTCGAAATGGGGCATTTTTGTATTAGGCATGAGGGATGGAATCTTGAAATATATATAGTAGAAAGGGGGCGGATCTTATTACGAAAAAAATCCTTTTATTTTGTGATCCTGGAATTGATGATTCCTTGGCAATTATGTACACCATGTTAGACCCTGAACTTGAACTGGTCGGAATCGTCACCAGTTATGGGAATGTGACACAAGACCAGGCAACTGCCAATGCTGCTTATTTGGTGCAATTAGCGGGTAAAAACAACATTCCTATCATTCCTGGTGCTTCCACTCCAGTACAAGAGGATGAAGTGACGTTTTACCCGGAAATTCACGGTGAGGAAGGAATTGGTCCGATACAGCCTCCTAGAAATATGCAATATCAGATTTATCCTTTTGACACCATTCGTCTGATAATAGAAAGATATAAAAATGAGCTTATCATTGTAGATACAGGACGTTCGACTACTCTGGCAACTGCATTTATTCTATTTCCGGACCAATTAAAAATGGTGCATTCCTTCTATGTAATGGGCGGGGCATTCTTTGTCCCAGGGAACGTAACGCCATTGGCGGAAGCTAACTTCTTTGGAGATCCTACATCATCTAACTATGTTGTTAAGAATGCCCATAACCTAACGATAACTCCATTAAATGTAACTCAATTTGCCATTATCACTCCAGATATCGTTGAAGATATTTCTAAAAACAAGAATAACGTCTATGCTTCTATCATGGCGCCTGTCTTTGAGTTTTACTACGATTTTTATAAAGAAACCGTACCAGGTATTTTAGGTGCGCCTATTCACGATCTTCTTACTATTATTATTATTAAAAATCCTGCTATTGTTGATTACATATACTATAATGCAAATGTGGTTGAAGGTATAGAAGCAAGAGGGATGTCCTATATTGACCTTCGTCCGACTAGTAAGACTGGGGAAACGAGTATTGCTATCCAGCTTCATTATGAAGCTTTTATAGGAGAATTCAGTAAGGTGATGCTGCCAGAATAACTAGGAATTTTACTCATTTCACGTAACAAACCCTTCCGCCATCGAGATAAATTCCCGGACACTGTACGGCAAATACTTGTTTCTTTTCCACACCATTCCTAACTCAAGGTTGATATTAGAATTTGTTAAGGTGATTGCCTTAATTTCGGGATTATTAATTTTCTCGCAAATTTTACTGGGCAATAAGGCAATCCCGAGCTTAGCTTCAACCATTTCGATCATAAAATCTTTTTGCGAACTATGGCAGACGACTTTCGGTTCAAATCCCTTCAGAGCACATTCCTCCATAATTCGGTCATGAAGGGTAAAGTCTTCACGGTACAAAATAAAGGGTTCTTTTTGCAATGCTGACAAATCGATGGATTGGTGCTCGGCTAATGGGTGAGCGCTATGTACGATCAGCATTAGCGGGTCCCTGATCACTCTGACGATTTCAAAGTTTTCCTTTTTAATAGGAGTGTTGCAAATCAAGCCAATATCGAGTGAGCCCTCATCAACCCCGCGCTTAATTTCCTTCGATCCTACTTCTGTTAAACTAATTTCGATTAAAGGATAGATTTCTTTATAATGAGTGATTAGTTTTGAGAAAAAAGCTGCTCCAATAATGGGAGGAATGCCGATTCGGATTTCTCCTTTTTTTAATTCCATGATATCTGTCAGTTCTGATGTTAAGTTGGAGAAGGCCTCCAGAACATCCTTAGCATTCGATAATACGGCTTTGCCGGCATCCGTTAATTCGAGGTTCTTGGATCGATAGAATAAGGGAACCTCTAATTCATCTTCTAAGTTTTTAACGACTTTACTGATGGAAGGTTGAGAGACATGCAAGGAAGCGGCGGCTTTTGTAAAACTTAAATGCTTGGCAACTTCTGAGAAATATTCCAAGTGTCGAATATCCATAGAATTCCTCCATTTTTCGCAAAAAATCTATTATAACTAAAGTGAATACTTGGCATTCTAAATATGTATTTTTGATGTCTGAATATTTATTATATTATAAAAGATGAGGCACGGGAAGGTGTAGATGAATGGAAAGCCGAATATAGTGGAAAGGCTTTCCGAGAAACATTTGTGTAAAACCCATCGAGAATGCATTCCGCCAGTCAATCTATTCATTTTAAGGAGGAAATGATTTATGAAAGAATACGTGCAGATCGATACTCTTCAAGTATCTCCTGTTTTATATGAATTTATTAATTCAGAGGCCATCCCTGGAAGCGGACTGACAGGGGAGGAGTTTTGGCATGGCCTAGCTTCTATCATCCATGACCTATCTCCCAAGAATAAGCGCTTATTAGCTAAAAGGGATGATATGCAACAACAAATAAATGAGTGGCATAAACAACATAAGCACAATTTTGATAAAGAGAGTTACAAATCTTTTTTGAAAGAGATTCAATATCTGGAACCTTCAGTGGAAGATGTACAGATCACTACCGAAAATGTTGACGATGAAATTGCTCATCAGGCAGGCCCTCAGCTTGTTGTACCCGTGAATAATGCTCGTTATGCGATCAATGCAGTAAATGCACGATGGGGAAGCTTGTATGATGCTCTTTATGGAACTGATGTGATCAGTGAAGAGGATGGGGCGGAAATCGGTAGATCATACAACCCGCTCCGCGGTGAGAAGGTCATTGCCTATGCTAAAGAGTTTTTGGATCGGGTTGTACCTTTAGAACAAGGGTCCCATAAAGAAGTAGAGGTTTACTTTGTCAATAACGGCGAATTGGCTGCTACATTAAGCAGTGGCAAAACAGTCGCTCTAAAAGAGCACGATCAGTTGACAGGGTATACGGGGCAGCCGCAGGAGCCTGATGTGCTCTTAATTAAAAACAATGGCATTCATTTTGAAATCCAAATTGACCGAGACGATTCAATTGGAAAAACGGATCAAGCTGGTGTAAAGGATGTGCTTGTAGAATCTGCTTTAACAAGCATTATCGACTGTGAAGATTCGGTAGCTGCGGTAGACGCTGAGGATAAGGTGCTCGTGTATAGTAATTTACTAGGTTTATACAAAGGGGACTTATCGGCAACGTTTACGAAAGGAGATCGAACGATTACGAGAACCTTGAACCCTGACCGTACGTATTCTTCACCAGTAGGGAAGGAATTCTCGTTACCGGGACGGTCGCTCATGTTTGTGCGTAACGTTGGTCACTTAATGACAAGTGATGCTGTACTTGATCAGGAGGGTAACGAAGTGCCTGAGGGGATATTGGACACTGTGATTACGGGTCTGTTAGGTAAACATGATGTGTTGAGAAATGGAAGGTATCAAAACTCTACTCAAGGTTCCATTTATATTGTGAAGCCAAAAATGCATGGTTCTGAAGAAGTCGCATTTTCGAATGAACTGTTTGATCGTACGGAAGACTTGGTTGGATTAGACCGTAATACGTTAAAAATCGGCGTAATGGATGAAGAGCGTCGTACTACGCTAAACTTAAAAGCCGCTATCCGTGAAGTGAAAGAGCGAATCGTCTTCATTAATACAGGATTCCTCGATCGAACAGGTGATGAGATTCATACTTCCATGGAGGCGCGTGGCCCGATGATCCGTAAAAATGACATGAAATCTTCGAAGTGGCTTCAAGGCTATGAGAAATCGAATGTTAAAGCAGGACTGGAAACTGGATTACAGGGCAGGGCGCAAATCGGTAAAGGGATGTGGGCCATGCCAAATATGATGAAGGCGATGATGGAACAAAAAGGCGGGCATCTTGAGGCTGGTGCTAATACGGCGTGGGTGCCATCGCCGACCGCGGCTACTTTGCACGCCTTGCATTATCATCAGGTAGATGTACGCGACGTACAAAATAATTTATCACAATCGCTTACGGACCAACAGGATGATATTTTAGAAATTCCACTAACGGCAGATCAGCAGTGGACACAAGAGGAAGTGCAAGAGGAACTGGATAATAATGCTCAAGGGATATTGGGCTACGTTGTGCGCTGGGTGGAACAGGGAGTCGGCTGTTCAACGGTACCTGATATTAATAATGTCGGGTTGATGGAAGACCGGGCGACATTAAGGATTTCCAGTCAGCATATTGCAAATTGGCTTCATCATGGAGTGTGTTCAGAAGAACAGGTGATGGAAACATTAAAACGCATGGCCAAAGTTGTGGATCAACAAAATGCTTCTGATCCAGAGTATCGAAATATGGCTCCTGACTACGACGATTCTGTAGCTTTTCAAGCTGCTTGTGACTTGGTATTTAAAGGTTTGGAGCAGCCAAGCGGGTACACCGAGCCAATTCTTCACCGTCGTCGGATTGAAGCGAAAAGTCGGGTTCACGCTAAATAATGTGAGGAAGGACCATTGAACTCAGGAAATGGGTTTATGGTCCTCCTACCTCCATCGAAAAAAGCCTTACATATTTTTTTTACTATATTTTTCTGAATATTTAAATAAATTGTCGAAATATGTAGGGGATATCACCACTCATCAAGCTTTCATAGGAGGCGGATGGTAATGGAACTAAAAGAGTCAATAAATGAAATGAGGGTTCCGAATAAAGCGTTTGGTCACAACGGATTGTCTGTCCTCACCCCAACATCTGAAAGTGAATTATCAACGGTACTTAGGTCTGCTCAGGAAGAAGGGAAGAAGATATCTGTTATGGGCAGGGGAACGAAACAAGGTTATGGAGGAGGAATGGTGGAGTACGATTATTTGCTATCTTTAGCTAAGAATAAAGGGATTGTTGAACATACGGTCGGAGATATGACGGTGACTGTAAAATCCGGCACGACGATAGCTGAATTGCAGAATTATTTAAAAGAGCACAAGCAGATGGCAGCCATAGATCCAGCTTGGCCAGATGATTCAACAATTGGTGGTGTTATTGCAGCAAACGAAAGCGGTCCTAAACGTTTAATGTACGGCTCGGCACGGGATCTTGTGATCGGATTACGGATTGTGTATCCAGACGGAAGTGTGATTCGTACAGGAGGTAAAGTTGTAAAAAATGTAGCCGGTTATGATATGAACAAGTTGTTTATCGGTTCGATGGGCACGCTGGGAGTGATTTCTGAAATCACATTAAAATTGCGTCCTCTCCCTAAATACGAGAGCTTAGTAATCCTCTCTGCGACTGAGAACCAGCTTGAGAATTTGCGGGCATTTGCGGTTCAGCTTCAGGATTCGATGTTAGAACCGGCTTCATTGGAATTACTGAATCCAACTCTATCCTATAAATTCCTTAATAAATACACGTATAGCTTATTGATCTCGTTTGAAGATGTCGAGAATTCGGTTAAATACCAGGAAAATTGGGTGGAGGAACACAAACCTGCCGGGGCTGAAACGACTCTATTATCCTTAGAAGAAGCAAAGGATTTTTGGGCTCAATTTGCTTCTAACGCTCCGAACAGCTTACAGGAAATGCGTGACGACGCTGAGGTAGAAGGTGTTTTGAAACTAGGAAGTAAGAACTTAGATGTGTTTGGGATCATTGAAGAGAGTCAGCGTATCCAAGCGAAATATGATATGAAGGTGGAAGCTCACGGAGGAGCAGGTCATGGGGTGAGTCATATCATTTTGAAGGGATCAGAAACTAGTATGAAGCAGGCGATTGCTCACATCAGAAATTTTGCGGAACAGAAAAATGGTCATGCTGTTATCAAACATTTGCCGTTTAACCTCCGATCAGAATTAAATGTCTGGGGGGATCCTCCTTCCTACTTTTTCTTATTCAAAGGCATTAAGGCAAAAGTAGACCCCCATAACACGTTAAATTATAAGCGGTTCGTAGGAGGGATATAGGATGCTTGTTGAGAAGATGAAAAATAATGAACCAGTATGTTCGACTGCTAGCTTAAGCAATTATTTCCCAGAGGATCATCCTGATGAGAACAAATGGGCTGACTGTGTTCATTGCGGCATGTGTTTGGAGTCGTGTCCAACTTATTTAGAAACCGGACAGGAACAGCATTCGCCAAGAGGCCGGGTCCACTTAATAAAATCGGTGGCAGAAGGCAAGATCGAACTAAACGAAGAGTTTATGGACCCGGTATTTCAATGCCTTGATTGCCGTGCATGTACGACGGCTTGCCCGGCAGATGTCGATGTTGGCGGACTTATTGAAGAAGCAAGAGGTCAAGTTCGCCAGGCGATGCCGTTAACAGGGATAAAGGGTGCAGTGAGCAAGTTTTTTCTACAAGGATTATTTCCTCATAAGAACCGCTTAAATACGGTAAGTGGTCTCCTAAGGTTTTATCAAAAGAGCGGGCTTCAAAACGCTGTCCGTAAAACTGGAGCCACTCGTGTCATGCCTAATCACCTTGCTGAGATGGAATCGATCATGCCAAAGGTTAATTCCTCCGTCCAAAGTAAATATAAGGATGTAGATGTGATTACAGCAAAAGGGGAAGTAAAAGCACGAGTAGCGATCTTAACGGGATGCATTATGGATGTCATGTTCAGTGATATTAACCAATCAACGATCAATGTGTTGACTCACAATGGAAATGAAGTGACGCTTCCTAAAAATCAGACTTGTTGTGGAGCTCTTCATGTTCATGCAGGGGATCGAGACACAGGAAAGAAACTGGCTAAACAAAATATCAAGGCCTTTGAAGATTCAAACAAAGTCGTCGTCAATGCAGCGGGATGCGGCTGTGCACTAAAGGAGTACCCTGAATTATTTAAAGATGATCCAGAGTGGAGGGAAAGAGCAGAGTCATTTTCAGCAAAAGTAGAGGATATTTCTAAATACCTATATGACAGCGGTTACGACAAGCCGAAAAGTGAGCTGAATAAAAAAATCACGTATCATGATGCGTGCCATTTAGCTCATGGGCAAGGGGTTCGTCACGAGCCACGACAGCTAATCAATGACATACCTGGAGTGGAGTATTTTGAACAATCAAATGCTGATACGTGCTGTGGAAGTGCAGGCATTTATAATATTACCAATCCGAAAATGGCCGGCTCTGTGCTGGAAAGAAAGATGGATAATGTTCCACAGGATGTAGAGATGATTTCGATGGGGAATCCAGGGTGTATGCTTCAGATGGCTTTAGGTGTTCAAAAGTATGGAAGAAAGGCAGAGATTGTTCATACAGTGCAGCTGCTAGATTGGGCTTATCAAAAAGATCAGGACGAAGGGAATCTAGGAAAAGAAAAAATTGTATCCGCCGGAGAGAGGTGAACCTGTTGTTCTCATTAAATAAAAGGAAAAAGTCAAGCGGTGATAGGCACATTGATCAATTGGCGAACATCGTTGGAACAGACGAAATTCTTTATAAGAAGGCAGACCTTCTATCCTATGATTGTGATGGATTCGCTATTGAAAAAGCTCTTCCAAAGGCAGTCGTTTTTCCGAAAAATACCGAAGAGGTTGCTGCTTTGGTGAAATACTGTTCTGATCATCAGATTCCTTTTCTGGCTAGGGGGGCCGGAACGGGACTGAGCGGAGGAGCCATCCCCCTGAATGAAGAGGTGATCATCAGCTTGGTGAAGATGAAGAAGCTGCTCAGCGTTGATTATGAAAATCGGCAGGCTGTAGTACAGCCAGGATTTGTTAATTTAAAATTAACGAACTCTATTTCTGACAAAGGATATTACTATGCACCAGATCCCTCAAGTCAATATGTATGTACGATTGGAGGGAATGTCGCGGAAAATGCCGGGGGAGCACATTGCTTAAAGTATGGAGTCACAACGAATCATATATTGGGTCTTGAAGTCGTGCTTCCTAATGGGGAAGTCATAGAGATCAGCGAAAATGGAATACCTGATACACCGGGTTATGACTTATTAGGCTTATTGACAGGTTCTGAGGGAACACTTGGGATTGTTACGAAGATCATCGTTCGCATTTTGAAAAATCCACAGGGGAAACAAACGGTACTTGCCTACTTTGATGATGTGGAAGATGGAAGCCATGCTGTATCTGATATTGTCTCAGCAGGTATTGTTCCTGCTGCACTAGAAATGATGGATAAAATTGCAATTGAAGGTGTAGAAGCGGGAGCTTTTCCAGTAGGTCATCCTAAAGATATCGAAGCATTATTGCTGATAGAAGTGGATGGCATTACGACGGGTATTGAGGAGCAGATTGAAGAGATTTTACAAGTTTGTCATGTAAGAAATGTAAGAGAAGTAAAAGTGGCCAAAAGTGAGGAGGAGAGAGGAGCCTGGTGGGCCAACCGAAAAACGGGCTTTGGAGCGATGGGGGCGATATCACCAGACTATCTTGTGCAAGATGGAGTCATCCCGAGAAGTACGCTGCCTGAGGTATTAAGCAATATAGCAAAGATTAGCCAAGAATACGGTTTAAGAATTGCGAACATTTTTCATGCGGGTGATGGGAACCTCCATCCATTAATTTTATTTGATGCCAGGGTCCCCGGTGAAACTGAGAAGGCTTTGAAAGCAGGCTCAGCTTGTTTGAAAGCTTGCGCGGATGTTGGCGGTTCGATCACAGGGGAACATGGTGTAGGGATTGAGAAAAAAGAAGAGATGCGATTTATTTTTTCAGATGAGGAGCTTGGGGCCCAAACGAGAATTCGTGAAGTGTTCAACCCGGAGAATTTACTAAATCAAGGGAAATTGTTTCCGACGCCAAGTCGCTGTATGGATGTGAAAAAGATCGTACAAGACACAGTAGCTCATTAACCGGTTGAGAGGAGTGGAAAGATGAAGTTTGCTAGATTTCGTTACAATCATTCAGAACATTATGGGGTGGTGACTGAGAAAGGAATTAAGGCCGTTAAAGGTGAAATTTTTAATGAGTGGGAATTCACTGAAGAAATCTATTCGGCTGAAGAGGTGGAATGGTTAGCGCCTGTGTCCCCAAGCAAAGTGATTGGGATAGGCGCGAATTATGTAGCCAGTAAGGAAGAGCTGCCTGATACAATTCCTGATCTTCCCGTATTCTTTTTTAAACCCGCTTCCTCCATCGCAGGACCAGAGCAGGATGTTGTGATTCCAAACGCTATCGAGGAAATAAAGTTTGAATCAGAACTAGCAGTTGTGATTGGCAAGGAGGCAAAGAATCTCTCAAAAGATCAAGTGCTTGAACATGTTTTTGGCTATACGATTGGTAATGATGTGACCGCACCGCAATTTTTCCATGAAGATGGTCATTGGACATTAGGAAAATCTTTTGACACCTTTACACCGCTTGGTCCGGTAGTTGAGACAGAACTGGATCCGTTAAAAGTAAGGGTGAAGGCTGAAGTTAATGGGGAGGAAAAGCAAAACAGCCTAACGGAACAGATGATTGTACCTTTGAAAGAGATGATTGTCTACTTATCCACTGTGATGACCTTACATCCCGGAGATGTGATTCTTACAGGAAGTCCACTTGGTGCACATTTTGTTAAGGAAGGAGATGTGATCGAATGTAAGGTAGATGAAATCGGCACGTTACGAAACAAGACGGTTAATTCACAAACATTAGTAAGTTCCTAATCTCTGAAAGGCACGAGTGAATTCTTAACTATCAGGAACCCGCCATAAATAAATACTGTTCATTTTAAAAATTATTGCATTATGCTGCTACCCATAGCCCACATCGCCCATCATACATGCTGGTTTAAAAGAGTCAGGCTAGTGTAATGCCAAAAAATAATGATGGAGGGAAAATAATGAACACAGGTGTCTTAGCATTATTATCGATCTTGCCGATAGTAGCTGTAGCGGTCTTTCTCGTGGGTCTTAAGTGGCCAGCCAGTAAGGCCATGCCGATTTCTTATCTTGTGGCTGTGGTTTTAGCACTGTTTGTGTGGCAGGTTCCTGGTGCTGTCGTAGCGGCAGCTTCCATTAATGGTTTAGTCGTGGCAGCAACGCTCCTTTATATTATCTTTGGTGCTATTTTATTATTAAATACTTTACAAGAGAGCGGCGGGATTAAAACCATTCGTCAAGGGTTTATCGGTATATCTCCTGACCGGCGAATTCAGGTGATCATCATAGCTTGGTTATTCGGATCGTTCATCGAAGGATCAGCGGGTTTTGGTACACCGGCAGCAGTGGCAGTTCCTTTGCTCGTCGGCCTCGGTTTTCCGGCAATGGCAGCTGTTGTGGCAGGAATGGTGATCCAAAGCACACCTGTCTCCTTTGGTGCCGTGGGAACGCCGATTCTAGTTGGAGTACAGTCCGGCCTGGCAGCAGACCCTGGAATTACGAGTAACTTTTTAGCGCTTGTTACGATGATTGGCGGCAGAGTAGCTATCGTTCATGCAATCGTCGGAACATTAATCCCGTTATTTGTAGTTGCACTCATGACAAGGTTCTTTGGGAAAAATAAATCGTTTAGTGAGGGTCTGAGAGTATGGAAATTTGCTTTATTTGCAGCTTTTTCTATGACGATTCCATACGTTATCGTGGCCAACCTTCTAGGACCTGAATTCCCATCCATGATTGGCGGGTTAGTTGGATTAGTTATCGTTGTTTCAGCTGCTAAAAAGGGATTCTTGATGCCTTCTAAAGAGGAGCAATGGGATTTTGAAGATAAATCTCAGTGGGATCCTGAATGGACGGGAAGTATTGAAATCAAGGATATCTCTCATAAAAGTGGGAGAATGTCGATGGCTCGAGCCTGGACTCCTTATGTTTTAATTGGATTGTTTTTAGTCATCACCAGATTGGAAGCGCTGCCATTTCTTGAATTAGTCAAAGCCTGGACCATTTCAGTGCCTAATATTTTTGGCACGGACATCACAGCAAGCTTCCAGCCTCTTTACTCACCAGGATCGGTATTTGTGCTCGTTTCACTGATTACATTTTTCATCCATCAAATGAATAAATCCAGTTATAAACGTGCATGGTCGCATTCCGCTAAAACCATGATTGCCGCTTCTACAGCGCTGGTTTTTACTGTTCCCATGGTGCAGGTTTTCCTAAATTCGGATGGAGGTGCTGCCGGGTATGAAGGCATGCCGATTGAGCTCGCTAATGGAGTCGCAGCTTTAGCGGGTGACTTCTGGCCATTGTTCGCTCCGCTTATCGGAGGAGTTGGAGCATTTATAGCGGGAAGTAATACCGTGAGTAACATGATGTTCTCACTTTTTCAATTTGATGTAGGAGCACAAATTGGTGTAGATGCTTCCTGGATTGTCGCTCTCCAGGCGGTAGGTGGTGCAGCGGGAAACATGATTTGTGTGCATAATGTTGTGGCAGCCTCTGCTGTTGTTGGTTTAGTAGGGAAAGAAGGAGAGATAATCAGGAAAACCATTATCCCATTTATCTACTATGTGACGATGACGGGAGCGCTCGGGTATACGATTGTATGGACAGCAGAAAAAGGCTGGTTTAATTTAGGAACTGTGATTGTTTCGATTATCGGCATTTTAGCTATCTATATTATCGCCACTAATCGAAAGCGAAGCGATCTGCTTCTTATGGAAAAACCATTTAAGTCAGTGAAGTAAAAGTAAAATCCGATTCAACATGAGCGTTCATGTTGAATCGGATTTTGTGCTGTTTAATAATAAGGGGAAATCATTAAATAGACAATAACACCGGTTAAGCTTACATATAACCACAGCGGCATCGTCCAGCGTGCAATTTTTCTATGGCGTTCATCCTGACGGTTGAGACCGCGGAATAATGTAATCAGAGCCATAGGAACAATCACGATAGACAGTAAAATGTGTGAAATTAAAATAAAGTAGTACACGTACATAATGAAACCGTCTGCTCCAAAATGTGTGGAGTCAGCGAGTGCATGGTAGGTGACGTACGATAGCAAAAAGAAGAAAGTTGTCGTAAAGGCCGCCAGAATAAATCGTTTATGTGCTTTAATATTGCGCTGTTTAATCATAAAGAGCGCTGCAAGCAGAAAGATGAATGTAAAGCTATTTAACACGGCATTTAACAAGGGCAGAAACGTAACATCCAGGTGGCTGAATTGCTCAATCTTTGGCATAAAGAAAAGCAATGCGATTAAACCATTAATAGCCAGGGTAAGAGTGACGACAATTCCTGTATAATTTTTCTGATTAGTTGTGGTTTTCATTTGTATCTCCTTCGATTGTATTCGCTATAAAAAGTAACTACTCCAATTTTAACAGAAATTGCAGCTGAGCAAATTGAAATGCTGATTTAGTCAAAAAGATGTCGAAATCTATGTCGCATTTGAAAGGAAGTTCGGTTAAGAACGGCACGTCCTGTGCCAACACCGAACGCCCCCGCGTCTTGCGGGACCGGTGCTAATGTCGAACGAGGCTGAAACATAAGTAAAGTAATGATGTCAAAAAACAAACGATAAAAATGAATAGTATAAACGCAGATCATTAGCGTAGTCAAAATACGTAGACTCCTACGCCCGTGGAAAGCGAAGTATTTTGACGGAGCGATCGTAGAAATCCTATTTAGACACACAAATAATCTGAACTCATTCAAATAAAAATCGTTCAGATTATTTTATGCTAAATTCAGTTTTGTCCCGGCTCCCATGGAAATTTCTAATTACCTAGCGTTCGCGCCAGGACTAAGCATATTTTTCATCGGCGTCATGTGAATAAGGACTGTACTGTGAGCTGTCATTCCACATTGAATCAAACTTGTTGGTCCATTCTTCGCCGATCTTTTTACCTCTAATGACGACAAGTACTTCATCATTTTTATTCTCAGCTGAATACGTGAAATTATAGGAACCTGTCGTAACGAGGTTTTGATCTGAGATCATGACTTTTAAATGCATATTCCCATCGTAAGTGTTGACCTTAACAGGCACACCAGCCTTGATTAGCTTCTGAATATTTGCGGTCTGTTTGGAGAGATCACTCGCTTGGGTTCTATCCGTAATTACTCGAACGTTTACGCCTCGTTTGGTGGCTTTAGTAATATGTGTAACAAAATCAGTTTCCGTTAATAAAAACATAGCAACATCTAATGTTTTTTTTGTGTGATCAATTACTTCTTTGACTTTTTGCTTAGGTGATTTATTTGATTTCGTGAACACATACTCCACAGGGGTGAGGGTTATGTGTTCTGTATGCTCTTTTTGTGAAAACTTATAGACCCCATAAGAAATCGAACCGATGAGTAAAGTTGTTCCCGCAGTAATGACGAGGTCCATCGATATCCCTTCTTTCTTGTAGATAACTAATTATATGCTTGTTACTTTTTGTCCTATTCACGCAATGAGTCATAAGAAGAACAAGATGATCGATTCATCTTGTTCAGAATCAATGAATTCTATTGTACACCTGGGTTTACCTCTAGTGATTTTGATGAGCTTGAAAGTGCAGCCTTACTGCCTAGGGGAACGGCGAAATGGGGCAGACAATGGCCAATTTTAAATCCGGATATGACAGGTTTTTTAAGTGAAGAAAAATAGTCGTTGAAAACTTGTTCGAGTGTTAAGGAATCTTCCGGGTGTTTCGGTGTGGCTTTGCTAAAATCTCCGACAATAATTCCTGCTGCCTGGTCTAACTTCCCGGCAAGCTTTAGCTGGCTTAAGAAGGAGTCGATACGATAAGGTTCTTCGCCAACGTCTTCTATGAGCAACAGTTTGTTTGTCGTATCAATTTCGTACGCCGACCCGATTGAATTTACAAGTAAGGATAAGTTCCCGCCAATGATTTCACCGCAAGCTTCTCCATGGCTGATAATTTGAAGAGGAGATACAGCGTCGGAATAGATTAATCTTGTTGGTTCAAACAGCTGCTGAAACATTGCTTTAGATAAGGGATCAAAGTTTTCTTTGCCTACATCGGAGCAAAGCATAGGGCCGTGAAAGGTGACAAGCCCTGTCTGTTGGCGAATGGAAGTATGTAAAAAGGTAATATCACTGTAGCCCCAGAAGATTTTTGGGTTTCGTTTAATAAGGTGGTAATCAATGAATGGTGCTATTCGACTCGTGCCATAACCACCTCCGGCACAAATGATGCCGTTGATGGAAGGATCGGCAAACATGGTGTGTAGGTCATCGAGTCTTTGAGAATCGGTACCTGCCAAGTAGCCATACTCACTTCTCACGTGAGGGGCGATTCTGACGTGCAAACCCAGTTGATGAAGAAAATGAATGGAACGCTGTAAATTCGACAAGTTTGGTGGACTAGCTGGGGCGATCACACCAATTGTGTCACCAGATTTCAGTTTTTTAGGAAGTAACAATTAGATTTCTCCTTCCCTCCATGTGTTTTTGGCACTTATCGCTCAGAAGTCCATGTTTAAAGCTCATGATTACATAAAAAAGCTCGCTTAGAATACAATTTCGCTCATAAATGCGGACGATCGCTCACTTTAAGCCTGATTGCGATCACCACACGCACACGTTCATTCATTTTCCTGGAGTTTAAACTTCTCCATTATTATATGCGAAGAGTTCCTTAGTAAAGCACTTTTTGATTAAGAGAATGTGGTCCGGTCAGCGAGTTCTGTCATCACTAACATAGCTTGATAAGCTTCACGGATATCTTTAGCTTTATAGGAAACAATCGTAGTCCCTGGCTCTAGTTCCGTACGGGGCATAAGATTCGCCCACTCGGCTTGGCCGTAATTGGTAAATTCAATCCGAAGTGTTGGGTGGGAAGGCGGCACAAGCGGCTGGATTTTGTCCCGGCTTTGAATGGCTTCGACCGTTTTACGCTGCAGCAGTTCCCCGGCTCTTTTTGGTGATAATGTTTTGACAGCGGAACGTGAAATGGTTTCTTTAACGGGAGCGGTAACCACGTTTGGAATAAGTTTCTCAGCTTCCTGGGCAGCCATGTCGTCTCCTGAAACCATGAGCACAGGCACACCATAATATCCTGCATAATAAGCGTTTAAGCCCAGTTCGCCAACCGCAACATCATCAATAAAGAAGTTGCGAACACGGTTCGTCATCGAGTGTGACATCACACCTCTGTGTCCCGCCCGCGCATGATATCCTAGGAAAATAGCTCCCTCATACGTGTGGTCCAGCCCCTGAACCATTGAATAAGGTTTAACGTCTCCAGTAATCAGTTGTACATCAGGATGTAGTCGTTCGACTAACAGATTATTCATCTTAGAATGGCTGTCATTTACAACTATTTCTGAAGTTTCGTGGTCAAAAGCCGCTCCAGCGACATAATTCGTCTCCTCTGTCATGATGATTCGTCCTCTTTCATAATTATGACGATTTGAGTCAACGAAAGTGGAATCCGGTAAACCTGTGATTCCTTCCATATCAACAGACATAAAAAGCTTCATATAAATGCTCCCTTCTTAATTTCAATAATTTTCAAACAATCGTATCAGTATTTTATCAATATGACAAACTATAAGGAGGGTTTATGAGCAGGGCTGTGACATCTTCGTTTCATCTGGTCAGGTTAGGGGAATACTGTGGATTATGAAATTGTTTATAGGGTGGGAGGAATTAGACTTTGCTGTTTTCTGGTACTAAACTTTCCGATCTTTCAAGGATGTCGGTTTTATTAATTATTGCAGGGTTTGCTGCAGTCGGAAGTGCTGCTTTCCTATTTCTTGAAATAGCTGAGGATGTTGTCGAAAAAGAGAAGTTTGCCATTGATCAGGCGGCTACGAACATTGTCAACACGATTAGTTCTGAACAGCTTTCCATGATTGTGGGCTGGATTACTGATATAGGGTCTGTTACATTGATTACTATTTTATCAATCCTTTTGGCGGTGTACCTATTGTTTTTCTCATCATTTAGTGCATGGGTCACGGTTTACTTTGGTGTGAATATGATTGGGATCAGTTTATTGACCAAAGGTTTGAAGCTGTTGTTTGAAAGGCAGCGTCCCGATATTCTTGCACAATATGATGGTACAGGTTTTAGCTTCCCAAGCGGGCACACAACGGGGGCCGTAACCTTTTATGGGTTTGTCATCTATCTTGTGGTAATCAGTTCATTAGATAAAAGATGGAAATGGCCGATTAACGTGGCGTTGACGATCGCAATTTTGCTGGTTGCTCTCAGTCGTGTGTACTTGGGGGTGCACTTCTTTACAGATATTATTGCAGGTCTTTTGCTGGGGCTTTCATGGTTAGCCATTTGCATTGGCGCATTGGAGCTGACAATTTGGAGGCAGCGAAGGCGGCAAAGGAAATCGGTAAGTTAAACAGAGCTGTTAATCGGGTATCACAGTAAGAAGAAGGAGTTGATCAGAAGCATGTTATATATTTTAGCAATTCTACTTCCACCTGTAGCGGTACTATTTACGGGGAAACCGTTAAAAGCGTTATTAAATTTACTCTTAACGATAATCTTTTATGTACCAGGTGCTGTACACGCAGCTGTGGTCGTTAAAGGACATTACGATAGTAAAAAATGATATTAAAATGGAGCTCACATCATCAGGTGCGAGCTCCATTTTTTATACGCCGCGTTTGTTACCCCAAAGCAAGGCATGTACTTGCGGCAGCACACGCACATGGTTAAGAGTCGTCGAGGCAACGACTTGATCGATCAGCCATTCATATTTTGTTAAAAGATCTGAGGCCAAACGAGCAGGTTCAGTTTCCTGCAAATCATCATTCCCAACTTGAAGGAAGAAGGGGATAGCAGGATACCGTTGATGGACTTGCTCGGCGTACTTAAGATCTTCCTCGTTAAAAATAACCACTTTAAGGCTTGTGTGCACCAGTCGATCGTTTGATTCCAACCGCTGTAAAATATCATCTAACACATTCCAGTTCGTTTCCATGTGCGAGCTTGGCGGTTTGGGCGAGATCGTCAAATCGTCAATGGTAAGGAACCAATCCTGCCAGCGGCTGCCCTGGGTTTCCAGTGCAACTTCTATATTCATCTCATGAAGCGGCTCAATCAATTCATGGAGATTTTTTAGGAGAGCAGGGTTACCCCCGGATATCGTTACATGGTCAAATTGGTCACCGCCTGTTGCTTTGAGCTGCTGTACAATCTCCTCAGCAGTAAGACGTTGTACTTCTTCTTTGGCACTGCCATCCCATGTGAATGCTGAGTCACACCAGGAACAGCTATAGTCACATCCAGCTGTTCGCACAAACATGGTTTTTCTTCCAACGACCATCCCTTCTCCTTGGATGGTAGGTCCGAAGATTTCTAAGACGGGGAATTTATTCATGATTCATCCACTCCCGTCTCACTTCGGCATAGCTTGTTGGCGTTTCATAAAGCTGCACAAATTCCACGCGTAGGTCATTCCGTTCATCTTGCAAGGCGCGGCCCATTTTCTCATAAATCCAAACGACCATATTTTCTGCTGTAGTATTCATCTGCGGCAGTGTATCATTTAAATAACGGTGGTCGAGGTGAACTTCAATTTGCTCTTTCCAGATCGTTCTAATGTCCCCAAAGTCCATGACAATCCCAATCTCATCCACGTATCCACTAATGCCAAAAATAACTTTATACGTATGACCGTGAAGGTTTTTACACTTTCCTTCATAACAATGCAAATGGTGAGCTGCATCGAAGGTAAACTCTTTGCTGACGAGGACACGTTTGCTATGATATTTCAGTTCGTGACGCTTAATATCTTCATCGATTTTCTGCAAGTTTTCCACGATGGTAAATCCGTACTGCTGCATTAGCTGCTCACCTCTTCGCGTTGCTTGCGGTAAGTGTCGAGACCGTTTTGTCTAAGTTTACATGCCGGGCATTCCCCGCAGCCGTCTCCGCGAACTCCGTTATAACAAGTTAACGTTTTTTCTCTTACATAAGAAAATGCTCCGAGCTGATCAGCAAGCTCCCACGTCTGTGCTTTGTCGAGCCACATTAGTGGTGTATGAACGACGAACTGATCATCCATAGATAAATTCAATGTAACGTTTAGTGATTTGATAAAAACATCCCGGCAATCAGGGTAGCCGCTAAAATCGGTTTCGCACACACCAGTAATGACATGCTTTGCTCCAATTTGTTTTGCCAAAATAGCCGCGAACGATAAGAACAATAAATTACGTCCTGGAACGAATGTCGATGGCAATTCGCCGTCTTCACCATCTTTTACTTCGATGTCATCCCTCGTTAAAGCGTTAGGTGCCAACTGACTTAACAAGGACATATCGAGCACATGATGTTTCACTTTCAAATCTGTGGCGATTTCCTTAGCTACTTCAATTTCCTGATTATGCCGCTGGTTATAATCAAAGGTCACCACTTCAACTTCATCATACTTTTCAAGAGCCCAGAAAAAACAGGTTGTACTGTCCTGGCCTCCGCTAAACACAACAACAGCTTTATTTTTATCCATAAAAAAATCCCCTTCCAAGAAAAGCATAAGCACCTCGCAGACGCGATCCAATATCGGAAGTGTCTGCAGCTTCAGCTAGACAATTTTTGAAAAGGAGAATTCTACTAAACCCAAAAAACATAAAAAAACCGTACCTAAGGGAGGTACAGTTCCATCCTTAGTTTTTTATAGAGGGTGTAGCTAGAACCTCTCCTGTCTATAACAGAATTATTATTAAAATGTGCGGAATTATTATAACATATATCGTTCTTATAGCATAGCATCTGTCTGGTTGAAGCGGTTCAGGGGGCATGTTCGATGGATAGATTACATATTCATGCTATAGTGCTTGTTTTATGAAGGTAGGTGTGTAGATGAAAAAGCTGCTTATTCTATGTGTGGTTCTATGTTTAGCTGGCTGTTCTTATGAGATCAGTCTTAAAGGGTTAAAAGAAACTTATCCAAAGGCTGTTAAGGAGACAATAGAGGAGCTTTCTATGAGTGTTCAGAAAAAATTGATGATACCTCAGGAGCTGCCGTTTAATCCTAATTATGTACGTTTCAGTTATGCAAAAGAGAATAGTTTAAATAAGATAGAAAAAGTAAGTAGAACAGAATTTCTGTTTTCAGCTGCTCAAGTTAATTTCCATATTGTTCATCGGCTCAATCCAGAGCAAGATCTAAATGAAACTGCAGGAAGAACAATTAAGATTAAAGGGAGAGAAACGGCTGTGAAACATGATAATAGCCAAATTAAACAGCTGGAATGGGAAGAGGAGGATGGATCGACCATAACTCTTAGTATGATCATTTCCAGGGAGGCAGAGGGAAAGTACACACTTTCTGACTTAGTAGATGCTGCAAAGTCGATGTATGAATAGTACGTATCCCTCTGCCCTGAAAAATTTATGGCTCTCGACTTGTTTCTAAAACATTTTGCCTCGACTTTATCCATTCATAAATAAAGACAGTCGCCGTCTGCGATACAATAAACACTGGGAAAGAATAAAGTAGTTCATAACCATTTTTAAAGTTAACAATATTCACAAGTGTAAGCACCCATTGTATTCCAACACCTAGAAGAGCCCAGGCAACCACATACCAAATGACCACTTTTTGATTTATGTGAAGAGATTCATAAAAGTAAACAAAAAAATAGCCGAAAGGAGCAAATGAGAGGTAGTACAGCATATCGTTCACTCCGTATTGGTGTGAATCATTCAATTTGTAGAAATCAATCAATCCACCGCCAATGGTAAAGTCAAAAAATATACCGATTGTCAGCCCCCATAATAGAAAGAATCCCGTAACATCGCGAGTGAACTTTTTTGGAAGTAAAAAAAAGACCGCGTAGAGAATTCCATTCATGATTAAAATAAATAGTTCGTTGTGATCAAAAGTTTCCCATATGATCATGAGTAATCCACCTCACCATAAGAAACTTTGCGATAGAAATAGTGGGCGTAGTAAGCAATAAAGTGGAGCACAGCAAAATACAGGATATCATAGCCGATGTTCCATTTAACATAACTTGTCATATCAAATAAGAGGGATAATCCAGTAAAGAGAGCCAATGTTATGATGGAGGCCATCATAACCAATATGGATTGTTTTTGTGATGCTGATTGGTGAACCCAGTTCAATTGCATAATGAGAAGTACTGGAGTAATGACACTTCTATAAAGTAAAAAGCTCGTATAAAGCATTGGGTCTTTAGTAATTTTGATAAACTTCAATCCTTCATAAATAATCCAGGTCCAATTAATATTAATCAGAAGAATGAGTAAGATGACAAATAAATTCTCGATGAGCGTTAATTTTTTTGGCATGACAAAAAATATAGCTGCCAGCAGCCAAGCTGCAAAGAAAAACACTGCAAAAGCCATAAATTCCCCTCCGTTTCCGTTTTCCTATTCTTTGTTCGCAGGTGAAAAATATACAAACATTGAATGACTGCGCTTATTTACAAATTTTAGAACCAAAGTGGTATAGACAAATATACATATAGTTGATAAGCTAATTGAAAGCGATTTCACACCTGAGAACCGGCATCTTTTAAAATCTAAAAAGGTGGGTGGTAGGTTTGTTAGCGAAAAGAAAGCGATTGTTTTTCAGTATGTTCGCTCTGCTCATCACGTCATTTGTGATGGTGAGCTACGTACATGCGGCAGAAAACAAAGAAGATGATGAAATTGGGATTAATCCCAAACCGCAGGAAGTGAAAAAGCTGGGTGATGGTTTCCCTCTGACCCCTGTTGTAGGATTGGTTGTCGGGGAGAATACTGATGAAGCAGCTGTCCGTGAAGTGAAACAAGCTTTAAAAGAAGCGGATGTAAAACGAATTGTTCAGAAGACAGCTAATGAATCAGCGCCAAATACTCCTGTTACGATATGGATCGGGGGACCTTCTGAAAACTCAGCGACAGTTGAAGTGCTTGAGAATTCAGAAGTGGATGGTCCTAGAGAAATGCAGGATGAAGGCTATGTCATAGTGTCTCAGAATAAGGATAAGAAGCAAATTGTTCTTGCTGGAAAGGACAAGGCCGGAACGTTTTACGCGGCCCAGACGTTTGAACAGATCATAAAAGAGAGACAAGGACGGGATTGGATTCCAGCAGTAGAAATTCGTGATTGGCCTGACATGGATATCCGTGGTTCGATTGAAGGATTTTACGGGATATCGGCAGAACGCCCTTTATTTCAATGAGGGGATGGATGCCGAGGGTCTGTCTTTTAAAAAAACAGAAAATTAAGCCTACTAATCAGAACGTATGTTTGGTATAATGAGTATGGGAGGTGAAAACATGGCCACCAAAACGATTCTCGTAAAGCTAAAGCATGTAACGAAGAAAAAACATAAACAGTTCATGGATGAACAGGCTGTCTATGCCTCATGCGTGAATCATTGTGTGGAACGCCTCCTAAACGGCGAAAAGCTTTCGTCTAAAGATATATCCTTTCCTTTAAAATCAGCCATTAAGAACGAAGGCATCCGTCGAGCGAGGAAAGCTGTTTCCGATTTTAAGAAAGGCTTAGCGAAAACAATTCCTGTATTCCAAAATTCCCTTACCATCAAGATTAATTAACCAAAATTGGAACACTGTCGATCAAAACGGAAGGTGGTATATCGCCTTCACAAGCAACCAAGGTAAAAAGGCTCTTCCTGTGGTCGAAACAAAAGATGTTCAAAGCTATTTTCCATTTCTAACAAGTCACACTCGAGAGTTCCGAGGAACCCTAGAATTATTTCGTAAAGGAAGACGATGGTATGTCGCCATTCCCATCCAAGTAAGTTCTGACTTGGGTCTAGGAAACACCTATCCATCCAAGAAACCATTAACGGATTACACATCTATCGGTGTTGATCTAGGGTTGAGACACCTTGTGGTTCTCTCTGAACCGACAAGTGGCAAACGGCAATTCTTTTCAGGCAAAGAAGTCGGTTATAAACGACGTCACTTTCGTTCCCTTCGTCGTTCGTTAGGAAAGAAAAAGGCACAGCGTGCTATAGAACACGTAGGTCAAAAAGAAAGCCGTTGGATGAAAGACTACAACCGAAAATTAGCCCAAGATATTGTGACGTTTGCTCAGCAATTCGAGAAACCCATGATTAAGCTCGAACAACTGGACAATATCCGAAAGACTTGTCGCAGCATGAAACGGGCAGATAAAACGATTCATTCATGGGCGTTTTATCAGTTGAAGCAATGCATCAAAGAACGAGCAGCTACATTCAACATTCCTGTGGTG
This sequence comes from Halobacillus ihumii, assembly GCF_902726645.1. Classification (NCBI taxonomy): domain Bacteria; kingdom Bacillati; phylum Bacillota; class Bacilli; order Caryophanales; family Bacillaceae; genus Halobacillus; species Halobacillus ihumii. The sequence continues at coordinate 3,242,469 of NZ_CACVAO010000001.1, forward strand.
GATATTGACCCGCATAAAACAAGCCAAACCTGCTTCGCATGTAAGCATGCGGAGCGATCCAATCGAAAGCGTGAGGTATTCCACTGTAAGAAATGCGGTCATAAAGCTCATGCCGATCTCAATGCCAGTCAAAACATCGCAACAAGCACGAACTTGGCGGCGTCCTAAAGAACAGTCGAGAGATGGTCTTGAGGGTAGTCCAAGTGCCCACTAGGTATAATCCTAGTTCCAACATGCAAGCCTGTTTTTCTTCGCATGGGGAGTCCCGAGTGGCACGGGATATAGCGGTCATGTTGGAAGGCGGGCCAGAAATGGAACAACACGGAGGCTGTCGCGAGATTCCCTCCCCGCCGTAGTGAGCCGTTACCGCCTCTCTAGGAGAGGTCTTCACAGGAAGCTCGGTCCTTCAGTGCCGAGAGGATGTCACACTATTGCTGATTATACTTGGAATTCCTATGCTTACAATCCAGAGGAGTCATGGGAACGCAGTATTCAGTCATTTGGCGGTGATGCGGCCAATGCACTGAGAACTTTTGCAGAAAACTCTTATTCCTCACGTATTAGTGATAAAGAATCGTTAACGCTAAGCCCGTTAATTGAAGAATTTTGGGCGGCTTACGAATCAGCAGATGCTGAACAAGCGGCAGAAAACTTGACTGCTGAATTTGAAAATATACAAACGGTACTGGAGAGATTGCGAGAGAATATGGATAATAAAAGATTTCTGGACGAGGTAGATCCATACCTTGTGAAACTAAAATTATCCGGGCAAGCTGGTGTCACCGCTGTACAGCTATTAATGGCAGAGAAAGCCGGAAATTCCAGTGATGCTGAGCAGTATAGAGAGATGCTTATGGCTTAAGTCAACGAGCTTGAAGAAATTCCGCAGCAGGTTGGTAAGTTTGTGATTAAACCATTCCTGTTTCAGGCGATTTATGGAGAATATGTACTGTCCAGACCCCTTGATGGTGTCAACAAATTTCGGGGGGCAGGGGAGCTCATTCAGTACACTCCTGAGCATGGTGACACGACAGGCACTAACATTTACGGGTATGAGGTGACAGTAGTAGAAGGCAAGGTCGTTAAAAGAGGCGGCAACAATTCGTCTATCCCTAACAATGGCTATGTGCTGAGTATTCATGGCAGTGATTGGTTAATGGAGAATGCTTTAATGGGGGCAGAGGTCGACATTAAAGACGGGCGTGTACTCATTACGATCCCTAAATGATCAAATACAGAAAAACCCTCATGACCTGAACGGTTATGAGGGTTTTTTTCGATGTCGATTTATTTGTTAAGGTCTTTCTTGCAAAAATACCAATCTACACAATCATAATTTGGATCATCCATCCGCTTATCGGCATCTTCTTGTGTTTTAGGAGGTGGTGCGATAACTTGTTCACCCTTCTGCCAATCAGCCGGTGTCGAGACACCGTGTTCTTCCGTCGTCTTCAGTGCTTCCACTAGACGAACAATTTCAGCCATGTTTCGGCCTGTAGTCAATGGATAGTATATAATGGAGCGGATCGTTCCTTTATCATCGATGACAAACACAGCGCGAGATGTCTCGGTACCACTGCTTTCAGGCATAATCATGCCAAATTTTGTCGCGACTTTTTTATCCAAGTCTGCGATAACTGGAAATTTAATTTTCGTTTGAAAGTTTTCTTCAATATTTCGAATCCAGGCAATGTGGGACGAAATACTATCAATACTTAAACCGACAAGCTCAGTATCGAGTTCTTGGAGCTGGTCATAAATTCCTTGAAAGCCAACAAATTCTGTTGTACAGACAGGGGTAAAGTCGGCAGGGTGTGAAAATAAAACAAACCACTTTCCTTTATAAGCATCCAGGGAGAGGTCTCCTTGGGTAGATGCGGCTTTAAAGTCAGGTGCTCTTTCACCAATGCGAGGCATGCTAATGGTTTGGGTTTGATTTTGATCGTTTTCCATTTTTGTACGACACTCCCTTTTTAAAAAATCGAATTAACGTCATCATGTATGTAACCGGTTTTATGATCTACTAAACTAAAACTTAAAGTCACTTCAAAAATTCCAAGATTTGTTCTCTTTGTTTATTATCTTAGAGAAGAACCTTCCAGATTCTGCTTACACTATCCTTTAAAAAACAAAAGAAAAATCTCCAAGTCTAGTCAAGCAGGAATTTTGATAAAATTTTATTAGGCTAAGCCAGTATTTTGAAAAACTCGATTCCGAATGTTTGAGGGGTGAAGTGGAGGTGGGGAAGGAGTCGCTTTCCGTGGGAGTACGGTGAGCTTCCTCAGGCTGCCGCCTTGCGGGATCTCACCTTGTACTTTAGTCCCACAGGAGTCTCCCCCTTCCCCATCTCCCTTTCCGTATGTTTTTTTCGGAATCATCTTGAAACCACTTTCCATTAGCTGTTTATTAGTACAATTAGTCCAAAGACTTTCACAAACCACCGTTCCGTATTTTATTAAAATGGTCCCTATGAGTTCATTATTGAAATAGCGAGGGGGATGACTGCGAGACACCTACAGTAAAGAAAAGGCTGTCGAGAACCCAGAGATGGGGGAGGATTGCCGTCTTCCTCGTGGAAGGAGAATAGTATTCGCCCGTACGTACAAAAATGCTAGTAGGGAAAACAAGGGATTTCTCTACAACCTGGTAAAATTACAAAAAGGGGGAGGACATTGATGAATGTTATTTCCAATCATAAACTAGATAAAAATCTAGTAACGGATTTTTTTAAGGCTCATTGGGGAAGTCCGAAAATGGTCATATCACGTGGGATATTTCAATGTGATCAGTTAGATGGGTTTGCGGTATTAGATGAAAATGAAGGCATCATTGGCTTAATCACATATATCATGGAAGAAGATGAGTGTGAAGTTATTTCGTTAGATAGTGTGGTCGAGAATAAAGGTGTAGGAACGTTGCTTTTGCAAAAGGTTGAACAGACAGCTCGTGAAAAAGGTCATCAACATATCCGTTTAGTGACGACAAATGATAATATACATGCGCTAGGATTCTATCAAAAGAAGGGGTATCGTCTTGAGGAAGTTTATTATGATGCGGTTGAAAAGGCGAGGATGATGAAACCCGAAATCCCTTATCTATCAGACAACAGTATACCAATCACTGACGAAATCCTATTAGTTAAACACTTGTGAAAATTCATACAGGCAGCAAAAAGGAGAGAGGTTCCGTTCAGTGGATTCTCTCTCCTTTATTACTACCTTACATATTTTCTGCTTTTTTCTTACCATGTTCAGTTTCCACAGCTTCAAACTCTTCTTCAGCTGGCGGATAGGTTCTTTTAACAAATATAGATAAGATAATCCCGATAAACGATAAAACGGCAATGACCATAAAGGCAACGTTGACTCCGTGGATGCCAGGGTTTGAGATAGATGGAGCTTGCTGGGCGCTTTGGGCCGTCATCGTCATGATCGTAACGAGGATGGCGGTCCCGACGGAAGCAGCGATTTGGCGCATCGTATTATTCATAGCTGCTCCGTGTGGGATCAATTTCTGTGGCAGTTGATTTAAACCTGCTGTTGTAACGGGCATCATCACCATCGAGAATCCAAACATACGAATAGCATACGTGACAATCAGGAACGTAAGTGTAGTTGTTGTACCCAAGAAGCCAAAGGCCAAGGTTGCGCCAGTCATAATCGTTAAACCAACTATTCCTAACAGACGAGCTCCAATCCGGTCAAAAATTCGTCCGGTAATCGGAGACATTAATCCGGAAATGAGAGCACCAGGAAGGAGAACGAGTCCGGACTCCATAGCTGTGAAATCTCTCATGTTCTGCATATATAGAGGGATCAAGGTTTCTGATCCGATCAATCCAAGGAACGAGATCATTCCGATTATGGTAGCGATCGTAAATGTGTTGTATTTGAATACCCTGAACTCAAGCATTGGGTGATTCATACGTAACTGCCGCATAATAAAGACCATAAGCGTAAGGGCCCCAACGGCAAGGATGGCAATAGTTCGTCCACTATCCCACCCGTAGTTTCCGGCACTCGAGAAACCAAACAGAAGTCCTCCAAAGCCGACGGAAGATAAGATAATCGATGGAATATCGAGTTTCGGATACGTGAGTTCTGTAACATTCTTTAATATGAAATAAGCAATAAAGATAATTAAAATGGCTAAAGGTAAAACGAGTAGAAAAAGAAATCTCCAAGAATAATGAGAAGTTACCCAGCCCGACAAGGTCGGTCCAATCGCTGGAGCAAAGGAGATCACGAGCCCGATATACCCCATCGCTGCGCCTCGTTTATTAACAGGGAAAATTAACAGAAATACCGTCTGCATGAGCGGCAGCATAATCCCGGCTCCGGCTGATTGAATGATTCTTCCTGTTAACAATACACCGAAGTTCGGGGCAAGCCCTCCTACAATTGTCCCCACAGTAAATACACTCATAGCCGTCATAAAGAGCTGACGGGTCGTAAATCGCTCAATTAAAAAGGCAGTAATGGGAATCATCACTCCATTAACAAGCATAAAAACCGTAGTCAGCCACTGGGCTGTATTAGCTGATATATTCATTTCATCCATAATTGGAGGAATAGCTGTAATCATAAGTGTCTGATTTAATATCGCGATAAAGGAACCCGCGAGCAATAGACCAGCCATTAACGTTTTGTTATAAGGTTGCGTCGTCATTATATTCCTCCTCTTTCTCAATGAAATAAATCATGTAACTATCAAATTATACTTGGTGTGGGGACAGCTTACAACTATTTAATTCAGCTTTTTCCCTCCTCTATAACTCATCCTTACGAAGGACCCCACGCATCGCAGAGTTATAACCTATAACTTTAGTAGTTGAACGAAAAAAAAAGAAGTACTAGTAGCAGTCTAGTCAAGTAGGATGAAATAATTTTTATTAAATTAATGTTTCTACTAATTAGGATTTTCATTTGATAAAAACACGTTTGCCCTTAACCTCGTGATTGTGGAGCAACTCTGATAGAAAGTAATCAAACATTTTTATAATCTGAAACTAAAACTTGCTCGTCAAAATCCATTTTGGATATTTTGATTATGTTTCAGGTACTGTGAACCTGGAGTGTTTCCGTTCTTCTCACTAACACAAGGAGGTCTGGGGAATTGCGAGACTCCTGTGGGATAAGCATGACAGGTGAGACCCCGGAGGACGTAGTCCGAGGAGTCTCAGCGCATGCCCACGGAAAGCGAGTGATTTCCCGGACCCTCCTTCTCCATCCAAGGCAACGGAAACAAACCCACAAGAAATTGAGTCCATGACCGGTGAATATAACCTGCTATGAAAATACTTCGCTTTCCGCGTAGTATCGCTGTTTTCCAGTTCTGTCATGAACGGCGCCATTTGTATTCCGAATGAGTCCCCAATCCATTCACATTGATGTGACATAATAACCGCGTCACAGAGAAATTTTTATCTTTCTCATATAAAGAGCAATTTATGAAATGAAATCAGCTAGATCTGTTATAAATTTTTGTAAAAGAAAAATAGATAACACGTTGACTTCTATAAATGAATATGTATAATTATAAATATTAAATAATAAATATACATTCAACGATGAAGAAAAGTAGATCGGTGAACGAACTACAGCGAGCTGGGGAGTGGTGGAAGCCTGGTAGTTTAACCCGTATCGAAACGCCCTTCAGAGAAGTTCGAGTGAACAAAAGTAGCTCGTATACCGGGAACCCCCGTTATCAGGATTCAAGCGGGTCTATGCTTCAATAGACAATCAGAGTGGTACCGCGGATTAACAAAGATATGAAATCCGTCTCTTACATTAGTTAGAGGCGGATTATTTTAATGGAATTTTATAAGGAGGCATTTACAATGACAAAACCTAAAGTAGTATTGGCCTATTCAGGAGGACTGGATACATCTATTTCGGTAAAGTGGATTCAGGAGAAATACGGGTATGATGTAATTGCGCTGGGCTTGGATGTTGGCGAAGGAAAGGATCTTGAAACGATTCGTCAAAAGGCATTGGATGTTGGGGCTGTCAAGGCGATCATGGTAGATGCAAAGGAACTCCTTGCTGAGGGATACTTGATGCCGGCCCTGAAAGCGAATGCGTTGTACGAAGGAAAATATCCTTTATCTTCAGCGTTATCTCGTCCATTGATTTCGAAGCTTTTAGTAGAAGTGGCAGAACAAGAGGGAGCTGTAGCGGTCGCTCATGGCTGTACAGGGAAAGGAAATGACCAGGTGAGATTTGAAGTGTCGGTTCAGGCGCTTAACCCGGACCTCGAAATTATCGCTCCTGTCAGAGAGTGGGGTATGACACGTGATGAACAAATTAAATATGCAGAGGAAAAAGGAATTCCGGTTCCTGTTAATTTAGATAATCCATTTTCGATCGATGCCAACATTTGGGGACGTGCCTGCGAAGCTGGAGTGTTGGAGGATCCGTGGGCCGAAGCTCCTGAGGCCGCGTATGCATGGACAAATCCTGTTGAGAAAACACCAGATTCACCAGATGTAATAGATATCGAGTTTAATAGCGGCATTCCTGTTGCCATAAATGGCCAGCCAATGGACATTGTTCCCCTTATCGAAAAATTAAATGATTTAGGCGGACTGCACGGCGTCGGACGTATTGATCATACCGAAAACCGTCTCGTCGGTATTAAATCGAGAGAAGTATATGAGAATCCAGGTGCGATGATCTTAATTAACGCACACAAAGAACTAGAATTCCTGACGTTAACGCGTGAAGTATCACAGTATAAAGCAACGGTTGATCAGCAAATGGCTAAAATGATTTACGATGGTCTATGGTATTCACCTTTACAGCCTGCTCTGCAAGCGTTTGTGGACGAAACTCAGAAAACAGTTACGGGTACGGTGAAAGTGAAGCTGTTTAAAGGTCACCATACTGTTATCGGCAAGAAATCACCGCTCAGTCTTTATAATGATGAACTATCCACGTATTCGAAGCATGATGCGTTTGATCACGATGCGGCAGTTGGTTTCATTAAATTGTGGGGACTGCCAACTAAAGTTCATGCAGATGTGCATAAAGGTGAGGAGAAAAATGCTTCACAACAGCCGGTGAGTGTGTATGAGTAAACTTTGGGGAGGACGTTTTACGAAGCCAACGAACAAACTGGTCGAAGAGTACACCTCTTCGATCGGCTTTGACGTTAAACTAGCTTTACACGATATTCAGGGAAGTTTAGCTCATGTGGAGATGCTAGGGGATTGCCAAATTATTTCACAAGAGGAAGTCTCCCAAATCAAAGAGGGCTTACAGGTCATTAAGAAAAAAATAGAAAACGAAGAAGTGGAGTTTTCGGTTGAACAAGAAGATATTCATATGAACATCGAAAAGCTGCTGATTGAAGAGATTGGCCCTGTGGGTGGTAAGCTCCATACCGGGAGAAGCCGAAATGATCAAGTGGCGACAGATATGCATTTATATTTGAAAGAAAAGACACATCATTTAATACAGTTGGTCGAAGCGGTCCAGGAAGCACTTGTTCATCAGGCGGACGCTCATGTAGAAACGATCCTCCCGGGATATACACACTTGCAAAGAGCCCAGCCCGTTTCGTTTGCTCATCATTTGCTGGCGTATTTTTGGATGTTTGAGAGGGATAAAGAGCGTCTTAAGGATAGTGTGAAGCGGATTAACTGGTCCCCGCTGGGTGCAGCAGCGCTTGCTGGAACGCCTTATCCAGTCGACCGTCAGATGACGGCTGAGAAACTCGGATTTGATCACGTTTATCCAAACTCATTGGACGCCGTCAGTGATCGGGATTTTATTCTGGAGTTTTTGTCAATATCATCCATTTTAATCACCCATATATCAAGACTTTCGGAAGAGCTGATTCTGTGGAGCAGTCAGGAGTTTAATTTCATTGAGCTTGATGATGCGTTTTGTACGGGGTCAAGTATTATGCCGCAGAAGAAGAACCCGGATGTGCCTGAATTGCTTCGTGGTAAAACGGGGCGGATTTATGGTAATTTGATGGGATTGCTGACCCTTCTGAAGGGGCTGCCGCTTGCGTACAATAAGGATATGCAGGAGGACAAGGAAGGCATGTTTGATACGGTGGAGACGTTGGATGGTGCGCTTTCTCTGCTTGCTCCGATGCTTGCTTCGATGGAAGTTAAGAATGCTAATATGCGTCAGGCGGTGAACGAGGATTATTCTAATGCGACGGATATCGCTGATTATTTAGCCGTGAAGGGAATGCCGTTTCGTCAGGCGCATGAGGTGATCGGCAAAATTGTGCTGTATGCGATTCAGGAGCAAAAGTTTTTGCTTGATTTGACACTTGATGAGTATAAAGGATTTTCTGAGCTGTTTGAAGAGGATATCTTTGAAAAATTAGCGCCTGAACAAGTTGTGGCTGCTCGAAATAGTGAAGGCGGCACTGGATTTGAACAAGTGGCACAGCAGCTTGAGTTAGCTAAGCAGCATGTGTAGGAAGGCAGCGCTTTTCATGTAATTTTCTAAATATTATTGACTTTCGTACAGTTTATTTGTAACATGGCAAGTAACTTAATTACGTTTACTTACTCTTATCTAGAGCAGGCTGAGGGATTTGGCCCTTTGACGCCCGGCAACCGGTCTATAGACACGGTGCTACTTCCAACGGACATAGTCCGGAAGATGAGAGGTCGAAGCAAATCTTCAGCCTCTTTCATTTTGAAAGAGGCTTTTTATTATTCATAAAGCGGGTGATTGAGATGAATAAGGCGGAACGATTGAAGCGGTCAAAGGACCCACAGGTTACCGAGCGGTTTGGCGGGCGGCTGCCGCCGGGTCAAGTGTTAACAGAGAAATTTCCGATCTTAACAGTTGGTGAAGTTCCGTCCTATGACCTAGAAGAGTGGGATTTTCAGATCGCCGGGGCTGGTGATGAAACGCTTCGTTTTTCATATCAGGATTTAATGGAGCTGCCACAGTCGAAAGTTGTTTGTGATATTCACTGTGTGACGAGATGGTCAAAGTTCGATAGTGAATTTGAAGGAGTCCTGCTAAAAGATTTACTGGATGGGTTAGAGATTCCTAAAGACAATCAGTACGTGATGGTGAGTGGGGATTATGATTATACAGCTAATATCGACCTTCAAGATTTGTTAGCGGACGATGTGATCCTGGCTCATTCTTATAATGGCAAGCCGCTGACTGAAAAGCATGGCTATCCATTCCGGCTCGTCATCCCGCATTTGTACTTTTGGAAAAGCGTCAAGTGGATCAGAGGTTTTGAGTTTAAGGGATCAGATACGCCGGGTTTTTGGGAACAAAATGGGTTTCATAACGAGGGGGATCCGTTTAAAGAACAGCGCTTTACTGATGAGAGTGAAGTTATGGAAAAGGGTAAATGGAAAGAAAAGGATTTTGATTACTAAGGAGGTTGGACAATGAGTGTTGTCATTTTAGATGGTGTCCGTACACCATTTGGCAAATGGAAAGGCGGATTATCCAAATTAGGAGCGAAGGATCTTGGGGTTCAAGCGACTAAGGCGCTGGCGGAGCGTGTGCCGGAGGCCTTGAATGCGGATGGAGTTATTTTGGCACAAGTTATCCAGGCGGGACAAGGACAGAATCCTGCCAGGTCAGTTGCAGCAGGAGCTGGTATTCCATGGTCGGTGCCGGCCATTACGATTAATAATGTATGTTTGGCAGGGGTTGCATCGGTGGCGGATGCGGCTAGACGTATTAAGCTTGAGGAAGGGGAGTTATACCTTATCGGCGGATTTGATTCCATGACCAATGCTCCTCATGTGGCGGCCATTCGTAACGGGCTGACTACAGGTCCTGTTGAGTTCACAGACACATTAATTAACGATGGTCTTTGGTGTTCTTTGACGGATTCTTCCATGGGCGAGCTGACAGATCTTCAAAACGAAGACCGCCAGATTACCAGGGCACAACAAGATCAATTTGCTTTGCAGTCGCAATTAAAGGCAGCCCGGGCGCAGGAAGAAGGCTGGTTAAATGATGAGATTGTACCTGTTCAGGCTGGCAGCAAACAGGTTGTAAGTGATGAAGGAATCAGGCCGCAGTCTACCTTTGAAAAATTAAGCAAGCTGCCTCCTGCCTTTAGAGAAGGCGGCACGATTACGGCAGGAAACGCTTCACAAATGACTGATGGCGCCAGTGTCGGCGTGGTTGCCTCCGAGAGCTATGCAGAAAAGATCGGGAGGACTCCTCTAGCCAGGGTGATTGGCTGGTCAGAAACAGCCGGACCTGATTCAAGTTTACATACGAAACCGGCAGACGCGATTGCACAACTTTTCAAACGGTATCAGGTAACAAAAGAAGATATTGATTTATTTGAGATTAATGAAGCTTTTGCCAGTGTGGCGCTCGCAAGCATTGATGAACTAGGATTAGACTCAGGAAAAGTAAATGTGAATGGCGGAGCGATTGCGATCGGTCATCCGCTGGGCGGCACAGGGTTTCGGTTAGTGCTTACACTGATTCATGAGTTAAAACGCCGTGGCGGCGGACGAGGAATTGCATCACTATGCGGAGGTGGAGGGCAAGGCTTCGCAATTCTCGTGGAAGTACCAAAAGATTGGTCATAAAGGGAGGAGAAATTTATGTTTGTTACTTATGGAATAGGAATCGTAGTATTCTGGGCGGCAGGATTAGCTTTATGGCAGGGGATGTATAAGCCATCCAAAGGAGGGAAGTAAATGGAATCCTTATCACAAGGAACGATTTGGTTTATCGGCGTTTTGTTGTTTGTTTACTTTTTATTTGTTACGTGGATTGGCCGAAAAGGCTCGAAATACAGTAAGACGATGAGCGGTTTTGCAACGGCTCGAGGAAAAGTGAATCCATGGATCGTTGGCGCCAGTTTCGCGACAACTTATGCAAGTGCAAACTTATTTATCGGAGTGCCGGGCCTTGCTTATGAATACGGTACGGCTGTGCTTTGGTACACGCTTGGGTGCTTTGGGGTTTCATGGTTAGGGTTATTGTTTTTTGCCAAAACCTTCTTTCGATATGGTAAAAAATTCGGAGGGGTTTCAACATTGCCTGAATGGTTAGGCCGAAAATACAACAGTAAGACGCTTCAGGTGATCGTTGGTTTGCTTATCTTATTTAATGTGTACTATATTGTAGGGCAAAATGTCGGGCTGGCGACGATCTTTGAAACTGTTCTTGGCATTCCCTATATGTGGGGAGTGATTATCGGGGTAGCGATTACCGTTGTGTATATTGGCTTAGGCGGTGCCTTTGCGCAAATTATTACTGATGGCATCCAGGGGATTTTTATGGCGTTTACATCTGTACTCATTTTATTTTCCCTCTTATGGACAATCGGGGGCGGATTCGGTGTCTTCGGAGAGCTCTCCAGCCGTTTGGCTGGAATCGATCCCAATCTTGTTGCACCTATTTCGTCTACAGGGCCTTACAATAGTGTTCTTGCTATTTTGGCTGTGCAGTTTCTATTATTCAGCTTCGTATTAATGCCGCATCTGTTAAATAAGGTGCTTTCCTTAGAAACAGAGGAAGAATTGCGTCCATTTACACTATCAGCTGGCATTACCTTGTTTTTAATTTCTACATTAATGGTGGTAGGCGGATTGGCGGCTCGTGTGCTGCTTCCATCCTTAGAAAGCGCTGATAAAGCGATCCCAGCTTATTTGATGGAAGCTTTTCCGCCAGTAGTGGTCGGCATTTTAATCGTCGGAATCATATCTGCGATCTTGTCTAGTACAGACAGTTTATATCTTGGTGTGACGACCAGTATCGGCAATGATATTTATAAAGTGCTTGCTTCCTTTTTCACGAAGGGTGGAGGTGATCCTCAATTGATTGATCGTCGAAGTGTAACCGTGGCGAAGGTTTCCCTAGTTATTATTGGGGCGATTACCTTATACATTTCGCTTGACCGGCCAGAGTCGTTATCGATTCTTATTCAGTTTAGTTTCTCCGCGATTATCAGCGGGATTATAGCACCGATTACCTTAGGTTACTTTTGGAAGCGAGCGAACCGATTTGGAGCCATTGCAGCAGTGATCGTAGGCGTAACGCTTTATGTGCTATTTACGAACCAGGCCATTATTGAAAATATTTATTTAGCGATGTTTGCAAGTTCTGTAGCTGGGTTTACGGTTATGTTTATAGCAGGAGTGCTGCCTGAGAGAAAAGTAGAAGAGTCCGTTCAACTTGAAAAAAATGCGTGAAAGAGAGGGAACATATATGGCAGATGATCATCAGCAAGGCCGCCTTGAGAAAGTCATTCAGCTTCGCAATCAATTTTATAAGCGGTCCAAAGAAGTGGATCAATCTGGGGGCTTCCCACATGAAAACTTTGCAGATTTGAAAAAAACGGGCTACCTGTCCTGGACTGTACCTAAACAGTACGGAGGACTTGGCTTGAACTTGTATGAGTTTTTACAGCTGCAGGAACAGTTAGCCAAAGGAGATGGAGCTACTGCCTTATCAGTTGGCTGGCATTTAGGGAGTATACTCGAGCTGGCTGAAAATCATAGCTGGGAGGAGGCAACATTCCGTGACCTTTGTCAAAGGGTTGTACAGGAACAAGCTTTAATGAATCGGACCGCCACAGAAAAAGGCACGGGCAGCCCGACGAGAGGAGGGATTCCCGAGACGCAAGCATGCTTACAAGGCGATCATTGGGTGATAAATGGCAGGAAATCGTTTGCATCTATGGCTGAAGCGTTGGATTATTCATTAGTGACGGCCCGTATTGAACAAACAGACCGTGTCGGCATCTTTCTGGTTGATCACAGCCAGGAAGGGGTAAAAGTAGAGCCGACATGGAATTCTGCTTCGATGAGAGGGACGAGAAGTGATGACCTTATTTTTCAAAATGTAACTGTTCCATCTGAACACTTTGTCGAAGAGGAAGGCGAGCGTGTGGGTCCTCCTGCACCGAAAGGATGGCTTCTGCATATCCCGGCCTGTTATTTAGGGATTGCTTCAGCTGCTTGTAGATATGCGGTTGATTTTGCCAGTACTTATCAGCCGAATAGTTTGCCTGGCCCTATTAAAGAAGTGCCAGAGGTGCAGCGGAAAATAGGCGAAATGGAGCTTGCCTTATTTCAATCTCGTGAAATTCTCTATTCTGTAGCGAACCGCTGGGTGCAGCAGCCTGATCAAAGAGCCGATATGGGAGCGGAGTTAGCGGCTGTAAAGCATATTGCAACAAACCAGGCTGTTCATGTCGTTGACTTAGCCATGAAAATTGTTGGGGCACGCAGCTTGTCAAGGGACTGTCCATTGGAACGCTATTATCGGGACGTACGTTCTGGACTGCATAACCCGCCTATGGATGACGCTGTAATAAAGATGTTCGCCGCCAAGTCATTGCAGGGTTCTCAGCCAACTGTCACTTCTTAAATCGCTCTTTCATACCATACCTCGTGTGTCGTAATGTTTGAGGGGAATGAAAAGGGGTATGATAACAGTAAAAACGATAAAGGAGTTTGACGATATGACTAAACATGTAGAGGCTTATTTTGAAACAGAAAATGATGCTGAAAGCGCTAAGGCATCCTTGCAAAAGCTGGCAATTGAGGAGGAATATATAGAGCCTGTTCCAGATAACACGCCATTGTTATCCCGGTTAATCCCGCTAAATAATTTAGATAAATCAGGCCCTGATAAACAGTTAACCCATTTGCTGCGCTTTGATGTAAAGGATGAGAATTATGAAACTGCGTTAAACGTGATTAAGGAGCATGAAGGACATATGGATCCATCTGAACTGGAAAGTAAGTAAAGTAGGAGTGGCGTGATGAAGGGGCAAGGTTTTTCTAAAAAACAGCAAGTTATCAGGCATCTGAAGGATTCGATCGATTGGGTACAATCCTTGAATCAATTGCCTGAGGAGTCGTGGCGGCTCCCTATAGAAGAAGGGAAATGGAGCGTCGCTGAAGTTATCCGCCATCTCGTTCTATGGGATGACTTTATTATCCATAAACGTTTGCCGTATCTGTTTACTTCTCAAGATTTTCCTGGGACGCCCGATGTGGAGGTTATGAACTCTAAGGCAGCCATCCAGGCTAGGGATGATAGTAAGGAAGAAACAGTAGAGTTATTTAAGCAAACAAGAAGCAAACTTTTGGAACAATTAGCCGACATTGAAGACATTCGATATGAAGAATCGCTTTCATTGAAATCGCGAAAAGAAAGTCTATATGATTATTTGAAAGGAATTATGGAGCACGATGAACACCATTTCAAGCAAATTAAACAGGTTATCAATGAAAAAGATGCCTAGGAACAGGCATCTTTTTACATATATATACTCGCTAGAAAGATTCCACGGGATTTATTATAAATTTCTTTAAATTGATTGAGGGGCAGTGGATTAACCCCATGTCCCAGTTCAACGGTATAGCCAGGACGACGCCATTCTTTTATAAACCAGTCTTTATAGCCTGTATAACTATCAACAAACCGGACGGGTTCATAGCTGCTTTCCCGAGCAAATTCATCGACAATCTCTTCTGCTCTTGAAGGTTCAAAGCCTTCATATCCCCAATAAATGACTTCTCCCTGAGTGTGAAAAGCCAGCACTTTTTCAAATGACCGTTTTTCAGCCAGATTAGCCATGGCTATACTTTCGGGTTCCGTCAGAGGTCTATTGCCTGGGAAATCACGAGGTGAAGGTTTCTTCGGTTTACGCGCAGCCTCAAGTTCCCACTTAGCAGGATATTGTTTATTCAAATCGACTCCGCGAATATTAGCTTTCCACCCGCTGAAATCTGAATTGCCGCTGTTAATTCGCAAAGCCTCTTCGCCGAAGTCTCCCTCTGGAGGTCCATTTAGAACAAGGTTTACTCCATCAGGATCGACCATTGGAACAATGGAGAGAGTAACCTGATCATAAAGTGGATTCGTTACACGTCCGCGAATGGGTTCGTTGTTCGTGAGAGACAATAGGTATTCATTGATAAATTCCATCATTATAGCTGTGGTAATCCATTCATTAGCATGAAAGGATGCATTCCAATGCACAAGTTTCGGACCTCGGCCAATTTGCAATTCGACTAAACTTTTCCCCATTACGCTATTTCCGATCGTATTTCTTTTTATAAAAGGGTATAATTCAGAAAGTTGGCTTAAGTGATCAGTCAGCACTTGAAAGTCATAGTTTTGATTACCGTTGACAATCGGATCCATTATGCGAGTTGGAATTTGAATGATTTGCCCAGTCTGCAGTTGATCAGGAGCAGTTGACGGGTTGGTCAAGAGCAGGTTGTCTAATGAAATTCTATTAGATGCAGCAATTTTATCGAAGGAATCTCCGGACTTTATTTGATAACTAGCTGAGCGATAACCAGGAATCTGTACCGTTTGCCCGACAGGCAGAGCAGTAGGAGAGAGGGTGGGATTGGAATCCATTATTAACGATAAAGGAACATTAAAAGTGGTGGCATAATACCAAAATGTATCTCCTTGTCTCACTTGAATTTGCATAGGTAACCTCCTCACATACATATTCGATATAGTATATGGATGACGAGAGCCGTACATGAAATTATTTTGCGTTATATGCGTACAGAACCTGGTTTGGAAATACAGATGAAGTGAAGAAAGAAGTGAATGCTGATGAAAACATTTGAAGAAGTTGGAATAGAAAAACACTTTGTTAAAAAACTTGGCGATCAAGGAATTGCAGCACCCACCCCCATTCAAGAAAAGACAATTCCTCAGCTGTTAGCAGGCAAGGATGTCCTTGCGAAGGCACAGACGGGAACAGGGAAGACGCTCGCTTTTCTATTACCTATTTTACAAAAAATCGATGTCGATAAAAATGAGGTTCAAGGATTAATCATTACACCAACGAGGGAGCTAGCTATACAAATAACGAACGAAGCAAAAAAACTGCTCCCGACAGGCTGCAACGTTCTCGCTGTATATGGAGGGCAGGATGTGGCGGCACAGGCTCGTAAATTAAACGGACGAGCCCATCTGGTTGTGGCCACGCCCGGGCGTCTGCTTGATCATGTGCGCAGGAAGACAATTACACTTGTTAATGTTAACCATGTCGTCCTCGATGAAGTAGATCAAATGCTTGAAGCCGGTTTCCTTACAGATGTAGCTGACATTTTGCTGCAAACACCTGAAAGTCGGCAGACGAGTGCTTATTCGGCAACGATTTCAAACCAGGTTATTTCCCTTTCAAAACAATATTTAAAGTCTCCCGAAAAGGTTACGGTCGAGGCGGAATCAGTTACATTATCAGAAATTAAGCAGCTTGTTTATGAAACGACTGATCGAGCCAAACAAGATACTTTATTAAAAATCATGCGTGAACATCGCCCTTATTTAGCTGTGATTTTTTGTAGGACCAAAAGAAGGGCTAAAAAGTTGAATGAAGCGCTGCTGAGACAAGGCTTTGAATCTGATGAACTTCATGGCGACTTGTCTCAAGCAAAACGAGAAAAGGTAATGAAGCGTTTCCGTGAAGCAAAAATCCAGTATTTAGTTGCAACAGATGTAGCCGCCAGAGGCCTTGATGTCGAGGGAATTACCCATGTGTTCAACTATGATATCCCTCAAGACTCTGAGAGTTATATTCATCGGATTGGCCGCACAGGACGTGCTGGCGGCAAAGGTCTGGCCATTACATTTATCGCCCCTAAGGATCGTCAGGCTCTTCGGGTTATCGAGAAGGGGATCGGGGAGAAGCTGAACAGACGCACACTGGATACGTTGTCCCCTAAGAAGGAAAGCGATCGAACGGGTTCGGCTAAGTCGAAGCGATCATCGAAACGAAGAAGAAGGTAACTCCATGCAGCCTTTTATTATTGAGGCTGTATTTTTTATGAGAAAATGAGGTAGGGAGGAAGCGTTACACAGGTTAGGGAACAATACTATGGAGTTAGGGAGGAATCATGGGACGTTAGGGAACAATTCCGAGGAGTTAATTTAGAATCATAAGGCGTTAGGGAGCAATCCCGACTTGTTAGGGAACAATCTCCCGAGGCAGGCATGAATCGCAAGGAGTTAGAGAACTACAATTCAGTTTAACCCCAGAATAGCAGCCTTGCACTCGAATAATTCATCAGTAAAATTTTTTCAAAAATCAATAACATTGAGTGTGCTGGTGAAATATGATAAGTTATAAATATAATTCCGAGTAAGTGTATGGGAATTGTTAATTATAAGGGGTGGAAGCAAATGGGAGTAGAATTTGTTGACTTGTTTAATCAATGGGCAAGTTCATATGATGATACAGTTTCTGGGAAAGATCCTGAATATAAAGAGGTTTTTGAAGACTATGATGTTATGCTCCAGGAGCTAGCAGATTTAACGACATCCCCTGTCCTTGAATTTGGGGTAGGAACAGCAAATTTGACGAGAAAAATAGTGGCCCAAAATAAAGTGATAGCAGGCTTTGAACCTTCAAAGGAAATGCGTCAGATTGCAAATGTTAAATGTCCTGAGGCTGCTGTTTATGAAGGAGACTTTATTAACTTTCCTGCTTTACAACTGCCTGTGCGTTCAATCGTCAGTTCCTTTGCCTTTCATCATTTAAAAGAAGATGAGAAACGATTAGCATTAGGCGTTTATTATGATAAACTTGAAGAAGGTGGAGAAGTGATCTTCATCGACACTATCTTTAAAGATGAGGCACACAAATTGTCCTTAATAAAAGATGCTGAGGAGAAGGGTCACCTTAACTTAGCACAGGATTTGCAGGAAGAATATTACCCCTACCTTGGAGACTTAGAGCAAATGTTTTTGCAGCAAGGTTTTGAGGTATCGTTTAAACAAAAGAACAAATTTGCTTGGTTAATACAAGCTAAAAAAGGAGACTAAAACTATGCCTATGAATGTGGAAAGTTTCAACCTTGATCATACAAAAGTGAAAGCACCATATGTACGACTTGTCGGTGTTACAGAGGGTGAACACGGCGATAAAATTTATAAGTATGATATCCGTCTGAAGCAGCCGAATAAAGAGCATATGGATATGCCAGCATTGCATTCTCTAGAACACCTTATGGCGGAGAAAAGCCGTAATCATCACAGCCGTATCATTGATATTGGCCCAATGGGATGTCAAACTGGATTTTATTTAGCAGTGCTGAACGATGATAACTATGAAAATGTGCTTCAATTGCTGGAAAACACTTTGAAAGATGTGCTTGAAGCAGATGAAGTTCCAGCCTGTAATGAAGTACAATGCGGGTTCGCAGCAAGTCATAGCTTAGAAGGTGCGAAAAAGCTTGCGCAAGAATTGTTGGATAAACGTGATGAATGGACAGAAGTCTTTTAATTTTGGAGGGTGAGCACGTATGGCTTACGTTAAAAACGTACAATCATTAATCGGCGACACTCCGATGATTGAATTAACTCACTCATCGATTCCAAATCAGGCACGTATTTTTGCTAAGCTTGAATTCATGAACCCAGGCGGCAGTGTAAAAGACCGTCTGGGTTTAAAGCTGATTGAGGATGCACTGGAACGAGGTTTATTAAAGTCTGGTGGAACGATTATTGAACCGACTGCAGGTAATACCGGGATCGGTGTAGCCCTTGCCGCGATAGGCAGAGGGTTTCGCGTTATGTTTGTAACTCCAGAGAAGTTTAGTCAGGAAAAACAAACCTTGATGAGAGCTCTTGGAGCGGAAGTAGTGAATACACCGACTGAAGATGGGATGCGGGGTGCGATCAAGCGAGCGGAAGAGCTTTGTGAGGAAACCCCTGATTCTTTTAGTCCGCAGCAGTTCAATAATGGTGCTAACCCAGATACGTACTATGAAACACTAGGGCCAGAAATCTATAATGACGTAAATGGCGAAATAGATGTGTTTATAGCTGGGGCCGGGACAGGTGGCACGTTTATGGGAACGGCTCGTTATCTTAAAAAGCAGAGCGATTCCATCAAAACGGTCATTGTTGAGCCAGAAGGTTCGATTTTAAATGGCGGGGAGCCTGGGTCCCATCGAACAGAAGGAATTGGAATGGAATTTTTGCCTTTTTATATGGAGAAGGAATATTTTAATGCGATTCACACGATCCCGGACCAAGTAGCTTTTGACCGGGTACGAGAACTTGCTCTTAATGAAGGGCTTCTTGTGGGTAGTTCTTCGGGTTCAGCTTTTGAAGCAGCACTAAAGGAAGCTGAACAAGCGAAACCAGGAACGAAGATTGTTACGATTTTCCCTGACAGCAGCGAGCGATATTTAAGTCAAGGGATTTATGAGGAGTGATGTCGATGAGAAAGAAAACACAGCTGATTCACGGCGGAATTACTGGAGACGAGAAAACAGGCGCGGTTTCTGTACCTATTTACCAAGTAAGCACCTATGCTCAAGATGGTGTGGGCCAGCATCGCGGCTATGAATATTCAAGAACGGGCAATCCGACAAGATTTGCCCTTGAAGAATTGATTAAGGAACTCGAAGGCGGACATGCTGGTTTCGCTTTTGGTTCTGGGATGGCTGCTATCACAGCCGTATTAATGACATTCAATCAAGGTGATCATGTCGTTTTTACTGATGATGTGTATGGCGGTACCTATCGCCTCGTTTCTAATGTAATCAATCGTTTCGGATTGGAAGCAAGCTTTGTAGATACAAGTGATGTAGAAAACATTAAAGCCGCTATTACAGATCGCACAAAAGCTATTTACGTTGAAACGCCAACCAACCCGCTTTTGAAGATCACCGACTTGAAAAAAGTGTCTGAGCTTTCCAAGGAAAAAGATCTGACGTTTATTGTCGATAATACGTTCAGCACACCTTATTGGCAAAATCCGATTGACTTTGGAGCGGATATCGTGCTTCATAGTGCCACGAAATATCTTGGAGGACACAGTGACGTTGTAGCTGGTTTAGTTGTTGTCAATTCACAAAAATTAGCTGAAGATGTACATTTTGTTTTAAATTCTTCAGGAGGTATTCTAGGACCTCAGGACTCCTGGTTACTGATGCGCGGCATCAAAACACTTGGTGTTCGCATGGAAGAGATTGAGGACAACACGCGTCAATTTATTGAATTTCTGCAAGGACTCCCGGAAGTAACCAACATTTATTACCCAGGTCTTGAGGATCATAAAGGATATGATGTTCACAGCCAACAAGCTCGTGGAAGCGGCGGTATGATTTCCTTTGATGTTGGAAGCGGCGAAAAAGCAGACCGAGTTCTCAAAAACACTAGCTTTTTCACATTAGCGGAAAGCCTTGGAGCTGTAGAAAGTTTAATATCAGTTCCCGCTAAAATGACTCATGCGTCGATTCCTGCAGAGCGCAGAGGCGAATTGGGAATTACCGATGGTTTAGTAAGAGTATCCATCGGGCTGGAAGATATCGAGGATTTAAAAGAGGACTTTTTACAAGCGTTACGTAAATAATCCACGGAGCGGCCTTTTTTAGGAAAGGGCCGTTCTTTTTTTTGTTGAATAGGGAATGTTGAGATAGCCACACTAACAGTAAGAAAGACTGGAGTGTGAAAAAATGGATTATACACATTATAAAAAGCAATTGGAAGAACGAAAAAGAGAAATTGAACAGCAATTAATCGATAATAACCATTTTGGACTGGAGCGCGGTATGGCAAGCGGACGGTCATCTGGTGAATTATCACAGTATGATAACCACCCGGCTGATTCGGGAACAGACCTATACGAGCGGGAAAAAGATATGGCACTGTTAACCCACTTAGAGGATGAGCTATCAGAAATATCCTATTCCTTAAAGCAAATCGAACAAGGCACGTATGGGATTTGTGAAGTAACTGGAAAAGCGATCCCTCCTGAGAGACTGGAAGCGATCCCGACTGCCCGTACCATACAGGCTGCGGGGGATCAGCATGTTGCTGGTGACCGCCCGGTGGAAGAGGATGTCCTTCATGAATTGGAGTGGGATGATGGAAATGACAGCTATGAGGAAGTCGCTTCTTTTAACGATAGTGGTATGACCTATGAAGGGTCTTCATTAATGGAGGCTGACGAAAATTCGGGGTATGTGGAGGAATTTGAGCCGTTTGTTTCAACAAATATCGAGGGATATACTGGCTCAGACCAAGTGAATTTCCAGAGAAATGAGTATTATGAAAAATATATGGACGAGCAAGACGAGGAGCAATCAGAATGAGACTAAGACCCCAGGATCCTTCCTGGGGCCTTTTTAGTTTAATCAGTATCCGACTTCAACGGCTGCGTTCACAATATACATCATATCATTTTTGTCTTCTTTATCTTCTAAGAAAATCCTGCTGGATGTCAGCATACCGCCTTGTGTTTTTTCCAATGTGACCTGGCCGTACGGTATAGCCTGTTTCACTTCTTCTTCGTCAAGCTTATCGTCTGTAGGCAAAGCAAGTTTGACATGAATTTTCATTTCATCGAGAGATTGGTTAGGCAATGAGAGTCTAATTCCAGGCATCGAATTAGAATGAATAGCATTTTTCACGGCCCGAATAGAAGCTTTTGTTATATTTTGACCATGAACATCAGTCCCTGTTCCGGTTTGAATAAACATAACTTGATCCATTGAATATCCTCCTTCATGTTGAAGTGCTACTATGTGTATTAACTTTTCGAGAAGATTTTAAACTTATTTATATAGGAGCAAATTCATAGTTTGTTGAATGTAAGTAAGGTTCCGTAATTTTAAAATCAGAATGGGGGTGGGAAACCACTCGCTTTCCACGGGGAAGACGGCAAGTCTCCTCGGTCTACGACCTCCGGGGCCTCGCCAGCCTTTCCTTTCCCGTAGGAGTCTCGCAGTTTCCCACCCCCATTTCGATAATGAGAGCAACTTTCTTAATAAAAATCGGAGTTGTAAAATAATAAGAAATAATTGCTTTAACGGATTTACTCTTCCCTAAGGGGGGGAGAGTTTCTGCAGTGATAGAGAGCCTTCACTTCCATCTTTTATAGAAAGGTGGGGAGGAAATGACGGGACTCCGTACGAGGAAGAGACATAGCTAAACCCTCATGAGTAAAGAGACGAACAATGTGCTGTTTTAGCGGAGAAAATATACGGAGACTCCTGCGGGAGGAAAGGCGTAGGTGAGACATCGCAGTGCGCTAGCACAAGAAGGCTCAACAGCCGCCCGCGGAAAGCGAAGTATATTTTCGTAGCGTTTTATATGCACCAATTAGAATTTTTAATTGCCTAGCTCGTGAGGTGTTTCCTTACCAAAACCCCTTGCCGTACAAAGGCTGAGAATTATGAAATAGCTGAAGGTTCTTTTACTTTTTCAAAAATATGCATCATCCACATGCCGATATCCTCAAAGCCAAGCCTTTTATAGATCGATCCTGCTTCGGGGTTATCATAAAAGAGACAGAGCATTCTCCCTTCTGCTAATAAATCCTGACATAATTTATGCATGCAGGAGCTCGCCAGCCCCTGACGTTTGTAATGAGGGTGAGTGCATACGCCAACAACCATTGCTGACTTCGAATTTTCGGCAGTTGTAGAGGCACTTGAAATCATTACGTCCTGCTCCTCAATGTAATAACTTCTTGCTGACTTTTGCTCCATACCTCTTCTGATGCTGTCTTCACGACTGCTATCCTGTTCAAATTCAGAGATCTGATTTTGTAATGCTACAAGTCGCGGAACATCTTCTACGCATGCTTGTTTAACCAGATTAATATCGAAATCTGGATTCAACTTATCGGCGTCATCACATTTGGCGTAGTATAATTCACGGGTTCTAACATTTCCGTTTTTAATATGGGGAAGGATTTTCTCAGTGATTTCCTGGAGTCCCGATAACTGCATGAATTCTGGATCACCGTTAATAATAGCTGCAAAGCCCTCGGCATTAAAAGAGTCGTCTGCATAGGCAATGTAATTATTGTGATACTTTAACAGAATAGCCTGTAATTGCCCCTCTTCTGCAAAATCTCCCCACAATTTGTGGAAATCCTGTTCGTAACCAAAATTTTCGATATCGCCAATAATAAATAAATTTTCGGCTGGTTTTGCGGATAAAAGCTGCTGACATTGCAGGTTATCTTGGGAAGTAAGCCTGCGAATCATGAAATCCCTCCCTTTTTAGTAAAGTGTTTAACAGTTTATCAAATATTCACAAAAAAGCAATTATTATTTTGCAAATAGTAAAAAAAGAGTTGAATTGTTGGTAAGGAATGGATATAATAGAACAAATGTTCTTGTTGGGAGGGTGAGGGACAAGATGAAAGGCTGTTTGATAGTAAAAGCGGCAAAACTAAAAGTAAATGAAATTGCAGAAGATTTGGGGGAAACTTTTGGTTCCAGCTTAGTTAGTCAAAGATCGCTTAATGGGAGTATTGTTACAGTAGCAGAGATTACGAATAAGCTGGATATTTGGCAGACTGCTTTTAAGTATGAGTGTCTAGGACTCCAGACAGCATATGGATTCGCGGATGTAGAAAACGAAGCGATTTATATTGCGAATGAAAAGATGCTTCAGCGACTGGAAAAATAAGTTAAGCGCTTTCTCCTTTAGATTTAACTAATTTGGTCACACTAATTCTAAAGGAGGAATGAGCTCTTGAAGAAAATAAGTATATGGTTTTTACTCTTGATCATATTCAGTACACATGTAAGTGCAGCTGAAAGTTTATATACGGTTGAAAACAGAGATAGAGTCATGCAGGATTATGAGATCCATATTGATTATCCAGTTTTTAATGCTCTTCATAATACAGACCTTCAAGAAAAAGTAAATAAGAAAATCAGCAATCATGTGGAAGATACAATGAGGGAAGTGAAGCAAGTCGCTAAAGAATCGACTGGATTTCCTATTCTCTATTATGGAGAAGAGTTTGTAGTGAAGGAAGGTCAGGTTTTTTCTGTTGTTCTGACCTCCAATATTTCGAGAGGGGACAAATATAATTCGAATGTGGCATCCATAAATTTCGAAAACGGGAAAGATGGCCAACTCTTTACCTTAACAGATATTGTGGATATGAATTTGCTAAATCAACAAGTAAAAAAAGAGTTGAAGAGTGAGCCGGATACTTATTTTCATCAATCATTCAACTCTGTGAGAGAAGATACAGCTTTTTATATTGAAGGTGAACAGCTTGTTCTTGTTTTCAATAAGTTTGAGGTGGCACCAGGCGTATACGGAACACCTGAAATTGGCATTCCTTTAGATAAGGTAAAAAAAGATCCTCCGGCACACGAAACGAACGTTCCTTTTCCTCAAATTATCTAAAAAAGAAGCATAAGAGCACCTTATGCTTCTAACATTTCTTCTGCATTTTGCTCCATACCACCATAGTAATGAAAAAGGTACTGTTCTTTCGTGATTACAAATACATCATAAGCTGCCTCTTGCCCACAGTTAATCCTCAATACGACATCAGGGAAAATTTCGTTAGCGGTCATTACATATGGGATTTTAAGAGCAGCTTTCAATGACCGCATATTCGTACGGCGAATTTTCATGAAAACCGCTTCAATACCAAGCTGGAAAAATAACTCCTCAAAAAATAACTCTTTTGCCAGTTGATTGTATCCTTTTCCGAAGTAGGGCTGACCAATCCATGTGGCCAGGAAGCCCTTGTTGTCCTCAATATCAAAAAGATTAATTGTTCCGATCGGCTGGGCCCATTCATCTAAGATGGTGCGTGAAATTAATTCACCGTTTTCCTCCGCTTCTAATGTTTGCTTCGTCAGAAAGTAGAATTCATCACTTGAAGCAGCTTTATGACGAACATATGGAAATACTTCTGGATGAATCATCAGGTCAAACAGTGGTTTAGAATCATGTAAATCACGCCTTTTTAACATTAATAATCCCTCCCTGAGAATAAAGGAGGGCAGTCTGAACGCAGGGAAATAACGTGCTTAGTTGGTCCGGACCACCCTCGAATTTTTATCAATTGCTCACAAAAATTCGGGGTGGGAATCGAACCCACTAGAACCAGCAACTTAACTGGTGGCGCACCATTTGCCTTCCCTACACCTACGGTCAATATGACTTACGTAAGGTAATCATAATCGATTTTATTTGAAAAAGGAATAGGCACTTTTACAAATTTTAAAAAACTATTTTTTGTTTGAATTTACTTATGAAAATACGTCATTTTAACATTATAATCATTGTCCAAATTTGAGAAGCCATGAAATGGGCGGTCAAATTCCATAAGACAAAAAGGTAGAACAAAGCGAAACTGGAAAGCCGTATCGCTCATCGTTTTAAGATGGATCGTAGTGCTGTTTTTAATTCAGGGTATAAAAATGTATATCCTTGTGCTGCAGTCTTTTTGGGCAGGACAGATTGACCGTCTAACAGAAGTGTACTCATATCACCTAGAATGGCTTTTAAGGCGAATGAGGGTGCTGGGATCCAGTGGGGACGTCCAAGTACGTTACCAAGGGTTTGACCAAAATCCGTGTTTCGCTTTGGATTGGGGGCAGTCCCATTGACAGGGCCTTCAAGAGAGCTTTTATTCACAGAGTAGGAAATGAGTTCTATGACATCGTCAATGTGAATCCACGACATCCATTGTTCACCCGATCCTAAATTTCCACCTATCATAAATTTGTAAGGCATAATCATTTTTGGTAAAGCGCCCTCCTTGCCGAGAATCAGACCAAATCGAACGAAGACAGTGCGCACTCCAAAGTGTTGAGCTTTTGCTGCCCGCTTTTCCCATTCAACGACGACATTCGCCAAGAAGTCATTTCCAGGTTCCTCTGTTTCCTCTGTAAACGTTTTAGAGTCTGATTTGCCATAAAACCCTACAGCAGAAGCATTAACAAGCACCTCTGGCTTACGATCCATTCGTTCAATAAGATCGATCACGCCTTCCGTTGCTTCAATACGACTGTTCATAATGTTTCGCTTTCGCTCTTCTGTCCAACGTCCGCTGCTTAAGGATTCTCCGGCCAAGTTGACGACGGCATCTACTGAAGGCAGGTGCTCCCAGGGGGCAAACTCATCCTTTAACCAGCCGATGTGGGTTACATTTTCAGTATCATTATGGTTTTGAGGATTTCTTGTCAGTATATAAACATAATGCCCTTCATGAGTGAGTTTATCTGTGAGTTTTGAGCCTACAAATCCTGTTCCGCCAGTAATAGCAAATTTCAATTGCATTTCCTCCTTTATTTTGATCATGTAAAAAAACAGTTCGTCACAAGATCAAGTTCAATTGTTCCCATGCTACAATAAATGAGAAAGGGTGTGTTTCTTTTGCCAAAAATTACGCGAATTACGACACAAAAAAAATCAAAAAGCCGTTATAATATCTTCTTGGATCATGAGCAGGGCGAGGCCTATGGCTTCAGTGTCGATGAAGATCTCCTCGTGAAATTTCACCTTCATAAATCAATGGAGATTGATGAATCTACAATTCAAGCGTTGATCCAGAAAGATACGATACATAAAACATATACCCTCGCTATTCATTATTTAAGCTACCGAATGCGTTCAGAAAAGGAAATACGTGATTATTTAGTGAAGAAGGAAGCAGATGATGAACAGATCGATGAAGTGATGAACCGTTTAAGAACAGAGAAGCTTGTGGATGATCAAGAGTTTGCTAATTCTTTAGTCAGGACGCGAGTGCAAACGTCGAGCAAGGGACCGATTTTAGTTAAAAAAGAATTAATTGAAAAAGGAGTGCAAGCTTCTATGGCGGAAGAAGCTCTTGAGTTTTTCCCTTTTGAAAAACAAGTGGAAAAGGCATTAAAATTCGCCAGGAAGAAGATAGCCAGTGAAAAGAAGAAATCACAGCGGCAGCTCATCCAAACCATCCAGCAGAATTTGATGCAAAAAGGGTTTCAAAGCGATGCGATAAAAGAAGTATTTGAACAATTACCTGAAGAGGAGGGGGAGGATACAGAATGGGAAGCCATTGTGTATCAAGGAGAGAAATTACTCCGGAAATTCGAACGGAAAGCAGAAGGATTCGAACTAAAACAAAAGGTTAAAACCGGGTTGTATCGTAAGGGGTTCAGCTTTGATTTAATTGAACAATTTATTGAGGAGAAGATCCAAGAAGAGGAGAGAACATAGGGTTTCCATCACTAACTGATAAGGGTGATGAACCTGTGATTCTCATGGACAAGATTGAAACCGCTCAGCTATTTAACATAACTGGGCGGTTCCGAATGCTACACGAGACCTTTGTCTGCTAAGTCTTCAATGGCTTCATGCACATGGTCAACCACAGTACGTGCATTGGCTTGCACGTCAGGATGAGCAGTTGACATGGCATAGCTGTTGGGAGTGACGGCAAACATGGAAAGATCGTTGAAAGAATCCCCTATACAGGCAATCTCGTCAGGTTTTACGTTAAGGTGGTCCAATAGAGCTAAAATGCTATTTCCTTTATTAATCGATGGCGGCATGATATCAATGACATTTTTATGAGAAATAAAAATGTCGACCGTTTTTCCGAATAGATGTACAAGCTGCTTATGAACATGTGTGATATCTTCTTCACTGCCATGCAGCGTGAATTTAGAAGGCTGGATAGATTGGCCGAGCTCGTTTGCCATATTAGGATTCACAATAATTTCGTGAAAAAGCTGTCCATTAATGATATCAATCCATTCATTGTGCTCAGATGTATAAGTGTCTGTGGCAGTGGAAATCGTAGTGATCATAGGATATTTTTGAATGTTGTGCATAACGTGGTCAGCACTAGATTTCGTAAAGGTTTCTGAATGGATCAACATGTCATTCTGGCCATAAATAAACGCACCATTTTGACTGATTCTATGCCCCTTCAGTTTCATCCTTCGAAGAATTTCTGTAATTTCATGTTCCATACGTCCTGTAGCAATACCTAGTTCAATATTGTGGTTAAGTAACCATTGAAAGGAATGAATATCTTCTTGTTTAATATAATGGTCGTTGCCAAGTAATGTTCCGTCAAGGTCTGAAATGAATAATTTGATCATGAGTGGAACTCCTTCCTATTCCCAATTAAGTCGTTAGATAAAGTGCTCAGCATGTCTCCTAGTCATGAGAGGAGTCTTGTAAACACGCCTTTGCAAATTGTACAACTTCAGCCTATGAGAAACAAAAGAAAAGCCTACTTTCCACTCCTAGCTGTTGTCAAATGGGAACAGGAACTATACGATAAGAACTATAGATAAATAGAAAGTTAGTAAAAAAAGACTGGTACGATGGTGTGGAGGAACAAAAATGGATGAAGGTTTAATGATTGATAAAATATTGAATAATAATGTGGTGATTGCGAAGCATCCCTCTTATGAGGAGGTTGTCCTCATTGGGAAAGGGATAGGTTTTGGCAAGAAAAAAGGAGAGGCTGCTTCCTTTAATAAAGCCGATAAAACGTTTTTACTGCGAAACGAGAAGGAAAAAGAGCAGTATGTGAATCTGCTTCCTCATATTGAGGAAGACTTTATCGATTTTATGAACGATATTCTCTATCATATTGAAAATAGAATGGGGCAGGAGTTAAACGAGCATATCCATGTGGCTTTAACGGACCACTTAGCTTTTGCGATTAATCGGTCACAAAAAAATATGCAGTTTAGAAATCCTTTTTTACCTGAAATTGAGTCGCTCTACCCGAAGGAGTACCAGGTAGCCATGGAAGTTGTCACGATGATTTATGATAAAACAACTATTAGATTCCCTGAAGGTGAAGTAGGATTTATTGCCTTACATATTCACAGTGCGGTAACAGATAAAACGCTTCGTGAGATCAATCGCCACAATCAATTGATTACAACACTAGTCCAGCTTGTTGAAGAAACAATGGAAGTGACCATTGATCGTCATAGTGTCGATTACCATCGTTTGGTCCAGCATTTACACAGGGCAATAGACAGAGTCTATCAAGAGGAAAATACAGGGGATGAAATTCGGCTCGCTAATATGTTGAAACAAGAGTATCCAATATGCTATAATCTAGCATGGAAGTTAATCAAAGTGATGCAAAAACAGTTGAATAAGCCAGTAGATGAAACAGAAGCCATTTATTTGACGATTCATCTCCAACGGTTAACCTATAAATCTTAACGTTACGTGTTACTGACACGATCAGGCATGAGTATCGGAGATCCTTGAGGTTACCATTAGGATAAGTATATCCAGATGGACCTTTCAGGAACTCTGTACTCATGCCTTTTTTAATGGTTAACGGCGGCTGTGAGAGATGTGGGCGTCAGCCCTTTTATTTTCAGCAATTATGAAACCGTTTTATTTTTCTGACGATTGCTGTTTTTCATCACTAATAAAACAAATAGGAGGAGATTCACTTGTTTAAAAATGCATTTGGAACATTGCAAAAAGTCGGTAAAGCATTGATGCTTCCTGTAGCATTGCTGCCTGCTGCTGGTATTCTGCTGGCATTTGGGACAAGCTTTGCCCAGGATGACTTTGTAGAAAAAGTTCCATTTTTCGGCACGCCATGGGTTCAAACGTTACTTAAAGTCATGGCAGAAGCCGGTGGAGTTGTCTTTGATAATTTGCCATTACTGTTTGCGGTAGGTGTGGCCATTGGTTTGGCGAAAGGAGACGGTGTTGCCGGCTTAGCTGCTATCATCGGTTACCTGATTATGAATGTTGTAATGGGTGTGCTGGGAGAAGTTACTCCTGAAATGACTTCAGATCCTGCTTATGCCGAAGTTCTAGGCATTCCTACGTTACAAACCGGTGTGTTTGGCGGGATTATTGTCGGTATATTAGCGGCCTCGATGTACAATCGGTACTACAATATTGAGTTGCCGCAGTTCCTTGGTTTTTTTGCTGGAAAACGTTTTGTTCCGATCATTACTGCTTTCACGTCTTTATTCTTAGGGATTATTATGCTTTTCGTATGGCCTTACGCACAATCTGGCCTAAACGCTTTGTCCTACTTAATGCTTGAAACCAATCAAACCATTTCTGTATTTTTCTTTGGTGTCATTGAACGTGCGCTTATCCCATTCGGATTACACCATATCTTCTATTCACCTTTCTGGTTTGAGTTTGGTACGTACACAACGGCTGCTGGAGAAGTTGTCCGTGGCGACCAGGCCATTTTCTTTGCACAGCTGCAAGATGGTGTTGAATTTACGGCAGGTACCTTTATGGTCGGTAAATTCCCATTCATGATGTTTGGGCTTCCTGCTGCGGCACTTGCGATTTACCATACGGCTAAGCCGGAACGTAAAAAAGTGGTCGGCGGTATTATGGCCTCGGCTGCCCTGACTTCATTCTTAACAGGGATTACTGAGCCAATCGAATTTTCATTCTTATTCGTAGCTCCGTTATTATTTGGTATTCACTGTATATTTGCTGGTTTTTCGTTTATGATTATGGAAATACTAGGTGTCAAAATTGGACAAACTTTCTCGGGCGGTTTGATTGATTTCATCCTCTTTGGCGTACTGCCTAACCGTACCGAGTGGTGGTGGGTCATCATTGTAGGGCTTTGCTTCTCCGTGATCTATTACTTTGGTTTCCGCTGGGCGATTCTTAAGTTCAACCTGGCTACACCTGGACGTGAAGATGAAGCAGAGGATGCCGATGATGATGGCGAAGTAGGTGATTTACCATTTGAAATCCTCGAGGCTATGGGTGGTCAGGAAAATATTGATCACTTAGATGCATGCATCACACGACTTCGTGTATCTGTAAATGATAAAGGTAATGTGAATAAAAACCGTTTGAAAAAACTTGGAGCTTCAGGCGTTATGGAAGTTGGAAATAATATTCAAGCGATTTTTGGCCCCGTATCTGATACACTTAGAGGGCAAATGCAGGACATTATTGATGGCAAAACGCCTCGGTCCAGGGAAGATGTAGCTGAGATTGTCAACGAAGCTAAAAGTGCAGAAGCTCCCGTTACAGCAGGTGACTTAGAATTTGTCAGCCCTATCCAAGGACGTGTGCTTCCTATTACAGAAGTACCCGATGGAGTGTTTTCTGGTAAAATGATGGGGGATGGTTTTGCAATTGAGCCGAAAGATGGTAAGATTGTTTCGCCTATCAATGGTAAGGTGCTTAATGTTTTCCCAACGAAACATGCGATCGGTCTTCAAGCTGACAATGGGATGGAAGTTCTGATTCACATTGGAATTGACACCGTCAAACTTAAAGGAGAAGGCTTCACGTCACTTATAGAAGAAGGCGACACTGTTAAGCAAGGACAGGCCTTAATGGAAGTGGATCTTGACTATGTGAAGGCACATGCTCCTTCCATTGTGACGCCAATCGTCTTCACAAATTTAAGTGAAGAACAGTCTGTGGAGCTGAAAGCAACGGGTGAAGTTAAGCGAAACGAGCCTGATATTATTCAATTAAACAAATAGAAGGAGCGAATTTTCATGGCAGAACAAACAGTAACAATTACTTCAGGGGACGGGCTGCATGCACGTCCAGCAACAGCTTTAGTTCAAATCGCCGGTCAATATCAATCTGATGTTAACCTTGAGTACAAAGGCAAGTCTGTAAATATGAAATCCATCATGGGCGTTATGTCTCTAGGGATTCCAAATGGAGCTGAAGTGAAGTTTACAGCTGAGGGTTCAGATGAAGCGGAAGCGATTGAAGCAATTGTCGCTAAAGTAAAAGAAGAAAAACTTGGAGAGTAATATAAAAAAGGCTGGTCATTGCGATCAGCCTTTTTTATACATCCAAATTATTTATCTATAAGTATTTCCTTGCGGCCATCATCTTCCTGGAAAATCTGCTGAGCTACTCCTTCAGGACCTTTTAGTACATCAGGATTTGGAACATGGGTACTTTCCTGCCAGAAAGGTGTGTTCATACCGCCCATGTATACCGCTGTAGCTGACATTTCCTCGCCTTCCCATTCTTGGTGAAGACTCTCGGTGAAACCGCGAACTGCAAATTTAGACGCACAATAGACGCTTTCGTTCGTCTTCCCTCTTAAACCCGCTGTAGAAATAATGTTAAGCACTCGTCCATTTGAATTCCTTAGCAGGGAAGTAGCTTCCTTAGTCATAAGAATGGTACCTTTCACGTTTGTATTAAACATTTTACTAATATCTTCTTCGTCATAGGATTCTACATTTTTAAATATTCCCAGACCAGCATTGTTAATCAGGACATCAAGGTGGCCAAGCTGCTTAATCGCTTCACTTACAGAAGCAGGCTCAGTGACATCGCAAATTAATACTTCTGCACTGCCCCCTGCCTTGGTGATCTCGTTTTTAACAATTAGCAGTTTGCTTTCTGTTCTGCCTGATAAATAGACATGATAGCCGTTATGAGCGTACTGATGGGCAAGAGCTCGTCCGAGACCTGTCCCGGCTCCAGTAATTAATACGTTTTCCATTTTCCAATCCTCCCATATAAATCTCCTCACCATTTCTATTGTGAACAAATCCTGCTAAAATGTAAATAGATGGACTGAGTTGTTCAAGACTCATTCATGGCCTTAAGGGATTACTAACACAAGCTGAATGGTTATAAAGGAGAATGGATGTGGAGAGAAGATATAGCGATCTTAGTTATGAGGAATTAAGGTCAGAAATTGCAGAACTAAAAGAGAAAGCACTCAAAGCCGAGCAACTTGGAATGGTGAATGAGTATGCCGTTCATGAACGAAAAATTATCATGGCAAAATCGTATATGATGGACCCGAATCAATTTAAAGCAAACGAGGTTTATCAAATCGACGGAGACCCGGCTCATACATTTTTCATTGAATATATGAATGGGGTATTTGCCTGGGGATACCGTATGAGCCAACAGGGAGAACGAGTGGCCAACAAGGAAGAAGCTCTTCCTATATCCATGCTTAAGGAAAAGTAAGTAATTAAGTGGGGAAACCTGTACACTAAAAGTAAGTGTACAGGTTTTGTATATTACATTCTTTTACGCATTTGAACTTCTGTGATTCGTTCAGATTGCGTTTGTACAGTTTCACCATTTACCCTGTCTCTCAAGTTTTTTGTCCCTCGGTGGGGGAAATGTTTTTTGCCTTTATTGTGAGACATATTAATATTTCCCTCCCTGGTTCACTTCACGTTCTCGTGATTTCAGCGCACGCTCTTGGGGGTTAGAGTTTATGCTGCCATCGGGGCGTAAAGCTAAAAATTCACTTTGATCCTCAGGAGCACTGGTCATTTTCTTATTTGGAAATCCTTTTGCTTTGTTACGCAATGTTCATTCCTCCTTGTCCACCAATCTGTGAACAAGCTTAGTATATGTCATATCCTCAGTGCTATGTGCTACAATAACAAATAAACATTGCCACTTTTTTGAGGTGAAAACGATGGAAGATACTTTTCAACGGCTGGCTGAACATTTGTACGAAAAAAATGGTCATTTAACAATTGATGAAGCACGAACATGGGTGGAATTACTTTGGGAAGATTTTGAAACGACCCAGGCTAAGGCAGGGCGACAATATAAGGGCAAGCAAATGACTGAACAGATCGTGGTAAGATGGATTGAGAATTATGGTCCAAAACTCCATGAGTTTATTGCGACAAATCCTAAATATAAAGAACTGTTAAGAAAAAAAAGGTATCTGCATTAGGAAATCCGTGCTGCGGTCAGCACGGATTTCTTACTTGGGGATGGCTATCCTTTCGATTCTGGCGCGATCGATAGCTTGTTTTGCAATTTTTCTTCTGTAAATACCCATCCAGTATACGAATTCAATATTTTAAGTTCATCGTCTCCATGCTCATCATCAATTTGCGCAAGCGCTACAAATGGATAACGGCCTTTTGACCGATACCGTAAGTCGGTGAAGCGTACTTCCGTGAATTCATCAAAGTAATTAATATCGTAACGATATACCGGTGAAAACGATAAAAAAGCTTTGATATTATGATCGGTTAATGCCTTTTGAACTACCGGATCTTGGTAATCAATGACCTTGTTTATAAATTCGTCTTGAATGGTAATGTGCCCATCAACAGCACGCCCGACGTAATAATGAGTTTTAGTTGTAATTGCGATACGCCAAACATTTTGCTTCATCGTCGGCGAAGTTGCTACCTGTTCCACATCGTCAAAATACTGATGGACCATTTTAACGAGTTCACGTTTTTCGAAATATCGTTTAACATAGTAAAGGGCGATCACAAAATAGACAATCAGCCACGTATATCCTGGATTAGCGCCTAAATTCCAGGCGACGATACCTGCTAAATGCATCGTAAAGATATATGGGTCAAAGGTGTTGATGAACCCATAGGCGACCCATCTTTTTGTAAAGGGACGATAAGCCTGGGTCCCATACGCGTTAAATACGTCTACAAATACATGAAGTATAACGGCTAGAAATGTCCATAGCCAAAGGTGGAAAAAGTTCACCTCAGGAGTGAATAAATGTATAAGAAATGGGATGCCAAGTCCCCATAAAATAACAGCTGGGATCGAGTGGGTAATTCCACGGTGATGACGAATATACACAGCGTTATTTTTAAGTTTAAGGATCGTATCGAAGTCGGGTGCTTGAGACCCTGCGAGTGTCCCAACTAATACAGCGTTAAATAACATAGGGTCTGTTTGGACCACAGGATCCAGTGTGGCTAATCCACCCAATGCGACCCCCATGACTACGTGTGTACCAGTGTCCATTAAAGCTACCTCCTTTGGCAAAAACGGCATAATCTATAGTGTACACGAAGGATGATGTATGATGAAAGTCGAAGAAAGAATTCCTCAGATAATGCAGCATTTTAACGAGCAGCATTTTAGGGACCAGTTAATTAACTGGTTTAATAAAGAGCAGCGGATTCTCCCTTGGAGAGAAAATCAAGACCCTTATCGTGTCTGGGTATCAGAAATTATGCTCCAGCAGACACGTGTTGATACAGTTATTCCATATTATAATCATTTTATGACTCTTTTCCCAACTCCTAAAGATCTTGCAGATGCGGACGAGCAGACCGTTTTAAAAGCATGGGAGGGTTTAGGGTACTATTCCCGAGCTCGTAATCTTCAAAACGCAGTGCGTGAGGTAGTCGAGGATTACGGAGGTATTGTTCCTGAGGAGAAATCCCAGCTAAAAAAATTAAAAGGTGTAGGCCCATATACGCAAGGGGCAATCCTCAGTATTGCCTATGATCAGCCAGAACCGGCAGTCGACGGGAACGTTATGCGTGTGCTGTCACGGATTTTATATATTGAAGATGATATTGCTGTCCCTAAAACACGGAAACTATTTGAAGGTCTTGTATATGAGCTGATTTCAGAGGCAAATCCATCTGCATTTAACCAGGGATTAATGGAGCTGGGTGCCCTCATTTGCACCCCTAAATCTCCTTCCTGTCTGCTCTGTCCTGTTCAGGACCAGTGTCGTGCATTTGCGGAAGGGATCGAGTCAGAATTGCCTATTAAGACTTCAAAGAAAAAACAAAAGAAAGTCCCTTATCTCGCTCTAATTATCGAAGATGAAAATGGTAATATACTCATCGAAAAGAGACCGGATGAAGGTCTTTTGGCTTCGATGTGGCAATATCCTATGGTACCAATGGACGACTTGGATAAAGAGAGCGGGATGCATTGGTTTTATGGTGAATATGGATTAAAAATAGAATTACAATCAACCGTAGACCATGTGAAGCATGTCTTTTCTCACTTGATTTGGGAAGTGGAAGTTGTTCGTGCAAACATAGTCGGTGGTGGTCTTGATCGACAAAATGCGCAATTTGTATCGAAGGATAATATCGAAAGTTTTCCATATCCTGTATCACACCAAAAAATTCATCAACACACTCTTACACAATAGCTATAACGTTCTGTATCTAAAGCTTTGCAGGTTTCTTATCACTCCTGCATAGCTTTATTTTTTTACAATTTTTAGTTCAGTTTATGAGCAGCAAAACACACCAATTTTTAAGGTTATGACAAATTTCGACTAAAGTCATACGCATCTTTTCATCTTCTTATTATTATGACTTTTTCAGGCTGTTTTATGCAGTAATATAAGGGTTTAAGGGTAAAAAATGACTATAATAGCTAAACATGTAACATAACTGTAACTTAAATGTAACGAAACGTGGTGAAGCTTGTCATATCAAGGAAAATGATAGATTACTAGTCTATTATTCATGTTTAGGACTATTTACAACTAAAACTAATTTATGAATAATAGAAAACAGAGTAAATAACAGAGAGGGTTTTACGATGAACAAAAAACAATTGGCTACTGCTGTTGGGGGAACTTTAGTAGGAGCGTCACTTTGGGGAACGACAGTTTTTGCGGATGAATTACATAAAGTAGAATCAGGCGATACTCTTTGGGAATTAAGTAATAGATACGGTTCTTCAGTCTCAGAACTTAAGTCATGGAACGATATAAATAGTCATCTTATTTTCGTAGGTCAGTCTCTTGTTGTAAGTAAAGATGGTTCTTCAGCAGATGAATCTGCTTCCAGCAATGAAGGCACAACGAGTACATATACAATCAAAAGCGGTGACACTTTATCAGGAATTGCAAGTCAATATAACGTTTCTGTAAGCAACTTGATGGCATGGAACAACTTGAGCTCTTCTTTAATCTTCGCGGGTGATAAGCTGTCCGTTAATGGCACAAGCGATGCTTCTGTTTCACGTCCTTCCAGAGAATCAACGGCCAGTGATAACGTTAAAAAATACACTGTGCAGCCTGGTGATACATTATCAGAGATTGGGTCACGTTTTGGCGTAGGCGTTTCTTCCCTGAAAAGTTGGAATAACATTTCTGGTCATATCATCTATGTGGGACAAACGCTAAGCTTAAAAGGATCAGCCCTTACGGATAAGGTTGATACATCATCTAATACCCCTGAACCAGAAGTTTCAAACTCTGGATTAATTCAGGAAGCTAAACAACATCTTGGCACGCCTTATCAGTGGGGCGGAGAGTCTCCGGCAGGATTTGACTGCAGCGGTTTCATCCAATATGTATTTGAGCAAGAAGGAATAAGTCTTCCACGTACAGTTGCTTCTATCTATGCTGACAGCCGCTTAGACAGTGTTTCTAATTTGCAAGTAGGAGACCTTGTCTTCTTTGAAACGTATAAGCCAGGTGCTTCTCATGCAGGGATTTATGTTGGCGGTAATCAGTTTATCCATTCAGGTTCTTCCGATGGTGTTGAAATTAGTTCACTTTCTAACCCATACTGGAGCCCGCGTTATATTGGAGCAAAACGCTTCTAAACATAATTGCTTTCTCATAAGAGCGCTTCTTCGGAAGTGCTCTTTTTTTATTGTGCTTTTTTACACTGGAATTATTAGTTATAAAAAAAGATGCGAAAAAATGAGAATGAAATTGGTGTATCTGCGCACAATAATTTTTGCGGAGGTGATTATGATGGCTAAACAACCCAAACAAGCGGGTAAACAAGCAGCTGGTACTGATGCACAGCAGGTTCGTAAGCAGAACCAACAAGCTGCCCAAGGTCAGGGCCAATTTGGTACTGAATTTGGTGCAGAACAAACAAATGCACAGCAAGTACAAAAGCAAAATCAAAAATCTCAGGCTAAGAAAAAATAACCTGAGTTCCGATTTAGCTTTTCAGGCTGCTAGTTAGCCTGGTATCAAACTCCCGGAAGCCGTCCAACTGTGGACGGCTTCTTCTTTTTTATCAAATGAAAATCCGAACTAAAAAATATAGTTGGGTGCATACAAATCGCTACGAAAATATACTTCGCTTTCCGCGGGCGGCTGTTGAGTCTCCTCGTGCTGACGCACTGCGGGGCCTCACCTAGGCCTTTCCTCCCGCAGGAGTCTCCGTATATTTTCTCCGCTAAGACAGCACCGTTCATATTTTCACTTAAGATTGTTTGTTAAGACTCGAGCAGGGGAAGTTTGGCTTTAAGGATGTTCGACTAAAACCGGCACGTCCTGTCCCGACGTCGAACGACCCTACGCTTTTGGCTTTTAAACCCAATTGTTTTCATTCAGTATCGATTGTCGTTATAATAGATAGAAGGTGTGACTCGGGAAAATAAAAGGGAAGGGGAGATGAGTATGCCCGGCCCCGCCGCTGGAAAGCGAATCGAAATTAAAAGTTATAAACATAATGGATATTTGCATCGTGTGTGGGAAAGCACAACGATTTTAAAAGGAACGAGAAACGTAATAATTGGAGCGAATGACCGTACAAAAGTAAAAGAGAGTGACGGGCGTACGTGGATTACACGTGAACCAGCTATTTGTTACTTTCATTCAAAGTATTGGTTTAATGTAATAGGCATGCTGAGAAATGATGGGGTGTACTATTATTGTAATATCAGTTCCCCTTTTATATATGAGGATGAAACGATTAAATACATTGACTATGACCTGGATGTGAAGATATTTCCAGATATGACGTTTAAACTGCTTGATGAGGACGAGTATGAAATACACAAACGTCAAATGAATTATCCTC
Organism: Halobacillus ihumii; assembly: GCF_902726645.1. Lineage (NCBI taxonomy): Bacteria > Bacillati > Bacillota > Bacilli > Caryophanales > Bacillaceae > Halobacillus > Halobacillus ihumii. Next base: position 3,280,690 of record NZ_CACVAO010000001.1, read on the forward strand.
ATGTTTTGGATCGGATTCTATATAATAATGTAGACACTCTTGTTCGATGGGTCAGGCAGCGAAAAGGTCCGTTTTCGCCAGAATTCATTGACCAATGGTATGAACGTTACTTAACATACCGATAAGATTATTTTATTGCGCACTGTAATGGTGCGCATACTTATGGTGAAGGAAAATAGGTGATATAGTTTGGATAGTATTAAGCGCTACTTAGCTTTTGTTAAGCCATATAAGAAAAAGATTGCTCTGACTGTATCTGTCGGAGTTGTAAAATTTTCAATTCCATTATTGATGCCGTTGATTATAAAATATGTGATCGACAATATCATTAATTCGGAATCATTAGGACAATCTGAGAAAATTGATCAATTACTGCTGCTTATGGGCGGCGCCTTTTTTGTGTTTCTGATCTTACGTCCTCCTATCGAGTACATTCGTCAATATTTAGCTCAATGGATCGGAAATACGATATTGTATGATGTGCGGGATAAACTGTTTGATCACATCCAGAAACTTAGCTTGCGATTTTATTCACAAACTAAGACCGGTGAAATCATTTCTCGTGTTATTCATGATGTGGAGCAGACCAAGACCTTTGTCATAACGGGGTTAATGAATATTTGGTTAGATATGTTTACAATTGTTATTGCTATTATTATCATGCTTACTCTTGATCCTTGGTTAACACTGGTATCTGTCGCACTGTTTCCGTTATACGGGTTTGCTGTGAAGTTTTTCTATGCAAGGTTACGGAGACTCACCAGAGACCGTTCTCAGGCGCTTGCTGAAGTTCAAGGTCATCTTCATGAACGGGTTCAAGGCATGCCGGTTATACGGGGATTTGCGCTTGAAGATTATGAACATGAACAATTCGATACACGCAACTCAAACTTTTTAGATAAAGCGATTAAACATACGAACTGGAATGCTTACACGTATTCCGTTACGAATACCATTACTGACCTGGCACCTTTGCTCGTGATCACTTTTGCCGGCTACCAGGTAATTACGGGGGCTTTGACGGTAGGTACAATGGTAGCGTTTGTCGGATATATGGATCGTGTTTATAACCCGTTAAGACGTTTGGTTAACTCCGCTACTGTCTTAACACAATCCATTGCTTCCATGGACCGAGTATTTGAATTCTTTGATGAAAAATACGACATTGTAGATAAGAAGAACGCCAAACGGTTAGAACACGTTCACGGTGATGTAACGTTTAAAGATGTATCGTTTCGGTATGATGAAGATGAACCAGATGTGTTGAACGGAGTGAACCTACAGGTCGAAAAAGGGGAGACAATCGCCTTTGTCGGCATGAGCGGGGGCGGAAAGTCAACATTAATTAGTTTAATTCCTCGTTTTTATGATGTTACAAGTGGCCAAATCTTAATTGATGGTCAAGATATTCGGGATGTGCAAGCTCGTTCTCTACGTGACAAGGTGGGAATGGTGCTTCAGGATAACATTCTGTTTAGTGAATCGATTGCTATGAACATTAAGATGGGCAATCCCGACGCTACGGAGGAAGAAATGATTGAAGCGGCTAAGGCGGCTAATGCTCATGACTTTATTATGAATTTGCAGCATGGCTACGATACGTTAGTCGGCGAGCGCGGGGTGAAACTTTCTGGCGGTCAGAAACAGCGTGTTGCTATTGCCAGAGTGTTTTTGAAAAATCCTCCACTGTTAGTGCTTGATGAGGCCACGTCGGCATTAGACTTGGAAAGCGAAAGTCTCATTCAATCAGCGCTTGAACGTCTGGCTTCTGATCGAACGACATTTATCGTGGCACACCGGTTAGCGACGATCACCCATGCGGATCGTATCGTTCATATCGAAAACGGCGAGATCGTAGAAGTAGGCTCACATGAGCAATTAATGCAGCAAAAAGGTCATTATTATGACTTGTATCAGGTTCAGCAGCTTGATGATCAGAAAACAGAATATTTGGGTACGTAAAGTTGAAAAAAGCAGGAGACCAATTGAGGCCTCCTGCTTTTTATTTTTCAGTAGTTTGAATGGAGTTGCGGTGACGATGCTTCTCATAACTTTTTAATAAACGCTTAAATTTCTCCAGTTGATAGTGATACTCCATCAGTTGAGAAGCCAGCGGCAGAAAAATCAGTTTATCTGGATTGTGATTTTCTTCATATACTTTAATCAACTGTTCGACAACCACTGGAATGTTGGGTTCCTCAATTTGTCTCAATGATTGTTTATGTGTTTGTTTAATTCGCCCCTTTAAGCTAAGGACGATTTTTTCATGTGAATTGATTAATTTATCCAGCTCATTCACCAACGAATCTTGAAACTCACTCGGTATTTGTTCAATTCGGTGATCGAGCCGGTAAAACGCTTTTAACACATCAAATGATTTCTTCGTTGTCGTAATCAATTGTCTGAATAGGACAAGCTTTCTTCCTTTGGCAAATCGTTTTCCTTTAAAGTACGTTCGTTCCTCAGAGTATAACAAATACGTATGATCGATCCAGCGAAAGTTATCCTGAATACGCGTAATTTCGTATTTTAGGGCAGGTTCGTCTGAGAGCTGTCTTGTTGTAACTCGTAACCACTGAAGAATATCAGTTGTGGTGGTATCAATTCTTGCAAAAAGTCTTGTCTCATAATGGGGTGGTACGAACACAAGATTGACCACAAATGCCGCTAATATTCCTAATAAGAGTGAACTGAGACGTGAAGCCGCAAAGTATATAAACGTTAGATCAGTTGAATCCATAAGGGCAACAACAGCTACAGCGGCTAGTGAAATCGTGCTTTCATTCATCTTCAAGTTCATTGTGAGGCCAATCACAACGATGATGGCAAAAGCAACTACAAACGGGTCGTTTCCAAGGGTGAATACAGCGATAATAGCAATACCAGCCCCGATTAAATTCCCTTGGATTTGCTCCACGATCGATTGATAAGATCGGTAAATTGAAGGTTGAATCGAAAACAGGGCTGCAATTGCCGCTAGAAGTGGTGAGACAAATCCTAGCAATTCAGCTACATATAAGGCTACAGCTACGGCTAGGCCTGTTTTCATCATACGTGCACCTAATTTCATTGAACGACCATCCTTACCTTTTCATTCATTTAGAATAGTATAGCTTATCTCTTCATCTGCAGGGAAGAGATAGTGTGCAGCTTTTACAAAATATCGTACCCTTTCGTGAAATGAATTAATCGAATCCTCGGTAAGACTATGCATGAAAACGATAAATAATGAGACATGTGACCGCATAAAACCCTTGAGGAAGTTCTCAAGGGTTACAGAGCCGGTTTATTCTTTTGCCATCGTTTCAAAGGTATGCTTGACGGCCTCAAGCGTCGTTTGGATATCTTCTTCTGTATGAGCGGTTGTCAGGAACCAGGCTTCATATTTAGAAGGAGCCAGGTTAATTCCCTGATCAAGCATGAGCTTGAAAAATCTCGCAAATTGTTCACCATCTGTGTTTTCAGCCTGTTCATAATTCTCGACTTTTTCATCGGTGAAATAAACCGTTAAGGCTCCTTTTAGGCGATTGATGGAGATATGAATATCGTTTGCCTTGGCATGATTGTAAATGCCTTCTTCAAGAAGAGCACCAAGCCGATCCATCTCATCATAAACGCCCTCTTGCTGAAGGACTTCGAGACAAGCAATTCCCGCTGACATCGAAGCGGGGTTTCCAGCCATAGTGCCGGCTTGATAAGCGGGTCCCAGTGGCGCGACTTGTTCCATAATATCAGCACGTCCGCCATAAGCACCGATTGGCAAACCGCCGCCGATAATTTTGCCCATAGCCGTCATATCTGGTTCAATGTCAAGGAGCTGCTGGGCGCTTCCATATGTAAAACGGAAGGCTGTGATTACTTCGTCATAAATAACGAGCGAACCTGCTTCATGAGCCAGATCATTTATTTGTTGCAAAAAGCCTGGATTCGGTTCTACAATACCGAAATTTCCTACAATCGGTTCTACGAGCACTCCAGCAATTTCATCCCCGTATCGTTTGAGCGCTTCTTTATAAGGTTCAATATCATTAAATGGCACCGTAATAACGTCTTCAGCAATGGAGGCAGGGACGCCTGCTGAGTCCGGAGTGCCAAGGGTAGATGGTCCAGATCCGGCGGCAACTAAGACTAAGTCTGAATGACCGTGATAGCAGCCCGCGAACTTAATAATTTTATTGCGGCCTGTGTAAGCACGAGCTACACGAATCGTTGTCATCACCGCTTCTGTTCCGGAATTTACGAAACGGACTTTATCTAAAGATGGAATGGCATCTTTTAGTTTTTTGGCAAACGTATTCTCGAGTACGGTCGGTGTGCCGTATAACACTCCATTTTGTGCTGCCTTCGTAATCGCTTCGGTAATGTGCGGGTGAGCATGGCCTGTAATAATTGGGCCATATGCACCTAAGTAGTCAATATATTTCTGGCCATCAACATCGTAGAAATAGGCGCCTTCAGCCCGATCCATGTACACCGGTGTGCCGCCTCCAACTCCTTTATAGGCACGTGACGGGGAGTTGACTCCGCCTACAATGTGCTGTTTGGCCTCATCATATAACTGTTCAGATTTAGTGAAATTCATGAACTTCCCTCCAATAATCAAAATTCCATCACCTATTGTAGCATGCCAAAAACAAAACCATGAAAGGAAAAGAAAGCCACCGCAAGGCCCATCCAGAAAATGGATGACCTGAGGTGGGATTTATTTACATTGTTGCGTCAATGATTAGGGTTGTTGACTTCTGAATAATCATAAACAAGAAAGTCATTACATAATTAAAAAGTATAGACAGAAGCTTGTCTTTAAGAATTATTTCATCCAGACCCGCTACATTATGAGCTAAATTTATAGCCAGCTCCCCTAATCGCTTGCTTATTACCTAGTTCCACTTCCTCACACGAGTATCATTCCCATGTATTGTAGGTCAGCTACATAATTCAAGTCACCTAAGCGGTCCAAGCAGATGAACTTGTGTGAGTACGCGTCATGATTATTCCATAAATACTTTAAACGAAATAAACTCTCTATTTGTCGACAGCAGCTTATCTGATCGATAAGCTGCTTCCGTTGTAGAGAGGTTCAGGGAAATACTAACCTTTCCTACTTGCTAAAGGGAGTGTATCTACTGTGGTCAGCATAGTTGTAGCTTTCTTCATTCTATTATTAATTGCTGGGAGCCTGCGACAATTGTTCGCTTCTCTAGAAGTAGAGCATCGAACATTTTCAGTCGAGATCTTCTTTGCTTTGCTTCTATTGTACACGATCGTGATGGTTGGATTTGGGATTATTTACGCGACTCTTTCTTACCAGGGGATCATTATTTTCGCGCATACGTCCGGCGTATTCCCCACAGAGTGGATCACAGAGCTTGCCCGTGGTGTTTATTTTAGCGGAGTTACTTTATTCACGGTAGGATATGGAGATTTTATGCCGATTGGATGGGGGCGGTTTGTTGCTGTTATTGAGGCGTTAGTCGGCTACACCTTACCAGCGGCTATTGTCGCAAAGGTATGGCAATCTTCTGCACGCGACTCCTGATAGTGGATGTAGGTTACCAGAACATGATAATCTAAGATTAGACACTCATTAGGAGGGATTTAAGAATGACAGTAGAAGCTGGACAGAAAGCCCCTGAATTTGAATTAAAGGCAAATAACGGGGAAACCGTGAAACTTTCCGATTACCGTGGCAAGAATGTTGTGCTCTATTTTTATCCGAAAGACATGACACCAGGATGTACAACAGAAGCATGTGATTTCCGTGATCAACACGAAAACTTCGCAGAATTAGATGCCGTAATTCTTGGCGTAAGCCCAGATCCAGTCGACAGCCATAAGAAATTCATTGATAAGCATGATTTACCTTTCTTACTGCTTGCTGATGAGGACCATAAAGTAGCTGAAGACTATGGAGTATGGAAGCTGAAGAAAAACTTTGGCAAAGAATATTATGGAATTGAACGTTCGACTTTCATTATTGATAAAGAAGGCAACTTAGCTGAAGACTACCGAAAAGTAAAAGTGGACGGGCATGTGGAATCAGCGCTACAGTATATTCGTGAAAACCTATCGTAATTAATTAAGCCGTGATAGATTCGTCTATCGCGGTTTTTATTTGGTTTTTGAAGGAAAACAACAACTTTTACAGAATAATAGGAGAGGGGAGGTCGAGATACATATGAGAGATACGAGATTAAAGGAATTGGCTGACGTTCTACTATCCCATTCACTTGATGTGAAACCAGGAGAAAAGGTGATGGTGCAAGGTCAGACAAACACGAAGCCATTGATCAAAGAATTGATTTCAGGGATTCACGACAGAGGAGCACTTGCATTCTACGAGTTGGCAGATGACGAACTTATGAGAATGTGGATATCTCATGCACCCAAGGAAGTGTTTGCTCAAACGAATACATGGAAGCTTGAAGAAAACAAGGATATCGATGCTTTCGTACAAATTATTGGAGAAGAAAACGATGCCGAACTAAGCGGTGTTCCGGCCGAACAGTTTCAGATGGCTATGAAAGAAATGAAGCCAGCCAATGAATTTGTTGTACAGGAGAAAAAGTGGGTGCTGCTTAATTATCCTACGAAAGCAGCGGCGCAGAAGGCCGGTATGCCTTTTGATGACTATGTTGATTATTTATTAGAAGTCTGCACGATTGATTATAAAAAAATGAGTCAGGCCCAAACAGAATTATCAACGTTACTAGATAATACAAAAGAAGTAAAAATAACAGCGGAAGGAACGGATCTTACTTTTTCTATTGAAAACATTCCAAGCGTGATCTGTGCAGGCAAAAGAAATATTCCCGATGGTGAAGTGTACACAGCGCCTATTAAGGATAGCGTGAATGGCACGATTCGTTTTAACACACCGAGTCCTTATCAAGGTGTGGTGTTTCGCGATATCACGTTAACGTTTGAAAATGGAAAAGTCGTAAAAGCTGCCGCGGATAAAACAGAGGAACTTACTAAAATACTCGATTCCGATGACGGTGCCCGATACATTGGCGAGTTTGCCTTGGGACTTAATCCGGTCATTACCGAGCCGATGGGAGACATCCTTTTTGATGAAAAAATTGCCGGCAGCCTGCATTTAGCTTTAGGGCAATGCTATGATGAAGCCAAAAATGGCAATGATTCCACTGTTCATTGGGACATGGTGCTGATTCAGCGTCCTGAGTATGGCGGCGGTCAAGTGTACTTTGACGGAGAATTAATTAGAGATAATGGTTTATTCGTGAAAGAAGAACTGCTGGCTTTAAACCCAGATCAGCTCAACTAAATTTGTGATCGATAAAAGATGAGGTGTAAGCATGAAAGTTGTATCGGTTATTAAACGGGTTCCTGAAGAGATAAAAAATAGATTAAGGAATAACTTTGAACAAGTTGAGTTCCACTTTTGCCACGGAATGGAAGAGGGGAGACCGCTGTTAGCTGAAGCGGATGTCCTAATTACATATGGGGAGGACGTGACCCCTGAGGTGATAGGTGAAGCCGTAAAACTCAAGTGGATCATGGTACTTTCAGCCGGAATGGATAAACTGCCATTTGAAGAGATTGAGAAGCGGAACATTGTGGTAACGAATGTGCGGGGTATCCACGGAAAACCAATGGCTGAATATGCCCTGTCCATGATTCTGCAAGTGTATCGCCAAGCGAAAGATCTGATCGAATCAGAACATGATCGTGAATGGAACCGCAGCGTTACGATCCGAGAAATAAATGGGCAAACGATGGTGTTACTCGGAACGGGATCCATTGCCCAGGAAACAGCCCGGATCGCCCAGGCGTTTCAAATCAAGACAATTGGGGTATCTAAATCTGGAAAGACGAAGGACTATTTTGACGAAGCCCTTCCAGTAGACAGGCTGGAAGAAGCTTTGCCACAAGCTGATCTAGTGGTCGCGGTATTACCTAGCACACACGAAACCGAACATCTTTTAAAAGAAGACCATTTTGAGCTTATGCCTGATCATGCGGTTTTCTTAAACATGGGAAGAGGTGACCTAGTTGCTTCGGACGTGATTTTAGAGGCTGTAAGGAACGGCCAAATCAGTCATGCTGTGTTAGATGTATTTGAAGAAGAACCCCTCCCTGAAGATCATCCATTTTGGGAGGAAAAGAATATTACGATTACACCGCATTCATCAGGAAAGTCACCACAGTATATTCCGCGTGGATTTGACCTATTTGAACAAAACTTGCAATTATTTTTAAATCAAGATCGGGATATGAAGAATTTTATTGATCCTAAACGGGGGTATTAAGCATGCGTATTTATACAAGGTCAGGAGATAAGGGAAAGACTTCATTAATTTATGGAGATCGCGTGGCTAAGAGTGATCTAAGGGTAGAAGCGTATGGAACATGTGATGAAGCCAATTCAGCAATAGGTGTTGCCTTAAGCCACCTTATTCGTGAAAAATGGGAAGGAAAGACTGAGTTCCTTTCCTCTATGCAAAAAATACAAACGATCCTCTTCCATGTCGGGGCTGAGCTGGCTACACCTAAAGGGAAAAAAGTTACATGGGAATTAAAAAAGGAGCATATTGACGAGCTCGAACAATATATTGATGAATGGGACAAAGATTTGGCAGAGTTAAATAACTTTATTCTTCCTTCTGGGCATGAAGCGTCAGCCGGCCTGCATATGGCTCGTACGATCGTAAGAAGGGCAGAACGGACAGCTGTTGCGCTTGGAGATGAAGTCAACACACTTGTGGTCTCTTATTTAAACCGATTGTCCGACTTGCTTTTCGTAGCAGCGAGGTATGTAAATCAGCACTTAGGAGGAAAAGAATTGCCGCTGCACCCGGATGTTTAATCAAAAAGAAGCCTGGTCGCTCATGGGTATTTATTGACAATACTATTACCAACGGGTTAAACTAATTATAAAGATTCTAATTTAATAATTTTCTAATTCAGGAACTAATATATGAAAGCGAGGTGCATGACGGTGTCTGAACAACGACTGCAAGAAGCCATTGATACACTAAAAAGTTCTGGGGTCCGAATCACACCACAACGTCATGCGGTGCTTGAATACCTGCTGAATGCAATGACTCACCCGACAGCTGATGATATTTATAAAGCATTGGAGAGTAAGTTCCCAAATATGAGTGTCGCAACAGTGTATAACAACTTGCGCGTCTTCAGAGAAATTGGGCTTGTAAGAGAACTTACCTATGGCGATTCATCAAGCCGCTTCGATTGTAACACTTCTGATCACTATCATATTATTTGTGAAACATGTGGAAAGATCGTTGATTTCCACTATCCAAAGTTAAATGAAGTGGAAGCATTAGCTGAACAGGTGACTGGATTTACTGTAAGTCATCATCGCATGGAAGTTTACGGGACATGTTCACAATGTCAAGCTAAGTCTGCCCACTAGAGTGGTAAGCTATGTTTTTTAGTTTTCTCACATAATAAAAGGGGCCTGCTATTTCAGCAGGTCCCTTTTATTGTGAGCAATTATGATTGATGCTCTGCATTTTGTTTTTTATAACGCTTCGAATTATACTTTTCATCAAATTCTTTCCCCTCAAGTGACTTGTCCAATGTAAGGGGCTGTTTACAATGCATACAGGCATCTACACGTCCCAGCATTTTCGTTGGCTTCTCACAGGACGGACAGACAATTTGAATCGTTCTTGTCGAAAGCATTCCGATCCAAAAATATACCACTGTACTTAGTCCAATGAATAGCATTCCGAGGATCATAAAGAGCGCCATAGCCCAGGCCGTTTCCTTGAATAATAACCCAATATACATAACACCAAAACCAGCAAATATAAGCCAGAAAGCAAAAGAACGTATTTTATTAATTTTACTGGTGTACTTTAACTCCATCTAAGGTCCCTCCTAGATTCTCTACAAAGGTAGTATAGCATATTTTCTCTGGCAAAATATAATTCGAAAAAAGGATTTTAGCAAAAAGTATCGAATAAAAAAGTGAAGCGATTAATGATGTGGGGGATAAATCATGGAAGATATATTACGCCCAATTTATCAAGAGAGGGCGAGCCAAGCTAATACATTGGGAATTCTTCTGTTAGAAAAGAAGAAACCAAACAGTCCGGTTACCGATAATTTTGACGTTATCCTATTTATTATTGTTAAAGATGCTCAGGAACCCTGGTACGTGAAGCACTATGAGTTCGACGACCAGTCTGCTGCGATGCATATTGTAGATGAAACTCTCTTGCAGAAATGGATAGATACAAGTTCTTATCGAAGGGCTGTCGAATGGGTGATCAACGGATCGATTGTTTTTGAGCGAAACGATTATGTTACAGATCTCAAAGAACGGTTAAGAACTTTTCCCACTCATACGAGAGATTTAAAGAAAGCTATTGAGTTTGCGAAACTAATTAGAAGCTATAGTGAATCAAAGGATTTGTTCGAATCCGGACAGTTTCTTGACGCATTTAGCCGGATGGTTCACTCACTGCATTATTTAGCACGGTTAGCGGTGATTGAAAAAGGATTTCATCCGGAAGTTACTGTATGGAATCAAGTGAGGAGAATTGAGCCGGAAGTTTATAAGCTTTATCAAGAACTTATTGAGAGTAAAGAGGATATTGATAAGCGAGTCCAGCTTATGATTCTCGCTGTGGAACATGCCGTTAGTGTCAGATCGCGAACTAGTGCGAAGCATTTACTTATGCTTATGGGGAAAGAGGGACCGTGGTCTTTCGGTGAGCTTAAAATACATCCGGAAATACAAGAATATGCACTTGATTTGTCTTCAATGGTAGAATATTTGGTAGACAAGGGACTTATAGAAGTTGTTCCCCAAGAGACAAAAGGGGCAAATATATACCATCGAATGTATCAAGCAGCCCCAATTCGTTAAGGATGAATAATGATGCTTGACCCTTTCTTGTTTTAGGCAGAAAGGGTTTTTATTCTTTTTAAGGAAAAATTATAAAATGCTCATAAAAAGTATTGACTCTTTTTTAAAAAGCATGGTATAGTATTAAACGTCGCATTAAGCGAACAGAACACATCGCTTTTTGCAGCACAACATCATGAAAAAAGTTATTGACTTAACTTACTAACCATGATATATTAGTTAGGTCGCTGTTTTGAAGCGGCACTCAACATTTTGATCTTTGAAAACTGAACGAACCAACCAGTACGTCAAGATATTCTTTCTATTATATAGAAGGAATTCAAACAAGCACATTCGGTGTGCAAATGAGCAAGTCAAACTTTACTTTTTATGGAGAGTTTGATCCTGGCTCAGGACGAACGCTGGCGGCGTGCCTAATACATGCAAGTCGAGCGCAGGAAGCAGGCAGATCCCCTTCGGGGGTGATGCCTGTGGAATGAGCGGCGGACGGGTGAGTAACACGTGGGCAACCTGCCTGTAAGATCGGAATAACTCCGGGAAACCGGGGCTAATGCCGGGTAATCCTTTTTTTCGCATGAGAGAGAGGTAAAAGATGGCCTTTGGCTATCACTTACAGATGGGCCCGCGGCGCATTAGCTAGTTGGTGAGGTAATAGCTCACCAAGGCGACGATGCGTAGCCGACCTGAGAGGGTGATCGGCCACACTGGGACTGAGACACGGCCCAGACTCCTACGGGAGGCAGCAGTAGGGAATCTTCCGCAATGGACGAAAGTCTGACGGAGCAACGCCGCGTGAACGATGAAGGTCTTCGGATCGTAAAGTTCTGTTGTTAGGGAAGAACAAGTACCGTGCGAATAGAGCGGTACCTTGACGGTACCTAACGAGGAAGCCCCGGCTAACTACGTGCCAGCAGCCGCGGTAATACGTAGGGGGCAAGCGTTGTCCGGAATTATTGGGCGTAAAGCGCGCGCAGGCGGTTTCTTAAGTCTGATGTGAAAGCCCACGGCTCAACCGTGGAGGGTCATTGGAAACTGGGGAACTTGAGGACAGAAGAGGAGAGTGGAATTCCACGTGTAGCGGTGAAATGCGTAGATATGTGGAGGAACACCAGTGGCGAAGGCGACTCTCTGGTCTGTTTCTGACGCTGAGGTGCGAAAGCGTGGGTAGCAAACAGGATTAGATACCCTGGTAGTCCACGCCGTAAACGATGAGTGCTAGGTGTTAGGGGGCTTCCACCCCTTAGTGCTGAAGTTAACGCATTAAGCACTCCGCCTGGGGAGTACGGCCGCAAGGCTGAAACTCAAAGGAATTGACGGGGGCCCGCACAAGCGGTGGAGCATGTGGTTTAATTCGAAGCAACGCGAAGAACCTTACCAGGTCTTGACATCCTTGGACCACCCTAGAGATAGGGTCTTCCCTTCGGGGACCAAGTGACAGGTGGTGCATGGTTGTCGTCAGCTCGTGTCGTGAGATGTTGGGTTAAGTCCCGCAACGAGCGCAACCCCTAATCTTAGTTGCCAGCATTGAGTTGGGCACTCTAAGGTGACTGCCGGTGACAAACCGGAGGAAGGCGGGGATGACGTCAAATCATCATGCCCCTTATGACCTGGGCTACACACGTGCTACAATGGATGGTACAAAGGGCAGCGAAGCCGCAAGGTGTAGCAAATCCCATAAAACCATTCTCAGTTCGGATTGCAGGCTGCAACTCGCCTGCATGAAGCCGGAATCGCTAGTAATCGCGGATCAGCATGCCGCGGTGAATACGTTCCCGGGCCTTGTACACACCGCCCGTCACACCACGAGAGTTGGCAACACCCGAAGTCGGTGAGGTAACCTTTATGGAGCCAGCCGCCGAAGGTGGGGCCAATGATTGGGGTGAAGTCGTAACAAGGTAGCCGTATCGGAAGGTGCGGCTGGATCACCTCCTTTCTAAGGAATATGCAAGGCGGAAGCACCCTTACGGGTGACGGAAGCTGCCGCATACGGAGGACGTACCTGGTTGGTTGTTCAGTTTTGAGAGATCAAAAGATCTTCTCATTGTGAACCTTGAAAACTGGATAAGATATTTCAGAACGTGTTGGATCGTTAGATCCGCACGGGATGACAAGACATCAAACATCAATTTTTTAAACGTCTTTTCACAGATAGTTAAGTGAATAAGGGCGCACGGTGGATGCCTTGGTACTAGGAGCCGATGAAGGACGGGACTAACACCGATATGCTTTGGGAAGCCGTAAGTAGGCTGTGCACCGAAGATTTCCGAATGGGGAAACCCCCTGCTCGTAATGGAGCAGGATCGTTTACTGAATACATAGGTAGACGAAGGCAGACCCGGGGAACTGAAACATCTCAGTACCCGGAGGAAGAGAAAGCAAACGCGATTTCCCAAGTAGCGGCGAGCGAAACGGAATCAGCCCAAACCAGAAAGCTTGCTTTCTGGGGTTGTAGGACACTCCTTTGGAGTTACCAAAAAAGAAGATAGATGAATCGATCTGGAACGATCAGCCAGAGCAGGTAAGAGCCCTGTAATCGACATCTTCTTTTCTCCGGAGTGGATCCTGAGTACGGCGGAACACGAGGAATTCCGTCGGAATCCGGGAGGACCATCTCCCAAGGCTAAATACTCCCTAGTGACCGATAGTGAACCAGTACCGTGAGGGAAAGGTGAAAAGCACCCCGGAAGGGGAGTGAAAGAGAACCTGAAACCGTGTGCCTACAAGTAGTCGGAGCCCATTGATGGGTGACGGCGTGCCTTTTGTAGAATGAACCGGCGAGTTACGACTGTATGCAAGGTTAAGCGTCAGAAGCGGAGCCGCAGCGAAAGCGAGTCTGAATAGGGCGAATGAGTATGCGGTCGTAGACCCGAAACCGTGTGATCTACCCATGTCCAGGGTGAAGGTCAGGTAACACTGACTGGAGGCCCGAACCCACGCAAGTTGAAAATTGCGGGGATGAGGTGTGGGTAGGGGTGAAATGCCAATCGAACACGGAGATAGCTGGTTCTCTCCGAAATAGCTTTAGGGCTAGCCTCAGAATAGAAAGTCTTGGAGGTAGAGCACTGATTGGACGAGGGGCCCCTACCGGGTTACCGAATTCAGTCAAACTCCGAATGCCAACGACTTTGTTCTGGGAGTCAGACCATGGGTGATAAGGTTCATGGTCGAGAGGGAAACAGCCCAGACCGCCAGCTAAGGTCCCTAAGTGTGTGTTAAGTGGAAAAGGATGTGGAGTTGCTTAGACAACCAGGATGTTGGCTTAGAAGCAGCCATCATTGAAAGAGTGCGTAATAGCTCACTGGTCGAGTGACTCTGCGCCGAAAATATACCGGGGCTAAACACACCACCGAAGCTGCGGATTGATCCGAACGGATCAGTGGTAGGAGAGCGTTCTAAGGGCGGCGAAGTCAGACCGTAAGGACTGGTGGAGCGCTTAGAAGTGAGAATGCCGGTATGAGTAGCGAACAAAGAGTGAGAATCTCTTTCACCGAAAGCCCAAGGTTTCCTGAGGAAGGCTCGTCCTCTCAGGGTTAGTCGGGACCTAAGCCGAGGCCGAAAGGCGTAGGCGATGGACAACAGGTTGATATTCCTGTACCGCCTCCTTTCCGTTTGAACGACGGGGGGACGCAGGAGGATAAGGAGAGCGCACCATTGGATGTGTGCGTCCAAGCAGTGAGACGGTCGAGGCAGGCAAATCCACTCGGCAACGTCAAGCTGTGATGGGGAGGGAACTAAAGTACCGAAGCTCCTGAGTTCACACTGCCAAGAAAATCCTCTAGTGAGGAAAGAGGCGCCCGTACCGCAAACCAACACAGGTAGGCGAGGAGAGGATCCTAAGGTGAGCGGGAGAACTCTCGTTAAGGAACTCGGCAAAATGACCCCGTAACTTCGGGAGAAGGGGTGCTCCTCTGCCGAGGAGCCGCAGTGAAAAGGCCCAAGCGACTGTTTACCAAAAACACAGGTCTCTGCGAAGCCGTAAGGCGAAGTATAGGGGCTGACACCTGCCCGGTGCTGGAAGGTTAAGGGGATGCGTTAGCGCGTAAGCGCGAAGCGTTGAACCGAAGCCCCAGTAAACGGCGGCCGTAACTATAACGGTCCTAAGGTAGCGAAATTCCTTGTCGGGTAAGTTCCGACCCGCACGAAAGGTGCAACGACTTGGGCACTGTCTCAACGAGAGACCCGGTGAAATTATACTATGCGTGAAGATGCGCATTACCCGCGACAGGACGGAAAGACCCCGTGGAGCTTTACTGTAGCCTGATATTGAATGTTGGTACAGCTTGTACAGGATAGGTGGGAGCCTGAGAAACCGGAGCGCTAGCTACGGTGGAGGCGCTGGCGGGATACCACCCTGGCTGTACGGACATTCTAACCCAGGACCGTGATCCGGTTCGGAGACAGTGTCAGGTGGGCAGTTTGACTGGGGCGGTCGCCTCCTAAAGAGTAACGGAGGCGCCCAAAGGTTCCCTCAGAATGGTTGGAAATCATTCGCAGAGTGTAAAGGCACAAGGGAGCTTGACTGCGAGACTTACAAGGCGAGCAGGGACGAAAGTCGGGCTTAGTGATCCGGCGGTACCGTATGGAAGGGCCGTCGCTCAACGGATAAAAGCTACCCCGGGGATAACAGGCTTATCTCCCCCAAGAGTCCACATCGACGGGGAGGTTTGGCACCTCGATGTCGGCTCATCGCATCCTGGGGCTGTAGTCGGTCCCAAGGGTTGGGCTGTTCGCCCATTAAAGCGGTACGCGAGCTGGGTTCAGAACGTCGTGAGACAGTTCGGTCCCTATCCGTCGTGGGCGTTGGAAATCTGAAAGGAGCTGTCCTTAGTACGAGAGGACCGGGATGGACACACCGCTGGTGTACCAGTTGTTCCGCCAGGAGCATCGCTGGGTAGCTACGTGTGGACGGGATAAGTGCTGAAAGCATCTAAGCATGAAGCCCCCCTTGAGATGAGATTTCCCCTTACGCCAAGTAAGTAAGATTCCTCAGAGACGATGAGGTCGATAGGTCCGAGGTGGAAGCGTGGTGACACGTGGAGCTGACGGATACTAATCAATCGATGACTTAACTATATTGAAAANCTTGAGATGAGATTTCCCCTTACGCCAAGTAAGTAAGATTCCTCAGAGACGATGAGGTCGATAGGTCCGAGGTGGAAGCGTGGTGACACGTGGAGCTGACGGATACTAATCAATCGATGACTTAACTATATTCAAAAAGTACAACTGACCGTTTGATACCTTGAGCGTCTTATCCAGTTTTGAGGGTTTTCAAAAAAACTCTTGATATTTTCCTTCAAGGATCTTATAATATATTTTGTCCTTGAAAAAGAATAATAGAGATCTGGTAACGATAGCGAAGAGGTCACACCTGTTCCCATGCCGAACACAGCAGTTAAGCTCTTCAGCGCCGATGGTAGTCGGGTCGATCCCCGTGAGAGTAGGACGTTGCCAGGTTTCACACTTATTCCACCGTAGCTCAGTGGTAGAGCAATCGGCTGTTAACCGATCGGTCGTAGGTTCGAATCCTACCGGTGGAGCCATTTACGGAGAGCTGTCCGAGCTGGCCGAAGGAGCACGATTGGAATTCGTGTAAACCGTTTTCGCGGTTTCGAGGGTTCGAATCCCTCGCTCTCCGCCATATCGAAGATATTCGTTTGGCCCGTTGGTCAAGTGGTTAAGACACCGCCCTTTCACGGCGGTAACACGGGTTCGAATCCCGTACGGGTCACCAAAAAATGTATGATGTACATATTTACATTACTCATGCTTTGGCACATTCCTTTTGTGGAGGATTAGCTCAGCTGGGAGAGCACTTGCCTTACAAGCAAGGGGTCGCAGGTTCGAGCCCTGCATCCTCCACCATCTATTTTCATAATAGCTATAATCTAGTTGTTACATTGTCGCGGGGTAGAGCAGTTCGGTAGCTCGTCGGGCTCATAACCCGGAGGTCGCAGGTTCAAATCCTGCCCCCGCAACCAAAATACGGTCCGGTAGTTCAGTTGGTTAGAATGCCTGCCTGTCACGCAGGAGGTCGCGGGTTCGAGTCCCGTCCGGACCGCCACTGATTACATATTTACATACAATCGTAGATTGATCTGGCTCGGTAGCTCAGTCGGTAGAGCAACGGACTGAAAATCCGTGTGTCGGCGGTTCGATTCCGTCCCGAGCCACCATTTCATCAGCTTGCCGGCCTAGCTCAACTGGCAGAGCAACTGATTTGTAATCAGTAGGTTGGGGGTTCAAGTCCTCTGGCCGGCACCATTTATTTAATATGGAGGGATAGCGAAGTTGGCCAAACGCGGCGGACTGTAAATCCGCTCCCATCGGGTTCGTAGGTTCGAGTCCTACTCCCTCCACCATTTATTCATAGGGGTATAGTTTAATGGTAAAACTACGGTCTCCAAAACCGTCAATGTGGGTTCGATTCCTACTACCCCTGCTTTTCTATCATTATGGCGGCTATGGCGAAGGGGTTAACGCACCGGATTGTGGTTCCGGCATGCGTGGGTTCAAATCCCACTAGTCGCCCCATTTTTTTCAATGAAAATGTTGTTGGGCCATAGCCAAGCGGTAAGGCAACGGTTTTTGGTACCGTCATGCGCTGGTTCGAATCCAGCTGGCCCAGCCATTCAATGCGGGAGTAGTTCAGTGGTAGAACACCACCTTGCCAAGGTGGGGGTCGCGGGTTCGAATCCCGTCTCCCGCTCCATTTTCTATTCATAATATTGAAATGATTGTATAGAATGTAATATGGCGGCATAGCCAAGCGGTAAGGCAGAGGACTGCAACTCCTTTATCACCGGTTCGATTCCGGTTGCCGCCTCCATGCCGGTGTGGCGGAATTGGCAGACGCGCACGACTCAAAATCGTGTTCCTCACGGAGTGCCGGTTCGACCCCGGCCACCGGTATTAAAAAGTCGCATAAAGACGGTATCTAACGACGGTTAGGTACCGTCTTTTTTACGTTCAATTTACGTTAATTGGTCGTGTTACCTTACGATAAGTGACCGCTTTTCTATTTTCGATTAGGAGGGCATACTTTTTTTATGTCTAGGCGGAATAATCGGTTAAACGGTCGAGAGTTAGAAGAAGTAAGAAAAAGATACAAGGTATGAACTAACGATTTACGAAACATTATCGTTAATTCATAGCTGAGAGAATGGAAAGCCTTACGAGAGTGTAACGATTTTGGACGTTTTCTAGTTCATACATGAGGGACGTTAGATTTAAACGTGGTCGTACGTCATGATATCGACAATTATATCGAAGAATTGAAACATACTCGGTGATTGAAAACCGGTACGATCAACACGAAGTTACGACCGATTAGGACGCTATTTAACTTTCTATATGACGGTGCTTATACATCCTTAGCGTCAGGATGGCGAAGGTGCATTCGTAAGCACGGTCGGCTAGGACTTATAGTCGCAGGAATCAACGTTAAAGAAGAGAATCATAGTTTTAAAATAATTGTACTAATTTGGTATTTTAGTTGCAGGAAAATTTAGTAAGTGATAGAGTTATTTTGTAATTATCTTAAAATAATTAATATTTCTACAGAAAGTTGGCTAACTATGATCAAGGAGTGCCCAGAATGTAATGGCAAAGAATTTGCGCAGGGTAGTGACTATATGCATGTGAGGCCGTTAGGAAAAAAACTTTCAAGTGGTACGAATAAGATTATCACTTATTGTAAGAATTGTGGCGAGATTGTTTCAGCGAGACTTGAAAATCCGGAAAAGCTGTGATTATTAATCTAGGATGAATTTAGGAAAAAGTATATACTTAAAATTGAAAATCAACCGCCATACTTTGGCGGTTTTTTACTGGAATAATTTACACGTTTATGCGACTTTGTTACGATAATATTACAATAAAGATGAGAAAAAGGTGGGATACGAAAAAATGACATTTAAAAGGACGATTTGGACCCTCGGCATTATTGCCTTCCTGGTGTTAGGCGTGTTCGTTTACCTTGTTGTTGCGGACGTAATGACGAAGGAGGATGTGGCAAGCGAGTCTAGTCAAACGGAGGAAGATGCAAGCGATTCCGGTCAAACGAAGGAAGCGGAAGCCGGGGAGGTTTCAACAGAGAAAATTGAAGAAACGCAAGCAACCGTTGGAGAAGCAAATAAAGATGTTGGGGAGTTTGTTTCAAAGACACATGATTTTTACAATGATACAACAGGTTATGGGGCGATCGCCTCTTTAAATTGGAATGACCAAAGGAAAAAGGCCGAAACTATTCTTTCACAGATCGAGACGTTAAAACCGAATGTAACGTCAGATAGTCTTAAGTCTGATTTGGAGGAAATTGGGTCTTATGCATCGGCAGCTCTGGAGAATAAGGATAAAGAAACGGTTCGTAATCTTCACCGAATGTTTCATGATCTGGATATTGCGTTAAATTCTTATAGTGGGACTGACAAAGTTTGGGGAATTACCGAAACGCTAGATTAGAAAACGCCTGGTAAAGTTTTTTTTATAACGTATGTAGAATGAAAGCGAATTCATGGTGTCTTGATTTGTCTTGTTTTATCTTTCTTTGTCAAAAGCATTTACATACACTTTATAATCCTAGATAATAATGTCTGGTTGTGACAAAAATATATAGGAGATGTGGGGAATTGTTGAATGTAAGACAGTTGATAAAGTGGTGTATCGATAAAAAGAGAGTTGAAATGATTGAACTTGGCATGGAAAAGGGACTTACCAACAAAGAAGTCATTAAATGCAGTCAGCAGTTAGATGAGCTGCTCAACGTTTATAGCAAGGTGATGGGAGAGAGTCAGCTTACCTCTTCTGTATAATTCGCCTGAGGAGATAACGTGGCGGACAGCTGATGATGATTACACATATTCAAGTAAAAGAATGTACTTATAAATAATAGTTCGTATCAGAAGGTTCCCTGGCGGTGTGTAAGCCTTGGAACCTTGTTTACTTTTTCATGTAATTGAGTTCAGCTCCAATAGACTTTAAGATTTCTTTCTTAAGTTCTCGCTTTTGCTCCAAAACTTCTCTGCTGTAGCCGGGATTTAGTTGGTTGATATACTTGTTGAGATCTTCTAGGTCAGCTTGTGCTTCTGTTTCCAACTCTTGAAGGTTGGTGATCTTTTCGTGTAATGGTTCGTTCCAATTTAACATGTAGCTCAGCTCCTGAAAAAATAGATATTTTGATCTAGTATAGCCAGTTCTACTGCTAGAATATACATTTCGGGCTGTTCACTCCACGATAATTATAAAAAACGACCTGACACCTCATGTAGTGTCAGGTCGTTTTTCGGTCTTTTTCTTCCGCGCCCATTTCTTTTCCTAAGAGGACGATCGATTGATTAATCCTCCATACATAGTAAAGATGATGGATGAGATCACTTTGGCTCCCGTTATGGGCAGGCGCGTATTGTTCGATTTGTTTTCTCTCTTCATTCATATTAAATGTGACTCCGCTTCGATCTCCTGTCGTCATCATATGAGTTAGCGTCTCTATGTTGGAGTTGAATTTCTCCTCCATTGAGATGAAAACAGCCTCGAACTCTTCAGGATAAGTAAAATGCTTCTGATAGGAGGAAGCTACCAGGTGTTTGGCGTAATAGTTGATCGCTGTAAAAATCGTGATCCACCGCGGCAGTTCACGATGTCTTAGGGCTCCCGGCCGTTGAAGAAGCGATTTGGACTCATCCTTTATTGCTTGAACCTTTTCATCCATTTTAAAGGCATGGTCAGCCAGCTCTTTAATGTCCATAGGTTCACGAAAACTGTGGATATACTGGGTCACATATGAACTGAGTTCTTCAAGGTAGTCATTAAAGGCTTCTGATACTTTTTCCATCGTTTTCTTGGGGAAAATCAGTGCCGCAATGGTTAAGGCAATGGCTGCCCCTGCAATAGTGTCTATTACTCGTGCTTCTAATAGAGCGAAGCTGATTCCCCCTAGTAATAGGTCATACATAAAGGCGATGAGCAATGTGATGAGCATGCTCATTAGTGTGTAAGAGACCGCAACAATGTAAAAAGCTAAAAATACAACAGTAAAAAGAAGCACGATTTCTATAATGGAATGTCCTGAAACGGCTTTGGCTAATACGAAGCCAATTACGGCTCCAATGACTGTTCCTACTGAGCGCTGCAAGCCTTTCATATACGTGCGGCCTACGGACTCCGTCCCGAGCTGGACGATAAAGGTAGTTAACAATACCCAATAGGGCTGCACTGGTGAGATGAGATGCCCGACAATAATCGCGATGGTCCCAGCTATTAGCGATTGGTAGGCCTTTTTGGTAGAGGGCTTTAACTTCTGGTTTTCCTCTTGACCTTCCTTGTCTGCTTCACTTGTTTCCTCTTCCTTTTCTTTAGCAGGTTGTTGGCCTGAGTGCAGCGACTGTTGGATGGCTAACGCCCCATTCGTTACATGTGAAGCAATCGATTCGATTCTGCGTATTAAATAAAGCCATCCTTCAGGTCGTGAATTTTGTCTGGCAAACAAATGATTACTCATGTGGCGCAGCTCTTTGGTAGCTGCTTGAGCCTTTGCAAGATTTTGAACTTCATAATCTTGTGAAAGGACTTCTGCTTTGTGAAGAGAGGTAATGACTTTTGCTAAAAGGTCTTGTAATTCTTTTGCCTCTAGTGCATCTTCCTTCTTCAAACGTTGGAGGGAATCGGCCAGGGTTACAACGAGCATCGACGTATCAAAAACATACAGTCTTAATTGTGAGGTGGTAAGACCTGGCCAGACTTCTGTTACATCCTGAGTGTTAAGGTCTGTTGCGACATGACTGGCATATTCCCTAAGCTTACTGACATTATATTGAAGCTTTTTAATGCGGGTATGGTTGATCTCTGGATCCTGAATGATTTCGATTAGAAGATCGAACGCTAAGTTAGCTTGGATATGAAAAGAACGCATGCTTCTTTTTAACAGTTGGGCTGAATCTTTAAAGACGATAAAGTTATATAAAAATGCGAATGCTCCCCCGATCACGATCCCCAAATAAAACCAGGGGAATTGACTAGGAGACAGTCCTAAAAAAGAAGATAAATAAACCGTCATAAATCCAATCATGCCAAGAGAAAAATAACGACTTCCAAAACGTGAAAAGTAAAATCCGCAAAAAATGATCAAAATCATAAGCGCGGAAACTAGGTAAGCGTTCGAGGCTAACAAAGAACCTGCTGTCACTCCACATGCAGCGGAGACTCCGAGCAGCAAAGTAGTTACTTTCTTCTTCTCTTTCGTGTCATCCATTACGGTCATAATACCAAGCATACCTGTAATTCCTGCCACAATAGCTGGCATCAGGGGAGGTTGTCCTAATAAATTCAGAACAAGGATGACGGTGACGACAGCGGAAATCAAGCTAATCGTTGCTTTTCCAGCTTGGTTGAGCCTTTTTCTACCTGGGTCTGAGGCGAGAAAACGGCTTATCCAATAGTTTTTTCTTTGTAATAACCTCAATGTTTCATCAACCTTCTTTATTAAAATCGCTTTTTGTGCTCTCCTTATCGTAAGTCTCTTTGACCGTCAATTCAACTGTTTCAGTTTAAATAATATGGTAATTATCTGTACTTACCATGTAGAGGGTAATCACAGTGAATACGAGAAGCAAAGCCATGAATTGTCTTTTTTGACAAAGAAACGACTAGCGCACTATTCGGATTAAGGATTAAATAGATAACTCCACATATAAAGGCCGGTACCGATCATTAAATTGATCATGTGAAAGCTCCTCATTTGAATTATTATTGTGAAAGTATGGACTAATGTATAAATTGGCTGGGGAACTACTATACTAGTAATAGATGAGATAAACTTTCGACAAAAATCGATAGTTTCGTGTTGCATCCTTTAAATAGGATTGTTATAATTTGAATTACGGTTTCGAAATAAGAACGATTTGCGGGTGTAGTTTAGTGGTAAAACCTCAGCCACGAGCGAAACTTCACCGAGTAAGCTTCGAGTTGCCCGCCCCGATTAGCTTCTTCGAATAAGCTAGTAAGAGGTAAGGGCATGTAAAAATGTGGCTAATGAAACTGTTTAAATGCGGGTGTAGTTTAGTGGTAAAACCTCAGCCTTCCAAGCTGATGACGAGGGTTCGATTCCCTTCACCCGCTCCATGACTACCAATTGAGTAGGAAGCAATAATACCTAAATATGTGAGCCAACGCAGTGTTTCGTTTATTCAAGTAACGAAGCATTGCGTTTTTTAATGAAGCTGGTAGGATACATAGGTAGTAGAGGAGTGACGTGCTATGAAAAAATTAAGAAATATTCTGCAACAAATAGATGGCAAGAGTTATAAAGGTTATAAGCAAATTCAGGGGCGTTATTTTTTCCCAGCTTATGAGTTGATGATTGATTACGTTCAGGGAGATCCGTTTGCTGCTCCTTCGAAAATACGGCTTCGCATCCCTGATAAGACCCGGAAGATCGACGAAGAATGGATCTCAACAAGGAAGCGGAAAGTTTTTGCTGAAGATGTGATGACGAGAAAGGTAGCTCAGGCGATTTACCAAACTGGTTCTGATGTGCGTGGTTCTGGAAAAAGCGGTCTCGTAGCCATTGATCGGCCGGGGCAGGAAGTTTTAGAGCGGACAGCGGTCAATTTTGAGAATGGGTTTACAACCGTATGTTTAACAGTCGGTCTGCCCGCGAACGGTCGCAGGATTAATGGTAAGCAGGCTGAGAAGTTATTTTTCCAATTGCTCCCTGACATCATTGAGAAGTCTGTTCTTAGTATAAAAGATCAGGAAATTGCAGAGTCGGTAAAATTAGCAGATCAGCATGAAACGATTTTGAATAAAATGAAGGAAGAAGGCTACATTTCGTTTGTAGCGGATGGGGCTATTTTGCCTCGTGCAAGCGGGATAAGCGACAAACCGATGAAGGATGCGGTGACCTTTCAAAGTCCTGAAGCCAACCGGATTTCGATTGATTTGCCGCACCGCGAACAGCCGCTGACAGGCATGGCGATTCGCAAAGGAATTGTCCTGATTGTTGGTGGAGGTTATCATGGAAAAAGTACGTTACTAAAAGCAATCGAGCGCGGAGTTTATCCGCATATTAAAGGAGATGGCCGTGAATACGTTGTGACCGATCCTCAGGCCGTTAAAGTAAGAGCCGAAGATGGCCGTCAGGTGACCAATGTTGACATTTCACCTTTTATTAAAAATCTGCCTCATGGTGTGGATACGACACAATTCTCAACAGAAAATGCCAGTGGCAGTACATCACAGGCTGCCAACGTAATTGAGGCGATTGAGGCTGGTGCTGATACGCTCTTGATCGATGAAGATACAAGTGCCACGAACTTTATGATCCGTGATGAGCGCATGCAGGAGCTAGTTGTACGAGAGAAGGAACCGATCACCCCGTTTATTGATAAAATCCAGCAGATGCGCGATGAACTTGATGTGTCTACGATCTTAGTGATGGGCGGTTCCGGAGACTATTTTCACGCCGCAGATGAAGTCATTATGATGGATCAATATGTGCCTCATCAGGTGACAGAGCAGGCGAAACAAATTGCAGCCAAATATCCGAGTAAACGGGAATCCGTGGCTGAATCGTTCGGAACTTTGCCAGCGAGATCGTTTGCCCCTCAATCGATTCAAGCTAAAAAAGGGAAGAAAGAGAAAGTGCAGGCAAAAGGCAGAACGCTTATTTTAATGGGAAGAACAGAATTGACACTTGACGCTGTGGAACAGCTGGTCGATACGTCGCAAACACGATTAGTGGCTGACCTTTTGTTACATTTAGATAAAAAAGGGTTATTAAAACAAAACTTAACGTTACATGAACTGCTCGATAAACTTGACCAACAGCTTGATGAACAGGGACTCGCATCATTTGCTCCTTTTAAGGATCAGCATCCAGGGGAGTTAGCCCGCCCGCGCAGATTTGAAATCGCGGCTGCTCTTAATCGGCTGCGTACAGCTAAAGTGAACGATATGAGATAAAATTGCTAAAAAGGAGGTAGTCAAGGTGGGCATTCACACATTCAAGGAAGAAGTTATTGCATACAGTAAAGAAGTTGGCATAGACAAAATCGGTTTTGCGTCTGTCGATGTATTCGGAGAACTGAAAGCAAGACTGAAAAGACAACAGGACCTTGGCTATCAATCCGGATTTGAGAAAGGCAGTCTTGAGGAGCGGACTGAGCCTGATCGTTTGCTTTCAGGAGCTCAATCGATCATTTCAGTGGCGCTTGCCTATCCTTCAAAAATGCACGATGCCCCTCGCAGTGTGAAAGGCGAACGGCGCGGGATTTTTTGTCGTGCTTCATGGGGCAGAGATTATCATGACGTGCTGCGGGACCGTTTACAGAAATTAGCTGCGTTTATTAAGGAACGTTTTCCCGAAGCAGAACTGTCTTCTATGGTTGATACAGGTGAATTGTCTGATCGTGCTGTAGCCGAACGCGCTGGCATCGGTTTTAGCGGGAAAAATAGTGCGATTATTACCGAAGAGTTCGGGTCTTATGTGTATTTAGGCGAGATGGTAACGAACATTCCGTTTGAACCGGATGAACCGGTCGATGACAGTTGCGGAGATTGCAATATATGTGTGGATACTTGTCCAACGGGAGCACTCGTAGAGGGCGGCCAGCTTAATGCCCAGCGCTGCATCGCCTTTTTAACCCAGACGAAAGATTTTCTGCCTGAGGAGTTTAGAAGTAAACTTGGCAACAGATTGTATGGGTGCGATACTTGTCAGACAGTTTGCCCTAAAAACAAGAAAAAAGATTTTCACAATCATAAAGAATTTGAGCCGGATCCAGAAGTGGCTAAGCCGAAGCTGATTCCGCTGTTGTCCATTTCCAATCGTGATTTTAAAGAAAAATTTGGACCGATGTCGGGTTCATGGCGTGGGAAAAAGCCGATTCAGCGTAATGCAATTCTGGCTTTAGCTCATTATAAAGATGAAACGGCAGTGGATGAATTGGTTCGTTTAATGAAGGAAGATCCTAGACCAGTTATTAGAGGAACAGCGGCCTATGGACTTGGGAAAATTGGAACGGCCGCTTGCTACGCTGCCATTGAAGAAGCACAGGTGATAGAAGAAAATGAAGAAGTGCTTTTTGAAATGGAAAAGGGCCTGAAATTCCAAAAACAATAATATAGTATACCTTTTCATATGGAGATAGATTATTGTATAATAGAAAAAAATGTTAATAAGGGGACTATCTATGAATCATCCATCTTATTTGTATTATGACGTGTTTGACTCCCCTGTGGGTCCGATAACAGTGTTAGCTGATAACAAAGGGGTAAACCGGATTGATTATGGACAGTTTGAAGAACGAATAACATTTTACCAGGCATGGACGAAGAAGCACTTTCTAAAAGGTGAATTTAAACGAGACGCTGATCAGCAATTTGTGAAGCAAACTAAGATGGAAATTAATGAGTACTTTAGCGGGGACCGTAAACAGTTCACCATCCCGCTTAATTGTTATGGCACCTCTTTTCAAAGAAGTGTGTGGAGAGCACTGCTTCATTCGATTCCACATGGAGAGGTGAAGTCTTATAAGGAGGTTGCGGAAGTATTGCAAGCTCCTAAGTCAGTGCGGGCAGTCGGAGGGGCTGTTAACAAAAATCCTTTCTCCATCGTCGTTCCCTGTCATCGAGTGATCGGGAGTAACGGGAAGCTGGTAGGTTATGCTGGCGGATTGGATAAAAAGCAGCAACTGCTTGATTGGGAAGGAAATCCACAGCTTCAGCAAGCTAAATAGCGAAACAAAAAGGGATGCGCCTGGCGCATCCCTTTTTGTAAGCGCCGGAATAAAGAGAGTAAGCGCCGGAATAAAGAGAGTAAGCGCCGGAATAAAGAGAGTAAGCGCCGGAATAAAGAGAGTAAGCGCCGGAATAAAGAGAGTAAGCGCCGGAATAAAGAGAGTAAGCGCCGGAATAAAGAGAATTCCGCTCATGGTTTCAAATTTTCGCTCATAACTTGTAAAAAGGGGCGATGTGGATGGATGCTTTAAGGAAGTACTGGGAAGACATCATGAAGCGGTTATTGGACCAGAAAGAAGAACCATGGCTTGAGTGCAAAGTGAAAAACCTTCATGAAAGAGGCCAGCTGGTTAAACGAGCTACATTTAATGTGAAGCCTTATCATAGAGTTCGATATGAAAGAGTGAGCGATATTTCATATATGCTTTCGCTGTCTCTCCTTATAAAAGATCGACAGGATTATTACTTAGAAGAAGGAGTCTATCGCTGTAAGGCTTTTTTAAATGGCGGGAAGCTAATAGACCAGGTAACGGAAACGGAGACAAGTACAACAGGGGAAGAAAGGCTCGCTTCAGCGTTTACGGATAATCATCAAGAACAACGGCTGCCTTTCAAATACGATCGAAGGGCAGCTGTTCAATATGCTGAACGATGGTGGGATAGTTATAATCCGGCTTACAATCACTTTGATGTGGATTGCACCAATTATGTATCTCAATGCCTGCGAGCTGGAGGCGCGCCAATGTGGGGACAGCCGAACCGCGGCAAGGGCTGGTGGTACTCAGGTTCCAACTGGAGTTATAGCTGGGCTGTTGCCCACTCGCTTCGTTGGTATTTAAGCGGGGCAAGACAAGGATTAACAGCAAAAGAAGTAACAGATGCAGCTTTATTATCGCCAGGTGACGTCATTTGTTATGACTTTGAGGGAGATGGGCGGTTTGATCATAATACGATTGTAGTGAAAATGACCAGTAAAGGTCTTCCTTTAGTCAACGCCCACACAATGAACAGCCGCCATCGATTCTGGGATTATGAGGACTCTACAGCTTATACTCCGGCTATTCAATATAAATTTTTCAAGATAGGAGCGGAATAAATATGGTATAATAGTCAGGTTGATTCTGTAGACAACGAGGTGAACAAAATGGCTAACCATATCGTATTATTTCAACCAGAAATTCCTGCCAATACAGGTAATATTGCTCGCACATGTTTAGCTACGAATAGCCAGCTGCATTTGATTCGGCCGCTTGGATTCTCAACGGATGACAAGATGCTTAGAAGAGCTGGTTTGGATTATTGGCATGACGTGACGATAAACTATTACGATTCGATTGAAGAGCTCTATGCATCTTATCCGAATGGGGAGTTTTATTATATTGAGAATTTTGGCACCCGCTCTTTCGTAGACTTTGATTTTAGTGATGAGGCACAAGAGTGGTTTTTCGTATTTGGAAGGGAATCAGACGGGATTCCTAAGACTCTGCTAGAGGGTTTGGAAGATCGCTGCCTGCGTATTCCCATGACGGACAAAGTACGTTCATTAAATTTAGCCAATACTGCTTCTATCATCCTATTCAATGCTTTGAAGCAGCAGAATTTTCCTGGTTTAATTAAATAAAATCTTTCCATTAAAAAATCGCATCCCAGTTCGGGGTGCGATTTTGTTCATTCATTACTTTTTAGGGCTACCTGCTTTCGTATCATATCCTGATGAAAAGATAGATACTAAGTACGTCACACAAACTAAGATAATCAATGTTAATTTCATGTATGTCGGCCTCCTTTAAAGTCTTTAAAGACAAGCATGCTGTTGTTTATTATACCCTATATCCTGGTTAATGTGAATTGCTTGTCTATGGAATATCTTAAGAAATTTATCAATGGCTGGGGTAAATGCCTACACAATAGGTTTTTTCCCTACATAGATTGAAACGTAGGTGAATAACCAAGGCCTGAAATGGAGGAATAGTAATGGATCAGTACCAGCCCTATCCTTATCAGTATGGTTATTATGATGAGGAACATGCACGAATTGCTGATCAACAGATGTTTGGCTATGAGCATGGTTATGATGACGACCGGTTTTTTGGTGGACCATTTTTCGGGGGTCCATTTGTAGGAGGATTTCTTGGAGGGTTACTAGGCTCCGTGATCGTACCACCTGGTGGTTTCGGAGGAGGATATTATGGCCCAGGGCCGGGGCCTGGGCCAGGGCCAGGATACGGGCCGGGATATGGTTACGGCTATGAATATCCGCCGCCATATGGACGTCCGCCTTATTATTATGGATCTCCCTGGTAAAAATATTTGCAATAGCCGTCGAATAGGCGGCTATTTTCTTATATTATGGTACAATATGTATATATTATAAGACCAATCATCGAGTCGATAGCGAAATTTTTTTAAAAGGAGCGTAGGTATTGTGAAGGCTGTCATGATGTCGTTCTTGTTGGGGAGCTTTTGTTTATCTCTAGCTGCATGTGATCAAGCGCAAGGAGAGGAGGGACAGGCGAAAGATCCGATAACTGTTACTCTTGAGAAAAAAGTGGACAAGGATAAGCAATCTGACAAAAAAACAGACAAGAAAGAGAAAGAAACAGAGGAAGAGGATTCTACTCGCAAAACAGAGGAAGTTAATGATCAAGTATCACAGGAAAAAAACGAGGAAGACTTTATGGAAAATGAGAGAGAGAACCAGAGTTTAAACGGTTCTGAACCAGGCTACACAACTGACTCGAACGAAAGCAATTATACATATCAATATAATGACACGTCTGATTATCGTTCACCGTCCTACAGTTATTCTGGAAATAGTTCACCGAGTGGCACTACAACTCCTGCTCCTTCCTACAACAACAGTGATGAGGAAGTTAAGGATGAACCTGATAAGGAGACACCGGTTGAGGAAGACCCGGTTAGTAAAGAACCTGAGGAAGTTGAGAAACCGCAAAAACCTGATAAACCTGAAGAGCCAGCCGAAGAGGATGAAGATTCTAGTGCTACCCCCGACCAAGATCCAACCGAAGATCACGATGAAGAAACCACGGATCCTGATGAACAGACCGAAAATCCTGACGCACAAGAACCAGATGGTGGTTCACAAGGAACCGATGAATCAGGTTCATCAACAGAAGAGCAATCTTCAAATGAAGAGGAAGACAATAAAGATCAGCCATAAAAAAAGTCGCCCAGCGAGGCGACTTTTTGCTATTAAATGTTCGTTGTATCTAACTTTTCTCCCTGAGATTCGTACCCTTTCATATATTTGATGCGGCGCTGAGCAGACGTTTCATTAACTTGCTCATCAGCATGGTAGGAAGAACGAACCATTGGGCCTGCTTCACAATGTTTGAAGCCTTTTTCCATGGCAATATTTTTTAACTCTTCAAATTCATCCGGGTGATAATAACGTTCTACGTTTAAGTGCTTTTTCGTTGGTTGTAAATATTGGCCAATTGTCATGATATCAACGTTATGGGCGAGAAGATCATCCATAGCTTGGACAATTTCTTCCTTTGTTTCCCCAAGTCCGACCATGATGCTTGATTTTGTTGGTGTATCTGGACGAATTTCTTTCACACGTTTCAGTAATTCGAGGGAACGGTCATACATCGCTCGGGCACGAACTTTTTTAGTTAAACGACGGACTGTTTCAATGTTGTGATTAAAGATGTCCGGTTCCCCGCCCATTAACGTGTGCAGGCTTTCGTAGTCGCCTTTCATATCAGAAGGCAGGATTTCAACTGTACAGCCTGGAACTTTACGACGAATCGCCTTTACGGTTTCACCAAAAACAGCAGCTCCGCCATCTTTTAAGTCATCACGGGCTACCGCTGTAACGACAACATGTTTAAGACCCATAATTTCCACGGATTCGGCGACTCGTTCTGGCTCGCCCCAGTCCAGCTCGTTTGGCAAGCCTGTCTTAACGGCACAGAAGCGGCATCCGCGCGTACATGTGTCGCCTAAAATCATAAAAGTAGCTGTTTTTCTTTCGCTCCAACACTCATGAATGTTCGGGCAGCGTGCTTCTTCGCATACTGTATTGAGTTTCTTTTCCCGCATGAGTTTCTTTAACCCCGTGTAAGATTTGTTGGTGTTAATTTTAATTTTAAGCCAATCTGGTTTTCTTATGTAATCCTGATTCTTTTTCGCCACGATTGATCCACTCCTCAGATGGTGATTTTTTATCTTAAATTATCGGGAATAATTCCACTTGTCATTGCTGTATTTCTCTTCAGCAATTTGATTCACTTCAGCCCATTGTTCTTCAGTTAAATGAAACGGCTCCAAATTCAAGTTTAATCCTTTTTCAAATCCCTGTTGGAAAGCTTTTTTTACTTCAGTATAAGACTTTTTAGCCGGGCTCAGGTTGTTAATGGAAATGGCTTTGTCGCTAAAGGCTTTTCGAGCTCTCTCTTTTATTCGCTCATTCTTATAAATAAACATATCGAAAAGCTTGGTTTCATCGACTTCTATAGGGATCGACCCGTGCTGGAGGATGATTCCTTTCTTCCTCGTTTGGGCACTGCCGGCAGCTTTCTTACCATCTACGATCAGTTCATACCACGAGGGCTCTTCAAAGCAAACAGCCGACCCGTTTGTATCGAGCTTTCCTTCAGGGATGGCAAATTCAGCAGCGATGTCGAGTTCCTTAAAACCTTCCAATAATCCTTGTGAAATGACTAAGTAAGCCTCTTTTACAGAAGCTGGCATATCGGGGTGTTGTTCTGAAACAATGACGCTGTATGTAAGTTCATTGTCATGAAGGACAGCACGGCCGCCTGTTTGTCGGCGAACAAGTTCATAACCATGGCTCTTTACGCTATCCACGTCAATTTTTCCGTGAACTTTTTGAAAATAACCAACGGACAAACCAGCTGGGTCCCAACCATAAAAGCGTAAAACAGGGGGGATCTTTCCTTCACGATGCCAATTCATCAACGCTTCATCCATAGCCATATTTAAGGATGGAGTGAGGTGAGCAGAATCGACAAAGTACCATGTTTCCATCATGTTAGCCTTCTTTCCATTATAAATTTCCTTGCTAGCTTATAATATCAAGATAATTCTAACAAGGTAAAAATTCCAAGTCAAAAGCTATGTTTTACATGAGATGCTCATTTATCTGATAGTATACACCCTTGTCCACATAACAGGCTAGGGGTTGACATATTCTTTCCTATAACAAGTTGTAAAGACATGTTCTGTGAGATTCATTTTTTTATAAGGTTGGGCATAGAATGAAATTAACTTCTGGTTGTTACGACGAGGGAGGTCGTTAAGTGGATATTTTAAAAAGAATCCAGGAACGAAGAGAGCAAGAAGAAGAATTGAAGTGGGAAGGTACCTTTCGAGAATACTTGGATCTATTAAAAGAGAAGCCGCATTTAGCACAGTCCGCTCACTCGCGTGTATATAATATGGTTACACAAGCTGGTGTGGAAGAGGAAGAAAACGGCCATAAGAAGTATGCTTTTTTTGATGAAGATATTTATGGGTTGGATGAAGCAATGGAACGGCTCGTGGAAGAGTACTTCCATCCGGCTGCCAGAAGGTTAGATGTAAGAAAGAGAATCTTGTTATTAATGGGACCTGTAAGCGGTGGTAAATCAACTCTTGTAAATTTATTAAAACGAGGGCTTGAAAAGTATTCCTATACTGATGAGGGAGCTGTATTTGCAATTAAGGGATGTCCGATGCATGAGGACCCTCTTCATATGATTCCGCACCATTTAAGGGATGAATTTAGGGAGGAGTATGGCATTAGGGTTGAGGGAAGTCTCTCTCCATTAAACACGATGCGGCTTGAGCAGGATTACGAGGGACGAATGGAAGATGTACTCGTTGAAAGAATCTTTTTCTCAGAAGACAAACGAACAGGGATTGGAACCTTCAGTCCGTCTGATCCGAAGTCCCAGGATATTGCTGATTTGACTGGCTCCATTGACTTTTCGACCATAGCTGAATATGGTTCGGAATCTGATCCAAGGGCGTACCGCTTCGACGGGGAGTTAAATAAAGCTAACCGAGGCATGATGGAGTTTCAAGAGATGTTAAAATGTGATGAGAAATTTTTATGGCATTTGTTAAGCCTGACACAGGAAGGTAATTTTAAAGCTGGGCGATTTGCTTTAATTTCAGCCGATGAACTGATCGTTGCCCATACAAACGAAGCGGAGTATCGTTCGTTTATAGCCAATAAGAAAAATGAGGCACTCCATTCTCGGATGATTGTCATGCCTGTTCCATATAACCTGAAGGTCACACAAGAAGAGAGAATATATGAGAAAATGATTCGTGAAAGTGATATTCGTGATGTGCATATTGCCCCACATACATTAAAAGTGGCCGCGATGTTTACGATTTTAACTCGTTTGAAAGAATCGAAGAAAGCGTCTGTCGATGTGTTGAAGAAGATGTACCTGTATGATGGAGAAGATGTCGAAGGCTTTAGCGATGTTGATGTTGAAGAGCTGAAGAAAGAATTTTCTGATGAGGGAATGAGCGGGATCGACCCGCGTTACGTCATAAACCGAATTTCCTCGACCATTATTAAAAAGGAAATGACTTCGATCAATGCGCTCGACGTACTCCGTTCGCTTAAGGATGGGCTGGACAGTCATCCGTCGATTTCTAAGGAAGACAAAGAACGGTATTTAGAATTTATTTCACTTGCTAGAAAACAATACGACGACCTGGCTAAGAAAGAAGTTCAAAAAGCATTCGTTTATTCTTATGAAGAGTCAGCTCGCACACTGATGGATAATTACTTGGATAATGTTGAGGCATATTGCAATAAGGCCAAACTCAGGGATCCACTGACAGGGGAAGAATTAAATCCAGACGAGCGATTGATGCGCTCCATTGAGGAACAAATTGGAGTCTCTGAAAATGCGAAAAAAGCTTTCCGAGAAGAAATTCTTATTCGAATCTCAGCCTATGCACGCAAAGGCAAGAAGTTCGATTATCAGTCTCACGAGCGGCTTCGTGAGGCGATTCAGAAGAAACTGTTTGCTGATCTTAAGGATATTGTTAAGATTACGACCTCTACGAAGACACCAGATGAACAGCAGCTGAAGAAAATCAATGAAGTCGTTGCGACTTTAATTGATGAGCATGGATACAATTCAACTTCAGCTAATGAACTATTAAAGTATGTAGGAAGTTTATTAAATCGTTAATGCTGCACTATAAAAAAGCAAGGCCATCCGAGTTTCGGGTGGTCTTGCTTTTATTTTCAGGGAAACATGTTTTACATAATATGAAGATGGGAATAATGTAGAGCGGTAATCGTAATCGATTAGACAAAATACGACAACATCCGATTTGCATTGGGTCTGAGTAATCACTGAATATAATGAATATTCTTATTATGTCGCTTTAGTAATAAAAAGTGAAAAAGGCGTCCCATTGCTACATCTTTATTGTTATAATAGAACTGTTGTTTAAGCTTCAAAAAATAAGTGCTATATGTTGAATTTCGGGACGTTTCGACTCTATAATAGAATGTGTATTTGCAAACGTTTACGTTCTAGCATTGGACAACAACTACTTGTGGGGGTATTTAGACGTGTCAAATCAAGGCTCCAGTGAAAGCTTTTGGGAAAAATTTCACGGCCCCAATATGGGGTATATTGAGGAACAATACGAGTTATATTTAACAGATGCTAATTCTGTTGACGCTTCATTAAAAGAATTATTTGATGCTCATGGTGCACCAGCATGGATGAGTACATCAGCAACTCCAGTAACGAATGGGGAAGCACAAGCTTCATCAGAAGATATTGTTAAAGTAACCTCAGCATTGAAACTTGTTGAGGCTATTCGTCGTCATGGACATCTAGAGGCAGACATCTATGCTGTGGGCGGTAAAGATCGTCAAGCAACACAGCTGACAGACATTAAGAATTATGGATTGACTGAGGAAGACTTGAAGAGAATTCCGGCTGAATGGATATGGCCAGAATCCCCTGTCAAATTAGATAACGCCTTAAGTGTTGTCCGCACACTCAAAGAAAGGTACTCCGGTACAATTTCCTTTGAGTACGACCATGTAAACAACGATGATGAACGAATGTGGCTGCAAAATAAAGTAGAGTCAGCGGCTTTTCAAGTGAAATTAGGTAATGAAGAGAAGAAGCAGCTGCTTAAAAGACTGGCCGATGTGGAAGGGTTCGAGAACTTCCTGGCTAAAACTTTTGTAGCGCAAAAGCGCTTCTCTATAGAAGGTTTGGATGTCATGGTCCCGATGCTGGATCATTTAGTCCAATCAGCTTCAGCTGATAAAATTAATCATATTATGATGGGCATGGCCCACCGCGGAAGATTAAATGTGCTTGCTCACGTATTAGGCAAGCCTTACGATCGGATTTTTTCTGAGTTTCATCATTCTCCTAATAAAGAACTGGTACCTTCAGAAGGATCTACAGGCATTAACTACGGATGGACAGGCGATGTGAAATATCACTTCGGTGCCCGGCGTGAAGTTGGGGATGGAGAGCAAACGAGCACTCGTGTTACCCTAAGTCACAATCCGTCTCACTTAGAGTACGTAAATCCTGTCGTTCAAGGTTTCACCAGAGCGGCTCAAGATGACCGTTCGAAGCCTGGTTATGCTCAAATGGATGAGGAAGAAGCCTTTGGTGTACTCATTCATGGTGACGCTGCCTTCATCGGTGAGGGAGTTGTAGCGGAAGGGCTAAATATGAGTGATCTGCCTGGGTATCGTACAGGTGGAACTCTTCATATTATTGCTAATAACTTAGTAGGTTTTACAACGAACAGACGGGATGGCCGTTCAACAAGATACGCAAGTGATCTGGCAAAAGGTTTTGAAATTCCTGTCATTCATGTGAATGCTGATGACCCTATTGCTTGTTTATCTGCTATATCGCTATCTTATGAATACCGTCAAAAGTTCCATAAGGATATTTTGATTGATTTGGTTGGGTATCGCCGTTATGGCCACAATGAAATAGACGAGCCACGCTCTACGCAGCCGAAGCTTTATAAGGAAATCGATGAGCACCTGACAGTGGCCAATCTATTTGAGAAAACTCTTGTAGATGAAGGGTTAGTTGAGGAAGGATCTCTTTCACAAATCAATGAGGAAATTGAGAAAAACCTTCGTGAAACATTCAATAATATGAAAGAAAATGAGACTGAGGAAGCTGATGTAAAAGATCGTCCGGGCGGAGTAGAACGTCCGCTTGATGAAATCGAAACGAACGTAGAGCTGGACCGTCTGAAGCAGTTGAATCAGGATCTTCTCAAACGTCCTGAAGGATTCAACGGGTTTAAGAAACTTGAAAAAATTCTTAAGCGCCGGAGCAATATGCTGGATGAGGGCAACAAAGTCGATTGGGGTGCAGCTGAAGCTCTTGCTTTTGCATCGATCTTAGAAGATGGAACTCCAATTAGAATTACTGGACAAGATACGGAGCGGGGAACATTCGCGCATCGTCATATGGTTCTCCATGATATTGAAACGGATGAAACATACAGTCCGCTTCACGGGTTGGACCAGGCGAAGGCCTCCTTTGATATTTATAATAGTCCATTGTCTGAAGCTGGTGTAATTGGCTTTGAATATGGATACAGTGTTCAAGCAGCTGAATCCCTTGTTATTTGGGAAGCGCAATTCGGCGATTTCGCTAATGCGGGTCAAGTTATTTTTGACCAATTTGTTGCAGCTGGCCGTGCTAAATGGGGAGAGAAATCAAGTATGGTATTCTTGCTTCCTCATGGCTATGAAGGCCAAGGTCCTGAACACTCCAGTGCTCGACTGGAACGTTTCTTACAATTAGCCGCTGAAAACAATTGGACAGTGGCAAATGTGACGTCTTCAGCTCAATACTTCCATTTACTAAGACGCCAGGCTGCGATTAGTAATAAAGAAGAAGCGAGACCATTAGTTGTTATGTCACCAAAGAGTCTGCTTCGTAACCAGAGAGTGGCAGTTGAAGCTGAACGTTTTAGTGAAGGAAACTTCCAATCGATCCTAAGACAACCTGGTTTAACTAAAGAAGGAAAAGCTAAAGAGAAAGTGAAATCATTGCTCATCGGCAGCGGAAAACTTATGGTTGAAATTGAAGATGCAGTAGAGAAGGCAGACCAAAAATTCGAAGCAGTTGATGCCGTTCGCATCGAACAAATTTACCCATTCCCTGACAAGAAACTTGCTGAAATTCTGGAGACATATCCAAATCTGGAAGAGCTCGTATGGGTTCAAGAAGAACCGCAGAACATGGGAAGCTGGTATTTTGTAGAAGGTATCCTTCACAAGCTGCTTAAAGAAGGACAAATTCACCGCTACGTAGGCAGACCGCATCGTGCATCTCCTTCCGTAGGTGAACCGAACATTCATAAAACAGAACAAAACCGAATCATCCAGGAAGCGTTACAGATGTCTAAAGGAGGAAAATCAAATGAAGGAAATTAAAGTTCCTGAATTAGCTGAATCCATCACAGAAGGCACGATTGCCGAGTGGCTCGTGAAAGAAGGGGATCAAGTAGAAAAAGGTGATCCTGTACTTGAGCTAGAGACAGATAAAGTAAATGTGGAAGTGAACGCCGACGCTGGCGGCGTAATCGCGGAGCTTTTAAAAGAAGAAGGTGATGACGTAGAAGTTGGGGACGTTATCGCTAAAGTGGATGAGAACGGTGAAGCAGGCGGTTCTTCTGATGACAGTTCCGATGATAAGCAGGAAGAAAAACAGGAAGAGCCTAAAGAAGAAAAACAAGAGCAGCAACAAAGCACTGCTTCAGAGCAAAAAGAAGAAAAGAAACAAGAAAGCTCAAATGAACAAGAAGGCACTAAAGGCGATGTGATCGCTACACCAGCGGCGCGTAAACGTGCGCGTGAGCTAGGGATCGACCTGAGTGAGATTTCTGCACGAGACCCATTAGGCCGAATTCGCCCAGAAGATGTGGACTCTGCGGCGAGCAGCAAGAATGAGAAAAAAGCAGCTCCTAAGCAGGAGAAGAAAGAAAGCAAGAAAGAATCAAGTGAAAAGACAGAGTTTGATAAGCCGGTAGTGCGCGAGAAAATGTCTCGTCGCCGCCAAACGATCGCTAAGCGTCTTGTAGAAGCACAGCAAGAATCTGCTATGCTTACAACGTTTAACGAAGTAGACATGACGAATGTCATGAATCTGCGTAAAGAACGTAAAGATTCATTCTTGAAAAAGCATGATATTAAGCTAGGATTTATGTCCTTCTTTACGAAGGCAGCTGTCGGCGCATTGAAAGAATTCCCGCTGATCAATGCTGAAATTCAGGGCAATGAAATTGTGAAGAAGCAATTCTATGATATTGGCATGGCTGTTTCTACAGAAGAAGGTCTGGTCGTTCCAGTTGTCCGCGATGCTGACCGTCTTGATTTTGCCGGCATTGAAAAAGGAATTGCTGATGTAGCTACGAAAGCTCGTAATAAAGAGCTTCAGCTCGAAGATTTACAAGGTGGTTCCTTTACGATCACGAATGGTGGGATTTTCGGTTCAATGTTGTCCACACCGATCATAAATGCCCCACAAGTAGGTATTCTTGGCTTGCACAATATCGAGAAGCGCGCTAAAGTTATGCCTGATGATACGATTCAGGCACGTCCAATGATGTACATTGCTCTTTCCTATGATCACCGAATCGTTGACGGTAAAGATGCGGTACAATTCTTACGCAGAATTAAAGAAATGATTGAAGATCCTTACGATCTACTATTAGAAGGATAAAGTTTGAGAGGAGCCCCCTGCTACTTATGTAGCGGGGTGCTTTCTTATGTGCTTTTATACAGGAGTGGGAGATGTTGAGCCTGTTTTTGTACAGGTGAGGGTTTCCTTGCGCGAATTGGTGTGGATTTTTCCTTGATGCTTGCGGGTTCGGCCCTGAGGTTCGTGAGTTCGACCCTAGCACGTGCTTATTCTCCCCGAAGCTGCGTGGATTCGGCCCTGGCAGGCGCTTATTCGGCCCTAGCACACACAAATTCTACCCAAAGCTCCGGCAGTTCTGCCCCAGTAGGTGCGTTTTCTCCATTCTCTGATTATCCATTACTCATTCAATAGTTTTATCGCTATGTATGCAACCTTGCAGTCTGTTAATTTTTCTGCGCGCTTAATGAGTTTCTTTTTAAAAAAATAGGCATACATTTCTTTTTTCAGAAATAATCAAACCTTCGTTGATTTCGCTTCATCCATTGACATGGACCTGCATACGATAGAGTAATACTCAAAGCTAGGAGGGGAATTTGTAAATGGATGATAAGAAAAGTTTCGTAATTGCTGAAGACGACTGGTCCCTCCACCGGAAAGGCTATGATGATCAGCGCCGGCATCAGGAAAAAGTAAAAGATGCAATGAATAAACAACTTCCTGATCTAATTACGGAAGAAAACATTGTGATGTCTAATGGGAAGAAAGTTGTAAAGATACCGATTCGGTCACTTGATGAATATAAGATTCGCTACAACCATGATAAGAATAAGCATGCTGGTCAAGGAGACGGTGACAGTGAAGTTGGCGATGTATTAGGCAGGTCACAGGAAAAACAAGGCAAGCCCGGTCAAGGAGAGGGTGCTGGAGACCAGGCAGGAGAAGATTATTATGAGGCAGAAGTCAGCCTTGCTGAGCTGGAAGAAGCTTTCTTTAAAGAGTTGACCCTCCCGAACTTAGCTGAGAAAGAAAAAGATACGATTGTTCATGAGGACATTGAATTTCGTGACATCCGGAAAACAGGTTTGACAGGAAATATTGACAAGAAGCGGACGATGCTTGAGGCGTATAAACGTAATGCGCTTGGCGGCAAAGCAACTTTTGCTCCAATTTATCCTGAAGATATTCGCTACAAAACGTGGACAGATCAGGAGAAACCGGAGTCAAAAGCTGTTGTTATTGCAATGATGGATACAAGTGGCTCTATGGGGCAATGGGAAAAGTATATGGCTCGAAGTTTTTTCTTCTGGATGAATCGATTCTTAAATAAAAATTATGAGACAGTAGATGTAGAGTTTATTGCTCACCATACGCAGGCAAAGGTAGTCAGTGAAGAAGACTTTTTCTCTAAAGGAGAAAGTGGCGGGACGATTTGCTCTTCGGCCTACCGTCGAGCACTACAGCTTATCGATGAAAAGTATTCCCCGGAGCGTTATAACATTTATCCTTTCCACTTTTCTGATGGCGATAACCTTACTTCTGATAACAAGCGGTGTATTTCCTTAATTAAAGATTTAATTGAAGTATCCCAAATGTTTGGATATGGGGAAGTAAACCAGTATAATCGTTCCTCCAGTTTAATGCAGGCCTATAAATCTATTGATCATCCTAAATTTAGACACCATATTTTAAGAAAAAAACCAGATGTGTTTCATGCTATGAAAGCGTTTTTTAATGATGAAGAAAATGTTGAAGCTATGAGTTAAAGGGGGAAGCCAGGTTCAAAAGGAACCTGGCTTCTTTGTATTAGAAAGTGGTTTTATTTTTTTCAAAATGGGAAAAGGGTAGGTACGCTGGCTCAGGGGAGATATTATATAAAATAATAACCCACGAAAAAAGCTGAGCTTGAAGGCAGCTCAGCTTTTTTCGTAGCAGCTATGATATTTGGTGTGATTCGTTATGATATGAAGAATACACTGTTAATTATAGTAAAGCAGGTTGAATTTGTAAAGGCTTTATCAAGAAAAAATAATCCACTCCCTTTCTAAATGGATAAGAGATTGTAGTAGAAGTCATATTCGGATACAATGAGAATCACAAGAAAGGGGTGTTGTGCGGTGGATAAACAAATAGGGTTCCTGGGTTGCGGTTCCATGGGTCAGGCGATGATTCAAGGGATGATCCAGTCGAATTTGGTAAAGCCGGAGCAAATTGCGGCCACTGCTTTAAGCGATGAAACCATCGATTTCGTCGATGAAGAGTATGGGATTCATATCTCTACTGATAATAAAAAATTGGCGCAAGAATGTGACATTTTGTTTCTGGCTGTGAAACCTTATATCTATCAAGGGGTTATCCAGGAGATTAAATCATCAATCCATGAACATACTGTCATCGTAACAGTGGCAGCTGGAATAACGCTTGATCAAGTAAAAGAATCATTTGGATCGCAAGTTAAAGTGATTCGGTCCATGCCAAATACACCATCACTCGTGGGTGCCGGAATGAGTGTCCTTTGCCCGAATGACTTCATTACGGAAGAGGATCTTCATGATGTGAAGGAACTCTTTGAAAGCTTTGGCGAGGCTGAAGTGATAGAGGAGCACTTAATGGATGCTGTGCCGGCACTGAGCGGATCATCGCCAGCATTCGTCTATATGTTTATTGAGGCAATGGCTGATACAGCGGTGCAGCAGGGATTTCCAAGGGACAAGGCTTATAAGCTTGCTTCACAGGCCGTGCAGGGGGCAGCGAAAATGGTGCTGGAAACAGGTAAGCATCCTGGTGAACTAAAAGATGCGGTCTGTACGCCAGGCGGCACGACCATTGAAGGGGTGACCGCGCTTGAACAAACAGGTTTGAGAAGTTCGGTCATTCAAGCTATGACGGCTTGCACCAATAAATCAAAAGAATTATCCAGTGGTTCATAAAGGGCGTAAAATCCAGGCTTTTTTAGTCTGGATTTTATTATGGTGAAACCTAGCGGTGAGATCGCTCGTAGAAGATATAGCAGATAGAAAAGGGGGGCTGTTCATGAATGCACCTACAAAACAAATTTCAAAACGTGCCCTTTCATTGTGGAGGGTTCATGGATGTATCAGCACAGGGATCAGTGTCATCGTAGCTGTCGCGGTCCTGGTTCTAACGAATCTGTTCTCGTGGCCGGTCTGGCCAAGTCTTGTGATTGGGGCTGTGATTCTGTTAGAAATTATTTTTTCCATTTGGCTGATTCCTTCAATCAGGTGGGAGCGGCTCAGGTACGAGGTTAGAGAGCAGGAAATCGACTATCAATATGGTCTGTTTGTTGTGAAGCGAACATTGATACCAATGGTTCGTGTCCAGCATGTGGATACAGAGCAGGGACCATTGCTGCGCAAATATCGTTTGGCAACGATCAGCATTTCTACTGCAGCTACTGTACATAAAATACCAGCGCTGGATGAAACAGAAGCAGAAGAACTGCGGCGTTCGATTTCATCATTAGCACGGGTGGCTGAAGATGATGTTTGAACCGAAACGTCTTCATCCTATTTCAGCTGTACTTAACTTCGCAAAAGGGCTAAAAGATGCAATTCTGCCAATCGTTGCGATTTTCTTTTTTAATGGAAACAGCGAGGGAGGGTTTCTTGGCTTGCTGCCGCTTATTTTAACAGGAGCATTTTTATTAATTATTTTAATTGGCGGTGTGGTCAAGTGGCTTCGTTTTGTTTATTGGATTGACGAAGGAGAACTTCGAATCGAACACGGTTTACTGTTCCGGAAAAAACGTTATATTCCACTGGAACGTATTCAAAGCCTGGATTTCTCAGAGGGTATTTTGCACAGGCCGTTTCAGCTTGTCAAAGTGTCGATCGAAACGGCTGCTACTTCAGGGTTAGAAGCTGAAGCAGTACTGACTGCAATCAAACGCATCGATGCGAAAGAGCTTGAGAAAACGATCTATCAGCAGAAATCTGATCCTTCTTCTGCCGAAAGTGACGCAGAAATCATAGAAGAAACAAGTCGTTCGCTCGTTTATCAAATGACGACAAAAGACCTGATCCTTATGGCTGTAACTTCAGGCGGGGCAGGAGTTGTGATTTCAGGGGTAGCTGTCTTTCTTTCGCAAATTACTGAATTTTTACCGGTTGACGCGATTTATAATGAGGTCGTAAACTGGCTGCAATTTGGTGTCGTCATTGTGGGAGTCATAGCTGCCTTTGTTTTGATCATTGCTTATGGACTAGCTGTTATTTTAACGATTCTGCGTTTTGGAAACTTTTCTGTTTTTCATGAGGGAGACGATTTGGTAATTACTCGCGGGCTGCTGGAAAAGAAACAAGTTACGATCCCGCTCAATCGAATTCAAGGAATCAGGATTGATGAGAACATAGTCAGGCAGCCTTTAGGTTTCGCTACAGTCTCGATCATTAGTGCCGGAGGATCAGTTAAGGAAGGGGCAGATCAGCAATTTAAAATTCTTCCTTTTATCAAGCGGGACCAAATTGAACCTGTGCTGACAAGCATTCTTCCTCAGTATGAGCTAGAAGTTTCTCCTGAAAGTCCTCCAAAACGTGCAAAACGTCGTTATGTCTTCAGATGTATATGGCTTCCTGTACTGATTTCGATCGGAGTTAGTGTGTTTTTCTGGCCGCTGGGCTTACTATCGTTCATAATGATTCCTGCTTTTATCGGTCTGGGAATGTTAAATTACCGTGATGCTGGCTGGAATATTCGAGAAAAACAATTGATGCTCAGCAATCGTCTCATTACGAAACAAACTTATTTTATTAAGAAGCATCGTATCCAATCCTGTCAGTTCTCGAGGTCGATCCCTGAGCAGCGTGGCCGGCTTTCCTCCATTGAAGTCATGGTCAAGACCGGGGCCGGAAAGACAAGGGCCCGGTGCCTTTACTTAGACCAGGATGATTCCGAAACCATAATGAGTTGGTTCCAAACTAAATGATCGTTTTTCTATCGATTTCTGCTCTTAAGCAGGAATCGATTTTTTGTTAAAAGACGAACATTTTATGGACATCCCTTGAAATTTGTTCGTAAAACGAATATTATTAAGGATGTTGTGATTTTTCATTCGGAAAGTAAGGTGTTGGTGATGTTGAAGATGTTTCGTTTACAAGAAAACAATACAACCGTCCGAACAGAGCTATTGGCAGGCCTGACTACATTTCTAACTATGGTTTATATCGTTGTCGTGAACCCGGCGATTTTATCGGCTGCTGGTTTACCGTTTGAGCAAGTCTTTATGGCGACTGTTATTGCAGCGATTATTGGTACGTTAGTTATGGCGCTTGCTGCCAATTACCCGATTGCAATTGCACCGGGGATGGGAATGAATGCTTACTTCGTAACGGAAGTTGTTCAGCAGGATGTCAGCTATTCCGTTATTTTAGGTACTGTTTTCCTTGCTGGGATCTTATTTGTTATTTTAAGTTTAACGAGATTAAGGGAAACGCTGATTATAGCGATTCCTCCTTCGCTTAAATACGGAATTACCTCCGGGATCGGCCTCTTTATTGCTTTTTTAGGGCTGCGCATGTCAGGGATTATTGTCGCTAGTGAGTCAACGCTGGTTACAATGGGCGACTTGACGGCACCTGGGACGGTGTTAACGATTGTCGGTCTATTTGTCACACTTGGGCTTATTGCCCGTCGAGTAACTGGGGCGTTATTTATTGGCATGGCCATAACAGCATTGTTAGGCGTATTTACCGGCCAGCTTGAGTTTGAGAATGGTATCACTTCTGTACCGCCAGCACCAGTTTTTTGGGATATTGACATAGCAGGTGTGTTTAGCAACGGGCTTTATACAGTTATTTTCGCCTTTTTGCTTGTGACGATTTTTGATACAACAGGAACGATGATTGGGGTAGCGGAGCAAGCTGGCTTTATCCGCAAAGATGGAAGCCTGCCGAGAGCACGTGCCGCTTTGATGGCTGACGCAACTGCCACCACAGCGGGAGCGATGTTTGGAACCAGTCCTTCTTCTGCGTATATTGAATCGTCTTCCGGAGTCGCGGCAGGAGGGAGAACTGGGCTGACGACAGTTGTCGTGGCAGGTTTGTTCTTCATTTCTATCTTTTTCTCTCCGCTGGTAGGAGCGGTTTCCAGCTTGTCTGCAATCACAGCGCCGGTATTGATTATTGTTGGCTGCTTTATGATGGAAGGGTTAGCAAAGATTAATTGGCAGGCGTTCGATGAAGCATTTCCGGCTTTTATTATTATTTTATCGATGCCGCTTACTTCAAGCATTGCAACTGGCATCGCTTTTGGATTTATTTCTTACCCACTCTTGAAAATCATGTCTGGAAGAGCGAAAGATGTTCACTGGATTCTGTATTTATTCGGATTTATCTTCATCTTG
Organism: Halobacillus ihumii; assembly: GCF_902726645.1. Taxonomy (NCBI): domain Bacteria; kingdom Bacillati; phylum Bacillota; class Bacilli; order Caryophanales; family Bacillaceae; genus Halobacillus; species Halobacillus ihumii. The sequence goes on from NZ_CACVAO010000001.1 coordinate 3,325,301, forward strand.
CAAATGATCTTCTTCCCCGGACATTAACACACATCACCACCACTGCATTCTCGCAGTGGTGGTTTTTTACATAAACTTCCACCTCAGGTCATCCAGTTTCTGGGTGGGGATGCATATTTGGTCTTTTTTGGTGCATTCTATTTTTAGGTGATGATTATGGGATTCTTTAAAAAATTTCTAGTTGGAAAAAGTGAGCAAGGCAACAAGCAAGAGAAAGCATTCGAACATGAACTACCGCAGAAGCCACATTATGCTCAACCTCAACAGATGAATTCATCTGCTCAATTATCCGAAAATATCGACTACCTTTTTTCGCAGTGTAAACAAACAGGTGATTTAAAGGTTAGAGCCTTAGATGACGGTCGTGCGGCTTTGGTATTTTACGAAACACTCGTTGATCATGAAAAAATGCAAGAGAAAATATTTGCTCCTATTGAAATGGGACATGTTGAACGGATACCGGACCTTCCCAATGCCAGAGAAATAACAAATTTAGATGAAGCATTAAAAAAATTGTTAAGCGGTCATGTGCTGTATTGTGAAGAAGACAGCCCACGAATTACTTATTTTGACGTGACTGCGTCTTTTAATCGTAGTGTAGAAGAACCAGTTAATGAGAAAGTAGTAAGAGGATCACACGAAGGTTTTGTCGAGAATATTAAAACCAATATTAATTTAATTCGTAAGCGTATCGAGGATAAGAGTTTAGTCGTCAAATACTTCAAGGTTGGCAAGAAGACGAATACGAATATTGCTATTGTTTACATGGAGGGTCTTGCTGATCAGGAAATCGTTCGTAAAATTGAACAAAGGATTACTGATATTTCTGTGGATATGGTGCAGAGCCCGGGTTTCATTGAAGAGTTTATCGAGGATTCTACTTCATCACCATTTCCACAAATGCTTAATACGGAACGACCAGACAGGGTGTCTGCAAACATCATGGAGGGACGCATTGCGGTGATGGCAGAGGGAAGTCCGACAAGTTTAATCGCACCTTCCACCTTTTTTATGTTTTATCAATCTCCTGATGACTATAATATGCGGTGGTATACGGGGACATTTATTCGTTTAATTCGGTTGACTAGTTTCTTAATTGCTATTGGGCTGCCGGCGTTTTACATAGCGGTCGTCAGCTTCCATTTCGAAGTGATTCCTGATGATTTGATTATTCCCGTCAAAAATTCGATCAATCAAATTGCCTACCCGCCGCTTGTAGAGGCATTGGTCATGGTTATTATTATTGAATTGATACGGGAAGCCGGGATCAGGCTGCCTTCTCCTGTTGGTCAAACGATCGGGATCGTAGGAGGTTTGGTGATCGGTGATGCCGTTGTACGAGCAGGCCTCATTTCAAATCTCATGATTATTGTCGTCGCCTTAACTGCTATTGCGTCGTTCGTCGTTCCTTCGAATGAACTGAGTACAACGCTCAGGCTGTTAACCTTTCCGCTCATATTCCTCGCTGGAACTTTAGGGTTTGTGGGGATCATGTTCGGATTATTGTTTATCGCGATTCATTTAACAAAACTCGAATCGTTTGGGGTGCCTTACTTTGCTCCAATCGCTCCGTTGAACATTAATGATTTAAAAGATACGTTTGTAAGAATCCCGCTTTATAAAATGAATAAACGTCCTAAAGACGCTCGGCCAGTCAAGATGAAAGCAATGGAGGATTCGAGGGAGTGGAAGAGAAATGAGCAGTCAAAGTAAACCAGTTATTTCCCGACGGCAATTCTTTTTCATTATCGTTCAAACCCAAATAGGTGTAGGAATCTTATCGATGCCGCATGATCTTCATCAAATCGCTAAACAAGACGGCTGGATATCCCTGCTTATTACGGCTCTATCCTTAATGATTGTGCTCTTTTTGTTGTGGATGCTGGCTAAACGTCATCCAAACTCTAATTATTTTCAGATCTTAGAGCGGGTGTTTAGCAAGTGGCCGGGCAAAGTTATTACAGCAGCGTATATCATCTATTTTACCTGTGTCTCCATGTTAATTTTACTGTTATTTGGCCGAATGCTCAGTCTCTGGGTCTTGCCCAGCACTCCATTCTGGGTGTTATCGATTTTGATGGTAGCTGTGTGCTTGTATTTAACGGCAAGTGGCCTGAAAATTATGGCGCGCTTATATACGAGTCTTTCGCTATTTTTATTTATCCTGATTGTTCTAATGTTCTTTTGTTTTACCGAATTGGAGATCCTCTACATCCTGCCTGTAGGACAGTCGGGCTGGGGGAATATCCTAAAAGGAGCGAATGAAGGACTTCTGTCTTATTTCGGTTTCATTGTCTCACTCGTTATTTATACGTATGTAGAAGGAAAACCGAAAGATAAACTAAAAACCGTCTTTTGGGCTCACTTCTTTGTCACTTGCTTCTACTTATTTGTAGTTCTTGTGAGTTTTACATTCTTTAGTACTAAGGAAATTGCTCTCGTTCAAGAGCCGGTTCTTTATATGTTAAAATCCTTTCAATTTCCAATTATAGCAAGAATCGATTTATTCTTTCTGTCGATTTGGGTGGTTTCGGTGGCAACTTCATTTGCAACCTACCTCTTTTTAACAGGAATGGGGATACAAATAGTTTTTCAAAAACAATCCAGTATTCCAATTACAGTGGCAGCCATCAGCATCTTTATTATTTCTTTATGTTTTGGTTTTGAAAGTGAACGGGTCGAGTTGTTAGGAAACGTGGTTGTTATTCTTGGATATATCTTTGGTGTGTTCGTTCCAATCTTCACGTTGTGTATAAGTGCGATCAGGTTTAAAGCTGGGAAAGAAAGGGGGAAGCAATATGAATAAGGTATTGTGTGCAATGCTTTCCCTTTTACTTCTGACTGGATGCTGGGATCTAAGACAGTTTAAAAACTATAATCTTGCTCTATCAGTTGGCTTCGATCAATTAGAGAGTGGCATCATTCGAGAAACCGTTTCAATTCCAACGGTTATCGGAGGCCCACAGGGACCTCGGGAACAAAAGGTCCAGATTGTCTCCACGAAATCTCATACAACTTTAGATGCCCGGGAAAAGATTGACCAAAGAATTTCAGCTTCCTTTGACCCTTCTAAACTTCAGGTCGTCCTTGTTGGAGAAGATTTGGCCAAACGAGACATTTATCCAGTTTTAGATGGGTTTTACCGCAATCCGAATAGTAATCTAAACGCACAATTAGCCCTTGTCGAAGGATCAGCTAAAGAGGCCATTTCAATACAAACACCAAATGAAACAAGAGTCAGCCAGTATTTAACTGGTTTGCTTGAAAGTGTCGTGTCAGGAACTTATTCAACAGGCGAAAATCTTCAGCTCATTAGTGCAGAGTTAATGGAGCCGGGAGAGGACTTTTCTCTTCCAATCTTGAAAGTACAAGAGGATCAGGAACTGATTAAGTATAATGGCCTAGGTCTTTTCCATAACCGTTCCTATACAGGCGAGAAAATTAAACAGCAAGACGCTGTACTGTTCGTATTGATGCAAGGACAAAAAGGGAAGAGGGCTCGGATTACAAGGAAAGTCAATAATGATAAAGCGAACGAACCATTAAACTATGTGACCATTAAAGTGATGAAGATAAAAAGAGATTTAAATGTTAAAGTTCAAGGTGGTGAGGTGAAAGCTGATTTATCTTTAAAAATTTCTGCTCGGATTCTGGAGTATCCGCATAATCAACTTGTATCATTACAGATTATTAATAAACTTTCCGATCGACTAACACGTGTTTTAACAAAAGATGCGAAAGAAATCGCAGCCAAAACTCAATCGGCAAACAGTGACGTGTTTTCGATTGGAAGGCGGGTGAAAGCCTATTATCCTGAGGTTTGGAATCAGATGGACTGGAATAACGAATATCCACAAATAACGATTACTCCTAAGGTAGAAGTTGATGTGAAACAGCATGGTATTATTAATTAATCAAGGGAATTGCAGATTTTTGAAACCTGAAACTCTGTTTTGTCGTCTAATAGTTAAGAATCACTTTAAAGCGTTAAGTGAATCCTATAAGTCAAAGATCCATTTAGCAAAATTGGGTGAACAGGACGTAGTAGTAAAAGCAGTCCTTTCATTATATAAAAGATATACCTCCCCTTAGGTATAGCACCTTTCGGTTGACCGCCGGAAGGTGCATTTTAGTGTGTTTTCATGTTTGTTCAGATCAAAATAGAAAATAGGAAAAAAGTCTTTCGAGAATTATTTGTGAAAAACCCCTCGAATTCTAGATGCTTTTAATGTAGTGTAAATGCTGTAGTTTAGGGAATAATGTCCATATATGAGGATAAAGATCTATTTTATGAAAATTCTTTTTATTTGATAACTATTGCAAGACGTCTGACAACCTGTTAAAATCCTTAATAGAAACAGATCATGAAAGCATTTTCATTTTTTGTGATTCTGACGACTTAAAACTTTTGAGGGGGAACCTAAGTGGGTATTGTAGGTATCTTATTGGGCATATTGGGTATAATCGTGATTCTTGGAATAGCCTTCCTAATGTCTAATGATCGTAAAAATATAAATTATTTTGGTATCGGTGTCATGCTTGTGGCGCAACTATTAACAACCTTTGTGATGTTTGAGACAGAAGTCGGTGCCTGGATCATTAATAAAATTTCATGGGTTTTTAACAAACTCATTGAATATGGAACAGTCGGGGTGAACTTTGTTCTAGGTGGAGTAGCGACAGAAGATGGCGCATCTGTTTTCTTCTTTAATGTATTGCTGCTTATTATTTTCTTCGCAACTATTCTTTCTGTGCTTACGTATTTGAAGATTCTTCCGTTTATTATCAAGTATTTTGGTCAGTTTTTATCGTATATTACTCGTCTTCCTAAGATCGAATCATTCAATGCCGTAAACAGTATCTTTTTTGGACAATCTGAGGCAATTATTGCGATTAAATCACAGTTCAAGCACTTAAGTGATAATCGTCTATTTATTGTAAGTGCATCAGCAATGGGGTCCGTATCCGCTTCAATCGTTGGGGCCTATATCGGAATTCTGCCTGCTGAATATGTACTTGTCGCCCTTCCATTAAACATGTTCAGTGCACTAATCGTTGCTTCCTTGATTGCGCCGGTTAAAGTGGCTAAGGAAGATGATTACGTAGATATTCACGATGTATCTGGTTCGAAGAGTATCTTCGAAGCGATGGGAAATGGTGCTTTAGATGGTGGTAAAATTGCCTTGATCGTAGCAGCCATGCTGATTGCGTTTATTGCTTCCCTGGAATTGGTCAATGCTTTGTTCTCCTTCTTATTTGCGGGCTTTACCTTGCAGGAAGGGCTTGGGTATATCATTGCTCCACTCGGTCTTTTAATGGGGATCCCTGCATCAGAAGTACTTGATGCAGGTGCCATTATGGGGACGAAAATTGTGACGAACGAATTTGTTGCCATGCTTGAATTTCAGGGAATGGTTGACCAAGTATCAGAAAAAACAGTCGGTATTGTTACAGTATTCTTAACCAGTTTCGCTAACTTCTCTTCTATTGGGATCATTGCGGGAACTGTACAAGGAATTGATGCTGAAAAAGGTGCCCGCGTATCAGGTTTCGGTATGAAACTTCTGATTGGTGCAACACTTGGTTCTATGCTTTCCGCTACAATGGCTGGTTTATTTTTATAAAAAACTGATGGACAAACCTGGCTGGAGAAAATATTCTCTCGCCAGGTTTTTTGTATGAGTAATTTTTCTTTTCCCTATGATTAGACTATCTAAACATGTTGTTTGTCCTGTCTGAGTGTTTACACGGTGACGAAAAAGGCTATATTCCCTATAGATTCCATTTGAAAGGGAGTATGTATCGTGTTAAAGCAATATAAATTATATATCGACGGTCAATGGACAGGAACGAATGAATCAATAGATGTAGCAAATAAATATACGCAAGATACATTTGCTCAAGTGGCCAAAGCGTCTGAAAAAGAGGTGAATGAGGCAATCAGTGCGGCAGAACGTGCCTATAAAGGCGAGCCGTTAGCTCCTTATAAGCGTTATCAGATACTTAAGCGTGTCAGTGAGCTGTTACAGGAAAATAAAGAAGAGTTCGCTCAGACGATTGTAATGGAAGCCGGAAAGCCACTTAAACAGGCTCGTACTGAAGTAGACCGCGCGACGCAAACGATAGAGATTTCGGCAGAAGAAGCGAAGCGGATTCATGGGGAAGGAGTACCAGTTGAATCCGCTCCTGGTTCTGAGAATCGTATGGCCTTTACAATTAAGGTCCCAGTAGGTGTGGTAGGGGCTATCAGTCCGTTTAACTTCCCACTGAACCTTGTTTCTCATAAAATTGCGCCTGCTATTGCCGCGGGGAACGCGGTTGTGCTGAAGCCAGCAAGTAAAACACCCGTTGCATCCTTAATGTTAGCTGAAATGTTTCAGGAAGCCGGTTTGCCGAAAGGATTCTTTAATGTCGTGGCGGGCTCTGGATCAACAGTTGGTAATCAAATGATGCAAGATGAACGCATCCAGCTTTATACGTTTACAGGAAGTGCTGAAGTCGGATTGAAATTGAAACAAAATACTGGGCTCAATAAGCTGATCCTTGAGCTCGGAAATAATTCTCCGGTTATTGTTGATAAAGACGCAGATATTGATGCGGCTGCTCAAAACACGGCAGCAAAGAGCTTTGCTTTTGCCGGACAAGTCTGTTTATCGGTGCAGCGTCTTTATGTGCACGAAGAAGTTCGCGACGAGTTTCAAGAGAAATTTATTAAAGCGGTGAAGGAACTGAACGTCGGGGATCCGAGTGATGATGAAACAGATGTTGGTCCGATGATCAGTGAAGATGAGGCCAAACGTGCTGAGCAATGGATAAAGGAAGCGAAGCAGGCAGGGGCAACGGTCGTGCATGGCGGCGAACGGGAAGGCGCCCTACTTCAGCCAACCGTTCTTCAGGATATCACCTCTGATATGAAAGTGGTATGCGAAGAAATCTTCGCGCCTGTTGTCAGCCTTATTCCGTTTACAGATATAAGAGAATGCATTGATGAAGTGAACCAATCTCCTTATGGATTACAAGGTGGAATCTTCACGCAAAATCTTGACACTGCATTTTATGCAGCTAAACATGTCGAGGTAGGTGGAATGATGGTTAACGATTCTTCCCAATACCGCGTGGATCTTATGCCATATGGTGGTGTGAAGGATAGCGGTTCCGGTAAAGAAGGTCCGAAGTATTCCATTGAGGAAATGACGGAGGAGCGCCTGGTTGTACTGAATTTAAATCAATAATAACAGTTCTTTTCCGAAAAAAGGTCGTATGTTCCGCGACCTTTTTTCAGGTTGTAGTGAAACCATTAGCTTGTGCACACTACAGGAAAATACTGCTATCTCTTCACTGAAAATGTTGGAATAAGGCGATTCGCGGATATATCTTGATTTTAGCGGTTATATTCTAATAGTCGCGGATATATTTTAAAAATTGCGGTAATACCGAAGTTATCGCGGATAAACACCAAAATTATTCCATTTGATAAAGCCGAATATTCTTCCGCTGCAGGTAGAGCATGCGCAGCATCAATGTGATGGCTCCGGCAGTTAATCCGATGATTAAGCTCATCCAGTAGCCGTAGGGACCAAGATCCGTATAATTGGCAAGCAAATAACCACTAGGTAAACCAATCACCCAATAAGAAATAAACGACATGAGGAGCGTAATCGTGACGTCTTTGTAGCCTCGTAAAATTCCTTGAATTGGGGCTCCGAAACCGTCGGATAGTTGAAAAAAGATAGCGAAAAGGATAAAGTTCTTCGTCAATTCGATCACACGTTGGTTGGAACTGTAAAGGCGCGCAACTGAGTCGTCGAAGATATACAGGATAGCTCCCGCTACAACGGACATACAGACGGCAATTGAAATCCCAAGATACGAGTAGGTTCGAGCATCTGTGAATCGTTTCGCCCCTACTTCATAACCAACGGCAATCGTTAAGGCAAAAGCAATGCTTAACGGCATCATATAGACGAAAGAGGCAAAATTAATGGCTGCCTGGTGTGCGGCGACAGTGTACGTATCATAAGCGGTCATGAAAAAAGTAACCGCTGAAAAGATACTCGTTTCAAAAAAGATCGCAAATCCAATCGGGATACCAATTTTCAGCTGTTCCCACCAGCTTTTAAAGGAAGGTGTGACCCAGCTTCTAAAAATTCCGTACGTTCGCAGTGGATAAAGTTTATGAATGACCACGGCGATAATGGTAAAAGCCACCCAATAAGTTAAAGAGGTAGCTAATCCTGCACCGATTCCACCTAGTTCAGAGAAGCCCCATTTTCCAAAGATCAATACATAATTAAAGAAAACGTTTGTCGGTAATGTAAGTAAAATGATCATCATCGATATTCTTGTGTGACCAAGTGCATCGATAAATGAACGGAGTATATTAAACATAAACAAAGGAATGATCCCGGTACCAAGAGTGATCAAGTAATATTTGGCAATATGCTGCACGGACTCCTCTAGCTCCATTAAGGACAGTATAGGATCAATTAAAAAGAATCCGATTCCGGCGATCACAATTGCAATGGCAATCGATAAATATACGCCTTGCTTGACTGAGTGGGGAATATCTTTATCTTGTCTCGCCCCTTTAAGCTGAGCTACGATGGGGGAAATCGCCATCAAAATCCCATTTAATCCGGTGAAAATCGGCAGCCATATACTTGATCCGATCGCTACACCAGCCAAGTCTTCCGGCCCTGCCTGACCGGACATGATCGTATCAAAAAAGTTCATCGCATACATGCCGACTTGCGTAATAAAAATAGGTATGAGAATCATGGTGAATAATTTTATTTTTTCTTTTAATGTCGTTGTTTCATACATAGGACTTCTCCTTTTTGGTACAATTCCTATAGGACACGAGGATTATAGCACATTTTGTATCGTGGCAGCTATCAGAGCCACCGATGAAAGGACGATGAATGTTGAATCAGAAACGGATTTTATTTACAGGGGGAGGAACAGCAGGGCATGTCATTGTGAACCTGGCTCTCATCCCTGAATTTCAGAAACAAGGTTACCAAGTTGATTATATAGGTTCCTATGATGGAATAGAAAAACAGTTAATCGGTTCCTTAGACGGCGTCACGTATCATGGCATTTCAACAGGGAAGCTGCGCCGTTATATGTCAAAAGAAAATATAAAGGATCCCTTTAAGGTTATGAAAGGGCTTATGCAGTCAATTGGGATCATTCGTAAACGAAAGCCGCAAGTTATTTTTTCTAAAGGCGGATTTGTGTCGGTGCCTGTTGTGGCGGCCGCAAAATTAAATCGCGTTCCAGCAATTATTCATGAATCTGATTATACCCCGGGTCTTGCTAATAAGCTGTCGTTTCCTTTTGCCAAAAAAGTGCTGGCTACATTTCCAGAGACGATGAAGCATTTGCCTGAAGGGAAGGGGCAATATATTGGCGCTGTTGTTCGAGAGGAGCTATTTACCGGTGATAAAAGAAAAGGGCTGTCCTTTAGTGGATTGACTTCTCAGAAACCTGTTGTGCTGGTGATGGGCGGCAGTACAGGATCCAAGAAAATTAATGATGCGATTCGCTCTAATTTAGATGAATTGCTAAAAGACCTTCAAATCATTCATATTTGCGGCCAAGGACATAAGGACGAATCAATCCATCGGCCTGGATACGCCCAATTTGAATATGTGAATGATGAATTAAAGGATTTGTTTGCGGCATGTGATTTTATTATTTCACGTGCTGGTTCCAATGCGATCTTTGAATTCTTAGCACTGAAAAAGCCGATGCTGCTTATCCCGTTATCAAGAAAAGCAAGTCGCGGCGACCAAATCTTAAATGCGGATTCTTTCGTGAAACAGGGGTATGCTCATAAGCTTGAGGAGGAAGAACTGACTTCTGAAAGCTTGCTGACAGAGGTAAAACGGTTAATGGATTCCAAAGAGAAACTGCTTCGTCATATGAATAACTATGAGAGTAGACGAACGAAAAATGAAGTCATATCCATTATTCAAAATGCTCAAAAAGCAGGGAACAGGTAAGTATGCAAGCAAGACCCCATGAGTTATAATAAAATTAGAAATAAATTTATATCAGGGGTAGATGACGTGAAACCAAAAATGTGTCGTTATTGCTACAAGCCGATTCGGGATCGTGATGAACTGGTTACGGCCTCAAATTGGTTTAGGATTCGACCTTACCATTACAGATGTTTTCAAGAAGTAGAGCAAGATACAAAGACGATTGTTGGAACGTGGACACCTATTAATGGTCCGGCAGGCTTAGTGACAATGATCTTGATGCTCGCTTTAGCGCTTTGGATGTACTCTACAAATACGCTCGGGGTAATAGGTGATATTATTGGATTGTTGGCGTTTTATCCTGTTTTGCTGCGAGTCGCATCCTTTGTATTCATAGAGAGTAAGTTACCTAAATATGTGGAGAACAAAAAATATCAATGAGTCTGCTATTTTTATGAATAGCAGATTTTTTTGGTAAAAAATGAGGTTAGGGCGTTATCATGCTGAGTTAGGGTGCTATCGCTCCAGGTTAGGGCGCTATCCTCATGCGTTAGGCAGCTATCGTGTCTGGTTAAGTCTTTATACGCCAATGTTAGGGCGGTATTGAAATTTAACGAGCCGAAAATAGCCGTCTTAAAAGGCAATTTAGCTTATACTTTTACAGCTATTAAAATTTATGATTGCGCTTACAGATTATTTGTGGTATGTTTATTTCTCGTTGCTTCGAATAGGCTCCACTTAGGCCTGTTACATAGTCATTCCTATCAAATAACGAAAGGGAGAATGGCGTATGTCTATGTATGATGAGCACTTGCAGAGTGAGAAAGAACGACTGATGTTCACGAAAGAGTACATGAATCACTTAATTACCCTTCAAGAATCAGGCCAACAAGCACTAAAGGAACAGCAGGAAGATACCTTACAAAAGCTCGACTTTAAAGACAGCAGTCTTCGCTATCAGGAGATGTTAACCCACTCTAGTTTCATGAAATTGTCTAAAGATCAATTGGAAAACCTCAAGAATCTACGTAAGAAACCGTATTTTGCCCGCATTGATTTTCACCGTAAAGAAAAACCAGACAAAGAAATCTTTTATATTGGAAAAGTCTCTCTGTTCGATCGCGAAACGCAGCTACCGATTATTCTGGATTGGCGCTCTCCTCTGGCCAATGTGTATTATGAGGGCCGTTTGGGAGAGGTGAGCTATGAAGCTCATGGAGAAGAATACGAAGGCAATGTCTCGCTGAAGCGTCAGTATCAAATTGAGGATGGCGAACTGTTAGAATTCCGTGATATTGACTTAACGACAAAAGATGAATTGCTGCAGGATTCTCTTGCCCAAAATGCTGAGCATCGTTTAACTGAAATTGTGTCAACGATTCAGGAGGAGCAGAACAGGGTTATTCGTGCAGACTTACGGAAGCCAATTATCGTTCAGGGGGCAGCGGGGAGCGGCAAGACTACCATTGCTTTACATCGCATCTCCTACTTTCTGTACACGATGCGAGATGTTTTTAAGCCTGATGAAATGCTGATCCTTGCTCCGAACCGTCTGTTCATTCAGTACATATCCGAGGTACTCCCAGAGCTCGGTGTTAATAGAGCTAAACAAACGACGTTCTCGGATTTTGTACAAGAGGTGGTGGATTTAGATTGGCCGGTCGTCAGCCAGCATGAAGTACTTATGGATACCATTGAAAAAATAGCACATAAAGATGCTCCTCATTTACAGGCAGCTGGGTTAAAAGGATCAAAAGCTTTCAAGCAGCTGTTGGACAGGTATATTCAAAAAGTAAAACAATCCTACGTCGTTGAAGAAGATTTTATGCTGGGAGAATTTAAAATTAGAAGCGGTTCCAGTATTAAACGGCTTTTTCTCAAAGACTTTCAACTTTTTCCCTATGAAGTGCGGGTAGAAAAAATAAAACGAGTGCTGCAAAGTGAACTGAGACGAAAGAAGAAAATCATTCTTGATAATATAGCCGCCAAATATGATGACGAGCTGGACAAAGCGCTATTCGGGATGAAGGATAAAGCGAAACGGAAAAAGAGAGTCAGTTTCCTGATTACGAGAAAAGAAGAGCGGCTAAAAGATCTAAAGAAACAAGCGCGTACTGCGGTCTCTCGCTATATGAAGCAATTTCCCAAGCACAAGCTGACAACCCTCTACCAAACGATGTTTGAGGAAGAGACGTTTCGTTCGTTAATAAATGAAGATTCCGAGCAAATGGAGTACCTGCGCAAGATGACTCGGCGCTATTTACAGATGAAGCGGCTCCATTCAGAAGATTTGGCTCCATTGCTATATATATTTACTTTTCTAAAAGGGCTGCATGCTGAAGATCAAATGAAAAAAGTAGTCATCGATGAAGCTCAGGATTATAGCTTTCTTGAATTTTATAGTTTGAAAAAGGTTTTTCAAACGGACTTATTTACAATTGTGGGCGATCTTGCTCAGGGAATCTATCGTTATAGAGGCTTAAGAAGCTGGGAATCTCTTAATGAAGTTTTTAGACAGCCAAATTACTTAACGCTGCAAAAAACGTATCGAACGACAATAGAAATCATGGATTTAGCGAATAGGCTGCTAACCTTGATGCCGGAAGACCTGCCCACAGCCGAACCGGTAGTAAGACATGGTCCGCTCCCAACTTTTATAGAAAAACAACCAGGGTGGCAAGAGGCTTTTCTCAATATTGTCAACCAGCTAGGTGAAGAAGGGATGAAGAGTTTTGCCATCGTCACGAAAACGATGAAAGAAACAGCTGCAGTTCACAGCATTCCAGAAATTCGTTCATTACAATTTGAACCGTTGAATGAAGAAACGGAGATGGGAGAGCGGATGATTCTGCCAGCTTACCTGGCTAAAGGATTGGAATTTGATGTCGTCTTTTTGTTCAGTGAAGATGCTCCTTTCACACGAAATGAACTGGATATCAAAGTATTATATGTTGCCATGACAAGGCCGCTTCACCGGTTATATATGATCGGAAATCACCCGGATGATTTTTTATTACATCACTTGAATGAGCCGCCCTATCAGCAGCATTTACTTAACTAAACAAGTTTCAAATGAGTCTGAACGGGGTAAAAATGGTTATGGAAAAAGTAAAGGAGTGTATGGCAGATGAGTCTAACAGATACAACTCAATTATCGAATGGTGTACATATGCCGTGGGTCGGCCTTGGGGTTTATAAAATGGACAGTGGCGATGAAGTGGTCAGTGCTGTTCGTTCAGCTCTTGACCTCGGGTATCGCCATTTAGATACAGCATCTTTTTATGATAATGAAGAAGGGGTAGGTCAGGCTATTCGTGAGAGTGATCTTCCGCGTGAGGAACTTTTTGTAACGACGAAGGTTTGGAATGATGAACAAGGGTACGAGGAGACAATGAAGGCCTTTGACCGCAGTCTGCGTAAATTAGGACTGGATTACCTTGATCTTTACCTCATACATTGGCCGATTGAAGGAAGTTATAAAGATACGTGGAAAGCGTTAGAGAAGCTTTATAAAGATGGCAAAGTGAAGGCAATTGGCGTCAGCAACTTTATGACGCACCATTTGGATGACTTGCTGCAGGATGCGGAAGTGACGCCGATGGTCAACCAGGTTGAATTTCATCCTGAACTTTATCAGGAAGAGATCCTTGACTACTGTAAACAACGTGATATTCAAGTGGAAGCGTGGTCGCCGATTGGCCGTGGCACATACTTGGATAACCCTGTTTTACAGGAGCTAGCGGAAAAATATAAGAAAACACCAGCGCAAATTATTTTAAAATGGGACTTGCAGCATGGAATTGTGACCATACCAAAATCCACCCGCAAAGTGCGTCAAAAAGAGAACGCTGATGTCTTTGATTTTGAGTTGACGGCAGATGAAATGGACAAAATCAATTCCTTAGACAAAAATAATCGTTTAGGACCGCACCCTGATGAAATGGGTAAATAACGACCCTGGATAACCTCACTCTTTGATTAGAAGTGGGGTTATTTCTATTTATCGGTTAAAATAAATATATAGAAGTTACATAACATTCGGGGTGTAAACACTTATAGCATTTGCGGCGCAACTGGCAGGAATTGAATGATAGAGGAGGGGTTGTATGAAGCCTCAAATTTTAATTGCAGGTGCCGGCCCGACTGGTCTTGCCTTAGCATTGAGCCTGGCGAAGCAGCAGGTACCTTTTAAAATTATTGACCAAGAATCTGGACCCGGGGAGGCGTCAAGGGCGATGGCCGTGATGCCGAGAACGCTTGAGTTTTATGATCAATTTAATTTCGCTGATGAATTCGTAACGGGCGGGATCAAGATTGAAGGCGTCCATGTCCATGTAGATGGTAAAGAAAAGGCCCATCTTGATCTTGGGTCGATCGGGGAAGGAATAAGCCGCTTCACGTCGCCTTACAGTTTTCCACAGGATGAGCATGAGAAAGTTTTACTGAAGCAGCTTGAGCGATATGGAGTAGAGGTTGAGTGGAACACAGAGCTGTTGTCTTTTCATGAGACCGATGAGGGGACGATGGCAGTATTGGTTTGTGACGGTGAAGAAAGCGAACAAGAATTTCTTTATATATGCGGATGTGATGGCGCGAGCAGTGCGGTTCGTCATCAAATTCAGGCAGGTTTTCCAGGCGGGACGTATGAACAGGAATTTTATGTGATGGATATGAAGGCCGTAGGAGCGCCTATTGGCTCTCATAAATTAGCGATGTGTATGCACGGGGAAGAGTTTGTTGTATTGTTGCCTGTTCGCAGTAGCGATACCACGAGGGCGATTGGTGTGTTTCCCGATTACATGACAGCAGCTGATAAAGAGATTACGTCTGAAAATCTGGTAGATTACATGCAATCTGCTTTCAGTATAGACGTAAAAGAAGTCAATTGGTTCTCGACATACAAAGTTCATCATCGGGTGGCGGAAGTCTTTAGAAAAGGAAGAGCTTTTCTAGTTGGTGATGCAGCCCATATTCATAGTCCAGCAGGCGGCCAGGGAATGAACACGGGAATTGGAGATGCCATGAATCTTGGCTGGAAACTGGCAGCCGTCGTGCAAGGAAAAATGAAACAAGAGGTGCTTAAAACGTATGAAACCGAGCGAAAGGCCTTTGCGGAACGTCTAGTCGATACAACAGACCGTGTGTTTACACGAGTAGTCTCTAAGAAGAGAGCCAATCGACTGTTTCGAAAAAGAATTGCTCCTCTGCTGATCCCATTAGCGAATCGATCAGATCGAGCCAGAAAAAAGCTGTTTATGACCCTATCTCAAGTGCAGATTGAGTACACAAAGAGCCGGCTGAGCAGGGGAAAAGTAAACGAACTCCAGGCTGGTATTCGACTCCCATATACAGGGGAGAACTATGAAGCTTTACGTGCGTGGGATTGGCAAGTACATGTATATGGTGGAGCCAACTCTGAGCTTCGGGATTTTTGTCAGGACCGCGGGTTGGTGCTTCATACATTCAAGTATGATTCTGCCGCAGAAAAAAGAGGATTTAGCGGAGGAGCCATTTATTTAGTGCGACCGGATGGGCACATTGGTTTTGTGCATCCTGATCGGGACGTGCAAAGGCTTCAGAAATATATGGATGATTGGGGGATCGTCCCTTTCCACGGTTGATGTTGTTTTACTAAGAGTGTGGCTAATGCTTTTAGAAAATAGGAGTTGTAGAACAATAAAAAGAAGCATGAGGCCGGCGCCCCATGCTTTTTTTAATTTGCCTGTAAATTTTTCTTTTTACGAGCTTTTTCCTTTTCGATCTGTTTACTTCGAAGCTGACCGCATGCTGCATCAATATCGGTTCCGTGCTCGGTACGGACGCCGCATCTTATTCCGCGATCCATCAAAGTCTGATAGAAGGTAAGAATGGCTTCTTTTTCACTGCGCTCGTACGGATTATCAGCGACCGGATTGTACGGAATTAAGTTAACGTACGATAAATGGCGCTTATCTTTTAGTAAAGCGGCTAACTGTTCCGCTTCTTTCTTATGATCATTCACATCTTTTAATAAAATATATTCAAAGGTAATACGCCGATTTGTTTTTTCTAAATAGTAATCAATAGCTGGCATTAGTTTCTCTAATGGATAGGCGCGATTGATCTTCATAATTTTCGTACGGAGTTCATTGTTCGGTGCGTGGATGGATAGAGCCAGATTAATTTGGATGCCTTCATCCGCAAACTCGTACATTTTTGGCGCGATTCCACTTGTAGATACAGTGATGTGACGCGCTCCAATCGATAATCCTTTTTGATCGTTTACAACACGCAGGAAATCAATCAAGTTGTCATAGTTATCGAATGGTTCACCGATTCCCATCACGACAATGTGGCTGACACGTTCGTCCTGGCCTTGATCATCCAGATGGTGCTGTACTTGCATAATTTGTTCAACAATCTCGCCGCTTGTTAAGTCACGGTTTTTACGCAGAACGCCACTCGCACAGAATGAACAGCCAATATTGCAGCCGACCTGTGTGGTGACACAAACTGATAGGCCATAGTTAAAGCGCATCAAGACGGTTTCGATCACGTTGCCGTCGTCTAATTTAAATAGGAATTTAACCGTTCCATCTTTTGATTCCTGTTTAATTTCTTCCTTTAATGTCTCTATCGTAAAATGCTGATCGAGAAGATCGATACAGGACTGATTCGCATTTTTCATCTCTGCAAAATCGGTGACACGCTTCTGGTAAAGCCAGTTCCAAACCTGCTTTGAGCGGAACTTCTTCTCACCGTGCTCGATCATCCACTCCGTCAGTTGGTCAAAGGTTAATCCGTAAATGGATTGTTTCATATATACGCTCCTCTATAAAAAAATACGCTATTCCTATAATAATGGATATACAGGCTGTAAACAACCAGTATGGGAAAGTCAGAATCTTATTTTAACTTCCAGTACAAACATTTTAGCAGCTGCGTCATTGGAATAGAAGAAGGTGGTCGGGGAAATAACTCGCTTTCCGTGGGCGTACGGTGAGCTTCCTCAGGCTTCCGCCTTCCGGGATCTCACCCTGTACTATAATCCCACAGGAGTCTCGTCATTTCCCCGACCACCTTACCTAGTAAAAGAAACGGAACGGGTACCTGTCAGTGTAGGAACACTACATAACCATTAATTATGACAGCTTTTATAGGTCTACCTTCATGAATGAACAGTACCGTTAAATTCAATCTCCGTTAAAGGAAGGCCCGATGCTCGTCTGGAGAAGTATCTCCGATTTTTTACTAAATGGTTCCGTAGAGCTCATTATCGAAATGGGAAACTGCGAGACTCCTACGGGAAAGGAAAGGCTGGCGAGGCCCCGGAGGTCGGAGACCGAGGAGACTTGCCGTCTTCCCCGTGGAAAGCGAGTGGTTTTCCATCCCCATCCTCATATTAATAAATACGGAACCTTTATCAATCAGGACAATTTCATAATGACGGAACAGTTAAAACAGTAGAAAGGAATTAATTTCCTTAATAATCTGTTGCATTAATTTTCCGAAAATTGTATAATATATAATCATTGAGAAAAGGAGGTCACGACCATGAAAAAACGAATTGTACGATCCCAGTCCAATTTCATATGGTTCGTGGCCAGCCGGTAAACCTAGTTTATTCCATGAGAATAGGTTCATAGCGGGCCACGTATGTTCGTGGCCTTTTTATGTGTTTGGAAAGCATACGTCACGTACGTATGCTTTTTTTGAGTTTTTAGGCGTCTGTCATAAAGGACAGATCTTTATTTTCTTGGTGGCAAGCGGCTGTGACCGCTTCACATAAATACATGATTACAGGAGGTTTTTATGAAATGAGTAACAAATGGACGCACAAAGAATGGAACGAAGGTTGGAAAGAGAGTGGTTAGCTAGTGAACAGATGAAAGGATGATAGCGATGTTTAGTGTGTTAGTGAAGTTACGCTGGTTTTTTAAGCAATATTGGAAAAGGTACACATTTGCCATTATCGCCTTGATTATCGTAAGTGCGATTGATTTAATCCCGCCAAAATTGGTTGGGATGGCGATTGATGAAATACAATTTAATACGTTAACAATGGAACATCTAATTGATGTGCTGCTTTTATATGGCGGATTGATTATTGCCAGTTACACGATCTCATATTTATGGGATTATACGTTATTCAGCGGAGCGGCTATTATGGAGCGCAGTATGCGTTCAAGACTGATGGATCATTTTCTCAAAATGACTCCGAGATTTTTTCAACGTAATAAGGCTGGCGACTTAATGGCCCGCAGTACAAATGATCTTAAAGCCATTGAAATGACGGCTGGGTTTGGAATACTAACGTTGATCGACTCGACGATCTTTATGATCTTAATCATTGCGATGATGGGGTTGACGATCAGCTTTAAGTTAACCTTAGCAGCTTTGATTCCGCTGCCGATTATGGCGTTTGTGATGAATAAGTATGGCGGTGTGATTCATAAGCGTTTTATGGAAGCTCAGGAAGCTTTCGGGGAATTAAATAATTATGTGCTGGAATCAGTGAGAGGGGTTCGGGTAGTCAGGGCTTTTGTCCAGGAACGACAGGACCAGCATAGGTTTCAGAATATAACTGAAGATGTGTACGGGAAAAATGTCAAAGTAGCCAAGGTGGATGCTTTGTTTGAACCAACCATAACCGTTCTCGTAGGAATCTCTTACACCATCGGCCTTGGGTATGGGGCCTCACTTGTTTTTCACAATGTGATTACGCTCGGTGAGATGGTTTCTTTTAACGTATATTTAGGCATGTTAATTTGGCCGATGTTTGCGGTTGGCGAGCTGATCAATGTGATGCAGCGTGGGAATGCCTCACTGGATCGAGTAAATGAAACGCTGCAGTATAAGCCTGACGTTCTGTCCCCTAGTCATCCGAGAAGGCTCGATTATCCAGATACGATCGAGTTTAAAGGGGTAGATTTTCAATACCCAGGGGCGGAAGTTAAAGGGTTAAGTCAATTGGATGTGTCGATCAAACGCGGTCAGACGATTGGCATTGTAGGGAAGACTGGTGCTGGAAAAACCACACTGTTCAGACAGTTGCTCCGTGAATATCCGGGGCTTCAAGGCTCTTTGCAAATTAATGGCATCGATATCAAAAACTTGGACTTAGATACGACACGATCCTGGATTGGTTATGTCCCACAAGAGCAAATTTTGTTCTCTAAGTCCATTCGCGAGAACATTCAGTTTGGTAAAAAAGGGGCGACGGATGAGGAGATTTATCGAGTCATGCGCTTAGCCCACTTTCTAGAAGATATGAAAATTTTACCGAAAGGGCTCGACACGATGGTGGGAGAAAGCGGGGTTACCCTGTCTGGAGGGCAAAAACAGCGAGTTGCGATAGCCCGGGCTTTCATCATGGACCCGGAAATTCTCATGCTTGATGATGCAATGTCAGCTGTGGATGGAGAGACAGAGGCAGCCATTATCGAACATCTTCGTAAGGAACGAGAAGGAAAAACAACGCTGATTGCTGCGCATCGATTGTCTGCGGTGACTCACGCTGATCATATTCTAGTGCTTGAAGATGGCCGAATTGCTGAGCAAGGTACTCATCAGGAGCTGATGAAGCAAAAAGGCTGGTATCAGACACAATATGATCATCAGCAGCTTGATCGGGAGGTGAAGGAATGAGGAAGCCTTCAACAGAACGTAAATTATTTAATTTTGCTTTATTGTATCGAAGGAATATTGTTATTGGGCTTGTTTGTTTAGTTATTGCGGTTGCTTTAGAGCTTACAGGGCCATTTATTGCCAAGCGTCTGATTGATGAACATATCGTCGGCATTGAGGACCAATGGCATGAAGTTCAGCAGCCTGATGCCTACACGGTTTCTTATAACGGAGAACTGTATAAACGGGCCGACCGTATTGAGGAAAATGATGAAGTAACCGATACGGCAACTATTTTGCAAGTAGGCCGGAATTATATGTTTATTCCTTCTGATGTGCCTCTGACGGGCAGTCGCTCCTATCAAGATGGAGTCGTTACCATTACTTTAAATGGGGAAACGATGAAAGCTGAAGCAGAGCAACTGTCTTTGACAGAGCTGTATCGTTTCTTCGAGCCTGAACAGCGCTCGATTTACTGGCTGCTTGCCATCTATCTCGGGCTTCTGCTGATTGCAGCTGTTTTTCAATTCATTCACACATTTATTCTTCAAAAGACGTCTAATCGTATTATTAAGCGAATGAGAGATGACGTATTTGCTCATATTCACCGTCTGCCTGTGAATTATTTTATCGATCAGCCGGCGGGGAAAATCGTGGCGCGCGTTACAAACGATACAGAAGCGATTCGGGAGCTTTACGTCAAGGTGCTGGCCACATTTGTTACAAGTATTTTTTACATGGCGGGGATCTATGTCGCTCTGTTTTTGCTAGATGTGAAGCTTGCTTTGATGTGTTTGCTGCTGATTCCGATTATTCTGGTATGGATGAGGCTGTATAAGCATTATGGGGGCAAGTACAATAGCGTTGTGCGATCTACCGTTAGTGATATGAATGGGAGTATAAATGAAGCGATACAAGGCATGTCGATTATTCAAGCCTTTCGTCAGGAAAAACAAACGTCGGAGGATTTTGAACGTCTGAATACGAGACATTTCAATTACCAACGTAAACTTGTACGATTGAGTGCTTTAACTTCGTTTAATTTGGTAAATGTATTGAGAAACATCGCTTTTGTTGCGTTTCTTTGGTATTTCGGTTCCTCATCAATTGGCGTGGAAGGAATTGTAACAGCCGGTGTACTTTACGCATTCGTTGATTATTTGAACCGGCTTTTTCAACCTGTAACGGATCTCGTTAATCAGCTGCCGCAGCTTGAGCAGGCTCGTGTCGCTGCTGGACGCGTATTCGAGCTGCTTGAACAACCGGTGGAATCTCAAGACCATGAGCCTGTGTCCCGTTATCGTGGAAAGATTGCCTTTAAACAGGTAACCTTTGCCTATACAAAAGGAGAAGACGTGCTCAAAGATATTAATTTCGAAGTACAGCCGGGACAGACGGCAGCCTTTGTCGGTCACACAGGTTCTGGAAAAAGTTCAATTATGAACTTGTTATTTCGTTTTTATGACCCTCAAACTGGTGAGATCACGATCGATGGCCACTCTACAAAAGAATGGTCACGGCAGCAGGTACGTAGTCACATGGGGATCGTGCTCCAGGATCCCTTTATTTTCTCGGGGACGATTTTGTCGAATGTAACGATGAATGATGAAAAAATTTCCCGGGAAATGGCTATCAATGCCTTGAAAGCTGTAGGGGCAGATCGCTTTATAGAAAAATTACCAGATCAATATGATGCCGTTCTGCAGGAAAAAGGAGATTCTTTATCAATGGGAGAGCGTCAGTTGATTTCTTTTGCCAGGGCACTCGCGTTTGATCCAGCTATTTTAATCCTGGATGAAGCGACGGCGAACATTGATACGGAAACCGAGCAGATCATTCAGAAAGCCTTGGAAGTATTAAAGCAAGGCCGGACGACACTTGTGATTGCCCACCGATTATCCACCATTCAGCAGGCAGATCAAATTTTCGTATTAAATCGTGGTACAATGATAGAGCGAGGAACGCATAGTGAACTTCTGGCTGAAGGCGGCCAGTACTACCAGATGTATCAAATGCAGCAGGGTGCCGTTAAAGCAGGTGCTATGTAGTTCTTATTCTAATGGCTTATGAGGTGTCGACGCATGAAAGACCATGATGATCAAAAGCCGGATATCATTGATGATGATTTATATGAAGAAATAGATGATGAAGAATTATATGAACTTATTCAAGAGGAAAAAAGGCTGGCTTGGGAACGCGAACGGGAAGAGAAAGAGGAGAGAAAATCTAAGCGTCCGTTTCCAAGGTGGCTGTTCTTTCTGATCGCCTTTATGATGATAGCAAACATCATTGCTGTCATTCCGAAAACGTTCTCGATTCCCGCGATTGACTTTTTAGTCACGTCCGCAAAACTCTCTACTAATCCAGACATTGATCGATACCAGGAAGCAGTCGTTGTCGTGGAAGCAGGGCAAAGTAAAGGGACGGGATTCGCGATCGATAAAGAGGGAACGATTATTACAAACCACCATGTGATTGAAGGAAAGAAACGGATCTCTGTCGCTTTCCCTGACGAGGGATTGTTTGAAGCCAAAGTTGTGGAGAAGTTTCCTGAAGTTGACTTAGCTGTATTACAAGCCGAAGGTAGCGGTTTTCCCCATCTTACGTTAGCAAAACAAACGTCTTTTGAAGAAGGGGAGCCTTTTTATTTTATCGGAAACCCGTTAAGCTTCACAGGAATCGCGAATAAAGGGAGGATTATCGACTCTATTACATTAGAAGATTGGAAGCAGCCTGTTTTAATGCTTGATGCACCAATCTATCGGGGCAATTCGGGGAGCCCAGTCATTAATTCTCAAGGAAAAGTGATGGCTGTGGTCTTTGCCACCTTAGATCATGAGGAAAAAGGGCGGGTCGGACTGGCCATTCCTATCGATTATTATTATGAGCGAACAAACCAAGAAACCCCCTAAGTAATAGCTGACGTTTTACTTAGGGGGTTAAATAGGTATTATGAATCATTGTTTTATGGTTCGTAAGACTTATTTTGTGGGCATATTTACGTTCTTAACTTGATAATGGTTATTGCGTAATTCTAAATACCTGTTTTTTGAAATGATTATTTAATAAAATGTAAATCGTGTGTGGTGGAATACAAGTCGAATATTGAGTAAAATTGTCTTGCTCTATACAATATCCACATACCTGCCTTATACAATTAGTGAAAACTACTTCAGTTTTATATGGTTGATACAAAATTGTAATAAAAATGAAACTTTTATTTAAAATACGCCCAAATAGATGAATTTTGAAACGAAAATATTTATTAGCTGGAGGTGATGAAGGTTGATCAGAGGTCTTTTTCGAACGAAGGACACCTCCCTTGATGAACTGGTAGCAGCTGCAAAACAGGGAGACGACAACATTAAAAATGAAATGCTTAAACAGTATCAACCTTTTATCGCCAAAAGTGTTTCTGAAGTATGTAAGAGATACATTGACCCAACGAAAGATGATGAATACAGTATTGGTTTGCTCGCTTTTAACGAGGCCATTGACGCTTATTCCTGTGACAAAGGCAGCTCGTTCTTATCCTTTGCGAAGCTTGTCATAAAGCGTAAAGTGATTGATTATATCCGAAACGAGCAAAAGCGTCTTAAAGTAGTTTCTCTTGACGAAGATTATGTTGAGGATGAACAAATGGAAAATCCTTCAGAGGTAAGAGCAGCGAAAGACCGCTATGTTCTTGAGACCGAAGCGTGGTATCGCAGGGAGGAGATTCGTGAATTTCAGGCTCATTTGCGAAAGTACAAGCTTTCCTTTGCTGAATTAACAGAGGCTTCTCCTAAACATGTGGACGCAAGAGAGTCTGCTATTCAGGTGGCGCGTATCGTTTATGAAAACGATGAGCTTCGTCAGCAAGTGCTTGAAAAAGGTCGGCTGCCCATTAAAGACCTCGTTAATAAAGTAGAGGTCAGTAAGAAAACATTGGAGCGAAACCGTAAATTCATCATTGCTATGGTACTCATCTTTTCTGGTGACTATGTGTATCTAAAAGATTATCTAAAGGGGGTGGGTATGTGAGAAAAGGTATTGTCATGGAGCAAAGCAGATCGTATACGATCGTGATGACAAATGATGGGAATTTTCATAAAGCGAAACTCTTAAAACGGGCTGAAGTAGGAATGGAAGTGTATTTTCAACCTGCCGTCGTTAAACACAAAGGTTTTGCCCAGGTGTTTACGCTGCCCAGGATGAAATTTGTCGCTGTTGCGTTAGCTTTATTGATTGCCTTATTTCCAGCCTATCTATGGTATGGGAGTAACAAAGCCTATGCTTTTGTAAATATTGATATGAACCCTAGTGTTGAACTTAAGCTTAATAAAAACATGCAAGTCATTGATGTGATTCCGCTGAATGAAGACGCGGAGGTCCTATTATCAAAGCTTGAGGATTGGCAGAACGACCCTGCCTCCGAAGTCACCTTTGACATGATTACATTAAGTCAGGAATTAGGTTATATCAATAACCAAAATCAGGTGCTGATTGGGGTAAGCTATGTAAATAAGCATGATGAGGACTTTTCTGCCAAAATTGAGAGCTATTTAGCTAAACAATCTTTTAATTTGTCAATAGCCTCCTATAATGTCCCCAGCCAGTTGAGGAAACAGGCGAAAAAAGAAAAGGTATCGGTTAATGAATTGATGGCAGATTCACTTAGTGAAGCAAAAAACGGTAAATCAGCGAAAGTTACGATTGAGGCTGACGATAAAGCCATTATACAATCCTTTTACAACCAATCAGAATCGTCAAAATCAAACGGAAATAAAATGGAAAAGCCGTCTCAGCAGATCAACCGTGATTCTTCCAAAGAAATGTTCATTGTCCCGAAGGATGAATTTAAGCCTAAACCTTCTCAAGCGAAAGACAAGCAGACTCCTCCGGGCCATGCTAAAAAAAAGGACCATTCACCTCACCCGGGTCAGGCAAACAGAAGTGACCAAGCAGATAAGCGTGCTAATGATCGTCCTGCTTCGGACAAAGAAAAAGCGAACAAGAATCATTCAGCAAAAGCAAAGAATAATCAACATAGCAAACCTGACCCCTCTAAACGAGCTGATGATCATAAACCGGATAAAAAAACGAAACACGATCACAAAAACCAGAAGAAAAGCAAAAATCATAACGGAAATGGCCCTGGCAAAAAGCATAACAATGGCAAAGCGAACAAACAAAAGGGTAATGGTAATGGATCTCACTAACACTTCGGCAGAACGAAGTGTTTTTTTGTTGTTCATTCGGTGAATAGATAAGGGAGGACAGAAAAAGGAGAAGGGTAATCATGACTAAGGAATGGCTGGGAGTTCGAAATGGAGAGTTAGCACCGTGCCCAAATTCTCCAAATTGCATATCTACACAGGCACAGCGATCTAAGCAGAAAATGAAGTCTCTTCCTTTTTTTCGCGATAAAGATGGGGCAAAAAACGTCATCCTGAATATCATCGGTGCAGAGAAACGGACCGAGATTCAAAGCCAACAAGAGGATTATCTGCATGTTGTTTTTACATCAAAGTTTCTTAAGTTTAAAGACGATGTGGAGTTTTACTTTGATCAACTAGAGGAAAGGGTTCATTTTCGCTCTGCTTCAAGAGTTGGCTACATAGATTTCGGGGCGAATCGTAAGCGAATGGAGCAAATCTCCAAGGAATATCTCGACCAAATGAAAGGGGTATCTTCATGAAATTTGATTATCAACTGGCCGTGATCGGCGGCGGATCGGGAGGTTTGACTGTTGCGGCGGGCGCAGCAAGTTTAGGGGCCTCTGTAGCCTTGATCGAACGCAAAACGGAGTTAGGTGGTGACTGTTTACATTATGGATGTATGCCCTCAAAAGCCCTAATTCACAGCGCAGCAGAAGTGCATGTGACAGCAGAGCTGACTGAGCTTTCCAGTGAGCAGTATGATCATTTATTTGCTGTAGCGATGGATAAAGTTTCAAAGGCGGTTGGTGAGGTCCAGGGCCATGATTCTAAAGATCGCTTTCTTAAGTTAGGAGTAGATCTGTTTGAAGAAGAAGCAAGTTTCGTGAATGAGCACACCCTTCAAGTCGGAGAAGATATCATCACGGCAAAACGCATCGTGTTAGCTACAGGGTCATCGCCGGTGGTGCCGCCGATAGAAGGGATGGAGCAAGTCAGCTATTTGACGAATGAATCGATTTTTAACTTAAAGAAGCGCCCTCGGTCACTCGTGGTGATCGGCGGCGGGGTCATTGGGCTGGAATTAGCTCAGGCGATGGCACGGCTGGGGGTGAGTGTTACGATCGTGGAAGCCGGGGATCAGATCGCTGGACAGGAGGATCGTGAAATCGCCCAAATAGCGGAACAGGTAATTGGTGAAGAAGTCTCGATCTTAACGAATGCGACTGTAGATCGTGTTGAACAAGAAGCAGAGCAGGTTGTAGTTCACTTTTCTCAAGACGGAATGCAAGGAAGTATCGAAGCCGATCAGCTGCTGCTAGCAACAGGACGCCAGGCAAATATTGAACGGCTTTCTCTTGAACGCGCAGGAATCAAGACAAAAGATGGTGCCGTTGAGGTTGATGATTGTTTGCGAACAAATCAGAACCATGTTTATGCTATTGGGGATTGCAACGGCTCGATGCCATTTACTCATGCAGCCGGCATGGAAGGGAGACTTGTCGTTTCAAATGCAGTGCTTGGACTTTCAAGGAGAGTTTCTTATCAAAAGGTTCCATGGGTGATCTATTCGTCCCCAGAAATCTATCACTTGGGTCTGACGGAAGAGCAGGCGAGAGAGAAATACGGTGATCAGCTGCTAACATTTAAGACAAAGCTTTCTGATAATGACCGATTTATGGCCGAGCTACAGACTGCAGGATTGGTAAAAGTACTAACGACGAACAGTGGAAAAATTGTAGGCGCCCATGCTGTCGGTCCAGGTGCCGGGGAGTGGATGCAGGAAGTGGGAACGATCCAGAGCTTAAATAAAAAATTTCAGTCCTTATCCAATGTCATACATCCTTATCCAGCACGAAATACTATCGTTTCCCAGACAGCCGATATCTATTGGCGGGAAAAGCTGTTTGACAGTAATCTAAATAGTTTGATCCGCTGGTATGTAAAGAAGTTTAGATAGAAGCTGCCCCATTTTTGTGAAAAAAGGCCAGCTTTAAGAAGGGTCGCCCAGCAATCCGTAGAAGAATAAGTGGGTAAACTCATCGGTGAATCGTTTGATGTCTTCTTCTGTACGATAAAGTTCTTTATGTTTTCGTAAAGCCTGTGCATACATATCGATATAAATCATAATCGATTGATAGGAGAGCTCGTCAGAAATGTATCCTTCATCCTTCCCTTGTTCAATCAGTTCGATGAAAAGCGGGATCGATTCCTCGTTCGTAAAAGAACTGATAAACGCTTTAATTTCAGGATGCTCTGACATGATCGACTGGATAAAGTCAGCGTCCATGTGAAAAAAACTTTCTTTCTCACTGTGGATCATGTGATCGAGTTTCCCTTTGAAATCCAGAGCGGAGCTGTGGAGAATAGCGCGGGAGGATTCCAGTAGATCATAGGCGAATGATTTAATGGTTTCCAGCAGGAGCTGATCTTTCCCGCCAAAGTAATTATAAATGGTTACTTGGGAAACGTCGGCTGCTTTTGCAATTTGCTGGATGCTGACTTTCTGCACGCCATACTTTGAAAAAAGTTCAAACGAGGCTGTAATAATATTATGTTTCTTCCGTTCTTTTCGTTTTTCAAATCCGTTCATAGGCTTCACCTCACTTTTACTATACAATCAGTTATGAACTTAATCAAAACATTCATTTCATAATGTTATAAATAAATCGTAAAGAACGATGATCGAACTAGACAGTTTAGTCCATTATTCAGTACGATAGAAGTGTTTCGCTTCGTAAGACTTTTCATAGAAAGGAACGAACTTATGTCTAAACTTGATTTATCACAATTTGAGAAAAAAATGATTGTACGTAATATGCAAGAGAATGATATAGAACAGATTTTTACGTTGCAGCAGTTGTGTTTTCCAAATATGGACCCGTGGAAGAGGGCTCATCTTGAAAGTCACCTCAGGCATTTCCCTGAAGGGCAGTTTGTGGTCGAATATGATGGCGATATTATCGGAAGCTGTTCAAGTCTGATTGTTAATTTTGACGAATATGATGATAAACATACATGGGATGATATTACGGATGAAGGATATATCACAAACCATGACCCGGATGGGTACAACCTGTACGGAATTGAAGTGATGGTGCACCCGGAATTTCGCAGGATGAAGATTGGCCGGAGGTTGTACGAAGCTCGAAAAGAGTTGGCACGCGAAATGAATTTAAAGAGTATCATCATCGGGGGCCGCATTCCGAACTATCATAAATATGAGCAGGAGATGTCTCCAAGAGAATATGTTGAAGAAGTGCGCAATCAAAACATCTATGATCCTGTCTTAACGTTTCAAATTATTAACGGGTTCACGGTGATGCGTATCAACCCGAATTACTTGCCGGATGATAAGGCTTCATCAAAATACGCTACGTTAATGGAGTGGAATAATATTGATTACCGGGCGCGGACGAAGCGCCACTTTAAGACGAGTCATCCTGTGCGCATAATGGTGATCCAATACATGATGAAAAATATCGACTCTTTCGAAGAGTTCAGCAGACAGTGTGAGTACTATGTTGATGTTGCGGCCGATTATGGATCAGACTTTGCTGTGTTTCCGGAAATTTTCACGACGCAGTTAATGTCTTTTCTCGAGGAAAAGGTGCCATCTCAGGCAGTAAGAAGATTATCTGACTTTACGGAGGACTATATTCGGATGTTTGAACACCTTGCCGTGAAGTACAATGTGAATATTATCGGTGGATCGCATTTCGTTGAAGAAGATGAGCAGATTTATAACATCTCTTATTTATTCAGACGTGATGGTACGATTGAGAAGCAATACAAAATTCATGTCACACCGAATGAGCGCACGTGGTGGGGGATTCAGCCTGGCGATGCGGTGAAAGTGTTTGATACCGATTGTGGAAAAATTGCCATCCAAATTTGTTATGACATTCAATTTCCTGAACTGGCTCGCTATGCGGTGGATCAAGGAGCTAACATTATTTTTGTTCCATTCTGTACAGATGATCGCCAAGGTTACTTGCGCGTCCGCTATTGTGCTCAGGCCCGCGCGGTTGAAAACCAGGTGTATACGGTTATTGCCGGCACGGTTGGCAACATGACACAAGTTGAAAATATGGATATCCAATATGCTCAGTCCGGAATTTTCACACCGTCTGACTTTGAATTTGCACGTGACGGTGTGGTTGGGGAGTGTAACCCTAATGTGGAAACCGTTGTGGTCGGTGATGTTGACTTGGAAGTTTTACGAAGACAGCGAAAGTCGGGTACGGTAAGACAGCTTCGCGATCGCAGGCGTGATTTATTTGAATTGAATTATCATATTGATACAGAAGTTAAACCGGATCGGACGTAATTTTAACTAAAGAGGCGAACCAGCACATGGTTCGTCTTTTTTTTATGTCGTGTTATAATCATTTTAATGAATTTTCACAAATAAGAAAAGGTGATGGTCATGCACGATTCTTCATCGCAGCTGGAAACGTTAAAAAATATAGCTGAATTGTTGAATGAGTCTACAAATAAACAGGTACTCGGGGATGTGTTGAGGAAGTTCATTTCCATGACTGACTTTGAGACGGGGTGGATTTTTCTTGAAAATGAATCGGTAGTGCAGCTTGTGGCGGATGATGGGCTTCCTCCTGCGTTAGCCCGCAATCAGAAGCAACGCATGTGCGGCGAGGACTGTCATTGTGTATCGAGATATAAAAATGGCCGGCTGACAAAGGCGACGAGTATTATTGCCTGTAAGCGGATTGAACAGGTATTGGAAGAAGGGATAGAGGGGACGGAAGGTATTACGCACCATGCGACAGTGCCCTTGCAAACGCCAGAAAGATCGTTTGGCCTATTCAATGTCGCGATGAGACATAAGACAAGTTATTCGGAAGATTTGCAGTTGTTAGAGTCGATTGCGCTGCAGATCGGCACAGCGCTCGAACGAATCGAACGGTTTGAAGCGGAAGAAGAATGGAGCAAGCTGCTCATGAAATCTCATCAGTTGACGAAAAGCATTCAAGAGGCGGATACATTACATAGTTTACGAACCACTGTTGAAGATGGATTACGAGCACTATATCCGGGAGGTTTGATTCGGTGGGCAAGCGTGGAATCAGACGAAGCGGCTGATTCGCCCGGCAGTATAAGTCCGCAACTGATCGGCCTAGAAGGGCGGTCTTTTTCTAAAGCAGAACTGGAGATTTTTGAGCTGGTGAAGGAATATAACAGGGTAGCAGAACGAAAGCTGTTGCTTAGTGAAAAAGAAAAAGCGATAGCCAGGAGAGAGGAAAGGTCGCGGTTTGCCCAGGATTTACATGATTCCGTCAATCAATTACTTTTTTCAATCGTGCTCACTTCAAAGGCCGTGAGCCGTTCGGCTGTCACGGTTCCCACATTAAAAGAGCAAGTAGATTACATTCATGATATTTCCTCACAGGCGTTGAAGGAAATGCGCGCACTCGTTACTGAGGAAAAAGGCGGCCGATTTAAGAAAGGGGTCTTAGCTGAATTACGGTCATACGCGAGTACGATTGGGCTTCGGTGTACCATTGATTCAGAGGGTACGACCTCAATACCTTATGCTATAGAAGAGGGCTTGTTCAGAATTGGACAGGAAGCGCTGCATAATGTTTGGAAGCATGCAGCAATCGGTGAGGTTGAGGTAACGTTACAAAAACTCCCCCATCAAGTGGTGCTTGAGGTCCGTGATGAGGGCACAGGTTTTACGAATGCAGATTGTCACGGTCGCTCCTTCGGGTTATCAGGGATGAGGGAGAGAGCATCGCATCATCGGGGGAAGGTTACGATCACGAGTCAGCCTGAAGGCGGAACGACAGTTCGAGTGGAGATACCTGTAGAAGGGGGAGATAGTTGAAGATGATTAAAATTGTGATTGCGGATGACCATCAGGTCGTGCGAAAAGGACTGGTGTTCTTTTTTCAAACACAGGAAGATATTAAAGTGATGTATGAGGCGGCAAATGGTCAAGAAGTTATTGATTATTTACGTGATCATCCTGTTGATGTCGTACTTATGGATATTCAAATGCCAACGATGGATGGCATTGAAGCAACAAAACAACTTCGCGAACAATATCCGGACATAAAAATAGTCATGCTGACGAGTTTTTCCGACTACGATACTGTCATTCCGGCGATTCAGGCTGGCGCTAATGGCTATCAAATGAAGGACATTGACCCAGACCAATTAGTTAATGTGATCAGGCGTGTTTATGAAGGTGAGACCATGATTGATGCAAAAGCAGCTACTCAGTTGATGACACACGTTACAGGGGCTGGTCAACAGGAAGAGGAGAAGAGGATACAAGATCTCACACGACGTGAGAAGGACGTACTGAAGGAGATTATGAAAGGGTGCAGCAATAAAGAAATTGCCGATCATTTGTTTATCACTGAAAAAACTGTGAAAACGCACCTGTCGAATATCTTCTCAAAATTAGAAGTCCACGACCGAACCCAAGCTGCCCTGTTCGGAGTAAAATATATGCAATAATCGCTGACAATAAATACCACCTCAGGTCATCCAGAAAATGGATGACCTGAGGTGGTTATTTTATACATATTGGGTTGGTTGTGTCGTAGCTTGGGCGTGGTCGATATAGTGTAACAAGCTTTCATGGCTTTCGAGCAGGGTGGTTTCATGTCCTGGGTAGTGAAACGCATGGAGAAATGCTTCTATTTTCTTAGAGAGAAAATGGTCACGGGTTCTTACCATGAGAATAAGCAGTTCATCCCACTCTCCCCAGATCATGTAATGCAATGCTTTGTCATAATCTTGATAATACATGATTTTTCACTTCATCCTTCCTTAGAAAGGATTGTTTTTATTGTCTCCATGAAGGGTAAGAATGAATCAGAAAGTTCTTCACAGAAATGGAAAATTCGACACTATTCATTTTTTCAAAAAGGATTGGTATGATGGTATGGAAATGATTTACTTGGTAAGGATGGAAGGAGAAATCAGTCATGGATGAACGATATTGGCTATGGATTAACCTTGGAGGAGTAAGCGCATTTGGATTGTTTATTTTGATCAGTCTATGTACAGCTATTAACGGACCTGCCCAGGGCGCCCTTGTTATTATCAGTGAGATCATCGCTTTACTTAGTTTTATTTTTGCTGGAGTGACGTTGTATTACATAAAAGATCGGCAGCGCTGGTTTGCGGTTTCGGTACTTTCGTTTATCGGTGTTTGGATCGCATTTGGAATCGGATACGAAGTTGGGGTAGACCAAGACACGAATAATGGCTGGATTTGGTTTTATTTATATTATGTTGTGTTTATTGCCAGCTTGGTCTTGCTGCGATATAGTTACGCCAAAATAAAAGGATTGTTTAAATTGGCGCCGGTATTTTTTATATTTTTTAATGCAATGCTGACTTTATACATGGTAACCATTCACATCTGGTTCATGCTTCCAACAAATGATTGATCACAGCAGTCCTTTCCGGAAAGAAAGGGCTGTTTTTTTATTCGTTTAGGAAAATAATTCAGCAAAACCTTCCTTGCGCCTTGAAGAACTGTGAAATTACATCCATGCAAATTAGTATATAAGTTCTTTCAAGACACATACTACAAATAAGCTTGGAAGGAGGAATACACCATGAAAATAAAAGCAGTTGCGCTTGGTCTGCTCGTTGCTTCTTCTCTTGTTGCTTGTCAAGCTGATGAAGAACAAGGTAATGGCAACAATGAAGGTGCTCAAAACACGAGTTTTGAACGCATGGCTGACGATATGAATGACCAAGGAAATAATAACAATGCAAACCGCGACGATAATAACCGTATGGGTGATAACAACGATGACAACCATATGGGAACTAGCAACGACAATAAGAATGGTGCTGACCAGCATGAGTATGATGTAGCGGAGAAAGCTGCGCAAAACATCGAAGCTAACGTGAAGGGCATTAACGAAGCGTATGTGTTAACGACAAATGATAATGCCTACGTGGCAGCGGTTCTGGGTAACCAGAATGGTGAGGCGAAAACAGAAGTTAGTGACGAGGTGGAGAAGCAAATCACAAAAATTGTTAAGGGTGCAGATAAGGATATTAACAACGTGTATATTTCCACAAATCCGGACTTTGTTGACTTAACAAATAACTACGTGGATGACGTAGGAAATGGTGAACCGATTCAAGGTTTTTTCCGTGAATTTGGCCGCATGACTGATCGTCTGTTTCCAGATGCACAGTCATAATATAAACGGGATTCTCAGCCGAGAGAATCCCGTTTTTTTATGGAAAAAAAATGATATTTAAACACTTCCCCCTTCAGAATTGACCATTCCTCTTCTAATAAAGACAGTTACATTTTCATGTTCCTGGCTGTTCTTTCATATAGTAATGTAGGCAAAGCTTAAGGAGGGGGCATTTTTGAAACAAGAAGAACATCGTAATCTGGAAAAAGCGATACGAGAAATTACAGAAATTGCTGAAGGATTCGGACTCGATTTCTACCCGATGCATTACGAGGTATGTCCAGATGACATTATTTATACATTTGGTGCTTATGGGATGCCGACTCGGTTTTCGCACTGGAGTTTCGGAAAACAGTATTACAAAATGAAGCTGCAATATGATCTCGGGCTAAGTAAAATATACGAGCTTGTCATTAATTCTAATCCGTGTTACGCCTTTTTATTAAATTCAAATAGTCTGATTCAAAATAAACTGATTGTAGCTCACGTGCTAGCTCACTGTGACTTTTTCAAAAACAATGCGCGCTTTCAAAATACGAAGCGTGATATGGTGGAAAGCATGTCAGCTACAGCTGAGCGAATTACGGCGTATGAAAAATTATATGGAAAGGAAGAGGTCGAAGAATTCCTTGATGCTGTACTCGCGATTCAAGAGCATATTGACCCCTCACTTGTAAGGCCGAAGCTGTCCTGGAGTGTGAAAGAGGAGGCAGAAGAAGAGGAACTGAAGGGGCCAAAGAAACCGAGAACCCCCTACGATGATTTATGGAAAATCGGTGAATCGCCGGACCAACAGCCCGCTTTTAAAAAACGTAAAAAATTCCCGCCACAGCCGGAGAAAGACTTGCTTTTATTTATCGAAGAATTTAGTCGGGAACTGGACGATTGGCAGCGTGATATCTTAACGATGATGAGGGAAGAAATGCTTTATTTCTGGCCGCAGATTGAAACGAAAATTATGAATGAAGGCTGGGCGTCGTATTGGCATGCGAGGATCCTAAGGGAGCTGGATTTGACGAGTGATGAGGTTGTGGACTTTGCGAATTTAAACGCGAGTGTTGTCCAGCCGTCTAAAACTCAGTTGAACCCCTATTACTTGGGATTGAAGATTTTTGAAGACATTGAAGAAAGGTATAATAATCCAACTGATGAGATGAAGAAGCATGGGATCGAGGAAGGAACAGGACGGGAGAAAATATTTGAGGTTCGAGAAATAGAGTCTGACCAGAGCTTTATTCGAAATTATTTAACAAAAGACTTAGTCAGACAGGAAGATATGTATTTATTTCAAAAGCAAGGACAGAAATATAAAATTACCGATAAAGATCATGAGTCCGTAAGAGATCAGTTAATTACGATGCGTGTCAATGGCGGCTTCCCTTATCTGACGGTCCAAAATGGCGACTACATGAAAAATGGAGAGCTGTATTTGAAGCACCACTTTGAAGAGGTTGAGCTGGATATATCGTATTTAGAAAAAACGCTTCCTTATATTTATCAATTATGGGGGCGCCCTGTTCATATGGAAACCATCATCGAAGACCGCAACGTAGCCTTTAGTTACAGCGGCAAAAAGATCCAGAAGAAATATCTGTAAATGATAAATTCCCAATAAATCCAATAAAACCCACCTCAGGTCATCCAGAAACTGGATGACCTGAGGTGGGTTTTATTGGGATATTGCCTGGGTATATTGTAGGGTATTGGTGAGATTTTTGATTTTGTTCCTATACGTTATAATTTTTTGGTAAACTAGTCGTTAAACAAGAAGTGAAACTTTAGGAGGTTAAAGTGATGAGTGTATACGATTATGTGCTGACCGAGTCCGATTTTGTTCATAAAGATGATTTGCAATACCCTTTTGAAGAAAGAGGTCTTCAATTTGGGGATGGAATATATGAAGTTATTCGTGTTTATAATGGCAAGTATTATTTAATTGATGAACATGTGGACCGGCTGTACCGTTCAGCTGAAGCCGTCAAATTAAAGATGCCATTTGCAAAAGAGGAGATGTATCAACAGCTGGATGCACTGCTGCAGAAAAATCAAATTCAAAATGACGCTAAAGTGTATATGCAGATCACTCGTGGCTCAGCGCCGAGAGACCATGTTTTCCCTCTTAACGTCAAGTCTAATTTGTATGCTTACGTTCAGGATCTGTCCAGAAAAATGGATTTTATGGCAGAAGGGGTATCCGCTATTACGAGACCTGATATCCGCTGGGATTGGTGTTACATCAAAAGCCTGAATTTGCTGCCAAACGTAATAGCGAAGCAGGAAGCGAGTGAACAAGGCTGCTTTGAAGCGATTCTTCATAAAGATGGGGAAGTGACAGAATGCAGTTCCTCGAATGTGTATCTAGTTCGTGATGGCAAAGTTTTCACATACCCTGCTAAAGAAAATATTCTCCACGGCTGTGTCCGCACACGCATCAAACAGTTTTGTGAAGATGAAAGCATTCCATTTGTGGAAGAATCGTTCCGTGTGGAAGATGTTCAATCCGCTGATGAGTTGTTTTTAACAAGCAGTACGGCAGAAGTGATGCCAATTGTGCAAGTGGATGGAAAAGCTGTAAAGGATAAGCAGGTAGGGTCCATCACAAGAAAGCTGCAGCAGAAGTATGAGCAGGATGCAGGCATTAAAGAATCTCAATCCATGTTTACGCATGTGAAAGCCAGTAAATAAGCAAGCATTCCTGTAGTAATGGAGGTCATTTTTTGAAAAAAATTAACTTGGAAATGAGTCAAGATCAATACGAAAAGCTGGTAGAGACGGTATTTCTAGGAACGTGGGTCGTCAATTCAACACAACTAGAATTGGATGAATCATTTGAAGACGTCCGCAACCTGGTTCTTTCAAAATACAAAGAGGCGGGACTTGAGAATAAGATAACGTATCAGGAACCGTTCGACGTCCATGATCTGGCAGTGGAATATGAGAACGAGCTGCTTGATAACTACGTGGAGGAATACGACGAATTCAGCTTTTGGGATAAACTGGTCGAAAAATTAGCGGAGAAAGAATTAATCAAAGAATTTGGTCCGCTTCCTGAATCGTTAACGGAAGAAATGATGGCCAAACGCGTCCAATACGAAGAAAAAATAGGAAAAGAGCTGGAGGAGCGAGGTCTTACAAACCTTAATCTGAACGCATAAAAAAAAGCGTGAACCCATCGCACAGGTTCACGCCTTTTTTTGCCCCACACGACGTGGGGTAGTTCGGCGTTGAAACATGCCCCACAGGATGTGGGGTAGTTCAGTGTTGGCACAGGACGTGCCGGTTTTAACCGAACTTCCTTGAATGCCGAACTTAGTCGAACTTCCTCTGTTCCCGGTCTTAATTCATAACTTTCTATCGAGGCGATTGCGCTTTTGCACGCCTAGGTTGACTCCAGAGGTTAGCAATCGGCCGGGCTCCTTGATAAGCCGTCTGGATAAAGGGACCTAACAATAAGGCGACGATTAATGTACCGATGCCTACGGGAGCACCCAGCAAAAACCCAATCAAAGCCATTCCAGACTCCGTGAAAATACGGACAGAGCTTTTGGATTGCTTCGTTTTTTCATTCATAATCATCATAAAATGGTCAAGCGGAATACGTGGGAAGGGAGTTCGTAAATAGATCGCAATTCCAACGGCTGTTGCGATCAATCCCAGGGTAAATACGCCCCACTGTGTCCACCATACTTCAAAGGAAGCGTGATCAAGTGTTCCATAAAGAAAAATATCAAGTGTTCGTCCACGTAATATAATGGGGAGTAATGACTCAAATTGAGGCCGCTTCCGTTCAATCCAGGCATTCACGAGAAGCAGAATAACAAATGCAATGATCATTACGCTGCCCACAGTAATCGGTGCGTGTCTCGATATTCCAACGGCCACACTGTCTCCAGGACCTACGCCTAAACCTGATTTAATAATCAGTGCGAGCCCTAGACTTGAAATGACCAGCCCCGCAACGTATATAATAAATAAATAAAAGTATTTCATCGTTGCCACCTTCAGTCTACACTGTACTTTTTTAATCATATACGTTGATTTCCCCAATGTAAACCGTTCATGTTTTTGAACTGAGATAGAAGGGAAATTTAAGAGCAGATAAATGTTAAGGAGGACGACTACATGCAATATGCAATTGTTACAGGAGATTCGAGAGGACTTGGCGAGGCGATTGCCCAACAGTTTTTGGAAAAATCGATTCGCGTTATTGGGGTGTCCAGACATGCTAATAAGAGGCTTCGCCAATTAGCTGAACGGTTGGAGGTGGACTATACACATGTGCCTTGTGATTTTAGTGACCAGGATGAACTCGGGAGAGGGATCAAAGAAGTGATGAGGCATGCTGCAAAAGGGGATGCCCACTTCATTTATCTTGTTAATAATGCTGGAGTCATTGAGCCGATTGAAACGGTGGGAAATTTTCATGTGAAAGATGTGAACCGGCACTTGATGGTTAACGTCACAGCACCTATTATGTTCACCAATTCCTTATTGAAAGAAGCCAATGAGCACGAAATAAATACGTCGATTATAAATATCACTTCAGGAGCAGCGGAAAGATCGGTCCACGGTTGGAGTGTCTACAGCAGTTCCAAGGCTGCCATCAACCGCTTTACCGAAACCACGGCCTTAGAGCAGGAAATGGCCGGACATTCACACAAAGTGTTTGCCTATAGCCCTGGTGTGATTGATACAGATATGCAGAAGGAAATCCGCTCTTCGAAGGAATCGGCATTTGCGGATCTTGATAAGTTTAAGTCCTTGAAAGAGGAGGACAAACTGAATTCTCCTAAAACAGTGGCAGCGGTTTTAATGGATTTGCTAAACGATTATGCTTCCATTGAAAGTGGAAAAGTGTACAAGCTATATGACTTGATTAATAAATCTTAACGTGAGCTGTGTAAACACCGAGTAGATGGACAATTATTTTGAGGAGGGGACGATCGCTATGAATAATTTGCACAAAGCATTAAAAGAAAAAATCGGCTTCGGAACAGCACCTCTAGGAAATATGTATCGCGAGGTTTCAGAGGAAGAAGCTCAAGAAACGATCAAAACTGCTTGGGATCAAGGTATTCGTTATTTTGATACAGCACCTTTATATGGCGCTGGCTTATCGGAAATGCGATTAGGCAGAGCTTTATCCAACTATAATCGAGATGATTATATGATAGGCACAAAAGTGGGCCGTGTCATTTCAAATGAAGTGGAAGAAAAAGAAGGGCTGTTTGAAGACGCACGTAAAAACAAAGTGATTACTGACTACACTGAAGATGCAACGCTCCGCTCGATTGAGCAAAGTCTAGAGCGTCTAAAAACGGATTACCTGGATGTGGTATATGTACATGATATATCGCCCGATTTTCACGGAGATGAATGGATTTCGAAGTTTGATGAGGCAAGAAAAGGAGCATTTCGCGTGCTAACGCGGCTTCGTGAGGAAGGGGTCATTAAATCCTGGGGCATCGGAGTGAATACGACAGAACCGATAGAACTTGCGTTGGAGTTAGATGATGCAAATCCTGACCTATGCTTGCAGGCCACTCACTACACACTTCTTAACCATGATCGCGCCTTACAGCGATTAATGCCTACTGCACAAGAAAAAGATGTAGGCATTGTAGTCGGCAGCCCGTACAATTCAGGCGTCTTACTCGGAGGTTCTCATTACAACTATGAAAAAGCACCTTCCGAAATTATAACGCAAGTAGAGCAATTAAATGAGATCGCCAAGGACCACAAGGTTAGTTTAAAGGCTGCTGCTCTTCAATTTTCAACAGCCCATCCAGCGGTCACAGCCGTTATCCCTGGTTCCTCTCGTCCAGATCGAATCAAGGAAGACCTGACATCTATGAAAACAGAGATCCCGGCTTCCTTTTGGCAGGAATTAGTAGAGAAAGGTTATATCTCTCCGAAGGCTCCGCTGCCAAATAAAAAGTGAGTGATGGAGGTAATTGTTTAATAGCTGAACGACGATAACTCGATTAAGAGGCTGGAACAAATTTGAATAAAGCATATAGTAATCCGAACTATTTTATCAAAATCAGTTCGGATTATTTGTGTGCCAAAAGGATTTACTTCCATCGCTACGTCAAAACACTTCGATTTCTGCGGCCCTCGCGCGTAGTGGGGTCGTTCGGTGTTGGCATATGCCCCACACGATGTGGGGTAGTTCGGCGTTGAAACAGGACGTTTCGATTTTAGCCGAACTTCCTCTTTCCCCGTTTTTAACCGAACATCCTCTAAAAGACGATCTTCCTCAGGCTGTTGCCTTGCGGGATCTCCCCCTGTACTTTAGTCCCGCAGGAGTCTACATATTTTGACTACGCTATTTATCTGGCGTTTATACTATTCAATTTTATTGTTCGATTTTTAACATCATTGCTTTATATATGTCCTGGACTCTGTTCGGGTTTCTTGTGTTTAAAGCGTTTCTGATAGGAGAAACTTCCACAGCTAGTGATGAGTGATAGTAACCGTTACTTTCTCAGCTTTTGCTTCGAGCGAAACTTCGCCACCGATTGGAAAAGTGAATTGCGGTGTCGTATGCCCGAAGCTGGCTTCGGCTACAACAGGAATTCGTGAAAGTTCAGGCTTGGAATGGATGATTTGTGTAAGATCGTGCAGACTGATGTTTGAAGCTTTTTGAAAACGACCAATCACGAGTCCGCGAACTTGATCGAAATGGGGCTGATGGATCAATGATTGTAGATCACGATCGAAAGTAGGAACATTCGTCAGAAAATCATCTTCCAGGAATAATACTTTTCCTTCCAGGGGAGGCATGTATTCCGTACCCTGCAACAGATTTAGTGTACATAAATTTCCACCCATGCTGATCCCCTCAGCTCGTCCTTCATGAATGACAGCATATCCCTCATGGAGATGAAAGCAGCGATTCTCCTGATCCATGAACCATTTATCATCACTCCAGTGATTTGCAGGATTAATATCTACAGGGTTCGAGTTTAAGAACATTTTCTTGAAATATTCTTCGGTGTACTCTATCCCTTTTTCCATTCCAAACGTTGAAAAATGAGGGCCGGAGTAGGTAACTAAGCCCGTTTTTTTGTAAATGGCGTTGGCAAGCGCTGTGATGTCCGAAAATCCACATAATATCTTAGGATTTTCAGCAATGAGCTCATAATCTAAGTATTGTAGCAGCTGATTGCTGTTATAGCCCCCGATCGTTGTCAGGATAGCTTTTACTTCTGGATCTCTAAAGGCATCGTGAATGTCAGATACGCGTTGTTCAATAGCGGCATTTTCATTATAGGCATGCTGGCTGAAGGAAATGGTAAGCCCCATTTGCTTAAAGCGCTGAATGGCAAGATCGCGCTGGTCGTCCGCAATCATAGCCATACTTTCAGCCGGGGAAATAATACGGATCTCGTCACCTTCTTTAAGTTTTGGCGGGATCATCTCTCATCACTCGCTTTCAGTTTTTTTGGAAAATTAATACTATACGTTTAACTATTAACATCATATAATAAGTCTAACTTGTTTAGAAGGACTATTTATTTTTATAGCAATGAGGTACAGACGGTGTTGATTGCCGGAGTAGAAGGGAGAGGATTTTTATGTTTACGATGCAAATAAAGGAAGAGCTATCACTTAAA
This sequence comes from Halobacillus ihumii, assembly GCF_902726645.1. Lineage (NCBI taxonomy): Bacteria > Bacillati > Bacillota > Bacilli > Caryophanales > Bacillaceae > Halobacillus > Halobacillus ihumii. The sequence continues at coordinate 3,365,848 of NZ_CACVAO010000001.1, forward strand.
TTACTTGAAAAAAGAGATACAAAAGAATTATTTTCTCTGGTGGAAGAATCAAGAGATTACTTGAGAGAGTGGCTGCCGTGGGTAGATGACATGCAACGTGAAAAGGAATATGAGCCCGTTATTGAACTGTGGTTGAAACAATTTGCCTCTCAGGAGGGACTTCAGGCAGGAATAATTTATAAAGGCAAATTAGCAGGAGTTGCTGGCTTTAACAGCATTGATTGGGCAAACAGAAAAGCGAGTATTGGGTACTGGTTATCAGAAAAATATCAGGGGCTCGGAATCGTTACAAACGTTGTGAAGGCACTAATAACCTGTGCTTTTGCAGAGTATAATCTCAATCGTGTGGAAATAGAATGTGGGGTTGAAAATATGAAAAGTCGCGCTATTCCCGAAAGAATTGGTTTAAGGCAAGAAGCAGTTATAAGGGAAGGGGAATATTTGTATGATCATTTTCATGATTTAGCTTTGTACAGTATTCTTGCAAAGGAATGGAGAAAAGGAGACAGAAATGATACATAGAATGGGGTTATATAGCGAATATTTTAAACTGATAAGAGAAGGAACAAAAACTGTTGAGGTAAGGTTATTTGATGAGAAGAGAAGAAAAGTCAATATGGGGGATGTTATTGAGTTCATGAAGATACCTGAGAAAAATGAAACGATTAGAGTCAACGTTGTAGGGTTAAACAAGTATGAAACATTTAAACAGTTGTATGAAGACATCCCCTTTGAAGACTTTGGAAATAAAGGATCGACTTTGGAGAGCATGGTAAATGGTACATATGAAATTTACACACGGGCACAGGAAAAGCAATGGGGAGCACTAGCCATAAGAATTGAACAGTAAGAAATTCGCGGAAACCCGAAATCAAAACATCCATCCGGGCTTCCACACACGAACCAATCAACTTAACTCGTTGATTGGTTTTTCAGCCTTCTTATCCTTTTTATGAGAAGTGATAAAATGCTCAATTTCTTTCTTCGAAAAACCAAGTGCTTTGGCTATCGTCAACAACTGTACCCACTCGTGATCGAGCTGCCCCGATCGTTCTTTTTTCAAAGATTCCATTTGTTCACATATCCCCTAGATTCCTTATTTTGTTTCCCTTGGCACCATTCCATATAGGAAAAAGTCAACGATCTCCTTGGCTAAACCAACAGCTGTCGTTTCATTGGAAAATAGTTTCGTAATGGTGAGTCGCTCGATCGCACCTACTAACACCTGTGCAATTAACTCCATTTTCAATTGGCTGGAAAAATAGTTGTTTTGTTGCTCGAAAATCAAATTTTCGCGAATCTGATCCACCATTGCTGCCTTGATGTTTGTGGATTCTTCTGATTCGTAGAAACCGATTTTCGTCAAATGCGGGTGATCTGCGAAAAATTGTAGAATGGAAGATAGACTGCTGGTGATTCGTTCTGGAAGGGAACCCGTCTCCAGTTCTGGTTCTAACCGACTGTCTGCGGTGAGTTGCTCCAATTTTTCCTGAAAAGATTGGACTAGCTCACTATAAATATGCTCTTTACTTGTGAAATATAAGTAAAAAGTGGGCTGAGTAAAACCAGCTCGTTTTACGATGGTACTGATTGTGGTTTTGTAATAGCCTTTCTCAGCGAATTCTTCTGCCGCAATCGATAACAAGCATTCTTTGCTTTCCACTCCGACTGATCCCTTTTTTCTCCCTCGCGTCCCCATGATGCATGCTCCATTCAATCATATTCGAATAATTCTGTTATATTACTTAGTAGTATTATAATGAGTACTGGTGAAAAAATCAACTATTTTTTGGAAAATTTCACACGTAAATAAAGCGAGTAATCCGCCTTAATAGTGGATTAATTTTTATGCCTCTGAAGCAGTTTGACGAGTACGTTCCTTCAATTACAGGAAATTTCGCTTTTGTTTATAAAAAAGTTCCATAATTATTGAATCTTACGTTCTATATATATAGAATAAAAGCAGAGGTGATAACATGGAAACATTTTCTACAAGTACAAAGGAAAGAGAAACATATCAAGTAGAGCTGAAGCAATCATTGTTATGGGAGTGCGCACTTGGGATAGCAGCCATTACAAATCAATCACTGATTCAAACATTGGATCAACCAGATGATTATTGGAAAGGGATAAAAGATTCGCTGTCTCAAGAGATGAGAGACCACCTTGATTATGTTCAAATGAATAATACATGGAAAACGTTGCTCCAACTATTGCATGAGAAAGATTTCACGACCCTTTCTTCTTTTACCACGTTCATAAACACGTTATCCGACGAGGATTTAAGATTTATTGCTATTCCGTTTTTAGGAAGTGATAAACAGAACTTAAGGTATAAAGCATCAGTTGGGGAAGAAAAGGCGATTGAAACATTAAAAGCTGATACACAAAAAAATACCTTTTTTCCTGCCTACATTGAATTTATTTGCAACACAAAATCAGCTACATTGAAAAGACATCTTATAGAAGTGATGTCAGGGTGGTATCATGCGGTTATTACGCCAGAAGAAGACACCCTTCATGAGTATTTAAAAAGAGATTTAGAAGTTAAGAAGAAAGCAGGAGTAAATTTCAATCCTGAACAGTTTGTGGAATGGGTGACGAATGGGGTTTCTTATCGACCGGAACCGAGTGTTTATAAAGTCCTTCTCATTCCTCACTATATTTACAGGCCTTGGAATGTTGAGTCAGATCTTGAGGGAGTAAAAGTATTTTACTATCCAATAGCCAATGAAAGCATTCACCCTTCTGACAAATATGTTCCGAATCAAATGCTCGTGCAAAGGTATAAGGCTTTAGGTGATGAGGTTAGGTTAAGAATTATCAAGATTCTAGGTGACCGTGAGCTGTCGTTGCAGGAGTTAACAAACGAATTGCTAATGGGCAAGACAACCGTCCATCATCACTTAAAGATATTAAAATCAGCAAGGTTGGTAGCTGTGGAAAAATCAAAGTATTGCGTTAAAGATCAGGTATTAATGTCATTACCTAAGGAACTTGAACAATTTTTAGGGAGGGAATACAGGGGGGATTAATATGGAGAAGTCTACCGTACCATGGTATGCAAAAAAGGAACCTCCTGAGTTTAAGAAAAATGGACAAGTGTTTAGATTCATAGGTGGAAATTTGATTTCTTTTTTTGGGAATCAAATCTATATGATTGCTATTCCTTTAATTGTGTTATCGATAACGGGATCTCCATTGAGTATGGGTATCGTTGCAGCTCTGGAACGTCTTCCTATTCTAACTCAGCCTTTTATTGGTGTACTGGCCGACCGATTTGATCGTAAACTGATTCTTCTATCGTGTGAGTTTGGCAGGTTTATGATTGTTTGTGCTGTAGGTGTTTTGTATATAATGAACTTATTACTTATTTGGGAAATCTATGTAGCATCCTTGCTTGTGGGGATAGTAAGTCAGATTTATAATACATCCCAGTTTGCTTCCATTCCTCGCTTGGTCCAAAAAAGAGATTTACAACTAGTGAACTCCATTAATACCGGAGTTTTTAATTTGGCTGTGTTTGTGGCACCCGCTTTAGGCGGCCTACTCATCAGTCTTTATAACCCGGGTCTTGCTTTACTCTTGAATGGTATCAGTTTTCTCATTGGTTTTATCATTCTGTTAAGCTTGAAAATCGATCAAGATGGCAGCGTATCTAATGGTAATAAGAAGTTTTTCTCTAACATACAAGAAGGTTTTATGTTCGTTTTGAAACAGAAGCCTATTTTTTATACGAATTTGGCCATGCTATTCTCCATTTTTGGAACAACTCTGTTTCTGACCATGTTAATCGTTCACCTCAAATCCACGATCAGTTTGAATGCAGCTGAAATAGGGTGGCTGCTGTCTGCGGGAGGTATAGGTGCTATAGGAGGGTCCTTAGCTTCAAATATTTTGAGAAAAATATTCACTTACAGAACTATATTATTTGTAGCTGGCATAGTTGGCGGCTTCTCCATCATATTGTTCAGTATTTCAGATACATATATATGGTTGGTTATCATGAATGCGATTGGCACGGTCGCAGCTTCTATTATGAGTCCTTGCATTGTAACGATACGTCAGAATTTGACCCCTGGGGACTTATTGGGAAGAGTCCAGGCTTCAAGCCGATTTATGACATGGATCCTAATGCCAGCTTCAGCTTTTCTTTCCGGGGTTCTAGCTGAATATATTGGAACATCCTCGACGATATTTATAGGCGGTATTATATCAATGGCTGCTTCATTGATTTATTTACATCCCTCGTTAGGAAAGGACTGTTCTTGACCATTTTTAAATTGTGTTCCATATACTCCAAAATCCTTTAAGCTCGTCTTAAATCTCCCTGCGTCTCATGAAATAAAATAGTGATTGAATGGGCACAATGGTCTTAGTTAAAAAAAGCCGATGAGCGAAAACTGGTACTATGTAAGGAGGTCCATTAATGAAAGTGAGAATCGAATTCACCTATAAAACACCAAAAGGAACAAACGCCACATTCAGCTCCGAGGAAATGAACGCTGGTAAAGGGATATTACTTGCTGAGGATCTGGAACGTACGGAGCGCGGCAAAAACTTAACCTTTATCGACAGCATGGAAAACTCATGGACTTTAAAAGAGTTGAAAGAATTTATGAAGGAAATCGAAACAGAACCCCACAATATTACGATTTATTTTGACGGCGGCTTTGACCTTGATACAAGAAAGTCTGGCTTAGGCTGTGCGATATATTATGAGCAGAATGGAAAATCACTACGGCTTCGAAGAAATGCTTTAGTGCAGGAACTTAATACGAACAACGAAGCGGAATATGCGGCCCTTCATCTTGGGTTGCGGGAATTAGAACACATGCAAGTCCATGATCTTCCTGTTAGATTAGTTGGGGACTCTCAAGTGGTCATCAATCAATTAAATGGGGAGTGGCCGTGTTTGGAAGAAGAATTGTCCAAATGGGCGGATCGAATTGAAGCGAAACTTAGTCAATTACGGATTCAACCAGAATATGAATTGGTCTCCAGAAAGAAAAACCGGGAAGCGGATCGGTTAGCCACACAGGCATTAAAGGAAATTGAAATAACGAGTACAATTGAGACCGCATCCGATAAGTAATAGTGGATTAAAAGATCTTATTATAGCTAATGGGGAGCTTGAGATGGAAATTTCATTAATAAGACACGGCAAATCTAAACATATAGATAACACACGAATAACCTGCATGGAATATAAGCGCTGGATTGAAAAATATGATGATAGCGGGGTGGCGGAAGAAGAGATTTATCCCGCCTATACTATTGAAAAGGTGAAAGAAGCGAATATCGTGGTGACGAGTCACCTTATCAGGTCAATCGAATCTGCTAAACTATTACATTCTTACAGTAACGTTATTTCGGATTCTATATACATGGAAATCGCATTGCCGACTATTTCCGCAAGCTTACCAGGTGTAAAATTCACTCCCGCAATCTGGACGGTGATCACAAGGTGCTTGTGGTTTGCTGGTTACTCTAAACAATGTGAGTCATTACGAAAAGTGAAGGTGAGGGCTGAAGAGGCAGCTCATCATTTAATCAGCTTTGCAAAAGAACACAATTCTGTTGTTTTAGTGGGTCACGGCTTTTTCAACCTGTTTATTGGAAAGGAGTTACGAAGAATGGGGTGGAATAGTTATACAAAACAATCCAAAACACACTGGAGTTGTACGACATTCTTTTTAAGCGACAAGAAAAGTGGAGAATAGTCTGCTCACGAGCTTCAAGGGGGATGCCATGATAATCAAGTGGATTGTTTGTAACGTGCCAGAATCTAAAAAAGAAGAATTTTCATATGCTCAATCACGATGGAAATCATTGTCTTACATCAAAGGGTTTCTAGGGCAAATAGGAGGATGGGATTCGCAAATGTCATCGAAAGCTGGGATCCTTTCATTTTGGAAGGATTTCAAATCTTACCGTGCTTTTATGGAGAATGATCATGATAAGATTTTCGAAACGATTCGTCAAGCTAATACATACAGAAATATTTCAGTAGAAATCTTTTCAAAAACAGTGACTTTATCCGGCGCCGACATTATAGATTCTTTAAAGCGTGCAACATTTGCGAGGGTGGCAACGTATACAGTTCCTATAACTATGACTGGTCATGTTGAAGAAATGCAAGAAAAATTAGAAGAGGGGCTTTCATACCAGGATGTGTTCGCAAGTGTTTCCAGTAAAGATAAGGAAAATAAGTGCCTCTTGGCTTCCTTTGGGAGAAGCAGGGACTCCTATCAGAAACACGTGGATCATACCTTTTCCTTGTTAAGGAGGCAACCAAATAGCAGCAAAGAATCCCTTGAAATCGCAGAAACCTTACTAGAGTTAGAAGAGGATTGGTTGATTATCTAGCAGAACTTGGCTTAACCATGAATTTGGACATAGAGGAAGGCTTATTAAAGGCAAAGATGTTTGTTCATTATTCTGATTATTGGTATAATTTTACTTACGATAAATCGATTCATCCGGAGGGGAGTGATGAACATCAACTTGGTAATCGCGTTATTAGGAATTATATCTTCTGCTATGTTTCTCTATTATTGGGGAAAATCGGGTTACGATTATGATGGGAAGAAGGAAGAAAATGATTAGTTATCTGTGCTTTGCGCTTTGAGTTCAAAGATATGCTCTTTCAAAATCTCAATGAATCGGGGTGTAAGAATGGGGCTGGCTCTAGGAATCTTTATTACCTTTGTCCTTATCGGGGTCATTCGTGTTTTGCTTGGGATCCCTTCTGCACGCAGTAGATCAAAATCATATCACGATCGTGACTATTCTTAGTTTTTCTAGTTCAAGGGAGTCTTCTTCGTTCAGGCACCATTAGTTTGCGCAAACCTTCTCTTCCCAACTTAATCCTTTCAAAGAATCTGTCTTCCCCTCATTTCACTTTTGGCTCGTCATTTATGAAGAAAGGACAGCATATGCGTATAGAAAGGTCAGGTGAAAAGTTGAGGAGGGGACTCGATGGAAGGAGTTATTTACGTTTTTATCGTTTTCCTGCTTATTTTATTGTTGAGTGATAAGTATGTGAACGGATGGTTAAAGCTAACCCTATTTATGTACTATGGTGTGGTTATTTTTTACTTCTCCAGGGGATATAGCAAGATTATGAGCGATCGAATACAGTATGCTTCAAACAATGAGTATGATTTTAGAGATAAATCGGATGTAGAGGCCTTATTTTCCTTTTGGGAAAAACGATCGGATTTCGTTGATGGTTTTCTGGCGTTTTATTTTCTTCCGCTGCTAGTCTTTCTTGTGTATTCATACTATAAACGTATTACTCATAGTAAAAATGGAAAACAGACGTTTTTGACCTACGTAAGTATGATTCCTGTTACGGTTGTTTATCTTTTACTGCTTCTGTTTTTTGGAATGCTGGGATATCATCCGTAATTATTAGAGATTATTTGGGTATAGTGCCCTTTTTAAAATAAAGGCTTGCTAAAAGCACAGCAGTTCATTAAACTGTAACTATATTGCATTACAATGTAGTTTATTTTTTTGATCAACTATATTGCATAACAATATAGTTGGGTGATCGTAAGGAGAGAGATTAGATTGTCTTCTAGTCAGATTTTAAAGGGGATCCTTGAAGGTTGTTTGTTATCGATAATAAGCAAAGGGGAGATTTACGGTTATGAAATGAGTGAGAAGCTGAATCAATATGGTTTCTCGATGGTTAAAGAGGGCAGCATTTATCCTCTTTTGCTTCGAATGAAAAAGGAAGGATTGGTTATTACTTCACAGAAGAAACTCCCTTCTGGAGGCCCGAAACGAAAGTATTATAAGCTGACGGACAAGGGAGCAGAGGAACTAAATGAGTTTGTTCAAAGATGGGAGCTTATTTCATCAAGCGTGGATCGTTTGTTAAGGGAGGAGGATCAGGGTTGACATTATCAAATCAGAGTCGTGAGTTTCTGGAAAACTTAAGGTTGTATTTAGTCTCCAGCGGAAAAAATGAAGAGGACATCGAAGATATTGTGAATGAACTCGGTGATCATTTATCAGAGGCCGAAAAGCAAGGTAAAAGTGTCCAGGATATTGTGGGGCAGTCACCTAAGGAATATATGGAACAGCTGGGTGGAGAAATGCGCATTGATAGCAAATCAATTGTTAAATATGGAATTTTCCTATTAGTGGGTGCACTATCCTACATTCTGCTTGGCGATGTCATTAATGGAGGAGTCGAGCTATCTGTCATGCAGGCAGTTGGTTATCCGATTATTTTTTGTTTATTTGTCGGACTGATTGTAGGTGTGTTTCGCAATCTTGCCAGCTCTCAACCGGGCAAAATAAAACAATGGACCTTACTTGGCATTCTCGGTATAGTGCCGCTCCTTTTATTATTATGTTTAATCATGTTAAATGAAGCTTATAAGACCCCAACCATTCAGTTTAGTGATGCTGCCAATATTTTAACTGCTGTTATTGCGGTGGCTGTTTTTATAGGAATGTCTTTGTGGAGCAAGACATGGATTTTAATCATTGTACCGCTTTTCACCTTTGGGCCAGACCTTCTGCTGGGTGAAACAAATCTTCAGGAGAGTACACAGCTCGTTCTGTCCAGCCTGCTTATGTTTGCGGGAATAGGCAGCTACGTTTTCTATGTTTATAAGAAAGAGAATCGGCTTCAGAAAAGGAACGACACGTTCGCTTAGGTCATCTGCAGGGTCAGATTATGAGGAGCACATTTCTGAGTGGCAAATTAGTTTCTTTTATGAAAAAGTGCTTTAGTAGAAGCGGCACTTTCCAGCTCTTTAATGGCCTTGCAGTAGGTCTTCTGAATATTTCCTTTCAACATCTTTACCGGCTTTTTTACAAAATGAAGCATTTTCTTATTCGTAAACCAGTCACCAGGGATGACCGCTTCTTGCTCGAAATCCTCCCACACGCTCGTTAGCGGAGGACTGTAAATCTTAGGCGATATCGGCTTTAGCGAACAAGGATTGCTTGTTAACTCGTGCTTCTCGTCAGGGGCTGTTTCTTTTATAGGATGAAACAGATGCGGCCAAAAGTCACAGCGTGATCCCGTATGGGGATTTGCTTCTGCCCAGTGGACCGTATGCTTCAGACGGCTTTGTGCCGAGAATAATAAAGCGTATAACCCTTTGCCGAGGGTGATGCGTTCATTAACCGAAGAGAAATGATGAACGGCACCTCCTGCTAACGCAGTTTTCTTTTGAGTTGGCGTGTAAGGGAATAAGATATGGTTAAATTCGAACACATCTTGCAGCTTAAACAGGATCGAATCCAGTACGGTTTCTCGATACTGTTTATGTTGAACGACTCGTTCCTCAATGTATTGCTGTTCATTAATAATCAATGCAACAGTCAGCACTTCTTTTGTAGACTCTTCCCAGAATTGACACCAAAAAGGTTCCATGAATGTAGATATTTCCATGAAAGACAGCAGATGAAAGAGAGGGAGGCCGCGTTTTTTACTTTCTTCATACAGCAATAACTGTGGGTAAGCATCTTGAAAAATCAGCCAGTTGCCTCGTTCCAGAAAGGAAAAAAAGTCAGTTTGTTCTTTTCTGGATAGCAGAAAAGGTAAATATTCACCTTTAAGGTCTGTCATATTCCAGCCGGCATTGCGTGAAACCATGTGAGCTAAAAGCGCCCAATGAATTTCGGGATGCTTTTGATAAAAATCGAAGTAGGCCTGAGTACGGGTAACATTATTTCGGTTGTGTTTACGAGTAGCGGTACGGATCTTTTGGATCAATTCTTCTTCCTCAATTGTGAGCTCATGGTGTTTAATAGATCCGGGCTTTTTAATGGTTTTTTTCAATTGATTCGTTACCATCTTCCTCTGCTTCCGTGTCCTATTAAAGATAATCTTCTCCTCCTCCCAACAGTGTTGTATTTATTCACCTGATATGCCTCATGGAAAATAATTGTAATGTTAGTATTCACGTCTCTATTTTCACTTATACAGACAATGGAATCGGAACACAAACTGTGATTATGGATGTATAAAAACAGGGGTACCAATCGGGATGATACTAGCCAGTTCCTCCACATCTCGATTGTACATACGGATACACCCGAGAGATACAGCGTTGCCAATTGAGCTTGGATCATTGGTTCCGTGAATGCCGTAATGCTGTTTGGATAAACTCATCCACATGGTTCCGAATGGCCCGCCTGGATTGGGAGCTTTGTTGATGATAATGTAATGGCCGGTTGGAGTGCCGTGTAACATTCTCCCCACTGCTATGGGATACTGTTTTTGCAGTACACCATTTCTGAATAACTTAAGCTGACGATTCGTTAGCGAAACGTCAATTTGATAAGGAATCGTTTCAATTGGTGGAAATCCTGGTATTACGAGGGGTTGCCCAGGATAAATGAGGTTTGGGTTGATGGAAGGATTGGTGTTTATAATCATTGCGAGCGGTGTCCGATAATCTCTTGATATCTGAGTGAGTGTTTCACCTGGTTTAACTGTGTGAATCAATAGTAACACCTCCATAGAATGTACCGATAATGTAGATTATGAGAAGTGTTACACGAGAGTTAATGGTTATTTCAACTATAAAAAAGGGGCAGCTGTAAATAGCTTGCCCCATTGTCGACTAATAAACTTTGTCCCCATTAAAAATGGAATTTTTCACAACGACATAATCGACATTTCGAATCGCCTCAAGTTTGCTTCCTCCAGCGTATGAAATAGCCGACTGTAGATCTTGTTCCATTTCTTCCAGTGTATCTTTTAAGGAACCTTTGTGCTCTACATACATTTTTTTACCTTCAACATTTTTCTTTTCACCTTTTTGAAATTCAGAGGCAGAGCCGAAATATTCTTTGTACAGCTTCCCCTCTTTTTCAGTAGTTTCACCTGGAGATTCCTCGTGGCCCGCAAACAAGGATCCGATCATGACTATGGAAGCGCCAAATCGAATCGATTTCGCAATATCTCCATGTGTACGAATGCCGCCATCTGCAATAATCGGTTTGCTGGCCGCTTTTGCACACCAGCGTAACGCTGCTAATTGCCAGCCGCCTGTTCCGAATCCAGTTTTAATCTTCGTAATACATACCTTTCCAGGTCCGATGCCGACTTTCGTTGCATCTGCTCCCGCATGTTCCAATTCTCTTACTGCTTCTGGAGTCCCGACATTGCCGGCAATTACAAAGGATTGAGGGAGTTGTGCTTTAATATATTGAATCATCTCGATTACGGCATTGGAATGACCGTGGGCAATATCAATCGTTATAAATTCAGGAGTGATGTGTTCGGCTGCCAGCTGCTGGATGAATTCGTATTCTTCTCGCTTGACGCCGACACTGATTGAAGCGATTAAGCCTCGTGATTGCATATCTTTAATAAAAGCAAGACGTTTTTCTGGTTCAAAACGGTGCATCACATAGAAGTAGCCGCCTTCCGCTAAAGACAGAGCGACTTCCTCATCGATGATCGTTTGCATATTGGCTGGCACGACAGGTAATTTAAATGTATATCCGCCAAAGCTTACTGATGGATCACATTCAGATCGGCTATTTACCACACATTTTGCAGGAATTAATTGAATATCTTCGTAATCAAACACATTTTCCATCATTCACACCCCTAAAAACGAATGTTTTATTGTTTTGGATAAAAATTGTTCGTACATTAGTTAATTTACACGATACAAGTTAAAATGTCAAAGCTATGAGTTAAAAATTACTGCGCATCGTCCAGCCAGTTGTAATAAAGGGTTGATGAATCGGCCATGACTTCTTTTCTCACAATTTGAATAAACGCCTCTTTGAGACCTCCGTAAAAATAGCCGAGGAATGTTTTCTTAATGGTGCCTTGGCGCTGTGCGAACACTGCCCGCTTAAATGTACGATTGATCTGTTCGATGTACCATTCGATAGGCTGCGTAAGGTTTACTTTTTGATAGGCGTGTTGAGCACTTTTCCAGGCTGATAAAATATCGTTTGGAGTTAAAAAAGGTCGGGTAACGGTAAGGAAGGATTCAGGTATGTAAGAGGGAAGGTAATCAGCATCTATGACTGGCGGGCACTGTTTGATTTCCTCTTCTGCGGGTATTTCTTCAGGAGCTGCTTGTTCGTTTGAGGGTGTATCGTGAGAATTGTTTACTGAAGAAGGGGCTGCAGTTTTCGTTTCTACTTCCGGTAATTCCTCAATTCCTTCTGCCTGAAACACGAGGATATTAACGCCGCGTTTTCCGTTCGTCCTTAGGGTGGGTACTCGCTTGAGCAGGCCATTCTTTTCCAAACAATTAATTGCTCGTATCACTGTACTGCGGCTTTTATTTGTTTTTTTCTGAATGGTTTCCACTTTTGCAAAAGATACCCCAGGAAACTTAACTGAATGACGCCATATATATTTTAAAATAGTAAGAGTTCCTTCTGATAACGATTGTTTGTGATGAAACAGGAAGGCCCGTACACGGAGGTCAAGTTCTTTTTTACTGGGGAAAGATTGAAGGCTGCGGATTTCTGCTATATTCATTTCTGGAATTCCTCATTTCGACTGTTCTTATATCTATAATCGAAACAGGTGTAGTAGTAGGTGTCGTGATCGGTCATTTTTTTAAAAAATCTTTGGGATTTATGGTGGTTGTAGTTGTCTGTATTTACTTCAAATCTTTTTATCATCATTGTTTACTCTATGTTTCCGAGCATATTTTTGCCCTATAAGTCCTTATATAGCAGTGTTTTTCGCAGGTTGGTACCGTGTCATCTAGGGTGTCAGATTAGGTGTCAAAGGATAGGGAAAGATGTTTGGAAATTCGCTTTACAGATAGGATGGAGTTGTTACATTTTCGAACAAGTTCAAGTTTTTATAGTCTGCCGGAATTTTTTAGGTTGTGGATGATCCAACTGTTGATTGACAATATAGTTGCTCCGCAATCGGGCAAGATTCTGGAATAACTGTGTTAAACATACAGACGAAATTTCAAAGAATAATTAACTTCACATACAGTTTGCGTTAGTCGAATATAATTTAACTATTGAAACTAACTAGGGGTGAATATATGGCTAATGCGTTTGTTTCACGCTCACTGGATGAAATTCGTTTCTGGTCCAGGATTATGAAAGAGCATGCTTTATTTTTAAGTCTCGGATTTAACTTTAATGATACAAAGTTAATCCAAGAAGCACAGCAATTTATTGATTTATTTGAACGAATTGAACAAGAATTAAGTAGCTTTTCCTAAAATTCCGAACCCCAACGAATCGCAAATTTCAATATTCAAGTGTATCAAGCCGCTACTTCCATATGGGCATATAAACGGAAGGTTCTAGGTTTATCATTACGTTGTGAGGTTAGATCCAACAACTATCCGTTATTACTTGATCACACAAGCCGTGAAGCAGCATACTTTGCTAAACGATTAAAGGATTTAAATGAAGGGAAGTTGCAACCGCTGCCTGAAACTATTATAAAAGAGAATGTTTTCTTTCTAAGAATAATGGCAGACCACTCTAAGTTCATAGGTCACCTTCTCGATCCTTCTGAAAGGAAATTAGTTGATCAAGCTCGGGAATTCAGTCATGATTTTGATCAACTAGTATTTCAAGCCATAGATATGGACTCAATGCGACCTCAATCAGAAACAGTACCACTTTTAGACCAATTTTTAGATCAAAACCGTGTTTCAGTAGCCTCTTTACGTGAGTTCAAGAAAACCGCAAGTGAATTAATAGAGGAATGTAAAATTAAAAGTAATATTCACCCACTTCTAGCAGACCATGTATTCCGTGAAGCTGACAGATTCTTGCACATTATTGATATGTTTGACGAAAGCCTTACTTCAGATAAATAGTAGGTTATTAAGCTAATAGAAGTATCTTGCTTTTTTAAGAACGGGCGCATTTCCGTAAATAAAGGATTTGCGCTTTTTTTGCATGAATGGACCATATTGTGGAATAAGCAGGAATTTTAAAAAGGAAAGCAGAAGTAATTGTAGTTAGGGGAAACATTTAATCTAAATGTGATTCGAATTCCTTTCGTAATCTTGTTGATTATCTAAAAGTTGATTTTCAACTTATTTTTTTGGATTGTCCCGGTCACGGGAAAACACCGTCTTTAAACCAGGAAGAAGATTATATCTTTTCTGCTTTGGTTAAGGGGATTGACCAAGTAGTTAAACAGATAGACAATGGACCAATTTATATGCTGGGACATTCTTGGGGAGCAGAATATAGCACTAAATTACGCAAAAAAATATCAGGAAAAGGTAGAAGGTCTAATATTAATCGACGGGGGTTACGTGTTTCCTGAGCATGAAGAAGGAATGACGAAAGAGAAGGCGCTTACTGCTTGGGAGGAATATATTGAATCTGGTGTTTATTCTTCTTGGGAAGATGTTGTTGACACTTATAAAACATATAAAACATATAAAACATATAAAACAAGAAAATGGGACGACCAGCTTGACCAAATAATAACCTCAAACTTTATCAAGCGAAATGGTAAATTTACTTTAAAAGCAAATAGTTTTAGTCTTTTGTCAACGATAAAAAAAGGGATTGAAAGAATTAAAGTTGTAGGGCTAATAACACAAAGCACAATTTGCATTGGGACTCACCAAAAAAAGTATCAGATGAAATAATCGAGTGGATATCGAGTTTAAAATCAACATAAATGTTATAAACAATAGTGCGCTATTGTGAAACAAAAGTAAGAGAAATGGTACATATTAGTCATTATAATAAGTAGCATCCCTTATTTTTTAATATTTTACGCTTGAGGATCGATAATAAAGCTGTTTAAAAATAGACACGTAAACCCCCATACTGTCGTTTTTTAACAATTTTACTTCCGAAATGACACAGTCTCGACAATACAGAATGAAACAAGGCTGCCGAGACTTTCTCGACAGCCTGAAATTAGAGATTCTGTTTCTGGTTTTTTGCTTTGTTATCTGAAATGGGTGCAGATTCTAGGAGCCAAGTTTGCAAACATTACTTGTTTCTTTTTAACTTCTCTTTAAGTGAATTTAACTCAGCTTTTCTCTCTTTTGTCCTTTTTTTATCTGATCTAATTGTAAAATCAAGGACATCGCCTTCCACGACATTCTCTGGAATTAACGCTAGAGGTACCTGAAATGTCTTCTTATCGTATTCAATTGTAGCCAAATCATCTTCTATCCGTTCTAAAATAATCAATTTGTTCATGGTAACAAAGGACCCTCCTTTATATCTCCTCGAAACAAGCATAGCAAAACAAAGTAAATGTTATAACTTAAAACCTTATAATTATTTTAACATTCCTGTCTTTGAAAGCTCACAAACAAATAGTAACTTTACTAGTGTAGTGAACAATATAAAAAGGAGGACGTTCAAATGAAACTGAATTGTCAAGGAAAATTTTTATTGGCCTTATTTTTAGTTTTGGGATTCTTTTTTCCAATGCAAGAGGCTTACGCTGCTTCTAATCTTCAGGTGCATTTTATTGATGTCGGTCAAGGCGATGCCTCTTTAATTGAACTACCGAATGGGGAGAACTTACTTATTGATGCTGGTGACAACTATGAAGGGGACACCGTTGTCAACTATATTCAACAGGAAGGTGTTTCTCATCTAGAATATGTTGTTGGTACACATCCTCACGCCGACCATATTGGGGGGTTAGATGATGTTATTTATTCAATAAGCGTGGAGAAGGTGTACATGCCAGATAAAACTTACACATCTCAAACCTATGAAGACGTCCTTAATGCTATGGATGACAGAGGTGTTTCGCTATATGAAGCGCAAGCAGGAGTGGCTTTGGTCAATCAAAGGGTCGACGGTAAGAACTTAAAGGTATACATGGTCGCTCCAGTTTATGAAGACGATTACTCAGATACTAATAATTGGTCAACTGTCATTAAAGTAGAGTATGGGTCCACTTCTTTCCTATTTACAGGAGATGCAGAAGAAACAGCAGAAATAGATATGATTAACACGGGACAGAACTTGAATGCGGATATCTTAAAAGTTGGTCACCACGGTAGTGATTCGTCTTCATCGAAAGCATTTTTGGATGCAGTGGATCCTTCAGTAGCCGTCATTTCAGTCGGTGTAGGCAATTCATACGGCCATCCTGAGTCAACCGTTATTAATCGACTCAAAAATCATGTGGATAGCATTTATCGTACAGATGTAAATGGAACAGTTGTCTTTACGACTTCTGGCAGTGGCTGGTTAGTTAACAAACAACCTTGGTGATAGGTGGTCAGCCAACAACGCAATTTTATATTCTATATTAAATGGCAAGTAAGAATTATGCTCTTTATTTATGAATACGATAGGGGCGCTTTTCCCTAATAAGGATAAGCGTCAATTTCACATATAAAGGTTATATTGTGAAATAAGCAGGATTTTTGTTCAGTAATATAGAAAAAGCCATTTGAGAAAAAAGGAGTGGATAACTTGAACACTGAAAAACACTGTCCGAATTGCAATGGAAATGAATTTGAAGAAGCAATAGATTTTATGCCAATTAAACCTAAAAAGACCTCTTTGAGCGGATCTAATAAAATCTATACTTTTTGTTTGAATTGCGGGGAAGTTGCTTCAATAAGAATAGAAAATCCAGAAAAATTTAGATAATGATGACTTTAAATTCGGTTATACCAGCTAATTGCAGAAAAAATATTCCGTAAAAGGGTGCAAATCGGCAATAAGTGAAGAGGTTTTTTCTTCTGCTAGTAAAGTGAGACAATTGCAACTAAGAAGAAAAACTTCAAAGTAAGATTTAAAGGACGGTTCTTGATGAAAAATCATATAAAGGTAAATGGGAAGCTTCTTCAGACAAACAAACGTTTTTCACAATTGAAAGAGAGGCAAAAAAACTGGATCCCTTATGGTGAAGTGAAAAAGTACGTTTTTCGTAAAACCACGAAGATAGTAAAATCCTTTGAAAAACAATACCCCGAGTTGAGTGCGGAAATTGAAGCTGATCATACGGAGAAATAATGTAAAACAGAGTAATAAGTCCTGTTAGGAAAACCAAGTAATACCAGAATGAGGAGATTTTAAGTTATATGTGGAAAGGAGAAATGCTTCATAAAGATTCAACGGGACAGGAAGTGATGGTTTCTCCAGTCAAACACATGATGATGGGAGCAGGAAAAACCTTTTTCCATGACTGAAAAGGCAGAATTTGAGCCTGAAGTTCAGTTTTCCAATGTTCAGGTCAAGGAAAGTGGCGAGTGGAATCTAGTTGCCGAACCCAAGGAAATGAAAGCACCACTTATCGTTAGACAAGAGGTAGCAGTATATGATGTCCATGGCAATAAAGGGGATGTGCTCAATTTGCCAAAAGCCGATGGTATGACACCGTGGTTATATATCATGGATGGCAATGCTGAAGTTGAAGGGCATTCATTAGAAAAAGGTGATGCAATAACGGGAGAGAAAGATGAAGTTTCAACTGTTACTTTATTGGAAGATACAACACTTGTCCTATTTCTTGTTAACTTAAATGCAGAAATGACCTTTGCGGGTAACTTTAGTGGGATAAAAAAATAAGGTATTAATTAACCTAGTGGGGTTACTTCATGACCCCATTATCAATTGCCTCACTGATTTATGTTAGGAGAAATACGAAAGGGATCTACCGGTGCTTTGAGTGTTGTCCTGTTCGTGTTCATAACAAATTTATGCATGTTCCGCGGGCGCGTTTATCGAATAACGCGTCTATTTAAATGGACCAGATTGAGAAGTTTTATTTTGGAATGGGAGGATCAAATATTATAAATAATAGTGTAACGCTTAATGCAGCTAAAAGCCACGCTACCCAAGGCTTCCATTGATGAATAGGTAATATAGAGAATGTTATTAGGTTGAAAATAAAAGACCAAGTAAGTGACCATCCGTAATGATGGGTAATACTTTGGTTATAATAAGCTATTGTTTCAACGGCTTGGTAAACCAGAGACCAAACGATTATCCAACATACTTTTTTTAATATTGACTTAGGAAATCTCCCTAAATACACAACAATGACGAAAGGGCTAATCAAAAATGTTCTTGACAGTACACAAAAGAAAGAATAAATTCACATATTTTGAATTCAAGTCTTAAACATAGGGCGCAATACTGAAGTAACAAGGGTTGTGCCTTATTGCTAAAAAAAGGAAAAAGAACGAAACCTTATCGAACTGAACGATACAACATAAAATTAGGCAAGGGAGGTAGTTTGATTTGAAGATTTATGATGGGAAGCAGATTTATGAATTATGGGTATAGGCTTGGAATGAAAATGTTTCTTTACTTGATGAAATAACATCTTCTGATTGCATGGTTCATCAGGAAAGAACTGATGGGAAATATTCGGATGATAGAAAAGGTTCAGAAGCATTAAAGGGAATCATTACGGATGGATGTGCGTTTTTTGATGATGTAAGAATGACGATTGAAGTGGATCCTATCGTAGAGAAATCATACGTATCAGCACGTTGGAAGGCCAGGGGGACTTTATTGATCCGGTCCACAAAACTGTTCCTCCCTACAGTTAAAAACATCAGTAGGTTCATTCATTGTTCAACATCTATTATGGTATAATTTAAAAAATGAGAATGAGAATGGGGCGATTCATATGGAACTGACTTATAACTATTCAGATCAACTCAAAGAATTTTTCGAGAAAAATAGTCAAATCTTTGAACAAACCCTTTTATACGAAGCGGTGAATGTCAAAGATAAGATTGATGAAATCCTGAGAGTGGGTAACATCGACCTTGTTCACAATGCCCATATCTTAGTTGTTTATGTCATTAATGGTGAAGATGAATCATTGAAGAAGTTCGCCGAACAAGAGGGGATTGCCTGGGCTACCCACTCCATCGCTTTGTCATTCAAATTAGAATGGGTCCATGCTATACGTAGAACGTTGTGGGGATTTATTGAAAAATACTATAAATGGAACGAAAATAAGGAATTGGCCGATTTTTTTCAGCTGGAAACAGATATCAATAATCGGGTGGATGAATTTTTGAATACTTTCTTCATTAGTTATTCCACATATAAGGACTCATTGATCAATGCTCAACGAGAGTTGGTCGAAACTCTTTCCGTACCTATTATTCCTATCGATCCCTCCATTTGCATTCTTCCTCTAGTAGGTTCAATGGATTCCAGTCGTGTAGCAATCCTTAAAGATAAAGTTTTAACAAAGGTTTCTGATTTGGGGATAGAAACATTAATCTTGGATTTATCCGGAATCGCAACGATGGATAATGAAATTATCATTGAATTAATGAAGTGTATAGACGGCATAGCTATGATGGGTTGCAAAACGGTCATCACTGGTTTAAGGAAAGAAATAGTCAAAGAGATGACAAATACGTGTATCAAGTTCAATTACCATACCGAAACCTTAGGTACCTTGCAGAAAGCGTTAAGTGAACATTTCCCCATCCAGCATCATTAGATAAAAATGGCCTCCCCCCCCCTTTTTTTTTAAGACACACAAGGATAACAGGTGCAAAAGTTAAACATCGTTTTAACGTTTTTTCCCAAAGAAGTCTCCCTCTTCAAGCGTGTGAAGGGTGTAGCCCAACGGAAGAACCGTCCCTACGTATTCCTATTATCTATACAGTGAATAAAAAGTTTTTCGGACTGTCGAGACTTTCTCGACAGTCCGAAAAACCTTTTTTACCTATAGTTCTAGATCAAACCTTTATGGCTGACGTTTTCTAGGTTGTTTTTCTTCTTTCCTATCATGTTGCTGTGCGTTTTTATTTGAAAGCTTTTTGTTTCCTTGAGCCATGATTTTCACTCCCCTCACGTTTATTATTTCAAAAACCAGTCTTTTTATTGATTGAAATGAAAGAAAACCTAATAATTTGAGACTGAATAAAACACCTTTTGAGGCTGCTGGTGGGTTTCATATGGGAACTTAAATACTTAAATTCAAGAAAGGACTGGGAAGTTATTTTGTTGAACAAGCTTTCAGCTGAACATATAATAGTTCTTACCTCTTTTTTAAAAGGAGGGCTATAAAAAGGTAACCTCTTTTTTGTTTAAGGCCATCAGCTGATAAAAGCTCTTTGTTTATAAAAAAAGGACGCGCTCCTGAATAAGTATCGGCGTCCGTACCGAACATAAGAGCAATATAATGGAATAAGGAATAGGGGTTAATTTGAATTTTTACATTTGCGAGCCATTAACACTTTTTCACAAGTCCAATCGCAAAAAATCCATCCGGTATAAAAAATTTGCGTCTGAGTAGTGGCTGTAAGAAAATAATAAAAAGATACTATTTGAAGAAGGAGCACAGATGATGGCTTATGTTTTATTAATTGTTGGATTTGCGTTATTGATCAAAGGGGCTGACCTTTTTGTTGATGGGTCTTCCAATATTGCAAGACTTCTCAGGGTTCCGCCCATTTTGATCGGGTTAACGATTGTGGCATTTGGAACAAGTTCGCCTGAGGCGACTGTCAGTATTATTGCAGCATTAGAAGGAAGTGCGGATGTCTCACTGGGTAACGTAATTGGAAGTAATATTTTTAACATTACCCTTGTTGTAGGGGCTGCTGCTTTTTTATTTCCGTTGAAAGTCGAAAATGAAACCATCAAAAAAGAAATCCCATTTACATTACTTGCAAGTGTTGCTCTGCTCATTCTTATGAGTGATATTGCATTGCAGGGCCTTGACAGCAATATGCTTACACGCAGTGAAGGATTCATCTTTTTATTGTTTTTATCCATTTTTATGTATTATGTCATTGAGATTGGCCTAAAAAGCCGGAGAGAAACAGGGGATGAACCGGCCTCTGAAGACATTACCTGGGGTAAAAATATTTTGATTACTATTTTAGGTCTGGCGGCAATTATATTTGGGGGGAATCTGGTAGTAAATAATGGTACGGAAATTGCTTATTCCCTTGGTATGAGTGAAACATTGGTAGGGTTGACGATTATTGCGATAGGAACATCACTTCCTGAACTGGTGACATCTATTTCTGCAGCTCTGAAAAAAGAAAGCGAAATCGCGCTGGGGAATATTGTGGGGAGTAATATTTTCAATATTTTATTTGTACTCGGTGCATCTGCTACAATTTCACCATTAGCAGTGAATGATAAGGTGTTTATTGATGTTATTCTTATGATTGTACTGACTGTTTTATTATTGATTTTCTCAAGGACCAGTTTCAAGATTGGAAAGAGAGAAGGATCGGTGCTTGTTGTCGCGTACATTATTTATCTGGTTTATATTATATTAAGGAATTAATCGAAATAACCGGTCAGCACTTCATAGGCTGACCGGTTTTCTGCTGACGATTATTTATTTAAATACGGTCGACTAGCCATTAATGTTTAGTCACCTGCTTGATATTTTTATTGAAAGAGTGGATGATTAACTGTAACTAAATCACTGATACAAGCCATAAGTATTGTTGATATCCTGAATGAAAATAATTCCGTTACCCGGGTCATCTATCTTGAGCTTTTTTCTAATGGAGGAAACAATCGCATCGGTGCTGTCCCGCTCAGAAAGAATCAGTACTAATTCCTTTTCAGGCTCAATTTCCATCGAAAAAACTTTGCTCGTTTCATGAATTCCAGAGCCTCTGGCATTAATGATTGTGCCGCCTTTTGAGCCGGCTTCTGTTGCTGCGTCGATTACCTCTTCTGCATTTCCTTTTTCGATAATTACTGTAATAGCGTGATACATTTTGTCTGCACCTCTACTTTCCTTCGAACGATCATTCTTAAAACTTCTTGCACCGAAAATTTGATTGATTGAGATAGTAAAAGCTATGCCGTGGTTTGGCTTGTTGAATTTAAATTTCTCACTTAACTTTTCAAGCGCATGATTCGCAGTTGTTTCACTGGATCCCATTAAGATGATTTCTTTTTTTACACTGCTCAATCCCAACATGTCAAGGATACGGCTTTTTACTGTACCTCTTCCAAACAAGCACCGTCCCTCCTGAGATCCCGTACTTTTTAGCTGATTTCATAATCTTACTTCCAAGTCCGGTGTTAGCGATAACGCAAACCAATTCCAGGTCCGTCGTTTCAGTTTTACTCGACACTTCGCTTCACTCCTCCTTTATCTTTTTTCGACTTTAGCTTAAACGCAAGCCCCAGGATGCGATTTAGATCTTTCCCATGAATAATGATATACAGTTAAATAGGGTAACGAGCAGCTTTATTGGAATATGGTGGTATTATTTTGGGTGGAGAATGAATTGAAGATGAAACCCCCGTAGACTAGATCGTAGAAAGTAAAAAATCACAAAAGATTATTCAATCAATAAAGTTTAGAAATAGAGAGGGAACTTGATGAAGAGCCAGGGCACGATATTAAGTATTATTTGTGGTAGGCGGGCTGTTTTCAGAACAAGCTCCAGGAAGCATGTTGATTGTAAAAAAGCCGACTGGTTTTTTAGAAAAACCAATCGGCTGTGTGGATCTATTTATTCAAACTGACCTTACCTTCCTGGCTTGCGTGTAGTTTTTTCATGGCAAATCTTGCTATGGGTTGGGCAATCAGGGCAGTAAAGACTTTTCAAGACTTTTGTATTAGTCGCATGCATTAGGAAGCGGCAGGCTTCGTCTCTTTATTATTTTTTATAAACATATAAAAGGAGGCTCCGAAAATAATAATGTAGCCGAGAAAGCTCATCCAGTCAGGCACCTGATTAAATAAAAAGATACTAATCACGGCAGTGTAAACGACCGTCGAGTAGAAAAAGATTGAAATTTCTCGTGCTGGTGCAAACTTATAGGCGATTGTTAAGCCAAACTGGCCGATCGTAGCAAATGCTCCTGCACCTAACAGGTAAATCCATTGCTTCGTTGACATCGGCTCATAAAACGCAATGGTAAAAGGCAGCAAGGAGACCGTCGTGAAGAAGGCAAAGTAGAAGACAATTGTATAAAATTGTTCCTTGCTCCCAAGTACACGGAGCAGCGTATACGCTCCAGCAGCAAATACCGCCGATAATATTCCAATAATATAAGGGATGACCTCCACAGAGAATTGTGGTTTAATTACAAATAATGTACCGACAAATGCGACCAGGATCGCGGCGATTTGATACGTACGTGCTTTTTCTTTAAGGAAAATCGCTGAAAAAATAATCAAAATAAACGGACTTAGTTTGTTAAGCATTTCAGCGTCTGACAATACCATATGATCTATGGCATAAAAAAATAAGACCATTCCAATGGTACCTAGTGCTGATCGGGAAAGCAGCAGACCTTGATTCTCCTTTTTACCAAAGATCCTCTCCTTATTATAGACGACTAAGATAAATGCAATGACCGCAGAAACGATGTTTCGCATAAACGTTTTCTGTACAGTAGGCACGTCTCCAGACAGCTTGACGAGTGCTGCCATCATGGAGAAACCAAACGCTGATATTAATAGTAAAATAATTCCTTTGTTACGGTCGCTCATAAATTCTTCCTCCATTACGTCCTATCATTGGCCAGATTCACCTTTCCTATCCTAATATAAGTAAGGGAAGAAAGAAAGTATTGTGTTTCTACAAGATAAAGTGAGGGAAGGTTAACTACATACTAAAGTATAGGACAGGGAAAGGAAGACGGCGATTGATTTGTTCTCATCCTGTGTTTACAACTAAAAGAGTTATTGACCATAACCAGCAGCATTTCGTTGAAGAGGAAGCTTACATCGAATTATATGAAGATGCCGTTATCACGCCAACTGCCAAGTTTAAGATAGAAGATGTACACGATGTATCTTATCGGAATTTAACAGGGACGTATGGTTTTTTTTATTTGCACACGATTAAAGGAGTCTATCCATTCAAAGTAAAAGGATCTCCGGATGTGTGGATGAAAGAATATAAGCGTGTGCAGGTTAAATAATAACGATTAAATTACTAAAAAAAACGGCCTCACAGTCAATCTGTGAGGCCGTTTTGCATATAGGCTAAGAGGCTTTTGCCTTATTTTGATAAGCAGCCAGTCGATTGACGAGGTCCGAACTAGCTTCGTTGAGACCGATGATTTGGACAGATTTATCATTTTCTTCAAACTTAGTAACCAGCTTATCTATGGCTGCGACAGCAGAATCATCCCACACATGGGCTTTGGTAAAATCAATGTGGATTTCTTTCGCGTCTGCTTGAGGGTCGATTTGAGTCATTAAACTTTCAATAGAAGCGAAGAAAACTTGTCCGCTGACGAAATAAGTCATGGTTTCAGCCTGTAGACTCTCCTCCACATGCACTTTGGAAATCTTGGCCACGAAGAAGATGGCACTTAAGATAACACCAGCTAAGACACCGATGGATAAATTGTGGGTCAATACAACCGCGATAACGGTCACGACCATAACCACAGAGTCGGAGATTGGGTTTTTATGAAATTTCGTTAAAGAACTCCAATCAAATGTGCCGATCGATACCATAAACATAACGCCGACTAGAACGGCCATTGGAATCTGGACAAGCAAGTCATTAAACGAAATTATCAAGAGCATCAGGAACACTCCTGCAACTAACGTTGATAAACGCCCGCGTCCGCCTGAGGACACGTTAATAACGGATTGTCCAATCATGGCACAGCCCGCCATGCCTCCGAAAAACCCTGAGGTAATATTAGCAATTCCCTGGCCGCGAGCCTCTTTGTTCTTGTCACTCACAGTGTCTGTAAAGTCATCAACAATTTGCGATGTGAGTAAAGACTCGAGTAAACCTACGAATGCTAAAGCCAGAGAGATCGGAAAAATAATTTGCAGCGTTTCAAATGTTAAGGGAATATCTGGAATCAGAAAGATCGGCAGCGTACTCGAAAGCTCACCCATGTCTCCTACTGTTTTCAGAGATAACCCTCCAGCAACTGTGATGATCGTCATTAAGATAATCGCAATAAGTGGGGCAGGTACAGCTTTTGTAAATCTCGGGAGAATATAAATAATCGCCAGAGAACCAGCTACCATTGCATACATTACCAAATTAGCCCCTTCAAAATGCGGGAGCTGAGCTGTGAAGATTAAAATCGCAAGGGCATTCACAAAACCAATCATAACGGACCTCGGGATAAACTTCATAAACTGACCGATTCGCAATACTCCTAAGAGAAATTGAATGATCCCTGTTAAAATCGTTGCGGCCAGAAGATACTCCAGTCCATGATCTTTGACCAATGTGACCATAAGCAAAGCCATGGCCCCAGTAGCGGCAGAAATCATCCCAGGACGGCCGCCCATAAAAGCAATAACGACAGCGATACAGAAGGAAGCGTACAAACCTACCATGGGGTCGACTCCAGCTATGATAGAGAAAGCGATTGCCTCAGGGATAAGCGCCATAGCGACAACCATGCCTGAGAGCACATCGTTTTTTACGTTTCCAAACCATTGTTGTTTAATTGTAGCAGTGTTCAATGCTACACCTCTTTCCATAAAAATTGACACGATCGCATTCGTGCCTGAATCCGACAAGAACGAGACAAATTATATCATGTATGACAGCAGATGCCTAGCTGAATTTGAATAATTTTGTTAGAAATATGTCCCAAAAAAACGAAAGGTTTGAGGTTTATGAAAGCTGTTCATGTGATATGAAGAACAGTAAAGGAGGCTTCAAAAAATGAAAGCATTATTGTTAGGTGTTTTGACGTTATCCATTTTTCCTTTAGGCAGTTTTGATGATGCGGAAGGAGACTCAACAGAGGCAGAGCTAACGAAATCAGAAGCTAAGCAAGTACTTGCAGATTACGAAGAGGCGTTGAAGCATACCATTGAAGTCACATCCGATGAAAATCAAAACAATGACTACAATTCTATTGAGGAAATGGAAGAGTATCTTCACAACTATATGTCTGTTGATATGGCTGAAGGGTTTACAGACAGATTCTTTAAAGAAACGAATGGCGAAGTAACCGTGATCCCCCAAGATGGACCGATGACATTTAATCATTCAGAACCTATCGACTTGATGCAAATGGAAGAAGGCGAGTACCAGGCGGCCCAAGAGCAAAACAGTGAGCTCAGTGGACACGTAAATAATACATTTACCTTGGAATTTGATGGAGAAGGATGGATCATCCAGGACATGAAAACGGAAAGATTGGGAGAATAGTAGACAAAAGCTAGCCCCTCAAGACGAGGAGGCTAGCTTTTTTATGAAGAGAATAACGAATAGAAATGTTTCTCAATCATTGTCTTCAATATTCGATTGCTGATTAAGATAAGAAGAGTTAAGGTGCCAAACAATATAACTGTCGTCATCCATATCCCTTCAATTCCGTCTGCATTCCACAGGATCAAAATCAGCGGGGCGAAAATAACGACTTCGACAGCAAGGGCTAGAAGACCGATGAAACGCCCTTTGAAAACCTCCCGTTCGTCTGTCCAATGTAGATTTGGTGTATATAGGTCGAGAATTGTTCCTATGATGCTCGTAAGCCAATTGATCAAAAGCGAAAGTATGATCCAAATCAAGGTGATCATGGCGGGGATGTTAAAAAGGAAAGCCATGATCAGCAGGATGACGAGGCTGAGAAAGTTGATGAAAAAGGACGCTAGAATTTTGCTCAGCATGACTGACTCTGCGCGAATCGGCATGTATAAGTGGTTAAACCAGCTCTTCCCATCTCGTGAAACAGAGGAGATGGCAGCAGGATTAATGCCCAGAATGAACACTGTAAAGCCAACCATGGTTAATATAATGGTTTTTCCTTGCCACGAATTAACCACTGTACTGATGCCTTGAATGGAGCCGCTTGTATCCATGATAAGAATGATAACGAATAATACCGGCAGCAGCAGCGACTGCACGATAATCTGTGTGAAAAAGGTGGGGGTACGAAGCATGATTTTCATTTCTCGTACCCAGCTAGAATAAAGCACGTTTTTCTTCTGGATTTTCTTGGACATCTTTGCCGGACTGATCGCTTTCTTAGTTCCGCCGGAAAGGCCCAGAACTCCTTTGAAGTACAACTTTTGCCCTGTTGTCATCATGAAGATGAGGGCGACAATAGAGAGAGCACAAGTTAATAAAAAATATCCTGCCCCTGCGATACTCATCGGTTCGGTTAAACTGATGGAGCTGAAATAGGCAGGTGGATAAAATTTTGTCGTCATCTGCAGTAAACCATTTTGTTCGGCTAACAGTTGGGCCAAGTTGGAGCCTGGATTTGTCTCAGAAGAATTGAGGCGGATGACGATGTTAATTCCTATCACAAAAACAAATGTTAACAAACCGGCGAACACTTTTATTCGGTCTTTATTTTTAGACAGGTTAAGAAAACGCATGACAAACATAATAAGGACCGCTGTTACCACAAACGGAATAACTGGTGTAAGCAGCCAGAGGATGAAACCGAACAGGTAATACACTACCCCTGCATGGCTGTGCAATCCGTATATAACCAGCGAAGGGGCTAATACAACCAAGTTAGTCAGATATAACGTTAAAAAGGGAACCGCTGACTTGCCCAGTATAATTTGATAGGGCTGAAAGGGCAGTGCCACAAATGATTCTACGTCTTCAGCAAAATAAAATGAGCTTAAGATCGTCCCAACGCTAATAAATACGAAGAGAATCGATGTGATCACAAACAGCAGGCCAAGAATGACACTTTCGTTTCCGCTGGGGGCTAATACACCATACATTGAACTGATGAGGCCGTTTACTATGTATAAGATAAATAATGCAGCAGGAATCGCGAAAATCCCTAGAAATACATATCCCAGTTTTTCATTAGTGCTTTTGCCCACTAGAGAAAGCTGCATTTTGACCATAATTCGGATCAGTTTCCACGTTTTAGCCATTTTGCGTCAGCTCCAAGAACACTTTTTCTAAGTTGTCATCCTCTTTGAACTGTTGCTTCATGTCAACCATATTTCCGATGAAATCAAGCTGCCCATTCTTAATAATAGCCACTTCATCACACAACTGCTCAACGACTTCAAGTACATGAGTTGAGAAAAACACGGTCTTTCCTTTGCTGGCATGTTCACGCATCATTTCCTTTAACGTATAGGAAGCTTTCGGATCAAGTCCAGTGAGCGGTTCATCGAGAATCCAAACATCGGGATCGTGAAGTAAAACGCCGCAGACAACAATTTTCTGTCTCATGCCATGGGAATAGGTGAGGATATGATCGTTTAACGCCCCGTAGATACTGAACTGTTTCGTATAGTAGTCGATTCTTTCACGTCTGACATCAGTCGGGACTCCGTAAATATCCGCCACAAAGTTTAAGTATTCGATTCCTTTTAAACGTAAAAAGATATCCGAACGGTCGGGGACATAGCCGATCGTTGTTTTGGCTTTCATAGGGTCTTTGGTTACGTCAAAACCGTTAACGTTAATTCGTCCGGTCTCCACTGGGAGAATGCCTGTCATCATTTTAATGGTGGTGGATTTTCCAGCTCCATTTGGTCCAAGAAATCCGAAGATCTTCCCGTCTGGAACTGTAAGTGATAGGTTGTTTACAGCTCTGTGGCCTGGGAATTGTTTCGTTACTCGTTCGATCTCAATCATAAAGAACGCTCCTTTTCATTTCCATCTATTAGAAATACGAGTGAAGGAGGGGAGATGTTTCAATCTTCAAGAAAATACTCCATTTGAATTTCATCTAAATAGCGGTCCTTGATTTTAATGGCTTTATGTTCTACCCCATATTCATGGAAACCGACCTTTTCGTAGAGCATTTTTGCGGGCAAATTGTCTTTGACAACACTAAGCTGAAGTACTTCAATTCCAATCCCTTTGGAGAATTGGATAGCTTTCTCAAGCAGCTTTTCTCCTGCTCCCTGCCCTCTGCATTCGGGATGGACATACATAGCAAGAATAGACGCCTTATGAGCAAACTTTTGATGAGATTCCTTTTGCAGCGTGACATTCCCGACAAGCTTCTCCTCGATAAACACACCAAAAGTATGGGCTTTGTCCGAGTTAAGCCGTTGAGCAGTCGTCTCAATCGCATTTGGCTTGTTCTTCTCTTGTTCGTAAGTGGTGATAAACGCATCGGGATTCGTTTGAAGGGCTTCTAACCTTAAAGTTCGATATGCATTGGCGTCACTTCCTGAAAGTGGTCGAATAATCATTTGCAGATTCCCCCTTTGATTTCAAATAAGAATAGCGAAGTTGTATGATAATGTAAAGAGGGAATAGATATTTTATAAGAAAAAGGTGATCGTATGACGGAAAAGGAAAAGATGCTGAAAGGTGAACTTTATCAATCATGGGATGAAGAGCTTGTTCTCGAGCGAACACGAGCGAGACAAATTGTGTATTCCTTTAATCAATCAAAGCCAACAGAGAATCATCACAGGGAGCAAATGCTTGAGAGCTTGCTTGGACGTGCAGGGGAAGAAGTCTTTATCGAGCCATCATTCCATTGCGATTATGGCTATAATATTAACGTTGGAGATCAATTTTTCGCCAATTTCAACTGTGTTTTTCTGGATGTTTGTCCGATTACAATGGGTGACCGCGTGATGCTTGGACCGAACGTACAAATATACACGGCGACACATCCTATGGACCGGGAAACGCGGGCCAGCGGTCTTGAGTATGGCAAGCCTGTTACGATTGGCAATGATGTATGGATTGGCGGCAGTGCCATCATTAACCCAGGTGTAACGATTGGTGATAATGTAGTCATTGGTTCAGGAGCGGTCGTGACAAAAGATATCCCAGCAAATGTATTTGTCGGCGGCAACCCAGCTAAAATTATTCGCGAAGTAGAGTAAGGGCGAATACTGGTCGAAGCCGGGTTTTTTCGTTATCATATGATAGGATGAAAGCATATATTTATTGTGAAATATCAGGAAAGGGTTTGGAGCTATGATTAAACGAAAAAGTAAGCGTGAAATAGAGTTAATGCATGAAGCAGGTAAGCTGCTTGCTAACGTGCACAAAGAGCTTCGTCAGTTTATTAAACCAGGCGTTACTACGATGGAAGTTGAGAACCTTGTAGAACGTTATTTAGCAAAACATGGAGCAACTGGAGAGCAGAAGGGATATCAGGGATATGAGTTTACAACCTGTGCCTCCATCAATGACGAGGTCTGTCACGGTTTTCCGAGGGAAGAAAAGCTTCAAGAAGGAGATATTGTAACCGTCGATATGGTGGTCAATTTAAATGGAGCACTAGCGGATTCGGCCTGGACCCATCCGGTTGGTAAAATTAGTGAAGAGGCAGAACGGCTGCTGGAGGTTACGAAAACATCTCTTTATAAATCGATTGAGCAGGCACAGGTCGGTAATCGGATCGGAGATTTAGGCCATGCTATTCAGTCTTATGCAGAAGGGGAAGGTTATTCAGTTGTCCGCGATTTTACGGGTCACGGCATAGGAGAGACGATTCATGAAGATCCATATATTCCACACTTCGGCCAGGCAGGCAAAGGAGCGCGACTTAAGGAAGGAATGGTCATTACGATCGAGCCGATGATTAACATTGGCGGCTACCAAAGCAAGATGGATCAAAATAATTGGACAGCACGCACGGTTGATGGCTCCCTTTCGGCTCAATATGAACATACCATTGCGATTACGAAAGACGGACCGCTGATTTTAACCGATCAGGATCAATAAACTAACCAAAAAAAGCTCCCATTTAAGGGAGCTTTTTTCATATATTACTGCTTTTGCACGTTAGCAGCTTGTGGTCCACGCTGACCTTCTTGGATTTCGAAGTTTACAACTTGACCTTCTTCAAGAGACTTGAAACCTTCTTCTTGAATAGCGGAGAAGTGAACGAATACATCGTCTTGACCTTCTACTTCGATGAAACCGAAACCTTTTTCTGCGTTAAACCATTTTACTGTACCTTCAACCATGAAAAATACCTCCTGAGTGGATCTTTAGCCACAATGTATTACTATTCTTGCTCTTCACATTCAAGACGAAAATTACTTTGAAGCAACTTCTGTTCTATGAATCGTTTCCGAACAACAATAACTGCTATCAGTATAACAAATGCACTAAATAAATGATACTCCTAACGGCAATTAATTGAAAATATTTGTAAAACAAAAAGACTCCCAAATAGGGAGTCTTTTAAAAGCTTACTTACGCTTTTTGAACGTTAGCAGCTTGTGGTCCGCGTTGACCTTCTTGGATTTCGAAGTTTACAACTTGACCTTCTTCAAGAGACTTGAAACCTTCTTCTTGAATAGCAGAGAAGTGAACGAATACGTCGTCTTGACCTTCTACCTCGATGAAACCGAAACCTTTTTCTGCATTAAACCATTTAACTGTACCTTCAACCATGAAGAATACCTCCTGCGTGGATTAGATCCACAATGTATTACTATTCTTGCTCTTCATATTCAATCAAGACGTATCGTTATGACGCATCTTCTCTGTTATGAATCATATCGAACAACAATAATTAATTTTTATTATATCAGATGGTTTTAAAAAAAGAAAGCCCCTCGAGAAATTTTTTTGGAGGTGGTCTTTACGGCTGAACAAAATAAGCGTTATCCAGCACATCATAAAGGGTTTCTTCCATGAAATTTGTGACACGCTCATCCGAAATA
This sequence comes from Halobacillus ihumii, assembly GCF_902726645.1. Taxonomy (NCBI): domain Bacteria; kingdom Bacillati; phylum Bacillota; class Bacilli; order Caryophanales; family Bacillaceae; genus Halobacillus; species Halobacillus ihumii. The sequence goes on from NZ_CACVAO010000001.1 coordinate 3,397,307, forward strand.
GCAGAAAGTTCACATAATGTGTTTCCTTGAGTTAGCAGGTGCTTCACGGCTGTCCATCCTACAAATATAGCTTCATTGAAATAACCGGAGGCTCCTCGACCTTTCGTAAAGGAGTATAAAGCTTCGTAATCATCCCGTTGAATATGAGGGAGCAGGTTAATCATAATTCGGTTTGGCTCTTGATTGCATACTTCCAGCCAGGAATAAGACGGCGCTGGCAGAGCCAGCGTTGTGTGAACTTTTTCAGCCGTATGTAACGCTATTCCTTCCTGAAGTGTAATGTGCCCAATACTTTTTGCCAGCGGATAGGCGGTCCCCGATTTCTGGCAATGGATGACTCGTGCGAGTTCTTTTGCAAGATCCATTTGCTGCATCTCTCTCTCAATTGGATAATAAAGAGTTAAGTGCTCTTCCTCATCTGTTTCAAAAAATGGATCCGATTCGAAATTCCCTACAAAAAAGACGATCGACATGTGAAGGGCAGAGTCGTAATCTAATTCTTCTTTAACGGCTTGCAGAAGAGAGAAGATTTCTTCATGACTAGGTTCGAAATGTTCAATGTGGTCAACAGCTTGAGCATACTTGGGGAAAGCATAATCTAACATGTCACGCGCAAGCTGGTCGTCTTGCATATCTGGCTGCGTTACCGAATAACCGTAAAGCTCTTTCCATAGTTCAAACCTGGTATCAGGGGCTGCGTCTGATGTGACAGCTTGATGATAAAAAGCTAAGAATTCATCTCGTAAATGGGTGATCTTGATGATATCCAACGGTTCTCCTCCTTTGGTTTAGTGACTTAAAAAGTCTAAACGTTTTGCCCAGACATTTGGAGCTTTAGGGCCAATCCAAATTAAGTGGCTATCAGATGGTGCATCATAAATTTCACAGTTCTGTGTGTTCGACTTCAGTAGAATGGCTTGTGAATAAGGAACACTTTTGTCTTTGCGTGCGTACATGCCGAGTATGGGAGCTTTGATTTTACTCATATCTGCTAAGTCATGTTTGATATCAAGTGAAAAACCATGGCCTGATTGGGAATCAGCCAGCATGTTATAGATGAATCTGCGGTCATTTAGGGAGAGACGTTTATAGAGATCATCTACTTCTTCTGTAGTTAGAGAAGCGAGTATATTTTTCATAACCATATCTGGACAAACCTTTAATAAAAATTTAATGATTCCCCAGGTAGCTTTCTCACTTGGCCCAAACAATAAGCTAGCACGCGTTTTTGTTCCGAATTCCCAGGGGGCTGTTACAGCGGCTTCCATAACCAATTTCTCCACCCGATCAGGGTAGTAAGCAGCTAACGCAATTCCCGTAGGTCCTGCTGAGGAGACGGCAATGACAGCAACCTTTTCTATGTGTAAGTGATCTAAAACGCTTACAATTGTTTCAGCAAATTCGGCTGCAGTCCGTCCGGCAGAAACTTCGGTTGAATCATAGCCAGGTCGGGAAATGGTTAAAAGCGAAAACCCTTCATAAATTAAACTTCGGTGGGATAAGTCAGTATCTCTTGAGCAATGCCCACCTTTGAGGAGCAGGATGGTCGGGCCGGTTCCTTCATATGAGAATTCTACGATCCCTTTTGCTGTATCGAATAATGTGGCGGCCACGTGATTCATCCTTTCTTAACTTTTTTCTTAACCTAAATATAAGCTATAATGGAATAAAATGAAACATCAGAGGATTCTGAAAAAGGGAGTGATTGTATTCGAATTGTGTCGATTTGCCCCAGTAACACTGAAATTGTCGCGTATTTAGAGCAAGAGGAGATGTTGGTTGGTGTCGACAATTATTCTGATTTTCCTGAACAGGTGATGCAATTACCGCGCCTTGGGCCGGACTTATCTATCGATATAGATGCAGTAGCTCAATTAAAACCGGACCTTGTACTGAGTTCGCTAAGTGTGCCGGGAATGGAAAAAAATATTGAAGGATTGCGGGAACATAACATTCCACAATTGATTTTAAATCCGGGATCTCTACAGGAAATTGCCGCAGATATTGAGGAGGTAGGAAAGGCTATCGGATTGCCAGAGCACGGGGAAAAGAAGGCAAAAGAATTTTTACAGGAAATTGAAACGTATCGTGCTAAAAGCAATGCCAAGGAGAAAAAGCCGAGTCTTTACTGGGAGTGGTGGCCTAAGCCTATTTTCACTCCTGGACAAGGAAATTGGTTAACAGAAATAAGCGAATTAGCTGGCGGTGTCAATTTATTCGGCGAAGAAAAGGAAGCAAGTGTGAAGACCGATTGGGAGGATGTAAGAGAACGGAATCCAGATCACATTTGTATGGTGTGGGTCGGAGTGAAGGAAGAAAAAATGAATCCGGACCTTTTAAGAAAAAGGCCCGGATGGCTTGAGATGAAAGCGATCAAAGAGGACAAAATCCATGTCCTCGAGGAATCGTTATATTGTCGTCCGAGCCCAAGGCTGCTGGAAGGGTTAAGAAAAATACACAGTATCCTTCAACCATAGTTAGTGTGGTTTATTTTGATGAGCGGGAATGGCATAATCTTTAAAGTTGATTGCTAGTTGTGAAAGCTGCTCCTGCATAAGTTCTCCTTCCATAGGCAGACCATGTCCGGAAAGAATCAATTTCGGGTTTAAGCTGGCTAACTTTTTAGCGGATTTCTCGGCTTCAAGCCAATCGTGAGTAAAATAAGCTGGCGGTCCGTGAATGTGCTGGTGCTGGATGAATACAGCCATACTTGACTCTTGTTTGACGGTAATAACGGCATCACCTGAAATCAACGTGCGGTCACGATCTCTGAATAAAGAAACGTGACCAGGTGTGTGACCTGGTGTGTGAACAATTCTCCAGTCATCCATATGTGGAACCGTACCATCCTCGGGAAGCGGATTAACCCACTTACCTAAGTGGACGGGGTCTCTCGGAAAAAAGGGGGACAATAGAGAAAAGAGTCCACCCCCGATTGTTGAGTTGGGGATAGGATAGGTTTTTTCTCCCGTAATATATGGCATTTCATTGGGATGAGCATAGATCGGAACATTCCATTGTTTAGCGATCTGTTTCGCGGAACCTATATGATCAAAGTGGCCATGAGTCAGGATGATCGCTTTAGGCGGATGGGATCCGAATCGCTTTTCAGCCGCTTCGATAATGCGTTTGCCATAGTGAGCGACACCACAATCGACTAAGACCCAGTCATTTGATTCTTTTTGCCCTATAAAGACGACGTTTGCGATTAAGGTTCTGTAAAAAGCAAGGTCGTCTAAAACTTGTTCGGCCTCTGCATGGGCCATGTGCCAGCCATCGTCCATGAGGGACTGTTGCTCTTTATCCATAACAAACCGCTCCTTTTTGATTAGTCTGCTGTTACAGGGGCGGTTCTATTCATCAGATGAGGGCAGGGTATGAATTTAGTGATTTAGCAGAATTGCTGCCGCGTTTGAAGACAAAATAAAAGCAGACCGCTTTGTGGGCGGTCTGTTCTTTTAGTTGGCATTTTTAAATGATTTAGCTGAAGTAGAGGCTGTGTGCGTCAGCGTTTTACCAGTAAGACCAAATAGCATCGTTAAAATAGGGGAGAGCAGGCAGAAAAACGCGAACGGAAGATAGTCCAGCACCGGGACTCCCAGAACTCCGGATAAAAATACACCGCATACGCTCCAAGGAACGAGCGGATTGATGACGGTTCCTGCATCCTCAAGAGTTCTTGATAAGTTTTTCTTAGCTAAATGAGCCTTTTCATAAATAGGCTGATAAGCTTCCCCTGTTAATAAAATCGATAAATATTGTTCTCCTACTGCTATATTTACGCCGATTGCTGTAAGAGCCGTTGATATTGTGATGGATCGGGCCGATTTCAAGGCTCCCTTAATTTTTTCCAAAATGGAAGGGATTACTCCTGTTGCGAAAAAAAGTCCGCCAAGAGCTAAGGCTAATAGAACGAGCGACACAGTAAACAGCATGCTATTCATACCGCCTCTCGATAAAAGTTCGTTGACGGCTTGATGGTTTGTTTCTGCCGTGTACCCGTTGAACCATGTTCCCCATAAATCACCCCATGGCAGAACGCCCCTGATTCCAGCGATAATTGTAGCTGTAAGGCTGGTAATGGTTAAGGATATAAAGGCAGGCTGTTTGCTGATCGTTAACAGGACGAGTATGACTAATGGAATCCATGAGCTCCAATGCATTAAGTTAGAGGCGACTAAGCCCTGCTGAAACGATGATAATTCATTTCCTGACGAACTTTGCGCAGGGGAGAGCACCGCAAATAAAATAAAACTGATCACGAAGGCCGGTACTGTCGTCCAGGCCATATTTTTGATATGTTCAAATAAATCTACTTTTACAACAGTGGAAGCCAGGTTTGTTGTATCTGATAAAGGCGACATTTTGTCACCGAAAAACGCACCAGAAACGACTGCACCAGCTGTTATAGCAAGTGAAATATCTGTGGACTGTGCAACTCCCATCATGGCGACACCCACTGTGGCAGCTGTCGTAAACGAACTTCCCAGAGCTATCCCGACCACGGCTGTTATGGAAAAAGTAATGGCAAAAAACCATGGTCCGCCTGCGATGAGGAAGGAGGCGTTCATTAGAACAGGAATGGTCCCGCTGGCCATCCAGCTGGCGATCAGAATTCCGATCAGGAAGAAGAGCAGGACAGCAGCCATTCCTGATTGCGCCCCTTGAATCATGCCATTTTGGAGCTCACTGAAGGACATTTTCTTTAGGAATCCGTAAGCCAGCGTAACGATAACTCCTAGCAGGATGGGAATATGAGGAACACTTTGTAATTCAATAATAAAGAAACTGATAAGAGCAATAATCCCAAGAAGTAATAACACGGATTCAAAAACTCCTGGCAACTTCTTAGGCTGTAGATGAAGCATCGATAAACCTCCTTTATATAGTCAACGTCAAATTAATATCTTTTTTACTTAAACGCTTTTAAGTGATGAAGTATACGGATACTATATGCTAGGAAACGTGTTTATGTCAACCATTTGAGCGGATCAGCTTACTTTTTTAGTATGGCGGATGAGTCCTGAATCATGTGGAAGGTACGAATCATTCTGTGATTGGGTAGAACTCGTGAAGGTTAGGGCCGAACCTTTCCTTGCAAAGTCAGAAGCCTGCGCCTCAAGGGCCGAATCATTAGATCCTACGGCCGAATTATCGATAGTTAGGGGAGAATCTAAATAAGAGTCGCTCGCCAAAATGCCCTTCATTAAGACGACTTACCGATAAATGAATGTGAATAACTTTATCGTAGCTTCAAAATTGTGTATAATAGTGGAAATTTTCAAGATAGGAGATAGAACAATGGGAACTCAAGTGATAGAAGCCGCCACAGGTACAACGCGTTTACATATGGCCAAACGCGGCATGATTGCAGGTCTTCCTATTATGTTAGGGTATCTGCCGATTGCTTTAACATACGGTGTATTGGCTGGACAATCGGGCATGACAAATATGGAACTTACCCTCATGAGTGTGCTAGTTTTCGCAGGTGCCTCTCAGTTTCTTGCCGTGGGGATGGTGGCGGCGAGCACAGGGGCAATGGAAATCATTATAGCCACATTCGTTCTAAATTTCAGGCATTTTGTAATGAGCTTGTCATTTATGAATCGGTTGAGGGGGATTGCGCTTAGAGCTAAGATACCATTGTCATTAGGGATTACAGATGAAACGTTTGCGGTGTCGATGTTGTATCGAAAAGAAAGCAAAGAGGCTCATGCTTCGTGGTTTTACGCTGCCTTGATTTTGACAGCCTATGTATCTTGGGTGGGAGGTTCCTACCTTGGCGGTGTGCTGGGAGACATTATACCTAGCAGGCTGAGTCAAAGCATGGGAGTCGCTTTATATGCGATGTTCATAGGGCTGCTAGTCCCATCAGTGCGCAAACATTATCGGATTGCACTTGTGGCCATTTTTGCGATGTTGATTAACTTTCTTTGTCAGTGGTGGGGAATGGATCAAGGATGGGCGATCGTGCTTGGGACCCTGATTGGCGGTCTGAGCGGAATATGGATATTGCAAGATGAGGAGGAAGAATCATGATCATTTGGATGATTATCGGCATGGCCGTGGTTACCGCAATTCCACGATTTATCCCGGCGTTCATCATTGATCAAGCTCATTTTCCCAAATGGGTGGATCGTTGGCTGAATGCGATTCCTTATGCTGCTTTAGGGGCCTTGATTTTTCCAGGTGTTTTATCTGTAAAGCCTGATGCCCCGCAAATTGGGGTCATTGCGGCTCTAGTGGCCATTTTATTAGCTTGGGTGAATGTTCATATCATTGGAGTGGTGCTCGGGGCGATTGCGGCTGTCTTTTTCATGACCTTGTAGCACGGTATGGGTGTTTGTGTCATAACGTATAGGGACACTTTTTTTGAAAGGAATTGATGGCGTTATGTACAGACAACTAGGCTTCCCATGGGGATCTCCCGGAGGTGGGCAAGGTCAAGGTGGTCCAGGCGGATTCCCAGGTTTAGGCCCCCCGCCAGGTCGTCCACCACAGGGAGGAACGCAAGGTGCGCCGCAAAATTATCCCCCTGGGCCCCCGCCGGGTGATATAGAGTCATACCCTGATGCACAAGGGTTTAGTGGTCCTGGAGTATATGCTGTGGATCCAGGTTCCATGTATGGATGCTTGTTTCGATTCACCAGAGTACGTTTAAACAACGGACGACGGTTTTGGTTTTATCCCATCTTTATTGGTCGGACATCTGTAGCTGGCTATCGTTGGCGCCCGAACCGCTTTTCCTGGGAATACTTCGGGATTGATACGGATCGGATTTCAAGTTTCAGTTGTTAAAAAAGATGGTGCCACGAGCGTGGTGCCATTTTTTCTGCTACACTATGAATAAATAGATAGATGAAAAAGGGGAGAAGAGAAATGACCCATGTTAGAGTGGCTCGATTTGAGGATGCGAAAGATATTGCTAATATTCATATTCAAAGTTGGAAATCTACATATAAAGACTTGATCGATGAAAGGGATATGAGTAATATCACTCTCGAAAATCGAGTCGTTCTGTGGGAAACCATTTTACGCGCTCCGGTTAATGGACAGATTGCCTATGTGATTGAGAATGATCAACAAGAAGTTATAGGATTTGTGTCCGGTGGAAAAGAACGAACGAAGAATTATGGATATGATGGAGAAATCTATGCCATTTATTTATTGGATGAGTATCAGCGTAAAGGCTATGGGAAGAAGATGATCGCAGCGTTCGTTGCGGCTATGAAGGAAGCGGGATATCAATCATTATTAGTCTGGGTGCTCACGCGTAACCCATCGAGCAATTTTTATCGTGTTTTAGGTGCTCAGCCCGTTGAAGCGGAAGAAGTGACAATTGGTCAAGGCACCTATGAAGAGACAGCCTATGGATGGGAGCATATTAACTCGTTGTTACAGCATTTTTCCTGAAAAAAGGATATTAAAAAAGCTAATCCTCACTTAGTTCAAAACTAAGTGAGGATTTTTTATCTTATATTATAGGAGTAGATGTTATCTGTGATAAATTAAGAATTACCGAGATATATCCGCGAATAGCCTTAGGGGGAAAAACGGTTAGTCTCTCTGACTGCAGGAAGGCTTCTCATTGTTCTTCATAAGGTTCGATATGGATATGAGCATAATAAATCTTCATTTCCTGCTTAAGAAGGTCTTCCACCTCATCCGTAATATCATGGCCTTCCTGAATGGTCAGATTAGGATCAATGTTAATGGTAGCATCTACGAAAATCTGGTTCCCCTGCAGGCGAGCCTTCACATCATCAACGGTTAAAACGGATGGATGGCTAGCAATTACATGGCGAATATCATTAACTTCTACTTTGTTAAAACCGTCACTAAGAGTGTGACTGGCTTCTCTGAAAATATCCCAAGCGGTTTTGCAAATAATCAGTCCTACAATTAAGCCTGCTAATGGGTCCAGCCAATACACCCCTAACTGGGCGCCGAAAATACCTGCTGCAGCTCCGATACTGACGAGCGCATCTGAGCGATTATCCTGGGCGGCGGCATAAAGTGCTTGACTTTTTACCTGGGATGAGAGATTCAAGTTGTAACGGTACACGCCAAACATAAATATAGCTGCCAAGATGGCTGTCCACCCCGTTAACTTAGAGGGTTCGCTGGTTTGACCCTGTATGATGCCCTCAATAGTTCCAATGATAACTTCGATTCCCACGGTCACCATAATGAAGGCAGCCACTAAGGAGGCTATGGTTTCTGCCCTGAAATGTCCATAATGATGGTCTTCATCAGGAGGTTTGCGGGAAATTTTCAACCCGATGAGCACGGCAATGGATGCAATGACATCTGTTGTATTATTAAGGCCGTCAGCTCTGAGAGCCTCTGAGTTTCCGATGGCCGCCACAATAAGCTTAACGGCAGCAAGGACCAAATAAGCGATAATACTTACCCATGCCCCTTTCTCACCACGTTTTATATTTTCGTATTCTCCCATAACATGAGCCCCCGATTTGTGTTTTACAGCATGTTATAGCTTACCAAAGCTAGTTACATTGGGTCTAGAGAAAAAAATCTACCCAGCTGCACATAGCTTGCGGACGGTAAGAATCTTTGTACAAGGTAAACTTTTGAACAGTTCCAGTGTAGCCATGACTACGCTGTATTATTTAATTTTTTTCAGATAAATTTGTTCAAAACAAGGTTTATATTTTAAATTAAAGGGAATTATATAACTAAATATTCAGAAAAATCATTGCGAAATACATTAAAATCCTTCATAATGAAAAAAAGCAATAAGGGGGTATTCTCATGAGAAAGCAAAAGGTTATATACGTATTGCGTCGAAACCCTGGATTCAGGAACCGTGAAGTCACTGCCAAAAGAGAATTGTCCTTCGGGATTCGTTTAGCCTCAAGACTGCTTCTGGATGAATTAAGCTATCAATTTAATAAAGAACAGATAGACAAACAAATTAACTTAGCCATTGATAACGATGATAGACAAGAATTTCACCGTTTGAGTGAAAAATATCAACCCTATACTTGGGAATAGATGATAAAGTGCCACTTATTCAGTGGCGCTTTTTTTGCCCTGCAGGCCTTCATGTCGACCTTTAGGAGCCTTTTCTTTCGTGACTGACCGCATACTCGTCATTATAAATTTGCGTGTACAGGAACTTCTTGAAAATGTTATAGTGAATAAAGATTAAAGGGTTAGGAAGGTATGACAATGATGAAATGGAAGTATATTGTACTAGGTGTGGGCTTAAGCGTGATGCTGTCAGGTTGCTCCCTCGATCAATCCACCAGTTCAGACAATGAGGATAAACAGTCAACGTCAACTGAGCAGACTCCATCAAAAGATGAAGATTCCGCTAATGAACAGAAGCAATCGAATGAAGAGCAAAGCGAGAATTCTGAACCATCCAAAGAACAACAAAAGGAAGAGTCTGAAGAGCCTAATGTTCCAGCTGCTGGGGATAAAGCTGAGGAAAAGAAAGATAGTGATGGATTGACTGTCGTTAACGAACCTAAAAGTATGCATGTTGTGGTTAATAAGCAGCGAAAACTGCCTGACGGATATACACCACCTGACCTGGTGGTTCCGGATGTCCCTTTTTATTTCACTGAGTTTCATCCTAAAAAGCAGATGCGTAAAGAAGCGGCTAAAGCTCTCGAAGAATTGTTTGCTGCTGCCAGCCAAGACGGAATTGACTTAGTTGCTGCTTCGGGGTACCGCTCCTATGAGAGGCAAAAAAGTATTTATCAGCAAAACGTGGCTGAGCGAGGAGAGAAGGAAGCGAATCAATTTTCCGCAAAACCTGGAACCAGTGAGCATCAGACAGGGTTAGCTATGGATGTAACTTCGGCCCAAATGGCGTTTAAATTAAAGCAATCCTTCCGACAGACCGATGAAGGAGCATGGCTTGCGAAAAATGCCCATGAGTACGGATTTATTATTAGATATCCAAAAGGGAAATCCGATATCACTGGGTATTCGTATGAACCGTGGCATTTAAGGTATGTAGGAACGGATATTTCTACAGAGATACACAAACAGGAGGAGACCCTGGAAGAATTCTTTGGATTCCATCCTGCTTCCTAATTTATACATGACAAGTAGGAGCCTGATATGAACGGCGCGTTAGTCACTGTCTAGCGCACTGTTCAGAACGAGGGCTCCTTTTTTCATTCACTCACTTAATCCGACACGTACTTGAGGAAATCGTGCTTTTTTTATTTCGTCAAAGGCAAACTGAGCTGTATCGCCAACGGTTATTTTCTTACCGTCAGCAGGCAGGTAATTGACTTCATGGCGGATACTCCCGGCAGCCTCGCCATCAGGGAGGTATGTAGGACATAAGATCGTCCATGACAGGCCGGATTGGGATAAAGCCTTGAATGCAAATAAATGTTCTTCAGCAGCGAATGTTTGACGCCGCTTCGATTCACTGGTTTGAAACCGATAACTTTTTTCCTCGATACGACTATTTAAAATACCTGCAGTGCCGATAGTTATAATTCTTTCTACATCGTATTTGTCCATGGTCCGAATAATTACAGGCATTGCTTGAGATAGGGTAGTGGTTTTATCCGTGCCGAGTCCACTGAAAACGATATCGCAACCATGTATGGTGGCTTCCACATCCTCGGGGTTGAGCACATCGCCTTCAATAAGATGGGCGCTCGGGATCATTTCCTGAGCCTTGGTACGGTCTCTTACTAAAGCGTTGACTTCAATTTTTTCTTCGGCAGCTTGATTGACCACACGGTTTCCTACTCTTCCGGTGGCTCCAAAAACGGCAATTTTCATCAGTAACACCTCATTATTATGAATTTTGTAAAAATTGAACTATAATCCAGACTGATTTGATAAACTTAATCAAGGGGAGGTGGCATGGAATGAAAAAGAAACCGGTCTTAAGCTGGATGTTATATGATTTTGGGAACTCAGCCTTTGCTACAACCATTTTGGCTGCCGTATTGCCTGTTTTCTATTATGATGTAGCTGCAAAAGGGGTTGAGGATTCCTTGGCCACCAGCTATTGGGGATATTCCCAGTCTATAGCTGTCTTAATCATCGCAATACTTGCTCCGATTCTTGGTGCTATTAGTGATTTTTCAGCAGCCAAGAAAAAGTTCTTAATGTTTTTTGCCTTCATGGGGATGACGGCAAGTGTGCTGTTAGCCTTTGTAGGGGAAGGAGATTATCTTCTAGCTTCCCTGCTTCTGATTGTAGGTACGATCGGGTTCTCCGGCGGCAATGCATTCTATGATGCCTTCTTACCAGAGGTTAGTGATGAAAAATCCATTGATAAAGTATCCTCCTGGGGTTATGCTTTCGGCTATCTTGGAGGTGGAGTACTGTTAGCCATTAACTTGATGATGATCTTAAATTATCAATGGTTTGGCTTGCCCGATACATTGACAGCTACACAGCTTTCGTTCGTATCTGTTGGAGTATGGTGGCTGATTTTTGCCATTCCGTTATTTAAAAATGTGAAAGAAGAGAAAAAGCAGAGGCCCCGGCGCACTTCATCCTACGCCAAAATCGGCTTTAAACGAGTGAGCAGAACGATTAGAGAACTGCCACAATTTAAACATCTGCTTATTTTCTTACTAGCTTTCTGGCTGTACAATGATGGGATATCCACGATTATTAAGATGGCTACCATCTATGGCAGAGATATAGGGATCAACAGTAATTCACTTATTCTGGCCTTATTAATTACTCAATTCGTCGGGATCCCATTTGCCTTTTTATTTGGGTATATCGCTGATAAAATCTCCGCAAAGCGTGCCCTTACACTGACCTTATATATTTATTTAGCGATTGTGGCATTAGGATATTTTATGACCTCTGCTTTGCACTTTTACCTGTTAGCCATCTGTGTAGGGATGGTACAGGGCGGGGCGCAGTCATTGAGCCGATCTATTTTTGGCAAAATGGTTCCGGCTGACCGCCACGCTGAATTTTACGGATTTTATGGAATTTCTTCTAAATTCGCCGCCATCTTCGGTCCGTTCGTTTTTGCACTGGTCGGCCAATTAACGGGATCTAGCCGACTCGGTATTTTGTCATTAATGGTCTTTTTTATCGGTGGAATTGTGTTATTGAAATTTGTTGATGTTGAAAAAGGGATGGTTCAAGCCCGAGAACATACAAAAAACCAACAAAAGACGATAGTTAAAACATAGAAGAGAGCCCCGCGTGCAGCGGGGCTCTCTGAGCTTATTCTGCCTTATACAATAGGATCACTATAGTAATTGTCCAGTTCAAGCGTCAATGGTTTTCCCGTATCATAAGAAATATCCCCGATCAAAGCTTCGATCTCCTCCAGGCGATTTTCCTTCGTACTGCTCCAATACTGCAGAATTCTTTCTATGACCACACAAGCCTCCGCAAAGGCCTTTTCATATAAATCAATAAAAGAAGAAGTGGAAATTTCACCGGTGGCTGAATGCATCCATTCTTGGTTTGTTTCATTTAAGTAGTCAACTTCCTTATCGATCGGTCTGTGTGAAAAGGGAGAAACGAGTGTACCTAACAATTGATTCTTCCATCCAACCGGATCAAATAACAAACGCTGAGCGAGAGCGATGTCCATGAAGGACTGGACCATATAATTCGAAGGGACAGTCTGAACCGCTTGGGGAAATTGAATATAGATTTCCTGCTCGATCCATTGCGCCAGCTTTTTTGCTTCTTGTTTACTCAATCGAATCTGCTTGTGAGCGGGTGTTTTCCATGTTTTCCGATCCCGATAACGGTCCAGTATGATGGTGTCAATGATGACTTCAAGTATTTGATGTTTATGGCCTTCATAGCCAGAACGATAGTGAATATAAGGATGTGTAATACGGTCAAGAATATGATGGGTAACGAAACCGAGAATATAGGCTTGGGACTGATTTTTTTCATGTTTGCCACGTTTAATGATGTTGTGTAAGAAGGAACCGCATTTTTCTGTATGCAGCTTCATTCCAATGTCGGGAACATTTCGATCATTGAGTTTAGGCCAAAAATTGTAATAGAAGAACGGATCGGGTCCTTGAGCACCGAGAGCTAAAAACCGCCCGGATGTTTCGATAATATCGTGGCGCTCAAGCTTGGCACAAACGTCTTCTGCAAACAAAATATGTGTCCAAATATTCGGCATGTCCACACCTCGTTTTTCCTTTATTATAAACTAACATAGAAAAAGAGCCCCGAGGACTCTTTTTCACCCATTTATTTACCCATTGGAAAAGACCAAGCTAAAACTGCATCTCTTCTTGAGAGATCAGCCTGCTTTTCAACTGGTAGCCTTATTCTATAATATGATCAGAAAAATGTAAATAATCAGATAAATTTACTGTGGCATTTTTCAACAAATTCCCCATGCTGATTAATGAATGTTTATAAGAAAATTGATACAATTAATAAGGGATGTTTACACAAGATATAAAGGAGGAGCATCATGGACTATCGAATTGAAAAAGATACATTAGGTGAAATAAAAGTCCCGAGTGATAAGTATTGGGCAGCTCAAACGCAACGGAGTAAAGAGAATTTTCCGATTGGCAATGAGAAAATGCCGAAAGAAATTATTGAAGGGTTTGCCATTCTTAAAAAGAGTGCTGCCAAAGCCAATCATGAACTTGGTTTACTTGAAAAAGATAAAGCGGATGCGATTGGACATGCAGCCGATCAAATTCTTGAAGGTGTTTTAGAGGAACATTTTCCGCTTGTTGTCTGGCAAACGGGCAGTGGTACACAATCTAATATGAACGTGAATGAAGTGATCGCTCATGTGGGGAATAAGTGGCTTGAGGAGCAGGGGAAAGAAACACGTTTGCATCCTAATGACGATGTAAACAAATCTCAAAGCTCTAATGATACATACCCTACAGCACTGCACATTGCGTCAGTCAGAAAGCTTGAGGATGTATTACTTCCAGGTTTAACACAATTAAAAGATACATTAGAAGAAAAGATGGAAGCGTTTAACGACATTGTTAAAATTGGACGTACTCATTTACAAGATGCGACACCGCTAACGCTCGGTCAGGAAATAAGCGGATGGCACCGTATGCTTGAAAAAACCGAAAAAATGCTGATTGATAGTACAAACTATGTAAAAGAGCTTGCGATTGGCGGGACTGCTGTCGGGACTGGTCTAAATGCGCATGTAGATTTTGCGGATCAAGTCGTTTCCAAAATTAATGATGAAACACAGAAACATTTTATTTCTGCACCGAATAAATTTCATGCGTTAACATCTCATGATGAACTGGTTCATGCTCACGGAGCTATCAAGGCATTGGCAGCTGACGTTATGAAAATTGCCAATGATGTCAGATGGCTGGCCAGTGGACCGCGTTGTGGAATCGGTGAAATTACAATTCCGGCCAATGAGCCTGGCAGCTCGATTATGCCTGGTAAAGTCAATCCGACTCAGAGTGAAGCGATCACAATGGTTGCTGCACAGGTGATGGGGAATGATGCAACGATTGGATTTGCAGCCAGCCAAGGTAATTTTGAATTGAATGTATTTAAACCTGTCATTGCTTATAACTTCTTGCAGTCCGCGCAATTACTTGCTGACAGCATGGTTTCCTTTAATGAACGCTGTGTCGTTGGTTTAGAACCAAACCATGAGCAAATTGAAAAGTATCTACGTGATTCATTAATGCTCGTGACAGCATTGAATCCGCACATTGGCTATGAAAATGCAGCTAAAATCGCGAAAACAGCTTTTGAAAAAGACCAAACATTGAAGGAAACAGCTGTTGAACTTGGTTTGCTTACAGAAGAGCAATTCGAGGAATATGTAGATCCAAAGGCGATGACAAAGCCTAACGCCAAGTAACTATATAACGTTTTGCCATGTCCATTCACCTCTAAATAAATTTCCGTATATTGGAATGAAATTTCTGTGATAAAAATAGCAGTACCCGATCATACTACTATTACACAGGACAGGAGGTGAGACAACATGGCTAACAACAGTTCAAACGAGTTAGTAGTACCTGGCGTACAACAAGCTCTAGACCAAATGAAAACTGAGATTGCACAAGAATTCGGAGTACAACTTGGTGCTGATTCTACTTCCCGTGCTAACGGTTCTGTAGGTGGAGAAATCACTAAGCGTCTTGTGTCTATGGCTGAACAACAGTTCGGCGGACAAAAATAATTAAATAATCTGAAGGAGGAGAAAGGGTGCGCCCTTTCTCCTCTTTAATTTTAACCTTCTTTTTAGAACACAGCCTTAGAAAAAAGACGCAGCTGGCAAAATCAGCTGCGTCTTTTAATTGAGTTTAGTTTTAATGGATACGCTGTTCCGTTTCTTTATCGAAAAAGTGGACTTTGTTCATATCAATCGCAAGTTCGATTTCATCTCCACCGTTAATATCAGAACGGGAATCAACCCTTGCAATGAACTCTTGATCATCCAGTTTAGAATAAAGATATGATTCAGATCCCATTAGCTCAGCTACTTCGATGTAGGCTTTAATTTTCTTATCTGGGTTCGCATCGATAAATAACGGTTCATCATGCATATCTTCCGGGCGTACACCGAGAACGACTTCTTTATCAATATAATTCTGATCACGCAATGTCTTTAACTTTCCTTCTGGCACAGCAAGATTTACATCGCCTATTTGAATATGATCCTCACGAAGGGTTCCGGCAAAGAAGTTCATGGCAGGAGATCCGATGAAACCACCGACAAAAACATTTTCCGGCTTGTCATATACTTCTTTAGGTGCCCCAACCTGCTGGATGATCCCATCCTTCATAACGACAAGACGTGTAGCCATCGTCATGGCCTCTGTCTGGTCGTGGGTTACATAGATCGTTGTCGTTTGCAGACGCTGGTGAAGCTTTTGAATTTCGGCTCTCATCTGAACACGTAATTTCGCATCAAGGTTGGATAATGGTTCATCCATTAAGAACACTTTCGCATCACGTACAATCGCACGTCCAAGTGCCACACGCTGACGCTGTCCACCTGAGAGTGCTTTCGGTTTACGATCTAATAAAGCTTCAAGTCCCAGGATATTGGCTGCGTTGTTGACGCGCTGCTCGATTTCTTTTTTATCCATTTTACGTAATTTAAGGCCGAATGCCATATTATCATAAACGTTCATATGCGGATAAAGAGCATAGTTCTGGAACACCATCGCAATGTCGCGGTCTTTAGGTGCCACATCATTCATGCGCTTTTCATCAATTATGAAATCACCGCCCGTTATTTCCTCAAGCCCGGCAATCATTCTTAAGGTTGTTGATTTACCACAGCCAGATGGACCTACAAAAACGATGAATTCTTTGTCATTAATATGTAAGTTGAAGTCATCAACGGCTTTTACTTTCTTGTCATACACTTTTTCAATATTATTTAACTTTAACTCTGCCATGAAAGGTGCCTCCCTGTTTTTTTGAAATCGCTTTCTTTGGTTAATATAAGTTTACCGCAGTGAACAGGAAGGGTAAATGGACAACGTGCACAAAGAATGCTTTCGTAATTTGTGCACGTTGTTTATCGGTCTGCCTCAAGTAAAAAAAGATACGTAATAATAGCGCCCTGAAACTGTTTTATATCAACACCGGTTTTTTCGATAAATTTATCAACGCGATATTGTAAACTGTTTCTATGCATATAAAGCCGTTTAGCTGCCAAAGTCGCATTCGAGCCGGACTCGAGAAAGACTTGAATTGTTTGAAGCAGATCTTGATCATCGCGAACAGTGGAAAATAATGAATCAGAAATCATGGTTCGTTCCGCTTCGGGCATGGATTCAATGTATAGAGATGGAATCACTTCTTGAAAGGTTGCCACAGGACCGATGCTGTTTCGCATGGAGATATGAAAGCATTTCTTTGCCCACTGAAAAAATGAGGGACCTTCAAGTGGTGATTCACTAAATTCACTAAGATAAAAATGAATTTTTGTATAAAAGTCACTCATTAATACATCAATCAGTGGCTGAAACGTAATCGTTTCCTGATTGTTTTCCATGATTTCTTCAATAATGACACCTTGCTGATGATCCTCCCATAGCAGCGGCATCACGCGTGGAAAAAAGGATTGCAATGCTTCCTGAAACGTTTGACGGTCAATGTTTGGATCAGATAAGCAGAAAAATACAAACCTGAACTTTTGAGGCAGTGGTTCGGCCATTAATTCATCTGAATGACCCTGAAGAAAACGGGACCAGGATCGCTCACGAGCCGTTGTTTGATCATCCCGTTTAGAAATAGGAGTTAAAATCAGCTGGAGAAGCTGAACATCTTTTTGGTTGAGCTCTGTTTTTAGAATGGCAATTACCTGCTCATCGCCCGTACGAAAAAGTTGGTACTTATTGGATAGTTCTATACTTTGCTCTTCGACAGCGATTAGCGAGGGGTAGATTTGTTTAAGTTGCTCGATTTTAGTCATAGCGTCCTTCCTTTTTGAAGAAATCTCTACTATTATAGTAATACAAACAGTTATTTCAGCAAACAAAGGATTTTGTATAAAAATACAGGGAGAGAATTGAAGGAGGTTATGGATATGGATCAAGTACAGGAAAGAAGTCAATATGGACCAGAGTCTAAAAATCGATTGAAACGAATTGAAGGGCAGGTTCGCGGTGTAATCAGAATGATGGAAGAAGATAAGGAATGTAAAGAAGTTGTGACCCAGCTGGCGGCTGCCCGATCAGCTATGGACCGTGCTATCGGTTATATTGTAGCAAGAAATTTAGAAACCAGCATAAAACAAGCTCAAGAAAAAGACGATGATTCTCAGGAATATATAGAAGAAGCCGTTAAGATGATTGTCAAAAGCCGATAAAGGATAAGCGCTGTGCCTGGTGCAGGCTTTCAGCGCTTATCCCGTCCACCCTACGATTCTGACTCCGATTGGTTGCCCTCCTCAGGGATCGGATGAGTTTCTCCAATCTGCTCTCTGCCGTAAACTGGCCAAGTAGGTTTCCCTCCAGCCATCCCTTCATTAATCATACGATCCACGTCCAGTTCCAAGCGTTTTTTCCCTTCCGGATCGTAATTTTTCTTATTATGCATGTGATCACCTCGTTTTTATTTTGTCCTAAAATGTTTTCCCTCACTAAGGCAATAATTGGACGTTACTAAGGCGCTTGCACTTTAGTTGTATTGGCATCAGTTGTTTAAGTCATATATAATTGGATCAGTTCTATGACTGAAAAGAGGGAATGCCAATGAATGTTGTTGTTTTAATAGTGGGTATGATGCTAATAGGAGCTGCAATCGGAGGGGTGACGAACCACCTCGCCATTAAAATGCTTTTTCGTCCATATAAACCGATCAAGATCGGGAAGTTTCAAGTTCCCTTCACGCCTGGGCTGATACCGAAACGACGCGATGAACTATCTCGTCAGCTTGGTGAGATGGTTGTAAATCATCTTCTAACGGCAGACGGGCTGCGAAGGAAAATCGAGGGGCCTGCCTTTGAAAACCAGCTAACCACATTTGTTCAAGAAGAAGTAGAGAAGCTGCTGAACAATGATGATTCGATGCAGGCGATCCTATCTTCCCTTGATATCCATCTCGACCAGGAACGTCTGGAAGACTCGATTTCCAGCTGGGTGGAAGAACGATATGATTCGATGATGAGTGGTGTGAGAGAGCGGTCAGCAAGTGAACTGCTACCTGAGGAGTGGAAATCAAAACTTGAGAATAGTGCTGACGAATTCGCTGTTTACATACAGGAACGTGTGAGAATCTACCTGGATAGTTATGAAGGAAAAGAGCGAATCGCTGATCTTATTGACGATTATTTGGACAACCAGGGGTTTCTCGGAAATATGATTTCCTCCTTTATGGGTTCAGAGCGACTTATCGATCGCATCCATCCAGTCCTCCTTAAATATGTTTCAGCCCGGGAAGCTACAGATTGGCTGCAAACCATGATTCAAGCTGAGTTAAGCAAAGCATTGAATCGTCCTGTGGTAGAATTGGAAGATAAGATTGGAAAAACAACTATATCTGAAGCACTCGGTAAGATTGTAAGTAAAGGACTGCCGATGGAGCAATGGCTTAACCGCTCCTTATCCGATTGGTCAAAACCCATTCAATCAAAAATCATTCTCGATGTGATTCCAGCAGTCACGCCTAAGGTGACAGAGCTGCTGGCTTCACAAATGGAGCGAATGATGAACTCGATGAATTTATCCGGGATTGTCGAAGAACAAGTTTCGTCATTTCCCGTTGAACGCTTAGAAGATATTGTTCTTGGTATTTCCAAACGAGAGTTTAAGATGATTACGTACCTAGGTGCACTGCTTGGGGGCTTGATTGGGTTCGTTCAAGGAATAATCGCAGTTCTACTGGGATAAAAAGCTTGTCCTATACATGACTAGACGAGTTTGTTATAGTGGGGAAGGAGTTACTCACTCAATATCTAGGAGGTACGTGAATTTATGGCTAATATTTATGACAATGCTTACGATCTTGAAAAAGCAATTCGTAATAGTGAAGAATTTCAAGGACTGAAGGAAGCTTATGATGCAGTCATGAGCGAAGAGTCTGCGAAGAAAATGTTCGAAGATTTCCGCCAAACTCAAATCACTTTGCAGCAAAAGCAGATGCAAGGCGAAGAAATTAGTGAAGAAGAAGTGGAACAAGCTCGTCAGGTTGTTGAACTGGTACAGCAGCATCCACAAATTTCAACACTGATGGAACAAGAACAGCGTCTGAACACAGTGATTAACGATGTCAGCCAGATTATTACGAAGCCTCTTGAAGAGCTGTACGGTAATCCAGAAGAACCACAACAATAATTATTTTTGCTAAAAAAGTCGTCCCGAGGGGCGGCTTTTTCTTATGTTTATTTAGCGATTTTTGCAGGAATTTTCAAGATATAGACGAATTTTATAGAGTAAGCAAAAAAGCTAAGGAGGATATCATGCGCTTTATAGAAATAGAGCAGAACGATAATGTCATCCATTTACGCCTTAATCGCGGGGAAAAATATAATGCTTTGCACGTTGAAATGCTGCAGGAGCTTGCTGGAGCCGTTCAACAAGTAAAAGAACAGGATGGACAAGTTGTCGTTCTTTCTGGAACCGGAGCTGGCTTTTGTGCCGGCGGTGATATTACAATGATGAAAGAAATTCATAATCCCGACGTTTACGAACAAGTGATGAATGATATCGAGACCATTGTAACAACGATCTATAACATGCCTAAACTTGTGATTGCAGCCGTACATGGTCCGGTGGTCGGGCTGGGACTGAGTTTAGCTTTGGCTTCGGACTACTTGATTGCTGAGGCTGATGCAGATATCTCGATGAATTTTATCGGTATCGGCCTCGTCCCTGACGGTGGTGGTCATTTCTTCTTAGAGCAGCGCCTTGGAACTCATCGTGCCAAACACTTTGCGTGGGAAGGACGAAATCTGCGGGCAAAGGAAGCCTATGACCTTAATATTGTAGATGTTGTCGTCAACGGAGAACTCCATCAGGAAGCGGCTGATTTGGCGTTAAGATGGAGTCAGAGTCCCTTAAAGTCGATGGTGACGACGAAGAAAATTTACCATCAATATCGTCTCGATCAACTCTTGCAGTATTTGGCAAAAGAAAGACAAGCTCAGTGGGAACTGCGGCAATCCGAAGACCATAAAGAAGGGGTAGATGCGTTTTTAGAAAAGCGTAAACCACACTTTAAAGGAAAATGAAAAAGTCGCGTGAGAGCGCGACTTTTTGTAACATTACCTATGGAATAAAACCAGGTGTCCTTCAGGGGCTACACAACGGTGGGTATAATCACTGAATCCATGTTCTTCAAGTTTGTTTCCCCCGATATCCTTGGCCTCTGCATCATTTTCAGCTTCAAATGATTCATCTAATACATTAGTTCCGTCTTTTTCGAATACAGTTAAAAAGTATTTCTTCATTATCGACCCTCCATGAACAAGTCTTCACTACTATATAATTTGTCATGAATGGTCGTTTTTCCTGCCTGATTCTGCATTTTCAAAAAAAGTTCATGAATTATTGAAACTACTGTAAAGATAATTCGTATGTTAAATGGGAAGAGAGGAGAATGAT
Organism: Halobacillus ihumii; assembly: GCF_902726645.1. Taxonomy (NCBI): domain Bacteria; kingdom Bacillati; phylum Bacillota; class Bacilli; order Caryophanales; family Bacillaceae; genus Halobacillus; species Halobacillus ihumii. The sequence goes on from NZ_CACVAO010000001.1 coordinate 3,418,327, forward strand.
CGTGACGTTAAGATTAAATCATGTAACAAAGAAATTTGGTTCGCATACCGCGGTGAACCAGTTATCGCTAGAGATTCCAGAGAAACAAATCTTTGGGTTTCTTGGGGCTAATGGGGCGGGTAAAACTACGACATTTCGAATGATTCTCGGGTTATTGCAGGAGACGGAAGGGTCGATTTCCTGGAATAACGGAGAGATCGGTTATGATCAAAGTCATTTGATTGGCTATTTACCTGAGGAGCGAGGCCTTTATCCAAAAATGAAAGTGCGTGACCAGCTTGTTTATTTAGCAAAACTTCGCGGGATGAATAAATCTGACTCGCTAAAGGAACTCGATTATTGGCTGGATCGTTTTAAAGTACCGGACTATAAAACGAAGAAAGTAGAAGAACTTTCTAAAGGGAATCAGCAAAAAATTCAATTCATATCAGCCGTTTTACATAAACCAAAGCTGTTGATCTTAGATGAACCGTTCTCAGGACTCGACCCTGTGAATGTGGAAATGCTCAAAGAAGCGGTTGTTGACTTAAAGGAGTCCGGGATGTCGATTGTATTTTCGTCCCACCGCATGGAGCATGTCGAGGAGTTGTGTGAGAACCTGTGTATTCTTCATCATGGGACGCCAGTTGTCCATGGCCACTTGAAGGATATAAAGCGTTCTTTTGGCAAAAAAAATGTTCGGGTGAAAGCTGACTTTGACACGGAATTTTTAAAACGAATACCAGGAGTCACCAAATATAAAGCTTTTGGAGAAGGCTGCAATTTGCAGGTAGAGAGTGAAGACATTTCGCAAAAAATTTTCACGGAGTTAAATGGAAAGGGATTTGTCAGGTCATTCATTCTTGAGGAGCCGTCTCTAAATGATATTTTTATCGAGAAAGTAGGTGCCTCTTATGAATAAATTCTTCATTATGGTCGGTCATACGTTCATGAATCGAGTGAAAACAAAATCTTTTCTGATCACAACGCTTATTACGCTCATTTTAATTACCGCTCTGTCGAATATTCAAACGATTATTGAAACCTTTAGCGGGGAAGATGAGGCTAAGAAAGTTGCTTTAATTAGCGACAATGACGAGTGGAGCAGCACACTTGTCGAGATGGTATCCGTAAATGATGCGTTCACATTAGAACGAGTTGATCAATCTTTAGAGGAAGCAAAACAAGCGGTGAAAGAAGGAACGTATGAATCGGTCGTGAAAATTACAGCAGGAGAAGATGGGCTTCCAAAAGCTGACTATTACGCGGAGCAAATTGCTTCTACTGAAAACAGTGAACCAATCAAGCAAGCACTTCAACAAATTAAAGTAGAAATCGCTACCGAGGAAGCAGGGGTAGATCAAGCGACCTTACAGCAAATCTCCTCCCCGGTAACATTTAATACCATAGCTTTAGAGGAAAGTGCAAAATCAGAAGCAGAACTGGCCCAAACACGTGGGTTGGTATACGTTATGTTGTTCCTGTTATATATGTCTGTCATTATGTATGGAAGTATGATTGCGACAGAAGTAGCCACTGAAAAATCAAGCAGGGTCATGGAAATTTTGATTTCAAGTGTTTCGCCGGTATCGCAGATGTTTGCAAAAATCATTGGAATAGCTCTAGTCGGAATTTTGCAGTTTTCCTTAATTCTGCTAGTGGGGTACCTTGGAATCCAGCAAGGCGGCGGAGGTTCAATGATGGAAGGGTTTGGTTTATCTAATATCCAAGGCTCCGTCATCGCATACGCTGTACTATTCTTTATTTTAGGCTATATGCTTTATGCTACCTTAGCAGCAACACTTGGCTCGCTAGTCAGCCGTTTAGAAGATGCCCAACAGATGATTTCACCAATGATATATCTCATTTTAGCGGCTTTCTTTATTTCTATTTTCGGTCTGAATGCACCAGATTCTACTTTTATAACCGTAACTTCGTATATCCCATTTTTCTCGCCATTAATCATGTTCTTGCGCGTCGGAATGCTGGATATTCCAGTTTGGGAAGTTATCCTTTCGGTCGGAGTCCTTGTCGGATCGATTGCGTTGCTCGCCTGGTTTGGCGCCCGTGTTTATAGTGGTGGCGTACTGCTTTACGGAAAGTCATCATCATTCAAGGATATTAAGAAGGCTATCCAGTTGTCGAAGAAAGAAGGATAAGGTAATGAAAGCCTCCATCTTTAAAGGGTGGAGGTTTCTATTTTTTATTTTGGATAAAGTGACAGAGGTTAACTGGTGCTTTTTAACATATAAATAATAACAGGGTGGGAGACAGAAATGAAGAAATTAATCCTAGGACTAGCTACGATTATAGTGGTTGGCCTAATCACTGGTACTTTCATTTACCAAAATCAAAACCAGAATTCATTGCTACAATTAAATAAGAAAAATGATAGGCTGGAAAAAACTAAATCCCCAAATCAAGTAGAAAAGCCTCAACCTAAGACATTAGAACCAGTAAACAATGACAGAGTCAGCTATACTTTGCAAAACAACGAGTTAAATATTACTTATGACAAAGGAAATAATTGGGTAAAAGTCCCGATTGAGAAAGATTTATTATTTAATGGGGAATACAATGGGAATGAACGAGAATTGATAAATGGGAGTTACATACTGACGGAAGAACGTGCAGCATTTTTATATAAGCAGGAAAAGGTGTTATTAAAATACTCTCTTGATCAAGGAACAACGTGGGAAGAAAGTGAGGTTACAGAAGCATTACCTGCCCTGCGCTTTAGAAAAGTAGACTTTTTAAATGATCGATTTGGATATGTTGTTCTTTCAGGTAATCGAACGATGTCACAAGAGCTTTCTACAGTCTTTTTAACTCACGATGGTGGGGAGACTTGGAAAGAGACAGCATCTCCAGAAACAACGAGATTAATTGCGGATGGTGGTTTTGTAGATGAAAGTACAGGATTTATGTCCTATGGAACGATTAATCCCCAGGAGCCAAGTCTTTATGTTACGCAAGATGAAGGAAGGACGTGGAATAAAGCAGTCATCCATATTCCTGAGAAATATGATAAGGTTTTTGTCCAAGCCGAGTTTCCGGTAAAAGAATACAATCATTTATCTGTTTTACTTAATCAAGGGCCTAATGGTGATTATGCAGGTGGTAAAGTGAAAGGAAAATTTATTTCAAAGGATAATGGGTTAACGTGGGATTTTTCGATGGAGGTACAGCCGAATGGAACAAAACAAGGATAAACTGATTAAAATAAGTGGATGGACTCTATTTATTTTTGCGATTGGGTTTTTCTGTTTACAAGCAGGATATTTACTCGCACATGAAAGATTTCAAGTAGAGTATATTGACAACCGACTATTTTACATCATCAATATTTTATGTGTGATTTGTTTATTTCTTGCCATATTACTATTACTTAGACTAACGAAAAGACTACTATTAATAGTAGCCAGTGTTTTGGGCCTATTTGTTATAGTTCAGGGCGTACTGCTTGTTGACAGTAACCAAGTAATTAAAAATATAACAAGCGTATCACCTGACTTCGAACATGTTTTTTCGATTAAAGAGAATGTGGAGAGTGGAGAGGCGATTTATTATAGATCGTATTATGGTATATTAGCTCGCCCCAAAGAAACTTTGCCAAATGAAATAGGCGGAGAATATAAAGTGGAATGGTTAGCAGATGATATTGCAGCCTTTACCTATAAAGCAGACGATAATACGGTTCAGCAATTCATTGGAACTTACGGCGATCGGGGTAGTGGCAGGTCTTACTATTATGTGGGGCCGGAGATTCATGGAATATGGGAAGGTAATAACATCGAAGTGATAAGCAATACGGATGGAATTTTCGTTACTGAAAATGGTAAAACGGAGTCTTTTGGTTGGGATAACATCGTTCAGTTCGGTACGCTTGCTGTTGTCCTAAAGAAGAGTAATGAAGCTGTTTGGACCATCTCCTTAGATAAAAACTTTGAAGTTCATTCCGATGCTTCCGAACAAACTGTAGGAAACATTAGTTTATATAAAGCAACAATGGAAATGAATCAGTCAACAACTCTGTATTATAAAACTTCTAAAAGATAGGACAAGCTATTTCTCTAACAAGGCTTGTCCATTTTTGTTACAGTATCTATTTTGTAAATCAAATATCATAATGGAGAAGTATGAAAAGCTGAAGAAGCCATGAATTATTACCATGGAACGATATTATGGGGGGCTCGCGGGACATGGATTATGTCTGTGTTACCTGAAAGAGTCTGGGACATATCTAAACCTCTTAAGTGAAAAACACTTTTGTCCCAGACTCTTCCACTCCATTATTCAACAGGGCCATGGGTGATGTTGGTTAACGGTTCATTTACTTCGAAAATTTTCCCGCGGGCGTCTGTAATCCCAAAGCTTGATAAGCGTTCCGTGTGCATGGTCAAATAGTTTTCGGCAGCTTGTTTTGTTTCAAATAAATAGATTCCGCCGGCTTCTTGCTCTGCCTTATTTTCAGTCCAAATTTTCCATATGAAACCCGGTTCGTCATTGATACTGTTCGCTAAGTCAGTGAATGCCTTTGACATTTCCTCGCCAAACGGCCCATCCATTTTAAAGTCGATTTGTAGTACATAACTCATCACTGCACCTTCTTCCTGATAAAATCATCTTATTTATTGTTTCACATAATATTTCTCGTCAAGGACTTCCCGCGCTTCGTAGCTTCCTGGTGTTAGTTCTTTTTCAACAAATGCTTGAAGGTCAGAGGGTTCCACATCATACATCACTTCGATTTCTTTTGCGAAAAGAAGACCTTCTTTATTAAGCAGGTATGATAAGGAAGCTGGTTGACTTGGCTTTGGATCTTCTCCATTTAAGATTTGGGATAGTCCGGAAACGTAGAAATCCAACGGACGATTCCCAACCATTTTTACACCTTTCTGTTCTTCATTGACGATGATAAGGGTTGGAAAACCTCTGACACCCAATTTTGCTGCAAGCGCAAAGTCTTCTTCTAATAATTGCTGTCCCATTTGTTCTTCTGCCTCTTTTACAATTGCCTCTCCATCGAGACCAAGATTATTAACAAGTTCAATCATAACGGACTTCTCGGCAATATTTTGATTGAATGCAAACAGCGCTTCTCTTGCCCGGCGTAAATATTCATAGGCCCTTTCATCATCGTGATATTTTTGAATGACTTTATAGACGCGTGATGGAGGGAAGGATGATTGCACTGGATTGTCAATCATGAGTGATCCATCAATGGGCATGCGCGAATGTTCGCCAATCTCTCTCCAATGTTCTGCAACATCTGCAGGTACTGATATTCCGTTTGCAGGGTCGATTGGTCCGTCATGCCATTTTTCCAACAAACCGCCCATGACGGTATGGAAGTTGAAGTAATGACCATACTGCTCTTTAAAGCGGTGCAGGATAGGTTCAAGTGCCCAGCAATGAGAGCAGATAGGGTCTGTCACATAATAGAGATCAATGGTTTTCTTTGGTTGGTTCAAATCAATAGCCTCCATTGCTTCTTCTTCAGCCGGACCACACACACCAGTCTCTAAATCACAAATCATACTATTGTTTTTCGTCATTTGATGTTCCTCACTTTCCTGGCTTAAGCGAAACCTGTTAGTAAGCCTTCTGTTTGCTTCGTAATTATAGTTTAGTACATAATGAAAAGCATCCATACCAATAGTTCAGTGAATATGTTGTCTATACAACACATTGAAGAAATTGTTGAAAAAGCAGGAGGGATTTCCAATATGAGCGGTTCAAAAACAGATCCCCGAATTTTAAGGACACGTAAATTAATCATGGATGCTTTTATAGGCTTATCGAGTAAAAAGGAGTTCAAAGATATAACGGTTAAGGATATTACAACGGAAGCTATGATTAATCGTGCTACGTTTTATTATCATTTTGAAGATATTTATGACTTGCTGGAAAAGGTATTATCAGAAGAATTGTTAATTAATTTGGATGGTGATATCTATGAGAAAAGCGAATTGAACGAAGAAGTGTTTGTTAGTATTTTTAAAGCCATTACTAATTTTCAAAAGTCTTTATCGTATCGCTGTCATCGAGGTTACGAAGACACGATAGCTCGTATCATTAGAGATCAGCTGGAAATCATCTTTTATAAAATGTTGCTAAAACAACACGTAACGGATGATGATCATGCCCTCAAAGTTACGGCAGTCATGTTAAGTTGGGGGATCTATGGAGCTTCAGTAGAATGGAGGAGAAGCAGCTATACCATTTCCCCGGAGGAATTCATCAAAACTGCCGTCCCTTATTTGAAGAATGGGATTGGGTGAGTCATAGTTGTTGAAAAAGGCGATGCTGTTGTCGAAAAAAGCAGGATAAGGAAATGGAGGTCTCAATCTTGTTAAGGTGGAGGCTTTTGTTATTGTTCGGTCTTTTTTCGCAATTTGTGTGATAAAATTTATGTAATAAAAGGTGGGGGAGTGTGAGGGATAATGACAATCCTATTATTCCTTTTAGCCGGTTTAGCTGAAATTGGCGGCGGTTACCTAATTTGGCTTTGGTTAAGAGAAGGAAAACCATTAAGAGCTGAGGAACACTGAAGTTTGTCAAAACAAATTAGGAGGTTTTGCTCGTATGCCTTACGCTCCATTCAAACTTCGTATATACGCCTTTTTGTTAGATTATATCCTCATTGCAGCATATGGTATTCTCGTTCTAGGCAGCCTTTCCTTCCTATTCGGATCGTATTTTCCTTCTTTATTTTCGAATTCCCCAGTTACAGCTCAATTGACAGGCTTCTTAGTCATGACGCTCCCCGTCTCCCTTTACTTTATTCTGAGCGAATATTCTAAATGGAAAGGGACATGGGGAAAAAGAAAAATGGGCGTCCGTGTTGTGGATGCTAGTGGTCGGCGTATTGACATGAGTCGTTCTATTATTCGAACAGCTGTCAAATTTCTGCCCTGGGAGGTCGCCCATTTTTGTATATGGCGATTAATGCTTCCTGCAGACTTTTCCGAAAGGACGCTTCTGATTATGTTGAGTGCTGTAAATGTCTCCATCCTTATTTACTTTCTTACACCTTTTACAAATAAAAAAAGGAAAAATGTTTATGATTGGGTCTCAGGGACAGCAGTCGTTAAGTAGCAACTCCTCGCTATTTCGTTCGTTTTCTTTCGTACTATGAGTCAAGATGTTGAAGGAGGAAATGAAATGAACAACCCTACAAAAGAAACTTATAACAAACTAGCTCATACTTATCAAAACGATATTGATGAAGCAAGTCCATATAACGCTTTGTATGAACGCCCCGCTGTGATGGCGGCTTTGCCCTCATCATTACAAGGAAAGAAAGTGCTTGATGCAGGATGCTCGGCTGGATGGTATTCTTCTCAATTCATGCAGCGTGGAGCGGAGGTTACCGGAATTGACGTGAGTTCTGAAATGGTGAAGGCTGCGAGTGAACGTGCAGGTGGAAAGGCGACATTTTTCTGCCACGATCTTCAAGAGCCCCTGCCATTTGAGGATGATTCCTTTGATGTAATTGTAAGCTCGCTTACACTTCATTATTTACAAGATTGGACTTCCACTTTTCAAGAATTCAATCGTGTGCTAAAGGTAGGCGGATCGTTTATATTTTCGGTTCATCACCCATTCATGGACTACACCAGACACGATTGTGAGGATTACTTTAAAACCCAATACTTATCCGAAACCTGGAACAAACCTACTATTACAATTGACGTTAGCTTTTATAGGAGACCTATGCAAAGCATCGTGAACGAAACCACTTCCTGTTTCCATCTTGATCAACTGATTGAGCCTCAACCGCAAGAAAAGATGAAGCACGTGAAAGCAGAAGCTTATCGCTACCTTATGACCAGCCCGCATTTCCTCATCGTAAAAGCTGTGTCAAAAAAATCTATGGAAGCATAAAAAAATTCCTGGCCACTGTGCACGTGGTCAGGAATTACACTAACTCTTCATGATGAAACGTTAGATGGATTATTGTTTTCTATTAAAGAAATCAGTGAAAGCATGGAAAATCTCTGTACCTTGGTAAGTAAACAAAGAAATAGCTGTTAATGAAAACGCTGCAATCATAATCAGTCTAAACCATATCATAGTTCATATCCTCCTTTGAAATATATAATGTCTATACTTCAAAGGGAATGGATCAGGAAGTTTGATTGATAAAAGACTGGGTTAAGAAAAAGTAGTCTTCTAATCAATGGTACTAGCGTAATTAGAAAATTCGTTAGTAGAATGATTACAAGAATAAATGGCATGATCACACTAATCGAATAATCATTCCCAGTATTATCAACTGATGGGAATGTGCTATCCAATGTAATGCTCTCCTGAACATCACCTGGAACAAACTGCTGCGTGGTGTCCTGCATGCATAAGAAGGAATAGCTGAGTATGAATAAAAGAAGTGAGAAAGTAAGATATCTTTTCATACACACACTCCCCTCTATAGGTAATATTCCAATTATACATCAGTCGGGTCACGATTAAAAGATGTAAATTTATAACGTCAATGGCTGGCAGAATATAAGGCTCTCTTAGAAAAGGTTCAAAATGGGTTCTTTTAGGTTCTGGGTTTTTTGAATAATTGTATTAATAAACGGCAAGTGGAAAGTTCATTTCGAGATGATTACGAAAAAACATATGGCAAGGGGATTCCTGTGGGGGATGTGCCAACACTGAACGAGGACAGGCAAAAACTAAACATCTAAGGAAAAAGACGAACGATGTGCTGTTTTAGCGGAGAAAATATACGTAGACTCCTGTGGGAGTAAAGGCCTAGGTGAGACCTCGCAGTGCGTCAGCACAAGAAGGCTCAACAGCCGCCCGCGGAAAGCGAAGTATATTTTCGTAGTGGTATATAGGTGCCAATTATAGTTTTTACTTAGTCCGGATTTTCATTTGTTAGAACTATTTTTTCCCAACCTCACGGAAAGCGACTCTATCCCTGCCTCCCCTTAGACATTCGGAATCGAGACGTTTTGAATTCATTGGGCAAAAAGACCTAAAATATGAAATTGATTTAGGCATTAACAGTCAGATTTAAAAGGAGTGAGTCATAATGGGTTATAGCAATGGAGAAAACCGAGATCTAATTATAAGATGTGCGGAAGACTGTGGAAACTCGCCTAAAAAGCAGCAACTAAAGAAATTACATATCGCTGTTGCTGACAATAATACAAGTTTTATTATGGATAGTGTGGCGGAGCAAGTGACTTGGAATATCGTCGGTCATAAACCGGTCAAGGGTAAGGATAGAGTGAAAGAAGCTCTGAAGCAAGAGATCACTGACAACGTGACAGAGATCGAACTCAAGAACATCATCACTCACGGAAAAACTGGTGCTGTTGACGGCACTTTATTATTTGGGGATGGAAAAGTCCTGTCATTCTGTAATATATTCAATTTCACTGGTGCAGGGAAAAACTCAAAAATTATCGAAATAGCTTCATATGTTATATAACCATCCTTTATCCATTATAAATTTTTTTTGGATATAGGATTTACATTTTTTGTTTGTTCATGGATACTATATAGAAATATATACGCGCGATGAAGAGAAGAGTAGGTAAAAAGAATTCTTTAATAGAGAGCTCCAGCTGGTGAAAAGGAGTAAGAATTTGTTTGCTGAACCAAGTCTCTGAGCTTCACATTGGAACCTGAGAGGGGGATAGTGTGACGGGCGCTCCCGTTACTGAGCCAGGGTATAAGCAGACAGCATTGTTTGCCGTACCTGATAAGTTTGGCATGGCGACATGTTAAAAAACTAGGGTGGCACCACGATATCAATCTCGTCCCTGAGACTACAGTCTTGGGGGTGAGATTTTTTATGTTTTTAGCCAAGTAGTTTTAATATGTGTTTTTAATCATTATGTCACAACTTATTGGGGAGGGTCGCCATGTATTTAAAACGAAAATGGATGTCGTGGAAATACCCGTTTCTTCTATTGTTTGGAGTTGGTTTATCTAGCGTAGGCGATTGGATCTATTTAATTGCATTAAATCTTATTATCCTGGATATGACGGGATCTCCGCTTGCAGTGGCCATGCTATATATTCTGAAACCAGCTGCTGTATTGGTTACGAACTTCTTGGCGGGGGGTATGATAGATCGATTGCATCAACGAAATCTCATGGTAAGACTGGATATTCTACGGGCGATTTTAATTGCCCTTTTACCCTTGTTTTCATCTATTTGGGGTATTTATGTGCTTGTATTATTCATAAACATGGCCGGTTCAGTGTTCGCTACAACTTCTATGGTCTACATAACAAAATTAGTGCCGTCTGGAAGCAGGAAGCAGTTTAATTCATTAAGAAGCTTAGTGGATTCTGGAGGATTTCTGATCGGTCCGGCTATAGCTGGTATGTTATTTCTGATCGGGTCCCCCTGGATGGCGATCTACATAAACGCTGTGACCTTTCTAGCCTCCGGTCTAATTATGCTCTGCTTGCCTGAATTGAGGAAAACACCGAAAGCACAATCCGATCGGAAACTACTTTCGTTTGAACTTGTTAAAAGCGATTGGAAGGTTGTTTATAAGTTTAGCAGGAACTATTTCTATGTGATGGCTGTTTATCTATTATTTGGCCTCATGATGGTGATGGCTGCGGCATTGGATTCTTTGGAAGCAGCCTTTTCCAAGGAAGTATTATCTCTGTCAGACGCAACATACGGTTTTCTGGTAAGTATAGCTGGTGCCGGCATTGCCTGCGGCGCGGTTGTAAACACGCTAACGGTTAGAAAGTTGAGCACACAAGTCATGATTGGGGCAGGTTCATTAATGGTGTCAGGAGGATATATTATTTATGCTTTTTCAAGTACCTTTAATACGGCGGCGGTAGGATTCTTTATCCTTTCATTTTCGCTGGCCTTTGCGAATACCGGTTTTCATACTTTCTATCAAAGTAATATCCCGATCGATGTTATGGGCAGGGTTGGCAGCGTGTATGGTTTGTTGGAGGCTGTCTGCATCATTTGTGCAAAAGCAGCATTCGGTGTGGCTGCTCAGTTAATTTCAATCCAAAGCGTTGTGATCGCCGGTTCATTTCTAATGTTAAGCACGACGGTTATTTTGTGGCTCGTAAGCTTTCAATCTGCCAAAAGAATAGCTCATGCATTCGTTAAGTGATTCAATAGATTGGATCATTTGAAAAAAGGACAATAGGTGATTTAGTCGAATTAGGTAAGGGAAGGGAGGAGGCCCCATAATGATGGAAGGAAACCATATTCATATTAGAGAACTGAAGTCCGAGGATGCAGAAGCATTGTTGCATTTGCAAAAAGAAAACCGTGCATTTTTTGAAAAATATTCGATGTTACGTGAGGATAGTTTTTATACGACCAAAGCTCAACTAGACAGGATAAAGAAATTTGAAAAGGGCATAAAGCAAGACAGTGAGTATAACTTTGGGATCTTCAAAAATGAGGACCAGGAGTTAATAGGTACGGTAAACCTTTTTCAAGTCCTGCGCGGCTCATTGCAGAGTGCGATCATTGGATATTTTTTAGACAAACAGCATAATGGGCAGGGCTTTACAACTGAAGCGGTACAGCTGCTGGTGAAATATGCGTTTGAGGAGCTGGACTTGCACCGTGTTGAAGCCGGGGTCATGCCCCATAATATTGGGTCACTGCGGGTATTGGAGAAAGCTGGTTTCCATAAAGAAGGGATCGCCAGGAAGAATGTTAAGATAAATGGTCAATGGGAAGACCATCAAGTATTAGCGGTTCTTAATCCGGAAGATTAGTTTGGACTAGAACTGAATTCATGGGTGAACGTGGGAGGAAGAAACTTTGCTATTTCAAAAAGGAAAACTAGCTGTTCGTAAATTGCACGTACGTGATAAATCATTGTTGATCAAATGGCTTTCTGACCCGAAAGTTCTCAAGTATTATGAAGGAAGAGACAGGTCGTTTAATTTAGATGCGGTCAATCATGAGTTTTATCATGTAAGCGATAATGTAATGAGATGTATCATTGAATTTGAAGCGAACGAAATAGGTTACATCCAATACTATAAGCTGGATAAACAAACAAAAGGCTACTATGGGTATGACGAAAGCCAGTCATTAATTTATGGGCTGGATCAGTTTATAGGAGAGGTTAATTGCTGGAATCGTGGCATCGGCCAATTACTAGTAAATTCGATGGTTGAGTATCTCATTCATCAAAAACAAGCAGATATCATTGTTATGGATCCGCAGGTAGTCAACAAACGGGCGGTTAGGTGTTATGAGAAATGTCATTTTCGTAAGGTGAAAATTTTGACTGAACACGAATTCCACGAAGGAAGATATCGTGATTGTTATCTGATGGAATATCAAAAGACAGACTTTACGAAAAGATAAGATAGTATAAGTACATGTGTTACGCTTTTTTAAATGGGCTACTACTTGAGTCCCAAGGCACGCTTCTTTTTCAAGAGGTGTATCCATTTTTAGTTTCTTATTAACTGAATAAGCAGAAAACATACATGTTCCATTTCTTCAAATTGTGTCATTCTAAGTGTAATTGATTATACGAACGTGCATTCGTTTATTTCTTCTGATAAAATAGAGGAAAATAGTGACGGTGGAGGATAAACATGAGTACAGTTCGATTTATACATAGTGCCGATTTGCATTTGGACAGCCCTTTTAAAGGAAGAAACCAGCTTCCGGATTTGTTGCAGGAGCAAATGCGTGAGGCGACATTTGAAGCGTTTGATCGGTTAATCCAACAGGCGATTCAACATAAGGTTGACTTTGTATTGCTTGTTGGTGATTTGTTTGATGAAGAGACGAGGAGTTTAAAAGCGCAAGTCCGGCTCCGCGAAGGGTTTAAGCGATTAGCGCAGCACAATATTGCTGTGTATCTCAGTTATGGTAATCATGATTATATGCAGGGGATGCGCTACCCCATCACGTTCCCGGACAATGTTCATAGTTTTGAACAAGAGACGGTTCAGGCTCTGCCTTACTACAAGCAGGGAGAGCAAGTGGCTGCGATTTATGGCTTCAGCTATGTGAACCGTGCTGTAGAAGACAGGAAAGCTGAAGAGTTCATCAAGCAGGGAACTTGTCCTTTTCATATCGCCATGCTTCATGGAAGTCTTGAAACAAATAGTGAACATGACGTGTATGCTCCGTTTAAACTTGATGAGTTGCGTAACCGGCACATGGATTATTGGGCACTCGGACATATTCATAAGCGGCAGCAGCTGTCTGATCAACCGCCGATTGTGTATCCAGGCAACATTCAAGGTCGTTCCAGAAAAGAAACCGGGGGAAAGGGATGCTCGCTGGTCGAATTAAGTAAAATGGAAGCGAGACAGACGTTTATTCCGCTTCACAGCTTTACATTTGAGGAAGCAACCTGTTCTGCCGTAGATGTGAACCAGCCGGAAGAATTAGAAGGCTTATTTGCACGAGCTAAACATGAAGCCCGTGCCGAAACTCCCGTAATGTTAAGCATTGTTGTTAAGGGAAATAAAGGACTTTTACAAAAGTGGGAACTGGAAGGGATCGTAAAGGAATGGGTTGAGCTTCTTAACGATTCAGAAGACCTTGAGGGGAAATCATGGGTCTGGATTGATCAAGTTACGATCGTTGACCGCCCTGCTTTTGATATGGAAGAACTTAAGTCCGGGCAGCATTTTGCTGGGGAATACTTGCGACATGCTGACGATCTGACGACAGATGAATTATCCCGACAGTTGTCCCCGTTATATGAGCATCGGCTCGCCTCGAAATATTTAGATTCTCTGACGGACGAGGAGCTGGATGACATTTTATCCCGGGCGAAGCAGTTAGTTGTAGAACAGCTCTTGTCTGAGGAGGAGTCAAAGTTATGAGAATCCTGGACTTCCATATTTACGGATTTGGAAAATGGCGTGATTATTCCATGACATTACCATCCAATAACCTTGTGGTGATTGCTGGTGACAATGAAGCTGGTAAGTCTACCATACGAACATTTATCTTATTTGTTTTATTCGGTTTGCCCCCGAAAAAGCGGGTGCTTTACCAGCCGAAAATGGGCGGCCCCGTTGGAGGGAAACTCACGTTACAAACGGAAGAGTACGGAGAAGTGACAGTAGAACGCGTTCATGACCGTAATCAAGGCGCTGCTGTCTGCCGGATTGCTAATGGCGAAGAGAAGGACGAACATTTTCTAAGAAGCATCACTTCCCATATGTCTCAGGCAGCGTATCAGTCTATTTACAGCTTCGACGCAGAAGATCTGACAGAATTGCATGGCTTAAATGGACAGGAATTAGGAGAGGTGCTGATTAGTGTTGGACTGACAGGATCTGACCTAATCTATCAAACCGATAAACGTATTGAAAAGGAACTTGACAGCCGCTTCAAGCCAAAGGGCAAGAAACCGGTTCTAAATCAGCAGCTTGATTCCTTGGATGCTGCTAATAAACAATGGCTCACTTCTGAACGTGAAGTGGGGCAGTATCAGCAGCTGTTAGATGAACAGCGCGAGTTGACGATGAAGCGAGAGGCATTAGAAGAACGGCTGCATCAGCTTCGCTTAAAACGATCAAGTTTTCAACAGTTGAAAAAAGTGCTTCCTGTTGTTCAGGAGTACTATCAGCTCGTTGGGAAGCTGAAAGAAAAACAGCACAGCTATTTTCCTGAAAACGGTACAGATCGGATGCACCAACTTCAGGAAAAACTATTGCCGTTAGAGAGCGAACAGCAATTTGTTCAGGCGAAACTGTCTGAGGCCAGGCAAAGCCAGGAGCATCTGCAAACCGCTTCTTCAACCGTCCTAAACGAAGCGACAACAATAGCTGAAACGAAAACTGTCTATCATCAAGTTGAACAGGATATTGAGCGGCTGCAGAGCAGTATCGAGACGTGGGAGAAACGAATCCAGTCAGAACTCAATGAATTACATCTAGGTATGGATGCAGCAGCCTTTCGTGAGTTTGATTTTCCCTTTTATATAGAAGAAACGTGGCGAAGCGTCAAACATGAGGCCGATCACATAAATGAAGAAGCGGCTGCGATTGACAAAGAAATGAACGCTTTAGATGCTCAGCAACGGCGTCTCGAAGATCAAATGGAGAATCTCGAGCAAGATCAGCTTGATGCAGAACAAGTAGCGGACTGCCAGCGGGTTGTCCATTCCTATGTGCCATCAGCGTCTGAAGCAGCGGGAGGTTGGACCTCCACCGTGCAGCAAAAACAGAGCGCGAGCCGTCGCATGTTCATTGCCTCCATCGTAGTTCTCGCAGCAGGAGCAGCAGTTGCTTTCATGATCTCGAGCTTTCCGATAATGTTAGTTGGCTTAATCATAAGCGGAATTTGTGCGGGTACGGGTCTTTTCTTCAGGCAAGCAGCTCGTGATTACGAACAGATGCTTGCCAGAATTGGTCAGCAGCCTACACATCGTATAAGTGAGTCGGATTTCTTACATGCTAAAGAGGTAGTTGAACAGTATGAGCGGACAAAAGGGGAGTATGCTCATATCAAGGAGCGCTGGAAGCAAGTAAATCATGAGTCGCTGCTAGTTCATGAGAAACAGCGTAATGTATCTGAGCGGAGAAAACGTTTAACGACACGAATCACCGAACAGACGACAATGTATCCTTTTTTATCCTCATTGAAGCCCACCCATTGGGAGCAGCTCTTTCAGTTGTTAAAACAAACAAAAGAAAAGCAAAAAGACATGGATGCATTGAAGGAAGAGCTTACAGCGGCCCTGCAGAAGAAACAAAAGATCGAACAGGATGCGAAAGCTTTTTTAACAGCGCTGAACTTTGAGGATGTACATACAGACATGTCCGAGAAATATCGTCAACTTGAGAAGTGGATCAAGACACAGCAAGCGTCCATTTCAGAGAGCAAACGTCTTCAAGAAGAGATAGGCCGCTTAGAACAAGACCTTGACTATCTCGACCATCAAATAACACCGTTTGCTGCAGAAAAAACAGAATTGCTTGCAAAGGCCGGTGCACATGACCTGGATGATTTTTATGAAAAAGCGCAAGTGGCAGAGAATAATAGGGAAAGAATGCGGCGTAAGGAGCAGTTAGTTGTTCAAATAGAAGGGGTGTTGAATAAACACGACCAGGAGGCATTTAAGGTCTGGGAAGAGGCAAAAGACCCTTCAGAGCTCGAAGTGGAACTAGAAGAAACTGATCGAGAATTTCAGGCGGCTGTTGAGGAGCAGAACACTCTCATGCAGGACATCGCAGCGAGAAAGCATCGTTTGGATTTACTTGAAAGTTCAGAGCAGCATTCCAAGCATTTGCATCAGCTGGCTAATCAGCGTGATGCCTTTCAGGAACAGGCAAAGGAATGGGCAGTTTATCAAATGGCCTCCAGAATCTTAAAGACCACCAAAACGCGTCATCAGGAGAATCATTTACCATCTGTCATCAAGCGGGCAGAGGACTTTTTTGGACGGCTGACGTTTGAAAAGTACACGCGATTATTTATCGATCCTGAGCTTGGCGGGCTCAACGTTGAAGATCACCTGGGCCATGTGTATGAGACCAGTGAATTGTCGAGAGGTACCGCTGATCAATTGTACGTAGCTCTCAGGCTGGCTTTAGGAGATACCATGTCTGCAGCGATACAGGCGCCATTTATTGTCGATGATGCGTTTGTGCACTTTGATGAGGGAAGACGTGAGGTGATGATGAACCTGCTGGAGTCGTTATCTCA
Organism: Halobacillus ihumii; assembly: GCF_902726645.1. Lineage (NCBI taxonomy): Bacteria > Bacillati > Bacillota > Bacilli > Caryophanales > Bacillaceae > Halobacillus > Halobacillus ihumii. Next base: position 3,434,960 of record NZ_CACVAO010000001.1, read on the forward strand.
TAGCAGTCAAATTATTCTGTTTACTTATCAAAAGGAGCTTGCAGAGAAGTGGCATGGATCCTTTTTGCCTTCTAAACGATATATATGAAGGATAAGGTCGCAAATTGCTAATATTAATGATAAAATGTGTTCAGATTAAAAGATGATATAGCAAATGGAGGGTTTCCATTGCCAGAACAGCATAAACAAGACTGGACAAATTATGAAGAAACCATTGAAAAATTTATTCAGGTGATAGCAAAAAACATGAGCCTTTATGGTGTGACTCCATCTATTGGACGCTTGTACGGGGTGCTTTATTTTGAAGAAAACCCGATGACACTTGATGACATGCGCGCGGCTCTTGAAATGAGTAAGACGAGTATGTCTACAGGTGTACGAGCTTTATCTGATATGAAGATGGTGGAGCCAGCCTTTAAAAAAGGGGTGCGGAAAGATTTATACAAATCGGAGGAAGATTGGTATAAGTCGTTCACTTCCCTGTTTGGAAGCCGCTGGAGGCACCATACAGAAACGAACATTGAAGAAGCGGATGAAGCGATTCAAGAATTATTGCAAATTAAAGAGCAGACAGAGGATGTATCTTTAAAGGAAAAAATAGATCAGGACATTGACCGTCTTCATTATGCCCAGAATTATTATCGCTGGCTTATGCGGTTTATTCATGTTGTAGAGTCTGGGGAAATTTTTCAGTATGTACCTAAGATTGATCAAAAACATAGCGAGTAAAAAGAGGTGTCTAACACCGAGGCAGCCTCTTCTGAGTACATGATATGCAAGACTGTTCCAACTTCTAATCCAAGAATGAGCGCGAGCGGATAGAAGCCTTTTTTGGAATGGTCTTTTTATTTAGGGAGGAGAGTCCATATGAAGAAAGGAATTGCACAGCACAAATTAGGGGAGACATTTGATTATTTTCTATTAATAAAAGCAGCTGCAAAAGGGGTAGCGAGCAACAATAAGCCATTTCTTACATTAATATTAGCTGATACATCAGGAGAAATCGATGCAAAGCTCTGGGAGGCAACCCCAGAGGATGAAGCGCTTTTCCAACAAGGAGAGCTAGTCAAAGTGCAAGGAGATGTAGGTCAATTTCGTAATAAACCGCAGTTGAAGATTCAAAGTATCAGACCCGTGCAGCCGACGGATGGTGTGCAGGCCACTGATTTTATGGCAAAAGCTCCGGTGAATAAGGAAGACTTGATGGAACGATTAACGGAAGCAATTTTTGAGATGAAAAATCCATCCATTCAACGTATTACGAGGCATTTTTTAAAAACCTATCAAGACGATTTGTTAAGCTATCCTGCGGCGGTAAGAAACCACCATGAGTACGTATCTGGGCTGGCGCATCATATTGTCTCAATGTTGAATATAGCGAAGCAATTGACGATCCTTTATCCGGATATTAATCAGGACTTGCTGTACGCGGGAATCATTCTGCACGATCTTGGGAAACTCAAGGAGCTTTCAGGACCAACATCCCCGAGCTATACACTTGAGGGAAAGCTGATTGGACATATTCCAATGATGGTAGAGGAAATTCGTGTGGCTGCTGATGAATTGCAAATCGAAGGAGAAGAGGTCACCATTTTACAGCACATGATCCTAAGTCACCATGGTAAATCTGAATGGGGCAGCCCGAAGCCTCCATTAGTACGAGAGGCTGAACTGCTGCACCAAATTGATATGCTTGATGCAGGTATGAACATGTTAAATCGGTCGCTTAAAAAAGTAGGTCCAGGAGAGTTTACAGAGAAGATTTATGCTATGGATCAGCGTTCCTTCTACAAACCAACGTTTGAAGAATAGATAAAGAATATAGGGGATAGAGAGATGAAGTGGCGGGATTGGGATAGAAATTTGAAGATTCGTTTGTTTGGCGAAGGAACGATGAATATATTATTTTGGGCGTTCTTTCCGTTTATGACGATTTATTTTGAACGATCATTTGGGAAGGATTCAGCAGGATTGCTGTTGGTCTTATCTCAAGTATTTTCAGTAGCCGCAAGTTTAATTGGAGGATATTGTGCGGATCGGTTTGGCAGAAAAAGAATGATGGTGTTTGCGGCTATTGGGGAAAGCGCATCGTTTATTTTGTTTGCTGCGGCCAATTCCCCGTGGCTTAGCTCGCCCATTCTGACCTTCTTCTCTTTTAGTCTGCTCGGTGTGTTTGGGGCACTGTACTGGCCAGCGTCACATGCTATGGTGGCAGATGTTGTGGAGGAGAAACATAGAGCAAGTGTATTTGCTGTTTTCTATACATCGATTAATATAGCGGTGGTTATCGGTCCCATTATAGGAAGCTATATCTTTTATACCCACCGTTTTGAAATGCTCATCAGTGGCGTGATTGTGACAGCTATACTAGCGATGGTGCTGGCTTATTTCCTTGAAGAAACGACCACCGTTAGAGAACGGGTTCAGGAAAAAGGGAAGAAGTGGACAGCTGCATTGTGGCAGGAATTAAGAGATTACAGGGTGATTGCCAGTGATCGAACGTTTCTGTTATTTATCGTAGCAGGGGTACTTGTTTCACAAACGTTTATGCAGCTAGACATTCTAATTGCTGTTTATACAAGTGAGGTCGTACAGGAACAGCCATTCATTCATATTGGCGAATTTACTTGGACAATTTCGGGAGAACGGGCTTTTGGCCTTATTTTAGCTGAAAATGGGTTGCTTGTTGCATTATTTACAGTCCTTGTGACGAGGTATATGAATCGCTTAAAGGAGAAGCGCGTATTTATATCATCGTGTCTTCTGTATGCGTTCGGCATGACACTTTATGGGCTGACACAGAATGTTTGGGTATTTATTGCAGCTATGGGGATCTTCACATTAGCTGAGTTAATGGTAGTCGGTATTCAGGAGAGCTTTATTGCCAAGCTTGCGCCGGAGAACATGCGTGGACAGTATTTCTCGGCCGCATCGTTACGTTTCACATTAGGGAGACTGTTAGCACCCTTCTCGTTAGTCGCTACAAACTATGTAAGTTATCAAACGGTATTTATTTCGATTAGTTTGTTAGCCGTTGGGGGCGCCGTAACCTACGCAATTATGTTTGCGAAAATAGAAAAAGAGGCCTTGTCTAATTCTTGATCATATCAGAGAACGTTGATTCATAGAATAGTGATAAATGGGACAGGGAGGATATCATGATGATCTTTGGTATTCCAGTTTGGGTATATTTCTGTATTGTATTTATTTTTGTAAGTGGTTTTATGGCTTTTCGGGCGATGAGGGCTGAGCAAAAGGTGGAACAGCAATTTATTGAGCGTGAAGGACGAGTCTATTTGAAAAGAATGTATGAGGAGAAAGAAAAGCGTAACAAAGGAGCAAGGGACGTTGGCTAAGCGTTACTTGAGCAGTTGAATAGAAATAAGAAAAGCCAGGTGGGGGATCCCACCTGGCTTTTTTATGCTTATTCACTTGATTTATTTTCTTCAGAGGAACTTTGCTCTCCTTCAGAATTAGATGATTCTTTCTGACCTTCAGAATTACTTTTTTCTTTATTGCCTTCAGAGCTATTTCCTTGTTCAGATCCTTCAGAAGAGTCTCCGCCGCCTTCGCTCTTAGGAGGTTCAGGCTGCTTAAATAAATCTTTGAATTGATCAAGCTTCACATCGATTTCTGCTTCTTGCATGAGTTTATCGATTTTCGCTTGTAATTGCTGCTGGTTTACTTTTTGACTAACGAGTGTACGCTTAATTTCTTTCTTCGCTTCTTCGTACGATTTCACATCTTCAACTTTACGCTTGTCCGTTACTTTAATAATATGATACCCAAACTGTGTCTTAACAGGATCACTTATTTCACCAACTTCTAAACCGTAAGCAGCGTCTTCAAACTTAGGAGCCATTTTACCAGGCCCGAAGTAACCTAACTTGCCGCCTTTTTTGGCTGATCCATCTTTTGAATATTCGCTGGCCAGTGTTCCGAAATCTTCACCGTCTTCAAGCTTTTGCTTCACTTCTTTAGCTGTTTCTTCGTCAGACACTAAAATGTGACTCGCCTGTACTTCGGTCTTCATACGTTCGTAGTATTGTTTCATTTCTTCTTCTGATATATCTACTTCTTCAGCCGCAGCTTGTTCTTGCAGAAGACTTAAACGAATAACTTCCTTAAAGGCTTCTTCATCTGTAAAGCCGGCTTGCTGAAGCACCATCTCAAACTTATCACCGTATTGTTCTTTAAGGTTTTCTAACTCCGCATTGACGGCCTCATCAGAAACCTCATAATTAGCCGCTAATACTTCTTCCATTACTAGCTGTTGTAAAACTTGGTCGCCATGCTTATTTTTAAGCTCTTGATAAAATTCTTCCTTTGTTACTTCTCCTCCGCTTGTTTCTACCACTGTTTTTGAATCTCCAGAGGAACAAGCAGATAATGTAAACACACTTGCTGCAAGGGCAGCCGTTATAGCCAATTTCTTCATGATACGTACACTCCTCGAACAATTTGGTAGTCTTTCTTCACGTAGAGGTTTAACAGCCCATGAGTTAATATAACATATTTTACCTCAGCTATTCCACAAGAAGTGTAAAAAATCAGAAGAAGTCTAGGTGCAGGCCCATTCACATCTGATTTTTATCGCATAGGATGTCATATGTCTCAAGGTTGGGGGTGAGTTTATGAGTTACGGATATGGTGGTGGATTTGCGTTAATCGTAGTTTTATTTATCTTGCTCATCATCGTAGGTGCAGCATGGATGTAATTTGATATGAAAAACAGGCTATGTTTTATATTTGGAACATAGCCTGTTTGATTACATATGGTTGAGTACATCTACATATGAAGTGATCAGCAGAATCGTGATCAATACGTTGATTGTTCGAAATACCCGTGATTGCTTTTCAGTGGACATCTTAGTTTTTAAACACAAGGAATGAGTGAGAGAATTGAATACAAATAAGACGATTAGTCCGTAAATAATAAATACGAATGCCACGATGAAGAACCTCCTTTATTCCTATTAACCTACTCTATCAAAATTTTGTCACCTTGAACAGAAGAAACCTTTAAAGGGCTAGTCCCAAAAATTTAATGGATGGTATATCGCGGATAACTTAATGAATGATATGCTGTTCTCTACGTATAGTAGACAAGCATCTGAAAAAAAGCGCCTGCTCTTATCATTATAAGAGCGGCGCTTATCAATTATTACAACTCTGGTCTTTGAATCAGAATATCGTAGCCGTTTTTAGAATTGGCAATCACGCAGCGGCGCGGTGCTCGCGCAAACTGGTTTAAATAAAGAAAGTCGGGGAGTGAAAGTCCAATATTAACAGCGGCGAATATTACCAGGTAGGCAAAGTAGCCTGGAAAAATCACGCTCATCATTAAAGCCGGTACAGTAATCAGCAAAGTAGGTGCCATAGCCATAATGATTGAAGTTTGTTTAGAAAGCTTTGACGTACATTGATACGTGAAAGTTGGTGTAATTCTGTTTCTGAATTTAAACGTTACGCGAACTCGTTTATATAGTAATACCAATGGTAAAATATGCATAAGCCGATGTATCGCAGGTAAGAGAAATAACCCTATCAATAAGGGAATAAATCCAAGATCAATCATCTGGGTCGTTTTATGGATGATGGATAATGGAAGATAGATTACTAGAAAAGACATTAGTCCAGTTAATAGTGATAGTAAGCAGACACGGTTGAAACCGAACTCTTTGTTAATATTTACTGATTTCCAGCAATTCATGATAGAATCCTCCTTTGCGAAACAAAAATACTGTGAATTGTTTTAAAATATCGGTATGATTAAACTCGTAAGTGCTGTAGAGCTTTATAAGCACAAGACGTATATTAGTATGTTTCGTATGAAAAATCAATAGGTTTTTTACTAAAAAAACATTAATTTTTTTATCCATTTAAAAAGGCTTATAAATACAGTAAAATATCACTGCTGTTGTGGAAAAAGGAGGCAAGAAAAAAGTGGGGAGAGAGGATTCTTATAAAGACCTTCATTTTCAAGTTCATCTCCTTTTGAATGTAAAGGAAATGAAGCATTATCCTTTTACTCAAATGGTCGTCAACCATGGTTTAACTGAAGCGGAATATCTGGAAACGATCAGGTTATTTGAGGAACTTGAACATACATATGAGCAGAACCAGGAGGACGGGTTAATCGATCATTCTCCTCTACTTATTCATTTCGCTGGAATGTTGTGTTATAAAATGCCGGTCGAGGCCACGATCATGGCAATGTATGAAGAGAACATACACCCATCTCTTACTGACCGATTATTAAAGCTAATCCGCATATAAGATGAAGCTGGGACGAATTTGAATTAAGCATAAAGTAATCCGAACTATTTTATCAAAATTAGTTCGGATTATTTGTGTGTAAAGAAAGGACTTTCTACCATCGCTGCGTTTATACTATTCAATTTTATTGTTCGATTTTTGGCATCATTGCTTTATATATGTCCCAGCCTCATCAGCTTATGGAGAAACCCTGGTATTCCGCACCAACTAAACAGAATCTTATCAATAGGATAATTAATGAGCGCGGTGAAAAATGAAAGAAGTAAGAAAAAAATCAGGCTGTCGAGACTTTCTCGACAGCCTGAAGAAGCTGGGCCATAACTAAATTCCTTGAGTGACGAATGAAGTGCTATTTTCGTGGTGGGTCGTATGCACCAATTATAGCCTTTAATTAGTTCAGGTTTTCATTTGATAAAAACACTTTCGTCCAAACCTCTTCTTTATTGATATTAAATTGAAGTGGAGCATAGGCTTGAACATGTCAGGTAAAAGGTATTTTATTAGTAGGTTTGATTTCTTGAAACGTTTTAGAAATAAGGTGATGAAAACTGATCATATCTTCTATACGTTTCTGTAAATGGGTGGCTTCGGTCCCGAGTTGGTCCTGATGAGAGCCGCTTTCCATTTGGTGATCAATAGCCTGAAGGGCAGCCATCTGGTCATGACTGGCATCAAGCCACTTTTGTATATAGGAAGACATAAACTTTCTATATAAATTTTCATCCGCTTGATAAAGGTCTTTTCTAACCCCTTTCTTCCACACACGCTCGACTAATCCTTGATCAACTAAATATCGGACACCGGTGCTCATGGATGTTTTACTTTTCCCGAGGGACTCGCTCATTTCATCTAGTGTCATAGGACGATGATGCAGGTAGAGAGTCACAAACAGGCGGGAATCTGCCAGGGACAGGCCAAACATTTCGAGTGTTTTAGAGAACTCTTGGATAACCTTGGTGTTAAAATGTTCAATAGTCTGATTAGAAGTAAGCACCATTCGATCTCTCCTTGCCAAGTTAGGTTAATTTTACATTACTATACATACCAAAAATTGAAAAATTGCGGATAAAACAGAAAAACGGAGATATTTGTCGGAATCTATAGTGATTTCGTGTTTAAATTACATACAGAATAAACTGTATGTAATTTTTGAACTTATTTTTAAGAATTTATCGTTTGAATTTTATATTGCAAATAGGTTACAGTATATAAGGCGATGGAATGAGTACGTTGGTCGTACAATGATTGAACAATAAAAATATGAGGTGAGAGATGTGCCGATCATTGAAGTGAAGGACCTCTCTAAGATCTTCGGAAGAAATGCGAAGAAAGCAACGAAGTATCTGGATGAAGGTTTATCTAAAGAAGAAATATTAGAAAAGACAGGAAACACAGTGGGTGTTAATCGAGCATCCTTTGATGTAGAAGAAGGTGAAATCTTTGTCATCATGGGCCTTTCTGGAAGTGGTAAATCTACTTTAGTTCGCTTGATTAATAGATTAATTGAACCAACAGAAGGCAGTGTGTACATTGATGGGGAAGACTTGGCGAAAATTGATAAGCAAAAATTAAGAGAAGTGCGCCGGCAGAAATTGAGCATGGTCTTCCAACGTTTTGCTCTGTTTCCTCATCGAACTATTTTGGAAAATGCCGAGTTCGGTCTGGAAGTACAAGGTGTCGATAAGGAAGAGCGGAAGAAAAAAGCGAAAGAATCGCTGGAAATGGTAGGACTTGGAGGTTACATCCAACAATTTCCGGGACAGCTATCAGGTGGAATGCAGCAGCGTGTCGGTTTAGCCCGTGCTCTTGCCAATGATCCGGAAATACTATTGATGGACGAAGCTTTCTCAGCACTGGATCCACTTATTCGAAAAGAGATGCAGGATGAACTGCTCGAACTGCAAGAGTCAATGAAGAAAACGATTCTATTTATTACCCACGATTTAGATGAAGCACTGCGAATCGGGGATCGAATTGCGTTGATGAAGGACGGACGAATTGTACAAGTTGGAACTCCAGAAGAAATTCTGGTTAATCCTGCGAATGAGTATGTTGAGAAATTCGTTGAAGATGTCGACCGTTCCAAAATCTTAACAGCAGAACACGTTATGAAGCGTCCGGAAACGGTAGATGTTGAGAAGCACGGTCCGAGAACTGCACTTGAACGCATGCGCAAAGAAGGCCTTTCAAGCATCTATGTTACTGATGCGAAGAGAAATCTTCATGGTTATGTGACGGCTGACGATGTAGCAGAGGCAGCTAAAAAAGAAGAAAGAAGCTTAAAAGCGATTTTGCGATCAGAAGTTCCACAAGTACAAAAAGATACTTCGATGCAAGATATCTTTACGATTATTCACGATTCAGCAGTTCCTGTTGCAGTCGTTGAAGAAGGAAAGCTGCTCGGAATTATTGTAAGAGGTTCCGTGCTGGCAGCACTAGCTGGAAATGAGGTGAATGTAGATGAAAATAATTCCTAAGTTACCAGTAGCTGAGTGGGTTTCTACAGCTACGGAATGGACAACAGATACATTTGAATTCCTATTTGATTTTATTAAAGAAGACTTTGGACGTTTTATCGAGTTCTTTGCAGAAGGACTGCTAATGGGAATTCCTATTTGGTTATTTATTGTCGTTGTTGGACTTATTGCCTTCTTTATTTCAGGCAAAAAAATCGGACTCACAGCCTTTTCTGTGATTGGACTTTGGTTTATTCAAAACCAGGAGCTATGGCCAGAGCTGATGAACACCTTTACCTTAGTTATATTTGCTAGTTTAATCTCGGTCATCATCGGTGTTCCATTCGGAATCTGGATGGCGAAAAGTAAAGTTGTAGAAAGCATTTTGACACCAATTTTGGATTTCATGCAGACGATGCCAGCCTTTGTTTACTTAATACCGGCTGTTGCTTTCTTTAGTATCGGGATGGTCCCTGGTGTATTTGCTTCTGTTATTTTTGCGACACCGCCAACTGTACGTTTTACAAACCTTGGGATTCGCCAGGTTTCTCATCAGTTAATTGAAGCGTCTGATGCCTTTGGAACAACAGGCTTTCAAAAACTGTTTAAAGTCCAGCTGCCTATGGCTAAGAAAACAATTATGGCAGGTATCAACCAAACGGTGATGCTGGCACTGTCCATGGTCGTTATCGCATCTATGATCGGTGCCAAGGGACTGGGTCAGACAGTTATTACAGGTCTTCAGCGTGCTGAAGTAGGTACAGGTTTTGTTGCGGGTCTTGGTATTGTTATTTTAGCGATTATCATTGACCGCTTCACGCAGAATCTAAATACGCAACGCGGAGATCAAGCTTAATCCATTTGGTTATAGAGGCTTAGACAGCCTTTTGACAATAAATATATTTTATTAAAGGGGAGAACATATTTCATGTTTAATTTAAACTTGAAACGTCTAGGAATTGCCGCAGGTCTTTCACTTACACTTGTGGCAGCAGGTTGCGGATCTTCTGAAGAAGATAGCTCAAACCCAAGCGGAGGAGAAGGTGAAGGCGAAGCAAATTATGGGGAACAATTAGATTACACCATCACAGGTATTGAAGCAGGTGCTGGTGTAGTAGCAGCAGCTCAGAAAGCTGTAGAGGAATACGACAGTCTTGCTGGATGGGAAGTGTCCACTTCTTCCTCAGGCGCTATGGCGACAGCTTTAGGTGACGCTATTGAAAGTGAAGAGCCAATTGTCGTAACAGGCTGGTCACCTCACTGGAAATTTGAAAAATATGATTTGAAATATCTAAAAGACCCTAAAGGTGTATTTGGGGAAGCAGAAAAGATTAAAACAATGGTTCGTAAAGGACTAGAAGAAGATAAACCGAATGCTTATAAAATTCTTGATCAGTTCAAATGGTCTTCAGAAGATATTCAAAGCGTAATGCTTGATATTAATGAAGGAACGGCTCCAGAAGAAGCTGCTAAGGCATGGATTAAAGAAAATCAAGATAAAGTAAGCTCTTGGACAAAAGGTACTGAAAAAGTAGATGGCAAGAGCGTTGAGCTTGTATATGTAAACTGGGATACTGAAATTGCGTCAACGAACGTTGTAGCAGAAGTGTTGAAACAACAAGGATTTGAAGTAACGATTACACCACTTAATAATGGTCCAATGTGGGAAGCTGTTGCGGAAGGTGAAGTAACAGGAATGGTAGCAGCTTGGCTTCCAGGAACTCACGGAGACTTATATGCAGAATATAAAGATAGCCTAGTTGATTTAGGTCCTAACCTGAAAGGCGCTAAAATTGGCCTAGTTGTACCAGCATATATGGATGTTGAGTCTATTGAAGACTTGCAGCCAAAAGAATAGAAACTATTTAAAAAAGCAGCACTCCCATCGAGTGCTGCTTTTTTGAGTTTGAAAGCTGGCATAGTGCAGCTATTATTGTTGAACGTTACCTTATTGATGGTTAACTACTTCATGGCTTGGCTGCGTATCTGAACTCTGTTCAGCTTTCGCTTTTTCCTCAAGGTCTTTTAAGCTCTCTTCAATTTGTTCAAGATAACTTTGAATTTTCTTCTGGTGAGGCTCAACAGTCTGTTTCCAGCTTTCGATCGATGTTTTCACATCTTCTGATAATTCTTTGATAAGTTCAGCGCCTTCCTTAGAGGTTTGGGCAATTTGATCCTTCAGCTGAAACCCTTCTTCTTTCAAGGTCAGGATCGTTGTTTTCAAGTTCTCGCTTTTTAACTTGGCATTTTCACGGAAGTCGCGTCCAGAGGATGGTGTGTTGAGCAATGTATAAGCAGCCCCAGTGACTCCGCCTACTATCATTCCGAGTACAAGTGATTTTGCGTTTGGCATAAAAAAACCCCTTTCCATTCCATATCCTATTTATTATTTTCTCTTAATACACAAGATTGAAACCTAAAATCATGAAAAATGTTTAAAATAATAATCTCCTTAGAGAAAAAGACCACTACAAATGATGTAGCAGTCTTTATATGAATAAATGCTTTGAGACCTTAATTCATTTTATGGCTGTACGGGTAAAGATTGACTGATTCTTGAACGTTTCATAACACGTTGGGCGATCGGATAAATGACCGTCATTAAGACCGTATTGACGACAGCAGTTGGAAGAACAACTGTAGCAAACATTACTGTAAAGCTTGCATCCATAAGTCCGATCACAAATAACACACAGCTTAAGAAAATAGTGCCGCTAATAACTGTTCCTACTGCTGTGAGAACAGGGGCCGTAACCTTCTTAAGTAATTTCCCTAGTGCGATATATAATCCAAAGAAAGATAATGCAGTCAAAGGTTTATCAATTAAGTTAGCTATCTGTCCTCCTGGTACGGTTGTGGTAAGGGCTGAAATAAATCCAGTTGCTACAGATAAAAGTAAAACATACGGCAGTTTTGGAAATAACATAATCCCTAAAAACATCATCGCAAGCATCATATCTGGCCGCATCCCGAAGAAAAACGGCGGCATAATAACATGCAGCACCGCACCAATTCCAATTAACAACGACAGCATAACTAATACACGAGTATTCATTTTGTTCATCTCTCCTCATCTCTTCTAATCTCATCTAGTGGTAGTTCAAAAATTCACTCTTCAGACGTACCCTCTTGGCCGCCTGCAAAAGTATAGCTTTATTATAGCAAAAATTAAGCATCATGCAAAGCTTTCGCAAGTCTCTAATTCTGAATTTTTTGACTAATATTATTCGCGATATGCTGCAGGTCCTCACTCGTATAGTCGTCTGTGTGCACAGTCCATTGAGGTTCAAAACCATCCTCCGCTCCATACCTAGGAATAAGGTGGATATGTAAATGAAAAACAGACTGTCCGGCAGGCTCTTCATTGTTGTTCAAAAGGTTTAAGCCAATGGGTTCAAACGATTGCTTAAGGGCATTGGCGATCTTAGGCACACGTGCGAACAGCTTTTCTGCTACACCTGAATCAGTATGATAAATGTCTTTCGTATGTTCTTTCGGAATAATTAAAGTGTGCCCCTTGGTGACCTGGCTGATGTCAAGAAAGGCATAAACCTCGTCATCTTCGTACACTTTGGCAGAAGGGATTTCACCGTTAATAATTTTGCAAAAAATACAATCATCTACTTGGGTCATGTCCTTCACTCCTTGGTCATATTTGTATAATTATATCATATTTTAAGGCGTTTTCACGAGATCCGTCCTTCTATAGCAGAAAGGTGCAACCCTCTGGAAAAGTGTGATAAAATTTGTGAAGAATGTACGCAATGGAAAAGAGGGAAAACCATGAAATCCTTATTACATATTGATAACCTCCATGGAGGCTATACACATAAAAATGTATTGCATGGTATATCGTTTGACGTGTTTCCAAATGAGATCGTCGGATTAATAGGTTTAAACGGTGCCGGCAAAAGTACGACGATTAAACATGTGATTGGCATGATGCAGGCTAAAAAAGGTGAAGTGGCCATAAATGGCACGACATTTGAACAGAACCCTGAAAATTACAGGCAACAGCTGGCTTATATTCCTGAAATGCCGATCTTGTACGATGAATTGACGTTGTACGAGCATCTTCATTTAACAGCCATGGCTTATAATGTGCCAGAGGATCTCTTTAAGAAAAGACTTGATCCATTGCTAAAAGAATTCCGTTTAGAGAAAAGACTCAATTGGTTTCCTGTCCATTTTTCCAAAGGGATGAGGCAGAAGGTGATGATCATGTGTGCCTTTCTGATTGAGCCTGAGCTGTATATTGTGGATGAACCTTTTGTGGGTCTTGATCCGCTCGGAATTCAATCATACCTGCAATGGATGGATGAAATGAAGGAAAATGGAGCAGGTGTATTAATGTCTACTCACATTTTAGCGACAGCCGAGAAGTACTGTGATCGTTTCGTTATTCTGCATGATGGAAAAATACGCGCTACCGGGACGCTCGATGAACTGAGACAATCGTTCGATAATCCGGGAGCTTCTTTGGACGATATTTATATCGCTTTGACGAAGGAAGAAAACCATGATTGATGCAAAAAAGTTTTGGAATCAGCGCTTTCAGGAACATATGAAGGAAACAAGCCGCTACTTGCGTTATATATTCAACGGGCATATCGCGATTGCGATGATTTTCTTTATATCGGCTCTAGCCTATTACTATCAACAGTGGCTCATGAATTTGCCGGAGTCATTTCCAACCGCATGGATTGTAGGAATCGCCTTCGGGCTTGTGGCCAGCTATAGCCCGGTTCGGACCTTGTTGAAGGAGCCGGACTTAATTTTCCTGCTGCCGGCAGAACATCAGCTTGGGAATTATTTCAAACGTTGTCTGCTCTACAGTTTTGTTATCCAGTTATATTTAATTTTCATTGTGGCCGCCGCATTGGGACCACTATATTTTGCTTCATACCCTGCCCTTGGGACACAGCACTACTTAACGATGATCATTGTTATCCTGATTGCAAAAGGGTGGAACATGCTGGCTAATTGGTGGATGCTGAAGGAACGCAATGCGAATATTCGCCTGACGGATCAATTAGTTAGAGGCGTAATCAGTGTACTGCTGTTTTATTTTTTGGCTCAAGGAGAGTGGGTCTTCGCAAGTGTTGTGACGATATTATTAGTTGCGATCATGTTGTATGCCTACTACTTATCACGAAAAAAAGCCGGACTGGCCTTTGATTTACTAGTCAGTAAAGATCAGGCTCGAATGCGTACTTTTTACAGGATCGCTAACATGTTTACAGATGTTCCTCATTTGAAGAACACCGTGAAGAAAAGGCATTCACTCGTTCGGCTCTTGCTGGCACCAATCAGCTATCGCCAGGATCAAACCTTTACGTATTTGTACCGCATCACGTTTGTCCGCAGCAGTGATTATTTAGGGATGTACTTACGGTTAATGGCGATCGGCGGCCTGGCTATCTGGTTTGTACCGAATTTATGGGTAAAGGTGGCTTTCGCGATTTTGTTTCTGTATTTAAGTGCGTTCCAAATGATGTCACTTTGGAATCACCATCGTACAGTTGCGTGGCTGGATTTATATCCAATTAAACAGGAATGGAAACAAACGGCTATGCTCAAAGGGCTTACCCAGCTTATGGTCGTTCAAACCGTTGTCTTTACGTTGTTATTCGTGATTCAAGCCAACTGGTTAGGAGCGGTAATCGTATTGGCAGGCGGAATCGTGTTTAGTGCAGCCTTTATTCAGGGCTATGTGAAACAAAAGTTAGTGTAGTGAGGCTGGGACATAAATAAAGCAATAATATCAAAAAACGAACGATGAAAAAGTGAATTGTATAAACGCAGATCATTAGCGTAGTTAAAATACGTAGACTCCTGCGGGAACAGCGCGAGTCGAAGATCCCGCAGGAAAGCATCCTTTGCTTTCCGAGGAAGCTGAGGCCGTGCCCGCGGAAAGCGAAGTGTTTTAACGAAGCGATGCAAAAATCCTTTCTTGCCACACAAATAATCTGAGTTGATTTCAATAGAATTGTTCGGATGATTAATTTAATTTTGTCCCAGCTTTATTTTTAGTAGGAGGCAGTTCAATGGGGTATGAAGCAGATGTGTATAAAGAAGCAATGAGATGGAGCAGATCACTGGAGAAGCGCTCTTCCATTATCCAAAGATCATCCAAACGACTACAATCGTCTATTAATGATCGAATCCCAGATCGTGTCCATTCCATTGTTACCGAAAGTGTACGTAAGATGATTGAATTGGCTTTAACTTCTTCCAAATATATTCGTCCGATTGATGTCGAGGAATCGTGGAACTTTCAGAAGCGGGAGGAGCTTGTTTCACAGCGACTGCAAGAATATAAAGGAGCGGCCTCCTGGGAAGGGGCAGGTACAGGTTTTGGAGGATTCTGGCTTGGGGCCGTTGATTTTCCATTGCTGCTCAGTATTAAAATGAAGTTTCTGTTTGATTCGGCTCAGTACTATGGATTCGATGTAAATAAGTATGAGGAGCGGGTGTATTTACTGCATATTTTTATGCTCGCTTTTTCAAGTGATGAAGAACGGGTGAAGGTACGGGATATCGTATTGAATTGGGAAGAAGCACCTGTAGAGCGCAAAGAAATAGACTGGAAGACGCTGCAGATTGAATATAGAGATACGATTGATCTTGCTAAATTATTTCAGCTCGTTCCTGGCTTTGGAGCGATCGTAGGTTATGTAGCTAATAAGCGATTTCTTGAACAATTAGGGGAGACGACAATGAATGCTTATCGTCTCCGCATGCTGAAAGATTAATTATCTTGTTCTTGGAATGAACGAAAGGCTTGCAGCAGTGTTTTAGCTGCATGTAGAAGAGCACGCTCGTCAAAATCAAATTTCGGATGGTGATGAGGATAGGCATGCCCAGGAATTTGCGCTCCTGTAAAGTAGAAAGCACCTGGTTTCTTTTGTAAGTAATAGGCAAAATCTTCGCCTGCCATGGATGGATCCACCTCTTCGCTTTGAAGGGAGGCATCAGCTTGCGGTGCTTCCTGCAAGATCAATTCGGCCTGGGCAGCGTGATTGATCACCGGCGGGTAGCCTTTCTCGTAATCGAATTGGTAGTCGGCACCAGCACTAATACAAGCACCTTTAACGATTTTCTCCATTTCCTCAATAATCAGTTCTTGAACTTCAGAGTCAAATGTACGAACGGTTCCGGTTAAAGTGGCCGTGTCTGCGATCACATTAAACGTTTGACCTGATTCAAACGTTCCGACAGTGAGGACGGCTGTTTTAAGTGGATCAACTTTACGGCTGACTACTTGCTGCAGGGAAGAAACGAGCTGTGAGGCAATCACGAGAGCATCTTTAGTGAGGTGTGGCTGAGCTCCATGGCCGCCTTTTCCCTGGATTTTAATTGTAAAACTATCGGCGCCTGCCATAAAGGGACCTTTAGATGTTTGGATAACGCCCAGAGGTGTGCTTGCCCATAAATGTGTTCCGAATACTGCATCTACGTCATCAAGCACTCCAGTATCGATCATCGCTTTAGCACCGCCCGGAGGAAGTTCTTCTGCATGCTGATGGACAAAAACTATAGTGCCAGGGAGCTGATCTTGAAAAGGCAGCAGAGCTTCAGCTACGCCCAAAAGAGCAGCCGTATGACCATCGTGGCCGCAGGCGTGCATGGTACCATCATTTTTTGACTTATAATCTACTTCATTTTCTTCCTGGATCGGCAGGGCATCGAAATCTGCTCGTAAGGCAACTTTTTTACCGGGCTTTCCTCCAGTTAGTGTCGCAACGATCCCATTTCCTCCGACCTCTTTCTGATAAGGAATGCCGAGTCGTTCATATGTATCTGCGATAAAAGCCGCAGTTTCCGTCTCATGGAAGGAAACTTCAGGATGTTGATGTAAATACCTTCTTGTCTTCACCATGTTGTCATATTGATCGTCAATGGCTTGAAAAATGGAGTCCCACATCTTTATTCCTCCTTCTTGTTCTTTAGTATTCAATATATCAGGGATTCAGAAAAAAATGAAACAAAATAAGCTCGCCATCCGTGCGGTGACTTCAGTTTGTAGAGTAACCTCATTTTTTTAGCACAAATGAACGCTTTCGAAAAGAAAAGGAATGAAAAAATCAGGCTGTCGGGTTCCGACAGCCTGATGCTCGGCACGTAGTGTGCTTATTCTTATGCTTCATGTAAGCGGGAATCTTTTAACAGACGATCAATCTCTTCCATATGGCCTGTTTCATCGGCGATTAAATCGTCCAATTTAATGGATAATTCAGTAAGGTTTAATTCATCAGCTTGTTCTTTACGAATTTCATAGCGTTTAATCGTATCGTATTCAGAATTTCTTGCTTCGACCAACATTTCTTTAACCTCAGATAAAGGTTTAACCTCAGCTGGTTTAGTTGTTGGAGTACCGCCAAGGATACTGATTTTTTCAGCCAAATAAACGGCATGTCCTTGTTCATCGGCTACTTCACTTTCAAAAAACGGTTTAAGAACAGAACGATAAAGCCCGGACACTACTGCAGCATTGTATGTGTACATAATAGAAGCAGCATATTCATGAGCTAAGTCTTCATTTAATCCATCGATTAGTTTCTTCATTTTTTCATCCATTGATTATCATCCTTCCAGGTAAATGATGTCTCCACTAAAATCTATTCCCTGTTCTTTATTCTTTAAACCTCGTTATTACATTATCTTTGTTCTCAAACATAGGATCCATCTACAAAAGGTAGAGAGGAAGGCCGATGGGTTGACCAGCTTCACTATTATTTCCTCGGGAATAGACGATACGGGTTTTGGTAATTAAACTTGGTTTTGGACTTTTTTTGACAATTGGGAAAAGGTGGCTATTTATAAGGCTTATTTAGTTTAATTTCTAAGCAATAACTTGTATAATAACATGTGGAGAGAAGGAGAAGGGACGATCAAAATGAAGAAACAAAGTGAGACTTTGTTATTTATTGCCTGGGCTGGGGCACTTGTGGCTACACTTGGGAGTTTGTTTTATTCAGAAATTTTAGGATACACTCCGTGTGAGCTTTGTTGGTTTCAACGAATTCTCATGTATCCGCTAGTCATTATTTATGGAGCCGCTCTCATTAAGCGGAAAGCTGAAGTGGCTATTGCTGGATTGATTTTGAGTGGGATCGGTATGGCTGTATCGATTTACCATTATTTAATTCAAAAAGTACCGGCTTTTCAATCAGCAGGAGATTCTTGCGGACTAGTTCCGTGTAATGCGGAATACGTGAACTACTTAGGCTTTATTACCATTCCCTTTTTAGCGGGAACAGCTTTTATTATTATTTTCATAAGTCATATCATGATCATTCGGTCAGAGAGGAAGAGCAGCTAATGAAGAGAAATATGATTATATTTGGAACGATATTAGTTGGGTTATTAGTGATCCTGGCTTTTGTGGTCAACTACCAAAACTCCCAGAAAGCTGAAGGGAATCCATACGAAAAGAGTAACTTAGAGCAGGCGACGATCGAACAGCTTGATGATCCTAACTACCAGAATCAGATTCTGCCGGACGAGCTGAAAAAACAAATTAGTTCAGGTGAGCCTACGACGGTTTATTTTTACAGCCCGGAATGTGTGCACTGTCAACGAACGACTCCGGTATTAGTTCCATTGGTACAAGATCTTGGTGTCGATATGAAAAAGATGAACCTGCTGGAATTTGAAAATATGTGGCAGGAGTATGGTATTGAGGCAACACCAACTCTCGTCCATTATGAAAATGGAGAAGAGGTAGCTAGAATTGTTGGATCACAGAAACCTTCTACGTTTGAAGAGTTTTTCCAACAAGAAGTGCTGGACGATGAAAAGCAAGAGTCATAAGAAAAGTGAGCGGCCTAAAGCTGCTCACTTTCTTTATGATTCATCAAGTTGGGTCATATGATATTTAGTGATATATGGCTTGCCATCAATAAAGGACGGTTTCTGTTTGTGATCGGGGCCAGAGTTTTGATGGGCTTTCTCAAAGGCTTGAGAATTCTTCCAATCTTCAAAGCTCTGTTCATTGCGCCATTGTGTAAAGACGACATATGTGTTTCCTTTTAAGGGGCGCAAAATACGAATGGCCTGGAATCCATCCATTCCTTCAACTGTCCCCACCCGTTTCTTGAAGCGGTCCTCAAATAAAGGGCGTCCTTCAGAAGAGACAGGAATGTTATTCATGACTACATAACCAGTGTTTTGTACGTCTCCGGCGGAATCAACGATTTCATAATCGCGGCCTTCTTCAAAGATGGAAGGTTCGTCTCCTTCGTAGTAGGCGACGGTTTTGTCCTGAGCCTGCATGAACAACAGATTGGCTTCTTTGTGCTGTTGATCTAGCTTTGCTAAATAGTTTAATGTACCATTTGTCATAGATACGATCATTTAGAAATGTCCCCTTTCCTGCTTCAGCTTAAGTGTAGCAATTGTGCAGGATCAATCGCAAGTTTTAACGTGATAAGAAAGGATGCACGACGTGTGAACATCAAAGAATACCTAAAAAGCCGTCCAACCTGGATACTCTCTCTTAAATGGCCGGCCATTGCTATAGGCGCTATATTCTTATTGGCTTTAGCCGGGTACTTATTTATTGTTTTTGGCGGAAGATTTGTCGTCTCAGAAAAAGAACTGGTTTTAGATGTGGCCACAACAGTGGAAACAACCGAGGGTGAAGTCATTGAACGTATTTATACGAAGAACCGTACGTTAGTTGATATTTCAGAGGTTCCAGAGCATGTGCAGCAGGCTTTTGTGGCGATAGAGGACAGTCGTTTCTATGAACACGCAGGGGTCGATTTTAAATCGGTTCTGCGTGCGGTATACCGCGATGTTATTGCCATGGGAAAAGTCGAAGGGGCCTCTACCATCACCCAGCAGCTGGCTAAGAATTTATTTCTGTCGAACGATAAATCTTGGATGAGAAAAACAAAAGAAGTAATGGCGGCCATCTACTTAGAAAGAAATTTTACAAAAGATAAAATCTTAGAATTATATTTAAATCGCATTTATTTTGGCAATGGAGCTTACGGAATCGAAGCTGCTTCGCAAACTTACTTTAATAAGTCGGTTTCAGAGTTGACGGTGGCTCAAGGGGCCCTGCTTGCCGCATTGCCAAAAGCCCCTAACAACTATTCACCATTTGAAAATCCCGAGCGGGCTGAGGACCGGAGAAACATCGTGCTTTCCCGAATGGAGGCGCTTGGAATGATCGAGGCTGAGAAAATGGTCAGCTTGCAAGGCGCGACACTTGGGGTCGAAAAACCAGAGGAAGATACGGAAACATGGTCAAACAGTTATGTAGATCTTGTGATCAAAGAGGCAGCAGAGGAGTACCACTTATCCCGTGAGGAATTGAAGCGGGGCGGCTATCGCCTCATTGTCAACATGAATCCCGAGATCCAGGAAATCGCTGCTAACGAAATGAAGCACGGTGAATTTGTTCCAGGTTCAAAAGGCAATGTCGAAGGAGCCTTTACGTTAATGGAGAATGATAGCGGAGCTCTTGCAGCTGTAGTTGGCGGTCGCAATTTTACGCACGGTGATGTGAACCGTGTGACTGTTAAGAAGCAGCCAGGGTCTGTCATCAAACCTCTCGCTGTGTATGGTCCTGCTTTAATGAGTCCTAAATATATTCCATATTCCCTGCTCGTTGATGAGAAACGATCTTATGGTGAGTACACTCCTCGTAATTATGATGGAGAATACGCTGGACTCACATCACTTTATCAGGCGCTCGTTGAATCTAAGAATGCTCCTGCTGTTTGGCTGCTTGATCAGATGGGGATTTCTTATGCCAAAGAGTATTTGAAAGCACTAGGCTTGCCGACAAAAGATCAAGGATTAGCGATTGCCCTTGGCGGATTATCGAGAGGATATTCGCCGTTGCAGCTGACAGAAGCATATCGAAGTTTTGCTCGGGAAGGAAAGGTCACCAATGCTTATACGATTGAAAGAATTATCAATCGGGACGGTGAGATGATTCATCGACATGAGCAGGAAGAACGGCAGGTTTTTGACAAACAAACAGCCTGGTATATGACAGAAATGCTTGAGACGACCGTGTCTGAAGGTACTGCAAAAGCAGGCAGCTATCCGAAAGCCTTAGGGGGAAAAACAGGTACTCAACAGCATCCGACCGTTGAAGGAAAGAATAAAGAGGTGTGGTTTGCTGGTTATACGCCAGAATATACTGGCACACTATGGATGGGATACGACAAGTCAGGAGATGAGTATTATCTATCAGGCGGCAGCTCTTATCCGGCCAAATTAATGAAGTCGATTTTAACCAAGATCGATCGTAAACAAGATCTGGCTGATTCTTTTGTGAAACCTGAAGGGATGAAACAGCTGCCAAAACCGATCTCGCTACCCGTTCTGACAGATGTCGAAGGTTCGATCGGGTTTGGCGGTATTGGCCTGATTCGAGGCACGCTGTCTTGGACACCTGGTAAAGATGATAGAGTTGTTTATCGAATTTACCAAGGAACAGGCGAGGAGAAAACATTAGTGGATCAAGTGACGGGGAAAGGTGAATATCACGTCGGAGTATTGGATGTATGGGATGAGCCGACATTTACTGTCGTTCCTTATGACCCGCTGACAGGACTCGAAGGGAAGCCTTCAAATCCTGTAACCTTAGAATGGTAAAAACGTTTAGTAAAACGTACAAAATCGTGACAATAGGTTCGTTTTCCTATACACAAAGTCCATTAATCGGTATAGTGGAAAACGGATGAAGATGCTCGTGTGGAATGGAATGTTCAAAGGGTTTGAACGCGCACTATAAAGGAGTTATGAATCATGAAGAAAGAATTGAATGATACGATTTTAAAGGCTTTTAGAGGAGAGGAAACAGATTACACGCCAGTGTGGTTTATGCGACAGGCCGGCCGGTCGCAGCCAGAGTATCGTAAGTTAAAAGAGAAGTACTCTTTGTTTGAAATTACCCATCAGCCAGAGCTGTGTGCTTATGTCACACGCCTGCCTGTGGAGCAATATGGCGTTGATGCAGCTGTTCTGTACAAAGATATCATGTCACCATTGCCGGCTATAGGGGTGGATGTTGAAATTAAAAAAGGTATTGGTCCTGTCATACACAATCCTATTAAGAATAAAGCGGATATTGCTAAACTTGGGACGATCGAACCGGAAATGGATGTACCTTATGTACTCGATACAATCCGTCTGCTGACAAGAGAACAACTGAACGTTCCATTGATTGGATTCAGCGGAGCGCCGTTTACGCTGGCGAGCTATATGATTGAGGGCGGGCCATCAAAGAATTATAATAAAACTAAATCACTGATGTACAGTGATCCTGAAGCGTGGTTTATGCTGATGGACAAACTGGCGGATATGACCATTACGTACGTTCGTTCCCAAATCGCAGCAGGAGCGCGTGCGATTCAAATTTTCGACTCATGGGTAGGTGCCTTGAATGAAACAGATTATCGGGCATTTATTAAGCCGGTGATGGAACGGATTTTTAATGAATTGCAGCCTGAAGGCGTACCGCTCATTCTCTTTGGCGTCGGAGCAAGGCATTTAGTCGGGCAATGGGATGACTTGCCAATTGATGTATTAGGGCTCGACTGGAGAATGTCGATTACAGAAGCACGAGAGATGGGCATTACCAAGCCGCTGCAAGGAAATTTGGATCCATCAATTTTACTGGCTGACTGGTCTGTTATTGAGGAACGAACGAAACAAATTCTTGATGAAGGACGCCAGCATCCTGCGCATATTTTTAACCTTGGACACGGTGTCACGCCAGATATCAGTCCAGAAACGCTAAAACGGTTAACCCATTTAATTCATGACTACTCCAAATCATAAGAGGTGGAAGAAAGATGGCAAAAAAACAAATCGGCCTGCTCGTGATGGCCTACGGAACTCCCTATAAAGAAGAAGATTTAGAGCGTTATTATACACACATTCGTCATGGCCGAAAGCCGACAGACGAGATGCTGCAGGACTTGCGCGATCGATATGATGCCATTGGCGGCATTTCTCCTTTAGCGCGCATTACGCAAAATCAAGGCGAGGAATTAGCCAAAGCATTAAATGAGCAGCAAGATGATGTGGAATTTACGTTATACTTAGGACTTAAGCACATTGAACCTTTTGTCGAAGATGTAGTGGAGCAAATGGCAAAAGACGGTATTGAAGAAGCGGTATCGCTCGTATTGGCCCCTCATTACTCCACGTTCAGTGTGAAATCTTACAATGGACGTGCGAAAGAAGAAGCAGAAAAGCATGGGATCACCATTCAATCAGTCGAAAGCTGGTATGATGCTCCCGGTTTTATCGATTACTGGAAAGAACAAATCCTTAAAGAATATGCCAAAATGGATGAAGCGGAACAGGAGAAAGCGTGCTTAGTCGTATCTGCCCATAGTTTACCAGAAAAAATCTTGGAGGGCGGCGACCCTTACCCTGATCAACTTCAGAAAACAGCCGAACTGATTTCTGAAGCGGCTGGGATTACCCAGTATGAAATTGGCTGGCAAAGTGAAGGAAATACGCCAGATCCTTGGCTCGGACCTGATGTGCAGGATTTGACGAGAGAGCTGTATCATGAGAAAGGGTATAGATCGTTTGTTTATGCTCCGGTAGGTTTTGTGTCGGACCACCTGGAAGTCCTTTACGATAACGACTATGAATGTAAAGTCGTTTGTGAAGAGCTTGGTGCGAATTACTATCGCCCGGAAATGCCGAATACCCATCCAGACTTTATCGGCACTTTAGCTGGTGTAGTCCTGGATAAAGTCAACGAACGGGTGTAGCTGATGGCTGAAACTAATAAAGTAGTCATAATAGGCGGCGGAATCTCCGGATTAACCGCTGCTTATTATTTACAAAAAGAAAAGCAGCAGCATAAGCTCCCATTAGATGTCCAGTTAATCGAAGCGTCAAGCCACCTAGGTGGAAAGATCAATACGCTGAAGCAGGATGGTTATACCATTGAGCGAGGCCCAGACTCTTTTTTAGAACGAAAAAAGAGTGCGACACGGTTGGCTAAAGAAGTAGGCTTAGAGGACGAGCTCGTTCCGAATGGAACCGGACAGTCTTACATTTTAGTCAATGAAAAACTTCATAAAATGCCACAAGGGGCTGTCATGGGGATCCCGACAAGAATTCGACCTTTTCTGTTTTCCGGGCTATTTACCCCTGCTGGAAAAATTCGCGCGGCCTTTGATTTAGCCAAATCTAAACAGCAGGCGGGGGATGATCAATCGCTTGGCTTGTTTTTTAGAAGAAGGTTAGGGAATCAAGTCGTTGAAAATCTTATCGAGCCGCTGTTATCTGGCATCTACGCTGGCAACATTGACGATTTAAGCCTGCAGGCAACTTTTCCCCACTTTTATGAACTTGAGCAAGATTATGGCAGTCTCATTAAAGGCTTACGGAAAACGAGAACTCGGCCGCCTAAGAAAGCGAAAAAACCAAGCATGTTCCGGACGCTGCAGCACGGTCTTAGCTCGCTCGTAGACGCCACAGCTGACAGTCTCCCGCCGGGGACGGTTCGGAAAGGACTTCAAGTCGACCATATTGAGAAAAAACAAGATCATTATCACCTTCTGCTTAGTGATGGAACCGTAGAAAAATGTGATGCTGTAGTCATCGCCGCTCCATTTTTTGCGGCACAGCGCATGCTGTCTCAATATGCGTTTATGGATGCTTTCAAAGAAATGAAAGCAACATCTGTCGCCAATGTCGTAATGGCTTTTGACAAATCGGCCATTAAAAAAGATATTGACGGAACCGGGTTTGTTGTTTCGCGAAATAGCAAATTCAGAATTACCGCGTGTACGTGGACCCATAAAAAGTGGCCCCATACAACACCGGAAGGAAAAGTCATGCTTCGCTGTTATTTAGGGAAGCCTGGCGATCAGGAAGTCGTGGACTTACCAGATGAAGAGATTGTTGCGATTGCCTTAAAAGACCTGAATCAAACGATGAATATTACAGCACAGCCTGACTTTTCTCTCGTAACTCGCTGGCATAACGCCATGCCGCAGTATTCCATTGGTCATAAGCAGCGCTTGCAGACAGTAGAGGACGATATGCGTCGTGAGCTTCCAGGTGTTTATTTGGCGGGGGGATCCTATAAAGGAATTGGCTTGCCGGATTGTATCGATCAGGGCGAAGCTGCAGTGGAGGATGTTCTGCACTATTTGAATCTGACTTCGCGTTAGACTAGGCGGCTGCAATCGTGCAGCCGCTTTTTTGCTTGTGAATTTGCTGGGAAAGCCCTAATTGTTCTCTAACTTGGAAGGATTGTTCCGCAGCCAACAGCGATTGTTTCCTAACGCAATGGGATTTTTCCCGATCTCCTCAAGATTGTTCTTTATCTAATGAAGCAGATTTAATTCTTGCATCTTTTGGAATGAATTAGTATCCTTTTGTTATGTAAGCGATTTCAGAATAGATAATTGCAGGAGGAATAGTATGGCTACGATTGAAGATGTAGCAAAGCTTGCGGGGTTATCAAGAACAACAGTGTCCCGTGTGATTAACGATCAACCTTACGTTACAGATGACAAGAAACAGCGAATCATAGATGCTATGAAATCTTTAGGGTATGTCCCCAATTCATCAGCAAGAAGATTACGAAGGCGGTGCACGGAAACGATTGCTGTCCTGCTCCCGCGAGTTACGAATCCGTTTTTCGGGAAACTGATTGAATCCATGGAAAAAGAAGCGTCCAGGAACGGCTATCAGGTGATTGTCTGTCAAACACATGATGATAAACAGAAGGAACTTGATTATTTGCAGTTACTTAAAACGAAGCAAGTAGACGGAGTGGTCATGGCTTCGCTGATTAACGATTGGCAGGATATCGAACCCTATCTCGCTTCAGGACCCATTGTTTTGTGTAATGAATACAGGCCGGACCGTGGAGTAACTATGATTCATATTGATCATAAAAAAGCCGCTTATGAATCCACAGCTCATCTCATTCGTGAGGGATGCGAACATCTCGCTTATGTAACGGGCGGCCATGACACTTTCATAGCCTCAGAGCGGAAAGCGGGTTTTTTAGCAGCACTTGCTGAAAATGATCTTCGGTTTGACCCGAAAATGCAGGTGGACTGGGCTCTTGATGTTGGCGATGGCCAGAAAGTTTTCCAATACTTAATGGAACATCATCCGCATGTGGATGGCGTGTTTACTGGATCGGATGAAGTAGCAGCTGGGATTGTATATGCTGCTAGTCAATCTAAGTGGAGCATCCCAGAAGATCTTGCCGTTATCGGCTTTGACAATCAGATGCTTTCCCTGCTTATGGTTCCTGCCATAACAACGATCGAACAGCCTGTCGAGGACATAGCAGCCAAAACAATCGAAGTATTAGTCGCGAAAATGAATGACAAAGGCCCCGCTCAGGAGCGTCGTTTTGTTTATCCACACGAATTAATTATCAGGTCGTCTACAAACCGAAAACAAATGGTCTCTCAATCCGCACCTTTATAAGCGTGCGGATTTTTAAATGTTAAAATCAATTGGTTTTTGGGAAGAATGAGAAGAGGTTAGGTCCGAATCTTTATGGTTATGGGTAGAATATTTTTGAATATGGGGGAGAACCAATCTGACTTTGGGTAGAATCACTTTGAGTTGGGTCCGAATCATTTATAGGGTAATGAGTTCAATGAAGTTCTGGGAAAAACCGGGAACAAAGGAAGTTCGACTAAAATCCAACGTCGAACGAGGCTGGGACATAATTAAACTTAGTAATTAAAAAGACAACAATGTGCTGTTTTAGCGGAGAAAATATACGGAGACTCCTGCGGGAGGAAAGGCCTGGGTGAGACCTCGCAGTGCGCTAGCACAAGAAGGCTCAACAGCCGCCCGCGGAAAGCGAAGTATATTTTCGTAGCGGTTTATAAGCACCAATTATAGTTTCTATAGTTCGGACTTCCATTTGATAAAACACTTTTGTCCCAGTCTCAAAAAAATAGCAGCTTAGGCAGCTGCTCAGATAGAGGATGTTCCAATTGTATAATTTTGTGGAATAGGACCTTTAACGAGCAGGGGAATTACATTCATCGCATAAATTACTGTAGCAGTCTGCTTGCTCTTGAATGACATTGCCACAGCTTGAACATTGCTTTTTTGGAAGATTACGAAAGAACTCGATAACATTCATCATGATAGATCGCCTCCAAATGTTTATTGTGAATTCATTGTATTATAACAATATGCAAAAATCAATAGGCTGTTATACGACAAATGAAAAATAGTCAAAAAGTTGGAAGGAGTGGGAAAATGAAAGTAACAGTTATCGGATATTGGGGTGGATATCCTGCATCAGGCAGCGCTACATCCAGTTATTTGGTTGAAAAGGATGGATACTCTTTATTGGTGGATTGTGGAAGCGGGGCTTTGTCGAGGCTGCAGCCATTTAAAGAAATCATGGACTTGGATGCGGTGATTCTATCCCATTACCACCAGGATCATATCGCGGATATAGGGGTGCTGCAGTACGCTTGGCTCGTGCAAAATACGATCAATGAGAAGGAGCAGGTCCTGCCTATTTACGGTCATACAGGTGATGAAGCAGCATTCGATAACCTCACACATCAGTATACACGCGGGACGGCTTACAATCCGGAGGAAACCCTTTATCTAGGGCCATTTTCGATTGAATTTAATAAAACGAGCCATCCTATTCCTTGTTACGGAATGAAAATCTGTGATAGTACAGATACAGTTGTGTACACTGCTGATACGAGCTACAACGACGGTTGGGCCTCTTTTGCGAGGCGAGCGGATTTGCTGATCACGGATACTAATTTTTATAAAGGAATGGATGGGAGCGGACCGGGTCATATGACAAGCGAGGAAGCGGCCACCATCGCAAGGGATGCCGGTGTGGAAGCCCTTTGGCTGAGTCATTTGCCGCATTTTGGCCAGCACACGCGGCTGAAACAAGAGGCGGAGGATGTTTTTCAAGGATCGATTCAATTAGCAAAAGAGGGGTTAACGTGGAAGAAGGATCCTAATAAATTGTGAATTTGTGTCGAATCTCGTACAATAGAAGGTGGGTATAAAGCAGGAAAGGATGATTGGATGCTAGTAATCAATCATGATACGAAAAGTAATGATCCCCGCATTAATTTGGCGGTGGAAGAATATGCTTTGAAGAATTTAGATATTGATGAGACTTATTTGCTTTTTTATGTGAATGAGCCTTCGATTATCATTGGGAAAAACCAAAATACGGTTGAAGAGATCAATACGAATTATGTGGAGGAGAACGGAATTCAGGTGGTTCGCCGATTATCTGGCGGCGGCGCAGTTTATCACGATCTTGGGAATTTGAGCTTCAGTTTTATTACGAAGGATGATGGCGACAGTTTCCATGACTTCGCGAAGTTTACCGAGCCTGTTACGCAAGCTTTGAACAACCTTGGGGTAGAAGCAGTGCTGTCCGGGCGTAACGATATTGTAGTGAACGGGAGGAAAATTTCCGGCAACGCGCAGTTTACCACAAAAGGCCGTATGTTTAGCCACGGCACTCTGATGCTTGATTCTGAGATCGAAAATGTTGTTTCAGCTCTTAATGTTAAAACAGAGAAAATCAAGTCCAAAGGGATAAAATCGATTCGCAGCCGTGTGGCAAATATCTCGGAATTCCTTGATGAACCGATCACGATCGAAGAATTTAAAAACCTGATTATTCGTTATATATTTGATGTAGAGGACGAGAAAGATGCCCCTTACTATCACTTAACGGAAAAGGACTGGGAAGAGATTCACAAAATCGCCGATGAACGTTATAAGAATTGGGATTGGAACTACGGCCGGTCACCGAAGTTTAACATTCAGCATACTAAGCGGATTGAAGGAGCAGGAAGCTACGATATTCGCCTTGATGTAGCAAAAGGCTATATCCGTAATGCGAAAATTTATGGAGACTTCTTCGGAATTGGAGACATCGCTGATATTGAAAATGAATTGGTGGAAACAAAATATGAACGCCAAGCAATTTCTGACGCTGTTGCCGATATGGATATTTCTCATTACTTAGGGAAGATCACTAAACAAGACTTTTTAGATATGGTTTATTAACACAGGGACCGACGTTTTAACGAACGTCGGTTTTTGTAATTAGCCATTGTTGCTAATTAATTGTCAGTATTTTATAATAAGAGGGAATATTTAAAATAAAAATGAATGAATACTCATTCACAACAAAGGGGAGCAGTACATGAACTTAAGTGATCAGCTGTCTGTTGTAGCTTCAGCACACCCTTCAAAGCAGGCGTATTTGTTTCAGGGAGAGGGAGCAAGCTACCAGGAGTTTGATGAATCTGTAACAAAATTTGCATGCAGCTTACGTAAACTTGGTTATGGGAAAGGAGATCATATTGCTCTAGTAAGTGGGAATAGTCCGTTGTTCATGATTGGTTTATATGGAGCTTTACGAGTGGGAGCCACTGTAATCCCGATCAACCCGACATATACGGCCGAGGAAATGCGCTATATTTTGAAAAATGGTGATGTGAAGGCTGTCATGACAATGGATGTATTGATGGAGAAATTTGAGCAGATGGATGATGATCTGACTATCTCGCATTACTTTGTAGCTGAAACGAAACTTGGCAGTGCGACTTCTTCTTTATCCGGAAAAATGAAATCGTTTACAAAGACGGTGGAAGAAGGTGACCTTTCTTTTTCAAAGCCTGAATTATCGGAAGACAGCGTAGCCGTTATTCTATACACTTCAGGCACTACCGGTAAACCGAAAGGCGCTATGCTTACCCACAAAAATCTTTATTCAAATGCTAAAGATGTTGCTGATTATTTAAAGTATACCCAGGATGATCGGGTCATTGCCACACTTCCCATGTTTCATGTGTTTTGTTTGACGGTGTCTTTAAACGCTCCGCTTATGAATGGCGGGACAGTCTTGATCGTACCGAAGTTTTCTCCTCAGGAAGTTTTTGAGATTGCCAGTACGCAAAAGGCCACGATATTTGCTGGTGTTCCGACGATGTACAATTACTTAGCTCAAACAGGAAGCGGGCAAACGGAAGCTTTTAAACATATGAGAATTTGTGTGTCGGGGGGATCGTCAATGCCTGTGGCACTGCTGAATAAATTTGAAGAGCAGTTTAATGTGCAAATTTCCGAAGGGTATGGTTTGTCTGAAGCTTCGCCTGTAACAGCGTTTAACCCGCTGGACCGTCCTCGTAAACCAGGATCGATTGGCACGAACATCGTTCATGTAGAAAATAAAGTGGTGGACGAGCTTGGAGAGGAGCTGCCTCCGGGAGAAGTTGGTGAATTAATCGTACGCGGTCCTAACGTGATGAAAGGTTATTATAACATGCCGGAAGAAACAGCTGTGGCACTAAGAGATGGGTGGCTGTACACGGGAGATATGGCGCGGATGGACGATGAGGGCTACTTATATATCGTTGATCGAAAAAAAGACATGATCATTGTTGGCGGCTACAATGTGTACCCGAGAGAAGTGGAAGAGGTTCTGTATGATCACCCTGATATTTCCGAAGCAGCCGTTATCGGCACCCCGGATCCAAATTCTGGTGAAATGGTGATCAGTTTTGTGGTGTCGTCGAATCCAGCTTTGAATGAATCCACTTTAAAAGAGTACTGCAAAGGATATCTAGCTAAATACAAGCAGCCTGCAAGAATTCATTTTATGGAAGAATTACCGAAAAACACTACAGGAAAAATATTAAGAAAAAATTTACGGGAAAAGCTGACAAACTAGCAAATTGTTGGGTTCCAAATCGATGCGTTTTGGGAATCCCGAAAGAGGTTAGGATGTCATAAACTAGTAATGACGCAAGGTTTTGCGGTCTTCCGCAAAATCTTTTCGGTGAATAGGGCAGGAAGATGTATTACAATAGATTTAGATAAGCGATCGCGCTTATTTATTACACACCATTTGTGGTAATGACATCACATTTGGGGGTCAGTAATCATTACTGATGAGTGTAGTTGTGAAGGAGCTATAATCTAGTTTCTTCATACAATTAATTCCCTCACTCAAAAGTTAACCAGTCGTCTCATTGGCCAATGCTCACTAGAGCATTGGCACTTTTTTTGAATTTGAAATGATAAAAATACTCAATTGTAGATGAGATTACTTGAGGTTGGCACATAAGCCCTCAAGGATGCGGGTCAGTATTAGTCCGGTTTTTTGTACGTAATCATAAACTCCTCATTTGTTAAATAAAAATCACGTTCAGGACGCTCTGGTAAAAGTCCTAACCCTTCAAGCTTAAAATAATTGATCTTTTTATAAGGGTCGTTCTCAATCACAGGAGTTTCTTGTGTTTGCTGCATATACTGGTCTACCGCGTGTTGGACGGCATCAATATCATAGGCCAGTTGTTTGTCTTCTTCGGTGAATAGTTCGTAGGTTTCCCGCGACATGTAATAGCGATGTCTAGGGATGCCGTGCAAGTAGGGTGCCAGCAATTGATAATCGAGTGTTAAGTCGTGATTGATTAACACGCTTAGCGGGATTTCGGTTGGTTTATCATCTGCATACTTATGAATGGCCTTCCGTACTTGATCTAATGATAATTCTTTTACCTCAAGGGACTGCTCTTGTTTTGACCGGTCTTTCTGCCTCTTTTTTTTCCACATACACTAGCCCTCCTTTTTAATTTCTCAGGTACAGATCATATTTTAAAAATACCCTTATTCAAGGAATCGTACTCCTGCTAAAAAAGTTTCAATATTTTTGAAAGAATATTTAGACTTTCGGTGAGTTTTTTGGTAAATTTAAGAAGTATAAGTTACTAGTTCCATTTTACAGTGGAAAAAGTCACATGATTATGGAAAGGAAGTTGAGGAATTTGGATTACATTCAAAACAGAGAATATGAGGTAAACCCGCAAACCATGGCTTTAGTCGCCAAGTACGATCGGCATGGGCAGGTGGTTACAAGAGTGATTGAAAGCGAGGAGCAATTTGATTTACCTTTTCATCCTGGTCAAATTATTGATCAATCCTGTCGATATTTTGCCAGCAGCCTTGAAGGACGTATGGCCGGGACTAAGCAAGTAGCTGGATTTACGCATAAGCCTCCCATTGTCATCTCCCAGAAGATGGGCATGTATTTCTTCCCTATTATTTCCCCAAAAAGAAAAGAATGCTCCTGGATCGCCCACAAGTATATTCGTTCTTATAAAGGAGAAAACGATCATACTACGACCATCCATTTTATAAATGGTGTTTCTGTTAATGTTCCGGTTTCTGCAGGGATGATTGCGAACCAAGTCCAGCGAACAGCGCAATTCCGTTTCATCCTTGAGGATCGTCTCAGCCATACGCCAGCAGCCTCTATCTCTCAGCCTGATCGAGTTGCTGAAAATTTAGCTTAAGTGACAAGTACACAGTGTACCCGTAATCACTCGGCAAGCTTATGAACATCTTCCATTAGTTTAAATAAAATACTTTCTACTCTTTTTCGAATGGCTGGATTAAAGTAGTTGCGTTTTTCTTCATAGCCGTGGGCTAGAAATAAAAAAGAAGTAAATGAATCATTGCGTCCTGACTCGATCACTTGCAAGTGCTGATGGTCCATTTGAGCTTTAAGCTTCTGTCGTTCCTTTCTAGCCTTGAGCTCCATTTTGTTCAGCAGCTCCATATATGGTTCTTTAATTTTAAATGATCCGCGCTCGAAATGTTTACGGTCCTGACGAATGACCGCAATGGCCATTGTCAAAAATAAATGATGTGAGGCAATCTCCAATTCTTCTTGTTTTAAGTGCCGCATGAGGCTCCCTCCATGTAATGAGAACGTTTGTTCTTGTTTTATTATATCACGATTTTGAAAAAAGTATGCAAGAATATTTTTCAAAGGTTAAACATGGCAGTGGAGGGGGAAACTGTAGATGGGTTCATCTTTCAGTAGGCAGGAGCCCGTGTATCTATTAAAATAGAAGAAGCATCTGCTGATTTTTCGGTAGGAATAAGGGGCGCCATCATGTATTTATTGAATATAACCGTAGATAAAATAAAAAAATTAGCTGAAGATGATCGCTTGTTCGATTATGTGCTTAACCAATTGGAGCAATTACAGAGTTTCGGGCCGCTGCCTGGAATTATACTGCCTATGTTTGAAGCCTTCTTACCGATCTTGCCGCTTATCGTCTTTGTCCTGGCAAATTCGGTCGTATATGGACTGTTTAAAGGATTTTTATATTCCTGGATAGGGACGGCAGTTGGTTCTATTCTTGTCTTTATGCTCGTTCGTCGTCTAGGTCAGAAGAGATTCTTTAAAATAATTAGAAAAAATAAGCAAGTTCGGCGGGTCATGATGTGGCTTGAGGAGCATGGATTCGGGCCTCTCTTTCTATTAATGTGTTTCCCATTCTCGCCTTCCTCTATCATTAATGTTGTAGCAGGTCTGTCTACGGTGAGCCGCCAGCAATTTATCCTGGCTGTTCTGTTAGGGAAATCTGTTATGATCTTTACGGTAGCCTATGTGGGCAGCAGTATCGCCTCGTTCGCGCAAAACCCGGTCAAGTCGATCGTAGTAGGTGTCTGTATTCTATTGTTCTGGATTCTTGGGAAATTTATTGAAAAAAGACTGCAGCACAAAGCAGAAAAACGTAAAGATCAGAACGGTTAGATTTCTGTTCAGAAGGGTAAAATAGTAGGATAAGAACATGTGGCTGGAGGATAGAATGATGAAAAAATTCTATAAGATCATTCAGGCTGTGCTGGTGGCGTTTCTGTTGGCATTTGTGTTTAAATCTTATTTTTTTGCAAGTTATGTAGTCGATGGGGAGTCAATGGAACCTACTCTCGAAGACGGAAATCTATTGATGGTAAATAAAGTAGTCTATGACTGGCAAACCGTGAACCGTGGAGACGTGATCGTATTTCATGCCAATGAGAAGGATGATTACGTGAAACGGGTCATTGGTGTCGAAGGTGATCACATCGCTTTCCGGAATGATGTATTATATGTAAACGGACAACGCGTGCCCGAACCTTATTTGGATCAATTAAGGCCGGAGGATGGGAGATTATTTACAACCAATTTCACGCTTGAAGAAGTCACCGGGGAAAGTGAAGTTCCTGAAAACCAATTATTTGTGATGGGAGACAACCGAAGAGACAGCTTGGATAGTCGATATTTCGGCTTTGTGCCGACTGAGAGTATTGTTGGAAAAGTAGATGTCTGTTATTGGCCGGTTTCTCAAGTAGATTTACAATTTAACTAGCAGGATCAAACACTGTCCGTGTTCGGGTGGTGTTTTTTTGTGGAAAAATTATTGCAACTGAAAAGGGGGGCAAGAATGAGATAAGGCCGAACATTAGGAGTTAGGGGAGAATTCCCTGGCGTTAGGGCCGAATGACTATGAGTTAGGGAAGAATCCGAATGAGTTACGGCCGAATTCCACCTCGTTAGGGTCGAACCTCCCGGACTCACGGCCGAATTCCACCTCGTTAGGGTCGAACCTCCCGGATTCACGGCTGAATCCCGCATCGTTACGGCCGAACTCACACGAATCCCACATAGCCACGAAGCCGCCCCGCTGAGAGTTCACAACCGCAATGATTGACCAGTACCTCCCAAATGAAGGATACTAGAATAAGAGATAAAATTATCGAAAAGGGGTACATGACATGGCGATACAGTTTTTGCTTGGACGCTCCGGAGCAGGTAAGGGCGTGCGAGTGCTTGAAGAGATTGAAGCAAAATTAAAAGCTGATCCTAAAGGACGGCCGATCATGTATATCGTTCCCGATCAAATGACCTTCCAGCAGGAGTATACGCTGCTGAAACGAGACGGGGTAGAAGGATCGATTAGGGCTCAAGTGTTCAGTTTCTCGCGTCTGGCGTGGCGTGTTTTTCAAGAAACAGGCGGCGGAACGAAGAAGTTTATCAGCTCGACCGGCATACAAATGATGCTGAGAAAGATTGTGGAAGAGCGGACGTCAGAGTGGAGAGTTTTTCAGAAGGCTATTGAAAAACAAGGCTTTATTGAACAGCTTGAAGGGATGATTACGGAGTTTAAGCGTTATAACATCTCGCCGCAAACCTTGCAGTTGCAAATGAATGCTATGGATCAGATCGTCCATAAAACAAGTCATGAAGAAGGATTGCGAGATAAGCTTGATGATTTATCCTACATTTTTGATCACCTCACTGATGCATTGAGAGAACAATACATAGATGGGGAGGATCAACTGCAGCTGCTTGCTGATAAAATTCCAGAAGCCCAATTTTTAGAAGGGGCTGAGGTTTATTTAGATGGCTTCCATAGTTTTACACCGCAGGAATATACGGTTATCGAGGCGCTCTTGAAAAAGGCTGCTCGTGTTGTCGTGTCATTAACGACAGAAATGCCTGAGCTTGAAGAAAATCAAGAGTTGGATCTGTTTCACGAAACGAAAGAAACGTACTTTACATTAAAGCAAATCGCTGAAGAAACAGGGACAGAAATTGAAGGCATTGTGGAGTTGGATCATAATTATGGGCGTCTACATGGTCAACCAGCTTTGCTGCACCTTGAGCGTTATTTTGATCAGCGGCCGGCTCCTGAATTTGAGAGAGAAACACCAATTCAAGTTGCCGAGGCGGCTCATCCCCGGGCTGAGGTGGAAGGGGTTGCCCAGGAGATCCTTCGCTTAGTAAGGGATGAAGGCTATCGTTATAAAGATATGGCAGTGCTGATTCGGGAGCCAGAAGTCTATCATAGCTTACTCGAGACTTTATTCGAAGATTATGGGATTCCGGTATTTATTGATGAAAAAAAGACGATGCTGAACCATCCTGTTATGGAATTGATTCGATCAGGTCTTGACGTGATCGAAGGGAATTTTCGTTATGATGCGGTGTTCCGTTTACTGAAAACAGGACTGATTCCGTCGAATAACCCAACCTTTCCGTTAACAGAGGATGCAATTGATGAACTTGAAAACTATGTATTGGAATACGGGATTCGCCGGCGTGATCGCTGGTTTAGTGAAGAACCATGGATTTATCAGCGGTTTAGAGGATTCGAACAATCTTCTCAAACAGATGAAGAAAAGCAGAAGCAGAAGCGAATAAATGCTTATCGCAGGCAAGTCACGAGAGTGCTGGAACCCTTTGATGAACAACTACGAGGGGCGAAGACGGTTGAAGAGCGCTCCCGAGCGGTTTACAGCTGGCTTGAAACAATGGAAATTCCGACACAATTGGAGACATGGCGTGATCGCTACGATGAAAGAGGAGAAATTGAGAAGGGACGCGAGCAGGAGCAAGTCTGGGACGCGCTGCTGCAGCTGTTAGATGAGATGGTTGAGATGGCTGGAGACGAGGGAATTTCGCTTCAAGTGTTTAGAAGTATTATCGAGAGCGGTCTCGAGTCCCTGACATTCGCTCACGTTCCACCGAGCATGGATCATGTGATAGTCGGAAACGTGGATCGTTCTCGTATCACTGGCATCAAAGCATCTTTTTTATTAGGGGTTACAGATGGGGTCTGGCCGATGAAACCAACGGCAGATGGCATGATCTCAGAACGGGAACGGACGCTGTTGGCCGAAGGCGGTATCAAACTGGCCGACGGTACGAACCGCCAGCTGCTTGATGATCGTTTCTATATGTATTTGGCGCTGACGATGGCCACGGAACATTTATGGCTCAGTTATCCATTAAGTAATGAAGAAGGAAAGTCTAAAGTCCCTTCGCAGATCATTCAGCGGCTCGATGAGTTATTTCCAGCTTTACGCGACAGCCGCGTGCTGCTGAAAGATGCAGATGATGAAGAAGATGCCACACGATTTATTACGAACCCTGTGAAAACGCGGTCCGCTTTAACGTCACAGCTATCCCGTTATTTACGTGGCTATCCTCTTCCTTCTACTTGGTGGGATGTTCTGAATTGGTATATCAAGACAGAGGAAAAGAGCGGTCTTACTAATCGAATTTTACACAGTTTATTTTATAAAAATCAGCCGGTTGATTTAGCACAAGATACGAAGAAAAGGATGTTTGATGGTCCGCTGAAGACGAGTGTATCACGGCTAGAAACGTACCATCGCTGTTCTTACCAATATTTTTCGCGTCACAGCTTGAATTTAGAAGAGCGCAAAACGTACAAGCTTGATGCGCCAGACATCGGCCAGCTTTTCCATGAGGCGTTAAAACAGATTACTGAATGGGTTCAGCAGGAAGGGCGTGACTTTGCCGATCTGAATAAGAACGAAACGGCTCATTATGCTGAAAAAGTGATGACCAAACTTGCACCGGTTTTGCAAAATCAAATTCTGCACAGTTCTAATCGCCATCATTACATTAAACATAAGCTTCAGGGTGTCGTGTCCCGGGCTGCTTTAATATTGAGTGAACAAGCTCGAAAAAGCAGGTTCTCGCCGGTCGGCCTTGAGCTTGGATTTGGGACGGGCAAGGATGCCAAGCTGCCGCCGCTATCCCTCGGGCTGCCGAACGGCCATGAGTTGATGCTGCGGGGCCGCATTGACAGAGTAGATCGGGCCTTGCACGAGCAGGCACTTTACTTAAGAATCATCGATTACAAATCGAGTGAAAAAGGCTTGAATTTAACCGATGTTTATTATGGATTAGCCTTACAAATGCTGGCCTACCTTGATGTTGTATTGACGAATGCCGAGCACTGGCTGGGCGCACCGGCACTGCCGGCAGGGGTGCTCTATTTTCACGTTCATAATCCGATGGTGTCAGGAAAGCAAATATTGGGTGATGATCAGATCGAAGAGGAGATTTTCAAGAAGTTTAAAATGAAAGGTCTCCTGCTTGAAAATGAACAGTTAGTACACATGATGGATACGAGTCTTGAGAAAGGACAAAGTCAGATCATTCCAGCCGGACTTAAAGCCAATGGCGGATTTTATAAAGGATCCAAAACGATCGAAACGGAAAAATTCAACGACTTACGAAGTTACATTCGTGATGTTATGATCGAGGCCGGACAACGGGTAACGGAAGGGGAGGTTGATCTTAACCCTTTTCAAAAAGGACAACAGAGAGCCTGTGACTACTGTCCATTCCGCTCCGTTTGCCAGTTTGATCCTTCCCTTGAGGATAACGACTACCGTAAACTCAAGGAATGGAAGGAAGAAGAAGTCATTCAACAGATAGTGACGAGAGAGGAGAATCGATTTGGTAAGCTGGACTAAAGAACAGGAACGAGCGATCTATACAGAAGGGACCAATGTCCTCGTTGCAGCAGCTGCTGGATCAGGAAAAACGGCGGTCTTAGTCGAAAGAATCATTCAAAAGCTTCTCCATAAGACGGCACCAGTGAACATTGATTCTCTGCTCGTCGTGACATTTACGAACGCCGCCGCTCAGGAAATGAGAAACCGGGTCGGCCTGGCATTAGGGCAAGCGCTTGAAGAAAATCCCGGATCCCAGCATTTGAAAAAACAGCTGTCGCTGCTGCAAAATGCTTCGATTTCCACACTGCATTCCTTTTGTATGGAAGTAGTCCGGAAAAATGCCTACATGCTTGATCTTGACCCAGGGTTTCGGATTGCTGATGACATTGAAGCGGATCTCATCAGGCAGGAGGTTCTGGAAGATTTATTTGAAGACTGGTATGGCAAAGAAGGCGAGGAACGTGATCGTTTCTTTGACGTGGTCGATCGTTTTTCAAGTGACCGCAGTGATTTAGACGTTGAAAAGCTTGTGCTCGATTTATATACGTTTGCGATGCAAAATCCATGGCCTGAACAATGGCTGGACGAAATGGTAGACATGTATAACGTTGATGACGTCGAAAGCGAGGAGGAGCTCGTTTGGCTCTCCCATTTAAAGCGTGATGTCACGAGCCAGCTCAATGCGATCGAGGCAGAGGCCTACCAATTGCTTGAGCTTACGCGTGAACCGGACGGACCGTCAAGCTATGGGGAAACAGCAGACCAGGATTTAGAGATGATTCAACAGGCTAAAGGGGCTCATGCGGTTTCTTGGAACGAACTGCAAAAGGTGATGACAGCAAGCAAATTCCCGGCCTTGTCCCGTAAGAAAATGGACTGTGATGAAGCGAAAAAAGAACGAGCTAAGAGTATTCGAAATGGTTATAAAAAACGTTGGAATGATATGAAAGATGAATGGTTTCAGCGTTCTCTCGAGAGTTATTTAAAAGATA
The DNA here is from genome assembly GCF_902726645.1 of Halobacillus ihumii. Classification (NCBI taxonomy): domain Bacteria; kingdom Bacillati; phylum Bacillota; class Bacilli; order Caryophanales; family Bacillaceae; genus Halobacillus; species Halobacillus ihumii. The sequence continues at coordinate 3,473,787 of NZ_CACVAO010000001.1, forward strand.
TGAAAGAACTTCATCCCGTTATGGAGCAGCTTGCGGTTGTGATTAAAGATTTCCACGAACGCTATCGGCTATTGAAAAAGGAAAAGGCACTCGTCGATTTTTCAGATCTTGAACACTACTGTTTACAAATATTACTGGATGAATCTTCAACAAAAGAACAACCTGTGCCATCGCCTATCGCGAAGAGCTTTCATGATCAGTTCAGTGAGGTGTTAATTGATGAATATCAGGATACAAACCTCGTTCAAGAGACATTGCTCCGGTTGTTAACAGATGGTCAGCAGGCTGGTCACCTGTTCATGGTCGGTGACGTCAAGCAAAGTATTTATCGATTCAGACACGCCGAGCCCTCTTTATTTTTAACAAAATATAAAAACTATGGCGACCAGCCTGAAGCAGGGGAGCGGATTGACCTGGCTCGCAATTTCCGCAGCCGCAGGCAGGTGCTCGATGCGACTAACTATATTTTCCGCCAGCTCTTAGATGAAGAAGTGGGGGAGATGAATTATGAGCCAGAAGCTGAGCTGATTTACAGTAATTCTATCTATGATGATCTAACAACTGAGGACGCCAGTGCCGAGCTGATGATTATCGACCGTGAAGCGAAGGAAGATGAATCGGAGGATGAGGAAGGCTACGAGGATTTAGAAAAAGCACAAATTGAAGCCAGAGCGTATGGCGAGAGAATCCGGCAGTGGCTCGGTCATGGAGAGGAAGCTCCGCTGATGGTCGTGGATAAAGCCACCAGCATGAAGCGGCCCGTGCAATATCGAGATATCGTGATTTTAATGCGCTCCATGACATGGGCTCCAACCATTGTCGATGAATTGAAAAAGCAAGGAATCCCGGTATATGCGGAGCTGTCGACGGGTTATTTTGAAGCAATTGAAGTTAAAATCATGCTGAATTTGCTGAAAGTCATTGATAATCCCATGCAGGATATTCCGCTTGCGTCTGTGCTTAAATCGCCGATTGTCGGACTTGATGAAGATGAACTGATGCAGCTTCGTTTAGAAAATCAAAAAGTAAGCTATTATGAGTCGATCCGTTCCTACTATGGTGATGCTGACACGAGACGCAAAGTGCAAGAGTTTTTAAATTTGCTAAGCAGCTTTCGAGAACGAGCGCGCCAGGGGGCATTGTCTGATTTAATTTGGGATATTTTCCGAGAAACAGGCTACTATGATTTCGTCGGCGGCATGCCAGGCGGTCGGCAGCGCCAGGCTAACTTGAGAGCTCTGTATGACCGGGCCAAATCTTATGAATCGACTTCCTTCCGTGGCCTGTTTCGTTTCCTGCGATTTATTGAACGAATGGAGGAACGCGGAGATGACCTTGGCGCAGCGAAAGCTCTCGGAGAGCAGGAAGATGTTGTTCGGATTATGACGATTCACAAAAGTAAAGGGCTGGAGTTTCCAGTCGTCATCCTGGGAGCAATGGATAAGCAGTTTAATATGATGGATTTACGCCATCGCTACTTGCTTCATAAAGACTTTGGATTTGGTTCGCGCTATATTAATCCAGAGAAGCGGATCATGTTTCCAACACTGGCTTATCATGCCTTAAAGCGCATAAAACTCAGGGAACTTTTAGCTGAGGAAATGCGGGTACTTTATGTAGCGTTAACGAGAGCGAAGGAGAAGCTTATCATGGTCGGAAATGTTGCTTCTTTTGAGAAAAAACAGCAGAAATGGCAAACCTATGTTGATCGGCAGGACTGGGTGCTGCCTCCCCATGACCGTCTGGAGGCAAAATCCTATCTTGATTGGGTAGGAGCCGCGCTGATTCGTCATCAGGGTACTGGGCAGCTTCGCGACGAACAGGTTACGGTCAAAACAGCCGAAGCGATTGAACAGGATATTTCCGAGTGGCAAGTTATACTGAAACATAAGAAAGATTTTGCTGATGTGAGTGAGCTTGAGAAGCAGCGAGACGAGCAGTTACAGGAGCATATTTCGGAGTGGAAGCCGATGCCGACCGAGACAGAAAATGAGTTCATCAATACAAGGCTTAACTATCAGTATCCTCATCAGAAGGCGGCCATGTCCCGTGCCAAACAGTCTGTAACCGAGATTAAACGCCAACGGGAGGTAAAGGATGAGTATTCCAGTGATCAGCTGCTCATTCCTTATCGTGCTCCCATTGCCAAGCGGCCGCGTTTTATGCAGGAAAGCGAACGACTGACAGCAGGGGAGAAAGGGAGTGCCGTGCATACCGTAATGCAGCACATCCCTTTGCACAAAAACCATACAGCTGAAGAAATATTGGAATTTGTTGAACATCTTGTCATGAAGGAAATTTTGAGAAGAGAAGAAGCGGATGTCGTCGATGCTGAAGCGATTGAAGCCTTTTTCCAAACGTCGATTGGCAAGCTGGTGCAGCAGGCAGAACAGGTGGAGCGGGAAGTTCCGTTTAGTTTGACACTGCCCGCCAATGAGGTGTACAAAGATTGGCAAGAACCAACTGAGGAGAGGGTATTTATCCAGGGGGTTATCGATGCCATGATTCCCTATGAAGATGGCTGGCTGATCCTTGACTATAAAAGTGATGGGTTCGATATAAACGATCCGAACGCACCTGAGCAGCTTAAAACGCGATACGAAACGCAGCTGCAACTTTATCAAACAGCTTTAGAAAAAATCTGGCAGCAGCCGGTCAGGAGAAGCTGTCTTTACTTCTTTAACGGCCCCTTACTAGTGGAGGTTGATGGCAGTGGAAAACACGTGTGACCTCTGTGGGCGAACACCAATCACCACGACCGTGCATCATTTGATTCCTAAACAATACGGCGGAGCAGCCGGTCCGACGGCGATGCTGTGCAGCGCTTGTCACCGCCAGCTCCACGCCTTGTTTACAAATGAAGAGCTGGCAGGATTTTATCATACTGTTGAACGCCTGGCAGATCACCCTGATATGGGGAAGTATTTGCGCTGGGTCAAGAAGCAAGATCCAGAGAAGAGAATTACAACGCGTAAGGCGAATCGGAGGAGAAGACGGTAAGGTGGACAGCTTTCGGTTACATTAGAGAATGTGAGGTAAGAGATATGATTATTCATCTTCACTTGGCAGTGGTTATCATCATTATTGGTCTGCTCATCACTGTGAATCATATGAATAATATCCAAAAGAACAGAACTGCCAATATTTTGCTCTATATCATGCGCGCTTCATATGTTGCAGCTGTTTTATCCGGAGGCTTTTCTCTTGGCATGCAGCCGGTGTCTCTTGGAAGCTTGTTTAAAGTGTTTTTGGGCATTAGCAGTATTGGTTTAATCGAGATGTACTTTATGCACAAATCGAAAAACGATACACCGCGGTTTTTACCGGTTTTGTTAATCATTTTCTTAGTTCTAACCGTTATAACGGGACTGCTTCTGCCTCTTGGCCTATCCTTTTAATACGATAAGATGCCAGGACCAGGGATTAATTGATTAGGGCCCTTTAGCCTGACACACGTAAATGTATGTTTTGTCTGGAGTAAGATGTTCTCCAAAAATAAAATCTATACTGAAACTGGCTGATGGCCTTCCCTAATCGAGCAATATAAACGCAAGTGGTTTTAGCTGTTCCGTCAGATCCTGTTTATATATGACGGCATACGAAGTATTCAGTATAATTGCTCAATCCAGTTTAGTGATAACGGCTGCATTGACATTTATCGTTTATCGAAATAAAAAGAAATAGCCACCTGAATCGCTAAAAGCAAGGTGACTATTTCTATAGGAAATCTAAATGAGGCAGCCGCTGATCGTGCGGCATGTAGTTGCTTCGGCCGAGTGTTTGAACACTCGGCCTCTTTTTATTACAGGCTTCATAATCCCTCAATCAGCATACCATCTAGCTCCCGAACTTTGTCATATGACTTTACTAATTGTTCAGGCACCAATGTTCTGCCATATTCCCAGGCATTCGTTTCGATTTCAGATTGAAGAGCTGCTATTTCGTCTTCCTCTCCATACATGAGAGTCTTTATGTCGTGTTTGTTTTTCTTAAAAGTTAAATAATACCCAATCTCGTGATATAGGATAATCTTAACAAGATTTTCATCAGTCTCTTTTATTTTAATTTTACTGAGATATCCATTGATTTGCAGATAATGAAATTTTATCGTGTTCGTCGATACATTATAATTCATAGGCTTACTCAGATCGTTATTAAATTCATAATTTATATGTAAATTGTGCTCTTGTAAGGTATGTTTAATAATTTTCTCGATATCCCATATGTATAGCATGTTATTCATCACTTTCCTTTCGAATATTATTCCATCTCAAAAATTAATGATCTCCTTACTTAATTAATATAATAGAATTTTGCATTAATTGAAATGATTATAGAATTATTAATTGAGGTAGTACAGAATAACGAAATATAAGTGAGCACAAGTTATAGAATTATAAAAGTGTAAATATCAGACTAGTTAAAAAATTTAATTGAAAAGGTTTTCATAAAATGGTAACGTAATTAGTGATGTAAATTTGATAACGAAAGGAGGAACTAAAGAGACTAGATGTTTTTTTTGTCTTTTGTGCAAACGATTGCACGGGTTACCTGAGAATTCGTCATAATTGACAGGGAGAGTGTTTAATGAGAAAAGTAATGAAAAAAAGTGTTCTTATCATGCTGGCATTTGTTATGGTCTATGCATCATCAGGCAGCATTGCTGCTAGTGAATTAAGGAAAGAAACGACATCTAAATCATTAACTGAAGCACCGATTCCAGAGGGTCATATAAGAGTTCATTACCAAAGGGCAGATAATGATTATAGTGGTTGGGGGTTACACCTTTGGAATCAGGATGAGGATAATCCGGCCATTGATTTTGTCGTGGACTGGGCTGATCCTGTTATTTTTGATCAGAAATCTGAATGGGGAGTATACAAAGACATCAAGGTAAGCAATATTAAAAACGGTCTCAACTTTATTGTTCATAAAGGTGATACAAAGGATAATGCAATAGATCGTTCTTTTCCGACATCAGGGGAAAGAGAGTTTTGGCTTGTTCAGGGTCAAGAAAAAGTCTATTTGGAAGAACCTGAAATGGTCAGCGAACCGACATATGCCGAGATTACCAGCAAAAATCAAATTACAGGATACTTAAATGGAAGCGGGGAAGAGATATCACGTGATGATTTACAAATTGTTGATCGATATGGTGAGGAGATCGGATTAAAAAATATCAATGTAAATCAATCACAATTCACGCTTACTACTACTGAAAACCTTGATCTGTTGAAAAGTTATACCGTCTCTCTTAATGGAACAGAAAAATATGCGAGGATTTCTTGGGAATTAATGGACAAGGAATTTGCCTATGAGGGCGACGATCTTGGTGCCACCTTGCATGGTAACGGCGAGGCAACATTAAAGTTCTGGTCTCCACCTGCTACAAATGTTTCCGTCATTCTCTTTGATAAAGACAACCAATATAAAGTAATAAAAGAAAGTGTACCCATGTCTAAGAGTGACAACGGTGTGTGGCAAGTTCAACTTGATCAAACCAATACTGGAATTAGTGACTTGAGCGGTTATTACTATCAATACAAAATAGACGTGTACGGCCAAACGAACGTCGGTCTTGATCCTTATGCAAAATCCATGGCAGCATGGAGCAATGAAGACGGAGACAGCGTTGGCAAAGCTGCGATTGTAGACCCTTCATCGATAGGACCAGCATTAGATTACGCGGATATAGATGGGTTCGAAAAGCGGGAAGATGCTATTATTTGGGAAGCTCACGTCAGAGACTTTACTTCTGATCCAAGCCTCGAATCAGAGCTGCAGTCACAATTTGGAACCTTTAACGCGTTTGCTGAGAAACTCGATTATATTAAAGAATTAGGGGTAACACATATTCAACTGCTTCCTGTGATGAAGTACTATTTTGGAAATGAACTTACCAGTGATGAAAGGGAATTGGAGTATTCTTCACAAGGTAATAATTATAACTGGGGATATGATCCACACAGCTATTTTTCTCCAACGGGGATGTACTCTGAACAACCGAAAGACCCCAAAGCACGGATAGCAGAGCTCAAGAATCTCATTAAAGAAATTCATAAAAGAGACATGGGAGTAATTCTTGATGTGGTGTACAACCACACGGCAAAAGTAAGTATATTGGAAGATCTTGTACCTAACTATTATCATTTTATGGATAAAGAAGGAAACCCTAAGGTGGGCTATGGCGGCGGAAAAGTTGGGACGACGCACGCCATGTCAAGGAAACTAATGGTTGATTCTATTAAGTATTTGGTCGATGAATTTAAAGTGGATGGATTCAGGTTCGATTTGATGGGCGATTTAGATGCTAAAAGTGTACAAATAGCTTATAACGAAGCAAAAACATTAAATCCGAATATTCTGATGATCGGAGAAGGCTGGAGGACATTTGTTGGGGATGGTGGTCCTGAAGATGAAGTCATGCCAGCTGACCAAGATTGGATGGGGCATACGAATGATGCAAGTGTATTCTCCGATGAAATTAGAAATGAATTAAAATCAGGATTTGGTATTGCCGGAGAGCCAAGATTTATAACAGGTGGAGCTCGTGATGTTCAAACCATATTTAACAACATTAAGGCCCAACCAGGAAACGTTAAGGCAGATGATCCGGGTGATGTCGTTCAGTATATAGCAGCACATGACAATCTGACCCTTCATGATGTCATCGCCTATTCGATTAAAAAAGACCCGGCAGAACATGAAGAAGAGATCCAAAAACGAATCAGATTAGGCAATTCCATGATCTTAACCAGCCAGGGAATTGCGTTTCTCCATGCAGGCCAAGAATATGGAAGAACGAAGCAGTGGAAGGGTGAAGACAAGCCCCAAGAGGGAGCAACCTATATGGTAGACCAAAATGGAGAACCTTTTGAACACCCTTACTTTATTGATAACTCCTATGATTCTTCCGACCGAATCAATATGTTAGATTGGAGCAAGATGAAAGGGGAAGGTATTCACAAGGAGACTCTGGAATATACGAAAGGTCTAATAGAACTACGCCGTTCCACGAATGCTTTTCATCTAGGAACAGCGGACAAAGTTAACTCCAATGTGTCGATGATCGAGGCACCGGAAATTAAAGAAAAGGATCTGGTTATTGCTTATAAAGCAGAATCTACTGATGATACTGGGAAATACTTTGTATTCGTTAATGCCGATCATCAAGAGCGTAAACTAACATTAAATGACTACAACCTAGCTGCAGGCAAAGTTATAGTCGATGGTGATGAAGCAGGAAAAGAAAAAGTAAGTGATCGTTCAGGCTTTAAGTTGAATGCCAATGAAATTACATTAGAACCATTAACGACGGTCGTTGTGAAATGTGACTCACCTGGGAATGGGCATGATCCTTGCGAAAAGCCAAATAGAGGAAAATAATAAGCTAGTGAAGGCTCCGCTTTTTCAGTGGAGCCCTGTTTTTTATGCCATTTTTAAAGTGAGATGTGCATCACAACTAGATATTTCAGAATCCAGGCAGGTTATTTAAGAATCTTAATCCGTTATTTCAGAATCATAGGTCGTTATTTAAGAATGAGCCTGCGTTATTTCAGAATCAACAGGCATTATTTCAGAATCCCCGACAAAACACCGCGCTGTAAGCTGATAAAATGATATGCAAGGAACAAAAAATACCATCCCTCAAATGTCGAGTGGATGGCAATTAGGTTTACATTTATAAAGTCTTCGGTTCCTTTTGATAATCTTCCGCTAAGGACTCTTCTTCCTGCTTTAACCACCTTGGAATTAGCCATATGGAAAACAAAGCAACGACAAAATGAACAGGATGAGCAACTATTCCAAAATTCTCTGCTGGAGGATTAGCGATGTCAAAAATAGTCAGCAAAAGCGTAACTCCAGCTGTAAGCAGAAAATAAAATAGTTTTGGCCTCGAGGTTTTTTGAAAAAGTTTAGTAAATATAAGTCCTCCTGTAATGTTTGGAATAATAGAGGCCATCAAAATAGAAAATAAGTTTAATTGGGAAAACCAAAGACCTGTGAATGCACTGATCAAATAAGCTGTCGCCGCAGCTGCAACACCTGAAAGTAAACCAACATACAACCCAATAAGCACACTTCTTTTCATAGTAAAAATCTCCTCTGATTTTTTAAATTCTATATAGAAAAGGATGATTGATCCGCATTCTTCAAGTCTTTTAGACCAGCTGCCGATCGAAACATCACCTATCAAATACGCTTCAAGTCATCATTAAGTTTTCTACATTCATGTTTAAAATAAAGAAAGAACCCAAACCATGCGATACCATAAGTGGTAACAGCAATTATTAGAAAGAGAATGATGTGCTTGGTTTCGGCTGGAATCCAGCCTATGGCTAAGGCTAAAATCAAGTAGAGAATGGCGACGGTGGTGAAATGAAGGGCTGTCTGTTGATAAAGACGTAATGATCGGATTTCAAAATAAAGCGGGGTAACGGTGAATAGCCAGCCGCAAAATATGGAACCTAGTGAGTTTTTCAGGAAAAGCTCTCCGTCAATGAGGCTTTGCTCACCAAAGTAGATCAAAGCGATCGTTGTGAGTGTTGCAATAAATCCGCCAAAGAAAATGCCCATAATGCTTCTGAATAAAAATCTCCTCATGTATTGTCCCTCCTGTTCATTTTTAATAATTTCTTAATCTTTCCGACATAGTGCCTTGAGGCGTATTCCTTCACGCCTGATTTAAAGTACACACAAAGAGTTCCGTTAAAGGATGATTCGAAATGACTTACTTCGTAAAGATTTGCGATGACGGATTTGGAAAGTCGCACGAACTGTATGGAGGGGAGGAATTGCTCGAGCTCATATAATCTTTCTTTTATTTTGAAACTTCCATCAGCAGTGGCTGCTAACACAATATCTCCTTCCGAGTGGAAATAGTGAACTTCAGTTGGTTTTAAAATGTGCTGCCTTTCTCCATCTCTGCCTACAATAAATTCGGTATTCCTCGCATTAAGAAAATCAAGAATTTCGTTAATCGACGCATCGAGTTCCTTACAGTGAATAGTAACTTTTGTTTCTTCATGATCAGGGTCTATATCTAGCGAAATCTTCATGGCATAAATCCCTCCTTCGACTGAGGCTTTCTTAAGGATAGTATAGAGGCGGCGCTTCTAAATGTCACCATGATGGAGATGATACGCAGAATGATTGAAGTAAGATGCGAATTCATCTGTCCAACTTGCAAGGAGAGGCCCTTGGGGGTTTTATAGGCCTAAAGTAAATGAATTTCTGGCCAGTATCCAATAGTACTCGTGCTCATGCAGGCACATTTTTATGACAAAAATAAGGTGACAAATTAAGCTGTCTTGTTTTACATACATAGCTTGAATAAAGTTGCGAAACCTATAAACAATGCCGTTACTAATGGGAGAAATGTTTCTAAACGGAGCTAAAAAATGCAGGCACCTCAGATCTTTAGCTTGCATGAAAAAGGAGCAGAAAACTAATGCCGACCTATTCCATGAAATTATTAAAAAAACAAAAGATAGCAAACGATACGATGGCCTTTCACTGGGAAAAACCAGAAGGATTCGAATTTATAGCCGGTCAATATTGTAAGGTGACCTTAGTTGATCCACATAAGACTGATGATCAAGGCAATGAAAGGGCTTTTTCACTCGTGCATGCTCCGTATGAAAAGGACGTAGAGACAGCCACTCGTATGTCTGACTCGGCCTTCAAACAGGTGCTAAAAAACATGCCGGACGGTACAGAAGTCAAATTTGGCGAACCCCATGGGGACTTTACTTTGCATCAAGATGAATCTAAGCCAGCAGTATTTATTATAGGCGGCATCGGTATAACACCCGTTCGGAGCATGATTGCTCAGGCCACACATGACCAGTTGCCGCACAAGTTGACCTTGTTGTATTCGAACAAAACCCCCGCAGATGCGCCATTTATGGATGATTTAAAAGGATATGCTGATGAAAATCCTAATTTTACATTTGTGCCTGTCATGACTGAAACAAAATCTAGTGAATGGAATGGGGAAAGCGGATTGATCGATGCTGAGATGCTTAAGCGGCATGTTTCAGATGTGAACGTACCGATTTATTACTTATCTGGTCCGCCAGATATGGTACAGGACATGCGCCAAATGCTCGTGGATTCTGGAGTTTATGAAGACTATATTAAAACAGAGGAGTTTTCAGGCTATTAAACGCTGCTCTTTGTTTATCACCTATCGAATTTACGCTTGTAATGTTATTTTCAAAATCCTCCTTTCTTGAGTGTGGACTCAGTGAGGAGGATTTTTTGATGTCGGGATTAACTCCTTCTGTTTCAATCCTAGTAAAAAAGAATGATGTTCGATAAGATGAGAATCAGGCAGACTTTTTACCAAGAAATACAATAGTTGAACAGGAGCGTTTTATGCCAGACTGGAGTTATCATCCATTATTTAAACCTTGGTTAACAAAACTGTCACCAGGGAAATCTAGAGAATTTATTTATAAATCTATGGGCTGCATTTCCTCCATCCCAGGGGGACGATCTTTTATCGAACTGCTCGGTCATTTGCACCCTCCGAACGAGTTAAGTTCCATTGTCGACGGAGTACATTACGCAAGTTCGACCGGTGTGAGTGCACGACTTGATCCAAATGGGACTGGCGCAAAAAGTTTTCCATCATTAGGGGTTAGTGTTATAGAGGTTGGTCCCGTCTCGCTTGCAAATAGCAACGGGAAAGAGCCGATCATGAAGCCAGATAGAGAGGAAATATGGTTCCCCTTGCAAGAGCCCATGAAGACAATTGAGGAGAGCAGGGACCAGATCAAACGGTTTGGGGGGCCAGCCATTGTGACGATGGATGGACAGATGACGGGCTGCGAAGTACTTACAATTATAAAGGTACTTGGTGATATCGTTGACTCATTCTCGATCAGCTTAAAGCAAGCTTATGAGTTAAACAACACTGCTATACATACATCAGAAAGCAGATGAGTTAGAGGTTGATCAGCTTTCGACTTTGATGAGATCATGCCCAATCGCTGGGGTAATTGTAGAACCTCCTAAGATACGGACAGACTCATATTTTACGGAAAGTAAAGGTGCTCACAATTCGCTGCTCAAGGCGGTTCGCACGATTCGATCAGAAGTGTCTCAAACTTGCACGATGATTACGAAGGGGGGAGTAAGGGAACCTATCGATGCGCTTGAGCTCCATCAAGCAGGTGTATCTCTTCTGTTACTGGAGGAGGGGTATGTTTTTTCAGGGCCAGGTTTGCCGAAGCGAATTAATGAACTAAAGTTATCTAATGGGGGCACAGGGAGGAATGATTCAGGGTCTCGATGGGGGCTGCTGTTTGGATTAGCGATTTTGTTTGCTGGTGTCATTGCCTTAGTGTTTAGCATGACTTTAGTCATTTTGCCATATGATGAAGCCTTTATCGGGATGACCCGAGAACAGATAAAAGCGTTTAATCCCAGAATTCTAGCTTTCATGGCACATGATCGAATGGCCCTGGCTGGAACGATGATCAGCGGAGGAATTCTTTACATACAATTGTCCCGAAACGCCATGGTTTATCGGCTGCGATGGGCAAGCCGAGCCTTTCATGTTGCAGCTATAGCGGGGTTCCTTGGGATTTTCGCTTTTATTGGTTATGGTTATTTTGATTGGCTGCATGGATTGTTCTGGATCCTTTTGCTTCCGATTTACCTAAGATGTTTCCTGCTTACAAAAGATTCTCGTTCTCATCCTAATTCGATAAATCTATCGAACCACTCGGCTTGGCAAAAAGCGAATTGGGGTCAGCTGCTATTTGTACTTCTAGGTGCTCTTATTGCAGTAGGCGGGATAGTGATTATGTTCATCGGAATGACCAATGTTTTTGTACCGACGGATATCACTTTTATCTGTGCGACACCTGACATGCTGCAATCACTCAATGAGCGTTTGATCCCTGTGATTGCCCATGACCGTGCGGGTTTTGGCGGAGCATTAGTCAGTGTAGGAGTGTTAGTGCTTCTCATCGCGTTATGGGGGTTCCGTGAAGGAGAGAGCTGGGTATGGAATACACTGGCAATCGGTGCACCGCCTGCCTTTATCGCGGGGATCGCAACCCATTTTGTTATTGGATATACTACTTTTTATCATTTACTTCCTGCCTACTTCCTGATCTTCATTTATGTGCTAGGGTTAGTCTTCTCTTATCCTTTTTTAAAAAGGAAGTAATCGAATGTGTTTGTAAACTGTAGTCCTCAATTGATTGTTTAGATCAACTGTTTATCCTGATAGTTACGAAGGAGTTGTTTGGTAGTGAGAATAAGTGTTGATAAAGTGATGGAATCCCTAAACGAGGAAGAAGCTCAATCCTTGCTGAAACAGGTATTGTTACGGATAGACCTCATTGAGACCACCAGTTACCCAGAAAAGCAATTTGTTACTGATTTACTAGATTTAAAGAGAAGGATTTATGGGGTGCACGATTTTCGTACAAATCCACGGAAAGAATATGAAGATCAAGATGTAAGGAAAATTCATATTGTCTTTGATGAATCCAGTGGAGGGTCACTGGGAGTTGCTCTTAAGAAAAACTTGGGGACAGTTGGTGAAAAAGTTATTTCGTTTCCAGACATACTTTCAAAAGGTCCCGTTTGGCAGTTACATACTCAAGAAGGGGTAAGGAATCGAAAAGATTGGCTGTTTTATCATATTAATCTAGATGAAGAGTACCTCGAGGGCTATGAAGACAAGTTCGCAAAGGTTCGTGAACAAATAGAAGCGATTCCGCCTACACTCCCAATAACGATTTGGTATGGGGATAATGCTCATGAACAGACAGGGTTACGTTTCGCTCTTTATTTATTACAGCAAGCGTCTAATCCAATATTTCTCATTAATTCTACGCACGAGTACAATAGAGTTTTTTCTGACAAGATTAGGAAATATTATCCGCTTAGTACGAGTGAAATCTCTCCAGAAAAGCTAGCTGCAATTTACCACAGGTCTCCAACTGAAGAAGTGGACCCTAAGCAGCGAAAACGTCTGGAGACCGAGTGGAGCGTTCTTTCTTCAAGTAAAGAGAACCTAAGAATCTGGCAAAATGGCCAAGTTGATGCTGTGTCAGAAGATTTCCTCGATGATTTGATCATCAAATTGCTGCGAAACATTCATAAAGAACGGGGAAGCAGTGATTTTGTTAAATCAGCTCGGCTAATTGGAGAAGTGATCGGCCATTCTTCACAGCTTGTTGGAGATGATTTTGTGGAATACAGGGTTAGGCAGCTCATTGTAAACGGAATCTTTGATTTAAAAGGTGTTCCAAAAGCAATGAGGTTTTATGAAGTTAAGTTTCATTCTTCTTGAGTAAACCTGTTTTAAGATAGAAACGTAAGGAAATTTTTATAAGGGAGAGGAAGCAATGTCACACTCTTTAATCTTTGATATGGACGGAACTCTATTTCAAACGGACAAAATCTTAGAATTGTCGCTGAAGGAGACCTTTGATCAGCTAAGGTCTCTCGGAGAATGGGATAAAGAAACACCTATTGATGACTATCGTGAAATTATGGGGGTGACTTTGCCCGAAGTATGGCGAATATTATTACCTAATCAATCAAACAAACTCCGTGAACAGGCCAATGATTTCTTTCAAGACAAGTTGATTGAAAATATTAATAAGGGAAACGGTGCGCTCTATCCGCATGTTAAAGAATTATTTAGTTACTTAAAAGATCATGATTACAAAATATACATAGCTAGTAATGGATTAACGACTTATTTAAATGCTATTGTTAACTATTATCGTCTGGATGCTTGGGTGACGGAAACCTTTAGCATTGAACAAATTCAATCGCTGAACAAGTCCGATTTAATCGCCTCAATCATCAAAAAATATAAGATTGAAAAAGGAGCAGTCGTCGGAGATCGATTATCTGATATCAAAGCAGCTCAGGATAATGGTTTAGTTTCGGTAGGCTGTAAGTTTGATTTTGCAAAAGAAGAAGAACTGTCGCAGGCTGATGTCGTTGTAGAAGATCTGAGTGAGGTAAAAGTAGTTCTAAACAGGGGAGAAGAAAAGGTTGATGCCTGAGTGGAGATGCCACTTTAAAGTAAAGGGTGCTGCAAAATGAGGTGCCAGAATAGAGATAGAAAAAAGGTTGTTCTGAATCGAATCAGAACAACCTTTTTTTACATTCAAGAGGGTTTCTTCTCTTTTACAAGATTTTTTTCTTTCCGTTTTACGGGTGCTACTTCTGCCTTTGCGGCTCGGAAAAAGGAGTACCCCATTAACAGGACGACGATCGAGAATGGAAGGGCCGCAATGATGAGCACATTTTGCAAGCCCTGGGTTCCGCCAAAGTAGACAATGATCGCGGCCATCGCTGATAACGCGAGTCCCCATAGGATTTTTACGGGCCCCGCTGGATTCAGGGAACCATGTGTAGACAGCATTCCTAACACAAATGTTGCTGAATCAGCGGATGTGATAAAGAATATGGCAATGACGAAAATGGTCACTAACGACATCAGTGTTCCGAGAGGATAATGCTGCAGGGTAGCAAATGTTGCTGTCTCCATCGGAAACTGAGAAATAGCCTCGATTCCTTGCTGTTGAAGATTCAACGCTGAAACGCCAAATACGGCGAAAAAGATAAAACAGACGATGGCTGGAACAAACAGCACACCGAGCATAAATTCTTTAATCGTGCGCCCTCTGGAAATACGGGCAATGAAAATACCGACAAACGGAGACCAGGAAATCCACCAGGCCCAATAGAAGATGGTCCAGTTGTTAATCCATGAGCGACTTTCTTCGTTCAGTGGAGCAATGCGAAAGCTCATCTCGAAGAAATTCGCAAGGTAGCCCCCAATTGAGCTTGTAAACATATTGAGGATATATAACGTAGGTCCAACGATCAAGAGGAGGATCATCAGCAGAAATCCGAGAACCATATTGATGTTACTAAGGTGCTTGATCCCTTTGCTGACGCCTGACCAGGCTGAATAGATAAATAGAATCGTAGAAACGACGAGAATGATCAATTGGACGGTGTAATTACTCGGTACATTGAATAGAAAGGCTAGTCCTTCGTTGATTTGGGCCGTTCCAAACCCTAGAGTTGCTGCCACTCCAACAACTGTTGCGACAACGGCTAACGTGTCGATGACGACTCCGGTTTTCCCTGACATTTTTGCTTCGCCAAATACCGGAATGAGGGTGGCACTAACCAATCCAGGGTATCCTTTGTGGAATTTAAAATAGGCGAGTACTAAAGCTACTAGAGCATATACGGCCCAGGCATGAATCCCCCAGTGGAAAAAAGAAAACTGCAGAGCTTCTTTGATAGCTTGCTCACTTCCTTCTTTTGAAACAGGACTGCTTTTGAAAGCGTGTGAGATTGGTTCTGCTGTAGTCCAGAAAACGAGCCCCATTCCCATGCCTGCACTGAATAACATCGCAAACCAGGTTGGCAGACTGAACTCGGGTTTGTCATCTTTTTTACCAAGCTTAATGTGACTGAAGCGGGAAAAAATCAAGTACACACAAAATGCCAGCATCAACGTGACAATTAATAAGTAATACCAGCCAAACGTAGTGGAAATGAATTCTGTTACCTTAGCTGTAGTCATTTGCAGATGTTCTGGTCCCACTACTCCCCAGAGGACAACTAGTCCGCAAATAGCAAGACCATACCAAAAAACGGCTGTTACATTTTTCATCTGATCACCTCTATGTCATGTATTTTTCTATAAAACTGAGATAAATGAAGGGGGTCGTCTGCAACATTTTCAAATGTTACATAGGTTTTATATGAATTGCAAACCCGCTTTCTAAGAAAAAGTGATGGAGGATACATTCTCCTAAGATGCGATAACCCTTGACATTTCAGTTTTTTTCGACACTTTTCCCGGTCAGAAAATTCGGCTGCATATAAATTAAAAAATTTTTTTGTACAAAACATAAAGTTATTACTGAACGTTACTGAGCTTCACTGAACGTCACTGAAGGATCTAAATGCTACTCAGTGCCTCTCAGCGGGTTTGGCAATATGAATGCCTCCCTGATACGATTTGAACTATTCGCGAAAAGCAAACAACAAGGAGGACTTTCCTATGCCAAAGAATACAATCCCACTAGTAGATACGGATATTCACGAACGAGTTCAATATCGAGATCTTTTGGATCGACTGGATGAACCATTTCGCCATTACATTGAAAATTGCCACTGGATTCAAGAAAAACATATGCCTTATACCCAACCGTCAGTAGCGGGTGTGGATCGGGCCGATGCGATCCTGCCTGACGGTCGACCTGCTGGGTCAGATCTCACTTTTATGCAAGAGCAGCTGCTTGATGACATCGGTCATGAGTTCGGAATATTAACAAGTGCTCTCGACCCTTCGCCATCCTCGATGCATGGCTGGCATGAGATGGCCGCAGCCTTGGCGACGGCGTACAATGACTGGCAAATTGAAAACTGGCTGGACAAAGATGAACGCTTATACGGCTCCGTTCATATTGCAGCACAAGATCGTGATGAAGCGGTGAAAGAAATTGAACGAGTTGGTTCTCATCCGAAAATGGTACAAGTATTGCTGCCGATTGACGACATTATGTGGGGTGAACCGTACTACCATCCAATTTTTGAAGCGGCCGAAAAGCACAACTTAATGATTGGTATGCACCACAATGAACCACCTGTCTATTACGGGAAATGGCCAAGATATTTTATCGAATGGCATACCTTAATTCCGACAGCACATATGAAACAAATTACGAGCCTGATGTTCAACGGAGTATTTGAAAAATTTCCTAACTTAGGCTTAATGATGATTGAAGGCGGCTTCACTTTTATTCCGCATTTGATGTGGAAAATGGATCAGCAGTTTCGTGATTTGCGTCATGAAGTTCCGTGGCTGAAAAGAAAACCGAGCCAGATTATGAAAGAACAGGTTCGCTTCACGACACAGCCCGCTGAAGAGCTGACGAAGAAGGAGTTTATGTCACTGCTTGAACAAATGGGGACAGATGAGATGCTGTGTTTTTCAACAGATTACCCTCACTGGGATTACGATTCACCTCATCGTGCTTTACCAAATATGGACCCCGAACTAAAGCGGAAGATTTTCTCAGGAAACGCCAAGAGATTTTATCCTAAATTGCCGAATCCAGAGGAGGGGTAATATGAGAGAACAAGTGGTATGTAAAACATCAGATATTGAGCCAGGGGAAATGAAGAAATCTACTTTTGGTAAGCAGAATGTACTCATTTGCCGCACTCCCGACGGGGAATTCTATGCTTTTATGAATCAATGTATCCACCAGGGGGCGCCGCTTGATCGAGGAATGCTCTGTGGAGCCACAACGGAAGAAAGTAAACCAGGCGACTATGACTATTGCCATAAAGGTGAAATTATTCGCTGTCCGTGGCATGGTAGAGAGTTTGATATTAAAAATGAAGGAAGAATGCTTGCGAATCCTGATAAGAAGATTCCGAGTTTCAAAGTACGCGTAGAAGATGAAGACGTTATCGTTTATAAATAATGAAACAAGAAGGTGTTGACCATGTACAGTTCTGAAAACGTTAGTGATGTGATCATTATAGGGGGAGGCCCGACGGGGTTATTTGCGGCTTTCTATGCCGGCATGAGGGAAATGTCCGTGAAGGTCATGGATAGCTTGCCCCAGCTTGGCGGCCAGTTGATGGCTTTGTATCCCGAGAAGTACATTTATGATGTAGCAGGAGCCCCTAAAGTGTCAGCGAAAGATTTAGTTCACCAACTCGAGGAGCAAGCGAGGCAATTTGATCCGGACATTTGCCTCGAGGAAAATGTTCAGGACGTTGAAAAGCTTGAGGAATGTCTTTTTAAAGTGACCACAACGAAACAGGTGCATTATGCGAAGACCGTGTTGATTACGAGCGGGGCGGGGGCCTTTCAGCCACGTCGTCTCAAACACGAAGCGGCTCAGCTATATGAAGGCAAGAACCTTTTCTATTCGGTGACTGATCTTGAAGCTCATAAAGGCAGCAGGGTCTGTATTTCAGGCGGCGGCGATTCGGCTGTGGACTGGGCACTGATGCTGAAGGATGTGGCAAAAGAAGTAACGCTGGTTCATCGGCGTGATCAATTCAGGGCCCACGAATCAAGCGTTAATCAATTAAGAGAAACAAATGTTCAAATCAAGACACCTCGAGGAATCGATCAATTGGTTGGGACGGATGATTATATTGAATCTGTTGTCTTAAAAGAACCAAAAGGGGAGACGACAGAAAACCTTGAAATTGATTCTTTAATCGTTAACCATGGTTTTCTTTCCAGTCTGGGTGCGATAAAGGAATGGGGATTGGAACTTGAAAAGAACTCCATCGTTGTCAATCAGAAGATGGAAACCAATATTCCGGGAATTTACGCTGCCGGCGACATCACAACTTACGACGGGAAAGTAAAATTAATCGCCACTGGTTTTGGAGAAGCTCCTACTGCGATAAGCCAGATTAAGCATTACATTGATCCGGAGGCAAGAGTCCAGCCGCCTCACAGTACTCGCGTTTTAGGCGGAGAGTAAATTTTGTCACTACAAACCATGAAAAACAACATAGCCGGCCGCGAATTGCTCGTGCTGTTCAGGATCTTTATAACCTTTATGAAAATAAGCCCCCTTACCTTTGGCGGTGGAATTGCCATGATCCCCCACATTGAAAGAGAAATCGTCCGAAAGCGGGGGTGGTTTGCAAAGGAGGATGTCCCAAGCATTGTAGCGATCGCGCAATCAGCACCGGGGTCCATCGCTATAAATGCCTCCATTTATATGGGGCACAAAGTTCAGGGGGTTCCAGGAGCGATAGCCGCCATGGCTGGCATGCTGCTGCCAGCGAACCTGATTATCATTGTCTTAACCTACCTGTATTTAACTTACCAGGATCTTGCCATCGTGCAGGATGCCTTTAAAGGGATACGTCCCGCTATTATTGGACTGATTCTGTATGCTGCTTGTAAAATAGGCAAGTTATCGATTAGTGATCCGTTCACACTGCTGCTGTTCGCAGCAGCTGCTGGTTTGCTTTTCGGTCTGGCTGTTTCCCCTGTCTTTTTAATTATCGGTGGAGGGTTGGCAGGCTGGCTCTACTCCATGTGTCGTCATAAAAGGAGCTGAAACGAATGGTTTTATTCAATCTCTTCGTCGAATTTTTTAAAATAGGCCTGTTCGGGTTTGGCGGAGGGTATGCCATGATTCCGCTGATGGCTCAAGCGGTTCGTGAACATCACTGGATCCCGCAACAGCAGTTCACAGATATTATCGCAATAGCAGGTTCGGCGCCAGGTCCGATTGCGACGAATACAGCATTATTCATCGGTTATCAAACCTCGGGGGTGCCTGGGGCTCTCATGGCAGCCGCAGGAAATTTATTACCGTCGCTGTTAATGGTGCTGCTGTTAATCAAAGTGATAACTAACCATGCTCGTCCGAATGTGTTAAACCGCAGTTTATATGGAATTCATCCTGTCATTACAGCGCTGATTTTATATGCGGGCGTTCGAATGGGAGTCGAGAATGAGTTATTTTCGCAAGCGGCTGAATACTCTCAATATGGAATTATGGTTTTGTCAATCATCCTTTTTTACAAAAAGGTATCTCCTCTTTGGGTGATTGGACTTGCCGGAATCGCAGGTATTCTGATTTATAGTTGATAAGGAGGACTTTGCTATGACAAAAATGTTTATTAACGGCCAATGGGTTGCTGCTGCAAGCGGCCGTACACGCACAATCATCAATCCGTTCAATCAAGAAAGTATTGCCCAAGTGGCAGAAGGGAATGAAACGGATACTCAATTGGCGATTGACGCTGCTAGAGAAGCTTTCGATAAGGGTGGCTGGCGTCATATGCCGGGTTCAGAACGTGGAAAACTCGTCTTGAAAATTGCTGAACTTATTGAGCGTGATCAGCAGGAATTAGCTGAATTGGAAACGCTGGATACAGGTAAAACGATGACGGAAAGTCTGGCCGACATGGCGGATATCGCAGAAGTGTTTCGTTACTACGGAGGGCTTGCTGACAAAGATGGCGGTGAAGTGATCGAATCGCCTATCCCTGAATCTAGAAGTAAAGTAGTCCGCGAGCCTGTTGGGGTTTGTGGGCAGATTACACCATGGAATTATCCATTGCTTCAAGGCTCATGGAAGCTTGCGCCCGCGTTAGCTGCTGGGAATACGCTAATCATCAAGCCTAGTGAGATTACACCATTAACAACGATTAAAGTTACAGAACTAATTGAAGAAGCTGGAATTCCTGAAGGTGTAGTGAATTTAGTGATGGGTTCGGGCGCCGAAACGGGTCAGATCCTTGCTGAGAGTCATTCCGTCGATCTCATATCATTCACGGGCGGCATTGAAACAGGGCGTAAAGTCATGACGGCAGCCGCAGAAAATTTTAAAAAAATTGCTCTTGAACTAGGTGGTAAAAACCCTAACATTGTATTTGCGGATGCCGATTTTAAAACGGCCGTTGACCAGGCTATGAATGCGATCTTTTTCCATGCTGGTCAAGTTTGTTCTGCTGGGGCCCGATTACTCGTTCAAGAGGAGCTTCACGATGACTTTGTAGAAGCTTTAGTGGAACGGACGAAGCAAATCAAACTGGGCAGCGGTTTCGATGACACTACTCAATCCGGCCCGCTTATTTCGAAAGAACATCGAGAAAAAGTAGAGCAATATATTCAGATTGGAATAGATGAAGGAGCTGACTTAGTAGTAGGTGGAAAACGGCCTCAAGCGGAAGAACTCCAATCCGGATTCTTCCTTGAACCAACGATTTTTACGAACTGTCGGTCATCGATGAGGATTGTACAGGAAGAAACGTTCGGTCCATTATTGACGGTTGAACGATTCAGTACTGAAGAGGAAGCTGTACAAACAGCGAATGATTCTAAGTACGGTCTTGCCGGTGCCGTGTGGACGACGGATATCAGGAAAGCAGAACGAGTTTCAAGCGAACTTCGAATGGGAACCGTATGGATTAATGACTTTCACCCTTATTTCGCCCAGGCCCCGTGGGGAGGCTATAAATCCTCTGGAATCGGCCGTGAACTCGGTAAACAGGGACTGGAGGAATATACCGAAGTTAAACATGTATTTGAAAATACAAATCCTGCGCCGCTGAACTGGTTTAAGTAAGATATTAAAAAACATACTAAAAATATAGTGGGCAAGGTCATCGCCGGATGATTTTACCCACTATTTTTCTTTTTAGAGGCATAGACAAAATTGAATGAAACATAGAGTAATCCAAATGATTGAAGTCAGTTCGGTTTACTCTATGTGAAAAGTCATTTTTAGTAAAAATACGAACAATGTGTGTTTTAGCGAAGTATATTTTCGTAGCGGTTTATATGCACCATAGTTCGTATTTCCATTTGGTAAAAATATTTTTGTCCCAGTCTCCATTGAGCATTTGTCAAAAAAATTTATCTGTTGGCGGTCACATTTTGATCATTCACGTCTGGATCAAATGGATTGGTGGAACTGATCCCGTTATTTGTACATATAAAGTCACCCGTATTTAACGCTCCTGAACCGGCATTCGTTTTACTCGTACTTTTAGGTGCAAGATAAAAAGCATCCCCGAAGTTCACGACACCTCCGCCTACACTATTAATACGAATCGGGCCGACTATGGCTGGCATAAAAAGCCCTCCTTTTTTTAGCCTAATGATACAAAGTATGCGTGTTCCCTACCGTTCGTCACTTAGGATTCGGATATGTTTAACGCGGGCATGGGCATCGATGTTGTCAATGCCTCCAATTTGAATAGCTGAAGCCGTAGAGGCCCCAAGTATGAACATGGAGTCAACACAAATTTCGGGATCCACGTGGTGAAAGGAGGTTGAAATCGTAAGAGGAGGGAGCATGGGCGATGGCTCTCGCTGGAAAATAGGGTAAGTAGAAAAGGACACATTATCTTTAATAGTATGAGGCCCCTCTCTTTGTACAGCAATAGCTCGTGAGCGTGGAGTCATTTGGTTTAGGTCGCCAATTAGAAGCCCGGAACCGATGGTAACTGAATTAACATGGGCTGATTGGGCAATAGCGATGCGCTTATTCTTCAACTGGAGAGGCCTCCTCGAAGGTACCTTCCTCTTCTATAGGAACAAATGGACCGATCACTAATGATTCCGGCGGGGTATCAAAAAAGGATTGAAGTCGGATGGTCTCACTGTCGCCAATTAAAAAAACAGAGGAGGAGGCTACACCTGTGACATCAATCTTTCCGACGTGCAACCCGTAATTGTACACGGTGTAATTCATTCGAAATTCTCTCCTTCCTTCGATGTGAAGTATTGAGCCACGGAATGCCGGACTTCCTGGTGTAATTTCTGAACAATCGCGGACGGTTCAAGATCTGGATGCTGATTTTGGTGAAAAGTAAAGCGTTCTGGCAGCTGTTTATTGATATCCGCAATCATATGCTCCCGGTGTTTGTCACCAAGGTGAAGTCCATATTCATTTACATAGTTATCAATATACTGAGGGACCCCGTCCTGCATCAATTCATGAAGATATGGATCAGTTTCAGTTTTTTGAGTGTCTGGGGTGTACAGGTCTTCAAGGATGTTTCCATCTGTTCCATTTGGAGTCAGTCCAATTTGCAGGGTTCCTTCAAGTGTTTCTATTTTTAATTGGTCAAAATGATATTCGATTTTTTCAATTACGGTATTAGGGTGCTGTTGGGATTGTAAGTGTTCGACCTGTTGAGTAAGGCGTTCAATGGTTTGCTGTTGCTCCTGAATTTGCTGCATGACTTGGCTGATCCAATGATTCCATGACTGGTAGTAGTTGTTCAATGGCATTCACCCCCGTACTATCCTATGCGAAAACAACATGATATGTGCCTAGGTTACGGAAAGTGGAACAAGAGTACCAGCAGCCTCCAGTTCTGGAACAGTAACCTGCCCTGAAACTGGCTGAGCTGTTTCACCAGGCCCTGTGTATCCTCCAGTATTATAAAGGTCTGCTTTAGCCTGAATAACTCCAGAACTTCCAATTTGAACAATCGATGAGTTGGCTACCGATCCGATCCGCAAGAAGCGAATCGAAATCGTTTGATGGACAGTCACATTCATTTGATTTCCCTCCTAGGAGTTAACGATTGATTGATCAACTTCTTCCCGATCATTGATGTAGGTGGCTGATCGATCTATATTTACACGAATGCCAGTACCTGTATTAAAGGAACCGCCCCCTGCAAAGGTTTTAACAGAAGCTGCGGGCGCCATGCTGTAGACATCTCCAATGTTGAAGATACTGGAAGTGGACACACTTAGTACTTTTACCATTCCAACTTGTGCGGGCATGATGAAAAACCCCTTTTATATAAATATGAAACTCAAATTGTGAAAATGTCGTAATACAAGTAAAATAAAAGTAATCAGGGGGATCGATAACTATGAAACAACATCCAACACCACTTCAAGAAGCAGACCGGCTCGATTGGATAGATGCAGCCAGAGGGTTCGCAATATTCGGGATTTTTATGGTGAATGTGCCAGCGTTCAATGCTCCGTACTTTTTATATGGGGGAGAGGAGTATTTCTGGTCATCACCGCTAAGTCATAGTGTTCAAACAGTCATCGATATTTTTTTTCAGGCCAGTTTCTACACGTTATTTTCATTATTATTTGGCTTTGGTTTGCAAATGATGAAGGATCGCTTAGATCAGAAAGAAATTCCTTATCGCTCAGTGCTCTTAAGAAGGCTGCTCCTATTAATAGGGTTTGGGCTTATTCATAGCTTTCTCATATGGCATGGTGATATTTTATTATCTTATGGTGTATTTGGTTTAGTGTTATTTGCTTTTTTTCCTGTCTCTTCACGTACACTTTTACTATGGGCATATGCTATGCTTGCATTTCTTGTCATCCCGCTCACACTTTCCTTGTATGCTATGCGGGATCACCTCGGAGGTTTTTATAATCAGGAAGCGATTAATGCCGCCAAACGGAATTATGGGGAAGGAAGTTTACTGGATATATGGCAGCAAAATGCCGTGGACTGGTCGTATGTTAACAATGTAGGCTCCATCCCGTTTCTGGCTTTCAGTCTCATCCCAATGTTTTTGTTTGGCATGTATTTGGCTAGAAAAAGATGGCTTCATACACCCGAGCAATTTTTATCTCCTATGAAACGGTTATGGGCAGTGACAGGGATTATTTTTATTCTGTTTAAAGCCGGTCCTTATTTGTTTGGAAATCCTGAATGGTTCCAGCTTCTTCAGGATAATGTGGGAGGAACTGCATCAGCTTTCTTTTATGTGTTATCTGTTACGCTGTTGTTCAGAACGAATGGAGGGAGGAGGCTTTTAAGGCCGCTAAGATGGGTTGGTCGAATGTCTTTATCCAATTATATCTTTCAGTCGGTGATCAGTTTTTTCCTTTTTTACTCTATCGGTTTGGGGTGGTATGGACAGGTACCGCCCGTGATGAGTGTTTTGATCGTATTGGTCGTATTCACCTTACAAATTATGCTAAGTAAAGCCTGGCTTACAACGTATCGTTTTGGCCCGCTGGAATGGCTTTGGCGGACGTTGACATATAGGAAGAAACAGCCGTTGAAGCGAAAAGGCAAGCAGTCTGCATAAGGGAGGAAGGTCAATGAGACGGATTCAGTTAGAAAAGGAGTCAAAGCATTGGGTACATGATGGCATTATCACAGAACATCAAAGAGACCAAATTCTCAACCGTCATGCTTCACCACAGCACCCATTGTTGTTTACGTTTGCAGCGATTTTCATCGGTCTTGGTTTTTTAACATTTATTGCATCAAACTGGTCCGGCATTCCGGATATGGGAAAACTGTCTATCATCATCGGTTTTTTACTGCTTTTTTCTATTGGAGGCGAGGTCATTTACCGAACCTATTCAAAACCAATGGGACGCAGTCTGTTGCTGCTCGGAATTCTCGTATTCGGAGCAGGCCAGTTTTTAATCGGGCAGATGTACCATTATCACTCCTTTAGTGCTTTACCTTTTTTCATCTGGTCTGCCGCAGCTTTCCTTGTGTTTCTCATATTTTCAGAGCAAAGTTTTTTCATAGCCACCCTTGTGATCTTAACGGTGGGGCAAGTGTATAGCGGATTTGTATATCAGGATTATCATATTGGAATGGGTTGTTTGTTTCTCATTGGATTAGGTTGGTTTGTCTATAAACGGCAGGACCCGATAAGCAGTCTGTTATTTGCGGCGAGCTATTTGATTCAGAGTCTGATTCTGGTTTTCTCTTTACAATTTTCCTATTACTGGCTGATCTTGCTTTTCTTCGCATTGTACATTGTCAGCCACCTCGTACGTGGTCAGTCTCATTTGAAATCGTTTGGCGGCCTCGCTGTTTGGGCGATTTTTATCTTGAATGTATTTCAAGTGTTTCTCTTAGGGCAGGAAAGTGAGCACGTCGAGTATTCAGAGATCTTTTTCCTGATCTGGACCGTGTTCTTTGTTTACGCAGTACTTCAGTCGGCTCTTGAGTCGACGAAGTTTTATTGGATTGACTTAGTCTTGTTTATCCCTGTTTTTCGAATAGGAGCTGGAGATTTCCTTTCTCTATTCATTCTATTTATCTATTCACTTGGCTGGCTGCTGGCTGGGTATAAGCGGGAACGGTCAGAATGGGTAAATAAAGGTACATTTGCTTTTCTCTTCACGACGTTCGTAGCCTATTTTCAACTAGCCTGGGACTTTATGGATCGTTCGCTATTTTTCTTTATTGGCGGTATCCTTCTGTTCTTGCTGAGCTATTTCCTGGAACGTAAGCGACGAGCTATAGGGAAGGAGAGGATAGCGTCATGAAGCGAGTTTACTTCTACATTGTTGTCGGATTACAAGTTTTGTTTCTTGCTGGAATGGCCTATTCTTATTACGCAATGGATGTTTATGGGGAAACTATACGACTGAAAACAGCCCCAGTCGATCCCAGAGATCCTTTCTACGGAGATTACGTCACCTTAAATTATGAAGTAGAACAAATTCCTGAGGAAAAATGGGTAGGTGAATCTCCGGAACGACGTGAGGTCGTACATTTACTGTTGAGTCCAAATGAATCAGGGATCTATGAACTTATTAAAGCCTCTTCTCATTCACTTGCGGTATCTGATGATCAAGTGGTGATCAAAGCGCAGCTTGAGCGGCATAACGAACAACTCAATTTTTATAATGTTAGTATTGGTTTAAACAGGTATTATGTCGAGGAGAATACAGGCAGACAGATTGAGCAGGCAGGAGGGAACCACGAGGTAGAGATTGTTGTAGCGCCGTGGGGACAAAAGAAAATAACAAGCATTGAATCAGTTGACCGTTGATGTAACAAAATATGAAGAGGCTGGGACATAAGTAAAGCAATGATGTTAAAAAAAGAACGATGAAAATTGAATAGTTTACACGCAGATCCTTAGCGTAGTCAAAATACGTAGACTCCAGCGGGAACAGCGCGAGTCGAAGGTCCCGTAGGAAAGCGAAGTGTTTTGATGGAGCGATGGCAGTAACCTTTTCATGCCATACAAATAATCCGAACTGTTGAATTTGTTCGGATTATTTTGTGCTTTATTCAGTTTTGTCCCAGCCTCACTGTAGTAACTTATATTCTTATTTCAAAACCTCTTTGATCTGATCGATCGCCCATTGTAAGTCATCTTTCTCAATTACAAGTGGAGGGGCAAAGCGAATTACATTTTCGTGTGTTTCTTTACATAACAGCCCTTTTTCTTTTAACTTCTCACAGTAAGAACGTGCTGGTTCTGTTAATTCAACCCCGATGAACAATCCTTTTCCGCGCACTTCCTTAATGGCAGGGTTATCGATTTTCTTGAGCTCGTCCATCATATAACGACCAAGCTCAAGTGAACGATCTACTAAATTCTCTTCTTCAATCACATCAAGTGAGGCGACTGACACTGCACAAGCCAGCGGATTTCCGCCAAAGGTAGATCCGTGGGAACCAGGGTTAAAGACGCCGAGTACATCCTTGTTTGCGACCACGCAGGAAATTGGGAAAACACCTCCGCCTAGAGCTTTTCCTAGGATCATCATGTCAGGTGTTACACCTTCCCAGTCACAAGCGAACATTTTGCCGCTTCGTCCTAAACCAGCCTGAATTTCGTCAGCAATATAAAGTACGTTTTCTTTCTCACATACCTCATATGCTTCTTTTAGAAACCCTTCAGGAGGCATGACAATTCCTGCTTCGCCCTGGATAGGTTCGAAAAGGAATCCGGCTGTATTTTCATTAATGGCTTCTTTTAGTGCCTCAATGTCACCGTATGGAATCACTTTGATCCCAGGCAGCATCGGCCCGAAACCGCGTTTATATTCTTCCTCTGAAGATAAAGAAACCGCTGTCATTGTTCGGCCATGGAAGTTTCCTGTGCAGGCAATAATTTCAGCTTTATCTTCGGCAACGCCTTTGACGTCATAAGCCCATCGCCGTGTAGCTTTTATAGCTGTTTCCACTGCTTCTGCCCCAGTGTTCATAGGCAAAGCCATTTCTTTATTCGTCAATTTACAAATTTTTTCATACCATGGTCCAAGTTGATCATTGTGGAAGGCACGTGAAGTCAAAGTGACACGGCCTGCCTGGTCATGGAGCGCCTGGATAATTTTGGGGTGGCGGTGGCCCTGATTCACTGCGGAATAAGCACTCAACATATCCATAAAGCGATTTCCTTCAGGATCTTCTACCCAAACCCCTTCTGCTTTCGCAACTACGATCGGCAGGGGATGATAGTTTTTAGCTCCGTACTCTTGTGTTTGGTCGATGATTTGCTGACTAGATACAGTCATCGTATCCCTCCATTTCAATTAGGCATCAAAATTCATTATAACAGGTTTAATGTAAATTTTCTCACTTATGGAAAAAGTGTTTGAAATGTTTTGTATTAGGAAAAGAAATGTATAAAGTGGTATGATGATTTTGAAAGTGATGTAAAAAGGAGGGAAAACAAATGGCACATTTACATATTACCTCATGGGTAATTGCCTTTGTTTTAGTAGGACTTGTAACGACATTTACTAGAAGTGGAAATGAAAAAGCGGCGAAAATCTCCCATATGATTTTGCGACTGGACTATTTATTGGTTCTTTACTCAGGTGGTTCACTTTTTGCAGCCTACGCCAACTATAATGCACTCGTTATTGTTAAACTGCTAGTCGGTTTGTGGGTGATCACAGCAATGGAAATGGTTTGCATTAAGTACAAGAAGAAAAAGCCTGCAAGTGGATGGTGGACACAGCTTATTATTGCTGCGGTTATCGCCCTGATCCTCGGTTTCGGTTTCTTAGAATTAGGGCTTTTGCCTGCCTAATATAAAAAATTCCTGCATGCCTGTTGGCATGCAGGAATTTTTTTGAAAAAGGGGTTTTATAATTGGTTTGGAACAAATACCCGGAATTTGGGGGACGGGTTATTATTATTCTCAACAATAATGATAATCATTCTCAATAGAAATGTCAAGCTTTTTTCATCACAACCAGCCATTTCATCATATATTGCTATATGGTGCTTTTTTCTGCGTTTTATTGGTTTGCGTCTTTCTGATGAAAAGGATGGTGGTTAAATGTGTGGAATTGTAGGTTGGATTGATTTTCATGAAAAAGAAGGGAATAAGAGAGAAACGATCAACAAGATGGCGAAAACACTTGCTCATCGTGGACCTGACGAGCATCAAAATTGGGTGAAAGGTCCCGCTGTATTTGGGCACAGGCGCCTCGTTGTTGTTGATCCTGCCGGGGGAACACAGCCCATGGTTCGTAAGGCGAATGGAGAAGAATATGTGTTGTGTTATAACGGTGAATTGTATAACACAGACGAGGTAAGAGAGCGATTAAAGGTTAAAGGATGGACGTTCCAATCCCATTCAGATACCGAGGTTGTACTCGTGAGCTATATGCAGTGGGGAAGTCAGTGTGTCGAGCAATTAAATGGAATCTTTGCGTTTAGCATATGGGAGTCAAAAAAGTCGAAACTGTTTATAGCCAGAGACCGTCTTGGAGTAAAGCCGCTGTTCTTCAGTGAGCACCAAGGTGGACTTCTGTTTGCTTCAGAAATAAAAGCGATTTTGGCTCACCCTGCTATTGAAGCTAGTATTTCAGCAGAAGGGGTGCATGAGATTTTGGCTTTAGGCCCATCTCGCACACCGGGTCATGGCATTTTTGATGGTATACATGAACTGCGTCCGGGCCATAGTGCCGTTTTTGAACAAGGGAAACTGACCATCCATCGCTATTGGAATGTGAAAAGTGAAAAGCATACTGATTCGTGGCCGGAGACAGTGGAGCGTGTACGGGAGTTGTTCACCGATGCGGTAGAACGTCAACTTGTCAGTGATGTGAAACTTGGCACATTCCTGTCCGGCGGGGTGGATTCGAGCGCCATTACGGCGATTGCCGCTGATCATTATCAAAAAAATAAAAAAGGTGCATTGCAGACGTATTCGATTGATTACGAGGAGCAAGAGAAGTTTTTCGAGAAGAACGCCTTTCAACCAGATCGGGATAGTGAATATATAAAGCTAATCAGTGATCAAAACAAAACCCATCATATGACGATGGAGGCAAGTGTGGAAGATCTCATTACAAAGCTTTCAAAAGCCGTGGAGTTTCGCGATCTGCCTGGGATGGCGGACGTAGACTCGTCTTTGCTTTGGTTTTGTGAGGAAATTAAAAATCATGTCACCGTGGCTCTCTCAGGGGAATGTGCCGACGAGATCTTCGGCGGATATCCCTGGTTTTATCGGAAAGAGGATCGCGACCGGAAAGGGTTTCCTTGGATTCGATCTCTACATGAACGAAACCAGCTCGTTCGTGATGATTTAAAAAAGGACATCAATATTGAGCAATACATGATGAGACGGTATCAGGAAAGTATTGATGAAACCCCGCTTCTTTATGGGGAAAGTGCAATCGATGCTAAACAAAGACAGTTGTTTTATTTAAATATGAACTGGTTTATGCAAACATTATTGGAACGAAAGGACCGGATGAGTATGGGGGCTAGCTTGGAAGTCCGTGTTCCGTTCAGCGATCACCGTCTTGTGGAGTATGCCTACAATATCCCGTGGAAGATGAAACATTACGGCGATTTGGAGAAAGGATTACTGCGCGAAGCTTTACGGGGAATTTTGCCGGATAAAGTATTGTTTAGAAAGAAAAATCCTTACCCAAAAACATTTCATCCTCAATACACATCTGGGGTGAAGGAGTGGATGAAGGAGATTATTGCTGATTCCCAATCTCCATTGTTTGATCTTTTTGAGCGCAATCAAATCATCAATTTGAATGATTCAGGGGGGACGTCGCTAAATACGCCCTGGTTTGGCCAGCTGATGGCGGGACCACAATTGATTGCTTATTTATGTCAAATCAACCATTGGCTGAAGGCTTACCATATTCAGATAAAGTAGTAGAATCCACTTCATAATTGCTCTTATAAAACGACAACTCTTTTCCGAATAAATTCGAAATGGGCTTTTATCCAGCAGATCTTAGTTTCGGTTTATAAAAGAGTTGATTCCTATCTATCAGTGATGCCCTACAATCGATCCTTCATCCTGAAGACTCAGCATCGAGACACTTAGGCTCTTTACGGTATGAGGGCTCAGATTGGCTGGGAAATGACTCGCTTTCCCGCGGGAGTCTCACCGTTTCCCAGCCAACCCATCTGTTCTGTGATGAACGGAGCCATTTGTTTTCCGAATGAGTCTTCAATGTGCAGAGGGTTTTATTCATCTTGATGTGGCATAATAATCTTGTCATAGAGAGAGTTTCATTTCTCTCATAAGTAGTTATTTTATGTTTTGGCTACTGTGAACCTGGTGTGTTTCCGTTCTTCTCACAAACACAAGGAGGTCTGGGAAATTGCGAGACTCCTGTGGGATGAACATGATAGGTGAGACCCCAGAGGACGGAGTCCGAGGAGGCTCAACGCATGCCCACGGAAAGCGAGTGATTTCCCGGACCTCCTTCTCTATCCAAGGGAACGGAAACATATCTACCTACAAATATTTCAGAATCGAGTATTCAAGATTACTACCCTTAAATTAATTAATTAGTGAAAAATCTGCACAAATGCGTGCGGATTTTTTTATGGAGAAATTTGACGGGTGAGAGGCAAAAGGATACGCTTAAAGGCGGATATCATTTTACTAAAATAGATGGGGGAACGGCGATGAGAAAACTAACAACGATTCTCATGATCATCCCGTTTCTTCTTTTTGGCGCGCTTACGACGGACGCTGCTGAAAAAGAAGAGCGAACTTGGCAAGGAGAAAGCGTCTATCATATAATGGTAGATCGATTTATGAACGGCAGTAACAGCAATGACCACAATGTTGATCCGAAAGACCCGAAAGCTTATCATGGCGGGGATTTACAAGGGGGTATCGAGAAACTCGATTATATTAAGAAAATGGGGTTTACGACCATTTCTCTGTCGCCGATTATGGCGAATGAGTCAGGCGGATTTCATGGCCACTGGGTGGAAGATTTTACGTCGGTAGAGGACCATTTTGGCACATTAGCGGATGCCAAACGGCTGGTGGAAGAAGTACATAAGCGCGATATGAAAATTTTATTTGAATTTATCGTCAATAATACGGGTCAGCAGCACCCGTGGTTGGACGATCCAGAAAAGGAAGATTGGTTTCACGAGGGGGCATCAGAAGGTCAACAAGGCTGGAAGTCAGAGCTGCCTGATTTGAACACAGCGAACCCGGATGTGAAACAGTATTTATTTGAAACTGCTGAATTTTGGATCAATGAGACAGGTGTAGACGGTTTCCGATTAGACAGTGCAGGTGAGGTTTCTAAAGATTTCTGGAGTGACTTTTCTCAGCATGTGAAGTCGATCGATCAGGACTTCTTTTTACTGGGAGAAGTACAAAGCCGTGATTTTCAAAGTATTGCCGAATACCAATCAACTGGGATCGATGCTTTTGTGAATCTTCCGTTTTACCACACAGCATCCGAAACCTTCAAACAAGCGGGACAGCCATTGGATGAATTGTACTCCGTTTGGGAACGAAGCAAACAAGTTGGCGATCCAAAACTGATGGTGAACTTTCTTGATTATGCAGGAAGTGAACGGTTTACGAGAAAGGCTGTTGAAGCGGGGCACAATCCGATCACACGCTGGAAATTAGGGTTAACTTATTTGTTTACTTCTCCTGGAATTCCTTCCGTGTTGTATGGTTCAGAAATTCCCCTTGATGGTGCTGAACCGCCAGCTAATTTAGGGATGATGAATTTTAAAGTTCAGAATGAGGAGCTTAACCATTATCTTGAAAAATTGAATTCGATTCGAAAAGAATTTCCAGCGATCGCAAAGGGAAACTTTATCGAGCTGTATAATCAGGATGGCTTAGCTGTATTCAAGAGAACTTATAAGGACGAAACGATGGTGATCGCGATTAATAATTCGACAGAAACGAGAGTCGCCAATTTGACCAACCTGCCTGAAGACATGCAAATGCGAGGTCTGATGCTTGATGGCCTTGTCCGCCCATCCGATCAAGGAGTGTACAAACTGGGAATGGAACGCGAAACGGCAGATGTTTTTGTGATAGAACCTAACGACGGGCTCAACTGGGCATTTATCGGCTTTGCAGGAGGAATCTTCCTGCTATTTGTTGTCGGAGTTATTGTCGTTAGTGTAAAAAATAAGCGGAGCAATGAGTCATAAGGGCATGCGGTTTTAGAAAAAAGAAACATCAACTGAATTCAGTCGATGTTTCTTTTTCTATTTAGGAGGGGCGTTTAAAAAGAACAAGGCGATTGTTCCTGGGCCAGCATGGGCGCCAATCACGGCACCGATCATGTCAATTTCCACTTGGGTGGCTCCGCATTCGGATTTGATTAAATCAGCCAGTTTTTCAGCCGTCTCAATATTATCCCCGTGACTGATGGCAATCCGCTGCTGCTCTAATTGCTGACCTCTTTCCTGCATAACTTCGACCATCCGCTTTAAAACTTTCTTGGAGCCGCGGATCTTTTCTAAAGGAATCAGTTTCCCGTCTTCTACGTGTAGGAGAGGTTTTATTTTTAAGAGACTGCCGACAAAGGCGGCCGTTTTGCTGACGCGACCGCCGCGATATAAATATTCGAGATCATCAACGGTGAAAATATGTTCCATATGTTCGATATAGTAGTTGCTCACTTCGATAATGTCATCGAAGGATCCGCCATTCTCTGCTAACTCAGCTGCTCTGATGGCAATTAGACCGTAGCCTAAGGAAGCAGCTTTTGTATCAATGACTTCAAACTGGGCGTCAGGATACTCTTCTTTGATTTCTTGTTCAATCATCTTGGCCGTTTGATATGTGCCTGAGAGCTCTGAGGAGAGGGCATAATAAATGAATGGCTGATGGCTCTCAACATATTTCAGGAAGGTTTCCCGGAATAAGTTTGGTGAAACTTGCGAAGTCTTCGGGGCTTCCCCTTCTTTCATTAACTTATAAACCTCTTTAGGGGTAATGGTTTGTCCGTCTTGAAATTCCTGGTCCCCAATGGTTACACCGAGAGAAACTCGATCCAGATTATAGTTATGTAATGTTTCTTCCGACAGATCACTGGCTGAGTCACATAGAATTTGAATCCTCATGTTTATCACCTGCATTCTTTTAATTTTGTTATGTTAAGTTTAGAGTGAAGAACCTGGTTAGTCAAAGTATATTCAAAAAGATGGGATTATTGACGTTCTTTTATGGGAATCCATAAATAAAGGCTTGATTTTAGTTCGTACCGGTGATAAAACAGAATAGTGTTATACGAATGGTAAGGAGGCTGCTATGTTTTCATTTGAATCTAGAAGAATCATAATTGTTATTTTTGGGGCAGTGCTGAATGCGATCTCACTTAACCTCTTTTTAATTGAAGCAAATGTATATGCGAGTGGATTTACCGGGGTAGCCCAGTTAATGACAAGTATTCTTCAAGACTTTTTTAACGTATCCATTGTCAGTACTGGTCTTATTTTATTTATACTTAATATACCTGTTGCCATCCTCGGATGGTTCAAAGTTGGAAAAGGGTTTACGGTTTACAGTGTCATCTCTGTAGCCTTTACAACTCTTTTTCTTGAACTTATTCCGGTGATGCAACTGTCCGAAGATATCATCTTGAACGCTGTATTTGGCGGTGTAATTGGTGGTGTTGGTGTTGGAATCACGCTAAAATGGGGTGCTTCTACTGGCGGTCTGGATATTATTGCGATGATTTTATCGCGAATGAAGGATCGGCCGATTGGAATTTACTTCCTGATTATCAACAGTGTGATTATTGCGGTAGCCGGTTTTTTATATTTACCGGAAAATGCTTTGTATACACTTTTAACACTTTATGTAACAACTCGTGTGATCGATGCTGTTCATACACGTCATGAGAAGCTGACAGCGATGATTATTACGACACAAGCTGCAGATTTAGAAAAAGCTATTCATGGTAAAATGGTAAGAGGGATTACGACCTTACCTGCAAAAGGGGCATTTACCCAGCAGGACAAGAATATGCTTGTAATGGTTATTACAAGGTATGAGTTGTATGATTTGCAGCACATTATTACAGAGGTAGATCCTCAAGCTTTTACTAATATTGTGCAGACGACCGGCATATTTGGCTTTTTTAGAAAAGATGACAAATAGTTGTATGGGAATACCAAAAGGATGTGATGACGCTGAAGAAGCTGTCGCCGATCATGATAGGACTTATGATCATATTGTTAGTGGCATGCTCAGACTCAAATTCGGAATCTACTTCAGGTGGGGATGAGGAAATGAACAAAAAGGACCAACCCGTTGGAAATGAAGCTCCACAGTACAATGTGATACCTTTCATTGAACAACTTGCGTTTGATGCAAGCGTAAAAGCGGATGAAAATCAAGTTAATGTCCAATTCTCGTTAACGAATGAAGCAGATGAAGCGGTGATTCTCGGGTTCAGCTCCAGTCAATTGTATGAAATCACCATTGTGAACGAGGCGGGGGAAACGGTCTATAAATATTCTGAGGGTCAAATGTTTGCCCAGAGTCTGACAACGAAAGAACTGCAGCCTGGTGATAAGCTTGAAGCTGAGGAGCTAGTGGAGAAAGAATTGCCTGATGGCCAATATGAAGTGAGGATGACGTTTTTAGTGGCCACGATCAATGATCAGCCTCTTGAATCTCGTCCTTTTCAAATTACGAAGCCCTTTGCGATAGGGGAAGAAGTTGAATCAAATCCTGACACTGGTCCGGAACAGGAAGCTGCGAATGAGAATTCCTCCCAAGCCGGGGTAAGCCTTGATATGGTCGGTGAGGTTTTTCGTAATTTTACATTAACAGGTGAAAATGGACAGTATAAAGTAACGGGTGAAGCCAATGTTCGTGAGGGGAAGTTTTATTATAGCGTAGATGATGGACATAATGTGCTGGTCGAGAGCAAGGCCGTTGAAGTAGAAAAGGCAGCGCCGGATTGGTCTGAGTTTACGATTCAAATGGACATACCTAAAGATAAGCTTCCAGAACAAGGCGCACTCGTCATGACGATTTATCAATTGGATGAAAACGGTCAGCCTGTTAACCTAAACTATGTTCCTTTAGAAAATTTTGGATAAATGGATAAAGCAAAAGGCTGAGATGTTGGATTCAACGTCTCAGCCTTGCTTGTTTAAAAACCTTTTTCTGTAAGCAGCCCTTCTACTTTAGGTGTCAGAGCTTCCCAATCTGCATCAGGTAATTTATTTACTGTAATGAAGTTCTGAAAGCCAAATACATTATCGACACCCTCAAGTGCCATTAATTCATTCATTACATCATAATCACTGGTTTGTCCGGGCATCACAGATACACTGCCGTCCCCTTTAAAAATAAGAGAATCAGTTGTGAATTTGCGTGCATTCGGGTTCGGTGTTTCTTCAACTTTGATCGCCATAAAAAAGTCCCTCCCTTACTACTTGTCTCACTTATTTTAGCAGAAAAATCTCTTGCACAAAACTGACAGCATTATGTTTGCGTATATTATTAGGCTTTATGGTACAATGAGATCACTTTAAGGGAGGGGTTAAATGGAGACAAAATTGATAGACGTGCTTCAACCCATCAAGGACAATGATTTTACATTGCCTGAGGGGAAGAGCCTGCAAGAACTTACAACTTTGATGCTTCAAAGGATTGGCACTGTTCATCCTGTTCTTCGTGATGACTTGATCCATGAGATTATTACGGCCTTCATTGAACGTGGCCACTATAACAATGAACAGGTAAAGAATATTTTACAATCCGTTTTAAATAAAAATTACTTATTTTATCGAATCGGGAACTCGAAGAAGGAAGAAGACGCTGTCTTTAAAAGAAGTTTCTCTGTTCTGCTCATCCCGCCGATCATGAAGCGGCACCGTGAACACCCGTTTCTAAAGGAAGAAGAGGTACACAGGGTATGGGAAAATTTAAAAAAATATATGCAGCAGGAATCGGATCATAGGGGATATGTCCCTGGCAAGGGATGGGCCCATGCAATGGCCCACGCCGCAGATGCCCTTGATAGTGTGGCTGCCTGTGATGAAATTACCTCAGAGGAAGTCAAACAGATGCTTCCCATTATTCGAACACAATTTTTAATTGACCAGCCTTATTTATTTGATGAAGAGGAACGGATGGTTACGGCGATCTTAACGATGTTTAAAAAAATCGAGCGTCAGGAACGTCTGGAATGGGTGGAGACGCTGCTCTATATACGCGAGAGCTGGGATAATCCAAATGAGGATATTATCATTAATAACTGCAAACATTTATTACGTGCTCTTTATTTCAGAGTCCTTGAAGGGGACCACGATCAACTGCGTCATGTCGTAGAAAACCTGCTTCGTGAATTACGGAAGCAGGAGGCCTACTAAATACAAAAAAGGACCAAACCTGTAAAAAGGTCTGGTCCTTTTTGAATCGTTAACGCATGTTCTGGTGATCGTTGTCCAGCTGCTGTTCTAACTGCTGTAGCTGTTGTTTCTCCTGTTGAGAACATTGGCTATATGCAGATTGAATCGCTTGCTTGGCTGCTTGCATATCTTGCGCATTCGCAGTATGACCACCATTTTGGCGTCTGTTTTGTGTGAAACGGCTAACAGCTTGTTTGGCATTCTCAAATAAGGAATTTTCCATTTTTAAAAGCCTCCTACTGTGTGCTGGTCAGCTTCGATTTCCTTACGCTTAGCGTCAGTCAGCCTCTGGGGCTCCATTTGACTCTCATCAAACGGTTTAACTTCTACCCAGCGTTTTTCTTCATTTTGCTTTTTCTTATCCATGACAAGTCCCTCCTGTCACTAAAAAAAGCCTGAACGCTTTCTTTCGCGTCCAAGCTTAGTATGGCTTGATCCTCTATGACTACTCTAGGTAAAAATTAACTTACATTGCTTTCGTTCTCAACTGCAGGTAGTCACCTAAAAACTCTGCGATGCCATTGTTCTCATTCGTCCCCGCTACGTGATTGGCTCTGTTTTTCAGCTCATCAATCGCATTCCCCATCGCTACACCAACACCTGCATATTCAATCATTTCAAAGTCATTGTCTTCATCTCCAAATGCGATAATGCGATCTTGGGGAATATGAAAGTAATGAGAAATTTTTTCTAAACCAACTGCTTTGTTCATGCCGGCACGGACGATCTCAATAACATGCCATGGCGCTCCCCACTTCCTATGTTCAATAATGGAGGCATGCACATCCAGTTCGTCACGTAAGGCTTGAATTTTATCTTCTTCCGGATGAATAAGCAAGGAAGTCGGGTCTTCCGTTAGGTTGGCTTGCAAACGTCCAATGGTAATCGGGTTATCATCTGTCGTATGGAAAATTTCCATGATCTCTTCATCGTGCTGATCCAAATAGACGTCATCCATTACTTCGGCCAGAATGTTTTTTACACCAAGTTCGTGACAAGTATGAATAATCTTATGAGCAGTACGAACAGATAACGGTGAGTGCAAGGCATCCCATCGTTCATCTTTCGGGTGGTGAATTAAGGCACCGTTAAAGTTAACCATCGGAGTATTTAATCCCAGCTCATGATAAAAATCAATACTGGCCCGATGCGGTCGCCCTGTTGCGATGCATACGATATGTCCTTGTTCGATCGCGGTAAGGACCATCGCTTTCGTCTTTGGACTTATTGTTTTCTCATCTGTCAGTAACGTTCCATCTAAATCAAGTGCAATCAAGTGCTGTTTCGTCATTTTTCTTCACCTCATTTATGTATCGTCAAGTGTAGCGAGTATAAAGGTCATATGTAAACAAATACTATCACGAATACCTAATACTTTCCAAGTAAACATACACAGTGTTACGATTATATATAGTGTACACCATAATTATTAGCCTAATCTTAACAGAAGGTAAAGAATCAACCAGAAAGGATTCGAGCATAATGATTAGCATCTATCGAGAACGTTATAAGGAAATTCCAGTGCTGGTAATTATAGAGGATAGGAAGAAAGACGAAGCCTTGCCTGTGTTTACATATTTCCACGGCTTTACATCTGCCAAAGAGCATAATCTTCCGCAAGCTTATTTGCTGGCTGAAAGAGGATATCGTGTCATTTTGCCCGACAGTCTCTATCATGGCGAAAGAGAGAATGGGATTTCCAAACACGCATTAAATTTTAAATTTTGGGATATTGTGCATCAAAATTTAAACGATTTACAAGCTATAAAAGAGGAACTTGACCATCGAAATCTTATTAAAGACCGTCGATTTGGAGTGGGGGGAACGTCAATGGGCGGTGTCACTACAAGCGCAGCCTTAACCCTTTATCCGTGGATTCAATCGGCTGCTGTAATGATGGGTTCACCTAAACTTGTCGACTTTGCCAAAAAGTTAATCCAAGACGTCGAAAAGACGGGGATTGAGCTGCCGATTGGCGGGGAAGAATTGCATCAGCTCTATCAATCGCTGGAAACCATCGATTTATCTACACAAATGGACAAGCTGCAAGACCGTCCATTATTTTTCTGGCATGGTGATGCTGATCCCGTTGTACCATTTGAGCATTCGTATGATTTCTATAATCAGGCAGTTGAATATTATAGGAATCCTGAGAATATACAATTTCTTCGCGAAGCTGGCCGTGACCATAAGGTAAGCCGTTTTGCCATTAAAGAGATGGTGAACTGGATCGAAATTGTTCTCTAGCAAGGTTTAGTGGTTTAATCTTTGTGAAAATATGTTTATAATAAAGTATGAATTTATGTGAAGGGGGAAGTATTTGTGGATACAGCACTTGAAGAAAATATCATGGGTGCCCTGGAGAATGTGATTGACCCTGAACTTGGGATTGATATCGTAAATCTCGGCCTCGTTTATGGTGCCGACATGGATGATAATGGAAATACAACTGTAACAATGACATTAACTGCAATGGGCTGCCCTTTGGCAGGTCACATCGAACAAGATGTGAAACGAGTCCTTGCTGATCTTCCAGAGGTAAACGAAATAACCGTTAATATCGTTTGGAATCCGCCTTGGACAAAAGACCGTATGAGCCGTTATGCAAAAATAGCTCTCGGTATTCCGGATTGATTTAGAAGGAATACCCCTGCCCTTAAAAGGCAGGGGTTTTTTTCATATGAATAAAAACGCATATGGCAACGTTGAACGACTCTACGCACGCACGAGGAAAAAAGGATGAATGCTCATGACACAGGCGCCAATTTTTCAAATTGTTGGTTATAAAAATAGTGGGAAGACCACGGTTTTATGCTCCCTCATTGAATATGGTTCTTCAATGGGGGATCAAGTAGCCTCTATTAAACGGCACGGTCATCCCCAACCGCTTGAACCGATGCATGACCATACGGATAGTTATCGATTGCAAAAAGCTGGGTCCTTTTTAACAGGAGTGGACAGTGCTAAGAGCTTTCAATTAGAGGTTAATCATAAACAAGTTATGCCGCTTGAGCGGCTGATTACCCTTTATCAATCCTTCAGCCCTGACTTGATCATGATAGAAGGTTATAAAAAAGCACCCTTCAAAAAAGCAGTGATTATAAAGGACGAAACAGATCTTTCTTTACTGGAGCTAGATCAGGTTGCCTTTGTTTTGACTTGGAATGAAGAGTGGACAAGACATCTCGATGTGCCAGTCTATACGATGGAGCAATGGAAACAATCGATTGCGTCTATTTATGAGATCATAAAGAGGAGGGAAGAGAATGAGTAAGCCGTTTTGGATAACCGATGAACCCATTTCAGTAGAAGAGGTCGTCCAGCTTGTTTCACGGCGTGAAGCGGGAGCGATCAATACGTTTATTGGGACAGTGCGGGAATTTACATATGGAAGGCAAACGCTTCACCTTGAATATCAAGCGTATCGTTCCATGGCTGAAAAGAAACTTGAGCAATTAGGTATGGAAATCGAAGAACGCTGGCCGGATGCGAAAGCAGCTATCGTCCACCGAATTGGCCGCTTAGATATAGAAGATGTTGCGGTCGTCATTGCTGTTTCGACACCGCATCGAGCGGATTCTTATGAAGCAAGCCGCTATGCTATCGAGAGAATTAAAGAGATGGTTCCAATTTGGAAAAAAGAGCACTGGGAAGATGGGGATGCCTGGATCGGCGATCAAACAGAAACGAACCCATACCCTGAAGGCGCACCGCAAAAGGAGGATTTGAAATGAATCGAATTTTATTATTTGCTGGATTGCAAGAGAAGGCGGGACAGGAAAGTATTGAGTTGGAGGCAGCAGGGCAAACAATTGAAGAAATCAAGAAGAAGATCGGACAGCGCTATCAGCTTGATCGTCTCCATGAAGCTATGACGGCGGTTAACGAGGAGTATGCAGGCAACGATCACAAAATTGTTGATGGAGATGTGATTGCTTTCATCCCGCCTGTAAGCGGAGGATAATGAAATAAAGCGCACACGATAAATAAGGAGAAAGCAGCTGTAATTCAGCCTGCTTTCTCCTTTTCACGTTAAAGGAAAATCAATACCAATCCTCCGACGATAAAACAATAGATCGCGAAGTATTTTAAGTTTCCTTGGGCCATAATGTTCATGAACCATTTCAATGAAATGTAAGAAGCAAAAATCGAGCCGATAAAGGCTAACAGATAAGGCAGCCAAAGGGTTGAAAGGTCGTCCCCCATTAAATCGCCTACTGATAAAAGCATCGTTCCTAAACTAACCGGAACATAGAGTAGGAAGGAGAACCGCAGTGCCGTTTGCTGTTTCATGCCGATCAGCATGGCGGCGACGATTGTAGCCCCTGACCGGCTGATGCCTGGAACTAATGCGACAGCCTGAGCCAAACCAACGATTAAGGCATCTTTCCATGTTATCATTCCATCGTTTTTGACACCGCGGATATTACGGATAATCCAAAGCGCGAACCCGGTGATAATTAAAGCAATCGCAACGACTTCGACCGTTTTTAATCGATCAAATACATCTTTAAATAATATACCCAGGACACCCGCTGGCACGGTCCCAATGATCAAGTAAAGCACAAAGTCAAAATCATCCTTTTGCCGAGAATCCTTGGTAATCAAATAACCGATTCCATTTTTAAATAAGCGGACGATATCATCCCAATAGATCATAAGGACGGCAATGAGCGATCCGAAATTCACGAGTACTAAAAAGCCGAATCCCTCAATTTCCAAGTTCATCAAATGTTGCACAATGACAAGGTGGCCACTCGACGAAATCGGGATTGGTTCTGTAATCCCCTGGAATAATCCGAGAAACAAATACTTTAATATTAGAAAAAATTCTTGCATGTATGTATCCTCCTTAGTCAGCAAAAAGGGAAAAGCATATAACTAGCTGCTCATCCTTTATAGAGAGGCCTGTGGCCGCCCATTCCCATATTATACAATAAAAAAACGCTGCTTATAATAGTACATAAGCAGCAGCGTTTTCCCGAACTATTTAAGCCTCTTCTTTAATTAAACCTTCACCTAGCGCAAAAGCTGTTCCACTGAACACAATCGTCATTACAACCGTTTGAAGGAAAGAAAAATCCGATCCCGTCATATTACTAATGACATATGCAGTCATTAGGCTTAATAGGAAAGCCCAAACCACTGTCCACACATAACGCATAATAGTCACCTCATTTTTTAGACAATCTTTATTCATCTTATCAGAATCTTGCTGAAAAATAAATATAGAATCGCTTAATTAAGCATGAGGCGAGCCGTTGTCGAATAAAATGTTAGGTGAGAAGGGGGATTACAGACA
Organism: Halobacillus ihumii; assembly: GCF_902726645.1. Classification (NCBI taxonomy): domain Bacteria; kingdom Bacillati; phylum Bacillota; class Bacilli; order Caryophanales; family Bacillaceae; genus Halobacillus; species Halobacillus ihumii. The sequence continues at coordinate 3,515,988 of NZ_CACVAO010000001.1, forward strand.
TGGCATCTGTTTTATATAATTGTTTTCACTGGATTGGGTATCATTGCATCCAGCACTTGCTTCAGGAGGGGAAAGAAGTTGTAGGGATTGACAAAATAGATACGGCGCTAAAAGAACATTTGTATATGAATGTCGGCAGGAACAGTAATTTTCAACATTTTAATACAGCGGAGGACCGCGAAAATCATAGTCATCATTCCGATGAGGACCAACGCCTTTACATTTATAATGATATGATCGAATTTTGCCCGAAAGGCAGAACGTCGAATCGTTTGTGTGTGGAGCTTCCTGTCTTATTTGGAGAATGGATGGATATCGAGGCAGATACGTATGAAGAATTTTACGAGAACATGGAAAAGTCAAGAGCAGTTTATGTAGGTGATTATCTTCAGAAAATATTTCATTACGTTCGTAACGGTGATGTGCTGCAATTAAACGAAAAACGGTTTTCACGAGGATCTTTAGCAGGGGTGAAGGATCAACAAAACTTGGAAAATGTATGGAAAACGTATCAGCAATATAAAGAAACCGTAGATCACTTTACGTTCTAAGAAGATTCCGTTTACTTTCCTAGATAAAAACATGTAAGATAAAGGAGGTGAATGAAGAAAAGTAGGAGTGTTTTCCCTTGAGAATATATTCTAGTTTACTAATTCTAATCCTGGCATTGATGCTGCTGACAGGGTGTCAGTATGCGTTTGTGTCTGGTCATACAGATAAAGTCGGCATGCTTGTGGAAACAACGATACACGATCAGGCATGGGGGCAGCAAGGATATAAAGGGTTACAATTGATCCAGGAAGAATATGGGGTGGATGTGTACTTCAAAGAAGGGGTGAAAACGGCACCACAAACTGCTCAGGCTGTAGCTGAACTGGTTGATAAAGGCGCAACCGTTATATTCGGTCATAGTAGTGTGTATGGAAATTATTTTAGAGACCTTCATGAGGCTTACCCTGATGTGCATTTTATTTACTTCAATGGCCAATTTTCGGCAGACAATGTAACTAGTTTAAATTTTAGTGCAGATGCTATGGGGTTTTTTGGAGGCATGGTTGCTGGCAAAATGACGGAAACGAATAAAGTTGGCTTAGTAGCAGCATTCGAATGGCAGCCAGAGGTAGAGGGATTCTATGAAGGAGTAAAATTCCAAAATCCTGATGCTGAAGTGGAGATTGCTTTTACAAATAGCTGGGAAGACACGGAAAAGGCGCTAGCTTTATATCGGCAAATGGAAGAGGATGGAGCGGACGTGTTTTACCCAGCAGGCGACATCTTTAACATTCCTATGATCCGTGCAGCTCAGGATGATGGACACTATGCAATTGGCTATGTATCTGACCAATCTTCCATAGCTCGGAATACGGTGTTGACTAGTACAGTACAGCGCGTTGATCGCGTATATAATGTGGCCATGAACCGCTATGTAGAAGGAGAACTCCCGGGCGATGTCCTGAGCTTCGATTTTCAGGAAGGGGCCATTGAGATGGGAGCCTACAGCCCGATGGTTCCAGCAGAGTTTCAACAAAAGATGGAGAAGGTCGTACAAAAATATAAAAAAACCGGGCAACTTCCTGGACAATAAAGCTCAGAAGCTGACACGCCTCTGAGCTTTATTGTATTCAATAGTTAATTTCATAATGGCTAGAATAAAGACTGGTGGATCGCTTCTATTCGTGTTGAGCCATACTCGCCCTTTTGTTGAACCGAGTAAGGTCCCGTATTCTAAATAGGAGAATAGGGTTGGGAAATCACTCTTTTCCAGGGGCCCCATCCTGCGGGGAATATGCCAACGTCGAACAAACCCTGCGTCGTGTAGGGCCTGTGCCAACACCGAACGAGGATGGGACGTAACTAAAACATTTTTGTCACAACCTCACGGAAAGCGAGTTATTTCCACGACCACCTACTCCTCATCCAGATAATGGAACGGCTGAATTTATCATTCAAAATAAAGGAATCCGTCTATTTCTTGAATTTGTTCACGATGGGCTGAACTAATGGGGAGACGGCTTTCCAGGTTTGTTGTACTTCTTTGGCTAAAGACATCCAATCTGCCTGCTGCTCTTCCTTATTAGTCGATTCACTAGTTTTCATATCCTCAGACTTGTCATTGGAAGAATGACTTCCGCCCCACATGAAAGAATCAAAAGACGAAGGGTTCTCTTTCCTCATTATTTCATCACCTCCCCTTGTATGGTATGCGATAATCATAGAGACTGTAGAAGCTAGGTGCCCAGCAAAACTCCTATTTACCATAACTTGCAGAATAAAAAGATATGAATTAAAATTAGTACCAAGTCATAATATTTGATATAAGGTCTTGTTCAGTTGCAGGTGAAACTAAACAGAGAAGTCACCTGTCAAGTTTTGCAAAATTGAACAAGTACAAGAAGATTACCTTTTAAGGGGATGAAAATATGAATGCTGGAATCATCGGAACTGGCCATTATGTACCAGAAAAGGTACTGACCAATCATGACATGGAGAAAATTGTGGATACTAGTGATGAATGGATTCGGACACGTACTGGAATAGAGGAAAGAAGAATTGCATCTGATGATATGGACACATCTGATCTAGCGTTTCGTGCCGCAGAGAATGCTCTTAAGGATGCAGATGTGAAAGCAGAGGATTTGGACATGATTTTAGTGGCTACAGTAACACCTGATCAGCCTTTTCCATCTGTCTCCAACATGCTTCAGCATCGCTTAGGTGCCACTAAAGCAGCATCTATGGATGTAGCAGCAGCATGCTCAGGCTTTATGTATGGTCTTATTACAGCCAAACAGTTTATCGAAAATGGATCCTATGAAAATGTTCTCGTTATCGGAGTAGAAAAACTTTCTAAAATAACGAATTGGGAGGACAGAAATACATGTGTTCTTTTCGGTGATGCCGCTGGAGCAGCGATTGTAGGTCCTGTAAGTGATGGAAAAGGTATTTTATCCTTTGAATTAGGTTCAGACGGCAGTGGAGGACCTCATTTGTATCAAGGTAAAGAAGATGATTTACTGTATATGAATGGAAGAGAAGTTTTTAAATTTGCTGTTAGGCAAATGCCTGAGTCTTCAGTAAATGTCGTGAAGAAAATTGGGTTAAGTGAACAGGATGTAGACTACCTAATTCCACACCAGGCGAATATTCGTATTATGGAAGCAGCAAGGCAGCGGCTTGGTGTTCCGGAAGAGAAAATGGCTACAGCTGTCAAGAGGTATGGAAATACATCATCAGCTTCGATACCGCTGGCTTTGTCAGAAGAAGTAAAAGCAGGTAAAATAAAAGAAAATGATCTTGTCGTACTTGTAGGATTTGGTGGCGGACTTACTTGGGGCGCCGTTGCTCTCAGGTGGGGTAAGTAATCAAGGAGGAAGATAGTTATGGATAAACGTCGTGTCGTCATTACCGGCATGGGGGCAGTCTCGCCTGTCGGTAACTCAGTCGATGAAATGTGGAAAAATATTAAAGCCGGGTACTCAGGCGTCGGTGAAATAACCAAAGTGAATAAGGAAGATTACCCTGTCAGCGTTGCTGCAGAGTTAAAAGATTTTGATCCATCGTCATATATCGATCGCAAGGAAGTACGCCGGATGGATCCTTTTGTGCAATATGCTATGGTCGCTTCGCATATGGCTGTCGAGGATGCCGGATTAGAAATTAATGAAGACAATGCCACTAGAACGGGTGTATGGATTGGTTCTGGCATTGGTGGTATGAACACGTACGAATCACAGTTTGAAACGTTCCAGAAAAAAGGATATCGTCGTGTCAGCCCATTCTTTATTCCGATGATGATTCCAGATATGGCTGCTGGACAAGTTTCGATTGCGCTAGGGGCCAAAGGAATTAACTCCTGTACGGTAACAGCTTGTGCTTCAGGAGCAAATTCGATCGGAGATGCTTTTAAAGTGATTCAGCGTGGAGATGCGGATATTATGATATCAGGCGGGACTGAAGCCCCTATGAACAAAATGTCCTTTGCCGGATTCGCTTCCGCTCGTGCTCTTTCTTTAAATGAAGACCCGAATACAGCCAGCCGCCCTTTTGACCAAAATCGAGATGGATTCGTCATGGGAGAAGGCGCCGGCATTTTAGTTTTGGAGACGCTTGAATCCGCTAAGAAACGTGGAGCTAAAATCTACGGAGAGCTGACAGGCTATGGTGCCACAGGAGATGCTCATCACATCACGGCTCCTGCCCCAGAAGGAGAGGGAGCGACACGTGCTATGAATCAGGCACTGAATGATGCAAACATCAGCCCTGAAGCAGTGGATTATGTGAATGCTCACGGAACATCAACAGATCTCAATGATAAATTTGAAACAATAGCAGCGAAGTCTGTATTTAAAGATCATGCTTACAACTTATCGATGTCCTCAACGAAGTCGATGACAGGGCATTTATTGGGGGCTGCCGGAGCAGTGGAATCAATTATTTCGCTGTTGGCTATTAATGAAGGAATTATGCCTCCAACCATTAATTATGAAACCCCAGATCCTGAATGTGACCTGGATTATGTACCGAATGAAGCGCGAGAGAAAGTGTTAGACATTGTAATGAGCAACTCTCTTGGTTTCGGAGGTCATAATGCCTCCCTTATTTTCCAAAAATATAACGATTAATGAAAGAAAAATCCCAATGTCCATGTGACATTGGGATTTATTTATACCGCTGTGTTTGTAAAACGCAAATTCTCTTTTTTTTATTCGAGAAATTCTTGAATGGTTTGAGCTGTTTCCTGCTCATCATGTGCGAGTACTAGTCCAACTGGGAAAGGCTTGCGCTGGTTCCACACATTGTCATCCGTCGGAACAGATAAGGTTTCAATATCTTTCGGTGGATTCAGAATAAAGTCTTTTCCAAGTGACAGAATCTTAGACGTTCCCATATTTGTATCCACATACGGCTGAATCGTGCCGATCAAGCGAGGTGCTTTTAATACACCACTAAATGATAAAAGTTCATCTTTTAATAGTTTAATAACCTTTTGCTGTCGTTCAACACGGGCAAAGTCTCCTCTGGCATCTCCGCGGTAGCGGGCATACCCAAGCAGCTCATCCCCATTTAATCGCTGAGTACCTGCTTTAAGATCGATGTTTGTGTCTTTCCCGCCGTTGTAGTGCATATCCTTTTCAATATCAACTTTTACACCATTTGGAGCTAGTGTATTTACAATGTGTGTAAAACCGTCGAAGTCAATGATAGCGTAGTATTCAGGTTTTACCCCAAAGTTCTCTACAATCGTTTTCCGAAGTAATTCGGGTCCGCCAAATGCAAAGGCAGCATTAATTTTATTATATCCATGACCAGGGATATTCACGTAGGTATCCCTCATGATCGAAACAAGTCTAGCTGTCTCATTCTCAGGATCATATTGGGCAATCATAATTGTATCTGACCTCGGTGTTTCACTGCCTCGCTGGTCAACACCCAACAACAGGACATTGGTGACCCCGTCATGATTGTCAACGCCTTCGAAGGCTTCTTTATATTTACTAGACATTTCTTCTAGTTGAACTTCTCCATTTTCACCGGAGACTTTTCCGAGGGAATCCTGTTTTCCCATCATATATTCATAACCTGCATAACCTATAGATGTAATAAAAACTAGGAGTAATGCAGCTACGAACACCCTTCTCTTGCGAAGACGCCGTTTCCGTCTGCGCGTGGAGCGTTTAGCTGTCATACATAATCATCCTTTCTATCTGGAAGCTCCTCCATTAAATTTACCTGTAATTTCGATTGAAGTAAAGAGGAATTATGTATGAAATGCTCGATTATTGGAAGGCATGTCCACCTGCAATTTTTCATACTATAAACAAAGGAAGCAAGATCGGGAGGACAAGCAATGGGACGGTGGTTATTATTTTTAACTGGATTTGGCTTCTCAGTAGCAGGCGGGACCGTGACGATCACCTATTTAAACCTGATTCCTGCTGGTTTAGACTGGATCGAATTCTTACTATTTATCAGGGACCGGCCAGAGTGTTATTTGTTCCCTCTAGGAATATTGCTAATATCCCTTGCACTCTTATTGATGAGTGATTCCTTTACTAAATAATGGTTTGAAAGAATAAAAAAGCCAGTATTGGTCATAATGTAACCTAAAGAGATCACTGTAAGAAAGTGAGGGTGCACGATGCTATATATGCACGATTTATGGGTTAACTGGTTTGAAGGAGAAGAGAATGGTTACAACGTATGCCGATTTCACGAGTGGCGCAAGGAGGATGGAATTGAAATTGTTGATCAAATCCCACTGCTGCTCGTAGAGGATCAGCTTTATGAAAGTATTGAGAATGATCTGCAGGACTTACCCATGTCACTTTTGCAAGATGTACAAAAAAGAACTTATATGAAGAAGAATCAAGAACGGCATACCATTGAATATGCTGCCGTAGTGACGAACGGGCACGATGTCATTGTATTTGATACCTTGGGTTACACACTTCCTGTTAAAAAAAGCAGATTAATTCCGAGACAAGAACGACTGGTTTTTGAAATGGTCCAGGGCAAGAAGCCAGCTACTTACAAAATGGAAGAGGAATTCACCAAAGAATATCATATCCTTTCATTAGAGCCAGAAAAAATGTCAGGCTTAACCAGGCGTGAACGACAGTTGAAGCAATTGTTAATGATGGCCCTTGATCAATTAAAACATTCTGATTATCCTGAAGAAATTCGTTACTGGTTAACAGAATGGAACCCTGTTGAGTATCAGTCGATCAAAGAATTAACGACTGATGAGGCTTGGGACCGTTTGTATCACGGCACATCACATGGCTGGACTATACATCACGAAGAACTCTGCGGGAAACTTGTTAAAGGGCAGCCTTTCTTTGAAACCATTTGGCAAGGGGAATATCAAAAAGCTGAGAAGCATATAAAAAGCCAGAATTGAGTGTTTAGCTCAATTCTGGCTTTGTTTTGTTTGAATTAGTGCTTCGGGAAGGATCCGGGGGCTCAAGGTCCGAATCTCTCTCTATTAGGGGAGAACTCAGCCGCGCAAGGTCCGAACTTCTCTTTATAAGGGGAGAATCCATCGGCTCAAGGTCCGAATCTCCCCTTAAGGAAGAACTCAGCAACTCAAGGTTCGAATCTCTCTCAATAAAGGGAGAACTCAGCCGTGCAAGGTCCGAACTTCTCTCAATAAGGGGAATCCCCGCCGGTCTAGGTCCGAACCTCTTCCTATAAGGGGAGAACTCAGCAACTCAAGGTTCGAATCTCTCTCAATAAAGGGAGAACTCAGCCGGTCTAGGTCCGAACTTCTCTCAATAAGGGGAGAATCCATCGGCTCAAGGTCCGAATCTTTCCCTATTAGAGGAGAACCTGGCTGCTCAAGGTCCGAACTTCTCTCAATAAAGGGAGAACTCAGCCGCTCAAAGTCCGAACTTCTCTTTATAAGGGGAGAACTCAGCCGGTCTAGGTCCGAACTTCTCTCAATAAGGGGAGAATCCATCGTCTCAAGGTCCGAACCTCCCCTTAGGGAAGAACTCAGCCGCGCAAGGTCCGAACTTCTCTCAATAAGGGAAGAACTCAGCAACTCAAGGTTCGAATCTCTCTCAATAAAGGGAGAACTCAGCCGCTCAAAGTCCGAACCACTCCCTATTAGGATAGAACCCGACGACTCCCAATACAGAACATCGGCTATTTTTTCTTCACCCGGCCGAGTCCCATAGCCTTCTTCGCTTTCTTCAACATTTTTTCTGCATGGAAACTCGCATGATCAGCCCCCTGATCTAGCATGTCATCCAGCTCAGCAGAATCGATTAGCTGTTCGTAACGCTCTTGGATAGGTTTCAAAGTGGCGACAACAGCTTCAGCGACATCGGCTTTAAATTGCCCATAGCCGGCATCCTTGTATTTTTCTTCAAGTTCTGCAACAGAAATGCCAGAACAGACCGAATAAATGGTAAGTAAGTTCGCGATCCCTGGTTTATTTTCCTTATCATATTCCACTATCCCCTCAGAATCGGTCACGGCACTTTTAATCTTTTTAGTAATCTTCTTCTCATCATCAAGCATGGAAATGAACGCTTTCTGGTTGGTGTCAGACTTGCTCATTTTTTTCGTTGGCTCTTGAAGTGACATAATTCGAGCGCCTGATTTAGGAATTCGTACTTCTGGCACGGTAAAAATATCATTATATTTATTGTTGAACCGCTGCGCCAGGTTTCGGGTTAATTCTAGATGTTGCTTTTGATCCTCTCCCACAGGAACGATATCCGTTTTATATAACAAAATATCAGCTGCCATTAATGGAGGATAGGTAAGCAGTCCTGATGTCACTCCTTCTTTACCACCTTGTGATTTATCTTTGAACTGGGTCATGCGTTCAAGCTCTCCGATGTAACTTACACATTGCAGCATCCAGCCAAGCTGGGTATGCGCAGAAACCTCTGATTGAATAAACAGTGTAGATTTGTTTACATCGATTCCAGAAGCAACATATAAGGCTGCCAGCGACTTAATATTGTCTCGTAACTTTAGTCGCTCCTGTGGAACCGTAATGGCATGTTCATCGACAATACAGAAGTAGCAATTGTACTCATCCTGTAAATCGACAAAATGCTTCATGGCGCCTAAGTAGTTTCCTAACGTCAGTGTTCCACTAGGTTGAATTCCTGAGAAAATTGTTTTCATTCTCTTCACCTCATCTATTTTTAATAACAAAAAAACATCCATCGCTTCCATGTTAGGAAGGGACGAATGTTTCGCGGTGCCACCCTTGTTACTTTTATGAAAGAAACGAAATGCCGGCAGCAAGTCCGTTTCATGTAAAAGTCAGCTCATATTCGTTATCGCCGAACATACGTAAACATGCTCCCAAGCCCCAGATTCGTTTTATCCCGCTTCACTGTTTACACCAGCCACAGTTTCTCTATAAGCAATAGAATAAAAGTACTCTGCTTGATCTTTGCCGTTTAATTGTTTTAAATATCTTTTAAAAAATTATAGAAGAATTCGATCTTGTTTGCAAGCCCAGGTTGTATTACCTATAATACACGATCAACAAGATAATGGAAAATATCGCTAATATGGTCCCCTGAAATAAGAAGAAACCAGGTAAGGAGCGATGAATGGTTTCGGAAGGAAGAGGACGTTCTTTCCAGTCATCAAGATAATCTTTGTTTCGGGACATTTGACTGATAAATCGGCGCATACCGAACGTTATCCCATTGAATAATCCTCCACGTACAACCCATAGAATCAACCCTGTAAATAAATAAAAACAGGTAAAATAAAATAAAAAGTTTATAAAATGATGAAGATTAGCAGCTGGGGCCCAGATGAAAAAAAAGATCGTACATAAGAACAAGTTTAAGAACACACTCGTCCATTTGCTGCGAACGATGCTCATGAAGTATTCCGCCTTTCTTCTAAAAAACTCCTACACATTATAGCATGTTTTGACATTAATGTTTCTATGAAAATTTAGTTTATTTTCTTAATTTTTTAAATTAGAAGATGCAAAATAATTTGATTAATTGTATAATACGGAACGTGTGTATTTCCCACATAATTTTACTTCACAGGAGGTCATTTCCACATGAAAAACACAAAATGGCTATTGTTGGCTTTAGGGCTTGCAATCAGCCTGCTGCTTGGCGCCTGCTCGGGTGGGTCATCCGAAACAGGAGCATCTGACAGCGGGGATGAGCAACAATCATCTTCTGAAAGCGAACAAGTACTTAATTTGATCGAAACAGCCGAGATCCCTTCCATGGACTCATCATTAACTATTGATGCACTGGCTTCGCAATGGCTGGGCTCAACGAAGGATGGACTGTATCGGCTCGGTCCAGATGGTAAACCAGAGCCCGGGATCGCGAAAAGCCATGAGGTAAGCGAAGATGGTTTAACGTGGACATTCGATTTACGGGAAAATGCGACTTGGTCTAATGGGGATCCTGTAACAGCCCATGACTTCGTATTTGCATGGCAGCGTGCAGTTGACCCGGATACAGGTTCTGAATACGGCCCTTATATGATGGGCGGCGTTATTAAAAATGCGACAGCCGTTTCACAGGGAGAGATCCCGGTTGATGAACTGGGTGTAAAAGCTGTAGATGATTATACTTTTGAAGTAACGTTAGAGCAGCCAACACCATACTTCGAATCCATGACCACTTTCGGTACATTTCTGCCGATGAATGAAGAGTTCGTAAAAGAACAAGGTGACAACTATGCCATGGAGGCAGATGCCTTACTTTCAAACGGTCCGTTCATTATGACGGAGTGGAGCCACGGAGAAGGCTGGACAGTTGAAAAGAACGAAGATTACTGGGATGCAGACAAAGTTAAATTGCAGCAAATTAATGTAAGTGTTGTAAAAGAAACTTCTGCTGCTGTTAATCTTTATGAAACTGGAAAAGTAGATCGCGTCAATCTTTCCTCAGAATTCGTAGATGAATACCGCTCTTCAAAAGAATTTCAAGTCGAAAAAGAGCCTTCAACTTTTTTCCTGAAAATGAATCAGGAAAATGAAATACTCGCAAATAAAAATGCCCGCAAAGCCATTCAAATGGTCATCAACCGCCAGGCTATGGTTGACGTAATTCTAAATAATGGTTCCGTTCCTATAGGTGGAATTGTACCAGGTGATTTTGTTAAACACCCTGAAACAGAGGAAGATTTCAGGGAGATTAACGGACCTCTCATTGAAACAAACGTAGGGAAAGCTCAAGAACTTTGGGCAAAAGCAAAAGATGAATTAGGTATTGAGACAGCTGAATTGCGATATCTTGGCGGCGATACAGAAGTAGCCCAGAACCTTGATGCTTATATTAAAGATCAGCTTGAACAACTAGAAGGATTGAGCATTAAAGTAGAAAGCGTGCCTTTCCAGGTGCGGCTGGAACGAGACAAGAGTATGGATTACGACCTGGAGAATTATGGCTGGGGCCCTGACTATATTGACCCGAATACTTTCTTGAACATTTGGGTGACAGGTCAAGCCAACAATAAAACGGGTTATTCAAGTGAAAAATATGACAGTTTAATTGAAAAAGCAGCGACAGAGCTTGCTTTGAAGCCGGAGAAACGCTTTGAAGCTTTTCTGAAAGCTGAACAATTATTAATTAAAGAGGATGCAGTCCTTGCGCCGCTTTATCAGCGTGCAAGAGCACAGCTTGTAAAACCATATGTGAAAAATGTCACCTCTAATCCGATGGGGCCAGACTACACTTACAAATATGCCTATATTGAAGGCAAATAGGTTTATGGGAGAGTGTTGGCCAGTGTGCCAGCACTCTCCTTTTACTTTTTATTGCTTTTATCTAATAAAGTAGTCCGAAACTCTCCTAAACTTTTAATAGTTAAATTGATTTTCTGTAAAATAAACTAGGTAATTAGTCATGTTTTGTGTTACCTAAACGTAATAATAGCGGGCATTCTGCAATTTTTTTAAAAAAAAGGTAATGCAAAATAGTTAGAAAACTTGTATAATTCGTAATGTGGACAAAACGCCACATCAAAATTCATATTTATTTAGGGGAGGTCATTTTCTACATGAAAAAGACAAATTGGTTATTGCTGGCACTAGCATTAGTGTTAAGCATGTTCCTCGCTGCTTGTTCAGGAGGCGGAGATTCAGAAACTGGATCTGAAGGCGGCTCTGACAGCGGCAGTGATGGAGAAAGTGCATCTGGAGACAGCGAACAGGTACTTAACCTTTCAGAAACAGCAGAAATTCCGACAATGGATTCATCTCTAGCAACTGATGCTGTTGCATTCCAATGGTTAGGTTCTACGAAAGATGGTCTTTACCGTTTAGGTGAAAACGGTGAACCTGAACCAGGAATTGCGAAAAGTCATGAAGTAAGTGAAGACGGCCTTACTTGGACGTTCACACTTCGTGAAGATGCAGTCTGGTCTAACGGTGATCCTGTAACAGCACATGACTTCGTGTTTGCGTGGCAGCGTGCCGTTAATCCGGATACAGGTTCTGAGTATGGTCCATACATGTTGGGCGGAGTAGTTAAGAATGCTTCAGCCATTGCATCTGGTGAAATGCCTGTTGAAGAATTAGGAGCTAAGGCTGTAGATGACTATACATTAGAGGTAACACTAGAAAAACCAGTTCCATACTTTGAGTCTATGACTACATTCGGTACGTTCTTGCCGATGAATGAAAAGTTTGTAACAGAGCAAGGTGAAAACTATGCGCTGGAAGCTGACGCAGTTCTTTCAAACGGTCCTTTCGTTATGACGGAATGGAACCATGGAGAGGGCTGGACGCTTAAAAAGAACGAAGACTACTGGGATGCTGATGAAGTTAAGCTTCAGCAAATCAATGTCAGTGTTGTAAAAGAAACATCTTCAGCTGTTAACCTTTATCAAACAGGTGAGATTGATCGTACAACACTAACAGCAGAATTCGTTGATGAATATCGTTCTTCTGATGAGTTCCGTATTGAAGAAGAGCCTACATTATTTTACCTTAAGATGAACCAGGAAAATGAAATTTTGTCTAACGTAAATGCACGTAAAGCGATTCAAATGGTCATTAACCGTCAAGCGATGGTTGACGTTATCCTTAATAACGGTTCTATTCCAGCAGTAGGGGATATTCCTAAGAACTTTGTTAAACACCCTGAAACTGGGGAAGATTTCCGTGAAATTAACGGCCCGCTTGTAGAGTACAACTTAGAAAAAGCTAAAGAGCTATGGGCAAAAGCTAAAGAAGAGCTGGGCATCGAAACAGCTGAACTTAGCTACCTTGGCGGAGACACTGAAACAGCGCAAAACCTTGATGCTTACATTAAAGACCAGCTTGAGCAGTTAGAAGGTCTTACTATTAAGGTAGAAAGCGTTCCATTCCAAATCCGTATCGAGCGCGATAAGAATATGGATTATGAGTTGCAAAACGCTGGTTGGGGTCCTGACTACATTGACCCGAACACATTCCTTAACATGTGGGTAACAGATGGCGGAAATAACCACACTGGATATGCTAGCGAAGAGTATGATGCTTTAATCAAGAAAGCGAATACTGAGTTAGCAATGGAGCCAGTAAAACGTTTCGAAACATTCCTTAAAGCTGAGAAAATGCTGATTCAAGAAGATGCTGTTCTTGCACCTCTTTATCAGCGTGCACTAGCACAGCTTTGGAAGCCATATGTGAAGAACGTATTTGTTCAGCCAATGGGGCCTGATTACACTTACAAGTATGCTTATATTGAAGGTAAATAATATTTAACCACATATAGGCTGGCTAATAGGGAGAGAGTATGTGTCCAAAAAAGTTGGCATATGCTCTCTTTTTCCCTGCAAAGGAAATATTCTAATAATAGACAAATTTCAGTTAATTTCGACAAAGGTTATGATGGGGTTATTTTTTAGGAGGTGTTCATATGGGACGTTATATATTACAGCGTTTAGTATATATGTTCTTAACAGTGTTTTTAATTGCAACATTGTCATTCTTTTTAATGAAGTTCTTACCCGGCACTCCCCTAAGTGCTGCAGATAAATTGTCAGAAGAACAACAGCAGATTGTATTGGAAAAGTACGGATTGGATGATCCAGTTCCAGTTCAGTATTTTAATTATATGGTTGGACTAGCTCAAGGTGATATGGGAATTTCTTTCCAGTTTGATAATCGTGAAGTGACGGATATTCTTATGACACGTTTAGGACCGTCCATGCAGTTAGGGTTCCAGGCGATGTTTTTCGGAACTATATTCGGTGTATTGCTCGGGTTAGTCTCAGCTCTCTATCATAATGGTCCGCTCGACTATGGTTCTACCTTCGCAGCCATACTCGGACAATCGATTCCCTCCTTTGTATTTGCGGGGATTCTACAGTATTATGTTGGCGTAAAACTAGGATGGTTTCCAGTTGCCCTCTGGGGAACGTGGCAGCATACGGTATTGCCGACAGTAGCTTTAGCTATCTTTCCAATGGCGATTGCAGCCCGTTTTATGCGAACAGAAATGCTTGAGGTTATGGGTTCAGACTATATAACAACAGCACGAGCTAAAGGTATAAATAAATTTGGAGTTGTGTTTAAACATGGGGTGCGTAACGCACTAATTCCGCTTGTTACCGTTCTAGGACCACTAGCTATCGGGTTAATAACAGGAACGCTCGTTATTGAAAATATTTTTGCTGTACCAGGTCTTGGCGAACAATTTGTTAAATCAGTTAACACAAACGACTTCCCAATTATTATGGGTACAACATTATTAATTTCAGTCTTGTTTGTTACGATCGTCCTAATCGTTGACCTATTATATGGAGTCATTGATCCTAGAATTCGACTGTCAGAAGGAGAGTAGTACCTATTATGGATAATCACAAACCAAATAAGGATTTATTTGTACCAGTAGATATTAAGGATGAAGAGAATGAGAAGATAGCCAGACCGGCACTGTCTTTCTGGAAAGACTCTTTCATTCGATTGCGTAAAAATTTCGGCGCAATGGTCGGTCTTGTTGTTTTAATTATATTAACACTTCTCGCAATATTTGGGCCGTATATGAATGATTTTGGACAGTATGATCAGGATTTAACAGTTGCCAAGATGCCGCCTAAGATTGATGGTCTTGGCTGGTTAGGCTTTGATGGAACGTTAAGCACGGTAGAAAGCGCTCCTACTGTAGAGGAAGCAAAAGAGAAAGCACTAATGCGTTTTAACAATCAGGAAGAATATATTGACACAACCATTGTGAGTGAAGGCGGCAATGGCGAACCGGCAGAAGTGGAAGCAGAATATGATGTATATGCTGCGAAAGATGTGAAAGAAAATTATTGGTTCGGTACCGACGGGCTTGGACGTGACCAATGGTCAAGAACGTGGCACGGTACCAGAGTTTCTCTGTTCATCGCGATTGTTGCTACAGCCATTGATATGTTAATTGGGGTTGCTTATGGTGGAATATCTGCCTATTATGGCGGACGCGTCGATAATTATATGCAGCGTGTCATTGAGATTTTAATTGGTGTTCCAAACTTAGTTATCGTTATTTTGATGATCTTAATTCTGGACCCCGGAATAATATCAATCATAATCGCCTTAGCCTTAACGTCCTGGATATCGATGGCCAGGATAGTCAGGGGGCAAATTCTAAAGCTGAAGAACCAAGAATTTGTCCTAGCGTCGCAAACATTAGGTGCTTCTGATAATAGAGTTTTAAGAAGGCATTTAATTCCTAACGTTATGGGATTAATCGTTATTAACACTATGTTTACCATCCCTAGTGCCATTTTCTTCGAGGCTTTCTTAAGCTTTATTGGTCTTGGACTGCCAACACCAATGGCTTCTCTGGGAACATTGGTTAATGCTGGTTTCTCATCTCTGCAAATATATCCACATATGTTATTATTCCCAGCTGTCGTTATCTCATTGATTATGATTGGATTTAATGTACTAGCTGACGGTCTTCGGGATGCATTTGATCCGAAGATGCGCGAATAGGAGGTAGGTGTAATTATGGAAAAATTACTAGAAGTAAAAAATATGCATGTATCCTTTGACACCTACGGAGGTGAGGTACAGGCTGTACGTGGTGTGAACTTCGATCTAAAACGAGGAGAAACACTGGCGATCGTAGGAGAGTCGGGTTCTGGTAAATCAGTTACGACGAAAGCACTCATGAAACTGATTCCTATGCCGCCTGGCCGCATTAAAGAAGGAGAGATTCTTTTTGAAGGCCGCGATCTTACTAAAATGAGCGAAAAGCAGATGCAGAAGATACGGGGAAGAGAAATCTCTATGATTTTTCAGGATCCGATGACATCTCTTAACCCAACGATGAAAGTGGGTAATCAAATTGCCGAGGGCCTTATTAAGCACCAAAAAATGAGTAAGTCTCAGGCCCAAAAGAGGGTTGTAGAATTACTTGAGCTCGTTGGTATTCCCGATGCGCAAAACCGTATGAAGCAATATCCTCACCAGTTTTCTGGAGGAATGCGTCAACGTGTGGTCGTAGCGATTGCCCTGGCTTGTAATCCGAAATTGCTGATTGCGGATGAACCAACAACGGCTCTTGATGTAACCATTCAAGCTCAAATTTTAGAGCTTATGAAAGATATTCAAAAGAAGACTGATTCTGCCACTATTTTTATTACCCATGACCTGGGTGTTGTGGCGAACGTGGCTGATCGTGTAGCGGTTATGTATGCTGGACGCATTGTCGAAATAGGAACAGTTGACGATATCTTCTACAATCCTAAGCACCCTTACACGTGGGGATTGCTTGGTTCTATGCCATCTCTAGACAGCGCAGATGAAGAGCTATATGCAATTCCAGGGTCACCGCCAGATCTGCTTGATCCGCCAAAAGGGGACGCCTTTGCCCCTCGTAACCAATATGCTATGCAAATCGACTTGGAGCAAGAACCTCCGATGTTTAAAGTATCGGATTCTCACTATGCCGCAACATGGCTGCTGCATGAGCATGCTCCGGATATTGATCCGCCTCCGGCTATAAAGAAACGTATGGAAGGCATGGCTAAAACGGCTAAGGCAACGGAAGGTGATCGTGTATGAGTCAAGAAAAATTACTAGAAATAACCAATTTAAAGCAACATTTTAAAACAGGCCGTCACAGTGTCGTCAAAGCCGTTGACGGATTGACGTTCGATATTTATAAAGGGGAAACGTTTGGACTTGTAGGAGAATCTGGTTGTGGGAAGTCCACAACAGGCCGCACCATTATCCGCCTTTATGATGCAACGGACGGCAAAGTGTTATTTAACGGGGAAGATGTTCACGCTAAGAAAAGCCGCGATGATCTTAAAAAATTTAATCGTGAAATGCAGATGATTTTTCAGGATCCATATGCATCCTTAAACCCTCGTATGAAGGTCGAGGATATTATTGCGGAAGGGATGGACATCCACAACCTTGCTGCGAATGACAATGCCCGCACAGACCGTGTGCATGAACTTCTGGAAACGGTTGGCTTAAATAAAGAACACGCGGCTCGTTATCCTCACGAATTTAGTGGCGGCCAGCGTCAGCGTATTGGGATAGCAAGAGCACTAGCTGTGGACCCAAGTTTTATTATCGCAGATGAACCGATCTCTGCTTTAGACGTATCTATCCAAGCACAAGTGGTTAATTTGCTTAAGCAGTTACAAGCAGATCATGGCCTCACGTATCTGTTCATCGCCCATGACTTATCGATGGTAAAATATATTAGTGATCGTATTGGGGTTATGTACTTTGGCAAAATGGTTGAGTTAGCGAGTGCAGAAGATCTTTATAAGCACCCGATTCATCCTTATACACAATCCTTGCTGTCGGCAATTCCTTTGCCTGATCCGGATTATGAACGTAACCGCGAGCGTTTCACTTATGATCCTAATGACCACGATACAAGTGAAGAGCCAGAATTTAGAGAAGTGCGTCCGGGCCACTGGGTATTATGCACAACGAAGGAATATGAGCACTATCAAAAAGAACATGGAACGACTGTAAAAAGTTAGAGAATGATTGAAGAGACTTTGCACTGTAAGAAAGTGCAAAGTCTCTTCTTTTTTTGCAAAGGAATATTCTTCTAAAAAACAGCATTCTTTAAAAATTTCTACAAAAAATGTCATAAAGTACTATCCAATGTGATGGTAATTCTTATATACTTAGGAGAGCATATAAAATAGGAGTAGGATATCATGAATAAGAAACATCTCGTACTCTTTTTGACAAGTCTGCTTTTGGTAGTTTGCGCATTCCCTATACATAACGTAAGTGCAGATGAAGCAGCTCCTAAAGAAGTACAATTGCTTGCCGGCAAGAAACTTGGGCTGAAGACCCTTAAAGTGCCAGAAACTGCAGCCCGCTTTTTGTACGATTCTGGTTTAGATTTTGAGTACCCCGAAGCTGTCCGGGGAATCTATGTAACTGGTCCTTCAGCAGGTGGATCAAATATGGAGGACCTGACAAAACTGGTAGAGTCAACGGATTTAAATGCCATGGTTATTGATATAAAAGAAGACCACGGCAATATCACCTTTGACCCACCGGAAGGTTCTCCTTATGAGGATATAGCGCAGCCTTATATTGATGACCCGCGGGCTATGCTCGAAAAGTTGGAGGAAAAGGGTATCTACCCAATTGCCAGAATTGTCGTTTTCAAAGATTCATTACTTGCTAAGAAACGCCCAGATCTTTCCTATACAAAAAATGGAGAGGTATGGGTGAACGGACGAGGAGAAGCTTTCGTAAATCCATTTATGAAGGAAGTATGGAAATATAATTTGGAGATTGCGAAAAAGGCTGCTGAACTGGGATTCCAGGAGATCCAATTTGATTATGTTCGTTTTCCAGAAGGCTTCGGAACACGTGATGAGGAACTGGAATACAGCCAAGGTGATTATGCGGATTTAGAAATGAGTAACGTGGATAAACGTGTAAAAGCGGTATCTGATTTTGTGGCATATGCTGAAAAGGAGCTAAGCCATTATGATGTGGATGTCTCCGTTGATATTTTCGGTTATGCGGCCACAATTGAAGAAGCTCCCAATATCGGCCAGAACTTTTCGAAAATATCCAGCCATGTTGATGTGATTTCATCGATGATTTACCCGAGTCACTGGGGACCTTTTTTCGGGTTGGATAAGCCTGATCTGCATCCATACAAGACGATTAGCTCGTATGCCAAAATAGAAAATGAAGTCTTAAGTAAACTGGAGGATCCTCCAACATCGCGCCCATGGATTCAGGATTTTGAAGCACCATGGCTCTATTCTGGTCCTGCAAAGCAATATGGCAAAGCAGAAGTGGAGGCGCAAATTAAAGCCTTACAAGAAAATGGTATAAATGAGTATTTAATTTGGAATGCTACGAATAATTACACGCCTAATGTAGATTATACACCGTAGTGTTCTGGCAAAAGCACTGGGGATTCCCAGTGCTTTTTTGATTAGAGAATAGAACAATCGGGAAAGTAAATAATAAGCGTTTTTTCAAATGCATTTAACAATTTTGCAATTATTCTGTATAATGAAAGATGATAATGACTAAAGGGAGTAGATCAATGAACTGGTATGAAAAGTTGAATCAATATTTTCCAGTAGAGGAAATGAAATCACAAGAACACATGGAAGCTTTACTAAAAGAAAAAAGTGAAGTGTATTATAAAGATGAAGGTGAATACCATGTGTTAATGTATGCAGAGTTTAACTCGTTTATTTTCATTGACTATGTGTACGTTTCAGCTGCCTCCCGTGGGCAAGGATTAGGGCATAAGCTTATTGAGAAAATGAAAGCAAAAGGAAAACCAATTATTTTGGAAGTGGAGCCGGTAGACTACGAAGATACTGACTCGGCCAAACGTCTTCATTTTTATCAACGAGAAGGTTTCAAGCATGCTCAATCAATCGGATATTCAAGAAGATCTCTAGCTACAAATGAACCGACTCCGATGGAAATCCTCTATTGGTCTCCTGAAGATGCTTCTGAAGAAAGTATTTATGACCAAATGAAGAAAATGTATGAGGAAATTCATACGTATAAGGACAGCGAATTTTATGGAAGGTCTTATCAACCAGTGGACGAGGTATTAAAACTAGATGAAGATCGTGATTCTGATGATATTCTGAAAGATTTAAAATAATCAAATGGCCAGATGTAATCCCCGGCTTTTTAGGCGGGGATTTTCAATCGTTTGGAATAGTTGAAAATATAACCGAGTACGAAGTATATGTTTTTTGCAAATATCATGGTGGTTAGTGGTACTGCATATAGTACAGTTTGTAAATTTTGCAGGATTATTAGTGATTTACGGTATTTTTTACTTAGGTGTTATAGATTTCAGTTGACATGTGTGTTATAGTTATTATATAAGATTAGATTATACTAATTTTAAATTAATAAGCAGTCAAATAATGAAATACAATACATTTTGAGGAGTGAAGTTTCAGTATGGTAACACTTTATACCTCACCAAGTTGTACATCATGCCGGAAAGCAAAAGCGTGGCTTGAGGAGCACAATATTGCTTATACGGAAAGAAATATTTTTTCTGAACCGCTAACGATCGATGAGATCAAGGAAATCCTAAGAATGACTGAAGATGGCACGGAAGAAATTATTTCTACCCGTTCGAAAGTCTTCCAAAAGTTAAAAGTTGATTTCGATCAATTGCCTATGCAAGACTTGTTTGACCTTATCCAAGAAAATCCTGGGCTGCTGCGCCGACCGATTATTATTGATGATAAGCGATTGCAAGTAGGTTACAATGAGGATGAAATCAGACGTTTCTTACCGCGAAGCGTACGTACTTTCCAACTTAGAGAAGCACAACGCTTAGTCAATTAAAATAAAAAGCTGCATCTCTGATAAATGAGGAGATGCAGCTTTTTTTCTCACGTGCGGTGATTGTTCAGATGAGGGATCTTGTCCATCCAGTCGCTTAAGGTTAGCTTAAGCTGTTTGGGTTTTTTTGTTCATAAAATAACCGAAAGCAATGGTGAGCAGCACTACAAAAGCAGGAAAAATGTAGTGAATGATGGAATTCGGTTCAAGGTATGTTATGATTCTTCGGTCTTCCAGGATCATTTCGCCAGCTGTAAAGGCGAGAATCCCCGCTCCTATATAAATAAGAATCGGAAACTTATCCATTAACAATAAGATAAAACGGCTTCCGAAAATAATAATTGGAACAGAAATCAGCAGGCCGAGAATCACAAGCAAGACTTCACCGTGTGAAGCCCCAGCAATCGCTAGAACATTGTCAAACCCCATGACGATATCTGCAAACACAATGGTCTTTACAGCAGTAAAGAGGTTATCACTACTTTTAATATGTTGCGTATCATCTGTATCAGTTAGCAATTTAATCGCAATATATAAAAGAAGGATTCCACCAATTAAGCGTAGAAATGGTATGTGCAGCAAATATAAGGCCACTGTGGTCAACAGGACTCGGGCAGCGATGGCTAAGCCTGTCCCTAAAAAGATCGCCTTACTTCTTTGATGTTTAGGAAGATTCCTACTTGCTAAAGCTATGACTACTGCATTATCTCCACCTAAAATAAGATCAATTGACACAATGATAAAAATAGGTTCAAGCAAGTCCCAATTCATTCGAGAATCCTCCTACAATTTAATGACAAACGATTTAAAATAAGCTACAATGGGAAGTCAACCTTTCCTAAAAAAGGCTCGGCAATGGTCAAACGTTGAAATCAAGCAATTTGTTTTCCATTTACTGATTCCTGTCATACAATAAAAGTAACATCAATCTTTATAAGTGTTACCCATCACGATGGTTGAAGTTTTTGCCTAACGGGTAAGGTAAAAGTAAGCGTATTAGGGTGAACGATCCCTTCCGCCATACTAAAAGATAGAAGGGAGAGAGACACACATGGAAATCGAACGCATAAACGAAAACACTGTTAAATTTTACGTTTCTTATCATGATGTTGAACAGCTCGGATTTGACCGTGAAGAAATTTGGTACAATCGTGAGCGAAGTGAGCAGCTTTTCTGGGAAATGATGGATGAAGTAAACGATCAGGAAAACTTTCAAGCTGATGGACCGCTGTGGATTCAAGTTCAGGCTATGGACAAAGGTTTAGAAGTGATCGTCACAAAAGCGCAGGTTTCCCAAGATGGTCAAAAGCTCGAACTCCCTAGTGATGACGGCAAATCGATTGATGTACCGATGGATGAGAAACTAGAATCTTTACTTGATGATAAATACAGTGATACAGATCAAAGCGAAACAGAACCAGATAATGAAGAACATGATTCAAAAGAGGGTGTCTTTGAACCATTGAACTTTACGTTACGTTTTAATGAATTTGAAGATGTCATTCAGCTGAGCCATTATATGACGAATGAGCATAATATGGATAATTCTCTCATTCATTTTGAAGACACCTACTATTTATATATTCAATTCAATGATGAAAATATGAGTGATGATCAACAAGAAAATATTTTAAGTCAGCTAATGGAATATGGACATGAGTCTTCTGTAACCATTTATCGTCTTCAAGAATACGGTAAAGTCATTTTCGCTGAGAATGCTTTAACGCAAATTAAAGATTATTTTCCATCCCATTAATAAATGTGCACACTGCATGAAGTGTGCTTTTTTTTGTCTAAAAAAAGGGATTTTCAGCTTTATGGCGAATAGGTTTAGGTGGAGGTGACATTATTGCTGTATGCATACGATCATCATGGAAAGCTTTGCTCGTTATATCAACTGTCCAGAAAACAAATTGAACAGATAAGGCGACAAGTGACGTACTATTGCCCCACCTGTAAAGAACCCCTTCAAATTCGTTCCGGCCTCCATCACATCCCGCACTTTGCCCATTTTTCAACCAGCCAGTGTAAACGAAAATCCCAAGGTGAAAGTGACGAACACGAGTCTGGAAAATGGCTGCTTTTCAAATGGCTGAAAGATCAAGGGTACAAAGTTGAAATGGAATATTTTATCAAGGAAATAAACCAGCGCCCTGATTTGTTTTTCATAAGTCGTGACAAGCGCCGAATTGCAATTGAACTGCAGTGTTCTACTATTTCCCCCGATATCATAGAGAAGCGAACGAATAGTTATTACGAAGCCGGTATCTTTCCTTTATGGATTGTTGGGAGCCGTCACTTCCGGCAAAAAGGAAAGCATCAACTGCTGCACACGACCTTCCATCGCTCACTCCTTTATTACTTTCATCATTCTTACTGTATGTATTACTTAAACGTAAATGCCCAGTCTGTCATAATTGTTGATCATATCCTCGGATTTCAGCATTCTAATTGCTTCGCCAGGTCCCGAGCTTATCTCCTCGACTCCATTACTTTTCCTCAGCTGTTTGCCCCGGCCAGCCCTTCGGTGACATCTTATTTATATTTCTGGGAAAAATACTTGTTCAAACTCCGCACGATCTATCAGAAATCGGTGGGCACAGAGGAGCGTCAATGGCGCCAGTTTCTTTACTTAAAAGGAAAGCATTTCTCGTTAATTCCATCCGTCTGTTGTTTACCTGTGCCGAGTCAGTCCATTTATTCTGTGAAAGTCTATATGTGGCAGACAAAATTTGTCCTGAATCATTTTATCGATCGACCTGTAGGAAGTTTAATAAAGCTCGGACATCGTGATAAATGCTTGACGATCAATCGTTATCAAGCAGACCCTGTGCAAGAATACTTACAATTACTTGAACAGATGGGATATGTGAGAAAGTCTCCTAAAGGAAATTGGATAAAACGAAAAGAAATCACTTTTCCGACTCATATTACCCAGGCTTTGGAAGAAGATAAACTAGTGATGAACGTTTTAAAAAATATGGTGCCCAGACATAATAATGTATCGTTATAGGAAGGATTTTTTACTAAGAGAATCGAATTTTTTAGATGGCGACACAATTTGGAGGAGGATGTATACATGGCATCGACAACAAAACAGTTACCAAAAAGGGAAGAAATCCCTGAGGAATTAACATGGAATCTTGAGACAATTTTTGCGAGTGATGAAGAATGGTATAAGGAATTCGAGGAAATTAAAAAGCTAATCCCAGAGGTACAGGCTTTTAAAGATACACTGGGAAATTCAGCGGAACAGCTGTACCAGTTGTTAACGCTGCAGGATAAAGTATCAAATAGAATAGGGAAACTATTTACCTATGCCCATATGCGCAGTGATCAGGATACGGCCAATTCACATTATCAAGAGATGAATGCGAAAGCGGAAAGCCTTTTGACACAAGTTTCTTCTTCTATGAGTTTTATCGTTCCAGAGATTTTATCTCTCTCAGAAGAGAAGGTTAAGAGCTATATAAACGAGCACAAGAAATTACAACAGTATGAACATACGCTGCATGAGATCCTGAGAAAAAAAGAGCACGTACTAAGCGAAGAAGAGGAGAAGCTGTTGTCGGGGTTCTCGGAAATCGCTTCAAGTCCTTCACAGACATATGGAGCTCTTAGTAATGCCGATTTAACCTTTCCAACGATTAAGGATGAAGAGGGAAACGAAGTAGACTTAACTCAAGGCCGTTTTGTAGGGTTTCTGAAATCCGAAGATCGGGAAGTAAGGCAGAATGCGTTTCAGGCCATGTATGACACGTATGGATCTTTTAAAAATACATTTGCTTCAACGTTAAGCGGCCAAGTGAAAAAAGATAATTTCTTTGCGGAAGCTAAAAAGTATGAGAGTGCACGGGAAGCGGCACTGGATGGAAACAAAATTCCAGAATCCGTATATGATAATTTAATTGAGGCAGTGGAGGAGCGGCTGCCGCTTATGCATCGTTATGTGGCCCTGCGTAAGAAAGTGCTTGAACTAGATGAACTGCATATGTACGACTTGTACACACCGCTTGTGAAGGATGCTGAAATGGAGGTCTCCTATGAAGAAGCACAACGGGTCGTTCTTAACGCACTAGAGCCATTAGGCAAAGATTATGTGGACGTGGTAAGGGAAGGGCTGACGAGCCGCTGGATAGATGTCGAGGAGAATAAAGGGAAGCGGAGTGGAGCCTATTCCTCTGGACATTATGGCACAAATCCGTTTATTTTAATGAACTGGCAGGATGACGTCAATAACCTTTTCACATTGGCCCATGAACTGGGGCATTCGCTGCATAGTTATTATACTCATAATAACCAGCCATACCGGTACGGAAACTACTCCATTTTCGTAGCGGAAGTAGCTTCTACTTGTAATGAGGCATTATTAAACGATCACCTCATGAAGAAAACGGATGATAAGAAGGAGAAACTGTACTTATTGAACAACTTCCTGGAAGGTTTCCGAGGTACGGTTTTCCGGCAGACGATGTTTGCTGAATTTGAGCATGAAATTCATATTCAAGCACAAAAAGGTGAGGCATTAACAGCCGATAAACTGACACAGTTGTATTATGACTTGAATAAAAAATACTTTGGAACTGAGCTCGTTATTGATGAAGAGATCGGGTTAGAGTGGGCAAGAATTCCTCACTTCTACATGGGCTATTATGTATATCAGTACTCAACTGGATATGCAGCAGCCACAACCCTTGCTGAACAAATTCTAACTGAAGGGGAACCGGCTGTTGAAAGATACATGAGCTTCCTGAAGGCTGGGAGCAGTGATTACCCTATTGAAGTGTTGAAGAAAGCCGGGGTAGATATGACCTCGAAAGATCCTATTTTAAAAGCATTGGATGTATTTGAACAGAAACTTGATGAGATGGAAGAATTACTGCAATAAGAATGAATAAACAAGCTGCCTCTTTGACTAAAGAAGCAGCTTGTTTCAATTTATAAATCCGCGAAATTTCTTTCGGTGAAAGACTAAACTGACAAACATATAAATAGAAACGAATAGGAGAGGGGCGGAAATATATAACGGAAACAGGAGCATTAATCCGAAAATGTGAAAGAGAATTAACAACAAAAATAAAGGGATGTAACCCAAAATGACCCATCGTTTCATGACAGAAACCTCCTTTTTATTTACCTTATGAGCCAATCTCTAAATTATTCCCAGAAGTATGCTTCAATTGACAACATTGTGAACAATTGGCTGATCGCATTGTTCATTGCCCACAGGGTTGATATACTTAAATAGTGAAGAAATTCACATTAATGCTGTACTGTGTAACCAACCCCCTAAAAATAGAAGCATTAGCAGCTAACTGCTAATGCTTCCTACATAGTGTTCCTCTATTTTAATTCTACGAATTGATATATTCCCAGAAAGTACCGTATTTCACCGGAACTTCCCGGACTTTTTGTCGTAACACCAGCTTCTTCAATTCTTTTTTTGTTTGCTGTTCTGTCCAATCGTAGACGACGGATATTTCTTTATTTGCGACAAAACGATAATGATGTAAAAACTCTTCCAATTCAGGTTTTACTGCAGGCTTTGGATCTTTTTGAAGCATTTCTTTTAATACTTTCACGTAAACATCATATGAATAAAGGCCGGTAATCTTTAGTCCTGCATCTTCTTCAGATTCGTTAAAAACAACCATCGTTGGTGTGGAATCCACATCCATCTCTTTTGTCAATTTAAAGTCGCATCTCAGAGCTCTGTGTGCAGCATCTGCATGTAAATCTTTTTTAAATTCATTCACATCTAAACGACTTTTTCCAGCACATTCAATGAGAACATCTTCGTTCGAGATATCTTTCCTATCCAAAAACACATATTCCTGCACTTTTCTAAGAAAACGCATACCAGCTTTCTTGCCCTGTAACTCCGCAGCTTTTACTGCTAAGGCTGTTACGAGAGGGGAGGAAATCGGGTTTTCAATCCACACGTCTCCATCACAGCACATTCCTGTTCGTGTTCCTGTTTTATCCCATACTTTCTTGAGTATTTCTCGCTTTTCGGATTTAAACTGCTGCAGGGAAGCTAAATTTCCGCTAATGATGGGACGAATCGTAAAGAAACGTCCGTATTCGATCGTGAGCTTTTTTAAAAACGGTTCAATCGACCAGCATTCAGGACAGAGAGGATCAATAAATACATAAATCTCAATAGGCCGCTTTAGCAAATCAAAATAACCACTAGCGGTATTCTGGTTCCCTGAAAGACTGCTCGTACTTTTCCAACTCACATCGATTCTCCTTTCTCATCTTCTGGTGTATTCATCATATGGTTAGCTGTCATGGTTAAGCGTTCAAACATGAATTGACGGTATGGATCTTGAATGTCAGCTTCTTCGAGGGCTTTTGCCATGCAGGACAACCATGCATCTTTTCTTGTAGGAGTGATCGCAAATGGGAGATGTCGTGCTCTTAGCATCGGGTGACCGTGCTCCTGAATATAAAGAGGGGGGCCACCGAAAAATTGGGTTAAAAATTGTTTCTGTTTGCGAGCGGTTTCCGTTAAATCATCCGGAAAAATAGGGATGAGGTCAGGATGCTGGCTGACGTGTCGATAAAAACAATTTACTAGCACATTTATTTTGTCTTCGCCTATAACTTCATAAATGCTGCCGGGTTTTTCGTTCATATAATCCCTTCCTTGTCTGTTTATTCATTTTAGCAACGGTGAAGGTGGACGGCAACTATTCTGATTTTAGTTTGGCCTGAAAGAACCTTTTTATTTTATTATCTGTCGCTCGTTTAGGAATGTGATAAGAGCTTAAAATATTTGCAAAAACCTGCTCCCCCTGCTGTTTAGAGCTTGCTTCTAATTCCAGTTCATAATCAGATTGCCCACAGTAAAAACTGTGATCCAAAACGACTAGTGTATCGTTGTATGCACGCTCTTGTCTTTTGGTAGTAAGAGCACCGATGTAACGTAGATCGGCAGCTGAAACTCCGAGTTGCTCTAACTGTCTGTTGATTTCGAGCGGTGCAGACAATTGATTCTCCAGCCAGAGCCCGGCTTCTGCTTCTGATAGGGTATGGTGCGTTTCCAAAAGGCCATCAGGGTGAGGTTCCTTCAAAGTCAGTGTCCATGTGTCGTTTTTTTGTCTTATTCTTAAAGCCGCTCCCTTATCGCGCAGCTGGTAGTCATCTGTTTCAAAATAATAATTCGTTTGTTCCACCTGTTCAATCGTGGCAAAATCAAGTTGTTTGTAAAGAGTATGATACTCTTCCTCTGTTAACAGGTTTTTAAATTCAATTTCAATTTCTTGTGCCATAATATGCGTCACCTCTCCTTTAATTATGATTTATAATAGGTTAGAATTGCAAAAGTTAGCCATTATCCATGAGTTAAATTCTGGTGATGGAATAAGATTATGATACAATGTTTGTGAGTCTAAACACACATATGGAATACACAGTTTGGTACATAAAGGTGGTGCTCGAATGAATTGGGATACCTTTTTAGCACCTTATGCGCAGGTAGTTGACGAACTTAAGGTTAAATTAAAGGGAATGCGGCAACAATTTGAATATGAGCGTGAACAATCTCCCATTGAATTTGTCACAGGGAGAGTAAAGCCGAAGACAAGCATTATGGAGAAAGCACGCAGAAAAGCCATTAACCCCGAAGACATGAGGGAAGAGCTGCAGGATATTGCCGGAGTGAGAGTGGTTTGCCAATTTGTAGATGATATTTATTCTGTCGTCACAATGTTGAAGAATCGCAACGATTTCACCATTGTAGAAGAAAAGGATTATATAACTGAAAAGAAGGAAAGTGGATACCGGTCTTATCATATGATCATCCAATATCCGGTTGAAACGATTCATGGAAAGAAAATGGTGTTGGCTGAAATTCAAATTCGGACATTAGCAATGAATTTCTGGGCCACCAATGAACACTCGCTTAATTATAAATATGCAGGTAAGATTCCCACTGATATCCAGGCACGTTTAAAGCGTGCAGGAGAGGCAGCCTTTTTACTCGATGAAGAAATGTCAAAGATCAAACACGAAATTCAGGAAGCACAAAAAATATTTAATCGCAAAGAAGATCAAAAAAGGAAATCGAAGAAACCGTAGAGGGGTGGAAGGCAAATGAAATTCTCTATACTCTCAAAAGGAGATAAAAAGTCGAACGAAATCCGTACAAAAATCAAGAGTTACTTGACTGAGTTTAATTTGGAGTATGATGAGGAGGAGCCCGATCTCGCGATTTCCGTCGGTGGGGATGGAACATTATTGGAAGCGTTCCATACGTACGTTCACCGGCTTGACCGAACCGCCTTCATTGGGGTACATACCGGTCATTTGGGCTTCTATGCGGACTGGATGCCAGAAGAGTTGGAGAAATTGATTATTGAAATCGCACGTACTCCATTCCAAGTTGTTGAATACCCGCTACTTGAAGTAACGATTCGTCCTAAGGGCGGAGGGTCAGAAGATCGTTATCTGGCACTCAATGAGTGTGCCATTAAGACATCAGAAGGCTCTGTGGTATTTGATATCGAAATCAAAGGAGATCACTTTGAAACCTTTCGCGGGGATGGCCTTTGTATTTCTACCCCTTCAGGAAGTACTGCGTATAATAAGGCCCTGGGCGGAGCGATCCTTCATCCTTCCCTTGAAGCGATTCAAATTGCCGAGATGGCGTCTATCAATAACCGTGTCTTCCGGACGATCGGTTCGCCTCTTATCTTACCCGGTCATCACACATGCCTTCTGAAGCCGCTGAATGAGCGCAGCTTTTTATTTACGATTGACCATATTACGAGAACATATAAAGACGTAAAATCGATTCAATGTCGTGTTGCGAAAGAGCGAGTGCGATTCGCCCGTTTCCGTCCATTCCCGTTTTGGAAAAGGGTTCATGATTCCTTTGTCGCAGATGATTATACACCTGAATGAGTTATCAGAAGGAGTGGACCATTGATCAAGTTTCGGCAGGGAAAACCATTCAGAGTTTTCTAAGAGGGGAAGCGCTTTTTTCCAGACAACTGCTCAAAAACGTTAAGACTGGAGGCACAGTGTTAGTGAACAACACTGGTGTTCCTATTTCAACTACGTTATCGGCCGCTGACCGATTAACGGTCTTATTTCCTGCAGAAGTGCGTTCAAAGGTGTTAATTCCGGAGCCCGTCCCGCTTCAGATTGTGTATGAGGACGAAGATGTTCTCGTACTTAATAAGCCAGCTGGAATGGCGGTGTCGCCTACAGCTGATCACCGTTCTGGAACGCTTGCGAATGGAATCGTATATGATTATGATCAGAAGGGCTATGACTATACAGTCCATATTGTCACGAGACTGGACCGAGATACATCTGGCCTGCTTCTTGTTGCCAAACAGCAGTACAGCCATGGGAAACTTTCTGCAGCTGGAGAGATCAAAAGGAATTATACAGCGCTGGTACAAGGCAGCCTCTCCCCTTCATCAGGTATGATTACGGCCCCGATCGGAAGAAAAGCCGGGTCGATTATGGAGAGGGAGATAACGCCAAATGGAAAGAAAGCTGTCACGGAGTATGAGGTGACAGAAGTGTTACCAACTGCTAGCTTAGTTCATATTCGATTACATACAGGGCGTACCCATCAAATTAGAGTTCATATGAGCTACCTGGGCCATCCGCTGGTCGGGGATACGTTATATGGGGCATCGGGCTCGAATATAGCCAAAGGACATGCGTTACATTGTCATCGCTTAGCGTTTAACCATCCTTCTACTGGAGAACAAATTAGTTTTAAGTCTGCACCGCCTCAAGTATGGTTGGATCCGGAAAAATAGGGGGGGCAAGCAGGATGGATAGGGCATTACGCTTGTGCGTTTAGTTGTTATTAATTAGAGCTAGGGGAGTATCTTTTTGAGATAGGTCACTATCTTTTTGAGACAGGGCGTTATCGTACCATGCCAGGTCACTATAAGGTACTCATGTTAAATAGAAGGAGCGGCTCGCAGATGATGCAGCCGCTCCTTCTTGCTTTTTCATTATCCTCAGCTCTTACGCATGATAATTGAACTTTTCCTCGACAAATGGCATAGAGGAAGGGACGCTTACGATCTCTTCCTCCGGGAGACGGAAAGCCGTAAGCTGATTGCCGAATACACAGCCTGTATCAATATTGACGGTGCGATTAACGAAACGTGGTTCATACACGGGAGTGTGTCCGTACACAATCCATGTATCGGCTTTATAAGTTTGTGCCCAGTCTCTACGCTCAGGGCGTCCGTCTGGAAGCTTCTCCCCTGTGATATCTCCATACAGTACAAATGTCCTGATCCGCTTGTTTTCCTTACCAATATCCTCAGCACGAATGCCAGCATGAGCCACCACCGCCCTGACTTCGGGGAGCTGTAAATAAAGCGGGGAGGTCTCAACTAACTCCATAAACATCTGTTTCACTTCTTGCTGTTCTGATCCAGAAAGATTGCGATATTCCGCCGCTGTCGTTTCGAGTCCGTGTTTCTCTTGAACAGGATTTCCTAGAAAAAAGCGGTATAACTTGTTGCAATGATTGCCAGGTACATAGTGAGCTATCTGCTGTTCTATCACTAACTGGTAGACAAACCGAATGGTTTCAATGGAACGGGGGCCACGGTCGGTAATATCGCCTACAAAGACAGGCACTCGCTCTTCTGGATGAATAGGGAGGCCGTCCTCCCATCGATATCCGAGTTGATTAAATAAGTCAATAAGTTCATCGAGACAGCCATGCACATCTCCGATAACATCAAATTGCATAATAACCCTCCTTATCCGGAAAATACCGTACGAAAGCAAAAAAAGGTGGATTATTAGAGCTTTCCACCTTTTTGCATTTCTATTCAAACATATATGTTCTCGTCCGTGATTTAACATTTAAGACAATGCCAATGGCGAGCAAATAAGCGAGTGTAGAACTTCCCCCATAGCTTAAGAAAGGCAGGGGCAGTCCTGTGATCGGCAGCAGTTGCAGAGACATGCCGATATTTTGGAAAACTTGAAACGTGATCATGCCTACGATGCCGACAATGATATAACTGCCGAAGGAATCATTACTTTCCAGGGCAATCTGAATCATCCGATAGAGCAGTAAAAAGAATAAGGTTAGCACTAAACTTGCTCCGATAAATCCGAACTGTTCTGCGACGGCTGTGAAAATCATATCTGTATGACGTTCGGGAACGGAAACTTGGAAGTTACCGATCCCTTTTCCAGTCAGCTGCCCGGATCCGATTGCAGTGATCGATTTAATGAGCTGCAGCCCGTAACCTTGCGCGTATTGCTCTGGTTGAAGCCATCCGTAAAACCTTGAATCGACGTGAGCAAAAATAGATTCCTCTAAATAGTCGGTTACGGCTGTAAATCTTAAGAAAAACATTAAGACGGTTACTCCAATGACTAATAAAACCGAAGCAAGTATGGAAATAAGAATTTTCCATTGAATCCCTGAGACTAGAATTAGGAAACTGGCAATGGCCACAAGAACGAGAAAGGAGCCAAGGTCTGGCTGAACAGCGATTAATCCCATTGGTGGAAGAGAAAGACCGACCAATTTACCTAGCAGTAAAAAATCAGATTTAACGGTTTTCGTGCGATGTTTCTCATGGTGTCTGACAATCACATGCGCTAGCGTGATAACTAGGAAGACCTTGACAAATTCAGCCGGCTGCAGGGTTATCCCTCCAGGAAGACTGAACCAGCTTGTCGCACCTCCTGAAGTAACGATAATTTGTGGCGGGAAATTAAAAAAGAGCAATAAGAGCATAAATACACCAAATCCGTATAAAAACCATACAAGATGGTGAAGCCGGTCATAGTCCATAATCATGACAATGGCAGCTCCAATGCCGCCTAAAATGTACCAAACGATTTGTTTTAAGTATGAGCCCTGGTCCGCTGGAGATAAGAGCGGGTCGAGTGTGTATAAAGTAAAACAGCTTACGATTCCTAATGCGACTACTACGAAGATGATCGTATAGTCTATTGGTGATGTTTGTTGAGTTTCATTCATCTTTGTTCCCTTTCTCTAAACATTCTCTAAAACAACGTGTATCATTGTAAGTGTACAACATTCGCAGACTTTTTTTAAGTAAGGTTTTTCATTTTGAAAAAAGTAACGACATTTATTGACAAAAGTATGGCGTGCTATTAGTATAATAAAAGTTTATAAGAACGAAGGGGAGGGAGACGTATGGAACATTTAGATGATCAAGAGCGCCGCGATGTTTGGAAAACGATTCAAGATGCTTTGTTAAACGATCAAATTGACCAATTCAGGGCAGAATTTCTTGAACTTCATCCATATGATCAGGCGAAAATTTTTGAAGAGGTAGCGGACGATGTTCGGCTGCAAATCTATACGTATTTATCCCCTGAAGAAGTTGCAGATGTGATGGAACATATTGATTATGATGAAATTGAGCCGTTTTTCGCTGAAATGGATCCAAGATTTGCGGCACAGGTTTTTGCTGAGATGTCTACCGATGATGCGGTTGATATATTAAATGAGCTTGATAAAAATAAAGTTGCCAGTTTTTTAACGATTATGGATGATGAAGCAGCCGATGAAATTAAAGATTTGCTTCATTATGAGGAGAAAACGGCCGGTTCGATTATGACGACTGAATTTGTAGTTGTCAAAGCAGGCATGACGATCCGTGAAGCCATGCTGCATTTAAGAAAAGAAGCCCCTGATGCTGAAACCATTTACTATACGTATGTCATTGATGAAGACAAGCGGCTTGTTGGGGTAATTTCGCTTCGTGATTTGATTATCTCTGAAGAGGATTGGTTTATTTCTGATGTGATGAGTGAACGTGTTGTGTCAGTGCCTGTCGGGGAAGATCAGGAGGAAATTGCCCGGATGGTGCGCGACTATGACTTCTTAGCCTTACCGGTTATTGATTTTCAAGAGCATTTATTAGGGATTATTACCGTTGATGATATTATGGATGTTATGGAAGAAGAAGCTAGTGAAGACTATTCAAAGCTTGCTGGGATATCCGATGTGGACAGCCCGGATGAAAATGCGTTTGCTTCTGCGAAAAAACGACTGCCGTGGCTCGTCATTTTGCTGTTTCTCGGAAGTTTAACAGCCAGCTTGATCGGACGGTTTGAGGATACGTTGGATAAAGTGGCGATATTAGCTATTTTTATTCCGTTAATTGCCGGCATGGCTGGGAATACAGGTACACAAGCGCTGGCTGTGGCTGTTCGCGGGCTTGCTACTGGCGAAATTGATAAGCAAGGCAAGTTTAAAATGATTATACGTGAAGCGGGAACTGGACTGATCACAGGAGTGAGCTGTGGTGTGATTATTACGCTTGTCGTTTATTTATGGCAGCACAATTTCTACTTAGGATTGTTAGTGGGGTTATCCATCATGTCAACATTGATCGTAGCGACGCTGGCAGGTTCTCTTGTCCCACTGGTCATGCATCGCTTTAACATTGACCCAGCGGTAGCCTCCGGACCCTTTATTACGACGATCAACGATATCATTTCGATTTTAATCTACTTTGGAATGGCTACTGCATTTATGAACTTGCTAATATGATACAAAAAATCCCGGGTTTCCTTTGATAGGAAAGGCCGGGATTCGTTTTATTATTTTTTAGCTAATTCATCACGGTCTGGACTTAGCGGAGGCTGCTCCATCCAGTTGTTTTCAATCATCAGATTTGCCCCATCTTCGGCATACTTCCCAATTTCCGCGGTCAGGCGTGAGTATTTTAAATGAATGTCACGTCTCATGGTCGTGGCTATACTCGTCCCGTAATACCCAATGCCTATCGCAATTAACGCCGTAATGTGAAACATCATCAGTTTATCGGAAAACGGCGGTGTCGTCGAGGCAGTGACTTCCGAATCCCATGTCACTGCGGCCGGGATATCATCTTTGCTCAGGATACTGCCAAATACTTCGACGTGTTTGGCAGCAATCTTTTTGCCTCTCATCATGTATTGGGTCACTTTTTTGGATTTGGCTGCTTGACTGAAACCAATTAACACAGCCCTCCCTAAACTGTTTCGTTGTATGTTGTCGTAAAGATTCGTGACTTCTAATGAGGTTAACGGTCGTTTCTCCCCAAACCAGCCAGCAAGAAAATGTTTATTAGATACAAATTCAACTTGTTTAGGATAAGGGATATAAGGGGGACGAATATAAAGCCCTTTTGACAACAAGATCTGATTGGCTTTTTTATGAACGTCACCATACTCCTGTAAGCATTCGAGAAAAAAGGCATGGAGATCAGGTCGTCCTGCCAGAGCTGTTGAAACACTATGTGCATTCAAACCTAACTTCCCAAGCTGCTGAACATAAGCCAACATGAATGAATCAGAAAAAAGTCTCGGGGCGTTGATATTGACATCGTCTTCCGTAAAGCCTGCTGGGACTGCGAAGTTTTCCTTGCGCATTAGCTTCGTTAATTTTCGAATATGGGAGTTTGAGATCTCCAAGGTGTATTGCAGAAGACGGCGAATCTCATCATCTTCCACATGGTTCAAAAAATAACGAAGCATGCAAACGGTTAGCGTATCGTTTTGGTAGGACCCCCAAATTTGGGATATCTCAGCTGATGTCATCTGAGTGTTGTGCTCTGCTTCCATTATATAACCTCCCATCGAAAAATCATTTTATTTGAGTGGATTGTTTACCAGTTTATTTCTGTCAGTAGCTAACGGGGGTTGCTCAAACCAGCCGCGATCAATCATCATTTGTTGGCCATGATTCGAGTAAACACCGATTTCCGCGATAAATTTAGCGTACTTGATATGAATGTCATGTCGTAAGGTTCTGGACATGGAAATTCCAATATTCTCAAGACCAAGCTGGTTCGCCAAACCACCTAGATATAACATTAATTTATCGCTAAACGGCGGGATCTTGGAATCCGAAACGTGCGGATCCATCGTCATCGGGGAGGGGATGTTATCGTTGGCTAGAAGGTTGCTTAGCTGGTTTATCATCTTATCCGATAAATCTCTGCCATTCTGGAAATACTTCCTCAACTTTTTAGAGGAAGCCACCTGGCTGAACCCCATCATTAATGATTTGCCTAATATATTCGTAGTAAGGTTTAAGTTCGCGTATTTAATTTCAATCGAAGCCAGGGGTCTGTTTTTACTTGAGAAGTAGGATGTAAAAGAATTGTTCTCTACAAACTCGACTTGTTTAGGATAAGGGATTTTAGGCGGTTTGATAATGGTTCCTTTTTCGGACAAAAGGTGTGTACTTCTTTCGTAAAGCTCATTTAATTCTTCAATTCCCTGACGATAAAAATTGATGATATCCTGCCGGTTGGAACCCGTAAGCGCACGAGCGTATTGGCCGTAGCCGCCGACTGCCATTTGCTGTAAAAAGAAAAGCATGAAGGTGTCGTCGAACAGTTGCGGGGCGCCTTTATGAAGGTCAGATGATCCAAATCCGGCTGGGACGGGAATCTCTTCCTTTACGAAAAGCTCTGCGATCGTTGTGATGTGCCGTTTGGACAGACCTTGACTAAAAAGAAGAAGTTCTTTGACTTCCTCGTCCTCTACGACTTCTATGAAATGTTCAAATATTACAGCATACATGGAATCCCCCATATAATTACTCCATAAGTCTCCCAGCTCCGAGGAAGTAAGCTCGGCATGCTGCTGATGTTCTAAAACCTGAGATTCCAACTGCTTATCTTTGTTTGTATGATGGTCTGCAGCACTCACGATTCGTCCCCCTTTCTATTGATGATGTTTTGTGAAACCTTGTACGACATAACATGATCGATTTATAGTGTGTGTTTATGTGGGAAACATTATTCCTGATGCACCAATTACAACCAGGGATAAAGTCTCTCCTAACTGCTCAGGAAATTGAACACGAGGTGTAATTGTAATTTGTATGAAGATATTATAAAATAGGATCAGGTACTAATAACAAATCATAATACTTAGTAAGACCCCAAGGAGGACTTGTTTTATGAATGGATCTTTAGAAGGCCGCACTTATGTTGTCATGGGTGTTGCGAATAAGCGCAGTATTGCGTGGGGAATTGCACAATCATTAAATAAAGCAGGAGCGCGATTGATCTTCACCTATGCTTCAGAACGATTTGAGAAGCCAGTCCGCGACTTAGCTAACACACTCGAAGGACCGGAATCCCTATTTTACGAATGTGATGTAACGGATGATGAGGCGATCAACCAAACGTTTGCAGCGATTCAACAGGATGTCGGCGTCATTCATGGCCTGGCGCACTGTATCGCCTTTGCCAACCGTGAAGAGCTGAAAGGGGAGTATGTCGACACAAGCCGGGATGGTTTCTTGACCGCTCATAACATTAGCTCCTATTCCTTAACAGCTGTTGCCCGAGCCGCTAAGCCAGTCATGTCTGACGGTGGCGGGATCGTCACTCTTACGTACCTTGGCGGGGAAAAAGTAGTGGAGAACTACAACGTCATGGGAATTGCGAAGGCAAGCCTTGATGCCAGCGTCAAATACTTAGCGAATGACCTCGGTAAACACCAGATCCGAGTTAATGCGATTTCAGCAGGTCCGATTCGTACACTGTCAGCCAAGGGCATTGGCGACTTTAACAAAATTTTAACAGAAATCGAAGAGCGTGCTCCGCTTCGTCGTGCTGTAACTCAGGAGGAAGTAGGCGACACAGCGTTCTTCTTGATGAGTGATCTTTCAAGAGGAATTACCGGTGAAATCATTCACTGTGATTCTGGTTATAATATTGTAGGGTATTAATCTATCCCTGCCCCTGAAGGTAATGTAGCCACATTACCTTCAGGGGCTTTTTTATGACTGAAAAGAGCTTACTCAATGCGTTAGGTCGGAATGTTGCTTCGTTAAGTCGTTATCCTCTCGAGTCAAGGAGGTATATTAATGAGATAGGTCGTTATATTTTTGAGACAAGGCGTTATCGCTTTTCGTTAGGGAGCTATAGATACACTAACCAGTTGTAAGGAATGAAAATGCAGCACATGAAAAGATAGGTGGGCATATACATAGAATGACGACCAAATGAAAAAGGGGAGATACCTTAAATGGCAAGTAAAAAGAAAACGGCAAAACCTCCTGTTCTGTATATTACACAACCCAACCTCGAACCGGCTGAAATATCCATGCAAACGAGTTATCATAGCGATGTACCATCGGACCAATCACCGACCCAGCAGCCATCGTCGGACCAACCGACTTCCTCACAACAACCACGGCGAGTGAATAATTTTCAAAATCAATTGCGGCAAAGGAGCACGTATCGTAAAAAAATAACTAGAAATCAAAAAGATGTACCTAAACAGCAAAATGCGGAGCAGGAGGATCAATCCTCTGACAATAAAGAGAATCGAACAAAATTTCGTGATATGACGATTGAGGAGAAAGTGAAGTATTTCGTTAACCTTCCTGCACAAGTTCCGAAAATGAAATGTGAGGTAGCAACGGCGGAGGAAGGCCAATTCCGCGGATTCATCGAAGGATATAATGAAGGTGTAGTTGAGATGAAAACACTTCAGAAGCCATTCGAACAGCATATAAAACTCCAAGATATTCAATCGATTCGTTTACTTGGATTCTAGGTTCGCACATGAGTACCGACGAGATGACCTCGGCTAGTTTAGCCCGACGTCATCTTTTTTTGTTTTGGAAAATAGACCTCTACCCATAACACCCTAATGGTTTCTGAGTCATATACTATACAAGAAAAAATAGGAGGTGGATGGATTGAGTAACAATAATGAGGATTTCCAGAATATTTCTGGAAGAATTATCGATATGATTGTAGGCTCGACATTGAAGAAACATGGCGTAGAGCTGGACGCTAGTAAAATAGATCCTGAGCAAAGAGAAGAAATCAAAAAAATTGTTGAAGATTTAAGGAAAAGTGCGGACTCGTTAACTAAAAAAACTAGTGAAGAAGATAATAAGGATGAAAAAGATAAATAGATCGCTTAGCTGAAGCCGGATAATGACCTCCATTGTCCGGTTTTTTTATTGGTCACTGTAAAATCATGAATGGTTCTCTCCGTTTAAATCGTTGTTGCTGAAGCCTCGTTGCCGTCACTGGGAGGATAAGGCCGCTAATTTCCAATGATGTTTCGAAAAAGTCATCAATATTTTAAGAAAATAGGTATGTATATAGAGACAATCACCCTTCCCCTTTAAGGTAATCAGCGTAGGATATTATTAAATAGCAAGAAGGAGGTGACGTAACATGGGAATGTCAAGTTATGACAAAAAGAGATTGTTAATGTTGGAAAGAAGAAATAATGAGAAGAATTGGGAAGATCTAGGGCCGGTTACGTGTGAGGATAAGTGTGACGATCATTGTGATTACAAGCACGACAAATGTGACTGTAAATATGAATGCAAATGTGATTTTGAAGATAACAGGGATGACAACTGTCCAAAGTGGAATGCTCTAGACCCAACGATGGAATTTCCTTTTGGGAATAGTATCGATCAGGATGCTGAAGCAGAACTGAAAAATGTGCAGAAATCTTTTGAATCGATTGTGATCAAAGATTCATGCGATGTAGATGTTAGAACAACTGATACGCAATTAGCTGTTAATATTCAGGTGGCCATCCAGGTAGCTATTGCCCTGATTATCAGCATATCAATTGCAGACAGTGAAAGAGCTAACACGATCACACAGGATATAGAAGCACAGTTGAAATCTGCCCAAGTAAACAAACAGCAGACGTATATCGAGAATTCACGCAACGTAACAGTCGCAACAGACGATTCAGATGTTGCAGTAAACGTTCAAGTAGCCATCCAAGTAC
This sequence comes from Halobacillus ihumii, assembly GCF_902726645.1. NCBI lineage: Bacteria > Bacillati > Bacillota > Bacilli > Caryophanales > Bacillaceae > Halobacillus > Halobacillus ihumii. The sequence goes on from NZ_CACVAO010000001.1 coordinate 3,555,010, forward strand.
TAATCGCATTGGTGGTTCGACTAGGTATCTTGTAATGTAATGGTATATTCATGCAAAAAGAGGTAGAGTACCCTCAAAGTTGATGACTAAATCTATTTAAGGGAGATGCCTAACCTCGTAATTTGGCATCTCCCTTTTCCTTTGTTATAGCTGAAAAGGAAGGACTATGTAAAAAGAATAAGAACATGAAGAGTGAAGAGAATCCGATTTCATATATGCATGACCGAGCGATTTGACTGCATAATTGAAAACCCTTCAAGGCCGGAGTCACTTTTATAAATGTTTTAATGAACGGAAAGTTACGGTCGAAAAAGACGGGTTTCTTTTATGTCCCTCCTTCACCGTTTCATAGTCAGTGGCTCGCAATCTTTGAATGAAGTCACCGTTCATCTTGCTCGAAATTGTTCACAAAGTTAAGCATGGAATGCCTTCAGTTTTAGATTACTCTGATTTATCGGGGTGGAGTTGTCCAACATGAGTGTTGGCTAATTCAGTATAACCTTTTTTATACAAGAACATGGCAGGTTATGAAATAGAGGGGGTATCCAACATATAAGGTTGGACCCCCCTCCCTTTCTAACCGTTACTTGAAGTTAAAAAACTGATCAATCATTACACACATGGGTCTTTTAAGCAGCTAAGGGGATTAATAAAGATGACTCCGGTTTAGTACACCGAAGTCTCCTTATAAGTGCATAATCCCTTTACGCTCATTTTTTCATTTGATAGGTTGAAGTTTCCGCATATGACACTGCTTTAAAATAGTGCTGAAACAGCTGGCAGGCAAGTCACGTGGCAGAAGCAATCTAGATCAACTGTAATACATATGCCGGTAGCACTTAAGTCTCCTGTCGCCTGTTCTGCCGGGCAATCATGCTTGCATTCACAATGTTCGTCTTCATCAGGAGAAAGAAGCAATTCCAACGTAGCGCAGCAATCGTCGTCTACATCTTTCACTCGGAAGAAGAAACTTTCTTTGATATCAAAGTCATCACTGCCATTCTCGCAGCGCTTTCCTCCAAACCCTTTAAATGGCTTACATGTTCCTTTGCAGTAAAGAATAACAGGGATGGTATCACGGCCATTTCCTCCGCCGGCACCGCCAACCAAGTCATCGATAGACTGTCTGCATCCGGAATCACAGCAGTTGTTACCAACTACATCATCTTGTGCCGCTTTGATATCTCTAAGGATATCGCAAACACAACTTTCTACATCATAATTTCTTTCTTTACAGCCCATTTATTTAACTCCTTTCTGATTTCCAAACGTATTGACGTATTGTCCTTAATAGACTATGTAATTATGCCCTGTGGGTGTGGGCATCTGACTGTTTTATAAGAATTGCTGAGGAGAAAGGGATGATTGGGCAGGTGACCATACCAAATAATGAATTCAACCATAAAATATCAATGACTTTTAATAAGGAGATGAAATGAATGTCTGAAAAGAAAAAAAAGGTGATCCATGTTAAGGATCTTGTTATTAAAGCAGACAATGTTGTTATCGAACCGCAGCATCACGATAAACACGACAAACATGATAAACATGATAAACACCATGACTGGCGCGATAATGATCCTTTCTTTGGCGGACGCAGAAGGGAACATGATGAGAAGGATAAAGGTCATGATGATGAATCAAGTTCACGCGGAGGGTTTTCCTGGCTCTAATTTATTGGTAATGGTGAGGTCACTACAAGGTAGTGGCCTTTTTCTAACGATTAAGGAGGAAACAACATGGATATGGGATGGTTTGCATTTATCGTATTAATCTTTGCCAGCTTTCGTTTTACAAGACTAGTCGTCGATGATCTTATTCTGGAATGGGCTCGCAAGCCGTTTGAAAAAGTAGTAACTACTACGGATTCAAGTGGTCATTCAGAGGAATGGAGGGAGCCAAGGGGGATAATCGGTGAATTCCTCCACTGTCATTGGTGTGTAGGGGTCTGGTCAGCTTTCCTTATGATTGTTATTTATTATTTGATTCCTTACGGTGAAATTGTTCTGCTGATATTAGCAATAGCCGGTCTCCAATCCATTATTTACGAATGGAGTGAGCACTGATTGGAAAGAAACAAAAGTCTCTCATCAAACTGATGCAGGAAATTGACAAGGAAGTAAATCAATCAGACGGTTTAATGAAGAAACCGGAAAAGCGTTTCACGGAGTGGCAGCGAGATTTTGATGCCTGGGAGAAGCGTTTTTCAAAAAGAATGACCAAAATCGAGAAGGAACTGAATAAGCAAATGAAGAAGATGGAAAACTTTTTTGAATAGTTCGGGTAAGAACAGGAATACTTTTAAGCAAAAGGGGTATCTACTTATATAGAAGGAAGGGGGAGAGGCTTCAATGGGATATATTCTTCCAGTCACTCATTATCAGTATATGGATTATAAGAAACGAGTCACTCAGACGGCGCGATCGCCTTTTGCTTTAGATGCTGTGTTTAAAGCTACTCTCGATCAAAAATTGGGGAACGCACACGAGCAGCAAAGTGAACTTCAAGAAAAAAATGACGTAAAGAATGAACCTTTGCATCCACTATACACTCCAGCGACGATTCACTATCATCCTGTACCCCATACTCAGAACGTTTCAGAAAAAGTTTATTCCAATGTTACCGGTAAAGGGCTTCACTTCAGTAAGAGGGTATAGTCCTATCCCATGCCATCGATCAAGGAGTTTTTCCTATGTCCTTTAAACAAATCAATGAACACTGCTATTACTATCACGGGGCCGTGAACATCGGGTATGTCCATGAGGGAGCGACTGGTCTGCTGATTGATACCGGAATTGATCGCTCTTCCGTAAAAAAAGTGCTCAAGGAACTCAAAGCCAGAGAGCTTCCCTTGACGCACTTATTTATTACGCATGCCCACGCAGATCACTATGGCGGTGCTGCTTATGTGCAAGAGCATTACCACGTACATACAATAGCCCCTGTGCTGGAAGAGGCAATTTTGCGAAACCCTCAGCTTGAACCGCTTTATTTGTTTGGCGGAAACGACCCATTAGAGGAATTGCACAATAAGTTTCTACAAGGTCCAGAGATGCATGTAGATCAAATCGTAACAGAGGGCTCTCTGCCCTTAGGTTCATTACAGGGGGAGATGTATTTATTACCAGGGCATAGCTATCATCAGCTTGCTCTACACATTAAAGGTGTCTTATATGCGGCCGACACCTATTTTAGCGAGGATCAATTGCATAAGCACAAAATTCCATACGTGACAGATGTGGATTTGACACTTAAAAGCCTGCACAAGCTTTTAGAATTTTCCTGTGAAGGGGCTTTGCCGGGCCACGGAGATTATGAAGAGAAATACAAAGAGACCGTTCAGGCAAATATAACGTATCATGAGCGACTCTTGCACTGGCTTGAAACTTATCTGCAGTCACATCCAGAAGGTACTACTCATGAACAAGTTATTTCAGCTATGTGCCAAAATTATGAGGTGAATGCTCCGCAATTTTCGCAATGGCTGTTATTCAGAACGGCTGTCACAGCCTATCTCGTTGCCTTAAAGAAACAGGAGCGGGTACAGGATAGGGTGGAGAATTTTCGCTGGACTTTTTACCCTGCTAATAAGGCATAATAAAAAGCTGTTCACCTGGTGTATATTCAGCCATCAAAATTTGGTCCACACTCGATATATTTTGGTTGCGTAATTCATTTTGCAGCCATTGTTTATCAAATCCGGCTTCTTTCAAGTTATCCCAAATGACTTCTCCATCGCTTATAAAAATACTCGACAACGAAACAGTCGATAAAGGAATATTCAAATCTTTCTTGGTCGGGGTCTGATGCTCTGATTTCTTTAACACGGAGATCGATCCATCAGTTTCAAGTACGGCATATTGTACGTCTTTTATCGTGAACACATCTTTGGATCGCAATAAATGCTGAAGCTGATTAATATCTAATTTATTCTTCTTCAACTGCTTTTTCATGATTTTACCTTCATGAATGACCAGGGAAGGGCTGCCTTCGAGAAGATGCCTAGTCCCTTTGAATTTTTGAGTTATAAGTTCGGTTACGGAGATCAGAATCCCCCAAAGTACAATCATAAACGCCATTTGTCTTAGTCCAACTTCGCCGTCATAAAGAGCATTCCCCACTAGCTCGCCTAATACTAAAGCAGAGATAAAGTCAAAGGGCGTAATTTGAGTAATTTGAGTTTTCCCAAGGATCTTGGTTATAAGAAATAGGGCGACAAACCCAAAAATAATTTCAGCGAACATTTGTAGATAAGCCATACCATCACCTGTTCCTCTAGCGTATTGTCTAGCTATCATTCTAGACGAAAAAGGCGGCTTCTATACAAAAAAGATCTGCCTTTGGTTAGGCAGATCTTTTTCATTTATAAGTCTTTAATCATGGTAACGTGAGGGATGCCGGCATCCATAAATTCTTCAGAAATGGTCCGGTATCCCAGGCTTTCATAAAAGCCTTCCGCATGCGTTTGGGCATTGAGTTTCGCTTTTGAATACCCTTCGTGTTTAATGACGTTTTCCATATGGTGAATCATTTGCTGGCCATACCTATGACCTCTGAGAGCTTTTTCCACGCAAATTCTCTCAAGCTTTGCATAATCTTCGATAAATCGAAGTCTGGCTGCTGCAAAGGGCTTCCCATCCAGGTAGCCGACGAGATGTTTAGCGGAATCATCAAAGGCATCGTGTTCATCAGCTTCTGAGACACCCTGTTCATCAATGAATACATTCCGGCGTATCTGAAAGGCGTCGGTTAATTCTTGAGGATTTCTAACGGTGCGGATATCCACCTGCATTACTCATCACCGAATCGAAAGGTTTCGTAAACACTCCAGGCTCCATTTTCTAACTGATAAAGCAGTTGAAAGCGATCCACTTTGTCTACGATATCAAAGCTTTCCATACTCAAACTTCCATATACATCGGAAAACTCTTCGTCAGACAGCTTTTGCGCAATCGTAATGTGAGGCACAAAAGCGTACTCCTGATTATCAGGCATGGTGCCATTACGTAATTTTTCATTTAGTTGAATAATTGGGTCAGTGGGATTGACTTTTAAATAAATCGTGTTTGTTACAGGTGAAAAAGAACTGACCTTTGTTACTTCTACTGAGAATTGAGATGTATCTTTGGCGATTTTTTCTAACTCTGGAATAACTTCTGCTTCCAGCTTCTTTTCCTCTACTTCAAACGGTTCTTTTAGAGTAATATGTGGTGGAATCAGAGCGTAATGCGGGTCATAACGTTTACGATAAGAGTTCGCTTCATCCTGTACTTTTTTTGATGGAAAAATTGCTATACCATATTTCATTCAGTTGATCCCTCCTAATTCTTTCTTTACACGCTACTTACGGCAATTAGCCAAATATCGTTAATAAAGCTCGTTTGAAATCCTGCTGCCAGGACTTCCAGGTATGGTCCCCAACGAGCTCATGAAACACATAAGATAAAGACTGCTGAGATAAGTATTGTTGTAGATCGAGATTGGGCGTCAGGAAATCTTTAGTCGCCCCATCTGTCGTCTCCACTGCGGTTTCTTTATTCCCAATCGTATGGTAAATCGTCAAGGTTGACAAATCTTTAGCTGATTTTACAACTTCCATCACATGAGGATCTACATAAGGACTTTGCATAATTACATTGCCAAATACGTTTGGAAATCGGGTTGCTGTCATTAAGGCCAGCGTACCTGCAAGTGAATCTCCAACGAGCGTACGCCCATTTCCCATATAGAAACCAGGAAGCTCTTCTTCTAGAAAAGGAACAACTTCCCTTACTAAAAAGTTAACATAATCACCTTGCTTGTTTCCATCAGGATGGTACTTGTCCCGACGATCATGCTTATTATGATAATGAATGCCAATGAAAATTGTGTTTTCAATCTGTCTATCTGCATGAAGCTGATCACTCAGCGTCGCAGCGCGGCCCATCTGAAAGTAGTCGTTTCCATCCTGCATAATACAAAAATGGTATTTATACAGGGGTGAGAAATTTTCAGGCGTGTACACTTTTAGTTTCATTTCTTCATTGAGATACTGGCTGTCGATGCTGTATTCAGTCATCTTCCCGTCTCTCCCCATTTGACCACCTCCTAACATCCGATCGAGTTCGCGCATGGAAATTCCCGTATCGTAAATCGTGTAACGTCTCCCTTTTATTTTATCATATAATTGTGAAAAAAAGGAGAAGGGAACCGATTTGCCCCGTTAGAAAATTTTCAAACTAAAAAAACATCGAAATATGTTGACAATGATGTCATAGCATTGTATATTAATAGTTGTCCTGACAACAAGATGTTACATAATATGATTCCGTAGCTCAGCTGGGAGAGCGCCACCTTGACAGGGTGGAGGTCGTTGGTTCGAGCCCAATCGGAATCATCCATCAAAGTGCCGGAATGGCGCAGTTTCCTATCAAAGGGGAGGCTGCGTCATTTCTTTTGTTTGGGTTTTTCCCTCGCCCATGCTGCTATACGTATATCGGGTTACTGCCATCGTGAAAGGTCAAATGAATTTATAGCCATGTTACGCTTTGGTGAAATTTCTAGTAATCTATCAGAAAAAACTGGGGCTATTGTAGCCGACGATGTTGCTAAAATAGTAGGTGAATTACTAGAATTTTTTGCTTCAACCTATAAAGAGATGTTCGATTTTGATGGCGGACCCGTACATGATGTTTTAACTGTGGCCTATTGTATTGCTCCAGAATTATTTAAGACAAAAGATGTAAATATTACGGTGGAAACGAAAGGGGAACTAACCTCAGGGACAACTCTAGTTGATGTACATGGGGTCACTGGTAGAAAGATTAATGCCAGGTTTGGATTAGGACTTGATGTGGAAGGCTTTTGGGAGCTAATGATTGAATCTCTTAAGAAATACTAGAATCTAGTTTGTAAAGCGGTAACCCCGCATTCTGCTAAATTGCAATGTATAATAGGAGTGTAAAAGAAGGAAACAAAGCGTGAACTGCTTTTCATATAAAAGGTATGATGAACCCGCATCTTAGATAAGAATGCGGGTTTGGTTATCTCTGACAGTAGTAATACCTATGACGTTTTAACCCCCTAAAATTTGTAACTCCCTTGGGAAGGAAGTTAATACCTCAACCTTTCCGCTTTCGTTTATATAAACTTCATCTTCAATGCGTACTCCGCCAAAACCAGGGATATAAATGCCAGGTTCGATCGTAAATACCATACCTTGTTCAGCTGGATCCTCATTCATTTCATGGATCGATGGTTCTTCATGAACCTCGATACCTAGACCATGTCCAACACGGTTATTAAAGTATTTGCCATAGCCGTGGGCATTAATGACGTTTCTCGCTTCGATATCAAATGTTTTGACAGGGACGCCAGCTTCTACTGACTTCACGCCAGCCTGATTGGACTTCAGGACAATATCATAGATTTCTTTTTGCTTGTCCGCCGCCTCGCCAATCATAAACGTTCTGGTTATATCTGAACAGTATCCATCTCTTATAACCCCCATATCAATTAATAGGAAGTCACCTTTTTGAAAAGGGCGATCACTCGGGCTGCCATGAGGGAGAGCCGATTTTTCCCCAGATAATACAGTGGTTGAAAAGGAAGGGCCTTCTGCGCCGTATTTCTTCATGAGATATTCTAATTCGGCAGTTAATTCTAGTTCAGTCATCCCTATTTTTACCTTTTTAATTCCTTCGGCAAGAACTTTTTCAATGATATCGACAGCCTGTTGTACGTAACCCATTTCACTTTCAGATTTTCTTAATCGTTGTGCGTTAATGGATGGTTGGATGTCTACATAAGATGCTTCAGGAAAATGAGTTACTAATTGATTATGCTGATACATGCTTACACTCTTCATCTCAAGACCGAAGGATGTGATATTCTCCCCGAGTGTATCTTTTAGTTTCTTAAATGGATTTTCTTCATCTGAAATCGGAACGACCTGTTTAACAATAGATTCATCAGCAGCTATTTCTTCATCCAATGCGGGAACAAATAAGGTGTATTCCTGGTTGCGGTTATCAACAATTAATCCCATAAATCGTTCGTGTGGATCTGAGTTGAAGCCAGTATAATAGAATACATTTGCAGGTGATGTAATCATAGCCACATCAATATCTTGATTTTCAAGAGATTTTTGCAGTGTTTCTAATCTGTTTTGGTAATTGATAGCCATCGTAAGATCCTCCCATTCTGTTTGCTGAATTATTTATCGTAGTGATTAATATGGATATCGAAATATTGTTCCAGGACAGACGGTTTTTCACTATTGCTGACGTTCGTCTTTTGTTTTTCCTCATGACGAGTGACGATTAAAGAATTTCCTGAAAGTGTAATCCGTCCATCCAAGGTGGCCAATGATACGATTTCCTTTTGGGTAAAGTGGGACTCTGGCGAAGTCTGATTAAAGTGGCAGGCTTTTTCAAACTCTGATAGTTTTCTTGGTTTCATGTCGAGGCGAAATAATGTTTCCCATTCATCTTGGTTATCCTGTCTTTTTAAATCATAAATTTCCTCTTTTATTTTTACCATACAGTACACTCCACTAACATCTTCCCGTGTTTCACCAGTTAAAGGAAGTGGCATCCTAACGGAATCACCGAAACCGACATCCACTAAATACGGCTGGTCCATCTCGACAATAAGGCAAGCATGGCTCCCTTCCATGGTCCAAGAGCCGTCGGGACGCTTAACTGTAGCAGATACAAAACGGCTATTGAAACCAAGGCTTTGTAATAGCCAGTTAAACAGACCATTTAATTCATAACAAAAACCACCACGGCGGTTTAAGACTATTTTTCGGTAATAAGTTTCAACATCTAACGGGATCGGAACATGGTGGATTACGTCCAAATTCTCAAAGGGAACATGGAGCATATGTTGTAACTGAAGCTCTTGGAGCGAATCCAAAGTTATTCCTTTCGCATTATCAAGCCCCATCCGTTGTAAATACTGATCAACCTCCATTACCAGAATCCTCCTTTTGATTATTGAAAATAAACCGTATCATTCCTACTGATTCATTACTTTTATAATATCCAAATACATATTTCTTTTCTTAAAGCTTTAGAGCATCATGACATGGAATGCCGAGGTAATCGCCATTTGAAATGCACGGATAACATCCTCAATGTTACAATCGCAACAAAAAGAATACCTGTTGTCCAAGGTCCCTGGATAATTCCGAGACCAATCATTAATCCGCCAAGTGTCGCCCAGAGGGCATAAATCTCTGCACGAAAAATCATCGGTTTTCTCCCTGCAAAAACATCCCGGATCATACCACCGCCTGAGCCCGTCAAGGTTGCCGCAACGAGGACCGCACTTAATGGTGCGCCGATTTGAACAGCGCTGAGAGCTCCTTGTATTGCAAATGACGCCAACCCCATCGCATCAAAAAGAATACCCCATTTATCCCAATATTGCAGCCACGGATTCGGTAGTATAAATACAACGATATTCGTCAAGAAGACGGCGATGAATAAATCACCTTCTGTCCAAATGTTTTCAATCGGTATGCCAATTAACAAATTACGAATCGTACTGCCTCCAAATGCCGTCGTGAATCCTAACACTTGGACACCTAATATGTCATAATCCTCTTTTATTGCAATTAAGGCACCACTGATGGCAAAAGCAAGGGTGCCTATGATATTAAGTACTTCCCACGTCATTGTATTTCTTCCCTTTTTAAGTTTAATGATATTTTATAACGATTCGTTCATTTTTCCAACTCATGCATGTTAGAAGTACATTTTATGAGAATTTTTGGTCGGTTAACGTAGAAAAATAAAGGGTAGACTGAATTCTGAGGTGATAATATGGATCAAGAACAAGCCAAATCATTTTTAAAAGACATCATTCAAATTAAAAGTGTCAATCCTCCAGGTAATGAAACGGAGGTTGCTGAGAAATTACAAAAGCTTTTTGATGAATACGACATAGAGACCGAACTCGTTGAATACGATGACAATCGGGCTAATTTAATCGCTCGTTTAAAAGGGGAAGAAGATGGGCCCGTCCTTGGACTCACGGGACACATGGATGTTGTCCCTACTGGGGAAATCGAATGGGAACATGATCCTTTTGGAGCGGAAGAAGTAGATGGGAAAATTTATGGACGTGGGACGTGTGATATGAAAAGTGGTCTCGCTGCCTGTGTGTTAGCCATGGTTTCGCTTAAAGAAGAAGGTCTGCCGAAAAAAGGCGAGATAACCCTTTTAGCAACGGTTGGTGAAGAGGCGGGGGCTGTTGGTGCACGTCAACTGACAGAAAAGGGATATGCCGAGCCGTTAGATGCCCTTATCGTCGCGGAACCAACGCAAAATCACATCAAGATTGCTCACAAAGGGGCATTATGGCCGCAAATTATCACACACGGGAAAACGGCTCATGGTTCGATGCCGGATATGGGAACAAATGCTGTGGCCCATATGAATGAAATTATCCATAGGATGTTAGGTGAAGAATTTGAATTAACATACGAGGAAGACGACTTGCTGGGTGGATCTACTTTTAGCATTAACGTCTTCAACGGAGGGTCCAACACGAACGTTGTTCCCGACCAATGTTTCGTGAATATCGACATTCGAACGGTTCCGTCTCAGGATCACAAACAAATCATCGATCAAATCGACCAGATCATACAATCTGCAAAAGGAACATACCCTGATCTTAAGTCGGAAATCCGTATTCTGAACGATCAAACTCCTGTGAAGACTTCAAGTGAGGATCCTTTCGTTAAATTAGTTCAAGACACCGCTGAATCTTCAGGGGGATCAACAACACTTGGGGGAATAACCGGCTACACGGACAGTTCACAATTTACGCATGCAGATAAGGAGTTTCCCGTCATTGTGCTGGGACCTGGGGATACATCAGTAGCTCACCAGCCCGATGAGTATGTTGAAGTCGATGAATACCTGAATAGTATTCAACTCTATAAGGAGATTGCTAAGAAATTTTTGACATAATTTCTTAACAGACCAGGCTTGAATGTCTAAGCCATTCCCGATAAATTTACCTCTATGAAAACGGCTCTTTTTAAAGAGTCGTTTTTAAATAGTTATCTGCTTCCTGGTTCTCTTAAAGACTTTCAATTGATGCCTTTACCTATAAACGAACAAATACAATGAATTAATTTAAAATGTTCGCATTTGACTAAAATGCCTTAAGATTAACAAAGTAAGCGCTAACAATAAGAATACAAGAGAATTGCTAGTTTTTCACCCCTTGATTAGTTGTGCAATATAATTTATAATCCAATAATACAAATTTTCTAACTTTTAAAAAACGAACGATGTTTTCTAAAAGCTGTTAGTTTACAACTATATAATGAGTTTGCGTTGATTGCTATGGGTCGCACTATAGCAGGAGCAATTTCTGGAGAGAATGCAATTCGTTGCATCGCCGAAGGGTTCACAATCTCAGGCAAAGGGACAGGAGGATAATAAATACTTATTTGTTATTCTGACATCTAAAGAGGCTGGGAAATCCCAACCTCTTTTTTTATCATAGTGAGCTCTAATCAATTGAATGAGGGAGTTAGGATAACATGGAGAGAATTTATAATTTTTCAGCGGGTCCTTCTATACTGCCGCTGCCAGTATTAGAGAAGGCCCAGCAAGACTTAGTGAATTACGCTGATTCAGGCATGTCTGTGATGGAGCTAAGCCATCGTTCGGAATTATTTACAAATATTATTACAGAAGCGGAGCAGCTGCTTCGAGAACTGATGAGGATCCCGGAGAATTACAAAGTGTTATTTATGCAGGGGGGAGCTTCGCAGCAGTTTGCGATGGTGCCGATGAATCTTTTGGGCAAAAGTGGCAAAGCGGATTATGTCAATACAGGGTCCTGGTCAAAGAAAGCGATCAAAGAAGCTAAGAAATATGGGGACATTCGCGTGGTCGCTTCTTCAGAGGATGCAAATTTCACGTATATACCAGCTGTCGACAGCAGTATGATTGACCCAGAAGCGGATTATATTCATATTACGACGAATAACACCATCGAAGGAACAACTTTCCACGATATTCCCAATACAGGAGATGTACCGCTAGTAGCGGATATGTCATCTAATATTTTATCGGAAGAAATAGATGTTTCTCAATTTGGACTGATTTATGCGGGAGCGCAAAAAAACATTGGTCCAGCAGGATTGACGGTCGTGATTATGCGTGAAGATTTAATCGGGAAAGCATCTGATAACTGTCCGGCAATGCTCAATTATCAAACACACAGTGACAGCGGGTCTTTATATAACACGCCGCCGACATTCGGCATTTATATGGCAAAGCTCGTTTTTGAATGGCTGAAGGAAGGTGGCGGGCTGAAGGAAATGGAGCAGGTTAACCGTCATAAAGCTCAAACTCTCTATGATTATATTGGGAAGTCAGAGCTGTTCTCATCTCCTGTAGAGAAAGACAGCCGATCGATCATGAACATTCCTTTTGTCAGTCCGTCAGCCGAGCTGGATGTTGCTTTCATTAAGGAGGCAAAAGCCCTGGGGCTTGAGACGTTAAAAGGTCACCGTTCTGTAGGCGGCATGCGTGCCAGCCTTTATAATGCGATGCCGGTTGAAGGAGTTCAATCATTGGTTACGTTTATGAAAGAATTTGAAGATCATTATAAATAAAAGGGGAGATCGTAATGGGGACAGTAACAGTAGATAAATTGAACACGATTAAAACGTTTAATAACATTGCTCAGCGTGGCTTGGATGTATTCGACAAGGTGAATTATACAATAGATAACGAGAGTAAGAGCCCTGATGCCATTGTGGCTCGCAGTTATAACATGCATGAGATGGAGTTTGACAAAAATTTAAAGGCGATTGCAAGAGCGGGGGCGGGAGTAAATAATATTCCCGTTGATGACTGCACTGAACGTGGAATTGTCGTGTTTAACACACCAGGGGCAAACGCAAATGCTGTCAAAGAAATTGTGCTCACCTCATTGATGGCGCTATCCCGCAATTTATTTTCAGGTGTATCCTGGGCTCAGACGTTAAAAGGTAAGGGCGAAGAGATTCCGAGTCTTGTAGAAACGGGCAAAAAACAATTTATAGGGCAAGAAATTAAAGGGAAGACTCTGGGTGTGATCGGTTTGGGAGCGGTTGGGTCGCTCGTAGCCAATGATGCACTGGACTTGGATATGAATGTGGTTGGGTTCGACCCGTTTATTTCGGTCAACACCGCTTGGAACCTCTCCCGCAATGTCCAACGGGCCATGTCCATGCAAGAGCTGTTTGCTTATTCTGATTACATTACAGTTCATGTTCCGTTAACGAAGGATACAAGCGGCATGTTCAATGAAGAAACATTTAACACGATGAAACAAGGCGTGAATATTTTAAACTTTTCACGCGGTGGTTTGGTGAACGAAGAGGATATGGCCGCTGCCCTTGAAAGTGGCAAGGTAGGAAAATATGTGACTGATTTTCCGAATGAAAACATCCTGGAAATGGAAAATGCTATTCCTCTGCCGCATCTTGGTGCCTCTACAAAGGAATCAGAGGAGAATTGTGCGATTATGGCTGCGCGTCAAATACAGGATTTTCTGGATACAGGGAACATTAAAAATTCAGTGAACTTCCCGAATGCGTCACTGCCTTATACAGGAAAGCGCCGTGTGACGGCTTATCATCATAATGTTCCAAATATGGTAGGGCAGATTACGTCTGCTTTATCAAATTACAACTTGAACATCGCTGATATGGTGAATCGAAGCCGGGATGATTACGCTTACACTATGATTGATATTGATAATGAAGTAAATGGAGATATTCTTCCTGATTTAGCGGCTAACATTGAGGCGATTGAAGGAATGGTTTCGGTACGGATTATATAAACAGGTAAAATTAACAGCCAGAACATTTATTGTTTTTTGCAATAATGTTCTGGCTGTTTTTTTGGGTTGTAGTGACGCTGAAAATGAGTTATTTAAGAATTCGGAGCAGTTATTTAAGAATCAGGCTCCGTTATTTTAGAATCCTACTTCGTTATTTAAGAAAACTCTATGTTTACTTCAGAATCATACCCTGTTATTTCAGAATAACGCAGGAAAAACGTCACTACATGTTTGAAAAACGGTTCATGAGATTCAAAAGTATTTTTTATAGATTTGCTCAGCAGTCCTGGTGGCCAAAACCTGAGTGGTTAAGGTCGGGTTTGCACTTCCCAGCCCATTATTGAGGACACTGTTGTCTGCTATAAATAACCGGCTGACTTGAAATGATTCACAGTTTTGATCGACAACATAACCCATTCTCATGGTGCTCATCATATGGATCATCATCCCGTCGGGCCAATCGGAATGGACCACATTTCTTGCTCCGGCCTGGAAAAGAATGTCTGCTGCAATTTTCACTAATTCCCGCTTTTTTCGCAATGTGTTCGCACTTGGCGTATAACGTATCGATGGGATAGGACCATTTTCATCAGAAGCAGTGGCTGAGACCGAGACACCATTGTTCATGTCAACTTCATCATCTGTACAAATTAAGATATTAAGGGATGATTTATAATCTGCCATGAATTCTATTAAATCTTCTCCCATCACACGGCCTTTTTGAATGGAATGTGGTTCTGACTGGTCCATGGCTGATTTGCCTAACGCATAGGTGAAGCTCGCCATTAATCCTGGACTGGTTCCGATCGTTTGGATAGAGCCTAAGCCAGGATAATCCAGCCTGGCACCGGATGTATGGCCGACGAATGGGTTAACTGCAGGACTTCCTAAGATAGCGAGCAGATCTTTTTCATTAAAAATTCCAGTGACCATATCCATCTGATGATTCACAAGCCCGCGGCCTACCCATTCGTTAACGGGCAGGGCGGAATTCAGCCACAAACGGGGGGTTTCGATGGCACCCGCAGCTGCAACAATACAGTCGGAAAATAATTCTTCCTGTTTTCCGGTCCATGTGTTCCTTACTTTCACTCCAATGGCTCTTACTCCTTCGGCAGGGTGGTTTTCTGTGATGATTTTATAAGTGAATGTATTGGGCCGGATTTCCACATTGCCGGTATGTAAAGCTGAAGGTACATAGCTGACATTTGTGGAACGCTTAGCAATTTTAGCAACAGAGGGGCCATGCGGACAGCCGTTTATACAATGTCCCGCGAGTGTACAGCCTTCCATCCATGACAACTGCTCTTCGGAGTAGGATGGGTTAAGAAGTTGTGAATTAGGCGGCAAAATCGCGTTAGGCTGAGGGCGGTATCCTGGAGTTTTAACATCGAAAGTAGTTAGAAGGTTCCAGCCGGCTTTTTTTGCTCCAAAATAAAAAAGTTCTTCTTTAGAGGTAGTAGGGGCGAATTCCACAGGGAGTTCGGCTTCAACTTTTTCGTAATAAGGGGTCAGGTCGCTGTAGGTTAGCGGCCAGTCCCCATCAATAGAAGCTGGAAAGGCGCGGGGGGAATTGGCTAAGTAGTGTTGAGTCGTACCTCCCACGCCTGAATTTTGCCATACAAATCCTCTTTGATGATAGGACCTGTTCCAAGGCGGGTGTTCTCGATTCGCTGGCCCCCAGCGCAGCTTACCTGAAATTTGATCATTCATATTATTTTCTAACTTATTGTAATTCTCCTTAAACAGGACAACATCTAAATCATTCGGGCAACTGCTGGAAACACCCCCTGGCGCGGTATTAGGATGAGGCCATTTCCTATTTCCATACCATGGCCCTGCTTCCAGCACAAGCACCTGTAACCCGAGTTCACCCAGTTCCTTTGCAATAACTGCTCCGCCGCCACCTGCCCCAATTACGATTACGTCCGGTTTTTGCATATAAAATCACTCCGATTTTAAGTTTTGCATTTGTAATAGGTAACCTCTGAAATCTCGATAGCCAAAAGACGGTCCGGGATATTCCGTATAGGACCAGCCGACTGGATACGTACAAAGATGCCTGAAGCTCGGTGGATTACAGCGAGTAACCCCATATCCATACCATTCAGAATAATAGCCGAAATATGTTAATTGATAGATAGAATCGACGGTGATCTGTATGAGGACATGATCATTTTTAAAAGGAACTGGAAGCGTGTCGAGAGGAATCTGCAGATTTAGTAAACGGTCCAGGGCGACGCGTCGGTCCTCCCTGGATAACGTTGAAAAAAGACCTTCGCAAGCAGGGAAAGGTAAATGGCGGCGTTCCTTATAGAGGTGAAAAGCTGCGAAATCTAGAAGGTGGGAGGTTTCGTTTGCTAGTGGTGTTGGCAGACTGTCAAAAGACATCATAAGGTATTCCCAAGTACACAAGTCCACACTGCCATATTGAAACGTCCAACCAGATGAGTATGCCATGATACTGGATGGGATAAGTGTATCAACCACGGCCTTGAAATTTATTTGGGTAGAGTATGGGCATATAGGGTAACAAGCTGATGTGATCATGTAACACCTCTTTATTTACCTATTTAAGGTTATAAATTAGGGATTACATTATATTAGATCTTCTGGAGCGTAAATATGATGAATGAATACTTCTTTTAATATTGAGAGGTCAAAAGGTCGTAATCACGAAATGAATAAGTCCATTATGTAGAAGCCATCTGGCATTAAAAATGTACTGATTATTACTTGAAAAGCGAGTGCAATAATAATACCTACTACTACAACTGCTGTGATTATATCTATAGCTTTAGTCAAAATCGATCCCTCCGTCTTTTTGGTTAACCTCATTATCTTCACAGTAACAAAGTATTTCCTATTATTCGAATAAGTTGTAACCTTTTTGAAGATCTTATGAGAAAATGTCGTCCAAAATATGGTAAAATATAGTTGGTATCAGAAGTGTAGCTATTTTTGTGAGACCGGAGGAAGTTTTATTAAAGCAGGGGGAGTGCTTAAGATGGATAAAAAAATGAAATCGGTGATTGGATTAATAGGCTCTCTTCTTGTATGTTTTTTTGGTTTATACCGCTTACTGGTTGAAGCCTCATCGACTGCTGACTTATTGCTTGTTCCTATAGCGTTTGCGGTATCAGGTTTTATAGGTGTTATTGGAAATTCACGTAATTTATTAAAGTTAAATAACAGGCCAGAGTAAACATATGAAACGATTGGATCGGAGACCAAAAGTCATCTCAATTGCAGCAGTATCCGGTGGGGGCAAGACTACGGTTACGAAAGGCTTAGAAGAGGAGTTACATAATGTAGTGAGCTTATTTTTTGATGAGTACACCTTTGAGAATTCGCCAGAGGATTTAATTGAATGGGTAGAAAAGGGAGCAGATTATAATGAGTGGAACCTAGAACCTCTCATATTAGATGTACAACATTTACTCCATTATGCTGAAAAGCCGCCTACATATATTCTACTTGATTATCCTTTCTCTTATAAAAATAAAGCAATGCGGGAATTTATTGATTTTTCTGTTTATATTGATACTTCCTTAGATGTAGCAATGGTGAGACGACTATTAAGGGATTATCCTGGTGATTCAATTCTTCATGTTCATAATGATTTAAACTTTTATCTGAATCACGGAAGAAAAGGGTATTTGGAAATGGAAAAGTCGATAAAACCAAATTCTGATTTCGTAATTAATGGTGATTTATCATCAGAGGTTATCGTGAACGTTATTATAGATGAAATGAGAAACAGAGGATTGTTTTAAAAAACAATTCCAACTCCATTGAGCTTTATTAAGGTAGTTAGATTCTTCAAAAATTGGGAGTGTGAAGCAATGAATGTTTTGAAAGAACAATACGAATGGATTCGGTTTACAAGAGAAAAACTATTTCAATATTGTGAAACGATAACAGCAGAAGATTATATGTGTGAACTTGATCAATTCGGCTGGGGATCGATACGAAACCTGCATGTACACGTTGCGGAATGTTATCAATCTTGGCTTGGTAACTTTGGTCTGCAAAAAGGCCTTACATTAGTAACGCCGGAACTGGCTGGGAATGTGGAAGATATGAGGGGGATTTTCGAAAAAGTAGATCGGCTTGTCTATGAGTTTCTGGAAGAGTTTGAAGGCCAGTGGAACATTGGTATCTCAGGTCCTGTGTCATGGAAAGAGGAGGAAGAAGAGTTAACTCCTCTTTGGCTCTACACTCATGTAGCTACTCATGAGTTTCATCACAAAGGGCAAATTGTATCGATGAGCAGGCAGTTGGGTAACATACCTGAAGATACCGACCTTATTGAACCAGAGAGAGATAAATAGTTTTTTAGCATAGCTATAAGTCCAGAATGACACGATTTCCTGCTAAGGTCAGCTCGTGTCATTTCTATTTTATATGTAAACGGTTCTTTTACGTTTGATGGAGATCCCTATTTCATATCCGCACGCTTAGACATGCTGCTTGAGGAACGCTAAACCTGCCTGCGTGACTCGGGGATCAGATAAAGAGACATCCAGAAAATCATCTAGCCTTTTGTTTAAGCCGAAACCTGAGGCGAGACGGTTTTTGAGCGTGTGTTCAAGGATATCATAAAAGGATTCTTCACTTAGGTGTCCTTGCCAGCGGTCGACTTGCTTAGGATACTGCTGAATTGCGTCAAGGACTCGTGCGACTTCGCCATTAAATTCCTCAATCGATTTAAAAATGATGAGCACTCCCTTCCCTGTATCCAGGTTACAAGAATTGTGTCGACGTTCATTGCTCAGAAAAACGTATTATTTTTCTTATACCCGTAATCCTGCACAACGAAGCACGAAATGTCGGGAAGGCGTCATCGGACTCTTGTTACTCTTTAAAGGAAGGAGGTCAGCTAATGGATTCGCTAAAAGGTATGAATGAAGCTATCGATTATATTGAAAAACATCTTCTAGACGAGGTTAATTTGAAAGAAACGGCAAGACGTGCGTATTGTTCGGAGTATCATTTCAAGCGAATGTTTTCGTTTTTAGCTGGTGTGTCGTTATCGGAATATATTCGCCGCAGACGACTGACACTGGCAGCATTCGAGCTTAAAAACAGTCAGGAAAAGGTTATTGATATAGCTTTAAAATATGGATATAACTCACCAGATTCCTTTTCCAGAGCTTTTTTCAATATTCATGGCCTTACCCCATCTGAAGCTAGAAAAAATGGCCATTCTCTTAAAGCTTATCCGCGAATGACCTTTCAATTAGCCATTCAAGGAGGAGAAGAAATGAACTATCGAATTGAAGAAAAACAACCATTTCGGATTGTTGGCAGACAGAAAAGGGTTCCGATCATTTTTCAGGGAGAAAATCCGGAGATTACAGCGATGTGGAAAACGTTAAGTAAAGAGGCTATTGATAAACTTAAAGATCTTTCTAATGTGGAACCAGCCGGATTGATTCAGGCATCGACGAACTTTTCTGAAGGCAGGATGGAGGAAAAAGGGGAACTTGACCATTATATTGGCGTCGCCACGACAAAGGAGGCTCCGGAAAACTTCGCCCAGCTTGAAGTACCAGCCTCAACGTGGGCAGTATTTGAAGCGGTCGGACCGTTCCCTGATACGCTGCAAAACGTTTGGGGACGCATTTATTCGGAATGGTTTCCGTCCTCGACTTACGAACAAACAGAGGGGCCGGAAATATTGTGGAACGAGCATATGGATATAACATCCCCAACTTTTACAAGTGAAATTTGGATCCCCGTTGTCAAAAAAGAATAGCTGTTGACTTGCAAAAATCCCCATTCATAGGTGCAGAAGGGGATTTTTGCGTTTCTATTGATCGATCAGTTCAATTATATAGGTTCCGCGCTCTGTGATTAACGAGAAGCGTGTATCGTCAAATTGGTACAAGCTCGTGTCCTCTAGCGGTATTTCGTAAAAAGATGACGGGAGCGGCTGGGGAGCGGGTGATTCTGTTTGAGTGGTTCCCGTTCCATTTAATTGCAGAGCATGCATCGGTTCGTACTCATCGAGTCGCCTCGTATTGGTCTCATATGAGATTGAATCCAGCTGCATCAAAGTTTCGTCGTGATCTTCGAGTTCTTGTTTTGTCACTTTAATGGTTTTACCGCTCCACTGCTGCAGCAATTCGTTAAATTCCTCAACGGATAAGTATTCTCGGTTCATCATAATCCCTCCTGACCTTTAGATTTTCCTAAGAGGCTTGAAATCATACGGAAACAGGGCTTTCGGAAGCGTGCGTGCTTGTACTTTTTGAATTGTCAGACAGACTAATTGACGAAGGCGGTGCAAAACAGCTAAAGTTACCAGTAATAGGAATTACTTATATTTTACTCTAGAACGAGTTTGTTTAAAGGGGAAAGCTGTATGCTGGAAGAAATGACAAAAGGGATCTACAAACTGGTGGTTCAGTTTCCATCAGGGATGCAAGAAGTGAATTGTTATTTGATCGAAGGTGAGCGGGGTTACACCGTCATTGATACAGGCACATACTCTGAAGAGGCCAAGGCGGGCTGGGAGGAATTGCTGAAATCAGGGGTGGCGATCGAAAAAGTTGTATTGACGCATACTCACCAGGATCATATTGGGCTTGCAAGGTGGTTTCAGCAGGAGAAAGGTGTTCCTGTCTATACCTCAACGATCAGTTACGGTGAAATGAAGAAACGCCGTGAAACAAATGTCAGGCGCAACATTGATCGTTTAGTCAAACGTCACGGTGGTCCCGGAGTTCCTGAGGAAATGGCTGATGATTCGTTTATTTACGATTTCGAACCCGATGGTTTTTTTGAGAAAAACGATCAGATTCAGTTGGGCGACGATATTTATGAGACGATTTGGACGCCAGGTCATGCTTGGGATCACGTTTGTTTTTACAATGAAGAGAAGCAAGTGATGATTATTGGCGATCACTTATTAAATCATATTTCCCCTGTGATCGGGCTTTGGCTGGGTGAGGAAAGTGATGTCTTACGGGAATATTACGATTCATTGGAAGGGATCAAGCCTTATCGCGCTCGTGTTGCGCTGCCTGGTCATGGGGAGGCGATCGATCATTTAGCTGAGCGGGTTGATGAGGTCAGGAATAGGCATGATCAACGCCTTCAAGAAGTGTTGGATAGGGTTCAAAATCAATGGAGCACAGCCCATGACGTCTGTCAGGCTATGTATGGAACGTTACATATTATTTTATTCTTAAGTCCTTTCATGGCAACACTCACTCGGTTGATTCATTTAGAAGGAAATGGAAAAGTGGAGCGGAAAACGATCGACGGGAAGGTGTTGTTCCGAGCGTATTGAACGAGTTTCCATAGGCTGCAACAGGGTATAGAACTGAAGAACCTTTCTTTCCAAATGGAGGAGATAAGTATGGAGGTCTTGGAAGCCATCAAGGCAAGAAGAGAAATTACATCTTATAAGGATGAACCGATTCCTGATGATATCTTGCGTCAAGTGGAGGATGCGGGAGTTTTTGCCCCGACAGGCAATAATCTTCCATCTAAACATTTGATTGTGGTGAAGGAACGGGAAACATTGGATAAGTTAGCGGAGACCACCCCCTATATGGCTTGGATGAAAGAAGCCCAGGCAGCTATTGTGGTGGCCGGAAAACCAGAAATTAGCAAATATTGGCTGCAGGATGCTTCATTTGCCTGTGCGTTTATCTGGCTTGAGGCTGTTGAAGTGGGTCTTGGTTCAGCCTTCGGAGCCATCTACCATGCACAGGATCAGCAAGAATCCGCTGAGCGGGAAACGCATGTAAGAAAACTCCTCGGGATCCCTGAGGAATGTCGTATTGTAGCGGGACTAGGACTCGGGTATCCAGACCAAACTCCAAAGCCAAAAAACCACGTACCGAGAGATGAAATCGTCCGTTATGAATCATTTTAAAGAAGGTGTGAAGAAATGAGGTTGTCCCAAAAGTGTAAACCACTTAAAGGACAACCTTTTTACATATAATTACCACCTCAGGTCATCCTTTCATTTCCATTTTCAAAAAAGAGAGTGGTGGATTCGCCTCACCTTATTATCAGCATGTTTTTAGATAGCTCCCTGACGTGATGCGATAACGTCCTGTCTCAAAAATATAGCGACCTGTCTCAAATAGATACTTCCCTAACTCGACGTCATAACGACTTAACGCACAAACATAACGCCGTAACTAAAATTAAGGTCCGCCTGGCAGTAGTTATGGATGCTCTACTCTCAGTTGAGTTTTGACAAGGCTTGTTCATAAGCGGCAAGTGTATCCTGCACTTCTTTTTCCCCGTGAACCGTCGATAAACTGTAGCGATTTAACGGCTTCGTATAAATACCTTCGTTTAGCAAAAGAAAATCCAACTGTTTTCTCATCGAAAAATTTGCTTGTTGAAATTCCCGATGGTTCTGTATCTTTTCTTTATCGGTGATGACTACATTGAAAATAGATCCGAGACCAATTGTCTGCATGGAAATTCCGTGTTTCGCAAACAGTTCGCTGATTCCTTTTTTCAACTGGCGGGTTGTGACCAGAACATGATCCATCTCTTGTTCAAGGACGTGGATGGTGGCGAGCCCGGCAGCTAGAATAGTTGGGTGTCCGTTGTATGTGCCGCTATGGAACAAAACATTTTTTGCTTGGGAGGTTTTACTTTGGCTGGAGTCGAACACATCTGAGTTGGAAGTTGGAGCGCTCGTCATGAGCACGTCTTGCTTTCCTCCTACAATCCCCACCGGAAAACCGCCACCGATTACTTTTCCTAATGTAGTAAGATCAGGTGTGATCCCGTAAGCAGCCTGAGCACCGCCGAGCCCGATGCGAAAACCTGTCTTGACTTCATCAAAAATAAGCAGGATGCCGAGCTCTTCTGTAACCTTACGCAGTCCTTCCATAAAGGCCTGTTCCGCTGGGATAAATCCGCTCTGAATTGGCTCAAGGATTACCGCTGCGATGTCGTCTTTCTTTTTCCGTAAAATCTCTGCTGCAGCGTCAAGGTTGTTGAATGGCAGGACGATGGTGTGTTCCTGATGATATGGGTCGACTCCTTTTGATTCAATAACAGATGACGGCTCCGCAGCGGGACCGGCATTGTCTATCGGAGGATTAACGCTTAAGAGGACTTGGTCATAACCTCCGTGATAGTGACCTTCAAACTTGGCAATTTTGTGCTTGCCTGTGTAAGCATGGGCCATGCGGATGGCTAAAAGGGTCGCTTCTGTACCTGAATTTGTATAACGAATCTTTTCCATACTCGGGTAGTGCTGCATGATTTTGTTCGCCATTTCTACTTCAAGGCGGTGCGGGGTTCCGAATAAAAATGTCCCGTTATCCTCCATCTGGGACTGGATGGCATGAGTCACGGCTGAATGGCCGTGTCCGAGCATGAGGGCGCCGTATGAGAGGAGGTAATCTACATATTTATTACCATCGATATCATATAGATACGCGCCAGCGCCCTGGCCCATAATAATTGGATAAGGGTCAAAGGCTTTAATATTGGCTGTCACACCGCCGGGCATCACATGTTTGGCTGCTGTTGAGAACTCCTTGGATTTCGGTGTTCTGTTTAGGAACTCCGCTAACGCTTCGTTTTTGGTTTGCATAAACACTCCACCTTTCAGAAAAATATATTACTTATTTTATTTATTATGAAATATATACTTCATTTTACATCGATAAAGTAAACTTGTGAATAGTTAATTTCTTTTATATAATTAATATGAAATTTATATTTCATAAATAGCTAAAGAATTTCATAGTAAAGGAATCGATATAGTATGGAAGACAATGTTTATCAGCTTATGGCTGAAAAAATTTCATTAATGAGTAAATCACAGAAGAAAATAGCTTCCTATGTATTGGAAAATACCAGCACCGTCCCATTTCTAAATGTAGCTAAACTGGCGGCGGAAGCTGGAGTTAGTGAGGCAACGATCGTGCGGTTTGCTGTCTTTCTAGGATACTCCGGCTACCCAGAATTTCAGCAGGCTATGCAGCACGCTGTTAAACAGCAACTGTCCACGACAGAAAGACTGAAGTTGTCTTCAGAAATGGGGGAAGGAAGAGAGCAGACGATCTATGATATGTTCCACCATGATCAGGAAAACATTCGCATGACGATGGAGCAACTGGATAAAACAGCTTTTTTCCAAGCGGTTGAAGCATTGCTTGAAGCAAAAACTATTTATATTTCTGCGAATCGAAGTGCCGCTTCACTCGGTGTATTTCTTCAATACTATCTAAGTATTTTGCTAGGCAACACTGAAAGAGTCGGGACGGTGGAAAACAGTGCGGAACAGTTATACGAACTAGGGAAAGGGGATGTGGTCTTCGCGATTAGTTACTCCCGTTATACACGAAGTACGATCAACATGGCAGCTTACGCAAAACAGCAGGGAGCGACAACGATCGCCCTTACCGACTCTTTGTTATCCCCACTCATTCCGCATGCGGATGTGGCATTGACAGCCTCAAGCCAGCTTCCGACATTTATTGATTCTTTTGTGGCGCCTTTCAGTGTAGTCAATGCGCTGGTAGCGGCGGTTGGGAAGGAAAGAAGGAATGAAGTAGAGGAGCGTCTTGAGAAATTTGAAGATATCTGGGATAAGCTGGATATTTTTTATAAGGAAGAAGATTAAATACAAAAACACAACCCTGCATGAGGTTGTGTTTTTTTTCGCTATCCGAGCTATAGGCTCTGATTGTCTTCTTTAGAGTTCTTTAATAACGCCATCGTCTTGCGTACATACGCAAAGGCTAAATAGCCGAATCCGATCGCAAGCAGCCCGCATAGTACCACCCAGGCTCCGTTCAGCCATTGTGGAACAAAGAGGGTAAGGAGCGTTAACAGCACCGCTGCGACCATGAAGGCAGATAACAATCGAACAATCATAAGGATCCCTCCATGATTTAATCTATTTCCTTTATTATAACGCTTCGGAAGTACTTTTGTCGAAGAGGGGGGCTGGAGAAAATTAGAACTAGTTTAAGAAATAGAGGAACTACACTGCATGGTTTTGTTCATCTGTCGCCGCGTCTGAAGGAGTCTTTGGTGAACATGTCGTGTGCTTTGTCGGCTATTTCTAAATAAAAGTCGACGGTTTCCTGTTCATCTTTAAAAGCTTCTGCGACTCCCTCCCTATATGTGTTCGGGCATTCTTTAGGTGATTTGAGGGACAGGTTGTCTGCTTGTCAGGATGATGTAGATTTTCTTGAAAGTTTCCAAATGGTTCTTCTCATCTTGACGGATTTCGTGAATCTGCTGCTTCTTTTCCTCTTTTTCGATTCTGCTTTTTTTAAGAGTGGATTAACTTTCCTGTATACAACGTGAGGCTTCTGGCATACAATAAGAACAAATGTTCGTGCGAAAGGTGAGGAATAATGGACTATTCAATTTATCCTAGAAATGATGTCTTGTGCATTGATATGAGATCTTTCTATGCAAGTATAGAGTGTGTCAAGCGCGGTCTTGATCCGAAAACCGCATTGCTTGCCGTGGTGGGGGATACAAGCAGGCGCGGCAGCATCGTTCTGGCTGCTTCTCCTTCTCTAAAAAAGAAGCATGGAATCAGTAATGTCAGCCGCTTCTTTGAATTGCCGGAGGACCCGGAGCTGGTGATTGCTCCGGCGCATATGGGCGACTATCTGGCTGTATCTGTAGAGATTACAAAGATGATGAAGAATTTTGTCCCCAAAGAAGCGATTCATGTGTATTCAGTGGATGAGTTATGGGTGACAGTGAACGGTTTGCGGACGCTTTATGGTTCTCCTTATGAGATTGCTGAGCTGATTCAGTCCCGGATTCGGGAACAGTTTGGAATTGAGTGTGTCGTCGGCATTGGGGATAATAAGTTTTTGGCAAAAGTGGTCATGGATATTCATGCGAAAAAAGCGAGTGACGGGATTGCCGAATGTCGTTATGAGGATGTCGAGGAGTTGTTATGGCCGTGTGACATCCATGAAATATGGGGGATTGGTTCACGGATGACGAGAAACTTGAATCGTATGGGCATTGTGACGCTCGGGCAGCTGGCGAAACATCCGTTGAAATACTTGAAGAAGAACTATGGGATCATGGGTGAACAATTATATTGGCACGCTTGGGGGATTGACCTCAGTCCCGTCTATGGAAATTTTGTTAAAACGGAACAAAAATCATATGGCCACGGAATTACTTTGCTGAGGGACTATCAAAAAGAGGAGATCTTTGCCTGTCTGCTTGATCTGTGTGAAGAAGCCTGCCGGCGGGCCCGTTATGATGACAAGGAAGGCAGGACTGTACACCTGGGCATCGGTTATTCAACCGAAACAGGGGGCGGGTTCAGTCGATCATTATCTGTGCAGATGCCGACAAATTCTACGATGGAGGTTTACCATATGTGTCTGCGTCTATTCAATCGGTTTTACGATGGCTCAAGCAAGATTAGGAGAGCTTCTGTAGCCCTTACCAATTTGGGAGAAGAAACAGATGTTCAGCTGAGCCTGTTTGAAGATCGGTCAAAAGAGAAAGCACTCGGGGCTGTGATGGACACGATTCGTGACCGCTATGGATCGACAGCTTTGCTGCGAGCCAGCAGCTATACGAGCGGCGGGATTATACCTGAACGCAGTCAAAAAATCGGCGGTCATTACGCCTAAAAGGGGTGAAAGAGATGAAAGGGTTGCTGATTCGTGCAATTGAACAAAAACAAAAGCTGGAAATGATTTATTTGGATGCAGACGGCCACATGTCACAAAGAACCATCAGAGTTCTTGAGGCCAGGGAGGAGGATATTCTTGCTTATTGTTATTCACGGAGAAAAGTGCGAACGTTTAAAAAAGCTAGAATATTGTCTCTAACCCCTTTAATGCTGCAGCGAAGACGATTGGAGGCACAATAATGGAAGATCGAAATCGGGATAGAGGGACAATCAAATGGACATCGCTAATGCTGCCGGAACACGTGGAACTTATTAAAGAAGTCTGGCAGGAAGATGAAGGAGTTCCGAAGAAGATGATCGATGAACAGCAGGCTGAGGAGAATGAGCTGGCTCTCCAGCGTGCAATCCAAGACGGGTTACTCGTCAGGATCACTTATTACAATGGGTTTAATTATAGCGATAGGAAAGCGAAGGTATTGCATCTAGACCCTCATAGAAAAAAGATGTCCTGCATGAGCACCGGCAATGAACGCATAACGATTGAGTTTGAGCAGATTTATGAGGTTGTGCTGGTATAAGGTGGTGAAGATTTATTAGTACGTTTGCACAAATAACCCATCATCTTTCAGCCACTCGGCTATGAAAATCGTTTGGGGATCGGAAATACCCTGGGCGTTAAGTTGTGTTTGTAACCAGACTTCATCAACACCTAAATCAGCCAGTTCATCCTTTAGTACTTTCCCATCCCGGATCAGGGTGACAGGGACATGGACGGAGGTAATAGACATATTGAAATCCCCTTGTGTTGTTTTTTGATACTTCGTTTTTTTCAGGATACTGATGGACCCGTTTGCTTCTAAATAACAAAAAGCTACTTCCCGTAAGGAGAAGGTTTCACTTTGTCTGAGCAAGCTCTGCAGTTGATTCAGGTTCATACGGTTTTTCTTTAATTCCTCCCGATCTACAACTCCATTTTTTATTAAAGCGGACGGTTTTCCTTCAGAAACACCTCGAAAGGGCAGAAACTTTTGCCCAAGGTATTCTACCAGGAATAATAACACTCCCCACAAGCTCACAGAGTAGATAATATAGAGGACGCCAATTTTATGATCGTAGAGGGCGTTTCCCAATAACTCGCCCAACACGATCGATGCGATAAAGGTAAAGGGAGTAATGTGACTAATAATTTTCTTACCGACAAACTTCACGATGATAAAAAGCAGAACAAATCCTATCAAAAGCTCTGTGGTCAGATAGATAAATTTCATCCCTAATAGCTCCTATCTTAGTTGAAAAGTCAACCTTAGGGTTCCCGGTTACAGAGGGTTATACCACTACTTGGGTTCAAGGTGCGAAAACTGTCGATCATGGATAGATTCTCAAGGTATAAAACTTATATAGTAGGTCAACAATTCTATTATGTGAGGGGGATTGTCCGTGTTTTTTAAATCACCTAAAAGAAATAAGACAAAAGAGCAAGATCATTCAAAGCAGGAGGACTTCTCCATTGAATTGTCAACGAGTTTGGAACAGAACATCGTTACGGTTAAAAAAATGCTGGATCAGCCAGGCGATCTGATAACCAGACCTTTTGTTATCGGAGAAACGGGTCCTGCTTTTGCCATTATTTATATAGATGGTCTAACCGATACAAAAGTAATAAACGAAAGTATTATGAAAAATCTCCAAAGTGGAGTCGATGAAATCAGGAAAGGATCTGAGGAGACAGAAACGGCCTTATTAGATAGATTGTCGTATCATTTCATTTCAAGTGCCACTGTAAAAAAGGTGACGACACTAGACGATGCATCACTGGCTATTTTATCAGGTGAAACAGCACTTTTCGTTGATGGGACAGACGAGTTATTAATTATCGATACAAAAGGCTGGGAAGACAGAAGCATTGAACAGCCTGTTTCTGAAGGGACCATCCGCGGACCGAGAGATGCATTCACGGAAAACATCCGGACGAATACGATGCTGATCCGCCGTCGTATTCGGGATGCAAATTTACGGTTTAAATCACATCAAATTGGACGACGCTCAAAAAATAATTTAACGGTTGCTTTTATAGATGGTATCGTTCATCCGGATCTAATCAAAGAGGTTAACAGAAGGCTTGAGACCATTGATTTAGATGATGCTCCGGAGTCAGGTTATATCGAGGAATGGATTGAAGATAGTTTTCTATCACCTTTTCCACAGATGCATAATACGGAGCGGCCGGACAAGGTGGCTGCGGCGCTGACGGAGGGAAAGGTGGCGATTCTGCTTGATGGGACGCCATTTGTTCTAATTGCCCCCGCTACATTTGGGGCTATGATGCATTCCCCGGAGGACTATTATGAACGCTGGATGATCGGGAGCTTGCTGCGGACGTTACGGTATTTTGCTGCGTTTCTTGCTGTTTTTTTACCTGCTTTGTATATTGCACTCGTTTCTTATCATCCAGGGCTGATTCCGTCAAAACTGGCTTTTTCGATTGCGGCGACAAGGGAAGGACTCCCATTTCCCGCTGTAATTGAGGCCTTTTTAATGGAACTTACGATGGAACTCCTTCGTGAAGCCGGGATCCGTTTGCCTAAGCCTATCGGTCAAACAATTGGAATTGTAGGTGGTTTGGTCATTGGAGAAGCGGCTGTGTCCGCTGGTATCGTCAGTCCGGTTATGGTGATTATTGTGGCCGTTACGGCGATAGCTTCATTCTCACTGCCTAGTTATAGTTTTGCGATTTCGATTCGGATGTTGCGTTTTGGATTCATGATTGCAGCAGCCTTTCTAGGCCTTTATGGGATTATTCTTGCTTACATTCTCGTTAATATTCATATTGTCAATTTAAAAAGTTTTGGGATTCCCTATTCTACGCCGTTTGCTCCTGGATTTAAATCAGATTGGAAAGACTTGGTGCTGCGCTTTCCGATCCCAATGATGACCAAACGTCCTAAGTTCATGCAAACAGAAGATGATACACGGATCGATAAGGAGGGCAAATCATGAAGTCATTTGAATATGCCGATGAAGAAATCGGTAATAGTGAAATCGGTTATGTGATCCCCTCTGTTGTCATTGGTGCAGGCATTCTATCCTTACCGCGTGTTTTGGCGGAAGATACGGTAACTGCCGATGGATGGGTGCCTATCCTCGTGGGAGGCGGGATAGCGGTTCTGTTCACCTGGGTAGTGGCAAAACTGGCGTCGCGCTTTCCGAAGCAGTCGTTTCTTGAGTATAGTTCCGTACTCGTTTCTAAACCGCTTGCCTTTGTTCTAACAGCATGTATAGCATTATACTTCATGGTTTTTGCCTCTTATGAAATTCGTTTCGTTGCAACGTTATCGCAACAGTACTTATTCGCTTCGACCCCCAAAGAGGTATTATCTTTCGTTTTTCTGCTTGTGGTCACGTATGCAGTTGCAGGTTCCAGGGTGGCCCTATTTCGATTGCATCAACTTTTTCTCCCTATCATTATCGGCATATTATGTATTGTTTTATTGATGACACTGCCACTTATTGAAGTGAACCATATAATGCCCCTTTTTAAAACAGATTGGAAGGGATACTTGCAAGGAACAAAATCTACGCTGCTGTCTTTTATGGGGTGGGGGGTCTTGTTATTTTATACAGGCTTAATGAATAAGCCGAAAAAAGCCGTTAAGGCGGGTATGATCGGCATGTGCGTACCGGTTATTTTATATGTACTTCTTTATTTATCGGCCATTGGAGTAATGTCGAATACTGTAGCAGCAAACCTCACTTATCCTACCAATGAATTAGCAAAAGTAGTGGAGGTGCCAGGCGGGTTTTTTGAACGGATGGAAATTATATTTTTCACCATATGGGTGATGGCACTTTTTACGTCATCCATTGTATTCTTTGACGTTTCAGTGATGGCCATAAACTCTCTTTTTAAAAAGGTGAAAAAAGTAAAGTTGGTTCTTATTTTGGCGCCTGTTATTTACTTGATGGGTATGCTGCCGCAAAACCGACTCCAGCTTGCAAAAGTAAGTGAGGGTCTTGGATATACGGGCATTTGTGTCTCGGTCATTATTCCGGCATTATTGCTCATTCTGGCTAAGTTTAGGGGGATAAGAGGAGATGGGTAAAAGAACACTTAATATCATGCTGGCTAGTCTATTCCTCGTATTCCTTACTGGATGCTGGGATCAAGTTCAAATTGAGCAGCGCGGTTTTGTTCTTGGTGCAGCGATTGACCTGAAAAATGCTCCCTCAAACGGTGATCTTTCCTTTGCCTTAACCTATCAAATCGTAGCACCTGGAGGTATGGGAGGAGGGAAGGCCCAGGGGCAGAGCGGACAGCAGAAGCCTTTTTTTAACGTGACTGCTCGGGGGGGCAACATGTTTGATATCACGAGAAATATGGCATCAGAAACGAGTCGAACGCCCTATCTCGGACACAACCAATTAATTATTATTTCAAGCGAAGCGGCAAAAATACCTCACGCGTTTGCAAATATATTAGACCTTTTTCTCCGCGATCATGAAATGCGGAGAACCGTGAAAGTGTTGATTGCCGCTGATCAAGCTAAGGGTGTGTTCGAATTCAAATCTCCAACCGAGAAGCTGCCAGTTTCCCACATTGTTTCCATTACAGAAAATGCACGTAAAAATATTGCGATTGCTCCTCCGTTAGAAATTGGGGAGGTTCATGAATATCTGCTGATTGGCAGAAGTGTAGCTGTTCCTCTCATATCCATGTCTTCACAGGATAAAAAGCCCCAAATCAATCGGGCGGCTGTGTATCATGGCCCTTCCGAAAGAATGGTAGATATTCTTAGCAGCGAGGAGACCAAGGGACTGAATTTAATTAAGGGAAAGGTCCAAGGAGGGGCGGTCACGATTGAGGTAGAAGGACGATCGGTCGTTTACGAGATTAGACGTGCTAAATCGAGTATTGTGCCAAAAATTAATGGGAAAGATGATATTAAGTTTAACGTATCGATTGAAACAGAAGGAAGGATTGCAGAATCGTTTGCAAATATCGATTACAAGGATCCTGCTAATGTTTCTAAAGTGGAGAAAAAAGTAGAAAAGGAGCTTGAGCGATTGGCAGCGGTCGCTTTAGAAAAGCTGCATGAGGATTTACAAGTTGATGTATTCGATTTTGGCCGTTATGTAAAAAGGGCTGACTATCAGTTGTGGATGTCAATCAAGGAGGATTGGGATTCAGGAGAAAATTATTTTTCTCAAAGTACCATTACTGTTCAAACAGATACAGTCGTAAGAAGCGAAGGCTCTGTACTGGATACAGAGGAGTAACTGAAGTGGAGGAGAGCACATGTGGGATTATATTGTAGGCCGGTTCCCAACCACAATGATTATTGTTTGTACGGCGCTTTCTTTTCTAATCCCAATGGCCGTATATAAAGTGAATCAAGCTATCCATCAACACGGGGACCCTCCTTGGAAAAAGAATAAAGACAAGCAGACGAATCAATCAAAGTAAATTATGTAAGAGGGCTTTCGACCCTCTTTGTAAATCATCATGATTTAAGTGTTTGGAGAATTGGGGGCATCCTCATAAGGCTGTTCTGTATCTTTGCCTTTTTCGTCATGCGTTGGGTGCGACCCGGGTACTTGCCGCGGCAAATTCTGGTGCAAGTTGCGGTTTTCGTAGGTGAAGGCGCTATAAAACTGCTGATCACCTTCCCATGGGGTTTCCTTATTTTCAACCGGTGCTTTGTCATTAACCGGCGCTCCATAAGCTCCTTCCACAAACTCTTCAGACATTAAAAAGTTACGCTGTGTTTCCACATTTGAGAAATCAGTGTATTGTCTTTTTCTACGTGCCATCCTAACACCTCAAATCATTTGATTTACTTATAGTGTTGCCCGTGATGAGAAAATTTATTATGAGGAGACAGAGGTAGGACAAATGGTAGTTCCTCAACTGTGGATTAGGAATAGAATAACGTAAAGGCAGGAATTATACACTTCCTGACATTCATGAAACAAGAGGGATTGAACCATGGAAAATGAAATCATGCAGCAGGTTCTCCTTTTCACGACAGTGATTAGTCCATTTGTCTTTGGCGTCATTGAAGTAGTGAAAAAAGCGTTTCGGATTCCTAAAAACTATATTCCGCTATTAAGTGTGGGGGTTGGTTTATTAGCCGGGATCGCGGCATTTCCGTTCACAGATATGAGCCTGATGCTCAGAATTTGGGCAGGTGTCGGAGCTGGATTATCCGGAACCGGCCTGTTTGAGATCGTTAAGAAACGTAAAGGTTTTTCAAAACAGGATAGCGATACAGAAGAATAGTCACACGTTTAGTATGCGTGTGACATTTTTGTGACAAAAAAAGAAGGATAAGCCTAGTTGTGATGGGCTGTCTCATGGTAAAGGAGGGCAGAAATAAATTGGGTTTTTGAGATAAATAAGAAAAAAACTCAAACAATAAATAGTTCGGAATCCTTTTCATAGCTTGAATGTAAACGCTTAACTTAAAAAGCGAATAATCTAATAGTTCAGAAAACTTTTTAAAAACCTGTTGACCTTCTGCGAAAATGGAGTTAAAGTAGTCCTCAATCAACTTCATCGCTTTCAAAAGATTGCGCCTAGTTGATTCATGTGGAAGACCGACCCCGGACCCTGACAAATGTAGGGAATTCTTACACAGGGTCCCCCATATTAATTAGTATCTTTGCCCATTTTAAACATTAAACTACTAAAGAAAGGAGTGCTTTGAATGAGCAGCCAGTGGATTTATTTAAGTGGCGAATACGTCGACAAAAGTGAAGCCGTTGTGTCAGTTTATGACCATGGTTTTCTCTATGGAGATGGGGTGTTTGAAGGTATTCGTGTCTATGACGGCAATATTTTCAAACTGGAAGAGCATCTAAATCGTCTCTATGATTCAGCAAAGTCCGTAATGCTTCACATTCCATATGAAAAGGAGGAACTGGAGCAGATTATTGCTGAAACTGTCCGCAAGAACCAACTGGAAACGGCGTACATTCGTGTGGTTGTCTCTAGAGGCGCCGGCAACCTCGGGCTGGACCCGACGAGCTGTGCTGAGCCACGAGTGGTTGTCATTGCCGAAGCACTTGCTTTATTTCCTAAAGAATTATATGAGCGGGGAGTTCGCCTGGCTTCTGCATCAAGCCGCAGAAACAGACCAGATATACTGCCTCCCCAAGTGAAATCATTAAATTATTTAAATAATATCCTGGTGAAAATGGAAGCCAATCAAGTAGGTGTGGATGAAGCGCTTATGATGAACGATCAAGGATATGTTACGGAGGGTTCGGCGGATAACATTTTTATTGTTAAGAATGGCACGATCTACACTCCTCCGGTGTACCTTGGAGCGTTGGAAGGCATCACTCGCAATGCAATTATCGATCTTGCAGAGCAAAAAGGTTATAAAATGAAGCAGGAACCGTTCACGAGGCACGATGTTTATGTGGCGGATGAAGTCTTTTTAACAGGCACGGCTGCTGAAGTGATTGCAGTCGTAGAAGTGGATCAGCGAAAAGTGGGTGACGGAAAGCCTGGAGTCGTTACGAGCCATTTACTATCTGAGTTTAGAAAAATTACGACGACTGATGGCGTTCAAGTTTACCCGTCTAAAAATAAAGAGCAAGTAAGCTAGAAACAAAATTTAGTAAACAACTGAATCCAAAAACTCGAAGACAGGAATAAAGGAATAAGATCAAGCTTTCCCAGAGAGCCGGGGTTGCTGGAAGCCCGGAATTGCTGCTTATTCTGACATCATCCTTGAGTGTCCCGACTGAACGATTTCGTTAAGTAGGTGGGACCAGGTGTTAAAAAAACACCTGTTATCAAAATGAGAGCTTGAAAACGATAAGCTCCTTAAGGCGTACGATTGTACGCGAATGAGGGTGGTACCGTGGAATAACAAGAAGACCTTTTCACCCCTCTTTCTCTCTACCAATCTGTGTAGAAGATAAGAGGGAGGAAAAGGTCTTTTTTTATAGCTAAAGTGATCAACACTATTACTTTTTAGGAGGGATTAAAAATCTATGAAGGCTGAAGCAACTCACAACGTGAAGACAGCACCACGTACGGGAGCAGATTTGTTAGTAGAGGCACTAATCGAACAGGGGGTTGATACATTATTTGGATATCCGGGTGGAGCTGTACTCCCGGTTTATGATGCAATTTACCGAGCTGGAGAGTCATTTGATCATATATTGCCACGTCACGAACAGGGCGCAATTCATGCAGCTGAAGGCTTTGCACGAGTATCAGGGCGTCCGGGAGTTGTAATCGGCACTTCAGGTCCGGGTGCTACCAACTTAATTACCGGAATTGCTGATGCAATGATGGATTCTCTGCCGGTTGTCATTTTCACCGGGCAAGTGGCCAAGGGAGTGATCGGAACCGATGCCTTTCAGGAATCGGATGTGATGGGAATTACCACACCGATTACGAAGCACAACTACCAGGTTCAGCGCATCGAGGAGCTGCCAAGGGTCGTTAAAGAGGCGTTTCATATCGCCACAACAGGGCGCCCGGGACCGGTTGTAGTGGATATCCCAAAAGATATTTCTTCAACCGTTCACGAAGCAAAAGTGGATGCAAGCTTCCACTTACCGGGTTATCAGCCGACACTTAATCCGAATCCGCTGCAAATCAAAAAGTTACATGATGCCTTACTGCAAGCGAAAAGGCCAGTGGTTTTGGCTGGAGCGGGCGTCATTCATGCAGGTGGATCAGAGGAACTCAGCAAATTCGTTGAGACTTATGAACTGCCGGTAACGACAACGTTATTAGGATTAGGGAGTTTTCCAGGCAGCAGCAGGCTCTCACTAGGTATGGCAGGGATGCACGGGACATATACAGCGAACATGGCGCTGTACGAAAGTGACTTGCTCATCAACATCGGGGCACGATTTGATGACAGGCTGACAGGGAATTTACAGCACTTTGCTCCACACGCGAAAGTCGCTCATGTCGATATTGACCCCGCGGAAATTGGTAAGAACGTTGCGACGAATATTCCAATTGTATCGGATGCAAAAACTGCTTTAGAAGCGCTGAATCATCACCCTTCTGGAAAACTTGAACACAGTGACTGGCTCGAAAAAACGCAGTCTAATAAAGATGAATACCCACTATGGCATCAAGACTTTGATTCCGAAATTGCACCTCAATGGCTAATGAAAAAGGTCCATGACTATACGAACGGGGATTCGATTGTAACGACCGATGTCGGCCAGCATCAAATGTGGGCTGCACAGTATTACAGTTTTCACCAGCCTAATCGCTGGGTCACATCAGGCGGGCTCGGAACGATGGGATTTGGCTTTCCGGCAGCGATCGGAGCACAAATTGCCGATCCAAATGCGAAAGTCGTATCCGTTGTTGGAGATGGCGGTTTTCAGATGACGATGCAAGAACTTTCGCTTCTTCAGGAAAGGAAGCTGCCTGTTAAAGTCGTTATCGTTAATAACCAAGCGTTAGGGATGGTAAGACAGTGGCAGGAGAGTTTTTATGATAAACGCTACTCTCATTCGATTATTGAAACGCAGCCAGATTTTGTAAAGTTAGCGGAGAGTTATCAGATACCGGGCTATCGTCTTGATTCGAGGGAACAGGTAGAGGAAATTCTTCCGAGGGTATTAAATGATCCTCATCCAGCCGTTATTGATTGCCGGGTCATTCAAGAAGAAAATGTCTATCCAATGATTGCACCAGGAAAAGGGCTGCATGAAATGATCGGGGTGAAACGATGAAACGTATTGTCACAGCGATCGTTCACAATCGAAGCGGTGTGTTAAACCGTGTAACCGGCTTACTTGCTAAACGGCAATTTAACATTGAAAGCATTTCAGTAGGCCGCACCGAAACAGAAGGCATTTCCAAAATGACCTTTGTGGTGGAGATCGAGGATGAACGAAAGCTTGAACAGTTGACGAAACAGCTGAATAAACAAGTAGATGTCTTAAAGGTTTCTGATATTACAGATAAAGCAATCGTCGCTCGTGAGCTGGCAATGGTGAAAGTCATCAGCAATCCGCAAGTTCGCAGTGAGATCCAGGGTATCATTGAACCGTTCAGAGCAACGGTGATCGATGTCAGCCGTGAGAATACGACGATTCAAGTAACGGGGAACTCCGACAAAGTGGATGCACTGATTGACTTGCTTCGCCCATACGGAATCAAGGAATTAGCGAGAACAGGCTTAACCGCCTTCACCCGGGGCCACCAAAAGCAAGTAGCAGAAATTAAATCTTACTCATTACTAAAATAATTGTTTTTATTGATGAGTTTATGAAAAGTAAACCGATGATATAGAGGTTGATTGGCGCGGAAGGTGCGAGACTCCTGAGGGAGAAGCGGGACAGGTGAGACCCCGCAGGCGCAGAGCGCCGAGGCGACTCACCGCCCGCCCCTCGGAAAGCGAGCAGCTGGAGCAGAAATCAGCCACACTCTCAAATATAGCAAGAGTTTTACGAAATCAACCAAAAAACGGAAAGGATGAATGAACAATGGCACAAGTTTACTATCACAACGATATCAAAGATGAGGTACTAAAAAGCAAAAAGGTTGCAGTAGTAGGATACGGATCCCAAGGACACGCACACGCACAGAATTTGAAAGAGAGCGGTTATAACGTGGTCGTTGGATTGAGAAAAGGGAAATCATGGGATCAGGCCGTAGAAGACGGAGTAGAAGTTAAAACAGTCGCAGACGCAGTAGCTGAATCCGATGTTGTAATGGTGCTGCTTCCTGATGAGCATCAGCCAAAAGTGTATGAAGAGCAGATCAAACCAAATCTAAAAGCAGGATCAGCTTTAGCTTTTGCCCATGGCTTTAACGTTCATTTCAACCAAGTGGTAGCTCCTGATAATGTGGATGTTTTCCTCGTTGCTCCTAAAGGACCAGGACACCTTGTTCGCCGTACATTTGTAGAAGGAGCAGGAGTTCCTTCACTATTCGGTGTGGAACAGGATGTGACAGGGTCAGCCCGCGAAGTTGCCCTAGCGTATTCAAAAGGAATCGGCAGCGGTCGTGCGGGTGTATTGGAAACAACGTTCCAGGAAGAAACGGAAACTGATCTGTTCGGAGAGCAAGCTGTTCTATGCGGTGGACTTACAAGCTTAGTAAAATCAGGGTTTGAAACGCTGACAGAAGCAGGTTATCAACCGGAAGTTGCTTACTTCGAATGTCTGCACGAGTTGAAGCTGATCGTTGATCTCATGTATGAAGGCGGACTTGAAGGCATGCGTTATTCTATCTCAGATACAGCACAGTGGGGTGACTTCGTATCAGGGCCGCGTGTCGTGAATGAAGAAACAAAAGCTCGCATGAAGGAAGTTCTGAATGAAATCCAATCCGGTAAATTCGCGAAAGGCTGGATCCTTGAAAACCAAGCAAATCGTCCTGAATTTAACGCCGTGAATGCCCGCGAGAGCCAACACCAAATCGAGAAAGTAGGGAAGGAGTTACGTGAATTAATGCCTTTTGTTAAGAAATCTCAATCAAAAGAAAAGGATGTGGTCACACATGGCTCACGTTAATGTATTCGATACAACGCTAAGAGATGGGGAACAATCTGCAGGCGTGAACTTGAATCGTTTAGAGAAGATTGAGATTGCTAAACAATTGGAACGGCTGGGTGTAGATATAATGGAGGCGGGTTTTCCCGCTTCCTCCCAGGAAGATTTTGAAGCAGTCAAGGAAATCGCGAACACGGTTCGAAATTGCTCCGTCACAGCCCTTGCCCGGTCGTACAAAAGCGACATTGATACAGCATGGGAAGCGCTAAAAGACGGCGCTGAGCCGCGGCTTCACATCTTTCTGGCTACGTCACCGATTCATATGACGCATAAGTTGAAAAAAACACCGGATGAGGTTGTGCAAACAGCAGTCGAATCAGTTGCTTATGCGAAAGAGAAATTCCCATTTGTTCAATGGTCGGCTGAAGATGCAACACGCTCTGACTACGATTTTCTCGTTCATATTATCGAAAAAGTGATCGAGGCAGGAGCAGATGTGATCAACCTGCCGGATACGGTGGGCTATACGACTCCTGTTGAATACGCCAAACTTTTCAATTATGTAAAAGAGCACGTGAAAAATATCGACCAGGTCACACTTTCTGCTCATTGTCACGATGATCTCGGCATGGCGGTCAGCAACTCGCTGTCTGCGATTGAAGCGGGAGCTGGGCAGATCGAAGGAACGATTAACGGGATTGGTGAACGTGCCGGAAATGCCGCGCTAGAGGAAATATCCGTAGCTCTTGAAATCCGGAAAGACCACTATGATTTTCACACAGGATTGGTCTTGAAGGAAATCAAAAGAACGAGTGATCTCGTCAGTAAGTTGACCGGTATGCAAATTCCGGGCAACAAAGCAGTCGTCGGCCGCAATGCCTTCGCTCATGAATCAGGCATTCACCAAGATGGCGTATTGAAAGAAGCTACGACGTACGAAATTATCACTCCTAACATGGTTGGTATCGATTCCAATAACCTTGTTCTCGGAAAACATTCTGGTCGTCACGCCTTTAAGCAAAAGGCAGAATCACTAGGATTCCAATTGACAGACAGTAAACTGAAAGAGGCTTTTCATTCGTTTAAAGATTTGACCGGCAAGAAGAAAGAAGTGACGGATGGGGACTTGTTTGCGATTCTGACCGATAAACAGACGGAAAGCGAAGATGTAGCGAAATACGAATTGAAAGCATTTCAAGTTCAATATGGCAGTATCAACCGTCCAACGGCTACGATCCTGCTAACGCGACCTGACGGCAAGGAAGCGGAGAAAGCGAGCACAGGTGAGGGTAGTGTTGAAGCGATCTACAACACATTGGATGAACTGCTTGATGAAGAGGTTCACTTGCAAGATTACCAGCTCAGCTCAATTGGCAAAGGGAGAGACGCCCTTGCGGAAGTGTACGTGCAGCTGACTGTTAATGATGTTACAACATCTGGCCGCGGGTCCGCACAAGATGTATTGGAAGCTTCTGCTCACGCCTTTTTAAATGCTGTCAATCGTACACTGCAATCCAATGAACAGCAAGTTAAAAAAGTTCAAGCATAAGGAGGGAAAGCAAATGAAAAAGCATATTGTTCAATTGCCTGGTGACGGAATTGGCCCTGAGGTAACGAAAGCGGCGAAGAAAGTGCTGGAAACGACAGCAGAACAGTTTGGTCATACGTTTACGTTTGAAACACAGGATATCGGAGGAGCTGCGATTGATCATCAAGGAACTCCTCTTCCTGAAGATACTCTAGCTGCCTGCCGTAAAGCAGATGGAATTATGTTGGGCGCAGTAGGCGGACCGAAATGGGATCATCTGCCCGGCCACCTTCGCCCTGAGAAGGGACTGCTTGGAATCCGTAAACAGCTCGGTTTATTTGCAAATCTTCGACCGGTCAAAGGGTTCCCATCGCTTTTACATGCTTCTCCTCTAAAGCGAGAGGTTGTGGAAGGCAGTGATTTGCTAATTGTAAGGGAGTTAACAGGTGGTCTTTACTTCGGGGAACCGCGGGAGCGCCGCAACGACAACACGGAAGTTGTAGACACATTAACTTATACGCGAGCTGAGATTGAGCGGATCGTTGATCAAGCCTTTCAAAGTGCACAGCTTCGGCGCCGCCATCTGACTTCAGTCGATAAAGCGAACGTGCTGGAATCAAGCCGAATGTGGAGAGAAATCGTGGAAGAGAAGAAACACGACTATCCGGATGTAGAAGTAGAACACATGCTCGTTGATGCTGCAGCGATGAAATTGATTACAAATCCGGGCTATTTTGACGTATTGGTTACGGAAAATATGTTTGGGGATATTTTAAGCGATGAAGCCTCCGTACTGACAGGGTCACTTGGAATGCTGCCATCTGCAAGTATTCGCCAGGACGGTCTCGGATTATATGAACCCGTCCATGGTTCAGCACCAGACATTGCTGGTCAGGATAAAGCTAATCCGCTCGCCGCTATTTTGTCAGCAGCTATGATGCTCCGTCATTCTTTTCAAATGAGTGAAGAGGCGGATGAGGTAGAAGCAGCTGTTCACGCTGTGCTACAGGATAAATTTCATACAGCTGACCTTAAGGTAGCTGGTGGGGTTGTAGTAAGCGGAAGTGCTCTTGCTCGAAAAGTATCAGAACAAATGAGTTCACATGATACGACGGAAAATATTATGCGATGTTATGTCTAGCTGGGGAAGGGAGAGGTCTAAACATGGGTCAGCCGAAGACGATTATTGAAAAAATTTGGGATCAGCACGTGGTCCATCAAGAAGAAGATAAACCAGATTTGCTCTATATTGATTTGCATTTGGTTCATGAAGTCACCTCTCCTCAGGCCTTTGAGGGTCTGAGGATGAGTTCTCGAAAAGTACGTCGTCCGGACCGAACGTATGCCACAATGGATCACAACGTCCCGACGGTTCATCGCAATGTGATTAAAGATGCGGTGTCCAAAAAGCAAATGGAAACACTGGAGCGCAATTGTGAGGAATTTGGTATCCGCCTCGCTGATATCAACCATCCGGATCAAGGGATTGTGCACGTTATTGGTCCAGAGCTTGGGTTAACGCAGCCAGGTAAAACGATCGTGTGCGGGGACAGTCATACGTCAACACACGGAGCTTTTGGAGCGTTAGCGTTTGGCATAGGCACCAGTGAAGTGGAGCATGTATTAGCAACGCAATCTCTTTGGCAGGCTTCTCCGAAAACGCTGCAAGTGAAAGTGGACGGTGTGCTCGGTACAGGAGTAACAGCCAAGGATTTGATTCTAGCTATTATTGCTAAATTCGGTGTTCGTTTTGGCACAGGATATGTAATTGAATATACTGGCGAAGCAATCAGGGACTTATCGATGGAAGAGCGAATGACGATTTGTAACATGTCAATTGAAGCTGGTGCAAGAGCCGGACTGATCAGCCCTGACGATAAGACCGTAGAGTATTTAAAAGGGAAGCGCTACGTTCCTGATGGAGAGGAATTTGAAGCAACTGCAGACGAATGGAAAGCGTTAGCGTCAGATCCAGGTGCTGTTTATGATGCGACCGTTGAAATCGACGCAACTAAGGTAGAACCACAAGTGACGTGGGGAACCAATCCATCACAAGGTGTCCCGGTAGGAGCCTCAACACCGGATCCGGCAGCACTTGATGATGAGCAGGAGAGGGATAGTGTACAGCGAGCCCTTGATTATATGGGGCTGCAAGCCAATCAGTCGATCCAATCGATCCCTATTGAACACGTATTTATCGGCTCCTGTACGAATTCGAGATTAAGTGATTTACAAAAAGCTGCGAAAATCGTCAAGGGCGGTAAAGTAAATGAAAACGTCAGGGCCCTCGTTGTCCCTGGTTCACAAACGGTTAAAGAGCAAGCCGAGGCTGAAGGGCTGGATACGATATTCCTAACCGCCGGATTTGAATGGCGTGACGCGGGATGCAGCATGTGTCTGGCCATGAATGATGATATTGTTCCACCAGGCGAGCGCTGCGCTTCAACGTCCAACCGTAATTTTGAAGGGCGTCAGGGGAATGGGTCGAGGACTCATCTCGTTAGTCCGGAGATGGCAGCCGCTGCTGCTTTGGAAGGTTATTTTGTCGATGTAAGAAAATATGCCGCAGCTGTAGGAGGGTAAGCGATGGAACCATTTCAACGACATGAGGGACTGATCTATCCACTTAATCGATCCAATGTTGATACAGATCAGATCATCCCAAAGCAGTTTCTTAAACGAATCGAGCGACAAGGGTTCGGACAGTTTTTATTTTATCATTGGCGATTTCACGATGATGGAACGCCGCGCGAGGACTTTTCGTTGAATGATCCGAAGTATAAACAGGCCACAGTGATCGTGGCCGGTGAAAATTTCGGATGCGGATCTTCTCGGGAGCATGCACCATGGGCGATTCAGGATTATGGATTTAAAGTGGTGATCGCTCCGAGCTTTGCGGATATTTTTTATAACAATTGTTTTAAAAACGGAATTCTTCCTATTGTATTGCCGAAGGAGCAAGTCAATGAATTGTTAAAGCAGGCTGAGGAAGAATCATTGCAAGTGGAAGTGGATTTAATCGATCAGTTTGTAAAAAGTGAAAATGGCGTAAAGTCGTCATTTGAAATCCAGCCCTATCATAAGAATATGTTAGTAAATGGCTGGGACGAAATATCGGTGACACTCAACTATGGAGAAGCCATTGATCGATATGAAGCACAACATGCAAAATAAATCTTACGAGGAGTGAAGACATTGGGGATTTCTTAACATTACCACGGGTGTTTGAGGCGAAGGAACATCTCTATGATGTGGTCCATCAAACACCGTTCAAAACATCAGAAACTTTCAACCAGTCAACAGGAAGCCAAGTGTACATGAAAATGGAGAACCAGCAGAAAACAGGTGCGTTCAAAGTGAGGGGAGCTTCCTTTAAGATTGCTCAATTAACTGAGTCAGAAGCGCGGTGCGGAGTGATTGCAGCTTCCGCTGGCAACCATGCACAAGGTGTTGCACTAGCTGCTGCAAAACGCGGAATTTCGGCGAAGATCTTTATGCCGGAAGCGACACCAAAAGCCAAAGTGCAAGCTACCGAAGCCTATGGAGCCATAACCGTCCTCACTGGTGAATCCTTCCAAGAAGCTTATGGAGCGGCTATGGAGGAGCAAAAACGCTCAGGGGCGACGTTTATTCACCCATTTGACGATGTTGACATTATGGCAGGGCAAGCAACAGTTGCCGTTGAGATGCTGCAGGAACAGCCGGACCTTGATACAATTGTCGTACCGATTGGCGGGGGAGGGCTCATTGCAGGGATTGCTTATGCTGCGAAACAATTGAAACCTTCTATTAATGTTATTGGGGTTCAATCTTCAGAAGCGTCGGCTGCCTGTAATGCTTTTTACAAAACAGGTCCTAAAAAGTTGACCACTGTGTCGACAATTGCGGATGGCATCGCCGTGAAGGAGCCTGGCACATTGACTTTTCGTTATATTAAGAAATATGTGGACGGGATTGTCACAGTCAACGAACAGCAAATCGCCAGTGCGATTGTTCATTTGCTTGAGCGGGAGAAGACACTCGTGGAAGGAGCAGGTGCTGCGGCGCTCGCAGCTGTGTTAGCGGATAAATTAGCCCTATCCGGTGAGAAGTGCGGTGTCGTCGTCAGTGGCGGCAATATGGATGTCTCTCGATTACCCCATGTACAGCAATTGGCTTTAGCCAAACGAATGGTAATGGTTTAAGGTAATCCAAGTCAAAGGCACCACTTCAGCATAAGTCTGAGTGGTGTCTTTATTCATGTAAAAAGCCTCAACCTGGTTATACCAGATTGAGGCGGTAATTAGTCGTCCAACTGTTTTTTAATTGTAATCTGCTCTGGATTTAATCCATTCCCGAGAGATCCGTACAGGCTCCCTTGTGAGGGATCAATTAACTCTCGATTGTCAAAATAAGCCCGCGGTGTTTTCCATAAGGCAACCAGTGCTTTGCTAATCGGCATCTCATGATAGCGCTCCGGCCACATTTTTTTAATATGATGTTTAACCAGCGGATAGTGCTTAGAACTCATACCTGGGAACAAATGATGTTCGGTGTGATATGAAAAATTAAAATGGATGTAATCGACCCATTTCGGGACCGTCACAGTCAGGCTATTCGCTAACGGATCATTGACAGGGACGAGTGGGTTCAAACGGTGGTTTGTTGAAATGTAGCCCATTACGATCAAATTAGCGATCAGTAGTGGAAGAAAGAAGGCAAACAACCACTTTTCCCAGCCGATGATGAACAACAGCCCAATCCAGGTGACCCACGGGAGAATCATTTGCAGCCAAACTTCAGGCTGCTTCTTCGGTTTAAAATCCTTAATGTAAGCAAAAAACATTTTCAGGGAGTGGGCAGAGAATTGAATGGCTAGGGAAGCAAACGCAAAAAAAGCTCGAATGAATAAGGGAAGCTTGTATATCCAGCGAACCAATTTACTTTTGCTCAACCGTTCAAGTGTCGGCCATGCATCGGGATCGTTCTCATCGTGCTGTGTATGAATGTGATGGTTTAAGTTATGCCATTTCCTCCAAAGTTTCGGACCTGTACTGAGCGGCCAAAACGCAATGGCACCTAAGAGGTCCCGAACCCAAGGCTTTT
This sequence comes from Halobacillus ihumii, assembly GCF_902726645.1. NCBI lineage: Bacteria > Bacillati > Bacillota > Bacilli > Caryophanales > Bacillaceae > Halobacillus > Halobacillus ihumii. The sequence continues at coordinate 3,599,565 of NZ_CACVAO010000001.1, forward strand.
TCACGACCGTACCGTGCAGAATTTCGTGACCTAGGAATCCCATGCCGGCAAAACTCGCCCCAAGAATAAGTGAAATCGGTAAGTAGATGAGCGGGTGCCAATTAAACAGACTAATTAGCAATAAGCCAGTAATCACAATAGCTAAATAGGCTAATCCTCCCCACAGACGTTTCGGAGCAGGTTTAAAGACGCCCTTCGGCATATGTTTAGCGATACGCTTGGCGTACCAGCCGTATGAATGAAAATCTTCCATGAAATTCTCCTTTTTTACGAGACCGGGGAGTTTAAGAGACCTACCGGAATCCTAATTCCTTTAATAGTAGCAAGTGGAGCCATAGGGTGTCAATTAAAACATATAGGCTGGTCTTAATAATAAGTCTTAATAAGACAACGAGAAATTGAGCATTGACACATTTGTGAGTCTTAGGTATGATTACATTGATGATAATGATAATCTTTATCATTTAGCTAGCTGGGCATGAGAAAGAAATAAGATGATACAGGTTGGAAACCCTAACGATACATATATGATAACCTGTTTTGTTCCATAATATATCCATGTTTTTTTCTTAAGATGGCCTATAATAGAAAGGATGGAGAAAAGGTGAAAAAACTCGGATTAATCTGTTTGTTTGCGATGATAGCTGTCTTGGCAGCTTGTAGTGGAGGAAGTGAGAATTCCAGCGAGGAAAGCAGCAATGATTCTCAGTCAAAGGAAGACACACGTTCAGTAACAATTGAGGATGCAATGGGAAAACAGACGATTGAAGGGACTCCTAAGAAAGTCGTTGTTTTAGAATGGACGTACGCTGAAAATCTTCAGGCTTTAGGCATGGAGCCTGTCGGAGTTGCGGGACTTGACCAATATAGCCAGTGGGTCAACGTCGGCATTCCTTTCAGTGATAAGGTGAAAAATGTAGGCACACGTGCTGAGCCAAACCTTGAAGCAATCGCCAGACTCGATCCGGATTTAATAATCGGGGTTAAATTCCGTCATGAACAAATTGCGGATCAACTAAAAGATATCGCGCCTACGGTAATGTTTGCACCGTACTCAGAAGAAAGTGCGAAAAACCAATATCAGAATATGATCGATGAATTCAACAAGATGGCTAAGATCCTCGACAAACAGGAAAAAGCCGAAGAAGTTCTCACGGCTATGAAACAGACGTTTAAAGAACAGCAGGCTCGACTTGAAGAGGCAGGGCTTTCGGATATCAATTATATTATCACCCAGGCGTTTACAGCTCAGAACACTCCAACATTGCGGTTGTTTACCGACAATTCAATAGTCGCTCACGTAATGAAGAACATGGGAATGAACAACGTCTTTGAATCAGACAAGCTGGAGACTTATGGCTATACACAAACTACGGTCGAAACGTTACAAAATTATCAAGATGCCCATTTCTTCTATATTGTACAGAAAGAGGACAACATCTTTAGCAATCAACTGGCCGGTAACCCGGTTTGGGAAGAGTTAGCTTTTGTAGAGGAAGGCCGTACTCACCAGCTTCCTGGAGATACATGGACATTTGGCGGACCTTTATCTGCAGAAGTTCTAGCCAAACAAATTGTAGATTCTGTGGTAAAATAATTTAGGTTGATCGTAATGAACCTTCATGAAGTGAAATCCCGTCTTGATCTTTTCTCGTTCAAGGGCGGGTTTTTGCTTATATACATAGTTTATGTTTTTATTTACTAACCGCCTTGATCCGCTTTTAAGAGAGAGTAGTGATGTTATGAATCAAATGATGAAACAGACAATGATTGGCGTCCTGACTTTTGGAGGCGGGGCTGCTTTGTTGTGTATATTAACGTTTATCCATATTAATCAGGGAAATGTGGCTATTCCAGTTGGGACAGTCATAGAGGCGATCTTTAACCCGCAGGATAACTTAGATCATCACACGGTTCGGATACTGCGGCTGCCGCGTGCTGTGATGGGTATTTTGGCGGGGGGAGCGCTTGCGGTCTCAGGGGTGGTGCTGCAAACCGTAACGAAAAACCCGCTGTCCTCAAGCAGTACGCTCGGCATCCATTCAGGAACCTATTTTGCTGTTGTCCTGTCCACGATCTTTTTTCCGTTTGCGATGTTCGGAAATGGAATTATCACCGCTTTTATCGGAGGGGTCGTCACGTTTCTGATCGTGTACTTGTTATCAGGGGCAGGGAACGCAACTCCTGTACGAATGGTGTTAGCAGGGATGATCGTCACCTTTTTATTTTCTTCCCTGACTTCGGTGCTGCAAATTTTTTACGAAAATGAAGTACAAGGCCTCTTTCTGTGGGGATCTGGCACCTTGGTGCAGAACAACTGGGATGGTGTACAATTTTCTTCCCCGTTTATTTTGGTATCGCTTCTCTTACTACTAATCTATGCTGGAAAACTTAATACGCTGACCCTTGGAGATGATGTAGCGACCGCATTAGGTCAAAATGTCCGTTCCGTCAAATTCATTACAGTTATCGCAGCTGTGCTATTAACGTCTGTGACTGTGAGTGTAGTGGGTCCGATCGGGTTTGTCGGCCTTGTTGCCCCGCATATTATCAAGCTGATCGGTTATCGTTCTCACATTCCGCTGTTGATCGGTTCCTTTATATGGGGAGGCAATGTCCTACTGTTGGCTGACGTCATGGCTAGAATCATTGATCCTTCCTTCTCTGAACTGCCGGTCGGAGCGATTACCGCTCTCGTAGGATCACCTTGGTTAATTTGGCTTGTCCTTCGGATGAGAAATGACAACAATACGGAGGAGAACGGTACGATTATGGCTGGTAAGGCCGCAGCCAATATCTCTTTAACAAAAATTGTTCCGACCCTGTCGGTAGTCATTCTCATCACGGTTTTCGTCAGTATGGCCTCAGGCAATTTCGGCTTTGAGCCTGTATTGACGATCAACGCCCTGTTTGGAAATACGAACGAGTTTATTCGAAATTTCATCCTGGATTTAAGGTTGCCGCGCTCGATGGTAGCCCTGTTCAGTGGGGCGATTCTCGCAGTCAGCGGATTGATTTTTCAAGGGGTGCTGCGAAACCCGCTGGCTGATCCATCTGTAATTGGGATTACATCAGGAGCCGGGGTTGGGGCGTTGACCACCATGTATTTATTCAGCGTATCAGCAGTCTGGATCCCTGTTGGTGCGATGGTCGGGGCTTTCGTGTTCTTTCTGTTTGTCATGATTCTTGGGGCAAAAGCTAACTTTCATCCGACTACACTTGCTTTATTAGGAATTGGTATATCCGCATTTGGCTCGGCGATCATTCAAATATTGGTTGTGCAGGCTGATATGGGCGTAGCTTCTGCCTTAACCTGGCTGTCTGGAACCACATATGCTAGAGGATGGCCGGAATTACTGCAATTCCTGATTTGGCCGGTACTCTTATTTATTCCGATATTAGCGGTTCATATTAAAACATTGGATGTTCTGTCCCTTGGCGATGAAACGGCTAAAGGATTGGGTCTTGGTGTGACATCGGTTCGTTTCCAAATGGCCCTCCTCGCTACGTTACTGGCAGCATGCAGTGTGGCGGCGGTCGGTTCTATCGGGTTCGTCGGCTTAATTGCTCCGCACTTTGCGAGACTGATCGTCGGCAGCGCCAATCAAAAACTGTTACCCGTTACGATGTTGATCGGCGGATTCTTACTCGTATTGGCTGATTTATTAAGCCGGACGCTGCTCGCCCCAAATGAAATTCCTTCAGGGATTTTAGTGGCCTTGATCGGAGCGCCATATTTCTTATGGCTAATGAAACGCCGTTCGGTATAAATGTGCGAAATATGCTATGATAGGTTAAAAATTAAAGGGAGTTTACGTATGATTGAATTTATAAAATGTCATGGATCAGGTAATGATTTTATTTTAATTGATGAACGATCTGAAGCGTATTCGTTTTCAGAACAAGACCGTTATGACCTCTCGATATTGCTTTGTAATCGTGTGGACGGCGTCGGTTCTGATGGCATCTTATTTGTCCTCGACAGCACTAAAGCCGAGGCTCGAATGCGCATGTTTAACTCAGATGGGACTGAGGCTGAAATGTGCGGCAATGGGCTGCGCTGTGTGGCTCGCTATATAATAGAAGAAACAGGTAAGCAGGCGGTGGAGATTGAAACCGACAAAGCTGTGCTTGCTGTAAGTCAAGTCGACCCGATTTACCCAGGAATTGATACATTTTCGGTCGCGATTGAACCGGTTTCTTTTGCTGTCGATTCTTTGCCGATGAATTTTTCTGCCGACGAAGCGATAGATGCTGAAGTGCCGGCACTGTCGAAAGACTATCGTTTCACTGCTTTAAGTGTACCTAATCCACATATTGTGGCCATCGTCGATGAATACCAAGAAGAAGAATTTGCAGCGATCGGGAAAAAAGCCAATCAGCTGCCGGACGTTTTTCCAAACGGGGTTAATGTCAGCTTTATGAAGCTGCTGGCGCCGAACAAAGTGTTTGTACAAACGTATGAACGAGGAGTTGGGTTAACGAATGCTTGCGGAACCGCTATGTCAGCTTCCTCACTTGTCTCAACTTTGCATGGGGGGAACGATCTTGACACGCCGATTGTGGTCATTAATAAAGGCGGACTCGTTAATTGCGTAGTACGTCAAGAAAATGAACGTTATTCGATCCGTCTGCAAGGGAATGCTACCTATGTGTACCGAGCAACGCTTGAAGTTGACTTAGAAAAAATGACTTGGAAACAGACAGATTCAGAAACTTACCAGAAGGAAATTGCTACGTATAAGCAACTTGAGCAATACGCTGCATCACAACTCTGATGGAGGGAGAGATGAAATCCAATGATGAAAACATTCTCAGTAAATACAAATCATCATGATCAAATGGTTGACATCACTCAGGAGATTGCCAATTGGATCAAAGAACAAGGTGTTAAGGATGGTGCGGTTATTGTATCATCCATGCATACGACTGCCGGCATCACGGTCAATGAAAATGCTGACCCTGACGTAAAAACGGACATGTTGAGAAGATGGGATGAAATTTTTCCATGGGAAGATCAAAGAGATAAACATATGGAAGGCAATACAGCGGCCCATATGAAAACGAGTTACGTTGGTCACGCTCAAACCCTAATCATTGAAAACGGTGAGTTGGTATTAGGGACATGGCAGGGGATTTACTTCTGTGAATTTGATGGACCAAGGCGAAGAAAAGTAAGCCTGAAATTGTTGAAGTAAGAAAAAGCGTCAGTTCTTCATTCAAGTGAGGGACTGACGCTTTTTTTGCACCCCGCGGGTGGGTGGGATGGTGTTGTTCCGCTCCTCCTTGTGTTTGTAAGAAGAACGGAAACATTCCAAGTTCACAGTACTCAAAACAATGGAAAAACTTTATATGAGAGAAGCGGTTATTAGGCCACGTCATGATGGATCCTCTGAAAATTGGAGAGCTATTTAGTGTACGAACAGCTCTCCATTCATACGCAAAAAAGAACCTGGACAGTTTTGCCAGGTTCTTTTATATTGCGAACAAACGAACATGATGATATAATCATATCACATCTGTGGTATTCTTAATTCTTATAAATGTGTCCTATTATACTATAAGTATATCATGGCGTTGAGTTCCTGTCAAATGATTTCTCAATTTTATGGCGAGGAGAGATAATGGATGAGTTGTTCTTTAGTTCTCGGTTTTCATGAAATGGAAAAAACGCAGCAAGCGCTCGTTGGTGGAAAGGGGTTAAATTTAGGGGAATTATCAAAAATGGAAGGAGTGCAAGTACCAGAAGGATTTTGTGTTACAACAGTGGGATATCAAAAAGCGATCCAACAAAACGAAAGGTATCATGCTTTATTGGATCAACTAACCATGCTTAAAGTAGATGAGCGAGAACAAATTTGTGAAATTAGCAGGAAGATTCGTCAACTCATTATGGAAGTAGAAATTCCTTCTGATGTTGCGAAAGAAGTTGGTCATTATCTCTCCCAGTTTGGCGAAGAACATGCCTATGCAGTGCGATCTAGTGCGACTGCTGAAGATTTACCACATGCCTCTTTTGCTGGTCAACAAGACACCTATTTAAATATCATCGGAAAAGAAACAATCTTACTGCATATCAGCAAATGTTGGGCTTCCCTGTTTACGGAACGTGCGGTAATTTACCGTATGAAAAACGAATTTGATCACAGCCAAGTTCATTTATCTGTTGTTGTTCAAAGGATGGTTTTTCCACAGGCATCAGGAATTTTATTTACCGCTGATCCAATTACTTCTAACCGGAAGCAACTATCAATTGATGCCAGTTTTGGACTTGGGGAATCACTGGTCTCTGGACTAGTATCTGCCGATTGTTATAAAGTGCAGGACGAGAAAATCATAGATAAGATGATAGCAACTAAAAAACTGGCTATCTATGGACAAAAAGAAGGCGGAACAGAGGCTCAGCAGATTGAAATTGATCAGCAAAGGACCCAAACCCTCACTGACCAGCAAATTTTACAGCTAGCACGACTTGGGAGACAGATCGAGGCTTATTTTGGCTGCCCACAGGACATTGAATGGTGTTTGGTTGAAGATAAGTTTTATATTGTCCAGACTCGTCCCATAACGACTCTATACCCTATACCTGAAACAAATGATCAAGAAAATCACGTCTATATATCTGTTGGACATCAGCAAATGATGACCGAGCCCATGAAACCATTGGGAATGTCTTTATTCCTGTTAACAACTAATGCTCCTATGACTAAAGCTGGTGGAAGGTTGTTTGTAGATTGCACAGCTTCCCTAGCTTCACCTGTTAGCAGAGAAAATTTATTAAATGCCATGGGACAATCCGATCCGCTTATGCAAGACGCACTCATGACTATAGTAGAGCGGGAAGGCTTTATAGAGTCGTTACCGAATGGTGAAAAAGCACCGAGACACAATGAAAATAATGAAGATGCGTCTGAGGGTTTTCTGGAACAAATCGAAAATGATCCTTCAATTGTTCATGATTTGATTAAAAATAGTGAAGCGTCATTAGAAGAGTTAAAACATAACATTCAAACGAAATCAGGACCGGAATTATTAAAATTTATTTTAGAAGATATCCAGCAATTAAAGAAGATATTATTTGACCCACAAGATTTGCTCGTGATTAAGGGAGCTATGGACGCTTCATCTTGGATTAATGAGAAAATGAAGAAATGGTTAGGGGAAAAAAACGTAGCAGACACGCTGTCTCAATCTGTACGAAACAATATTACATCGGAAATGGGTCTGGCACTTATGGATGTCGCAGATGTGATTCGTCGTTATCCGGAAATAATTGATTATTTACAACATGAAAAAGAGGGTAACGTTTTGGATGAACTGATTAAGTTTAATGGTGGCCAAGAAGCCCGAGACGCTATCTATGCTTATCTCAAAAAATACGGGATGCGAGGCAGCGGGGAGATCGATCTTACTAAAGCTCGTTGGAGCGAAAAGCCAACTGCACTTATCCCAATGATTCTTAGTAACATTAAAAACTTTGAGTCTAATGCTAGCAATCGGAAATTTGAGCAAGGGCGACAGGAAGCTTTGAACAAGGAGCAGGAGTTAGTAGAGCGATTGAAGCAATTACCAGGTGGTAAGCAAAAAGCCGAAAAAACAAGACGAGTGACCAGCTTTATCCGCAATTTTATCGGTTATCGTGAATATCCAAAGTACGGGATGATTAATCGCTACTTCCTTTATAAGCAATCTTTACTAAAAGAAGCCGAACGACTCGTTCAAGCAAATGTTATTCATGAAAAAGAAGATATATACTATCTTACTTTTGAAGAACTTCGCGAAGTTGTAAGCACATGTAAACTGGATTATAAGATCATCAGCAAACGTAAAGACGAGTACAAGGTATATGAAAAACTAACTCCTCCACGTGTTTTCACATCTGATGGTGAAATCATTGCAGGTGAGTATAAACGAGAAAATCTCCCATCCGAAGCTATTGTAGGTCTGCCAGTTTCTTCCGGCGTTATAGAAGGAAGGGCACGTGTCATCTTAAACATGGAAGATGCTGATCTAGAAGGTGAAGATATATTAGTCACCCCCTTTACTGACCCTAGCTGGACACCGTTATTTGTTTCTGTAAAAGGGTTAGTAACCGAGGTTGGCGGGTTGATGACCCATGGAGCGGTTATCGCACGTGAATATGGATTACCAGCAGTTGTCGGTGTAGAAGATGCTACCAAGCTGATAAAAGATGGGCAGCGAATTCGCGTACATGGAACAGAAGGGTATATCGAGATATTGTAATTGCTGAATACGTTCAGATGGTAACATTGCTCCGATTCATTTTCGGTGGTTGAAAAGCAATAGCAAATATAAAAAAGCTGCATTTTCCGTTTGGAAAATGCAGCTTTTTACTGTTGGAACGAATTTGTACTGAACACTTAGTACTTTTTAACAGATGGAATCTTTCGGGCTTGGGTTGCTTAATCCGAAGATCGGCCGGATAAACAAGGCCAGATATGTTCCAGCCAGGGCCATAATCGCCCAGACCCAGCCGTGAAGGCTGAAGGAAGCAATGCCGCCAAAATAAGCGCCAATATTACAGCCGAACGCCAGACGTGCTCCATAACCCATAAGAATTCCGCCTAGTATAGACGAGGTCGCTACTCCAGGTTTGATTTTTCCTGGTTTAAAATTACCCTGGAAGCTTGCGGCAATGAAGGCACCTAATATGATCCCGAAATTCATCACACTGGTTGAATCAGCAAGGACAGTTTGATTTAAAGCTTCCGTATTCCCTTGCCAATATCCCCAGCTGGCCACATCTACTCCGAAGGTTTGCAGAAATTTTGATCCCCACAGGGCGAAAGCTGAAGTAATGCCCCATGGATTGCCGCGTACAGAAAGGGTGATCGCGTTGAGGACAGCTAATACAACAGCTGCCACGAGCAACGGCCAAGCACCGCGCCAAATCTTTTTCCATCCTGAAGTCGTCTTCAGCGGAGCCATTTGCGGCGGGGTCTTTTTTCGGGCGATCTTGACTGTGATCGCATAAATACCTGCGAATACGGCGAGGTGCAGCACCCAGCCGCCTAAATAGCCGAGGCCTGTGCTTTCGGCCAGTGAAATCGCTGGGAGGGCAGGCAGTTCGCGCCAAAATATGATGTGGTAGGCACCAAGGACAGAGCCTACGATAAAGCCTAGCAAGGTCAGCACCATAGACGATTGGCCCCCACCAACTGTATAGAGCGTACCGGAAGCACAGCCTGAGCCCATTTGCATGCCGATTCCAAACATAAACGCACCGGCAATCATCCCGATACCAACAGGAGATACATAGCCAGAAGGTGTCGTACCAGTAAAGCTAAAACCGGTTGCGAGGATAATAGCAAATAGAGTTGTTGCTACAGCGAGCATAACCATATGGGCCTGCAATCCCTGCACATTTCCGACTGACATTAATCGTCGGAAGGCAGAAGTAAAGCCAAACTTAGCATATAAGAGAGTAAGGCCAAAGGCGATTCCGATAATAAATAAGATTCCTTGCGTAACGGTCGTTATCGAAACGATTGTTATAAATAAAAGGAGTGCAGCCAGAATACCTAGAATCACTAACGGTTTTTGCACGGGGTTTAATGGAGCAACCATTGTCGTGGATTGTTTATTCCACGGTTTTAATTGGGTAGCCATATTAATCCTCCTTATTCCTAGTTGTAAACTTTGTTTTAAGATCGTCATTATCATAAAATAACTGAACCTATTTGTAAAACTATTGAACTCGAAATCAATTTTTATTAAAAATAGCGAATAATTTTTAAATTTAAGGTTAAATTGTAAAAAGAACGGGTATAGAAATGGATAGTTACATAAAGGATGGTGAATAAATTGGCAACAAGTAAGAAATCATGGCATGTTATTTTCTTGCTGAAAAGTGACCGGGTCGTTGCTCACGATCTTGATTTAAGCGAGGAAATGACAGAACGGGAAACCTCTGAATTTATTGTGAAACAGCTTGAAAAAGGAGAATGGTGGTTTTTAGAAGACGGCGTAGCGATTCACACAAATAGTGTGGAAAGCTTCTATCTAGATAAGGCAGCCAGGCGTACACGTTTCTCACGGGAATAGTTTGATAATAAAGGTAAGGCCAGCTCTCAATAGGAGCTGGCCTTTTTTTGTGGGTTGGATAATGGGTTCTACCCTAAATAAATAGAATTCTCCCCTAAATGAATAAGATTCGGCCGAAACTCTGGAAGGTTCGGCCGAGGCAGTTGAGGATTCGACCCATAACGAGCATTATTCTTCCCTAACAGCAAAAGATTCTTCCCAAGCTGCTATTACCTTGCAAAACGACGTGCCCAACCTCAGGATTCCAGTATTTTTACTTGAATTTGCTGACGTCCAAACTGTAAGGCTTCATCTAGTTCGCTCATGAAGATGTCAATTCGGTTCCCTTCAATTGCACCGCCAATATCTCCTGCAATAGCGACCCCATAACCAGGAACTTTGACTTTAGAGCCCAGCGGAATCACATCGGGGTCAACGGCAATTACTTTTTTGTCAGGATTGGCAAACAGGTCGATGCCCGTATAGGTTGTCCCGCTGCATCCTTCGCAGCTAGCTGTATAAGCTGTTGCCTCAACATTAACGACTCTTTTCACCTTGTCAAATCGTTCATGATTGGATGATTTTTTATCAAGGTCGAGTGTTTTCGTTTCGGCTTTATGAATAACTTCTTCTGCAACTTCATCTGCATGAACAGCTGAAGAAGCTGGATCTATATAGGGTAAACCAATTAAATAGATAAATAGAAATGATAGCGTTATGATAGATGCTCTCATGACTTTTGCCCCCTTTCTTTTTCAGTCACTTGAGCATTATAACAACAGCGAGGACACTAAACAATTAAAAAAGTCCTACAATATGATTGCAGTTCTGTTACAAAACAACCATCCTTTACATGGACAGGAAGGACTTGCTAACTATATTGAAAATTGGCTGTGTAGGGTGTTTCTATTCTTCTAGTTTGTGAACCTTTATCGAGTTAAGAGCGGGCTTGCTATAGATACTATTCTTGCCAAAGTCGACAAAGGCTGAAAGAACGAACTCTTGATCAGGCTTGTCCATAGGAAGGTCAAGATGCATCTGCTCGATTCTGACTTTCTGGTTCCGTTGCAAGCAAGAGTCTTCTTGACGAGTATGCAGTCTTATTTCCCCATCATCATCGATTATTTTGCCCCATCGTTTGAGACCTGACATGGAAGAGGTACTCTTGCCAACACAATCTCCATTCAACTCACCTTCAATGGAAGAGTAGAGAGTGAAGATCAACTCTGGCATCGGTAAATCATTTTGCGTAAGGTTTTCTACCGTGAATTTAAGGTGAATTCGAATGTTTTCATGACGATGGTCGATGATCAGGTTGTGTGTGAAATAGCCGAACACGAGCCTCGGCTGATTCAGCACGCTGTCCAAGTGTTGAACCCGACCGTTTAGCCTGTCTGTAAATCGTTCTCCATTCATTACCTTCATCTCCTTTTAATGATTACTAGAAAAATTGAAGTATTACTAGTATATGAGGGGACGGATGGAATATGGCTTATTTTAATCTAAATGGACCGCTCCTTAAGCAGGAGCGGTCCATGATTATTTATAATAGAAGATCATCGTTCTGTTCGGCGTTTCTTTCCACAGCAGGAGGTGCGCTTCCTAGGTGTTTTTTTCTGAGGGCGTACTTTTTCTGGACGGTCGCTCAATGAGAACACTCCTTTCGAAAAATATGAATCTGAATAGGAAAGACTATTGTTTATCCTATGCATCGGAATAAGAAGGGGCCCGTGTGTTCAACTAATTTGTCAAAAAAGCTAAAAATATAAGTCGAAAATGCTAAAAATGGCGGTCGGTAATAGGGAAAATCATGATATAATGTTCTTGTTATGTTCGCTAATAAAATTAACTATATTTTAGGAAATAAAAGGAGGACGGGCCCATCAAATATTGTGAAGAATGTGGAAGTGGAAATAGCCCGGGCTCGCATTATTGCTCCCAGTGTGGTGAAAAATTAAAGTGTGAAGATTCATCTATTCCCGTGAACTTCGAACCCTCTGCGCATAGGAAGCGGAAGTGGACTATTATTGCACCTCTTCTTACCCTCATTCTTGCTTTAGGGGGAATTGGTCTTACATATATGTATGAAAAGAATGTAAATGAAGAAACGCTTGCGATCAAAAAAGAAGCTGAACAGGCTGCCTTAAAGGGAAAGTATGAAAAGGCTGAGTCGATGTTATCTGAGGCAATCGAGAAACGGCCTGATTTTACAGCGCTTCAACAGGATTTAACAAGCGTGCGTTCTGTTCTAGTTATGAATAATGATCTCAATAAAGTGGCGGAATATATTAAAAATAGCCGGCTGGAAGAGGCCGAAACAAGTTTAGCAACTATTCAAAAACAAATTTATAATGAGCAAAGTCAGCTATCCGTAACGCTGATTCCTAAAGTTGAACGACTAACTTCAAAGATAACAATCGGTGAAATTAACAATCAACTAAAGCATTTGACCAATATTGATGAGTTAGCTGATAAGTTAAATACGCTGTCAGGGTTGGATTTGAAAGAAGCAGCTCGTGCCCGTAGTAAAATTAACGAAAAAATTGTTTCGATTGCTGCTAAAAAAGCGGAAGCGGCCATGGCTGACAAGCAATATAACGAGGCAATCGCTACGGTAGATGAAGGGCTGCAGTACGTCGTGAACAATGAAAAGCTGATTCAATTAAAGAATCGAGTTAAACAGGAACAGCAAGCTTTCGAGCAGCGTCAGGAAGAACGGATTAAGCATGCCATGGAGAAAGCAGCCGAAGAGGATCTTATGAATCGAAAACATGCAGTGAAAGTACTCGAAGTCAAAGCTTCTAAAGATGAGTATGGAGATATCAAAGTAACCGGTGAAATCGGCAGTGAAGCGACGAAAATCGTCAGCTCCATTAAGGTGACATTTGAATTGAAAAATAAAGATGATGAAGTTGTGAAGACGGGTACAGCTGAAGTTTATCCGATGTATGTTAATCCAGGAGACAAGGGCAAGTTTGAGAAAATGTATTATGAGCTTAAAGAAGAAGAAGTAACAGTAAACATTACGAATGTTGAGTGGTACGTAGAATAGGAGGACGGCATATGGACCGAAGATGGCTCATAAGCCTGATTGTGGTGCTCTTATGTATAGGGGCCGGAATTGGGGGCAGTGTTTACGTCAAGAACAGTGTCCCAAAGCAGCTTGAAGCAAGCTCCAAGCTTAGTCAGCCCGTCTCGAAGCAAGACAGTAAGACCATGGCGAAGAGCACTCAGGATATTATTTATGAATCTCAGAAATTGGTTGTCCAAATCGAGCTGGAAAATGGATCGATCGGGTCCGGGTTCCTCTATAATAAACAAGGGGATGTGATCACAAACGCCCACGTGGTGGCTAATGCCAAAGAAGTGACCATCGTCACAGCTGATTCCAAGGAAATGAAAGGGGAAGTGATTGGGATTAGCCGAACGACAGATGTAGCGGTTGTTCGAGTCCCTGGCCTTAAAGATCGAGCCCCTCTGCCAATTGATACGAACTCAGATGTGGAACTTTTGACGGAAGTGCTTGCGCTTGGGAGTCCGCTTGGTTTGCAAAATACGGTCACTACCGGGGAAATCAGCGGTCTTAACCGAAACTTTGAACTCGCGCCATTCACTTATGAAAATGTTTATCAAATTTCCGCGCCGATTTCACCAGGCAATAGCGGCGGTCCGCTGTTAAATGGGAAAACGGGGGAAGTGATTGGCATTAATTCGGCAAAACTTGGTCAGGAAACCATTGGGTTTAGTATCCCGATTCTCGATATCCTTCCCATGGTGAAAAAATGGTCGCAATCTCCTATGAAGGAACTGCCCGAATTTCCTGAGTTGAAGGCTAAGGGGGAGAAGAATACTCCTGTTCATAGCACAGATGCGGATCAAGCCACCTATGTTGTGCAATACTTTTACGATAGTATAAACCAGGGTGACTTTGTGACTGCCTACTCGTTATTAGGAAGTAAGTGGCAAAGCAACACATCTTATGAAGAGTTTCGTGCCAGCTACAACCAGAAACTGTCTGCAAAGATCGATCATATCGTAGCTGACCCTGTAGAAGGGGAGAACGTGGAAGTGACAGCTTTTGTTACAGCAGAAGAAACGAAAACAGGCAGCGTTGAAATGAAAAAATATAAGTACCATTATATAGTTGGCTTCGAAAATGATCAGATGAAAATAATCTCTGGCAGTGAAGAACAAATCTAAATAGAAATGATCCCTTTTGACATAAAAAGGGATCATTTTTTATATTTAATTTGCAAAAAAACTGTGGCGAAACTTTTATAAACACATAAAATGTAACTATAACTAAAAAAGTTGCACTAAGGAAAGTTTTGCACTACACTATGGTTAGGTTAACTAGAAGGAGAGAGGATGTATGGATGAATTATTGCTTGCGTTTGGCCTAACATTAATGGCTGGATTAGCCACTGGAATCGGAAGTGTGCTGGCCTTCTTTACATCGACTACCAACACAAGATTTCTGTCGGTAGCGCTGGGATTCTCAGCAGGCGTCATGATCTATGTATCGATGGTTGAGATCTTTTTTAAAGCCAAAGAATCACTTGTCGGGAGCATAGGCGTCCAAGCGGGAAGCTGGGTCACGGTCGCGAGCTTCTTCGGCGGGATGCTTGTCATTGCCATTATCGATAAAGCTATTCCAAAACAGGGGAACCCCCATGAACCAAAAAATGTAGAGGATATGTCCAAACCTCGTGCTGATGTTAAGAATCAGCAGTTGTTAAAGATGGGAACGTTCACAGCGCTGGCTATTGCGATCCACAATTTCCCAGAAGGAATTGCCACGTTCACTTCTGCCTTGCAGGATCCGTCGCTTGGGATTGCCATTGCGATCGCGATTGCGATTCACAACATTCCAGAGGGGATTGCTGTTTCAGTGCCGATTTATTATGCAACAGGTGATCGCAAGAAAGCTTTCAAATTATCTTTCCTGTCAGGATTATCTGAACCTGTGGGGGCGATCGCTGCGTACTTAATTCTGATGCCGTTTCTTAGTGATACATTATTCGGTATCCTGTTCGCCGGAGTGGCGGGTATTATGGTGTTTATCTCGTTAGATGAACTGCTGCCGGCTTCCCGGCAATATGGAGAAGCGCATTTGTCTATCTATGGTGTAGTGGGCGGTATGGCGGTAATGGCTGTCAGTTTATTATTATTTATATAAACAAAAATGGCTGGGCGGAAACTGATTTCCGCCCAGCTTTATTAGTAAGTTCGTTCTTCGATTAAGTCATCGATTACTGTGGCAATCTTATGTTTGGAGCGTTGAATTAATCGCCAATTTAAATAGATTGTTCGCTTGTCTTTATATCCTAACCTCAGGTTGTCGGGCTCAGGTAAGATTGTCCATTTATGGAAGGTGCTAAACTTTTCCTCTGCCTTTTCTTTCAGCCACTCTTCTTTTACTCGTTCAAGTTCATTTTGCCGGTCTTGCTGTGCGAGTTGTTCAGGGTATGTGAAATAAAACTTCCCTTTGCTAAAATGGAAACTTACCGCAGAGCCTGCTTCCATTATGACTTGATAGGAACGCCCTAAGTACGTGATTCGAACTGGCTGCTCAGTTTCCAATTCGACTGTTTTATAAAGATCATGATGGAGTTTTTGCCATTTCTCCTTCATCCATTGCGTTTTTTTATGTAAAAAGTTTTCTACCTTGCTCGATGGCTTCGCTGCAGGTGCTGTTACCTGTACGCCATTTAAATCATCCAAATAAATTTTAATAAAATGAACATCGGATAATGTTGTTAACGTATACTCAATTTTCCTTTGTTCGTCTTCGATGATGGGCATAATAATCCCCTTTCTTGTTATCTATGAAGTAAGTAATTACTGTTCTTTTCTATATTGAACTTGAGATCAGTGGTTTACCGCTAGGATCTGGTTAAGGTTCTGTATTTTTTAAGTAAAAGGACGAACGATGTGTTGTTTTAGCGGAGAAAATATATGGAGACTCCTGCGGGAGGAAAGGCCTAGGTGAGGCCTCGCAGTGCGCCAGCACGAGGAGACTCAACAGCCGCCCGCGGAAAGCGAAGTATATTTTCGTAGCGGTTTTTATGCACCAATCATAGTTTTTACTTAGTTTGGATTTACATTTGGTATAAACAATTTTGTACTAACCCCACGGAAAGCGAGTTATTTCCCCAAACCACCTTCTTCTCATTACTATTTTAATAGAGAGCGAGAAAGGCGTCAAAACAGACACATAGCCCGAAGACCTATAAAAGAGGTCTCCGGGCTATGAGCTTACTTACATACTGCTGCCCCGATGATAATTAAAAGGATAAATAGAACAATGACCAGGACAAATTCATCACCGCGGTGACGTCTTCCACAACCACAGCCTCCGTAGTACCCCATTAACATCCCCCCTTTTTATCCATACTTTTAATGTATGATTGCCCAGTTAGTCGGTAAAGGCGGATGTCCTGGATAGAAAAAAATTCTTCTAACAGGGAGAATCTATAGGGAGATCTTCGTTTGCCGCTGTTGGAAATCTTCTTCGGGATAATATGTGTTTTTCACTAAAATGTTTGGCCCCAGGCATTTAACGGCAGGGCAATGACAGTTTAAACTGGCCGCCGTTTCGGTCCGGTTCCACGCCTCATAAGCTTCTGGCAAAGATGTATCCTGAATATTGCCAAGCCCAGGTTCATCGCCAAAGTCTGTGACAATAATATCTCCGGTGAAAATGTTCACATTCAAACGAGAGCGTCCATCCGGATCGTTTCTAACGGTAACGTTCTTCTCTTCGTAAAGGCGTTTCAGCAGCGCTAAATCTTCTTGGTTTGAACTGCATGGATAATAGGGTAATGTTCCAAATAACATCCATGTATTCTGGTCCCTGTGATCAAGCAAGCGGATAATCCCTTCCCGCATCTCTTCGAGCGTTAACGTTTCCAGACTCGAGGCAAAATCAACGGGGTACATTGGATGAAGCTCATGGCGAGCACACCCCATTTCCAGCACGTGATCGTGGATTTTTTCTAAATAAGGAAACGTGCGCTTATTTAACATCGTTTCCGCAGACACCATCACGCCTTCTTTTGCAAGACGCTGCGAATTCTCCACCATTCGGTCAAAATATTTCTGACGATTGGCTTCAGAGGGTTTTCGTTCCATATTGGCAAAACCGGTATGAATAAATTCTTCAATCGTTCCCCAGTTATGGGAAATATGCAGAACATCAAGATAGGGAATGATCGGTATGTATCGGTCATAAGGCAATGTTAAATTGGAGTTGATTTGTGTTCGAACTCCCCGCTCGTGTGCATAGGCAAGGAGAGGCAATACATATTGCTCGACAGACTTCTTCGACATCATCGGTTCTCCACCGGTAATGCTCAAAGTTCTTAGATGGGGAATTTCATCTAATCGTTTCAGTATCAGATCAATTGGCAATGCGTCAGGATCCTTATGCTGCAACGTATACCCGACAGCACAATGTTCGCAGCGCATATTGCAAAGGTATGTAGTCGTAAATTCGATATTCGTAAGCGTCATCTCGCCATGTTCATCGACATCCATATAAGCCTCCCATGGATCATAAGAAGGGGATAGCTTTTGTAACTTCTGGTTCATGAAAAACGACCTCTCTTGTAGAAGTATTTCTGAAAATCACTGTCTAGTTTATCATGATTATCCCCTCAATAGGTGGGATTTGTGAAAATCATTCGATAAGCAGGGAATCGTCAGCTTATCTTGAATCATAAGGAAATAGGAGGAAGATGGCTTTGCAAACTACGATCATCATTACAGGAGCTTCAAGCGGATTTGGATTCCAGACAGCGTTAAAATGTGCCGAAAAAGGCATGCATGTGATTGCCACCATGAGAAATATCAACAAAGCAAAGATGTATAAATCAACAGAAATTCCTGAACATGTACGAGAAAACATTGACGTGTGGCCGCTTGATGTAACAAAGGATGACTCCATTGAACAATTTAAGCAGCAGCTCAGCCAACTAGAACGAGTCGACGTGCTCGTCAATAATGCCGGGTTTGCGCTCGGTGGCTTTCTGGAACAGGTTCCGCTTGAATCGTATCGGCGTCAGTTCGAGACGAATCTGTTTGGGGTGATTGCCGTGACCCAGGCTGTGCTGCCGATCATGCGTCAACAAGGAAGAGGAAAGATCCTCAATGTCAGCAGTATAAGTGGTCGTATCGGTTTTCCTGGTTTATCTCCATACGTTGCCTCTAAACATGCATTAGAAGGTTTGACCGAAAGCCTGCGTTTTGAGGTGAAGCCGTTAGGAATCGATGTGTCGCTGATCGAACCAGGTTCCTATGAAACGAATATATGGAACAGTGGCATGGAACTGCCGACAGCCGCCTATGATCCTGAATCACCTTATGCTTTTTATATAAAAGCGTTATGGAAGGCGTTAAACCGTGAAGCACATGACGACCCGGCAAAAGTAGCCGATCTATTGACGAAGCTCGCTAGTCCATCAACCGTGAATAAACTTCGCTACCCGATCGGTCCGGGTGTTCGCATGAATTTATTTTTGAAAAAAGTACTGCCATGGTCCTTGCTGGAACGCACCGTGCTGAAAAAATTACTAGGTAGAAACTGGAGAAACGAATATAGATAGGAGAGATGTGTAATGATGAAAGGCGCTGAACCTATTTTTATAGAAGGAAATGAAATTGGAATCCTGGTTAGTCATGGATTTACTGGAACGACTCACAGTATGCGACCTCTCGCTGATGCCTACGCCAAAGCTGGTTATACCGTTGCTTGTCCAAGGCTGGAAGGACATGGAACGACACCTGAGGACATGGAGGATTCCAACCACGAGGATTGGATTCAATCTGTCGAGGCCGCATATCAATGGCTTAACGAGCGCTGTTCGAACATCTTTGTAGTCGGATTGTCTATGGGCGGAACCCTGACCTTATATTTGGCTGAGAAGTACAAGAAGATCAAAGGAATTGTGCCCATTAACGCGGCGATCGACATTCCATCTATGGAAGAGGTGATGGAATCAGCGGAAGGCCGGTTCGTGGATGCCATTGGTTCCGATATAAAAAAGCCAGGTGTGGAGGAGCTGGCGTATGATAAAACTCCGGTCAATGCGATTCGATCACTCATGGCTTTAATGAAAAAAGTTCATGAAGGGCTTGCTGAAATCCATTGTCCAGCCTTAATATTTGTCTCGGACGAAGATCATGTCGTGCCGCCGGACAATTCCGAAACGATTTTTGACATGATTTTCTCAGAACATAAAGAGCTTGTTCGAATGGAAAACAGTTATCATGTGGCCACGCTCGATAACGATCAAGATTTAATTATTGAGCGCAGCCTGGAATTTTTTCAAATGTATGAGAGGGCTATGTAAGGAACTAAGAGTGTAAGCGGTCTTGGGGAAAAGTCATAGGGAAATTTGGCATTCAAGGAATAATTTTTATTTATATTATCTTGAAATCAAGTCTCCATGAAAAGGGCCATTTAATGGAATAAGGAAAGGTGAGCTCAATTCAATCAAAATGAATCGGGCTCCCTATTACACCTTCGCTAATTAAATTTCTCTGGATAAAAAGGACTTGTCTGTAAAACGTCTATCACAGTACTTAACTAAAAAAGGGACCATAATTACGTTTTTTATGTTGAACAGAAATCCACCTAGTAGTCGTAAATTCCTCAAGCGCCCAGTCTCCGTTAAAACGACCAATCCCTGAATCCTTTTCACCGCCAAACGGCACGTGTGCCTCATCATTGATCGATTGGTCATTTACATGAACCATACCAGTATGAATTCTTCTGGCGACATTTACACCGTTTTCTAAAGAGGCAGAATGAACCGCTCCACTTAATCCATAGGGTGAATCGTTAGCAATTTTAATTGCCTCATCTACATCCTTAAACGCGATAATAGGGGCGACTGGGCCGAAAATTTCATTGCTGGCAATCGGCATATCGTTTGTCACTTCGGTGAGGATCGTCGGCTCAAGGATATTGCCTTCAGTTGTACCTCCCATAACTTTTTTCGCACCAAGTTCCACACTCAGATTAATATCTTTAAGAATACCTTTCAACTGACCTTCGTTAATCACTGGTCCAACATTTGTTTTGGGATCTTCCGGGTCTCCTACTTGCAATTTATCAACTTTATTTCTGAATGCCTCGACAAACTCATTATACCTTGACGCCGGAACCAAGATGCGGTTTGCGGCAATACAAACCTGTCCCTGGTGAAGAAACTTACCAAAGACGGCCGATTCCACTGCATCCTCAATATTTGCGTCCTCCAACATGATGAAAACATTGTTCCCGCCAAGTTCCAATGCTGTTTTCTTTAATGATTTGCCTGCCAGTTCACCGATATGTCTGCCGACTTCTGTTGAACCGGTAAATGAAATGAAACGAGGAATCGGATGTGTGACCATATCATCGCCAATTTCAGAACCACGGCCAGCAACAACGTTCAGCAATCCTCCTGGCAAACCCGCCTCCTCAAAGAGACTGGCAATTAACAGCCCCCCGGTAACAGGGGTGTCTGTCGCCGGCTTAACAACAACGCCATTACCAGTTGCAAGTGCTGCGGCGACTGACCGCATTGTCAGATGCAACGGAAAATTCCATGGGCTGATGACACCTACTACACCAAGTGGCTCACGATATACCCGATTTTCTTTTCCTTCCGTTTTCGAAGGTGTAATCACTCCGTTCATTCTCAAAGGGAAAGTTGATGCTTCTCTTATATCATTGTAAGCTGCTTGGAATTCAACCATTGCTTTTATCCTTGTACTGCCAGACTCATTTACTAACCATCTAATTATTTCTTCCTGATTTTCTGTCATCAGATTGGCTGCTTTCTCAAATATTTGTTGCTTAAATTGAGGTAACGTAGCAGCCCAATCCTTTTGTGCACTTTGAGAAGATTCGTAGGCATCATTTAAATCATCACTGTTCCCTGCCTGAATTTCCAAAATCAACTCTTCGTTATATGGGTTGATATCTTCTAATGTTCGATTGCTTCTACCTTTTCTCCATTCACCGGATATATATAAGTTACTGAAGTCCCTATCCATGGTGTCCCTCTCCTTTATATAGTGGATCGCCATTACGGCTCACCTCTTTTCACGTGTTATTTCACGCTAAGAACAATTTTTCCTTTCGCATGATGCGTCTCACTTAACCGATGGGCTTCCTGAATATTTATAAGTTTCATGACGGTCCCAACATTCGGGTGGATTTCACCTTTTTCAATCAGTTCTCTTATTTTTTCCAGTTGCTCTCCATCTGGGTCTAAGAAGACATAGCCTGCTTTAACACTTTTCTCTTTTGCAAGTTCTTGATCTGGTTGGTCGGCAATTGAAACAAGATAGCCATTTTCTTTCAAAACATCGAAACTCTGTTTTTGGATGTCGCCGCCAAGCGTATCAAATACAATGTCCATATCAGCAAGAACGTGTGTGAAATCTTCGTTGCAGTAATCGATAACTCTGTCGGCCCCCAATGATTTAACAAATTCAACGTTTTTCGTACTGCATGTCGTCGCCACCCAGGCACCGAACGATTTTGCTAGTTGAATGGCAAAACTTCCAACCCCTCCTGACCCAGCGTGAATTAACACTTTGTCACCTTGTTTGATGCCAGCAAAGTCAACTAGACATTGCCACGATGTTAATCCAACAAGTGGAATCGATGCAGCTTCCTCGAATGAAAGGTTTTCTGGCTTTTTTGCAACGAGCTGTTCATCAACAGCAACATATTCCGCATAGGTTCCATTGCGGGTTATATCTGGCCTGGTAAATACCTGGTCTCCAGTCCTAAATTTCGTCACATTCTTTCCTACTTCTTTTATTGTTCCTGCGGCATCCAAACCGAGAATAAATGGAAAGTCATATTGCAGCATCCCTTTTAGATACCCTTCACGTAATTTCCAATCAACGGGATTAACGGAGGTTGCTGCAACCTCGATCAAAACGTCATTGTCTTTCAAATTTGGTTCGTCTACTTCCATATATTTTAACTCATCGATGCCGCCGTAATTTTCGATAATAACTGCTTTCAATTTGGCGCCTCCTTCATAATGCAAATTCTCTATTCCTGGTTAGTTATTTCGTCGTTGACTTTAACAAGTTGTTTGCCAAGGTTTTCACCTTTGAATAAGCCAAGAAATGCCTGCGGAACGTTTTCAAATCCTTCCACAATGTTTTCCTCGTATTTTAAATTACCTTCAGATACCCATTTCGCAAGTGTTTGAATACCCTCATCGAAACGGTCAGAATAATCACCGATAATAAATCCTTTGATTAAGGACCGGCTCTTGATCAGATTCGGCTGGATCCTTGGACCGATATCACCATCTGTGCGGTTATAGGATGAAATAGCACCGCACAAGGGAATGCGTGCAAAGTCATTCAGCAAACTCATTACCGCATCCGAAATCTCTCCACCTACATTGTCAAAATAAACATCCACTCCGTTTGGGCATGCCTGTTTGAGAGAATCATTGATATTACCCGCGGTTTTGTAGTTGACGGCCTTGTCAAATCCAAGCTCCTTCTCCAGAAAAGCGGTTTTATTATCAGAACCGGCAATTCCCACAACACGCGCCCCCTTAATCTTTGCAATTTGGCCAACTATCATTCCAACAGCTCCAGCCGCTCCAGAAACAACAACTGTTTCACCCTCTTGTGGATTTCCGATATCCAGCAAACCGAAATATGCAGTCAATCCAGTCATACCAAGAACACTTAAATAAGAAGATAGTGGCGCTATTGTGTCATCGACTTTACGTACTCCGGATGCTTCGATAACATTGTAGTGTTGCCATCCAAGCATGCCAATCACCTTATCGCCTACACTCAGTTGATCAGATCTAGATTGAACGACTTCCCCAATTATTCCGCCAGATATCATCTCATTTAATTTGTATGGTTCTGCATAAGATTTTGCATCACTCATTCTCCCCCTCATATATGGATCAACTGATAGATATATGGTTCGAACAAGGACTTGTCCATTTTCTGGCGCTAAAACAGCAGTGTTCTTAAATTCAAAGTTTTCTTCAGTCGGCATCCCCTCTGGACGTTTTGACAATAAGATTTGTTGATTTTGTAAATTTTGTGTCATGTTATCACTACTCCAATTCGTTTACACTTAATTTGACCTCAATATTTCCCCGTGTTGCTTTTGAATAGGGGCAAATCTGGTGTGCTAATTCTACAAGTTCATCTGCTGTATTTTGATCAACCTCGGGAACGTGAACATCCAATTGAACAGCAAGAGCAAATCCACCATTTGTATCTTTACCAATGGAAACACTAGCCTTAACCTGTGTTTCACCTATTTTAATTCGTTTTTGTCTAGCTGCCATATTCAGTGCACTATCGAAACAAGCTGCATAACCCGCTGAGAATAATTGCTCTGGATTCGTACCTTCTCCTCCAGAACCACCTAGAGTTTTCGGCATGGTTAATGGCATATTAATATTGTTATCATCTGAAACGACGCGACCATTACGTCCGCCTTTTACTGAAGATGTAGTTGTATACAAAGCTTTCATGATTATCACCTCAAATTAAATTTTATGCAATTAAATTGTGCACAATTAATATTATACACAAAATAAATTTTCGGTCAACATGATAAGATTGACAATAAGTAGAGTTCCATTTAATTTAAAAGAGAAGAATGAAAGGATGAGTTTTTACTGATGAATAAAAATGAGGCAATGAAACTTAGCAATCAACTTTGTTTTTCAATATATTCGCTTTCGCGAGAAATAAATAAAATGTACCGTCCATTACTTGGAGAGTTAAATTTAACCTATACTCAATATCTCGCTTTACTTGTTTTATGGGAAAAAGAAACATGTACGGTAAAAGAGATTGGAGAAGTACTTTATCTTGATTCTGGAACCTTAACCCCAGTACTCAAACGTATGGCTGAGAGAAACCTAGTCAATCGAAAGCGTGATTCTAAGGATGAGCGTAAAGTCTTAATCTCTTTAACAGAGGAAGGATGGGAATTGAGGAATCATGCAAAAGAAATCCCTTCAGAGCTTATTAATAAAAGTGGCCTCACACAAGAGGAGTTCACTAAAACTCTTTCGGATTTCACTACATTGTTAAAACAAATACAGCAAGAAAATTCGAAATAATAATCAAGTTTCGCGATTAAATGTATAGTGAGCGCTACCTATATACCAAAAGACCATCATTCCGACTGTTTGCACAATATAGTCCCGTACCCCAGCTGAAAAACCATATATAAGTGCCAAACAATGCTCCATTTGACAAGTTAAATTGTAACTATTAAGATTCCATTTTTTAATAAAACTCAACAATAGGGTGCCGCTCGACAAGTTCTGTTATAAACGCTGCATAGTGTTTATAGCAGGAAATTAAAACAATTTCAACTTTGCAACGGAGAATGGGAATGACGGAACCATGTTTTTTGAAACCATCTCGTTAATAAATCCTGCATGCGTTAAGGCTGACAGGCTTTGGGTTATGAAGCCGAAAGGCGACAGGAACCGAAAAATAACTGGGTGGATAGTGTTTGATAACATAACTCGAAAGATAGCTGACTTTCAACTGGTGTGCAACATGGGATAAGGCGTTGGTGAATCATTCAAAAGGATGGTAACAGTCGATGAACACTTCAATAAAGAAGTCCGCATTACCATCCCTTACTGACTGGAACAGTATGAACTGGCAAACATTAATCGGTATGTAGAGAGATTACAACAACAAATACACCATGCCGTACACATGGATAAATGTATGCTTGAACCGTATGTGCTGAAAGGCACAAGTGCGGTTCTTAGGGTGGATAGTAATATCCCTGACCTACCCGACAAAAGGGAGCGATAACTTCACCCCCTTACCTATCTGTATAATAAGTCTTGCGCCTTCTTTTGCTTAAAGGGCCATATTCTTGAGGAGGGAAGATCAATAGGTGAAAAGCTTGCTTGATGCTCAACTTGAGGGGAGAAATGTGCAGCCAATGGCATAGCATATAAAATTGATAATGTATTCTTAAAAAAGGAGAACCGAAATGATACTACATATTATTGAAGGCGAAGAATGGATAAAGGCAAAAGAACAGGGGATTTATACACCTGCTAGTATTGTGACTGATGGGTTTATACATTGTTCGACAACTGAACAAGTTATTGAAATAGCCAATTTTTTGTATAAAGGATACTTTGGACTAGTACTGTTGTGCATAGCTTCTAATAAGGTAAATTCCAAGATTGTTTATGAGGATTTATATGAAACAGGAAAATTATATCCGCATATCTACGGTTCTTTAAATGTAGATGCTGTGTTCAAAGTGGTAGAATTTGAAACGAACAGTGACGGAAGCTTTGATTTACCTTATGAAATAAACGAAATTGTAACTTAACTATCGGATGGTCTTCATTAAGTAACTTATGAGTCATTTATACATATATTTTCTACTTTTGTGGTCTTCCAGAATCGGGCGCGCGCGACAAGTTCTGTTATAAACGCTGTAAAGCGTGAAAAACAGGAAATTAATATAAAATAGTTTCAACTTTACAACGGAGGATGGGAATGACGGAACCAGGTTTCCTGAAACCATCTATTTTCAGTCCTACTCAAACGAACGCATTTCCTGAATAAGGATTTGCGTCATTTCTTGTGAAAAGGGCCAGTTTGTTGCATTAACTTTGTGCTAAAATAAATTTAAAGGGGTGGTTCTTTTGAAAATATTAATTGAAGCAGCGGTAGTTATAGTAATTAATTTGTTTGCTATTGTTCCTCTTATTTCCAAGACCGATGAGGAAGACATAGGAAAAAATATTAAGCACTTGAAAAAGCACCAATGGTTTCAAAACTTACTGAGTAACGAAGGGTATCGAGACTTAATTATTCACGACAACTATGTAAGGAACACTATAGGAAAATTCAATAGTGATAAGTTAGATAACAATTTTTTCAAAACCAAATATCAAAGGAAATTACAAAACACATTGTAGAAAAAACACTAGCGTTGCATTAATATAGTCCAAAAATTCAGTAATCTCATATTTAGCTGTTAAAGTAAAAAAAGAGAACATCCACCTAAACAGGCGATTCTATCCATTTGGTATTTTTATACAGTTAAACTTGAGACAACAGCCATCGCGTCTGTATCAAGGGACACTCCGGAGGGCTTCTTTCCATTCCTGACAAGACTGCCATATCAGGGCTTTCAACCTTCTAGCGACTTTTAATGGGCTTAACTTCGATTGAGTTTCCTGACTATGTAGAACCAGTAAACAGAACGTAATCAATGCGATATAAATCTGGTTTTGAGCGGCTTCCTCATCAAAGCTGAAAAAACGTTTGATTGTGACGTGTTGCTTGATCCATCGAAAGAAAAGTTCAATCTGCCAACGATTTCGATACATTTCAGCTAAGGTTTCAGCCGGTGTTTCCATATCATTGGTCGTAAGCCGAAGAAGATTATGCTTCGTATCCCAAACTTCGATGACTCTCATCTCGGCATCCATCATCTTTTGAAAAGATCCCAGCCGCACGACACGGTCCGATTTAATACGAGGCGAGTCTTCGACTGGGCACGCTTCAACTTCTGTCACGACAGTGTTTTTCTTGATTCGGGTTAAGAATGTATACCCTTCCCGACAAAGCTCATCGAAGCGTTCAAAGTCCATGTAGCCGCGGTCAAACACATACATGACATCTTTCTCATCCATTAAGATGTCCAGTTGATTGTTATCGTGCTCAAGTGCTGGCGTGATGACCGCTTGATCAGGGAACTGGTGGTTATCATCCATAAAAACCAATCTCAAATGAAGTTTTACTCCAGACTTTGTGGTTCGAAAAGATGCCCAGGGAAATTGGTCCTTATTCAGTGTGATTGTCGAGGAATCTATCAAATAGAGAGGCTTTCCGAATTTAGTCGGACCAGATTTCCCTTTGATTCTCATAGATAGTTCAGCGAAAATCGCTGCCAGAATGTCTGAATCGATGGCTCGATGCTTTCGTGATAACTGCGAGACACTAAGCGTTTCAAAACCCAGCTGAGCTTGAAGATTCTTATTAATCAGCGCATCTTCTAACGCCCGAAGGCTGTCTATTTCGTTTAAATGAGCGTAAATCATGAAATGGAGATAGGATTCAAACGAATATTTTTTCGTATACCGGTCCATCTCTTGGATAGGGACAGCTAAATTTTCTAGATTCATTACGTTTACGTATTTACCAAATGACGTTTTTACGGTATTCTTGTCCATGTGAGAGTCCTTTATATTGGATTTGGACAGGAACCCCTGCGCCAACCATTATAAAGGATTTTTTTATGGATCTGAATTAGTTCTGAACATTCAGATATTATTTATGCAACACTAGTGTAGAAAAAAGACAGATCAGTTAGTTTAAACAATACCAACTAATATTAGATTAATTATTATTCCAGAAAAGGGCGCTTTTCTTTAATAAAGATCAGCGTCTAAATTTCGTTTGTAGGGCCATTTTGCGTAATAGAACATAAAACTTTTAAGGGTGATAAAATGGGCAGAGATAACGAAACACCTGAAGAAAGAAGAGAGAGGCTAAGACAAAAAGAATTAAACAATCCTTCCAGTAGTATACGCGGGAGCATTCTTTCTGATTTAGTCGGTGGTTTAGGATGGAAAGGTACTGGAATACTTAATCTGGTATTAATATTAGCTGTTATAATATATGCCATTTTCTTTCGTTAAAGGGGTGCGATTGTTCAATATGGACAATCGCTTTTTCACTAACGAGGCAGGGTTGTTGAGCAATAGGGATTTGTTTAAGAGTGTCTTATTTGTTAATAAGGGGAGGGATTATAAATGTCAAACGACAGGAACGAAGAAAAGCTAGCAGGAGGGAATGTATCAAACGTATATCGTTCGGAAGATACTGTTCGACGAGAATTAAAGCCTGATAGTGTTAGAATTCATAAATTATTGCAGCATTTGGAAAGCAAAGGTTTTGATTATGCACCGAAGTTTTTAGGTGTTGATGAAAAAAATAGAGAGATATTGTCATTTATTGAAGGAGAAGCTGGTAATTATCCTTTGAAAAAATATATGTGGTCTAATGATGTTTTAAAAGAAATAGCAAATATGCTTCGTCTTTATCATGATGCAGTTAGTGATTTTCCATCATTAAGTGAATGGAACCCAATTGACAATACTCCAAATAACATAGAGGTTTTATGTCATAATGATTTTGCCATATACAATATTATTTTTAATAAAGAAAAGCCTGTAGGTATTATTGACTTTGATGTTGCTGCTCCTGGTCCAAGACTTTGGGATATAGCTTACACCCTTTACACATGTATTCCTTTAAGTAGATTTTATTATACCGAAACAGGTGAGGCAGTTTATTATAATCCTGTACATGATGCTGAACGGATTAAAAAAAGAGTTAAATTGTTCTTTGATTCCTATTCTAATGAAGGAATGGAAGAGGGTTATTTAGAAATGGTATTGTTGCGATTAGAAGGATTATGTAAATATATGAGAAGAAAAGCCAATGAAAGGGACAGTGCTTTTCAAAAAATGATAGACGAGGGAAATCTTGAACATTATGAAAAGGAAGTTAAATTCATTCGTGAACATGGAAATGAGTGGATTTAATCGGAAGGGTCGTTGAATTAAGGGGGCTAGATTGAAGGGTTATCTAATATCTCGATTTCAAGTCTTCCAGTATTGGGGCACGATTCTGAAATAATGAATTGTGCTCATTCTTTATGTATAGGGCCATATAATTGAATTACACTTGGTAGCTAAATTGGTTATTTATGTTAAAGTGAGGGTGCTTCATATTGTCATCAATTCAAAGGAGTGATGGTAATCACATTTTCACTAATATTTGGTGTAGTTGTAGGAGCGATTATATTTTTGACGTTCGTTATTCCCGCAATTATGGCTGTTAAAAGGAATGAGAAGGGGGCAGCACCTCGAAAAATTTCATACGGAGTTTTGGGACTGCTGGTTATTAATTGGTTGCTTTTCTTAACTGGGTCTTACGCTTTACTACCTTTGAACATAGCAGAGCGAATCTTTACTCCTGTATGGTTGGTCTTATGTGTGGCGGGGGTATTTGTAGCTGCTTATGAATTTAAAAATAACAAAGGTTTTGCCATACCTGTTGCTGGTTTAACAACCATCAGTTTCTTATTTAGCATTCTTGCTAGCGGAATCTCTAAAATGTAAATCAGAGAATTGGAGGATGTTATTTAATGGAAAAAACCAAGAAATACTTTAAGCCTTTGATGTTGTTAGGAATTATACTAGTAGTTGTAGGTTGTACAAACTCCGAAGAGACGGGAAATAGTTCAGAGAAAAGCGAAGGCGAGCAAAATGTTCGGACTGTTATAGAAAAGTTATTTACTGGACCCAACAAGGAACAGGAAAGGATGTTGGACTACTCTAACGAAGATTTTGAAAAGTTTGCCAAGAGTGTTTCTGAGTATCGAAAAACTTTTAAACCCTATTTAAGCGAAAATTTTTTTGAGAGTTTTGTAAACCTTGCTGGGCCATTGAGGTTCTTATCCATGGCACATCCTAATTATGAGTTGAAAGTTGATGATATAAAGATTGAAGAAAAAGAAAATTATTACGAGTTCACTGTGAAAGTGTCCTATACGAATAGTAAAAGTAATCAAAGTAAAACGAAGAAGGTTAAGGGTCACGCACAGACTAATGAAGAAGGTAAAGTCACAAGCATTAATTATATTAATGCTGAAGAGTTTCGCACCGCATTGGATTAAGGAAAGGAAAGTTAATATGAACGGGCGTAATAATGGAATAAAGGAGCAGCATGAATATATAAGTCGAAGTAGGCAATTAAAGGAACAAAGCGGTGGCTTGAATTCTTTATTAGGAGGCATCATATGAATTTGAAAAAACGGATTGTTTTAAGCCTTGCCTCTGCTGCTCTTATGGCTGTCTTCTCGTTATTACTAAGCACACTAATTAACGATGAGGGAATACAAGTTGATCATTTAATAGGGAGTAGTATAGCAGGGGTTATCATAGGTTTTTGGATCATACCAAGAACTTTGAAGAACTCCCAAGAAAATCATAATGATAGATCTCCCTGAAAAGTGGCGAGTGTTGAGGTAATCATATTTATTGATAAGCAAAGGATTTCTCGTCATAAACAATTCGGTGCCTTTTTACAAAATTGTTAACGTGAGGGTGAATTGTTTTGATTAGCCTCTTGGAAACCTTTAGGGGTATCTTAAAAGGGAGTCATAAGGGAGGAGTGCTCTTCCCAGGTCACAAAACCGGGTAGTAAAGTAAGTAGTTTTAAGAGGTGAGATAAATCAAATATAAGGTAAGACCGCAAAGGCTGTCACTTCTTACTATTTTCATTATCGTGATGTTATGGAATATATTGGAAGGTTGTTATGGAGGTTCTTTATTACTATTTTTATTAGTTTTACTATTAGCTGTAAGTATAGCTTCTATTCGGTTTGAATTTGAAATACAGCAAGACCATTTAGTATATCAAATAATGTTCCTCAAAAAAACTATCATGAAAAAGGAACTTTATCCCAGTCAAATAAATCAATTAAAATTTACACGAGTCGGCTGGTCTCATAAAGCTGCCTTTATAAAAGTAAATAAAGGAATCCACATTCCATTAGCTGTCCTCGAACCCCGCAAAGCGTATGACCATTTAATTGAGTTTGGTGAGGATAACGATATAACAATCTATAAAACGAAAGACTATGAAATTCTAGAAAGAATGAACTGATATTGTTATACAACTTTCGGTCAGAAGTTTCACTTAGAAGGATGCAGCTGAAAAACTCAGAAGCTGAACCAGGCTTCTGAGTTTATTACCAACTGGCTTTTTTGACACCAGGAAGCTGACCTTTATGGGCAAGTTCACGAAACTTAATTCTCGATAGTCCAAACTGTCTCATATACCCATGAGGTCTTCCTGTAACAGCACAGCGATTATGAAGGCGAGTGGGGGAAGAATCTCTTGGTAGTTTGCGCAATGCTTCGTAATCCCCTTCAGCTTTAAGCTGCTGCCGTACTTCTTTATACTTTTCATACGTCACTTGACGTTTGCGTTCTTTTTGTACCATAGCTTGTTTAGCCAATGACCATTCTCCTTTTTTTAAATAGTAATTATTACGATTTAAATTTTATGACTTTATTCTATTTTTGTCAAATAGAGGAGCTGTTTGCCTGGATTGTCATAGTCATTGATAGAATCTTGAGATTGCTTTATAATAGACTCATAGCAAAAAGAGCGAATGAATATAAGCCTTCAAGGGGAGCTTTATGCTGAGAGTGAACAGACTTGTTCAGACCCTTCGAACCTGTCAGTTAATACTGACGTAGGGATGGTGGCTTTTTTGATGGCGATGCAACGGGACTCCTCCATCAGGAAGCTTCCCTGTGGCATCGCTTTTTTGTGTGGAAAAAAGGAGGTAAAGTGATGCGAAGTAAACGTGTGTTGTTTCTAGTTGAGGTAGCGATATTCTCGGCATTGGCCATCTTACTTGATATTATTCCATTTCTTTCATTTAAACTTTGGGCCCAGGGAGGCTCAGTTTCGTTTGCGATGGTTCCCGTATTTATCATGGCGTTCAGATGGGGACTCGGCGGCGGCGTATTGACAGGGCTGCTGCTCGGTTTCTATCAAATTTTATTAGGGGCTTATATTTTGACACCGCTGCAAACGTTTCTTGATTATTTTGTAGCGTTTGGTGTGATTGGGCTTGCTGGACTATTTGCCAAGCCGGTATGGGAGGCAGCTCGCTCGAGAAAGATTAAGAAATTGGCAGTCTGGATTATATTAGGCGCTTTTATCGGCAGTTTGTTCCGCTTCTTCGGACACTTTGTAGCAGGGATTGTCTTTTATGGAGAGTTTGCCCCAGAAGGTCAGCCAGTTTGGTTGTACTCTTTAGTTTATAATGGTGGATATATGCTGCCAGCGTTTATCGTGAGTGCGATTGTATTATGTCTGCTGTTCTCACAGCGGCCGACTTTACTGCTCAATCGTTCGTAAACCAGGAACCTATTTTCACAGCTTCGCGCTATGAAAATAGGTTTTTTCTTTTCTCCAGTAAAAATAGAAAGGAAAATCGTTAAAAAAGGTCGAATAAATGTATAGTAGGAAGGGAGTAGAGGACGATGAACGAATCAAACATTATTGCAACGTATTCTATTGTAGGATTTGATCCAGAAACAGAAGAACTAGGGGTTGCCGTTCAATCGAAATTCTTAGGCGTCGGAGCTGTCGTCCCATGGGCAAAGGCCGGAGTTGGTGCGGTTGCCACACAAGCTTTTGCCAATCCTGCTTATGGTCCCGAGGGGTTGGAGCTGCTCAGCAAAGGATTGACCGCTCAGGAAACTGTCGACCAATTAATCGCTGGAGACGCAGGTGCACCAGACCGTCAACTTGGAATTGTAGATGCGAAAGGCAGAGCGGCCTCGTATACGGGGAATCGCTGTTATGACTGGGCTGGGGGAGTCACTGGTGAACATTATACTGCCCAAGGTAATATTTTAGTCAATGAAGCCACTGTCACTGAAATGGGGCGGGCTTTTGAAACGAGCACAGGTTCGTTAGCAGACCGTTTGTTAAAAGGGCTTGAAGCCGCTGAACAAGCTGGCGGTGATAGTAGAGGAAGACAGTCAGCCGCGATTTATGTCGTGAAGGAAAAGGGTGGTTACGGTGGACTAAGTGATGTCTTTGTCGATTTACGAGTCGATGATCACCCTGAACCAGTTCAGGAATTATCTCGTATTTACAAGCTTCAACAGCTTTATTTTGGGGAATCAAAACAGGAGAATATTAAGGCGCTTGAAGGGGAATTGAAAAATAAGGTCGTTCATCATTTGTATCGGACTGGGTTTTTATCGAACAACGATCCTGATTCAGATGATCTCCACCATTCGCTTACAACGTTTTTGCATAGGGAGAATTTTGAAGCCCGCGAGCAGGAACGTGGGTTCATAGATCTTGAAGTCTATCATTTTCTAGAACAAATGGTTGTATAAAAAGAAAGGGGAATAGAGATGTTTAAAAAATTAATGGCGCGTGCTGGAATTGGAGCTGCCAAAGTGGATACACAGCTCGAGAAATTGGAGTTTCAGCCTGGCGAAGCAGTTGATGGCAAAGTAGTCGTGCAAGGCGGAGAGGTAGACCAGGAGATTGACCAAATTACTGTATTTCTGATGACCGAAGCCCTCAGAGAAGCGGACGATAAGAAAATTAAAGAAACGGTCAAGCTCGATGAATATCGGATTTCAGAGGCATTCGTCATTCGTGCTAAAGAGACGAAAGAGATTCCATTTACGATTGAGATTCCGATCCATGCCCCAGCAACGCTGAACAGGCTTCCGCTGTGGTTTGAAACAGGCCTTGATATGCCAATGGCCCTTGATGCGGGAGATCGTGATTACATTAAAGTTTCTGTTCACCCGTACACAGAATCGATCCTGGAAGCGGCAGAAAGAGACCTTGGTTTTCGTTTGAAAAAAGTAGAGATGGAATACTCAAAAAGGCATGGCTATGTCCAGGAATTTGAGTTTCTGCCTGGTGGTGAATTCAGAGGATATTTAGATGAGTTAGAGTTAATCTTCTTCCTCGATCATCAAGGTGTTCGGGTGTTTATGCAAGTTGATCGTAAAGCTAGAGGGTTGGGCGGTTTGTTTGCTGAAGCGCTGGAAATGGACGAATCCAATATTCAGCTGTACTTTTCTAAGGATGAGCTGGAGGCGGGGGCGTCGTCATTGGCGAAGAAGTTAGGCACAGCTATACGCGAACATGCTGGATAAGAACCAAAATACGGGGTGTTCTATTTTAGATAAGAGCTGCCGGATCAAACCGATCCGGCAGCTTATTTTTTTGACTTTCTCACATAGTTAGATTACTATCTAATTAGATACTTGTTAAAATAAAGGAGGGGAAACGATGCAGTTAAATAAGATGGTCGATTTTCATAAGGCTGTAGGAGATCCGACGCGATTAAGGATTGTGTCACTCTTGCTGAATGGGCCGCTCCATGGCCAGGCGATTGCTCAAAAACTCGGACTGAGACCGCCCACGATTACTCACCATATAAAAAAGTTAAAAGATACTGGGATGGTATATTCACGACGAGATAGAAATACGATCTATTTCCATTTAGATCAAAAGAGATTGGAGTTTATGGCCACAGCGATACTACGAATGGGAGATGAGACTGTGAAGAAAGACGAATTACATGTAAATGAAGCTGAACAGCGTAAGATCCTCAACAGTTTTATTGCAGAAGATGGACGGTTGAAGCAGATGCCGAGTCAACTGAAGAAGAAATTGGTGATTTTATCTTACTTGGTTCAAGGATTTGAACGCGGAAAAGTTTATGAAGAATTTGAAGTAAACGACTACGTTAAACAGTTTTATCACGATTATGCAACTATCAGACGCGAATGGATCATGCAGCAGTTCATGTATCGTGAAAATAATCGATATGAGCTCAACCCGGAAGAGATGTGGCCGATAGTTGTAAAAAGGTGATCATGGTGTCACCTTTTTTATTTGGATAACTAATTAGATATTTATCTAATTTAGGAGATGATAATCATTTTTCTTCATCAGCATTCTTACAAGTATTTATTCTACTCAGGGATTGTGAACGGGGTGGGGGATCGGTTCAGCCAGGTGGCTGTATTAGCTTTATTGCTGGAATTGACAGGATCAGGTTTGGCAGTAGGTCTTTTAATGGGAATGCGTGTTGTTCCTTATTTGGTCTTGTCTCCTGTTGCAGGAAAACTCGCAGATAGATGGGATCGCCGCAAGATGATGATGGTGACAGATCTAGCCAGGGTTCCCTTTGCACTCTCGTTCCTTTTTGTTCAATCAAAAGAAGATCTATGGATTCTCTACTGCAGTATGTTTGTCCTGGCATGCGGTGAAGCCATTTATCAGCCGGTTCGAAAAAGCAGTATTGGGGTGTTGGTGGAAGAGCGGCATTATACAAAGGCGAATGGATTAGAGCAGGTGGTCATCGGGATTGTGCTCATTCTTGGATCCGTTACAGGTGGACTGGTCGCATTCTTTATTGGAAAAGACGTGGCCTTTATCCTTAATGGATGTACGTTCTTGGCAGCTGCCGTTCTGATTTATCCTCTAAAAATTAAACGGCAAAAGTTGGTTCGGTCCCAGTCCGACGTGGTCCAAAAGTCTCGTTATAGATTGGATACAGTGGTTGTTTTTGTCGTGGTAATTCTAGGGGTTAGTGCAGGATTGGATGGTTTATTTAACATTCTCATCAGTTATTACGGATCAGAAACATTCGATATGGGTGAGTTAGGAATCGGTTTGCTGTATGGGTCATTAGGGATAGGGCTTGTACTCAGTTTCTTTATTTCTAATTGGCTAAAAGGAAAGATGCTCCTTATCGGAATCATCACAATCGGCTTGGAAGGAATTTTGCAAATACTGGCCAGTCAAGCATCCGTCATATGGGGAACTGCATTGGCTTTTGCGGGAATCTCCCTTTTAGGGGGAGTTGGTGCTGCATGCTTTGATAGCATTGTAATGGTTAGAACCGCGAAATCCGAGCAAGGGAAAGTATTCGGATTGATAGAATCGTTAACAAATGTCGTGATTGGTCTTACAATGTTCGGAACAGGTTGGCTGCTCGACCTGTTTGCCGCCAGACACGTGGGCTATATAGGAGGAATCTCCGTTGTTGGATCTATGGTCCTTTTTTTTGCTCTCTATCGTCTATATTTTCACAAAATTATATAAATTACTCGAAATATGGTAAAAAAGTATGAGAAAAGGCCGATAAAGAGTATAGAAGAGGGGGAGTGAAAATGAAGCTAGTTAAAAAAGTTTATGGATTTTTTACGAAGAGAATTCAGCGTCAGATTCTTTTTCCGTTTTTATTTTTAATTTTATTAACAGGATTTGTAGTAGCGGGAACAAGTTATTGATTTAGTTTGAACAACACGAAGGAAACGATGACGAAGAATGTCGAGCAGCAAATGACTATGATGAGCGACTCGTTTGATACCTTGTTTGACAGTATCAGTCATAATGTAAATCGCTATGCTGAAAATAGTCAGCTTGCTGACCCGCAGGAAATGAGCGACGAGATTCTTGCGAGTTTTGCCAGTACCAAAGAAGCCAATCCCTACATATTGAACATTTATATGGGGGACAAGGATACGAAGGATATGTTTATTTTTCCCTCTACCGAATTGGGAGCAGATTATGATCCAACGACTCGCCCATGGTTTACGAAATCGGTAGAACAGACAGGGGAAGTTATTTGGACGGAGCCCTATACTGATGCCGCGTCAGGCGATACCATCGTAAGTGCTGCCCGGGCGATCGAACAAAATGGCAGTGTTACCGGAGTTTTTTCGATCGATTTTACGGTGAATACATTATTTAGCATGATTGAAAAAGTAGAGGTCGGTCAGACTGGTGACGCGATGTTAGTTAGTGAAACAGGTATCTATCTGGCTCATCCAAATGAAGAAATGGTCGGTAAATCTGCTGAAAAGGCGCCATTTTATGAGAAGTTAATGTCAAGTGAAGCAGGATCTTATGAATATAGCGAGGGTGGAGAACAAAAGATTATTGCCTTTGCAACGAATTCTAAAACAGGCTGGAAAATGGCTGGGACGGTAAATGTATCAGACTTTGTGGCTCAGGCCAACACAATCATTTTGCCGATTGCGATCGTGCTTGCGGTTGTGATATTGATTTCCTTAGCTATCGCGGTGTTACTGACACGTTATCTCACTAGACCGATTAAGCACTTGCAAAAATTAATGAATAAGGCTGGGCAAGGAGATTTTGCCATTGCTGTGAAGATTGATCGAAATGACGAAATTGGTGAGCTGTCAGAGGATTTTGAGCGCATGATGGGATCCATTCGTGAACTAATTGCAAACGTGAAGTCGTCCTCTAATCTCGTTAGCAGCTCTGCTGAGAATGTGGTCGCCAATGCCGAACAAAATGCCGCGGCTTCAAACGAGATTTCCCGGGCAATACAAGATATTGCGAGCGGAGCCCAATCTCAGGCAGAATATATGGAAAGCAGTGTGAATTCATCGCAAACGCTTGCTTCAACGATTAACGATGTAGTCACTCAAAGTGAACGAATTAAAACACAGTCTGATGAGTTGCTCAATCGTTCTGAAGAAGCGAAGT
This sequence comes from Halobacillus ihumii, assembly GCF_902726645.1. NCBI lineage: Bacteria > Bacillati > Bacillota > Bacilli > Caryophanales > Bacillaceae > Halobacillus > Halobacillus ihumii. Next base: position 3,636,765 of record NZ_CACVAO010000001.1, read on the forward strand.
CGATCGTTGAGAAGCTGCGCGATCACTCCAATCAAACGACGAATATGACGACTGAAATGAAAGAATCGATTCATGAATTACAGGATAGTTCAGAAAGCATTAATCAGGTTGTAAGTACGATCTCAGGTATTGCCGGACAAACGAATTTGCTGGCACTCAATGCCGCTATTGAAGCGGCCAGAGCCGGAGAAGCTGGAAGAGGGTTTGCCGTCGTAGCCGAAGAAGTGAGAAAGCTTGCTGAACAGTCTGAATCGGCGCTGACCGATGTCGCAAAAATGATCCATCATATGCAAACTCGAACGGCAGCCATCGTAGAGTTGATCGAACAAACAGGCGAGGTCGTTGTAGAACAAGAGCAGTCAGTTAATGCCACCGAGCAATCCTTTGAAGGAGTATTTGCGAACATTTCGGATAACGTTCAAGCGATCAATCAGATTATTTCCTCCATGAAGCAAATGGATACAGAGAAAAATCAACTGGTTGCCACCATTGATGAAATTAGTTCTGTAACCGAAGAAACAGCTGCAGGGGCAGAACAAGTGTCGGCATCTATCCAGGAAAGCAATTCAGCAATGGAACAACTCAACCATTTGGCTGAGGAACTTGAAAATGTCGCTTCATCGATGAACGATTCCTTACAAAATTTCAAGCTAGAAGAGAATGAGCAAGACGCAGCAGGAGAAGTTGTGCCGTTAGAGGAAGCGAACGAGTGGAATCAAAAAGCCGGATAATTATTGTGACCCGAACACGGGTCACAATTTTTTAGTGAGGCTGGGACATAACTAATCTTCTTGATGAAAAAACGAACGAGCGTGTTATAAGCACCAATCATAGTTTCTACTTAGTTTAGATTTTCATTTGATAAAAGCAATTTCGTCCCCATTATTGTTTCTTTCTAAGAGGTTTGAGAATACGTGAAAAGGGAATAATTTAGTAAATTGATTGAAGCGAGGGAGGAGCTTATGATCTAGCGATTCGGACGGTCAGTTATTACAGCAGTAGTGACCTTGCCCTATCTATAATCGGGGCAGTGCTTTATGATTGATATAAGAAGTGATTACATTTCATTACATAAAGAAGGAGGAACTTACATTGTTAGAACGAGATCATACAGTTGTAACGATTAATGAAAAGGAATATTTAGCAGATCCAGGCCAGAACCTTGTGGACCTACTCAATACAACAGAAGAGAATGTCCCACAGATTTGTTATAACGAGTCATTGGGCCCTATTGAAACATGTGATACATGTATCGTCCAAGTAAATGGAGAACTGGTACGGGCTTGTGGAACGAAAGTCGAAGCTGGAATGAAGGTTCAAACGAAACTGCCTCATGTACATAAAGCACAGAAAGAGTCGTTGGACCGTATTTTAGAAAATCATGAGCTTTACTGCACGGTATGTGATTACAATAACGGTTCCTGTGAAATTCATAATACGATGGCGGAGTTTGGCCTTGAGCATCAGTCGCGCCCATTTGAACCTAAGCCGTACAACCGTGATGAATCCGGCTCCTTTTATCGGTATGACCCGGACCAGTGTATTCTTTGCGGGCGATGTGTAGAAGTTTGCCAGGATATTGAAGTAAATGAAACATTAACGATTGATTGGGAACGCCAGGAACCACGGGTCATCTGGGATAATGATGTGCCGATTGACCAATCATCCTGTGTTAATTGCGGTCAGTGTGCAACGGTCTGTCCTTGTAATGCCATTATGGAAAAAGGAATGGAAGGGGACGCTGGATTTCTTACAGACCAGCAGCCAGGTATTTTAAGATCGATGATTGAATTAACGAAGAAAGCTGAAACAGGCTATGGGCCGCTTTTTGCAGTGTCAGATACGGAAGCGGAAATGCGTGAAGAGCGGATTAAGAAAACGAAAACAGTGTGTACCTACTGTGGTGTAGGATGTTCGTTTGACGTGTGGACGAAGGATCGAAAAGTTCTTAAAATCGAACCAAGTGCTCAATCTCCAGCTAACGGGATTTCCACATGTGTGAAGGGAAAGTTTGGCTGGGATTACGTCAATAGTGAAGATCGCTTAACGAAACCGTTGATTCGCAGAGGCGACTCGTTTGAAGAGGTAGAGTGGAATGAGGCGATTGCTTATGTCGCTGAACGTATGAAAGAAATTAAAGCTGAAAAAGGTGCAGACGATTTAGGATTTATTTCTTCCTCTAAAGCTACGAATGAAGAATCTTACCTTATGCAAAAATTGTCCCGCCAAGTCATCGGGACGAATAATGTGGACAATTGTTCCCGTTATTGTCAGTCCCCGGCCACTAAAGGATTATTCAGAACGGTAGGGCATGGAGGCGATTCAGGTTCGATCGACGATATTGCTAAAGCAGATCTTGTGATCACGATCGGTTCCAATACGGCAGAGTCTCACCCTGTACTGGCTTCCAGAATCAAACGATCTCAAAAGCTGTTTGACCAGAAACTTTATGTCTTTGATCTGAGAAAACATGAAATGGCTACAAGAGCCGATCGTTTTTATCAGCCCAATTCCGGAACGGATTTAGTGTGGCTGTCAGCCATCACGAAATATATTTTAGATCAAGACTTAGAGGATAAAACCTTTTTAAACGAATGGGTCAATGGATTTGAGGAATACAGAGAAAGCCTGGAGCCATTTACGATGGACTATGCTTCAGATGTAACAGGCATCCCGAAAGAGGAGCTTATCGAAGTAGCTGAAGAAATTGCTTCGTTTGAACGTGTGGCCATTTGCTGGGCGATGGGTGTGACACAGCATACGCTCGGAAGTGATACGAGTACGGCGATTTCAAACTTGCTGCTAGTGACCGGCAACTATATGAAGCCGGGCTGTGGAGCATATCCACTGAGAGGCCATAACAATGTTCAAGGCTGCAGTGACTTTGGCAGTATGCCGAACTTCTTCCCGGGTTATGAAAAAACAGAAGATGATGACGTGCGTAAGCGTTATGAACAAGCGTGGGGAGTCGATCTTCCGAAAGAACCGGGGAAAGATAACCACCAAATGATTGAAGCGATCCATGATGACAACCTTAGTGCCATGTATGTAATGGGGGAAGATACAGGGATCGTTGATGCCAATATTAATTATGTAACCGCCGCCTTTGAAAAACTCGATCTTTTCATTGTTCAGGATCTGTTTTTAACCAAAACGGCTGAGTATGCGGATGTCGTATTACCTGCATCACCGAGCCTCGAGAAAGAAGGCACGTTTACGAATACAGAACGCCGTATCCAGCGTTTATACAAATCCCTGGATCCGCTGCCTGGATCCAAACCAGATTGGGAGATTCTTCAGCTGATTGCAAAAGAACTTGGGCATAACTGGGGCTATGAGCATCCTGGAGAAATAATGGAGGAAGCGGCCAGTCTGACTCCATTGTTTGCTGGTGTCTCCTATGAACGATTAGAAGGGTATAATTCCCTGCAATGGCCAGTCGCTGAAGATGGATCAGATGAGCCAGTTCTTTTCCTCGATGGGTTTCCTTTTGACGATAAAAAAGCCAAATTGTTCCCGCTGGACTTTGAACTGGAATATAAAACAACCGACCACTATGATTTACATGTCAACAATGGCCGTATTCTCGAGCATTTCCATGAGGGCAATATGACCTACAAGTCTGAGGGTATCACACGCAAAACACCAAATGCGTGGGTCGAGGTGTCAGCAGAATTAGCGAAGGAACGAGGTCTGAGCGAAGGAGCGACTGTAAAATTATTCTCCGATGCCGGGGAAGCGGATGGCGTCGTGACGATTACAGATCGAGTAAGAGGAAAAGAACTGTACATTCCGTTAAATGATAATGGAAAGTCAGCTGTTAATTTCTTAACAGACAACAGTGTAGATAAGGATAGTAATACGCCTGCCTACAAGGAAATAGCGGTCCGCATGGAAGTAGTGAAGAAAAAAGGGAAATCACCGATCCCGCCTAATAATCATCGAAGGGGAAATCCAGTGCCGCAAATCAGTGTGCAAGTTCAGAAGAAATGGGAGCGGGATGATTATGAATTCCCAGGAAATCAGGTGAATAAGAATGGCTAAGGCGATTAGACGTGTTAAACCGATGGAAGTGCCTCGTGAGGAACAAATTGAGAAAGATGTGTCTGAAGTAAAAGAAGCTGTTGCTGAGAATAAGGATGCCATATTAAAAGGAATTAAACTGCTTCAGGCGTTGGAAGAAGGCGGGACACTCGATGCCGCCTACGCCTTTACGAAGAAGAAGAAAGAGGCATTAGGTTATGTGGCCAATGAGTTAAATCGTGAGCAATATACACCTTTAATCGAAAACCTTCCGGAACTGATTTTCCTGATTGGCGAACTTGATGTGAAATCGCTTCGTGAAGTAACCGAGAGAATGAACCAGGGAATTGAACAGATGAATACGGGGGATCCAGCTGCCAAAACCTCTGTCTTTGATCTGGCCAAAGCCCTGAAAGACCCTGAAATTAACAGAAGTATCACGATGATGATGCAGTTTTTAAAGGGGATGGGCCGCCAGTAACCAAAAAAGGCTTCTCGAATCTAATTCGAGAAGCCTTTTTTAACTTACAGCCATAATTCAATGAAGAACCAAATAATCATAATCAACTGAATGACGACTTTTGCCACGGATCCACTGAGAAAACCGAATAAAGAACCTAAAGAGGCTTTAAACGCTTCCTCTGTTGAACGTTTTTGAACGAGTTCAACGATGAGAACGAGAATGAAAGGAAGGATGATTAACCCAAATGGCGGGATAATAAACGAGCCGACGATGACACCAATGGCCGCGAAGCGTTCTCCCCATTTACTGCCGCCGTATCGCTTCACGAAATAGCTGTTTGCGATGATATCAGCGACAATTAAAATAACCGTTAAAATGACCATTCCGATCCAGAATAAGACCGATAACTCCTCTCCATTTATAAAGAAAAAGTAAGCGAGAAACCCGAGCCAAAGCACAAGCGGCCCTGGGATAATCGGGAAAATGATACTAGCAAAACTGGCTAGAAACAGGGCAATAATAATAATCCAAATCAGTATATCCATGTAATCGATGTCCTCCTACAGATCATGTACTGTATGTACTATACGTTGTACATCATTCATTAGTTTCAGTCATTTTTTATCAATGACCTCATTCATTCTATCACAGGCATAAGAAAAACCGGACTCATTTAATATGAAGTCCGGCTTTTTCTAGCTATTTACTTTATTTAATTCCTAAGTCCTGTCGATCAGGCGGTGCCATAAATTCTGGTCCGACTGGATCTTTCACGTGTTTTAGGAGAATTTCATCAATATCATGCATGCTTTCTTCATCAATTGTAAAGCTGCTGACTTCTTCAACCGGGTCCAATTGTTCTGGACGGCGTCCGCCCATAAGCGCGATGCCTGAGCCGGGCTGTTGAAGCACCCATTTAAGCGCCAGGTGAAGGACACGTTTGCCGAATCGATCCTGCGCCAGCTTATCTAGTTCTTCTACAGCATTCAAGTATTGGTTGAAACGCGGCTGTTGAAATTTCGGATCATTGTTCCTCAAGTCATCTCCTTTGAATTCTCGATCAGACGTCATTTTGCCTGACAGTAATCCGCGGCATAAGGAACCATAAGTGACAGTGGTGATGTTGTGTTCTTTTGTATACGGCAGTACCTCATCTTCAATACCGCGTTCGAATAAGTTGTACGGAGGCTGTAAGGTGTGAATGGGAGCGGCCTCTCTAAATATGTCCATTTGTTCGGGCGTGAAGTTACTTACGCCAATCGCCCTGATTTTTCCTTGTTTGTACAGGTAATGAAGAGCTTCTGCAGTTTCATGAAGCGGAATCATTGGATCAGGCCAGTGAAGCTGATAAAGATCAATATAATCTGTTTGCAGACGTTTCAGCGAATCTTCAATTTCTTGATGGATGCGCTCTTTGCTTCCATTTCGAAAGACCGTTTCGTCCTTCTGCCATTCCATACCTACTTTAGTAGCAAGCAGGATATCATCCCGGCTGCCTTTCTCTTTTAGCGCTTTGCCGATAATCTCTTCGGAACGGCCGAAACCGTAAGCCGGAGCTGTATCAATCATATTAATTCCTTTATCTAATGCGGAATGGATTGTTTTGATCGATTGTTGTTCGTCCGTTCCACCCCACATCCAGCCGCCTATGGCCCACGTTCCCAGGCCAATTCGGCTGGCTTCTAAATTTGTATTACTTATATTCTGTGTTTCCATCATTCCACCTCCATGCGGCTTAAGAAAATCTTCTCAGTAAATATACCCGGTTTTGGCGATGGTTAATCAGTGTGTTTATTGTTCACCGATACCAGCTATTGCTACTCCCTATCGACATAGCGATGTGTTATGATTGATTACAAAATATTGATCATAATCGTAATTAAGGCAATCATACGAGGTGGTAACCTAATGAGAAGAAAAGATTCTGATAAAGAACGACACATCTTAATAACAGCGATGAAACTTTTCTCATCTAAAAATTATAATCGGACTTCTATGCAGGAAATTGCGGATAGCTGCGGGATTTCAAAGGGGAGTCTGTATGTTTACTTCAAGTCAAAAGAGGATTTGCTTTTAAATATTCTCAAGTATTACTTTCAATATATCGAAGATCAAATCAGGATGGTTGAGCAAGATGAGTCCTTGTCACCAAAGGAAAAATTCTCAAAGGAAATTGAAATTAAATTAGGTCATTATATTGAAAATCAAGAGTTTTACAGACTGCAGGGGCAGGAAATTTCGGGGCTGTCTGATAAAAACATTTACCGGTATTTGCACCAACAAAATATTGATCAGGTGAAATGGTTTGAGCAATATTTAATCAAAATTTACGGGGATCAAATCAAACCCTACGCTGCAGATGGAGCCTTCTTTTTTATAGGGATGATTAGACAATACATGGAATTGATAGTCTTGAATCAGTTTCCGTTACATATAAAAAAGGTTGTTCGATTTTTAATGATTCAAATTGACTCTATAATCAAAGGGTTGTCGGACCGTGATGTTGAGCCGTTAATGAACGAAAATTTATGGGCTTTATACTTGGAAGAAGCGAGTGAGGAAAAGATCCATCCGCTTGAATTGATCAAGCAAATGAAGCATCAGGTAAAAGACGAGTCGGTTCCCGAAACTCAAGGTGAGGAAGCGATTCAATCTCTAACCATCATGGAACAAGAGCTGATGAATATGCAGCCGAGATCAGCTATTCTGAAGGGGATGCTTCGTAACCTTGAACCGATTGATTCGTTAGAGAAGTCAAGGTTGAAGCTTGCCGACAGTCTACAGCTGAACGGGAAAAAATGATGTAATTCCTGAAAGGGCCAAGGTGAAAATATGATTTCACCTTGGCCCGTTTTGTAAGTGCCGTCTATTTATACACGTTTATTGGAAGATGAGTTAAAGACTGCCCAGGAGCTGAGCTTGTTAAATGTTCCTCTAAATCAAACGATTCTACAGGTTTGATTCGAGAAAACTTTTGTAAAAATGTCTTTAAAGCGATCGTTAATTCTAATCGTGCTAGAGGTGCGCCCAGACAAAAATGCGGGCCTTTTCCGAAAGTTAAATGTTTCTTGTTGTTTGCTCGATGAATATTGAGAGAGAACGGGTCGTCAAACATGTCTTCATCAAGATTGGCCGCACTCATCCAAGCAACGACAACATCCCCTTCTTTTAGTTCATGCCCTAACAAGTTGTTGTCTTTTTTAACGGTGCGGTCCCGCTTTGAGCTTTGAAAACGATAGCGAAGCATTTCTTCTACAGCTTTTGGAACCAATTCGACATCATTTCGAAGCTCTTCATAGAGAGATGGATCATCGTAAAGCAATGCATAAAAGGAATTCGCCAGCGCGTGACTCGTTGTTTCAACACCTGCCCCTAAAATAGCCATCGTCGTTCGGACAATTTCATCATCGGTAAACTTCTCACCGTCTACTTCAGATTTTATTAAGTCAGAGATGATATCCTCAGCTGGATTTGATCGTTTCTCAACAACAATAGGGTAGAGGTATTGGTAATATTCTTTGGCAGCAGCTTGTTTTTTCAGATCCATTTCCTCTTGGTTTTCTTTGTCAAAAGGCTGGAATAGGATATCAACCCAGTGTTTAAACTTTGATTGATCTTCTATAGGCACCCCAAATAATTCTGTGATCACCATGCTCGGCAAAGGGGCTGCCAATGCTTCTACGATATCAACAGTAGAGTTTTCTTCAATGTCTTCCACGAGTTCGGCAGCAATCCGCTCAATGCGAGGCTCCCAATTTTTTAAACTGCGAGGTGTAAAAGCTGCCGCTAATAAGGAACGTCTTTTTCGGTGATTCGGTGGATCAACCATCGTTACGTTGACAGCATCGGGAATCGATCCTTCTTTGTTATTGGCCCCCACAGGAATGGTTGTCCTAGATCCCTCACTTGAAAAGACCTCATAGTTACTTAATACTTCTTTTACGTGCTCATATTTAAAAACATGCCACGTATTCGTTTCCTCATTGTAATAAACAGGGTAATTGTTGAGCATTTTTTTGTACCAATCAAGTGGAAAAAACTCTTCTGCACGTGTCTGAAACGATTTGACTTCTTTCAGTGAGATGACTTCTTTATTCATAAAAATAGCTGTCTCCCATCAAAAATTATCCTCACAATTGGTTGAACACTACGAGTCTCTGTTTTTCCTTACAAATAACTTTGAGAAAAGTGAATCATAACGACTTAATCTTGCTCCGAAAAAGGGTGATCGGCTACCTTGATTGCATCCGTGGGGCATTCCTCTAAGGCGTCTTCCAGTTGTTCAACTTTATCCTCGGATATAGGGACAGATCCTTGATTCTGGTCTGTTTTGACGAATGCTAATCCCTCATCGTCAAGATCGAAAATATCTGGAGCCAAGCCCTCACAATTACCACAGCCGATACAAGCTTCCTGATCAATAATCGCGTATTTTGCCACCGCAAAACCTCCCACCTTTCTCAGTTTTTCTTTGTCAAACTTGTCTCTTTATTCGTCATTTTGACTTAATGGTTCTATTTTTGACCAACAAGTCATTTATACCGTAACACACGAATTAATTCTCCATCATGAGTCTTTCGAATAGTTTTTGAATCAGGTTTATGCTCGTATTAGGGGAATATAGGAAGGAGTCTTTTCGTAAATTTGGGACATAGGTAACACAGAAGGAAATGATACAAAAAAAGGTGGCTGACTCAGCAGTCAGCCACCTTTTATAATCTAATCCTCAATGTCCTTTTCAACCATATGTTTCAACATAGAAAGCTTATTATCCCAGAACTTCTCGAAGTAGGAGACCCATTCTTGCACTTCCAGTAATTGGGCAGGCTGAAGAGAATAAATTTTTTCACGACCTGATTTGCGATCAGTTACGAGATCGGCATCTGCTAAAACATTCAAGTGCTTCACAATCGCTGTACGACTGATTGAAAAATGACTGCCTATCTCTTTTATGGAAGAGTCATTTTTCGCAAGCAGTTCCAGCATTTCTCTTCTTGAGGGATCGGCAATAGCCTGATAGACATCATGCTTAGGTGCCGCCGTCATCAACCCTCGACAACCTTTCGCAATCTTTCATTGAGGATGCTTTCCCAGCCATTATTCATCGTATTACGTGTATCCAAATGAGTTTTGTCTGTTGGACGCATCTTATCATCGGGGTGGCCCCAACCCGCGTGAATTAACGTAAATTCCGTTTTCCCCTCAACTTCTTCTAATAAAAAATGTACGACCCAGCCCTGATCTCCCCAGGAAAAGGAAAGTTCCTTAGGCGGGTTTACCGTAAAGACTTTACAGGAGGATGTTTCAAAAGGCGATTCAAGATAAAACTCATGTCCTTCAACAGGCTTTAAATTATTGGGCATAAACCATTCTGCCATGCCTTCTGCAGAAGAGACCGCTTGCCACACTTTTTCTATGGGGGCATCAAAGGTAACTTGTTTCTTAATTTCTGGTACTGTTTGATTTTGATCCATACGTAACCTCCTAAATATAACACCATTTGGTTCCATTTGAATTATAACACCAAATGGTTATATGTCAATTTGAGATAGTGCGGAGTCATGCTTCAGGAAAAGCTAGATACCAGAAATAGACTTATCTAATTGCTGGTGGGTATTGTGAGAAAGAACCATGTCAATTATTTTTTTGATGTGTGATAGAATGAAGCTCAAGCTTATAAACGTTTTGTTTGATTAAAAATAACTCAGCAGGAACTTTAAAGAGGAGGGGGAGTTTGCAAAGTGAAGTTAAACCAAGACACACAGTATATAAAAAGTCTCAAATTAAAACCTGAAGATCTACCCTCATATGAGACTTTCCCTTTTAGTTTACCTGTGATCAAAAATTTTACGGAACTGTTTTTCCATCCCAATGTTACATATATTGTTGGGGAAAACGGCATGGGAAAATCAACACTTCTTGAAGCTATCGCCATAAAGTTTGGGTTTAATCCTGAAGGTGGTACACTGAATTTCAATTTTTCAAGTTATGATTCCCATTCCATCCTCGATCAATACTTGCTTTTGTCTAAAGGGGTGTACAGGCCTAAAGATAGCTTTTTCTTTAGGGCTGAAACATTCTACAATCTTGCAACGAATATTGAGGAATTAGACGAGTTCCCATCTTCAGGACCTAAGATTGTTGATTCATTTGGAGGAAAGTCTCTACACAAACAATCTCATGGAGAATCTTTTTTTGCAGCCTTTACGAATCGTTTTCAAGGGAATGGATTATATATATTAGATGAGCCCGAAGCTGCACTATCTCCCATAAGACAACTGTCAATGCTGACTCGAATCCATGAACTTGTTCAAAAAGGGTCGCAATTTTTAATCTCCACTCATTCCCCAATGATCATGGCTTATCCTAATGCTAAGATTATTGAACTTAGTGAAGAAGGAATGAACGAGACACAGCTAGAAAATACAGGGCACTACAGTATAATGAAGCAATTTTTTGAAGATAAAGAGCGATTATTGCATCATTTGTTTCAATAATTAAAAGTATTAAGACGTAAAAAGAACCTTTATCGCCGCGAACGGTAAAGGTTCTGAATCTGTCAAAAGAAGGGGGAATATTCCCCCTTCCACACCATTATCTTACGTTTATCATTCCCTCTTTATTCAATAATTGCAAGAAAAGGAGTGATTGGTCATATGCTGACACTTGCTTTCATTATCTCGATTATTGCTTTAATTATTTCAATAATAACCCTAAATATCTCTTTGAAAAAACGTAAGAATGACTAATGATTTTTTTTCAAATGAACCAGTACTATTAATGTCTCACCATAAATGGTAAACACGAGCGCTTCTATTGCTCGTGTTTTTTGTTAATTATGGCGTGGGAGCATTTGATTCAAGATCAACTATCCAAAGGAATATCTAGAAAACGTTCATATTTTTGCTTTGTGACGTTTAGTTCATAGATTCTAACAAAATTGACTGTGAAACTGGGGTAAGGAGTTAATTCCTTGTTTGCTGATAGTTCCATATCTTTTAACTGTTGCTTTGAGAGACCAAAGACTCAATACGTTTCAAGTATTCTTCTGGCGGCACGATGCCGATAAAGTACTCCTTTTCCAAGCTTCTCAACCCTTTTTCTCTTATAAGTATGTTATTATCTTACCAGAAAATGCAATTTGAATTTCATATTTGAGAGTACGAATGAAATAGATAAGCAAAACAGGAGAGGAGGGGACAGGATGTATTCCTATCTATTTATGGTGCTGGTGGTCATTATATATGCTGGCAATATTCTTATTGGAAAAGCTATTAACGATTTACCTCCGTTTACGATTGCTTTCATCCGACTGCTGATTGCCTTCCTCGTTTTATTCCCACTTGGATATAAAAAGGCATGGAAATATCGGTTAACTTTTTGGGAAAATAAACAACCGTTCTTAATCATGGCCTTGGCTGGGATCACCTTTTTCAACACGTTTATTTACGGTGCCTTGCAGTTCACAACAGCCACAAACGTGTCTGTATTAGAAAGCGTGATACCTGTTGTGACGGTTATTATTAGTTCCTTTTTGTTAAAAGAAAAATTGAGCTTTATACAATGGTCGGGGATCATGCTCTCCTTACTTGGAGCTGTGTGGGTGGTGTTGGATGGCAGGTTATTTCAACTCACATCTATGGCTTGGAATATCGGTGATGGTCTAATGATTGGATCGATTGTGTCCTGGGCGGTTTATTCAGTCTATGTGAAGCAGTACATGCATCTATTTCCATCGTTCGCTGCCATCCTTCTCATGACAGGTATTTCGGTTGTCCTATTATTCCCGGTTGTGTTAATCGAATGGTGGGTGACAGGAGTCCCTTCATTTAATGGGTCAAGTCATGTGTTAGGGCTGTTGTATCTAGGAATTTTTCCTTCCTTTATAGCGTTAATTTTGTATAATCGAGCAGTTGATGCACTTGGACCTTCCAAGGCTTCTGTGTTTCTGAATTTCCTGCCTGTTGTAACGATGGTTGGTGCCTATTTCTGGCTTGGGGAAACGATTACAGTTATGCAAATGGCCGGGGCGTTGATTGTGATAGGTGGTGTGATTTTAACGACACAGTTTAATAAACCTAGGCGGAGAAAAGTAGATTACAAGAAACAGGAAGTCTTATAGTTATGAACACAAATTCTACAAAGCAGGGTGTTGGGAGGACAGATGTTGCTAAAAATCAGCAGGTTAATCTTATCAGTACTTTTACTTTCTTTATCGGCGTATAGCCTAATCACCAAAGATTTTAGGTTCCTGTCATTGATGAATTTATTTCTAGGCGGGTTGATGATCGTAATGGGAATCGACGAGTTTCAGAAAAACCGAAGAAGTTTCATGGGGTTTTTGTTTATTGGTGCATCTATGTTTGGATTCTATGTTGCGCTACAGGGATTTCTATTGAATTAGAGGCGTTTCCACGAGGAAGAAATGTAGGAAGTAGTACATAAATGGGGATGAATAGACGATGCTTTTCACTAATGAGAGTGATCTTTTACAAATCGTAAAGGAAGACGATCGTATGATGCGTGTCCTGAGAACAGTTAAATCTCTAAACTTACCAGATTGGTGGGTTTGTGCTGGGTTTGTACGTTCAAAGATTTGGGATATTCAGCATGGTTACAGTAGGAATACAACATTGCCTGATGTTGATGTAATCTATTTTGATAAAAACAAAGACAAGACGACGGATATTCTTATAGAAAAAGAACTTCATACCCTTGAACCGGACATTCCCTGGTCCGTGAAAAATCAAGCAAGAATGCATCTTAAAAGTGGATTACCGCCTTACTTATCCTCCGTTGATGCTATATCGAAATTTCCTGAAACAGTGACTTCTTTAGGGCTAAAACTAGATGACGGTTGTCAGATTATCCTAACTGCACCTCATGGGTTGGAAGATACTGTTACTATGGAAGTTCAACCTACACCTCTCTATAGGGAAGGAAAAGGACTAGAAATTTATAGAGAGAGAGTGGAAAAGAAAAAGTGGAAGTCCAAATGGCCAATGGTCGTAGTGATTTACCCAGATAGTCTATGATCTTTTCATAACGTTCTACAAATCAATCTGACTAAATTGCTATCCAAAAGCAGATGCAAGAAGAAAAGGTGATTAATAGAGGAGCGTGGATTTATTTGATCAAGGCTATCCTATTTGATTTAGACGGCACTTTATTAGACAGAGACGCTTCATTAAAGATATTTATAGACAAACAATATGAGCGATCCATTGAATGGCTGGGGCACATTCCAAAGCAACATTACATAAGAAGGTTTATTGAACTTGACAACAGAGGGTACGTTTGGAAAGACAAAGTGTATCAACAACTAGTGAGGGAGTATGATATTGCCGACATAACATGGGAAGAACTGCTTCAAGATTATCTCGATCATTTTAAAGTGAGCTGTGTGCCGTTTCCAAACCTTATTTGGACGTTGGAGCAATTAAAAAAACGGAACTTTATGATCGGAATCATTACTAATGGTAAGGGACAGTTTCAAATGGATAATATTAAGGTTTTAGGGCTCGAAAAGTATACTGATATTATCCTCATCTCAGAATGGGAAGGGGTGAAAAAGCCTGATCCAATTATTTTCAAGAGAGCGTTAGCCCAATTGAATGTCTTGCCAGAAGAAAGTATATTTGTTGGCGATCACCCTGAAAAAGATGTTCAAGCTGCACAAAGAATTGGAATGAAAGGTGTTTGGAAAAGGGACCATCATTGGGCTGGAGATTTCCAGGCGGATTATATAATTGATGACTTGGCAGAACTACTTACCATTATAAAATAGGAAATATAAAGGGATTTTATTTCATTTTAACAGGCGACCTTGCACTTTTCTGGCAAGGTCGCCTGCTTTTGTCCTTTATTTTCGAGAAGTCATTTCAAAAAAGGGTGGTATATTGCGTTAGGGAGCTATGCCTCTGGGTTAGGTCGTTATCGGTTAGCGTTAGGGAGCTATAACCTTCAGTTAGGACGTTATCCCTTCACGTTACGGAGGTATCTTGCTGAGTTAGGGCATTATCTTTTTCTTGGCAAAACGTTAAACGTAAAGTGACCACTATTGAGCACTGCACCCTCATTTTATTTCACATACTTCTCGTAGTAATTTCCCCAGTGAGGCTGTGTCCCGTCTGTATCCTTAAAATCATAAATCTCCGACAGACCCCATGTGCTTAACGTTTCTCCGTTAAACCTTCGGACATCAGGATCTAGGGCAAGTTGCTTTAAGGCTTCTCCAATGTAAAAAGGAGTTTCAGACGCAATAAAGTGTGGTTCAACAGAAGCGCCTTCCTTCCAGTTATCTTCTGTCACTCCAAAAAGATCTAACATGTATTCTGAACGCAAGAATCCTGGTGTTAAGGCGAGCGAGGTAATGTTGTATTCTTTAAGGTCTTCCGCCATAGCATGTGCCATATGGATGTTTGAGATTTTGGCAAGGCTGTAATAGAAATTTCCTCGATATTGGTTATCGGTTCCGTCTGTGATCTCGATGATAAGGCCGTTATTGTTTTTCTTCATAAGAGAGACGGTGTAATGAGAGGTAATGATATGAGATAGAACGGCTTGTTTGTGCAGCTGCAATCCCATCTCTAAGCTGTGTTCACCGATATCTTTGCCCCACTCTGTTAGTGGATCTCCACCCCAGATGTCGTTGACCAGAATGTCTAACTGGCCGTTTTGGTCTTGATTAACTTTTTCTATAAACTGTTTAACTTGTTGTTCGTCAGTGTGGTCCACTTGTACTGGAATGCCGTGACCTCCAGCTTTGGTCACGAGCTCAGCTGTTTCTTCGATCGTTTCACTCCGTTGCATCGGAGATTGTTCGTGTCTGGTTGTACGTCCTGTGACATAGACGGTTGCTTCAGCTTCCCCGAGTTTAATGGCGATGGCTCGTCCTGCTCCTCTCGTTGCCCCGGCTACAATCGCTACTTTATTTTTCAAAGTCGTCATGTTCATCCATCCTTTCTATTTCGTTACGGTTAGTATAAAGTGAATATATGACACCTAATGTCATGATTACATAAAGTTTTCTTAAGGAGTTTACACATGAAAGCGGAAAGAATGATAAAGATCTTAATCCTTCTGCAATACGGAACAACTATTTCAACACCGACGCTTGCACGCGAGCTGGAAGTTTCCGAGCGAACGATTCATAGGGATATGGAATCGTTACATGCTGCGGGCATTCCTATTTTTTCGGAAAGGGGAAAAAGCGGAGGCTGGAGGCTTGTAGATGGCTGGAAGCAAAAGTTAAGCTGGCTAAAAGAGAAAGAAGTTCTGACATTGTTTTTGCCTCATGCGGAAAAGCTTCTTTCTGATTTGAATATTGATGCCTCGATCGTGGAGCTAAAGGATAAGCTGGCATTGTCACTCCCGCAGCCATCGAGAGAGCAAGCTCTTAACCTGTGGGAACGAATCTATGTCGATATGGGAACCTGGAGAGACAAGAGTATTGATCTGTCTCCTGCGATGAACGTTTTGCAAGAAGCCGTCATGAACGAACAGCGGGTAAGGCTACATTATAAAAAAGCTAATGGGGAAACCAAAGAGGTAAGCATCAAGCCTTTAGGGTTAGTAGCCAAAGGCAGTACATGGTATGTCGCGGCTCTGAACGAAAGGGATGACTATCGAAATTACAAAGTGGAACGAATTTTACAGGCTGTCCTATTGGAGGAGTATTTTGAGAGACCCAGCCACTTTAAGCTTGCCGACTATTGGGAGGAATCCAAGAAGGATTTTGTGCAGAACCTTCCTGAATTCCATGTAAAAGTGGAGGCTTCTCCTTCAGCTAGAGAGAGAATCATGTTTACGGGGCGTTTTGTTCAGTCGAGTCATTCTGATAAGCTGAAAGAGAATGGCTGGACGGAAATGGAATTGATTTTTCCGACCGAAGAGGAAGCTGTAAACTTTTTGTTAGGCTTTGGAGATCAATTGAAAGTGTTGTCGCCAGAATATTTAGTGGATAGAATTACAGAACGGGCACGGAGGGTCATTCGCTTTTATCAATAGTGAGGGTCACGAGAAAATGATGTCTGCTTAAAAAATGTGAAAAATCAAAGAGTGCTTCCCGTTTTTTGTAGAAGAATATAGATGGATGAAAAATGACAAACCAAGCAAAGGAGATACGATGACACACACTCAAGAAATTAGATGGAACTTAGACAACAGTTACACCAGTCTCCCGGAATTTTTTTATAAAAAAACTGAGCCGACTCCTGTAGCCTCACCAGAGCTGGTTATCTTCAATAATTCTTTGGCAAAAGCTTTAGGATTGGATGCTGAGAAACTGCAGAGTGAAGATGGTGTAGAGATCTTGGCTGGTAACCAGATTCCTGAAGGTACTGCAACAATATCGCAGGCTTATGGCGGCCACCAGTTTGGAAACTTTACCATGTTGGGTGACGGCCGGGCGGTGCTGCTTGGCGAACAGGTTACTCCTTCAGGTGAACGGTTTGACATTCAGCTTAAAGGTTCGGGCCGGACGCCATTTTCCCGTGGCGGCGACGGCCGGGGGACACTTGGACCGATGCTGCGCGAGTATATCATCAGTGAAGCGATGCATGGACTGGGAATTCCGACCAACCGAAGTCTTTCGGTGGTAAAAACTGGAGAGCCTGTCATGCGTGAAACTGAGCTGCCTGGTGCGATTTTGACTCGTGTGTCTGCCAGTCATTTACGAATTGGTACATTTGAATACACGGCCAATTGGGGTACAGAGGAGGATTTGCGCAAGCTTGCTGACTATGTAATACAGCGGCATTTTCCTAATATTGAGGACAATGAGGACCGCTATCTTGCTTTCTATCAGGAAGTGGTGAAACGTCAGGCTGCACTTGTCGCCAAATGGCAGCTGGTTGGCTTTATTCATGGTGTGATGAACACAGACAACATGACGATCAGCGGGGAAACCATTGACTACGGTCCATGCGCTTTTATGGATGAATATGATCCGGCCACAGTATTCAGTTCGATTGATGTTCAAGGACGCTATGCTTATCGAAATCAACCGCCGATTGGTCAGTGGAATCTCGCTCGCTTTGCGGAAACTCTTTTGCCACTGATTCATGAACAGCAGGATCATGCAGTTGAACTGGCACAGGAGGCGCTTACTGGCTATGAAGATCTGTATCGGCACTATTGGCTTGAAGGTATGCGGAAGAAGCTTGGTCTCCAAACCGAGGAAGATCAGGATGAACCTCTAATTGAGGATCTTCTCGGCATTATGGAAAAACATCGAGCTGATTATACGAATACGTTTCGCGCCTTAACACTAGATAAGCCGGAGGAAACAGCTATGAATGGGACGACTGAATTTACGCATTGGTATGAGCAGTGGCAGGCGAGACTGGATAGACAAGAGCAATCGAAAACATCATCTTATCAATTGATGAAACAATCAAACCCTTCCGTGATCCCGCGCAACCACCGGGTGGAAGAGGCGCTTGAGGCTGCGGTGGAAAAAGGTGACTACAGTGTGATGAAGCGGCTAATGGACGTTCTTTCTGATCCTTATGCGTATTTGCCTGAGCAGGAGGAATATTCAACATTGCCTGAACCATCCAATCGTCCATACCGAACTTTTTGTGGAACGTAATTTTGTAACGCAAGATGATGGCAGATGAAATATAGCATTAGTGTTATTAAGAAGGGACTTCCTAATTTTGAGGAAGTCCCTTTTTTTATAGACTGCTGTGACCTGGAATGTCTAGTGGAATTTTTTTAAGAAAGAACTTTAATCAAATATGACTAGTCGTTCATCAAATTTTCATAAACGAGACAGGCCATCTATTGCATTCACCTTACCGTTCTTTCATAATAAAGTTATAGATTGTTGTAAAATGTTAACTTGAATCAAAATATAACATGATGCATTGAAAGCCTTATCAATTGGATAGTAATGGAAGTATTCAGAAGGAGAGTAAGATATTTGAGGAGGTGAATATTGGATGTTACCAGTGGAACGGCAAC
The DNA here is from genome assembly GCF_902726645.1 of Halobacillus ihumii. Classification (NCBI taxonomy): domain Bacteria; kingdom Bacillati; phylum Bacillota; class Bacilli; order Caryophanales; family Bacillaceae; genus Halobacillus; species Halobacillus ihumii. The sequence goes on from NZ_CACVAO010000001.1 coordinate 3,655,219, forward strand.
AGCGAATTAAAGAACTGATTCAGGACAACCACAATATGAAAATAGCGGAGTTAAGCAAAGTGCTGGGTGTATCCGAAATGACCATTCATCGTGATGTAAAACCACTGATTGATGAAGGGATTGTTATGAAGACCTTCGGAGGAATTACTATCGTTCGTGATGATTCATCAGTTAATGAATCTGATTCGGACGTGTGTGTCTACTGCAGAAGGAGTGTACATGAGAAGTTAGCGTATCGACTGATTTTATCCAACAACAAAATTGAAATGACCTGTTGTGCTCATTGCGGGCTGCTGCGTCATAGGCAGTTGGGGGATAAAGTGATCCAAGCAATTTGCCCTGATTTCTTAAGGTCAACAACGATAAGTGCCCCCTTAGCTTGGTATGTTATGGATACCTCCATTAGCATTGGGTGCTGTCAACCTCAGGTTTTAACATTTGAATGGAGAGAGCATGCGAATAAATTTGTTCAAGGATTTGGCGGAGATGTTTATTCATTTAGTGAAGCCATGGAAGCTGTTTTTCAAAAAATGAATGGTCACGGTCAAAATTGCTGTAAACAACGCTAGCTGCGCTTATTGAAATTCGAAATAATAGGTTATCATTTTGGGAGGGAAGATACATTGAAAAAAGTAGTATTATTAACCATTGTTTGCTTGTTCATGTTTGGAAATTACGTTTATGCTCATACCGGTTTGAAAAGCTCTAACCCGGAAAATGCAAGTACGGTTACAGAAGAATTAAGCGATATCACCTTGACATTTGAGACGCAAATTGAGCAGACTAGCTCTTTTGAATTGCAGAATGCTAATGGAGAAACCGTTGCAGTAAATAATCTTTCAATTGAAGGAAATACCATGACAGGGAGTATTGCTGAGCCGCTTGAAAACGGTGATTACCAGGTAGTCTGGAACATTATTGGAGTAGATGGACACCCGATAGAAGGAGAGTTTTCTTTCACAGTAGACGTTCCTGCTAAAGAGTCTTCTAACGATTCTGGTCAAGATTCTGATCAAGATGTAACGGAATCAACCGAAACTGAAAAAAGCAATCAAGAATCAACAGAAGCTGAAACCAGTGACAACTCAGAGGTGGATGGGGCTAAAGAACAAACGGAAACAAAATCAGCTGAAGAAGAGCAAGGAGGCGGCTCTAACAGTTTAATGATTGGGATTGTTGTTGCATTAGTCATCGTGCTTGCTGGGAGTGTGTGGTGGATGGTGAGGAGGAAAAAGTAGTCTATGTTTTTCCTTACAGTGATCAGTCAAGGGCTTTTATACAGTTGTTTCGCACTGTTAATGGCCTATTTTATTTCTTCTCTTGTTCCATCTGATCGCAAACCAAATCTATTTGTTCCGAAAGCGATTCGCCTGATGGCAGCAGTAGGTATTGCCTTGTTTTCATTTATGCCGATTCTGCAGTTAGTTCTTTACCTGATTCAGGACTATGGTCTAGGTCAAGCATTGCAATCGGTTTTACTTACATTTGAAGTCGGTAAATCTTGGGTTTATACATTCGTCATGTCAATTATCCTGAGTTTGTTTATTCTATTAATCAATGATAAGAAGCATAAGGGCTATTCATTAGTGGGAATAGGGCTGGTCATGATGCTTATTTTCGGACTCGGGTGGTCAAGTCATGCGAGTTCGATTGATCCGGTTAAAGGCTTTGTGGTTCACACCCTTCACTTTACAGCTGTATCTGTATGGGTTGGACTAGTGCTTGTTGTAGGGTGGTTTTCACAAAATACTGCCAACTGGATCCGTTTCCTGAAATGGTTCCATGTGACGGCAATTTGCTGCTTTATTGTTACCCTGCTTTCAGGGCTGCTGCTGATGCAGTTTGTCATGGATTGGCAAGACTATCCGGATACATGGATGGTGTCTTATGGGCAAAGTTTATTACTAAAACATTTACTTATTATCCCATTAACCGGGTACGCATTTATGAATGGCATCCTCATGAAAAAGAAACTTAAAAATGCTCCTGAATTTGACCCAAGGCCATGGACAAAAGTGGAGTTTGTCATCATCTTACTCATTTTCACAGCCACAGGTGCCTTGAGCCAGCAATCGCCTCCGAGCAATTTAGCATCAATAATTGGTTTAGAAGGACTATCACCGTTATTTACCTTGTTTTATGAAGGTCCCCTTAACACTGATATGTCAGTGGAACTAGTATTCGGAGTTAATAGTCTTTTATTAGGTATTCTGGCGATTTTATTTTTTGTCCTGAATATCGTTTCATTTATGAAAAAAATGCCCCCATTATTCTCGTTTTTAATGGTTTCATTTTTTATGTTATCTGGATACTTAGCTTTGTTACTTAGTGTCCGCGTTGTGTAAGTGAATAGAGGAACAATGTCTTGGTTTTTTGTTGTTAATCAAACACTTGTCCTCCGTTTACATGCTGCGTTTGCCCGGTTACATAGCGCGAATCATCCGAAGCCAGATAGACAAATGTAGGGGCAACTTCAAAAGGCTGGGCGTGACGATCCATTAAATTTTCAGCTAGGGGTACTTGGTCAGCAGAAAAGCTTGCCGGAATGAGAGGGGTCCATATTTTACCAGGTGCAATGGCATTTACTCGAATTCCTTTGCTGACCAGGCTTCTTGCTAATGCACGTGTTAAGCCAACGATGGCAGCCTTTGTCGCCGTGTAGTCAATCAATTGGTTATTTCCGTCAAATGCAACAACGGAAGCTGTATTAATGATCGAACTCTCGGCCTTTAAGTATTTAAGCGCTGCACGGGTCGTGTAAAAGTGAGAGTATATGTTCACTTTAAAGGTGTCATCGAACTGTTCATCAGAAATGTCCAATAAGCTTAATTGCTGGAATTGGATGCCGACATGGTTACAAAGAATGTGAAGTTCTCCAAAGGTTTGAATGGTTTGTTCGACAATGTCGATGCATTGTTGTTTCTCTCTAAGGTCCCCAGGCATTAATAAGCAGCGTTGTCCAAGCTCCTCTATTCTTTTTTTCGTTCGATTGGCATCCTCATGTTCATCCAAGTAAGCAATCGCTACATCTGCCCCTTCTTTTGCAAAAGCAATCGCAGCTGCTGCCCCCATTCCGCTGTCACCACCTGTGATGAGAGCGATTTTTCCTTCCAGTTTTCCGCTGCCTTTATAATTAGGGTTCTCGATAATGGGTCTTGGCACCATCAAACTTTCTACCCCAGGCTGACGGTACTGACGTTGTTCCGGAACCGTTAGGGCAATATCCTCATAGCGCGTTATTTTTCCGTAATTCGGATACATAGGATACGCTTGCTTGTTGTGATTATCTTCAGGCTTCATCTGGTTAACGCTCCTCACTAATAGAGATTGTCAGATTACTTTATGTAAATGGGCGATGACTGTGATTGGCTTATTATTGTTAAAATCGTACAGGCTCACGAGTGGGGTAGGGTGAATAGGATTTTATAAAAAGTGGATGGGAGGATGTTATGGTGCAATACTATTACAATCCTGAAGTCAGATTATTATTACTTTCTGATTCAGACGAAAAAGAAAAACTTTTATATGATGAAAATCCTAGTAAATTCGAGGTTCCTAAAATAGGGCCGAGACCGCCTTATTATTATAATCCGAGGTATGAGCCTTATTATCCGGTTATTTAATGTCTATGTGTAAAGTGATTAAGCTTTCTGCAGAATCTCCCTCTCTTCGCTTATAGTTTTAAAAAAAGAGAGGAATTCTTTTATCTTTTATTCGCGAATCGCCCTATTCCCAACAAATAATAGTTGTTATCGTGAGGGTACTATGAAAAGAGACTGGCATTCTCCCGTACACATTGTTGTAAAGTTTCCTACAAGCTGAGAGGCTGGGACATAATTAAACTTCTTAAGTAAAAAGATGAACGATGTGCTGTTTTAGCGGAGAAAATATACGCAGACTCCTGCGGGAGGAAAGGCCTAGGTGAGACTCCCGCGGTGCGCTAGCACAAGGAGGCTGCAAAAGAGGAAGTTCGACTAAGTTCGGCACGTCCTGTGCCAACGTCGAACGACCCCACTACGCGCGAGGGCCGCGGAAAGCGAAGTATATTTTCGTAGCGAGTTATAGGTACCAATCATAGTTTCTATTTAGTTCGGGTTTTCATTTGTAAAAACACTACTGTCCCAACCTCTCTAGTTAAAACCTGATATAGGTTATCTAAAAAGATGAGCAAAGTATGAATTATACACCCTAACTTATAAAGGAATTTTAGCAACAAAAGACGAAATTCTATAACAGGCATAGTAATAGTGGGGTGAAATAAATGATAGAAGAGAATCTTGTCAGCGCAGAGTGGCTGAGAGAACATATGGAAGATGAAAATGTTGTGGTGGCCGACTGCCGCTTTGATCTCAGAAATCCTGAAAAAGGACGTCAAGACTATAGCGAAGGACATATCCCCGGAGCGGTTTATTTTGACCTTGAGAAAGATTTATCAGGGCAGGCAAAAGAGCACGGCGGCAGGCACCCACTGCCACCGATTGATGAATTCGCCGCAAAGCTAAGCAGCGCGGGGATTGATGAGACAAAATATGTCGTAGCTTACGATGATCAGGGTGGGGCTCTGGCGGCGCGGCTCTGGTGGCTGCTGACATACTTAGGCCACGATCGAGCAGTGGTGCTCGAGAGCGGGTATTCAAACTGGGTCGGACAAGGGTATCCGACTACAACTGACGAAGCAACACCTGAAAAAGCTGTCTTTACTCCTAATCCACGGCCAGAGATGGCGGTTGGAATCGAAGAAGTGAAGAATAGCAGCAACGTAGCTCTGATTGATGCCCGCGCACCGGAACGCTACCGCGGTGAAGTGGAGCCGATGGATAAGAAAGCAGGGCATATTCCTGGTGCAGCCAACTGGTTTTGGAAAGAGAACCTCGGCAGTGATGGAAAATGGAAAACTGGAGACGAGTTAAAGAAACGGTTTGAGCCTTTGAAAAATAAAGAAGAAATTATTGTCTACTGCGGTTCGGGTGTGACAGCAAGCGCGAATGTTCTTGCAATGAAAGAGGCCGGCCTTGGTGATGCAGTCAAGCTTTATGTTGGGAGTTGGAGTGACTGGTCTTCCTATGAAGATAATCCGGTAGAAACAGAAGAATCAAAATAACATAGGGGGTCCGATTATATGTATGAATTGAAAACAAAGGAAAACGATAACAGTGTCATCGAGTTTATTGAGAATGTGGAGAGCCTTAAGAAACGCGAAGACGCTTATAAATTATTAGAGATTTTTACAGAAACGACTGGATATCCTGCGAAAATGTGGGGACCGAGTATCATCGGGTTTGGCTCTTATCACTATAAATACGCGTCTGGTCACGAAGGCGACGCACCATTAGTAGGGTTTTCACCGCGAAAAGCAAAAATCAGTTTGTATTTTGCGACGGGTGATACAGAACGGGAACGATTATTAGAAGACTTCGGAAAATATAAGACAGGGAAAGCGTGTGTGTACATTAATAAAGTCGCGGATATTGATGTGAATGTATTAAAAGCGTTAATCAACCAATCTGTGAAGTTTTTAAAAGAAACGTATCCGGAGCAATAAGAAGCTATTGGTTGGACAGGCCAACTTTGTGTGATTATGTATGATTTAATTGCTCTACATATTAATAGATGCATTATATGAAGCAGAAGAGGATGTGGAAATTTCATATCCTCTCTTTTTTTATGTGTACTATTCGTTAGCCTGGCGACTTTGACATTAGATAGTTAACTATGTATAATTCGGTTTATTGGTTAGTTAAGCTAACTAATTAAATCCTGGAGGTGGTAAAAATAATGATGCAGCCCTATAAGCAGTTTTTTTATGCATATAACGCAACATATAGACCCTATGTTAACCAATTAAATCACGAATTAGCCGAATTTCAGTTGTATAGTTCGCAGTGGCGAATTATGCATTTTATTTTGCATAATGGCGGTCAAACCGTCAGTGATATCGCTATCTATCAAAAAGTGGAGAAACCGACTACCACTAAAATGGTGCACAAGTTAATTGAACTTGGGTATTTGCAGGCAAGTGCTGGAGCAGATAAACGAAGTAAGGTGATTCAATTAACGGATAAAGGGGAGGAAATTTGTGACCAGGTTCAAAAGAAAATTAGTCAATTTCAAAGCTACTTATTAGAGGATATTCCGGAAGACGAACAATTGATTGCTGCTCGTCTCTTAGAACATATTTCAGGAAAAATAACAGATTATAGGAAAGGATGAGATCTTTTGGTTAAAGAGAGATTATGGACAAAGGATTTTGTCTTTGTGTCGATCGTCAACTTTGTCTTGATGCTATCCATGTATTTATTATTAGTCACAATGACAACTTATTCCATCAAAACATATGGAGCTTCAGCTAGCCTTGGTGGATTGGTTGCCAGTATATTTGTCATCGGATCGTTGATAGGACGCTTATTTTCAGGAAAAACAATTCAGGACATCGGAAGTAAAAAAATATTAATCATGGGCATTTCTACTTTTTTTATTTTGTCATTATTCTATTTCCTTCCAATTAGCATTTATGCCTTAATCGTACTGCGTTTGGTACAGGGTATTGCCTTGGGGATGGCGACAACAGCTACAGGTACGATCGTTGCTGAGGTGATTCCTTCAAGCCGAAACGGCGAGGGAATTGGTTATTTTAGTATGAGTGTAGTATTAGCTACAGCGATTGGACCATTGATCGGGGTAGCACTAGTTTCGTCCATCGGCTATACGAGTATTTTTGTATTTTCTACCGTGATGGCATTGGTTAGTGTCTTGCTCGGCGTTGTTGTAAAAGCACCAAACATAGAGAAAATAGCTGGTGCAGAAAGCAAAGCAGGGAAGGGATTCAAGTTATCCAATTTCTTTGAACTAAACGCGTTACCAGTTGCCACTTCCATGTTTGTAGCTGCTTTTGCCTATTCAGGAATCTTATCCTTTATCACGGGTTATACGGCAGAAATTAATTTGGTGCAGGCAGGTAGTTTTTATTTTCTTGTGTACGCCGTGGTTATCTTATTAACCCGTCCTATCTCTGGTCCGCTAATGGATAAAAAAGGCGGAAACAGTGTTGCTTATCCCGGGCTGTTGATATTTGCAGTCGGAATGCTTCTTCTTAGCCAAGTAACGACAGGCTGGGGCCTTTTACTTGCTGCTGCCATTATTGGACTTGGCTATGGTAATTTCCAATCTACCTCCCAGGCGCTGGCTATAAAAGTAACCCCCAGACATCGAATGGGGTTAGCTAATTCAACGTATTTTATTGGTTTGGATCTTGGATTAGGTGCAGGGCCGTTCGTATTGGGTTTTATAGTTCCGATATCTGGATATAGAGGTATGTACGAAACACTTGTAGGCTTAATTATTGTCGCTCTAGTTGTTTACTACTTTGCTCATGGCAGAAAAGAAAAAGCTCTGACCCGGCCGCAAAAGGCAGCTGTCAACGAATGATATTTTTGAAATAGGAGTCGCACGGAAGGCGTATCCGTGCGACTCCTTTTCTGGTATCTCAATTTATTTTCTAAATCCTCCATTAATAGTTCTCAATCCATATCCATCTAATATATATGAAATGGAAGATATATTAGATGGAGGGCTGATAAATGCAATATTATTATGGAAATCAGATGCCATTGCGTGTCCTTGATGAGGCGGAGTTTTGGAAACATCAGGAAGAAGAACATACGGTTGTAATTAGAGAACTTGTTCCCAATCTGGAACAACAATATGTTCAGGACTTAAAGGAATGGGAAAAAGAGTTTGCCAAGACACATCAACGAGTCGTCAGGTATATTGAAACCGTAAACCGTTCAAATGGACAAGTTTCTCAAGAGCTATACCAGGATATTTTGCAGCTCGTTTCCTATTGCTTGGAGCAGAGTGATCAATTTATTAACTTTTGCCGTCAACTTATGGAACAAAGTGAACCGATCAGCAGCAATCCAACTGCCAAAGTTGTGTTGAACCATATTATTGTTGAATCAGAATATTTTATTGGAGTGGCCCAAACGATTTTATATCAGTCGAAGCTTTGAACCTGACTTGTGAAGGAAGAAAGGGAATCATTAATTGAGAAATACCTGAATTTATCATTAAAGTTGGATCTATCCTTTAACAAAAGGATGGGTCCATTTTTACTTGGAAGCACAGCGGAACAAAGTTATCATTACGGCTAAGTTTAAGTTTGATGGAGAAAGGTCTGCATAAAGCGAGTTGCAATCATATCAGATAGAGGGGACTTCACACTTTGTACAACGATGTGAAGTCCCCCTTTTTATTATTACCTGTGCAGTTTAACCTCACGGAAATTCGCAACATTTTCATTTTTTAATTGAATTAGAGGGGGTGCTGAATAGAGTTTTTAGTGGTCTATAGTAAGGGTTTTTATTCGGACTATTTATTAAATTCAAAAAACTCTTGAAATTACAAGCGCTTACACGTAACATACAATTAATAGTTTGTTTAGTAAACCAACAAAATAATGAAAGGAGGCTGATTGTTGAGAACGATTAATATGGATGTTTAGTTTGTTTGGATTTTTTTATGAAGTATCTACAACAAAAAACAAAAAAGGGGAGATATCAGTGGCACACAAAACAATGGATAGTGGGTACAAATATAACACAGCTAAATTATGGCAAATTGTATTATTCACTTTGAATAATACATCGACAAACCTTTATTTGTTTGCTTTAACGTTTGTAACTTACTACGCAACAGGTTTTGTTGGATTAGCGGTTTTAGCCGTAAGTACTCTTTTGGGAGCAATGAGGTTCTTTGATGGAATAATAAATCCTGCTGTTGGGTTTATTATAGATAAAACAGAAACAAGATTTGGTAAATACAGACCATTAATAATTATTGGAAATATAATCTTGGCGATTTCTGTATTACTTATCTATGCAACACATTTATTACCAGAAGCAGTAAGATTAATTGCCTTGGTACTATTTTATATCATACACAAAATAGGATATTCAATTCAAACGTCGGTTACCAAAGCTGGACAGACTGTATTAACAAATCACCCTAAGCAGCGTCCATTATATGCGATTTTTGATGGCATTTATAATGTTTTAATTTTTACTGGTGGACAAGTTTTTGTAGCTTCATATCTGGTTGCAAAGTATGGAAGTTTTAACTTAGATTTATTTGCAGAATTAAATACCTACACCCTGATTCTTTCAGGTGTTTTTGCATTATTAGCTGTCATGGCCTTAGGCAATAAAGATCGTAAAGAAAACTATGGATTAGGGGAAGATACTACCGAAACGAATTCTATCCGTGAATACTGGCAGGTTATTAAGAAAAACAGACCATTACTATTGCTTTCACTTTCGGCATCTGCCGATAAGCTGGCTTCCCAACTTATTCGTCAATCAGTTGTAGTGGTAATGTTATTTGGCATTTTATTGGGAAACTATGAATTAAGTGGCACAATGGGCATGATTACAATGATACCGAGCGTATTAATAGCATTTTTTGTAGTGGCGATAGCTAGAAAAACAGGCTTAAAGAAAGCATATCTATCATGTGTTTGGGTTGGTTTTTTGTCTTTAGTTGGGTTGTTTTTTCTATTCCTGATAATAGATAACCCTTCAAGTATTTCTTTAAGTAACATTGGATTAGCAACAATTGTGTTTTTAACATTGTATACGTCAGCAATGAGCTTTGGCTTTCTTCCCACAACACTTGTAGTACCGATGGTTGCAGATGTGTCAGATTATGAAACACATAAATCAGGGCGTTATATTCCTGGTATGATGGGTACAATTTTCTCGTTTATCGATCAATTTGTTTCTTCAGCGGCACCGCTTATTATGGGTGTAGTTGTGGCTATGATCGGTTATGGTTCAGAGTATCCAGGAATAGGGGAACCGTTAACCACTCCATTATTCTGGGCAACCTTAATATTAGCGTTTGGAATACCTGCATTGCTATTAGTTGTATCAATTGTTTGCATGAAATTCTATAAACTTGATAGAAATACAATGGCAGAAATTCAAAAAGGTATTGCTGAAGTTAAAGAAAAAGCAGAACAAAAACGTGCTGCTGATCTATAGTTTGCAGAACAAGGATCAGAGTTAACTTAGAATGCTTTTTAAAAAACACTCTCGGTCAATTTATTATAGAATGTGGACAATTTAAAGCAATGACTTCTACTTAATACATAGTATAAACTTAAGTTAGTCCGCAGAAAGGAATGGTCGGTTTGGATGAATCCCTAATTGCAGTATATCGCGCTCATGGAAATGGGGAATCTTTTGACTATCATTCACATCAAGAATATGAAATTTATTTTTTTCATGCTGGCTCATGCAGGTATCTGATCCACAATAAAATTTATGATCTGGAACCAGGAGATATTATATTAATGGATGGTGTGACACTCCATAAGCCGAACATTCGCTCGAAAAGCGAATATGTCCGCAGTGTTATTCATTTTTCACCAGCATGGATAAAAGGTGTTCTTGAAGAAATGGGAAGCATGTATTTACTAGATCCTTTTAAAAAGCTACACCACTGTTTAATTCGAACAAAGGAAAATCAAGAATCGAATCGTTTAGAAGAAATCGTTTGCCGTCTTGCAGAGTTAAGATGGACAACGGATTTACAGGATGATTATGCAGAAACAGAAATGAAGGTGTTATTATTACAAGCGCTTATTAGTGTTAATCGACTCGGTAAAATAGACTCTATAAAACTATCGAATAACAAAGCAGACAAAACGGAACATGCGGAAAATATCGCTGCTTATGTCCAAACAAATTATATGAAAAAATTAACATTGGACTCGATAGCTGCAACACTTAACCTAAGTAAGTCCTACGTCTCACACGTTTTTAAAGAAATGACAGGGTTTACAGTAATGGAGTATTTAATGGGGTGTCGCTTAACACAAGTGAAATATTTACTTGAAATGGAACAAAGCAAAGCCTTAAAGGATGTGGCAATTGAAAGCGGATTTGAAAGCGTCCCCCATTTCAGTCGTTATTTCAAGAAGAAAGTGGGCGTAACAGCGCGGGAGTACCGTCGTTTACGGCAATAAATAAAAGCGAGGAGAATTGACTATGAAAAAAGTAAGATTAGGTATTATTGGCTTAGGAGCACAGGGTGGTGCTTATGCAGAATTTATCGCAGAAAATAGAGTAACAAACGTGGAAATCGGTGCTATTTGTGATATCGATACAGATAAAGAGGCCGTAGCTAAAGAAAAATATTCAGATGTCCCTTTTTATGATAATTATATTGACATGATTGAAGGCGGTAACATTGATGCTGTTGTTACTTGTGTTCCGCACTACTTACACCCGGAAATGGGTATCGAAGCGTTAAAAAGAGACATTCACGCATTGGTAGAAAAACCAGCGGGCGTTTATACAAAACAGGTTACAGAATTAAATGAATTCGCAGCAACAAAACCGGAATTAACGTTTGGTATTATGTTCAATCAAAGAACTAACGAATTATATCAAAAAGTGAAAGCGGTTATTGATAATGGCGAAATCGGTAATATTCGCCGGACGAACTGGATTATCACTACTTGGTGGAGACCACAAGGCTATTATGACCAAAGTTCATGGAGAGCGACATGGGAAGGTGAAGGTGGTGGTGTTCTTGTGAACCAGGCTCCACATCAATTAGATTTACTACAGTGGATTTGTGGCAGGCCAAAAAAAGTGTATTCTAATGTGAAATATGGTTATCAAAGGGATATTGCGGTGGAAGATGAGGTAACGACATTGCTTGACTATGGTAATGGTGCAACAGGTGTATTTATTACTTGTACACACGACATTATGGGTACAGACCGCTTAGAGATCCATGGAGATAAAGGGAAAATTGTGGTGGACGATAGCAAGAAGGTCACGATTAAACGCATGCATAAATCTGAGAAAGAAATGAGCGATACAATGGCCTGGGCAGATGTTACAAAACTTTTCATGGGTGGGGACCTGTCAGAAGTTTATAGTGAAGAAGTGCTTGAATTCGAAAGTGTCTGGGGCGCACAGCACACTGCGGTCATGGAAAACTTCGCAGCGAACATTTTAGACGGCACCCCATTGCTTGCACCTGGCAGTGATGGGATACATGGTGTAGCTTTAGCGAATGCCATTCATCTATCAAGCTGGCTAGGTAAAGAAGTAGAACTTCCAATTGATGAAGAAGTCTACCTGTCAGAATTAAATAAAAAGATTGAAGCGGGAAGACGTAATCCTGTTAAAAAGTAAGTTTATTGATCTACCCCATTTCTTGAAGGACATGGGGTAGTTTTTAAAGGAGCTTGGATCCATGCTGAAAATAGGAATTATTGGACTTGGTGATATATCTAAAATTCATATACCCGTTATTAAGGATAATCCAAATGTGGAGTTAGTTGCTGTTTGTGATATCGATGAGGAATTAAAGGATACCGTACCAGGGGCAAATTTTTATACCGATTACCATGTAATGCTGGAAAAGGAAACGTTGGATTGTGTCCATGTTTGTTTGCCGCACTATCTTCATTATGCTGCTACGAAAGCTTGTGTGGAAAAAGATATTCACGTGTTTCAAGAAAAACCTTTAGCACTAAATGCAGAAGAAGGCACGGCTTTAGTTGATTTGGAGGATTCCTGCAAGAACATTAAAATATGTGTTGCCTTTCAGAATCGTCTCAATGAAACGTTTGTAAAACTACAGGAGATTGTTGAAAGCGGGGAGTATGGCAAAGTAACCGGCTTAAAGGGACTGGTAACCTGGTTTAGACCAAAATCCTATTACGATGTAAAACCGTGGCGAGGTATCATGAAGCTGGCTGGTGGCGGTGTCATGATTAATCAGGCGATCCACACCTTGGATTTAATGCAGCTTATTGGCGGTGAAGTCGAAACAATTAAGGGGTCGATTGCCAACTTACTTGATTATGGTTTCGAAGTAGAAGATACTGCTACAGCTCATATTCAATTTGAAAATGGTGCAAAAGGGTTGTTTTTCGCAACAGTAACCAATGCGTCAAACTCTTCAGTAGAGTTTCAGGTGATTCTCGAAAAAGGCAAATTAACCATTAAAGACAGTATTTTAACTAGAACAAATGATGACGGGAAGAGGGAAAAGATTATCGAGGATGCAAAACTCCCCGGTGCTAAATTTTATTATGGGGCAAGCCATTCAAAATTAATTAATCATTTTTATTCTTGTATTGAAAATGACTCAGATGATTATATTCACGTGAAGGAAGCGCAAACATCGATGGAAATGATTAGTGCAATTCGTAGATCATCGAAAATTAATGAAGAAATAAAAATGGAGGTAAACCAATGAAAAAAGGAAAAATCGGTGTTCAAATGATGATGCTTAAAGGAAAAGTTGAAGAACTTGGAGCTTATGAAACAATGAAAGAATTACATAAGCTAGGCTTCGGAGCAGTGGAAGTATCACAGATTCCAATGACTGAAGAAAATGTATCGGAGTTAAAGAGAGCGAGCGAAGAATTTGATATAAACATCGCAGCACTATCTGCAGGATTAGAGCCAATGATGCCGGGGGCGCCTGGGGAAACATTAAAGAATGACTTTGATAAAATTATGAAGGATTGTAAAACACTAGATTGTAATTTTGTTCGTATTGGTATGCTTCCATTAACTAAAATGGCCGATAAAGATAAAATAATGGAATTTATCCAGGAAGCTGAAGTTATGGCAAAGCGCTTAGTTGAACATGGTATTGAGCTATATTATCATACCCACCATATCGAGTTCCAGAAATACGATGGAGAATATCTATTAGACCTTATGAAAAACAACACGTCTATACTGGGCTTTGAATTAGATGTTCACTGGATTCAAAGAGCTGGTGAAGATCCTGTGAAAGTCATTCAAAACTATAAGGATCGTATTTCGTTATTACATTTGAAAGATTATCGTATTGGAAAGTTAGATGTGAACGAGGAAGACTATCAAGACTTAGGTAAATTCTTTGGGAAATTCACTAATCTCATTGAATTTGCGGAAGTAGGTGAAGGAAATCTCGATATGAATGCAGTAATTGATGCTGGTCTTGAGAGTGGCGCTCAGTATTTCTTAATCGAGCAGGATGATACATATGGACGTGATCCATTTGATTGCTTGAAAACATCAGCCGATAACTTAAGAAAATTAGGTTATGCAGATTGGTTTTAATTTTAAATAAGATAATTGGTACCAAGGAGTGGATAATACATGAGTAAAGATGGCATGAATTACGCGCCAAAAGGCAAACCCAATCCGGTTGTGAAAGAGGGAGAATTTCCAGTGGCAGCTGCAGCACTTGATCACGGCCATATTAATGGAATGTGCAACGGATTAGTAGAAGCAGGTGCTACACTTAAATGGGTATACGACCCTGACCCTGAAAAAGTGAAGGAGTTTGTAGAACAATTTCCAGGTGTTCAAATTGCAGATTCGTTAGAGCAAATTTTACATGATGAATCCATTAAATTAGTGGCAGGAGCAGCTATCCCTTCTGAACGAAGTGCACTAGGTAATAAGGTTATGGAAGCTGGGAAAGATTATTTCACGGATAAAACGCCTTTTACAACCAAGGCTCAATTAGAAGAAACAAAGTTGGTAGTGGAAAGAACTGGCCAAAAATATATGGTTTATTTCAGTGAACGGCTGCACGTGGAAGGTGCTGTGTTTGCAGGTGATCTTATTAAGGATGGAGCAATTGGAAACGTTATTCAAGTGACAGGATTTGGACCGCATCGCTTGAATGCATCAAGTCGTCCGGAATGGTTTTTTACTAAAGAACAATACGGTGGTATTTTATGTGATATCGGAAGCCATCAGATTGAACAATTTTTATATTTTGCAGGCTGTGAAGATGCTGAAATTTTACACAGTAAAGTCGGAAACTATAATAATCCCGACCATCCAGAACTGGAGGATTATGGTGATGCGACATTACGAGGGGATAACGGGGCCACACAAATTTTTAAAGTGGATTGGTTCACGCCGGAAGGATTAAGTACATGGGGAGACGGTCGTACCTTTATTACTGGGACAGAAGGGACGATTGAAATACGCAAATACGTTGATGTTGCACGCGCGGAATCTGGTGATCATCTTTATTTAGTAAATAAGGATGGCGAGAAGCATTACGAGTTATCAGGCAAGGTAGGTTTCCCCTTCTTTGGTGAGCTTATAAAGGATTGTATTAATCGCACGGAAAAAGCAATGTCGCAGGCACATGCATTTAAGGCTGCTGAACTATGCTTGCAAGCACAGGAGCAAGCCGTGGTTGTAACTAAGTAGACATAATGATACATGATAAACCATCCTTCTTATTGAAGGATGGTTTTAATAGTTTAGAGGGGCTCTATCCTTCCCTATAGGCTTTATTATGCAGCAGGGCTTGTAATAAGTCATATGAAATGAACTCAGAGGCGCCAAAAATGATTGGACAGTTTTGTTTCAGCAGTGTAATTTTTATCCTTCACCAGAAATTTCCTTTATAGTGGAACAAGCCCCAGCCTTCATGTAATATTGTAAGTATATGGGAGAAAAAACCAAAAGTTCAATAGTGTTATACGTGTAACTTAAACTTAAGTTCATAGATTTGATTTTTCTCCCTTGATCATACACTCATAATGCAGTCATAGCTCTGGTAACAAAATGGTTTCTAAAACTCATTACTTATACAAGGGGATCTCATTATGAATGAAGGGAAAATTATTAAGTTTTATCGTGAGCAATCGGGAATGACACAAGAACAGCTAGGGAGGGGAATTTGTTCCGTTACACATATCAGCAAAATTGAACTCGGACAAACTCATTACTCTTCCGAAATCGTATCATTAGTAGCTGAACGACTGAACATTAATATGGAGGCGGAGATCGATAATTTTATAACGGTAAAACAAAAGCTTGATCGTTGGCTTTACGCAATCAGTTTGGAGAGGGAACAGGAGTTTGAAGCGATCAGAAATGAACTCGCGGACAATCCATTCATTGAGATCTCTGAGTACCATTGCTTTTACACCTTATTGTTGGCGCGTTACTGTCTGTTAAAGGATAAAAACGACGACGCCTGTGAGATTGTAAGGAATATTAATGAAAAAACACTTCCTCCCTATGAATTCTATCTATTTAAACATGTTCGGGGGATCCTTCTTTTAAAAAATCAGGAGTATCAGCAAGCTGTTGAAATCCTAAAGTCGATTAACAATGAAATCTACAAAAATCCGGAATACTACTACCATTTGGCAATCGCTTATGAATCCAATGATGCTAAACACATGGCCTATACATGTGCTGTTGAGGCTCTCCAACATTTTAAAGAAACGAGCAATTTCTTAAGGATAATTGATGTAGAAATGCTGCTGTTGATTTTGAAAAGCCAGGATAAACATCACGATTTCAATGAACGGCTTAGAAAGTACGAGGCGCTGATCCAGAGTTGTGAGTTATGTCAGACGCCAGGAAGAAAGGCCAAAGTTCTTCACAATTTAGCTTTCGAATATTATGTTAGGGAGGATTTTGAAACAGCAGGCAGACTTTACAATCAGTCCATGAACCTAAAGAAAGTTAATACTGGTAACTATTTGTTGTCGTTAGAGGGGTATATTCAAAGCTGTGTCAGAGGGAATCTCTCTTATAAGGGTGAACTGTTGAGCCTTGCAGAGAATGCCGTTCAAGCAGCAGAAGAAATGGATGCACCGTTGTTTACATATCTTTTTAACTTGATTATTTATCTAATTCATCACGATCATATTAAGTACTATAGCTACTTAAGTGACCATGCTTTGCCTTTCTTTAAACAATACGGCCATGTTTATTTAGTGAAACGTTCTGAAAAAGAGCTCTTCACCTATTACTCAAAAATTGGACAATTTAAAAAGGCTGTAGCTCTTGCCCAGCCTGTCATGAAATAAGTGTACGAGGCCGCCCGTTATCCGGACGGTCTCGTTTATAAGAAGTTATTCTACACCGACTGCTTCATAGGCTTTCTGCACAGCTTCTACTTCTGCTGAAGATTCACCATAAAGAGCTGTCGCCGCTTCAATGGCTGCTTGACGCATCATGCTGAAGTCAGATGTTGCCGTTAAATATTGGGTGTTGGCTAGATAATAGATTTGTTCGGTTGCTTCTCGTCCAACTCCTTCGACAGTAACTCCGTAATGTGTGCCGCCTTCAGCAACCAGGTAGGCTGCTTTGTTATTGATGCTGGAGTTAATATGCACACCGCCGTTATCCGCCTCTCCTGTGTATCGTTTACTGTAATGGTCTGGATAAGGCCCAGTGAGAGCGTTCGTATAGGAAGCTGGGTCCTTCAACGTACGCAAAGCATCTCCTTCGATATCCGGTGTATAAACATCTTCACCCATCTTCCAATCTTCACGGTCAACCATGGTTCCAAGAATATCAGAGATGGATTCATTTAACGCCCCTGATTCACCTTGGTAAATCAGACTGGAAGTTGTATCTGTCACAGCATGTGTCAGTTCATGAGCGATGACATCTTTTGCTCCAGATAATGGGATGAACGTCTCGCCGTCTCCATCACCGTACATCATTTGTTTTCCGTTCCATGCCGCATTGTTCCATCCTTGTCCCACGTGTACAGAAGAAATCAGCTTCGCACCTTGATCATCGTAAGAGTCCCGCCCAAAAGTTTCTTGATAGTAATCGTAAACGTCAGCTGCATTTACCTGTGCGGACACAGCTGCAGGATCAGAGAAAAACTTATGGTCACTCGTAATTTCTTCGCCTGTATAGTCAGCCAGCTGTGACAACAGATTGAAAATTAGCGGGCTGATATGCTGGGCATGGAATGTGTGAACGCCGTCTCCTCGTGTTTCATCAAATAGGAAGTAGTTTCCTTCTGTGCCTTTGCTCATTTCGAACATCTGCTTTTGACCGAGCACACCTTTTCCAAAGCCAGTCACAAGGTCGATTTCATTGATCATGTTAATCACATCGCCATTTGTAGCGTCAATAAAATAGTGCCAGTAACCTGGTTCAGGTTTTGAAGTAGAGGCCTTCACAAGGTAAGCAAGATGAAATTCGCCGTCATGTTCGTAAATGTATAAGTTGCTGCTAATATCGCCGTCATATTCCTCAACATGACCGATTTTCTTATCGATGGCTGCTTTGGCGATATCTACTGCCTTTTGATCTGAAATGGACGGCTTAGTTGGAATATCTTTCTCTTCTAAATTAGGCACAACTTGTCCAAAAAAAGATGTGACATGATTTTTCTCATTTAAGGTGATCGTTTGGTCTGATCCGTATATTGGAATGTCTTTATATTGTTCCACGAGTCTGAGGTGGTGGGTTCCGCTATCTTTATTTGCTTTTTCCTTCACGACTTTGAAGTTTTGTGCCGCATCTCCTTGTAACTTAAACAATTCACTGTTGGCATTGAGGAAAGCAAACGCGACATCTTTTTCACTGAGCGTGTCAGCTTTCGTTAAGCCTTTTATCTGTGGTGCCTGCCAATTTCCAACGATATAGGAGGGGGTATTGTATTTTTCATTGAATTCAACCTTTTTCTCGCTGGCGTGAACATTTGGGGCAACGGACGCAAACCCTCCCAGTGCAAGGGATAACGCCAATGTAGATGAAACAACTTTTTTATTCAAGATCATTCACTCCCTTAGTAAAATTGGATCGATCGTTCATGAGAACTTCTTATTTTTCTTCGCCATCGCCTTGAGTGGCATTAAACTTCCAGTCTACTTGAAGCTTGTCTCCTTGGAAGATGTTCTGATCTTCACCGTTGTCCACAAACTCAAACTCTACCCATAATTCGTTCGAAGCACCCGAAGTAAGTCCGCCTTTTTGTTCCCATAACGGATCCCACACTTCTCGCTGCACAACATCAGGATCCATGTTCTTCAGTTCGTGTAGTGTCGTTTGAAAAACGGGTTCACTTTCCTTGTCCCAGTTAAAGAGGAAGTTGACTCTGATGTGCTTGCCAAAGTCAGCTGATCCATTGTCACCTTGAGCATCGATGATTTGGTAATCTGTTAGTAGATTGACGGTGTCGATTTTCACACTCCCATCGTTGGCGAGTTTGAATTCACGGACCATCGTGTCGCCAGGTTTTAGATTGCTGACGTCAATAATCTTCTGAGGGTCAACAGATAAATCTAACGTTCCTGCTGCAAACGTATTGTTTGTCGTTTCCGTGTCGCTGAAATACGCAAACGTACCTCCCCCGATTAACGATAAGCCGAGTGATGCCGTAACAACACTCATTCCCAGTTTCTTTTTCATACCCATTTTTAATCTCCTCCCTAGTAATTGTTCTATTAAACTCTTATGTATCCCAGAAAAATACAAAAGAAGAATAACCAAATTAAGCGGAACGTTTTTCAGTTTTTCCATCTATTTCTCTAACAACTTGAAAGATGGAACCGATCGAATACAAAAATAGAATGACTCCAGGCACAATGAGTAATAAAGCAGCACCTGCTTTGGAACTGGCGTAACTTAATAAATACCCAACATATGGAACAGTAAAGTCGACATAATGGCCAATTACGTTCTGTGAAAGAACAGGGGCTGCATCAACGGATTCGTTATGGTCACCTTTAGTGGTATAGATCCACTCACCATCTACCTGTTTCGCGTCGACAATACGGTGGGTGATCAGTTTGTCGTCTTCAGCTCGAAATGTAATGACCTCCCCTTTTTGATAGGTCATTTCTTCTTGTTTCGGCTTGATCGCTATGATCGATCCTGTCTGAAAGGTGGGTTCCATTGAACCAGAGAGCACAGTCTTTAGCTGATAGCCAAATATGGTGGGTTCTCCACCGCTTGTTTTTGAAGAAATAACGATAATAGCTAGACAAATCATGACGCCAATCAAGAGATACGTAACGAGACTGCTAATGATTTTTAAAGTTTTCTTCATCATCTTGAGTGGTTTCCTCCTTTTCTTGATTTGTATTTCCTTTAGCTTCGATAGGTTCTGATAGTTCTTCAGTCGCTGTGTCTTGTTTTTGAGTAGTAGGTTGGCTGTTTTCTTTTGGCGAATTTTCCTTGGTGGATTCAGTTTCTGGTTTTTCATCTCCCTTGGTCGGAGGGTTCTGATAAAAAGTATCATTGGTGGATGACTCTTTCTGTGGAGGTTCTTCTTTGCTATGGTTTTCCTTTTCAGGTTGCTTCTTTGGATTAGCTTTCTTTTCATTCGTTGTTTCACTCTGATGGTCGGCTGCCGGTTCAGGCGTTTGTTCGCGCTCACTGCGTTTTTGTTTCAAGTCTTCGATGGTTTCTTGTAGATCAGTTGATACGCGTTTGATTTGCTGCGAATCTATTTTCTTGTTACATGTCTCATAGAGCTTTTGGATTTTATCGAGGCCAGCTTGTACATACTGAGCTGAACCATTGCCACTGGTTGATGCAGCCCGTTGCTCATATTTTCTAACTTGATCATGAATGGATTTTAACTGTTGGGTCAGGTTCTTGATCTCATCACGCGCCTTTTGTAATGTCACGAGTTTAGCTTCAGCCTGGTGAATGGATAAATCATGAACTGTTATGGCAAGAACATTGTCATAAGCAGCATTTATACGGGTTGATAGTTGTTTCGCCCTTTTTACTAATTCGTCAATGGCTTCAGGAAAAACAACAGCAGCCGTGATGGTTGAGGTTGATGATTCCTGGTCAGAAAATACAGCCTCGGTTTCATCGATGACGGTTGAGGTTAAATAAAAGGTAATGCTGCATAAGCATGCCAGTACAGTTGTTTTTCTAACGTTCATGATTTCACCTGCCATTCTCATACTGCTTATTTATGGGGCCGCTGCCCTTAGGAAAAACCATAAGCTGATTTCCTTAAAGTGTAAATGGGGGGAATCGTCCGTGAATAAAGAAGAGAATCATAGTGAGTTTTGTCACATAACGGATGATTATTCTTATTTCATGAATAAAGCACCACATTAATCCCCCGAATAAGGTATAATTCCTTGTATGGAAAATAGTTCCTGCGACTAGTGTGTTGGTGAAATGGATAATGAAGTAATTGGTAAAAAAGTATCAGTGGAAACAATGAAATACTGGTTTTCAGCACTATGTTTTGGGGTTGAAGAAATTGAGTCTATAAATTATCGGGAGGGAACAAATGAAAGAATCGAAGTTTAATTTTATGTGGGATTTAGATAGCTTGTTCGTAGATGGAAGCGGATCACTTCAATTTAATGAACATGTCAAACACATGGAAAACAAAATATATGAGCTTGAAGAAATGGTTTATCTTTTTGAAACCCCGCAAGAAAAAGACGAAGCATATAGAGTTGCAGCTATAATTGAATACATAACTGACATTGAAAATAACCTGGCACAGGCCAATTCTTTTATATCCTGCCTTCTTGCACAGAACTCACAGGATTATAAGGCTTCAAGACTACAAGGAAAAACATCCTCTATAAATGCTCGATTTGAGTCGAATGTAAAGCGAGTACAAAAAGTCCTCGTAAATACAAATCAACAATTGTGGGAAAAGCTAGTAGATACTGAGATTCTAAAAGAATATAAATTCATATTAAATGATTGGTGTGAACAGGCTAAGTACTACCTTTCAAATAAAGAAGAAAGGTTAGTGTCAGATTTAATGGTTGATGGTTATCATGCTTGGGGAAAAGTTTATAATTCACTTCTCAGTAGTATTAGAGTTCATGTTCAAATCGACGGGGAGAATAAGGAGTTATCAGTTGCTCAAGCAATAAATTTGCGTTCGCATCCTGATGAAGGGGTTCGAAAAGAATCACATAATGCTCTAGAAGACATCTGGACTGAGAAAGAAGAATTATTTGCAAGCATACTTAATCATATTGCTGGGTTCAGGGTACAAGTGAATAAAAGAAGAGGTGTGAAAAACGTACTAGAACAACCTCTCATGGATAATCGTATGAAGAGGGAAACGTTGGATGCCATGTGGAGAGCGTTGAAGCAATATAAAAAACCTTTTGCTAATTACTTAAAACAAAAGGCCAAAATATTTGGTGATAATAAAATGGAATCTTATAATTTCTGGGCTCCCATGGCGCAAAGTCCTTATCAAATAAATTACGAAGAAGCAGTCGGGTTTATTTTGGAGCATTTTAGTCAATTTGGAACAGAATTAGAAAGTTTTTCTCGACATGCATTTGATAACGGCTGGATAGATGCAGAAGATCGCCCGAATAAATCAGCAGTGGCGTTTTGTACAGGGTTTCCGATTTCAGAGGAGTCAAGAGTTTTTATGACATATGGGGGTAGAATCACTGATGTACTAACTTTGGCACATGAACTGGGTCACGCTTTTCATAATCATGCTATGGGACCTGTTCATGCAGTGAATAAACATTACCCTATGAGTATAGCTGAAACAGCTTCAACTTTTTCCGAAATGATCATCTTAGATGCAGCGATGGATAAAGCAGAATCTAGAAATGAAAAATTGTTCCTGCTGGATGAAAAATTAAAGCGTAGTGTGATGAACTTTATGAATATACACGCTAGGTTTTTGTTTGAAGAGAAATTTTACAAAGAACGGGAAAAAGGGTTCGTCTCCTCATCACGATTAAATGTGCTCATGCAAAACGCACTAGATGAGGGGTATGAAGGCTCTCTGGATAACCCATCTATTCATTCCTGGGTCTGGACACCGCATTTTTATCTTACTAAATCACCTTTTTACAACTTTCCCTATACATTTGGATACTTATTTTCTCTTAGTATCTATGCGAAGGCAAAGGAAAAAGGAAGAGATTTTGAAAAAAGTTATTTAGAACTGCTTCGTGATTCAGGGAATATGTCCACAGAGGATTTAGTCATGAAGCATTTGGGGGAAGATATTACATCAAAGTCGTTTTGGGAGAAAGGGATGGCGTTATGCGTGAAAGATGCTGAAGATTTTATTAAACTGAGTTCTATATAATGGCCGGTTATAATGAAGTGTTTCCATACACTGGTGGTTAAAAATTTTGTTTATGGTGTATCGAAAAAAATTTAGGAACGGTCAACTATATGCGGGGGTACGGAACGTTTGGAAGCACATTTTCCTAATGCTGATTAAGAACTTTTTCTGCGTCAGATACTCCTTACAGTAGGTTGACCGTTTTCTTTTGCACATCTAAATGAGCGGAAGGCAAGTGGGGGGCTATACGTGAGTACTGATTAGGATGAGTCAGTTCACTGATGATCAGTCCAACTGTGAATGATATTTTTCAACATATCGACTCAACGTCAGCAATGGCCATATATAATTATAACTATGATAATATATATAAAAGCTGCCCGGAAGTCCTGCCCCTGTAGGATACGTGAAACCCTGGCCGCGTTCGTGTAACTGATATAACAAACAATCGATTCCGCGGTTGATTTCCTCCGTCGGTCCACTGTAAACCGAAATTAATGCGTCTAAAGCCCAAGCCGTTTGCGATGGCGTGCTAAAACTTAGGGGGACATAGTTTTTTTCAATATCACTCTGACAGGATTCACCCCAGCCCCCATCCTTATTTTGGATGCTCTTCAACCACTGAACACCTTTTTCAACCGAGGTATGATCACGTTTAACTCCCACGGCTCTCATTCCTGTGATCGCAGCCCAAGTCCCATAAATATAAGAAACTCCCCAACGTCCATACCACGCACCATTCGTTTCTTGATTTTCCACGAGCCAATTGACGCCGCTTTTAATTTGAGGATGGTAAAGGTTTAAGCGTGCGTCCCGGCCAAGAAACTCCATGGTGCGTCCTGTTAAATCAGCCGTTGAGGGATCTATGCTCGCGGCTTCAGCTCCATCGATCGGCACGAGCTTCAATATTTTTTTATCAGTATTTTTTTCAAAAGCAGGCCATCCACCGTCATGATTTTGCATGCTTAAGGCCCATTTCATTCCTCTAAACCAGGATTGTCTGATGGGTGGAGATTGACTCGCTGTATTCTTTATGGCTCTTAATGCTGCGGTTGTATCATCGACATCCGGGTTCATTGTATTACTATCTGAAAAACCCCATCCTCCTGGTAAAACATAGGGATTATGGATTGCCCAATCGCCATATCTATAATGCTGTTTTTGTAATAGATAATAATTGGCTTTTTGAATCGTTGGGGAAGAACTTTCTACTCCAGCTGTTTGCAGGGCATGGGAGATGAGCGAGGTGTCCCAGACGGTCGAGGGTGAATTTTGTATATGGTCATTCGAACATTGCAAAGACTTTAAACCCCTCACGGCATTTTGGATGACAGGGTCGTCTTTAGAATAACCCAAAGCCAGCAGTGAAAAAATCATTAAAAAGGTGGCACTAAAATAACTATACAGTGTCCCATTCGGTTCAATTCTTCCTATCATAAACCGATTGGCTTTTTCGAGGGCCATTCGATGTAACTCACTGGGTAATCCGATTAACCTTTTGATGCTTTGTGTAATAAAAGACATACTGCCTGATCTGAATTCCTCAAAATAATCATTATCTGAAACACGATGATTGAGTAAATGAGATAAATTAGGGGTTTCTTTTCCCTTCAACACGAACTTTTGATCAGCAACGATTAACATCGGAGCCATATGAACTCGTGCATAGCCGACGAAATCAAAAAAGTTAATCGGGAAGGACTGGGGAAGTAATATCATTTCTATCGGGACAGGAAAGAATTTAGGCCAAGGTAATTGACCGGTTACGGCCAGCATCATTTTCGTCAGTGAAGTGGCTTGATTAAGCCCTCCTTTTTTCATAATAAATTGCTTTGCCATTCGCATGTCCAGATCTTCTTGTTGTTTGTACCCGGAATAGAGGAGGGCATAGTAAGCCTCAATCGTGGCTGAAAGGTTCCCTTCCTCTTCATCCTCATAAAGTTTCCACGTGCCATTCTCGCATTGTTTGGACTGAATTCGGTGAGCCAGCTGGTGTATTAATTCTTCGTCATTTATTTCAAGTGACCTCAATAGAATAATCATATAAGCATCAGTCATCGGAGGGCCTTCAAAACAAAATCGCCAACTACCATCCTCTGTCTGCCTATCTTGCAACATCTCAATAAGATGATTGATTTCTGCCTTCATTCGCTCCTCCATAGGTGATCACTCCTTCATGAGTAATGTATTCATTTGAAAAATTGAATATCACAGTATATGATGAATCGTTTTAACTCTACATATAGAAGGTGAGTCGATGGGAAATAGGCTAATGAAAGGGAAGTTGTTTCTTCATCATAAACTGTCATCAAGTTTGAAAAAGATAAAGAAAAACTTAAAAAACCTTCAGCCCTCCCCAATTTCAGAGGAACAATTAAGTACAGAAGAACAAGATATCATTGATTTTGTAAAAAAGGAAACAGCTCAACTCAACAGCAATAACATCACCAGAACGCAAGGCTATTTAGATTTTTATCGGCAATTTCCTGAAATTCATTGGGCGTTTTTGGGTCATATGGTATCCAGGAATGGCGGATGGAATATGACCGATCTTAAAGGAGATTTCTTGCCAAAAATATTATCGGTTGATGAAAAGCAAAATTTCTTTACTTTCTTAGAACGGGGAAATTGGCTGATTTTTCATGATATTTATCCGCAATTGCTGTTATATCAAGAAAGTATCAGACGGAACACCAATTTATTTTATCTTTTACCTGCCATCGGAGTTTCTCGGTTCATGGAAGTGATATGGAACCACTTTTGGGAAGAAAGTGACGAATATCTTCTGGCCATTGCTCTCGTGATTAATGAACAAAGTTATTTAGAAAAAAGGGTCGTTCAACAGCCGCACTATCAAAAAACAGTGTTAAATACATTAGAATTTAAACTGCAAGATTTATTAAGTTTGAATCAAATCCTTTTTCCCTGCTCAGAAGGAGATAAAATTAAGATCCGCGGTCAAACCATTCATCACTTCGCCTCTTTACACGAACGGATTTTATTAGGCATTCGATTATATAAGCTTCTATTTGAAGAGGGAAATTTCGCTGCTTTTTACAAATGGGCCCTGCAGCATCCTCATACCGGATCGAGAAGGGATTATTGGCCGATGTTATTCAATGATATTAATGAATCTATACCTGGGAAACCGATTAAACGACGAACAAGAAAGTGCCGGTTAAAGCCGGGGTCTCACCGGATCTATAGCCCTCAATTAAAGTATAGTTGGAAAAATGTCGAACATAAACAAGCAGAAGAAGGAGATTGGTATTCAACATGGCAAATTGTCCGATATTTAAAAAAGGATACCCAATTCGTAGATGGGAATATTCAGGATGAATACTGTTACACGTTGGAAAAACTCGAATTCTCAATCCTCGCCAAACAATCGATTACACCTTAAAGGCTTATGGTGTACGATGATATTTGCTTCACTGATCGGGACGTACTTGGACCTTTGGATGGTGGGAGAGGGATATTATGCATTTCCTAACCGGCCGTTTCCAAGTATTTTTTCTATTAATATCTTATTTACTCTTTTGATGTTACCTGTAGTAACGATAGCGGTTATATCTTTGTTCAGAGCATTCACTTCCTTTATACAACGGGGGCTGATCTCTCTATCTATCTTTCTTTTCATCCCAATCTTTGAACACGTCTCCGGTTTGTTTGGTGTTTTCACACATACTGGTGATTGGAATCATCTTTATTCTGGTTTTGGGTACGTCATCTTTACATTCGTCATTTGGAAGTTTTATCTATGGATGTCTTCCTGAAAAGTCTGGTTCCACTATCTCGCAATAGTACGGTAAACATCAATCATTGATAGTTGCAGTCCAATGTGCATGCTTATTGGGCTGTTTTTGGTGTGATGAACCATCTTTTCGGAAACGCTATTGAACAAAAAGGCAGGTTAATAACACAAGTTATGGAGCATTTCATTGTAACAGTGAATGTTTTTTACTATATCCATCATTAACTTTATGGAACATAAAAAAATAGGGAATGACTGTGATACGATAAATAGTGTTGAACTTATTAATACTTAGAGGTAAGAAAGTAATCAAGCATAAAAAAGCCCGGATCAGTTAGAAATGGAGTGAATCTAGTTTTGGAAATGAAAAAAGCATTACCTATTTTGTTTGCCGTGATGTTCTTCGTCATGGTGGGCTTTGGAATTATTATCCCTGTATTGCCATTTTATGCTGAAGAATTGGGGGCTTCTCCTACACAATTGGGACTGCTTATGGCGGTTTATTCACTCATGCAGCTCCTTTTTGCCCCAATGTGGGGAAGGATTTCTGATAGGGTTGGCCGGAAGCCTGTGATCATGATTGGTATATTGGGGCTTTCGTTATCCTTTTTTCTCATGGCCGTTTCTTCGCAGCTTTGGATGCTCTTCGCTGCAAGAATAGTCGGCGGCTTTTTGTCTGCTGCTAACATGCCGACCATCATGGCTTATGTGGCTGATATTACAACAGAGGAAGATCGGGGAAAAGGAATGGGAGTGATTGGCGCTTCGATCGGTCTTGGCTTTATACTGGGACCGGCAATTGGCGGTGTTTTCTCAAAGACTAGTTTAAGCATGCCCTTCTATATAGCTGGAGCTTCTTCTTTATTAACGCTCATCCTTGTGTGGCTTATCTTGAAGGAATCGTTGCCACACGAAAGCAGGGGTGGACAAACTGCTCAAAAGACTTCTTTAAAATATAGTCTGAGTGGATCGATATCGATTTTATATGTTCTGCAATTATTTGTATCTGTATCGTTAGCCGGCCTGGAAGCTACCTTTGCTTACTTTGCTGCTGAAGAAGCAGGAATAGGCACCGTAGAGCTGGGCTATCTTTTTATGATCATGGGGCTGGCTGGAGCCTTTGTACAAGGAGGATTAGTCGGTAAACTAACGAAAAAATTTGGAGAAGGATTTGTCATTCAAATTGGAATCACAATTTCAGCTCTAGGTTTTGGACTAATTCTGCTCATTGATAGTTTTGTAACTGCAGCCGTCTTTTTGACGATCTTCGGGGTTGGAAATGGGATCATCCGTCCAAGTGTTTCCGCTTTATTAACGAAAAAGTCTACAGCAGGGTATGGCAGTACAACAGGTCTTTTGTCTTCCTTTGATTCACTGGGGAGAATCATTGGTCCTCCATTAGGCGGGTGGCTCTTTTCTATCTTCATAGGCTTGCCTTATCTATCAGGGATATTATTATCGTTGATCGCATTTTGCCTGTATCGACTCTATCTCGGACAATCAAAAAAATATAGATCAGCCTCATCATTATAAGTAAAATATTTATTAACAGGCTAAGGGCTAAAGAGGGTACGCAATTCTGACATAGTGAATTGCGTTCTTTTGTTAGGCAGGGCGACATATTTTGAGTACGGTAATTTAAAGTGAAAAAATAATTCGTACTCTCGAACATGTCATCAACGTACGATGGTCATTTAAACATTTTAAAAGGAATCGTACAAGGTTTGGCCAAACTAGTTTAGAAAGATTAAATCGGTTTGTGATCAACTTTTAGGAAGTGAATAACTTTGGGTCACATTGATAAACGCAATCGTCTGGATGAGGAGCCTTTCAGTTATCGAGTCACGAAAAATAATACTGTTTTTATTGATTGGCACAACAAACAAGCAAAGATTCTTAAAGGCAAGGAGGCGGAAAAATTTCTAAACAAAGTTAAGCGGGTTAACGATGGGAAAGAGTTGCAGCTTATGATGGCTAACATAACTGGAAATTTCAAAAGAGGGAATGAGCGGGAATAATAACTTAGGGAGGATCATTAAATGCAGTTTAATTGAGCTTTAGAAAGGCATATGCAAGAACTCAACAGTCTAAAGAACTATCATTTTGCGGTGTTACTCATTCATTATGATGATTTGGATCACGAGGGAAAGCCTTATCATCAGGAATACTATCTTCATCTCGTTTCTAAAAAGGAAATAACGATTGGCTTCTTATCTATAATACATTTATTAAGTAATTATAAGAAAATTTGAAATTAATGATCGAATTTTGAAGGTGTTTTTTTATAAAAATAGAAGGGGAATAAGAAGGACAGTTTTTTTTACGTGCTGCTGTAGGTGACGCGGCTGTTACAGGGGGAGCAGCAATAAAATCGTACAGGAAGTAAGCCAAGGGTCCTCAAGTTGAGGTAATGACTTTAGGAATACATAAGTAAGAAGCCAGTCTTTTCTATGAAACTGTGTAAGGAGGAGTGAAACATGAATAAGAGACTAAAATCAGCGGCGATGCTGATGACCATTTTAATGTTTTTGTCGACTTTGACTAGTACAGGACATGTAAGCGGGGCATCAGTCGATTCGCAAAAACACGAAGATACTACTCAAACAGACATACCAGTGGCAGGGCAGCCAGATTCAAGCTTTACACCATACTATAATAAGATCTACAGCTTGCCTGAACAAGTTGAAGCATTGTATCCGACGCCGGATGTAGAATTTAAGACACCTGGATTCAAGCCAGGGAAATCGAATTTTACGACTCAGCAGGAAATGATGTCGTTTTTACAAAAATTGGACCGTTCAAGTGACGTGATGAAGATGAAAGTCGCGGGTCATTCCCTTGAAGGACGTGACATTCCTATAGTCGTTCTATCAACCAGTCATGGAAATAAGGAAGAGTTTAAGAATAAAACAACTGTAATGCTGGAAGGCCAGGTACATGGGGACGAGCCAACGGGTGGAGAATCCGTACTCGTTATGGCGCAAAAGTTGGCAAAAGAGAAACTTGGAGAGAACGTCCTTGATGAGATTAATGTCATTTTAGTCCCGCGAATCAACCCGGACGGTTCTTATTACTTTCAGCGCCAGACTGCAAATCAATTAGATGCTAACCGTGATCATGTGAAACTGGAGCTCCCTGCTATTCGCACGCTTCATAAGATTTTCAACAAGTATCAACCAGAAGTGGTTATTAGTGCACATGGGTATTTAGGACTTCCAAGTAAATTTCCAAATCCGCAAAAATTACCGGGAATAGGAGAAGAGGGAGCCATTCCTTATCACGATATTCTATTGGCACCTGATTTGAACTTAAATATTCCGAAATCAGTTCGAAAAAAAGCAACAAAATGGTTTGTGAAACCAACGCATAAAGCACTTGAAGAAGAGGGTTTTTCATCCTATCCGTACTATCTGCTTAAGAAGTCAGCTGAGAAACCGACTATCACAGGAGGCAGTCTGGCTGCCGGAATAGACACTAACGCTTACGGTCTCCAACCCGCTTTCACGATTCTAGTCGAAAGCCGGGGTTACGGGCTGGGCCGTGAAACCTTTAAACGTCGTGTAGCTGCATCCGTAACGGCTCACACCAATATCATTAAAACAGCAGCACAACGTGCAAATGCCATCGAATCTGTGATCCAGCATGCTAAAGCGAAAATTACGCGTCAAGGCGAAAAGATAGGGAAAAAAGATAACATCGTTTTGGATAGTAAACGGCAAGAACTCCCGGGTCAGCAGTACCTAGAAGTTGTTGACATTGAGGAAGGGGCAGTCGAACGGATTCCGGTGAATTTTTTAAGTTCACAACAATCGGTACCGACACAGGAAATCGTTCGTCCAACTTCTTATATTATGCCTCCAGCCTATCATGAGATCGCGAAGAAGCTGAAACTGCAAGGTGTCGAGGTGAAAAAGCTGAAGGAAACGAAAGTACTGGAAGTGGAACGCTATAAAGTGACGGATAAAAAAGTGGATGACACATACTATCAAGGTCATCTGCTGACACATGTTGAAACAGATAGGAAAAAGAAAACTTATCGCTTTCCTAAAGGAAGCTATGTGTTCAGCTCTGCTCAGCCAGAGGCTAATCTAATTGCTTTATCACTCGAACCGGAGTCTGAAGTAGGGTATGTCACCTATAACTACCTGCCTGTTAATGAAGGGGACATTGTTCCCGTTTATCGGTATATGAAAGAGGAAAAAATCGTAGAGGATTAATAAACAGACACTTAATACTAGAACCCCTTATAAAGGTCCCTGGGATTCATAGTGAATTCCAGAGGGCTCATGGAGGGACTCCTTAATTTTTCGTAGGGTGGGAAAGTTTCAAGTAACAGTCGTGTTTATGTATTGAACCATATTTTATTGTACATACGACGTTAAGCCATTTATCAAAATTCAAATGTATCTGAGAGTCAGCATCAACACCTCTTTATGTGGAATAAGAACCATTTCCCATGCAAATGCTAACCCCATGAAATTCATGGGGAGGATGGTTATGAGGGAAAACCAGCTTTATGAAGAAATTTATAAACAAAAAGAACAGCTTAGTCATTTGATATCTAATTACTGGAACTCGTACTCAGGTATAGATACCTGGTTTTTTTGGTTTAATATTGCAAGTGTCCTGGTTCCGCTTATCATCTTATACTTTAAAATAGACAAATCTAGATTATTTGAAATCTGCTTTTTGGCTATTCAGTTCACGTGTTATGGTCGAATGTAGATAGCATTCTGTCCAAAAACAATTACCTTGTTCATCCACATACATTATCCTACTTGTTCCCGGTCGGAATTACCGTGACGGCTGTCATTTTCCCGGTTACATTCATGCTGATTTATCAGTATTGCAGGAAAAAAGAGAAAAACTTATACTTGTACGCGACCATTGGGTCTATCGTTTTCGCCTTTGGATTTGGTGGTTTTTCTGATGTGGTGGATTTGTTAAGAATGGCTAAGGGGATGAACTTGATGTATCTTTTCCTCATTGATATAGCTGTTGTTTTCACTGCTCTGTGGATGACAAAACTTTTTCAAAAATTCAAGGACATGCATGGAAGTAAATAACGGAATGGTACATAGAGAAAAATTGCTTAGTAATTAGATCCTAAATACAGAGCAGGATTAAAGCTTAAACTAAAGCCTTTGGTCGAGAGGATGGTTTTCCTTCTATATTTTCCCCATTTCTGAGAAGAATAAAGAGGGAAGGAGGGACGACCATGTCGGATTTTGAGCAAATCTACAAACAGTATAAGGCAGACGGAGAACAACAGGCAGCTCAAGAAAGTCAGAAGCTTTCAAATGAAGGACAAGAAGAAATTGTAGCAGTACGGAAAAATGAGGACGGCGATATCATTGCAGTCCAAACGAACAATGGTCGGGAGCTTGATTATGTTTCCGCTCTAGATGAAGCGAAGCAGGGTCACTTGGCTCATGTCGATGTTTTTCATAAATATGGACGCGACATTTTACGAAGCGAACCGGACGGTATCAAAAGCAATAACCTAGACAACTTACCACCTTTTTAACTGGTTAATAAACTACCGTGTAATGCGGTGGTTTATTTTTTTATGAAAAAGAGACTCTCGATCTCATGCAATTATGCCTTGAAATGTGCAAATATATATTATGTGCAATAATCCAAGTAGTCGGGATTTAATAACTGAATCGTCGAGAGTTCATTTTTTAGGTATTTCAATGATGATTTCGTCTCGCTTAGAGCCATCCTTACTGACTCTCCAGTATTCATAATCAGGCTGCCCGGCAGCAAAATTCTGGTCGACCGTGACGAGTAAGTCTTCGCCTCCTGGAAAGAAAACAGGTGATGTCACGTGTTCATGAAAGTTTGTGACTTGTTTAACATTGTCTCCATTGATGTCCATGGTGAAAACTTCATATAGATACGTGCCATTCTCTGAACTGGTTGCTACATCAGAGAAGGCTATAGTGTTTCCATCAGGCGACAGGGCAGGAGATCCGATGATAGGGCCATTGGCAGCACCTGATTCATACTCGGGTTCTGGCATGACCGTTTTCACCTTTTTCGTTTCTAAGTTTAACCGTTGAACTAAGTCCTTTCCATTATAAAGTGAATACATCACATATTTTCCATCATTCGAGACTTGCAATGATGAAAGACTATAGAGATTGAATGTGGTGATCCGTTTGGATTTGTACGTATCTAGATTCATTTTATAAATATCATAATCCTCAGGAACGAGTCGATCACTGTTATGACTCTTCTGGTAGCCTTCAGCTTTAATAAAGTAGATAAGATTCCCATCAGGAGCGAACACAGCTTCCTTTATGTAATGGTCTATATCTTTTAGAGGCAGGCTTTGTTGTTTTTTGAAGTCATACATCATGAGTTGACTATAAGGTTTCCCTTCTACTTCATATTCTTTGATGTACAAAAGTTTCGTTCCGTCAGGCGAATAGGCTGGCCGAACGAATGAGTCCAAAGTCTGCGGTTGCAGGAGAAGCTGCGCCTTCCCTCCGGAAGAAGGAACTGTATAAAGCGCGGCCTCCCCATCTTTATAATAAGAGAAAATGATTTCTTCTCCATTGGCAGAAAGAACAGGGGAACGTCCAAGCCCCGTACGTTTTTTTGGCCCTTCAGCAAAAGTCCCCATCCAATAAAGCAGAGCGAAGGCGGCAAGGACGATCAATAGAAAGATCGCATTCTTTTTTTTCAAGGACATGTAATCACCTTTTTTCTATAAGATCTTTGGTTGATATGTAGATAACCAGACCCACAAGGATAACGATTACTCCATAAATACCCAGGTGCTGAAAGTGAATCAGCCCTAAAATCAAGGAGACGGTTCCAAATACTATCATGACCATTGATGAAAAGAGCAACTTTTCCATTTGTTTCAGAAATAAAAGAGCTCCGTGTATCAGTAAAAATAGGATAAAAATAGACCAGCTTATTATTTGAATATCCATGACAATTCATCTCCTTACATCGCTGTGACGATGGCAAAAGGGGATACGGATACAAAGATTAAAAATCCAAAACCCACAGCGATTGCAGTTAGGGGGCGGTGTTGGATGAGTTTCATCTGGAACTTAAAGAAAATCAACCAGGCTACGATGCTGGATATAGGGATCAATAGCATCCAAGAGAAGCCACCGAATATTAGAAATAGGTAGGCTATGGATAACCCGGCTGCACAGATCATAATCCCGAAAATGATATTCACGACATAGCTGATCTTCAAGATACTCCGGCTTTTTTTCGTGGTGGTTGTGTTATCTGAGGAGTAATAAGAATTTCGAATGACGAACAATATGCATAGGATGACAACAATTACAAGATAAAACCAGAAAAAAATAGCTTGCTTTCCAGGGATCTGTTCGACAATCATGACATTGAAGCCATTCCACATAGCCGTGATGAGAACTATAACGTTCAAAGACCAGTAGTGGCGTCCCATAAACGCAATATTAATTGCAGATAAAGTGACAGCGCTTCCAATAATCATTTGAATTAACAGCCAGATCGGTTCGACTTCCCCGACTACGAATGTCATGCTTATATAGAAAAAGACAGCGAACAATAGAGTGGCAATTCCAATGACATAAAGCAAACTGCGCTGGTGGGGATAGAGACTTTCCTGAAGTCCATGACCGATCAGGCTCGAGTCCCCGAAATCCTCCAAGGCTTGCTTTTCCGCCTTCTTTACAGAATTTCCTTGATTCATATAATCGTACTTAGCGGACTCTAAATGGGTCAAAAGCTCTTCTTTAATTTCTTCTCGTTCATCAGGCGGACTTTGCATTTGATCCAGGATACGGTTCACATGCTTCTCCATACGATTCATGACAAATCCTCCGATGTTTTCATAATCAGCTCATTTACGCTTTTCCATTGTCCAAGCTTCTGATCGAGAACGGTACGACCTTCTTCAGTGATTTTGTAATATTTTCTTCGGCCGCTAGAGGTTTCTGCCCAATATGAAGTTAACCATTCCTTTTTCTCGAGCCTCTTCAAGGCAGGGTAAAGAGTGCCCTCACTCATGTTGTAAAGGTTATCGCTCTGTTCTTTTAAGTGTTTGACGATTTCATAGCCGTACATATCGTGATTGGATACTACTCCGAGCATAAGGATGTCAATGCTGCCTTTCATGATTTCTCGATCCATCGTTTCGCCCCTTTACCAATATTTGTCGTTAACATTGTATAACGATGTGCATCGTATTGCAAGGGTGTTTGATATTTTTACTATGAACTTTTGTTATGAACATAAGGACATAATAAACACGTGGATTATATGTAAAGTTTCCTTGACGTAAAGTTACCTTTACAATGTAATGGATTTGGATTTGGATTTGGATTTGGATTTGGATTGGGGTTGGTTAATTGAAGAATAAACTTGCTGAATTTAGAAAACAATATTCATTATCTCAAGATAAACTGGCAGAGAAGCTGCATGTATCTAGACAGACGATAATTTCCATTGAGAAAAATAAATATTCCCCATCTTTACCTCTTGCTTTTGAAATTTCCAGGATCTTTGGAGTATCTATAGAAGATATTTTTATATACGAAGAAAAAGAAGAAGGGGGTAGATAAATATGGATTACTCAGCAAGAGCCTTTTTTGTATTAGGGACACTTTTTGGACTAATGGGAGCATTTTTTATAACAGTAGGAATACTAGCCAGCGGTGCCCTGCCATTACAAACATACACAGTATTATCATTGGCCGTCTTAGCTTATAGTATGAGTTATCTTTATCCTCAATTTAAACAAAAAGATGAACGTATGAAATTGATTAGACAAAAAGGAATGTTTTATTCCTTCTTTGCCATGATGTTTTACTTTATTGTAATCCTATCAATACTTCAATTTAACACACTAGTGTTGCATAAATAATATCTGAATGTTCAGAACTAATTCAGATCCATAAAAAAATCCTTTATAATGGTTGGCGCAGGGGATTCCTGTCCAAATCCAATATAAAGGACTCTCACATGGACAAGAATACCGTAAAAACGTCATTTGGTAAATACGTAAACGTAATGAATCTAGAAAATTTAGCTGTCCCTATCCAAGAGATGGACCGGTATACGAAAAAATATTCGTTTGAATCCTATCTCCATTTCATGATTTACGCTCATTTAAACGAAATAGACAGCCTTCGGGCGTTAGAAGATGCGCTGATTAATAAGAATCTTCAAGCTCAGCTGGGTTTTGAAACGCTTAGTGTCTCGCAGTTATCACGAAAGCATCGAGCCATCGATTCAGACGTTCTGGCAGCGATTTTCGCTGAACTATCTATGAGAATCAAAGGGAAATCTGGTCCGACTAAATTCGGAAAGCCTCTCTATTTGATAGATTCCTCGACAATCACACTGAATAAGGACCAATTTCCCTGGGCATCTTTTCGAACCACAAAGTCTGGAGTAAAACTTCATTTGAGATTGGTTTTTATGGATGATAACCACCAGTTCCCTGATCAAGCGGTCATCACGCCAGCACTTGAGCACGATAACAATCAACTGGACATCTTAATGGATGAGAAAGATGTCATGTATGTGTTTGACCGCGGCTACATGGACTTTGAACGCTTCGATGAGCTTTGTCGGGAAGGGTATACATTCTTAACCCGGATCAAGAAAAACACTGTCGTGACAGAAGTTGAAGCGTGCCCAGTCGAAGACTCGCCTCGTATTAAATCGGACCGTGTCGTGCGGCTGGGATCTTTTCAAAAGATGATGGATGCCGAGATGAGAGTCATCGAAGTTTGGGATACGAAGCATAATCTTCTTCGGCTTACGACCAATGATATGGAAACACCGGCTGAAACCTTAGCTGAAATGTATCGAAATCGTTGGCAGATTGAACTTTTCTTTCGATGGATCAAGCAACACGTCACAATCAAACGTTTTTTCAGCTTTGATGAGGAAGCCGCTCAAAACCAGATTTATATCGCATTGATTACGTTCTGTTTACTGGTTCTACATAGTCAGGAAACTCAATCGAAGTTAAGCCCATTAAAAGTCGCTAGAAGGTTGAAAGCCCTGATATGGCAGTCTTGTCAGGAATGGAAAGAAGCCCTCCGGAGTGTCCCTTGATACAGACGCGATGGCTGTTGTCTCAAGTTTAACTGTATAAAAATACCAAATGGATAGAATCGCCTGTTTAGGTGGATGTTCTCTTTTTTTACTTTAACAGCTAAATATGAGATTACTGAATTTTTGGACTATATTAATGCAACGCTAGTGAATTTAACATGATATTCTTAACTGCCATCGAATTACTAAATATATTAATCGCTTTAAATATTTCAACAGTTTTCCTTTCCTGGGTGATATTAGCTAGAAAATATTGATTAGGGGGAATTTACATGGAGTGGTTTTTTCCAGCCATGTTTGTGATTAGCTTTCTGGCAATCTATTTAGTCATTAGCCACGTTAATGAAAAACATTATTATAATCAAAACCTTAATAATTGATCGATGGTAAAGAATGATTAATCCATTGTTACACTTATGAAAAATTCCTCTTTTTTTGAAGGTATAGATGAAGTTTTGCCGAATCTATTCAAAGTATTATAACCCATAATAATAGAAGGAGTGCTTCGAAAAATGAGGAAAATAATTTTATTAATGGTTACTTTTCTGTTCATGGTCACCAGTCCTGTTCAAGGTGCCGCAGTTCTATCTGTACAGGAAGCGCTGAATCAGCCGAACGGTGCAGATATAGCAGTGGAGGGGTACATAGTCGGTGTACCAACGGCGATTGATTATGTGCAGCAAAGTAATTTCACGAGTAACTATGCGCTGGCGCTGGCAGATGACCCAAATGAAACCCAAGTTGATGATATGATTTTTGTAAAGCTTGATTCTGAGTATAGAAGCGAGTATGGACTTGAAAATAATCCAGGAAACATGGGAGATTTCATTCAAGTTGAGGGGACCAGGGATCCTTATTTCAGTCATGAAGGAGTAGAGTATGTCAGCTCGATCACAACTGTTTCCGATGACAATGATGGTGATGGCGGGACAAATCCGACTGGGTATTATGAGAATGCTGTCGGCCTTTCGGGCTCCGCATTAAAACAGGCTCTTCATAATATTATCGATGACCATACTGAATTATCCTATGATGAAGTTTGGGGGGCATTGAGACATACAGACGAGGATCCGAACAACCCGAATAATGTAATTCTGTTATATTCAGGAGAATCTATTTCCGAATATGATAACGGCGGGGGTGTAGATGAATGGAATCGTGAGCATGTATGGGCGAAATCTCATGGAGACTTTGGGACCTCAATGGGGCCAGGGACGGATATTCATCACCTTCGTCCGACCGATGTGACGGTTAACTCTGCACGCGGAAACCTTGATTTTGATAATGGCGGGTCTGCCTTTTCGGAAGCTCCAGATACGTATTATGATGCTGATTCCTGGGAACCACGTGACGAAGTCAAAGGAGACGTAGCACGAATGATTTTTTATATGGCAGTCCGCTATGAAGGAGATTCTGGAGAGCTCGACCTAAAAGTCGCTGATTATGTAGGGACAAGCGGCCCGAGCATCGGAAAGCTGTCTACCTTAAAACAGTGGCATGAAAGCGATCCCGTTAGTGCTTTCGAACAAAATCGCAATGACATTATTTTTAGCGATTATCAAGGCAATCGTAATCCATTTATCGATCATCCGGAATACGTCGAACGGATATGGTAGTTGGCAAGCACGTGGAAATGGGAGGTTTCTTTGCAATTAATTGCACCATGGCACTAGGCGAATTATTCTAGGTGAATCTTATTTTAAGTTTTTTCCAATTATCCATAGCAATTTTTTCCCCTTAAACATCTACTGTTATAAATGCACATTAGAGGGGATGGACATTGTGAACAAAAAACTAAAAAAATTTGTAGATGCCTTGCCAATACCGGAAATACTAAAACCGTTGCGCAAATATAAGGATGAGTCATATTATAAGGTCCAAATGACAGAATTCCGTCAAAAACTCCATCGTGATTTGAGGCCAACACGTCTTTGGGGCTACAACGGACAATTTCCTGGTCCTGTTATTGATGTTCAACGCGGAGAACCCACTCATGTAAAATGGGAAAACAAACTACCGGATAAACATTTTCTACCTATTGATAAGTCTTTTCATAATCTTGAGAAGCTTCCGGAAGTCCGCACCGTTACACATTTGCATGGAAGCCAGTCAAAGCCAGAAAGTGACGGATATCCGGAAGCGTGGTTCACAAGAAACTTCAGAGACACGGGTCCGCAATTTAAAAACAAAGTCTATCATTATCCGAATCATCAACGAGGCGCCACACTTTGGTACCACGACCATGCGATGGGAATAACTAGACTGAACGTCTATGCCGGTCTGGCAGGTATGTACATTATTCGGGATGAACGAGAAGAAAGGCTTAATCTTCCTTCAGAAGAATATGAGATTCCACTCATTATGATGGATCGATCATTCCAAGATAACGGTGAATTGTTCTATCCGTCACAGCCGGATGATCCACAAGAAAACTGGCCCAATCCATCCATCAGACCTTTTTTTATCGGAGAAACAAACCTTGTTAACGGAAAAATATGGCCTTATGTAGAAGTTGAACCGCGGAAATACCGGTTCCGTATCTTGAATGCTGCCAACACTCGTACTTATCAGCTTTTTTTGGATTCTGGTCAGTCATTTTATCAAATCGGTTCTGACGGCGGTTTAATGCGGAAAACAGTTAAGCTGGACAATTTAGCGGTTGAACCGGCCGAACGTTTAGATGTAATCATTGATTTTTCCAAGCATGAAGGAGAAACCGTAACATTGAAAAACGATCTTGGGCCAGATGCCGACCCTGATGATGAAACAGGTGATGTCATGCAATTCAAAGTGACTCTCCCTTTAACATCAGTGGATAGGAGCAGGATTCCTCGGTATTTAACACGCATTCCTTCACTCAGCGAAAACAAGGTTCAACGCATCCGGAACCTGAAACTGGTTGGCTCAACCGACAAGCTCGGCCGTCCATTATTATTGCTT
Organism: Halobacillus ihumii; assembly: GCF_902726645.1. NCBI lineage: Bacteria > Bacillati > Bacillota > Bacilli > Caryophanales > Bacillaceae > Halobacillus > Halobacillus ihumii. The sequence goes on from NZ_CACVAO010000001.1 coordinate 3,694,832, forward strand.
GATAACAAAAAATGGATGGACCCTGTGACAGAAACACCTGAACTAGGCTCAACGGAAATCTGGTCAATGATTAATGTTACCAACTTCACTCATCCAATCCATATTCACCTGATTCAATTTCAAATAGTCGACCGACAACCATTTGACCTTAATCGATATAACCAGGATGGAACCATCAACTTTACAGGACCCGCAAAACCACCTCATCCGAATGAAAAGAGCTGGAAAGACACAGTAGCAGCACCAGCAGGACAAATTACAAGGGTCATCGCCAGTTTCGGCCCATTTCCTGGTGACTATGTATGGCATTGTCATATACTAGAGCATGAAGACTATGACATGATGCGGCCTATGAAGGTGATCGAAACAGATAAGTGGGAATAGGGGAAGTGTAGACCAAATTCTGTAGCGTGAAATTGTTCAATAGCAGGAGTTTAGTTTGACTATAGAAATTAACGAAAAGCAATATCATGAACATGTTAAAACTAATCAGTGGGGGCAACTTTGGAATAAAAGGTTCGATACGAAAAAAGTGTTCAATTAAATCCTAGCTTCACATGATGATTTGTGCTCACATGAAATGAGCTGCCTGTGAGCTTTAGTCTCAAAGGTTGCCCCTATTGGTACAGCGTCAAGTTTTCTAAAGAGGTGAATAGAATATGAGCGAATACAAACTAATAGATTCAGTGACGAATGAGGAATATACTCCAAGTATTAAACGCTGGAAACCTGACCACGGGATTTTTAACGTCAAGCCTTACCCGGTTGATTTTCCCATAGAAGATCTAGTTAATCGACAAATGACGATGTGGAGATATAAAGAAGCTTTACCTTTTCAAACGGACGAAATTTATCGGTCAATTTCCCTTGGTGAAGGGATGACGCCATTGGTTAATCTAGATTCTAATCATCCTAACCTTTTTGTTAAGTTAGATTACTTGATGCCTACGGGGTCTTTTAAAGATCGAGGAGCGGCTGTGCTGGTTGCGAAGGCGAAAGAATGGGGAGCGAAAACCGTTATTGCGGATAGTAGCGGCAATGCAGGGACAGCCATTGCTGCTTATTGCGCGAGAGCCAATATAGATTGTCATGTTTATGTGCCTTCTTCGACTTCTCAGAAGAAATTAGCTCAAACTCAAGCACATGGCGCACAGTTGCATTTAATCCCTGGTTCCCGTGATGATACAGCTGTAGCAGCAAAAGAAGCCGTTGAACGAGATGGAGTTTTTTACGCCAGTCATGTATATAATCCCTTTTTCCTTGAAGGAACAAAGACATTTGCCTTTGAAGTATGGGAACAACTTCATTTCACTGCACCAGATACCTTGGTACTGCCGGTTGGGAATGGCACGCTTCTTCTAGGTGCTTATCTTGGGTTTAGAGATTTGAAAAGAAAAGGCTTGATTGAAGAGCTCCCTAAGATCGTCGCCGTTCAAGCGGAGCCATGTGCTCCAATAGAAAAAGCATTCCGAAACAACACTCGAGTAGCAAGTGTGGAGAACCAGGGCACCCAGGCGGAGGGTATTGCAATTGGGTCGCCTGTTAGGGGAGATCAGATAATAGAGGCTGTAAGGAGTACAAATGGAACGATTATTACAGCACCCGAGGACGACATTCATACAGCTGGTGAAGAGTTAGCGGGTAAAGGATTTTATGTTGAGCCCACAACTGCAGCGACGTTTGCAGCTTATAAACGGTATAAAAAGAATCTCGCGCAGACGGAAACGGTCGTCATGTCGCTGTGTGGATCGGGGTTAAAGAAGTAGCTTAATAAGGTTTGGTAGGTCAAGCCTAGGGTGCAAAGCAAATGAATCGATTTCTACAAAGGAGGCGATGAAATGAGGGTTTTAATGGGCTTGATAAGCGTTATTACTTTTTCACCGCCTATTCCTGATGTTACAGAAGAAGATATTTGTGAAAATATAAGGTTTCTCAAGAAAAATGAGTGGTTTCGAAGGGATCTTAAACATCCTGAGTCCAGAAAGATGATTGTTTCTAACAAAGATGTTCGTTTTGCGATCGGAAAGCTTAATACAAAAAGATTAAAAAGAAATCCTTACAAATATAAATACCAGCGAAAGATACAAAAAGTCATGTGCAAAGCATAGTATGGAGGGCAAATGGGTGTAAAAGATATCCGTTTAGAATGATCAGTATTTCAATAAGTGTGCTATCGCTGCTCTTGCAAAATCTCAGTCTGTTTGATCAAGGCCACATAAAGGATGGACCGTTATTTGTGATCATTTGGGTGCTTCCTATAGCAGCTCTCACTTTTGCTATCGTTACATTTTATAAAAATCAGAATATGAAGGATATTTTATTGATCTTGCTTGCGTTTATATCATTAGTTTATAGGACGGTTTTTATTATAATTGCCTGGACTTTCTTAGGAGCACCTTAGGGTTCAGCGAGATTCATTAGTGAAGAGTGATTAACGTATTCCTCTCTGATTAAGAAGCAATAAGTCAATTTTCAAAGTAATGAACTGGAATAACTTATAAGTATTGGACATCTTCTTATAGGGGAGGCGTTTAAATGAGGAAAAATTATTACGTGGGCGCAGGTTTATTATTATCCTGCTTAATCCTTGGTTTGCTTATGGTACTGAACAATTCATCTAATAATGAGGAGAAAATAACCGTCAATGGTGTCCAGTTTGAAAAAAAGTATATGAAAGATTTAAGGGAGAGGTCTGTTGAGTTAATCCATTTTATTGAAGATGAGTTGAAAGAAAGAGAGGTAAATGTAAGCCTGGAAGGTATTGAATATGACGTTAAACATTTCCCGAGGTTATTGATTTATATGGACTCGAACACTCAGAAAGACAGTCAGGATATTGAAAAAATGGTAAGTGATATTGTCCAAGTAGCACGTACGAAATCATTGTTACAAGAGATTGAAGCGTTTGAAGTTATTGTAAGAGATGCTGAGGATTAAGGTAAAGCATGCTATAGCAAACACTCTCGCTTAAGTGCATTTTAGAAGACAAATCTGAAGGTCCTCTGTAGAGGTAGTCTTTATAGTAGCCTTGCTGTAATCGCTAAAGTTAGCAATATTCCAATGGATATGAGTTCTATAGCTATTTTCTGTTTGTTGGAGAGGTTCTCTCCTTTGAAAAACTTCCAATCTGGATAAAAAAAACATAAAACACGGAATATAATGATTCCTAGCGCAAATAAAACCACGATCAATATTTCCACTTTACCATCTCCTTATATATAGCTGATTTCCTCAAAAGAATATATATAAACAAGTAAATTCAGCAAGAGGCGTCTAACTATAGAATGTCTACGCGGAAGGATATGGCACATAGGACAACCTATCTGTTGTTTGATAGACTGAGGCAAAACTATGGATAATATATAATTAAGGAAGGAGGAAGGTGGACCATGGTAAAAAACAGACTTGTTTACATATTGCTATTAAGTGTTGTTATTTTACAGGGCTGCAATAGTTTAAATGAGGAGAATTCAAAAGGTAAAGTGTTTTCAACTTTTGAAGAAGCTGTAGATTATTATGGGGAAAAAGCAGGGGAAAACCTCGTATTAGTGGAAACTATTAAAGGAGACTTTTTGTTGTTAACTGAAGCACATGGAGATTATTTTTCTGTAGGTGAAATCCAGGAAACAGACGAACAGTACGTAGCAAGAAAACTAACAGCTTCTTTTGACATCAGTACAGTTCGCGGTAATACAGAGGCTAAAGCTATTATTGAGCTGAATATGCCTGACTCGAACACTAACTATTTTGTTGCGCTAGGAACAGATCATATTGAAACGTTTTTGCCATTTTCAGATAATCGTACATTTGAGGTGTTTGGAGAGAAGGATATTGAACACGCCTCTAGTGTGGTTCAGTCTTATAAGAAGCTTAAGTAGCATGCAATTAGAAGCGAATTTAGATTACGGGGTGTTGATTTGGAAGCATTTGATTTAATGGCAGAAACAGAAAGATTGATTGTAAGACCATTGAAGGGAGACGACTATTTAAATTGGATCAGCGAGTTTAATAATAGATTCCCATCCCAGCATAGACATGATAAAGGTCAAATTGATATGAGTGAATGTACAGCGGATGGTTTAATCAACTGGTGGAAAAACATCAAAATTTAGCTTTAGAAGATACAGCTCACGTATTTGGGAGCTTTCGAAAAGCAGATGGCAAGCATTTAGGGATGGTAGATTTCTCTACTTTAGAAAGGATGGACTTCCAATGGGCAAGAATCGGGTACACGATTCATAATCAACATTGGGGAAATGGATATGGGAGAGAGGCCGTAAAACGGGCCCTTCACATAGCCTTTAAGGAACTGGGTTTTCACCGTATCAAAGCACACATAAATACGGACAATGCTGCTTCTGTAAAATTAGCTCAAAGTGTCGGGATGGAATTTGAGTGCGTCAGAAAAGGGTTCATTTATGAATTTGGTCAGTGGAATGACAATGCAGTGTATTACATAAATTCAAATGAATAGTGTTCTTTAGTTGGACTTTTTGCTATCTTAGCTGCTCAGCAAAAGAATATTTCAACAAAAATCGTGAGCTGTTTTTACAATCAAATAGCTCACGATTTTGTTCTTATTATAATCATTGCAATGTATAGAAATGAAACGGCTGAGTTAAGATACTCAAAAATTTGTAAGGATGGAATGAAAGTTATGAATCCCTGAATCTAATAGAAAAGTAGTTATAGATTAGCTCATCGTGCCACGGTTGACTTGCTGATGCAGTAGATTCATATTGCCGAGTGCACTCTCAGATACTTTTCTCAGGGCAACAACCGAATCCGCTTTGTGATCAGATAATTGATAGACAATGTCTTGAAAAAGCATTTCCATTTCGCTAAGGATGGATGTGGCTGCCGTATTATAAAGTTGAACATTGTCGTATCCACCCTCATTAAATAAAGCATCATTTACATAGGGTTTAAAATTCGTCAATAAATCGGGGTAGTTCATAATAAGACTGTCCACACCTTTACGGATGCCTTCAATGTTGGAGGCCAATTCATCTAAGGGCTGCAATGTGTTTGCCACGCTGCTTTTTACTTTGTCATCGAAGTCAGTAAAGATACTAATCAGTGCACCTGGCACGTTTCCATAAAGAGCAATATTGGTCGCTCCTTTTATGAGCCCAGAAAGGATCTCTAATGTGCTCTCAATCGTGGCTAAAAGGCGGCTGAACCCAATTAGCGGGGTTATTAAGGCTGCATATGTTAAAGTTGCAAAGTCTTCAAACGATGTATCCAGATGGATATCTTTCAAATGCATTTTCTCAAGCAGATAAGGTGACTCTTCAATGCTGTAAATGTTCGTTGGCTGAACGGTAACCTTACCATTTACGCCTCCTGTGTTGCCTCCTATAGACTGCCCGAGTGCCTGGTCTTGATGTTCAAAGTTCGTGGCGACATCGTGAACCTGAGTTTGGTATTCCTTTAATTGATGCAGAACTTTATCTTTGTTCCCGTCAATGATTTGAAAATGAGCTTGCAATTCATCAACAACGGCGTCAATAAATAGCTCTTTCCCACCTTCAAACAATTGGGGGATTTTCTCATAGAGGATATGGCCGGCGGCACCCGTCAGTTCATTGACTTTTTCTTTTAAGCTGTATAAGTAATTTCTGACTTCTCCAAACAAACTCTCAACACTAACATTTGTAGAGGTGATATGTTCTATGAGTTCGGCTGGGGGAGAGTTTAAGATGCTATTTAGGAATCTGCATTGATCTTCTGCGGCATTCAGCTTACTGATGAGGGTGTCAATGTGGGACTTGAGAATATTTCCTGTTGTCGTAATTCCTATAAACCATGGACCACCAGCCCATTCGAGAAGTTCAGTAAATATTTCCTGAAGATGATTGACACGTAACGTGAATTGATCCCCTTCATGTTTTACAATCTCGGCAGAGTTACCTAAGTAATCTTGCACTAAACTTACTTTATGAATGACGCGATCCTGCAAAGCTGTGGCCAACATATTCAAGTTTTCTGGATTGATATCGATTCGTTCGGTTTGTCCTCCACCATAAAGAGGCAGTCCCGACCAAATACTCGTCACAATATGTTCATCGGCAGCCATATAAATTTTCCCGAACCCTGGCTGGCCTTTGACTCCAATGGTGTAGAATTGCCCTTCATTTCCGTTGTTAATTCCGTTGCCTTTCATATAGCCGGTATGGTTCGTGGCGATGTGAGCAAGCTCGGGCACACCGTTATTAATTTCATATTGTTTGCCCGGAATACGATGGCCCATATCCAGTGAAACTTCTGTTTTGGTTAAAACGTCGTACTTGCTAAAATAGTTAGTTATGTTGTCGTATGTCTTGTTGGGGTCAACCATCCCGGCGGGTAAGAGAGCAGGGTTAAGGTTAACAGCTTTAACGTCCGGGTTTTTGATGGCTACGGCATTCGTGTAAGCTCCTGCCAAGGAGTTTCCACAAATTGAATTAATTCCGTATCTTTCATCCATTTTGTTAAAGTACTCTACTGCATGTTCGAGTTGGACAGGAGGAACGTCACCGAGTAGTTTGACGTCGGTGACGATATCCTGGTTGTCTCCTGTTCCTGTGTAGACGATGGTAAATTCTTTTGTTATTTTGTTTTGCACTGTCATAGCGTCCACACCTGTAGGGTCTTTATAGTTTGTATCAACTACTCTGTATTTAGTTCCATTTACTGTAATTGGTTGTAGTTCAGTATAATTAATATAGGCATTATACCCTGCTAATTCTACTAAATCTTTATCACTCGGTACTTTTGATTGATTTTGAGGAGATCGTGTAATGGAGTCATTCATTTAAATCCCCCTTATCTAATTCTTTTATAATCATGTTTGGAACAGATCGCTCTAAGGTATTGTCTTGTGTCCCGCTTCCAGATTCTTTATGAATCCGGTTATCATTTAAATACACTCCATATGCCGCGGGAGGTAAGTTATTCATGTTTTCCAAGTCAGTAACTAATTGGTTGAAAATATCTTTACTTGGGTCTACATTTGGCTTTTCCATATACAATTGTATAGCTATATTGTAGCCATTGGGATCAAAGTTTTTGAGATCCAGAGCACTCTTCCATTCTTCTTTACTTCTGTCTGGATTTTCAAGGTACATTTTATATAGAGGATCAAACGCCTCCCCAAACATGGTGATATAATAGTAAGGAGTCATGTAACCTACTCCTCCAACGTTTTCATTTTTTTCTTCACGCACGCCTGTTATAGGGTGTTTGGAGGTGAATTTCTCTAAGTATTTGTCAAGATTCTTTACCTTCTTCTCAAAAACCATGGCATAAAGCCCGCTTTTAATGGCACCTTCAACTTGACCTTCCCGAGTCCATATTTGTTCTGTTAATACTTCCTTGGTGTCTAAATCAATAGGTACAATGGCAAACGTGTATAAGTGAGGCTCTCCGATAGATTCGACAAAAACAGATGCGCCATCAACTGCTCCAACAATATTATGAACCTTGACTTCTGTTTTGTATTTTTCCATAAAGAACTCTTTTATAGCTTTATCAATCTCTTCCCGATGTTTTTCCGCAATTTTATCTGTCTTTTCCCCACTATCAAGAGCATAACCCTGACCCGTATAATCCTGAACGCTTGCGTATATATTCTTATTTTGTTCCCCTTCAGTTGAATTGTTGTCGCCATTTTGGTTATTTCCTGATTCACTCACACCACAACCTCCGATCAATAACGATATTCCGATAGTTAATGTCAATACTTTTTTCTTGTGTTTCATTTCGTTAAGCCTCCCTGGGTAAGGTGGTACTTACAGAGTTATATGTAAACATTCTTATTGTAACAGAGGAAAATTCCATGAATATCCACTTCATTATAATAAAACGGGGAGGCCTTGTGAACATAAGATGGGAAATTAGTAATAACTAACCCCTTTAAGTATCGAAACTAGTGCTTTTCACCTTTGTATGGATAGCTTTTTGCACTAACCTAATATGATTAAAGTGTGAACAAATAATCATTGTCATATTATTTTAATGCTTGATTATTGGGTCGACTAATCCTCTTTCTAACGTATTATCTTTATTTCCATTTCCTGAAGACTTAGATATCATATTGTCATTTAAGAAAATCCCATATGAGCCACTTGGGAATTCTGTTGACTTTTCTATATGTTTGCATATTTCTTCAAATATTTTTTCGTCTGGCTGTGCTTGTTTTTCTTCCATAAATAATTGTATGGTAATAAATATCTTTTCTGGCTCTACAATATCTGGTTGATAAACCTCTTGAAGTTCTTCCTTCGTGATTTGAGGTTTATCCATATAAGCATTATATAAATGCTTCAATGAGTCGCCGGCAACGTCTGCATAATAATAAGGAGTCATCAGGCCGACAGCTCCAGTGTTTTCAATAGCTTCCTCGGTTTTACCGACAACAGGTTTATTCTGCACTACCTCTTCAAGATATTTGTCTAACTGATTAAACGCTTCTTCATTAACCATTCGATAAAGACTTGTTTGGATCGCTTGTTCTACTTGGCCTTCCTGGGACCATACCCCCTCTAATACCGGCTTTTCATCCTGCATAGGAACAATGGCATGGCGTAGGTGTGAAAATGAGGTTCACCTTTAGATTCTACAAATACAGTGGCTCCACCTTGCGCACCTACTACGTTATGAACCGTCACTTCAGTTTTGTATTCTTCCATAAAAAACGTCTTCACGGCTTTGTCTATTTTTTCACGGTGGGCTTCAGCTATTTTGTCTGTTTGCTCACCACCATTAAGGTCATATCCTTGCCCTGTGTAGTCCTGGACGCTTACGTATCTATTCTTTTGTTGGTTATTACCTGATTCGCTCACACCACAGCCTCCGATTAATAACGATATTACGGTAGTTATTGTCATAACCTTTCTCTTGTGTTTCATTCAATTAGTCCTCCTGCCTATGGATAGGTAGCTACACTTTTTTATGTATGTTCTAGTGAAGAAATTCCATGAATATCCACTTCAGTATAATAAAATGGGAGGCTCATGTGAACACAAGAATTAGTCATGAGTCGCTCCTAAAGGTTTCCTTGAAGGACTTCTAACCTTTGTATCTAATGTTAATTTCGGATATTTGAGAATCCTGGCTGGTTATTTAAGAATGACCAAGCGTTATTTCAGAATCAATCCTGGTTATTTCAGAAACATCTAGCTTTATTGAAGAATCTTTTTGAAAGCACGCTAAGTTCTAGCTTTCCAATGAAAATGTAGTAGGGAAGTCTAATAGATGAAGGGACTTTTGCAAAGATAGCTGCGAGGGTATAGTTTTTTAGATCCACACTATTTTATCCGAGAGGGGGTTACGCTTATGAAAATATATACGATTGGGCATTCAGATTATGGCCAGGAGCATTTTCTGAAGATACTGCACACTGCTGATATCAATTTTGTGGCGGATATCCGAGCTTTTCCGGCAAGCCGCAAGTACCCTCAGTTCAAGAAGGAAAACTTGGAGCGATGGCTTAGGGAAGCGGGCGTCGAATACTGCCATTTTCCGTCGCTCGGCGGCAGGCGGAAGCAGTCGGGTCAGATAGGAGAGGGGCTCAATGCTGGGTGGGACAATCGCTCGTTTCATAATTATGCGGATTATACGTTGACTGAGGAGTTTAAGAAGGGAGTGGAGGAACTTAAGGCCCAAGCGGAAGATGCCAACCTGGTCTACATGTGTTCAGAGCGTCATCCGGCGAGGTGTCATCGTTTGATCGTCAGTAACTCGTTGCAGGCGAACGGTTGGGATGTTTTCCACATCGTTGATGATTCAAAAGGGAGTCCTGATCTCATCAGGCATGAATTGGGTAAATGGGGAGCCATGCCGATTATCGAAGAGGATGGCACGGTCGTGTATCCGGAACTGTATGAGGAGTGAGACGTTGTTTAATCACTACTTGATCAGAAAAAAATCCCTGGTATTTGAAGCAGGTTATTTAGAAGTCATACGTTATTTCAGAATGACCGGGCGTTAATTAAGAATCACCCCCAGTTACTTTAGAATCAGCTACCTTTATTTAAGAATCTCCTAAGGAAACATCTCCATTTCAGGGGGATTGACTTCCTTGCCCAAAGCGTAATATGATACATCTATAACAACTCAGCAAAGAGGGTGAACTGTAGGCTCATGAAGAACTAATCCTATTTTTCTCAGAACAAATGAATGATTCGTGACAAAAAAACTTCCATGGGAAGGCTTCTTTTGCATGACATTCATCATCGTTCAGAAATAGGATTGGTATTGATATGTATCCTACACCCCTATGTGTGTATAGGTGTGCCTCCTATTCTGAACGTCTGTCCGTGAATAGGAGGCTATTTTTTGTTCGAAAAAGTATAGTCTCCATCTTAATTAGAAATGGAGATGAGTGAAATGGTATTGATTCATTTACAGGGTATTCGTGTTGAGGTGAAGGATCGCACGTTATTTCACATCAAAGATTTAAGTATTCATCAGGGTGATCGGATTGGTCTGGTGGGACGCAATGGTTCGGGAAAAACATCACTGCTAAGGGTAATGGCTAAGGAAAAAGCACCGGCTGCTGGCACGGTTACACAAAATGCCTCTGTATCCCTGCTTCCTCAGTTGAAACCGCAAGTAAGTCAGAAAAGCGGTGGTGAAATATCGCAGGCTGTTATACATGAGACTTTTTCACAGGAAGCTGACGTATTATTGGCTGATGAGCCGACAACTCATCTTGATATGGAAAACGTGGAAAAATTGGAGCAGCAATTAAAGCGGCGTCAGGAAGCGATGGTGATCGTCTCCCATGATCGAGCTTTTCTGGATGCTCTTTGCAATCAAATATGGGAATTAGAAGACGAGCAAATCCGCATATATTCAGGCAATTATACGGAATATGAACAACAAAAAGAAGCGGCACGTAAACATCATGAAAAAGAATACGAGAAATACATCCATAAGAAAAAGCAGCTGGAAGAGGCCATGGAGCAAAAAGATCAAAAAGCACAGCGAGCGGTGAAAAAACCGAAGAATCTTTCCGGTTCTGAGGCTAAAGCAGCGAAATTGGCTAAACCCTATTTTGCTAAAAAACAGAAGAAGTTAAATCAGGGAGTGAAATCCATCCAAACACGTCTTGAACAGCTGGATAAGGTAGAGAAAATCAAAGAGCTTCCACCGATAAAAATGGCCGTAACTCATGAAGAGTCGTTGAATAAACGTGTCATAATCCGCGGGGAGAAGGTAAGCGGCGCCGCAGGAGATCGGTTGTTATGGAAAGCGTTTGATTTCTCAGTTGCTGGAGGCGACAAAGTTGCTCTCATCGGACCAAATGGGAGCGGTAAGACGACCTTCCTTCGTATGATCCTTGAAGATAAGCAAGGCATTCACATTTCTCCATCTGTTTCGTTTGGCTATTTCAGTCAAATGCTTGAAGTGCTGGAAGTCAATGATTCGATTTTAGACAATGTTAGCAGTACGTCTTCCCAGGATCCCACTTTAATCCGAACCGTCCTGGCCCGGCTTGGGTTTTTTCGGAACGATGTGTTTAAACCGGTTCATGTCCTTAGCGGAGGAGAGCGAGTGAAGGTGGCTTTTGCCAAGTTATTTGTCAGTGATGCCAACGTACTGATTTTAGATGAACCGACGAACTACTTGGACATCGAAGCCGTAGAAGAGCTGGGATCACTGCTTCATGATTATTCAGGCACCGTCATGCTCGTATCCCATGACAGACGTTTGCTAGAACATGTAGCAACAAAGATTTTCGCTATTCATAACCAGCAGATTCACTCCTTTGAAGGATCATATCGCGACTACACACAAGCAGAACCGCAGAAAGATCATGATCCATTGGAGGATCAACTGCTTATGGTCGATACAAAGGTTTCTGACGTGTTAAGTCGATTAAGTTTAGAGCCGTCGGATAAGTTAGAGGAAGAATTTCAACAGTTGTTACAGGAGAAAAATAAGCTCAAGCAGCAATTAGAAAAAAGGCAGTAGTAAACCTGCCAATCCTTATCATCTAAGGATCACAAAGATGTGTACAAGCCCAATTTTCGTGGTATAATGGACATAGAAGGCATAAGATTGAATAAACTAATAAGGCCGTCGGTGTTGTCGCACCGGACGGCCCACAATAGACCGAACCCCATCAAGAGGGCAAGGCTCTAATGAGTAATAACCCCCGTGGCCAGGCTAAAGCACAAGGGGGTTATTTTTTATTGCGAAAACTGAGAATCAAGATCATCAGTGTTGTAAAGTTCACTGAAAACATCAATGTCTCAAACACGCTCATGGCTTCACCTCCCTTCATGGGAAGTGAGCCTGACCCCCTTGGAAGCCGATCTACTGTGTACTCTTAATTATAACATGAAATTCTGAAAATTCCTTTCCATTTCTGTACGGCAGCAATGTGAAAACAGAATAGTGGGAATTCTCACCTCGCGAATGATACTATGAGTGGAAAAGAGTTAGAGGAGGCATTCTTATTATGAATGTGTTAGTACAAGGAGCTGGAGCTTTAGGGGGTTATTTTGGCGGAAGAATGTTGGAGGCGGGATTGGATGTTTCATTCTTTCTGAGAGAAAAACGTGCTGCACAATTACGAAAAGAAGGATTAAAAATAAACAGCCCTGAAGGGAATTTCGAAACAGCAGATGTAACGATTTATACATCTGTGGAAGAAGTCAAAAACATAGACCTGGTGATCCTCGCTGTAAAAGGGTATCATCTTGATCAAGTTATCCCGCAAGTAACAGCGATTGTACGTCAGACTGGTGCCTTCGTGCTGCCATTGTTGAATGGTGTGGAACAGTTAGACAGACTTCAGGAAGCGGTTGGCAGCGAGAAGGTATTAGGTGGATTTGCTTCGATTATGGCCACGTTAAATGAACAGGGCCATGTCGTTCATACAAGCGGAAATAGTGCGGTCAAATTTGGGGCTCTCCATGACGGTCAAGTAGAGATATGTGAGCAATTAGAAGAAGTTAACCGCCTCGTCAATACGAATTTGTTAAGAGAAGAAGATATTAAGAAGCATATGTGGAAGAAGTACATATTTATTACGTCGTTTTCCGGAATTACGTCTGCGATGCAATTGCCGGCAGGTTTTGTGGTTGACAATGACGCATCATTCACTACGGCTAGAAGGGTAGTTTATGAGATGAAATTGCTGGCTGAAATGGAAGGCGTTGCTATTACGGATCAAGAAGTGGAGCACATGGCTGACAAGTTAAAGCGTTTCCCGAAAGAAGCGACATCTTCCATGCACCAGGATATGAGAAAAGGGCTTCCTTTAGAAGTTGAACATTTACATGGAGGCGCGTTCCGTTTAGCTGAGAAGCATGGGGTGACGATCCCTGTTATCGAAACGCTATATGGCATATTAAAACCGTATGAAAATGGAAAAATCGATGGACAGGTATAATGTCATTATTCTAATAAAGCATGCATTCTGAAGTAAGGGTGTATGCTTTTTTCGTGAATTCCTAATTCGTTTCCGGATTACAAGTGCGGCTCCCGGTTTATCATGAAAGAGATCACCTACATAGAACACTTCTTTTTGGAAAAGGTAATAGTAATAGCTTTACCAATTGGAGGTTACTATCGTGGGAGAAGGAAAAAACATACAGCTGACTTCAGCAGAGATTACCCAGCTTTGGACAGCTTACATGAATGATACTGCATTAATGTGCAATTTTGAATATTTTTTGGCAAAAGTGGAGGATAAGGAAGTTCAATCACTTCTCCATCAGGCATTAGATATTGTCCGAAGCAATGTGAAAACACTAACGGGCATTTTTAACCAAGAAGATTATCCGCTACCATATGGATTCAATTTGGAGGAGGATGTCGATGTATCGGCTCCCCGATTGTTTTCTGACACATACTTGCTGAATTACCTTCATGAGGGAGGTCAGGTTGTCTTACAAGCCTATAGCATCATGTTATCTACATCCGTCAGGTCAGATATTTTCAGTTATTTTAAAGAACGTGTGGGGGTCATAACTGAATTCCTTGGGCAAGTAAAGGTACTTTTACTAACCAAGGGACTTTATATCCGATCCCCGTACCTCCCAACGCCTGAAACTTATGATTTTGTTGAAGACCAAAGTTTCCTCACTGGTTACTTTGGAGAGAGAAGACCATTGGTAGGTACAGAAATGTTAAACCTTTACACTAATTTTCAAAGGAACGCGTTAGGCGTAGCTACGATGATTGGATTCAGCCAGGTTGCAAAATCAAAAGAGGTGAGAAAATTCCTCGTCAGGGGTAAAGAAATAGCTGCCAAACATTGTGAAGTATTTGGCTCAAAAATGCGCGAAGATGATATCCCTATGCCTATGACATGGGAGACAGAGGTTACAGACTCCATTACTTACACGTTTTCTGATAAGTTAATGATGTTTTATTCCACGGCTTTAATTGGCTTGAGTGTAGGTTATTATGGTACTGCAATGGCCATGAGCCCGAGAAGGGATTTAGGGGTCATGTACACCAGGTTAATAGCCGAAATCCTAAAATATGCGGAGGACGGAGCTAAGATCATGATAAAAAATGGCTGGATGGAGGAACCGCCAAGAGCCTTAGACCGTGATGAATTAGCTAATAAAAAAAACAACTAGTTTACAGACATTCTTTGATAAGCTGACGTTCACCTTGAATGAGGTGAGCGTTATTTTTATATAATTGGAATACTACTACCTGAGAACAATTAGTTAGGATACAGCTATCTGAATCACCTATGTGGATATGCTATAATGAACAAAAACGGAAAAGGAAGATATCTAATGGACGATCATCTAACTATTCGGGGGCAAGCTCTTAATGAGTTAAGGGAGTTAGTCGTTGATCATTTTTCTTCAGAACAGGTTCGCGTCTATTTATTCGGTTCATGGGCTCGGCAGGAGGAAAAGCAAAGTTCAGATATTGATATTGCTATCGATTCTGTAATTCCTTTAGATGGATCAAAATGGAATCAGTTGATAGATGTAATAGAAAATTCTACGATTATAGGGTAGATGTTGTAGATTTACGACTTGCAAATTCAAAGCTTGTTCAAACAGTAAGAGAGGAGGGGATCTTATGGAAAGATTACGCCGCCGGTTAGAATCTGCAGAGAAAGCACTGTCTTCACTTGAAAAATTGGTTGTACTTGAAAAGCTGACTGAGGTAGAGCGGGATGCGGCCATTCAACGTTTTGAGTTTTCCTTCGAAGCTTGTTGGAAAGCAGGTAGACAGTATTTATATGATATCGAAGGGCTGGATATCGGATCCCCTAAGAGTGTCATCCGGAGCAGCAGGGAAGTAAATCTATTCAGTGATGAGGAAACGGTAACGGCATTGAACATGGTGAATGAAGAAGCAGCTGTAAATTGCAGGTTTGGGTGGAAAGCGAAGTATATTTTCGTAGCGGGCTATAATCACCAATTATAGTTTCTGCTTACTTTTCATAAAAACACTTTTTGTATCTCCTGATACGCTCTTATAAAGATAAAAAAAGCAGCCTTAAAAAGCTGCTTTTTATCATATTATCTCAAGTTTGGATTTTCACTTTTAGCTTCTTTAAGCTTGGATTTACGATATCCACCAGCAATATCCGCTTGCTTAAATTCTTTCGCATAGTTTACTTCTTGAGCGTCTGATGGCTCGTTTCCTGCAACAGGCTGATACTGTATTTTTCTTCCCATAGTATTCATCCTTTCTAGTATATCTCGTTACATAAATATTTTCCCCGATATGTTAAAGACTAAACATATGCCAACAAATTCATTTATAATCAGCCGGAGGCAGGGGCTGTGTTCTTGGCAGGGAGAGTCTGCTGTTTTGCATGTATCTTTTACATAGTCGAGTGCTCGAAGTCAGATTTCTTTTCTTCCTGAGTAGAGTTTGACATAATGATTCTGCATTAAGGAATGAGGAGGATATCAATTGAGTTCTAATACAGATACAACTGAACCACTATTTCAATCATTTACGAGTGAAAAAATAACCCTGCCAAATCGCACGGTAATGGCGCCGATGACCAGAGGTTTTTCACCCAATGGAGTTCCAGGAGAGGATGTGGCAGCCTATTACCGCCGCAGAGCTGAAAATGGGGTTGGGTTAATCGTCACAGAAGGAACGGGGGTTAACCATCCGGCTTCAGTTTCAGGTGCCAGTATCCCGTTATTTCATGGAGAAGAATCACTGAATGGATGGGCAAATGTAGTTAAGGAAGTTCATGAGGCTGGCGGGAAAATTGTACCGCAACTCTGGCATGTGGGCATGACTCGTAAAAAAGGAGATCTGCCGAACGAGGAGGCGAATCCTGTTGGACCATCAGGACTGAGTCTGGATGGGGAAAAGGTTACAGAGCCGATGACTGAAGCAGAAGTAGAAGAGATGGTGAATGCTTATGCTCAAGCGGCTGCTGATGCTAAACGCCTGGGATTTGACGGGATTGAACTCCACGGTGCGCATGGCTATTTAATTGATCAATTTTTCTGGAAACAAACCAATCAGCGAACGGACCGATATGGTGGGGACCTTGTCGGAAGAACTCAATTTGCGGTTGAGGTGATCGAAGCTTGCCGCCGTGAAGTCGGACCTGATTTCCCGATTATCTTTCGGTTTTCTCAATGGAAAATGAATGATTATAAGGCCAAACTTGCTGAAACATCGGATGAATTGGAGCAGTTCCTTACACCTTTAGTAGAAGCGGGCGTCGATCTTTTCCACTGTTCAACCCGCCGTTTCTGGGAGCCGGAGTTTGAGGGATCAGAATTGAATTTGGCTGGGTGGACGAAGAAGTTGTCAGGTAAGCCGGTAATTTCTGTAGGATCAGTCGGACTTGATGGAGAATTCACAAGCTTTTCTGGAGCTGAGACCACTAGTTTGGATGGTCTGATGGAAAAACTTGATCAGAGTGAGTTTGATTTAGTAGCCATTGGACGCTCACTATTAATGGATCCAGAGTGGGTGAGGAAAGTTCGTGATGGCAAAGAAGATGAACTAGCACCTTTTGATAAAGCTGCTCTTAAACAGTTATATTAATTGTCCTGTATCTCCTTATATTTAGAAAAGAAGGTGTTTTACCAGTAAAATTTACTGGTGAAACACCTTTTTTGTCTGTAAATTCTATTTCAGCTTTGCCTTGCGAACTTTGATAAATCCAGCAATTAGGTCCAAGAGTAAACCAAAAACGAGGAAAATCACCGTCCAGAATGTAAGCTGTTCCCAGATTTGGCGGACTACATCATAGCCTTCACTTCCTTTTGTAATCAAACCATATTGCATCAGTTCATTCATGAAAGTTGGATTCCAAATTTGCGATTTTGTAATTATGAAGAGAATCAGGGCGATGACGATGAAGTTAACTATTGCAGTAAACGTAACAAGTTTGTATGTCCATTTTTCATAAACTAACTTCAAGCATTCTTTTACAATACCGGCTCCAAAAATAATGAACGCTAAGATGAAGAGGGAGCCGTAATGGGCTTCGTTTAAAAATGGAACGACCCCTGCTAATTCGTTATTTTGAAATATCCAGATGCCAAAGTATTCAGTGGAGAAGGTCAGCATGATAATGAGCAGTACATAAATGACAATTCCAGTAATCGGTTCGCTTCGTTTAATCTGCCGCTTCTCTTCAGGCACTGGTGGAAGGGATGATGGTTTCCATCCTTTTTCTAACTCCAGCTTTTCCATCCTGCCGTCACTAAAATACCCTGCCAGTGCAAAGCCAAAGGTGGTCCAGCCAAAAACCATTGGGAAAACCACCGTAAAGAAGGAAACGATGTAGCTGACAAAATAGTCAAGAATATTCACTGGATTGAGAATTACTTGGATGACGAAAACGAAGCTATTTACAGCAATTGTTGAAATCAATGCTATTTTCAGCACCAATATATACAAGTCATAAAGCTCCGGACCGATGACATACTTTTTTGAGTCCCTGTATTTTCGCGCTAAACTCCTCGGGTGGCCCAGTTCTACTAACACACTTTCTACGTCTTGCTCGATTACTTCCCCGTCCTGCACACGCTCATCCAGCATATCCTCAATCAAACCGCGAAGTTCATCCGCCACGTCCTTTCGTTGTGATTCCGGAAGCCGCTTACTAACCGCGTAAACATATCGGTTAATGATCTCCATTTTCTTCTCCTCTTTCCTTTATTAAATATTCCATACTTGTGACCATGTTTTGCCACTCCACGAGCAGTAAATCCAAGACTTCCTTCCCGAGTTCACTTAACAGGTAATACTTTCTAGGCCGAGTCTCATTCGTATCCCATTTGCTTTCCAAGAGCCCTTGCTTCTCAAGTCGTCTTAACAGAGGATATAAGGTTCCAGGTACAACAGAAATCCCTTTTTCTTTTAACGTTGTAACAAGAGAATATCCATATTGCGCCTGGTGGAGCTGGCTTAGAGCTCCAATTGTAATGGTTCCTCGTCTTAATTCCTGCATTAATTTATCAAGATGTTTGTGTGCTTCGCTCATTTGATCAGCTCCTGAAATTATTATACTGTATGTCATACACTATTGTAAATAGACCATTATTGTTCATTGCTTTTTATTTTGTTTGGCATTTCATCGTTACAGCTCAGAGACTTTATAGATGATAGTCTGTTTGAAACAGATTTCTATCAATTTTTTATATAAATGAAACTAGTATATATTTCCTTTTAAGTGGCAAGAGTGTTACAAACAGCAATTAAAACCATTTGCGGGAGGTAGAAAGATGGCAGAACGTTCGACTATGTCTCGTCGCCGGTTCATTAAAAACACCAGCTATGCAGCTGGAGGTGCTATCGGCGGCGGGTTTATCGGTACACTTATAGGTAGAAATCTTTTAGATGATAATCAAGAGGTTAAGAAAGATTCAAAGACTGAGTCACTTCCTGATTTCAATCACGCACTCATGCATTTTACAAACCAAAAAGAATTTCAACTACTCAGCGCAGCAACGGAAAGAATTTTCCCTGAGGATGATAATGGTCCAGGTGCCATTAAACTGGGTGTTCCGTTTTTTATCGACCATCAGTTGGCCGGGTCTTACGGTCACAATGATCGAGAGTATATGCGCGGTCCATTTTTTCCTGGATCTGACTTTCAGGGTTATCAAACTCGGCTTAAGCGCCATGAAGTATTCGATGTTGGGATTAAGGCGATTGAGAAAGAAAGTAATAAAGAATTCGATGCAGCTTTTGTAGATCTTGAAGGAAAACAGCAGGATCAAATTTTGCAAAAGTTTCAGGATGGCGATGTCAAATTAAAAGGGGTTACGGCAACGACCTTTTTTGAATTGCTGCGTTCCGCAACGCTAGAAGGGGCGTATTCAGACCCGCTTTATGGAGGAAACGGCAACATGAAGGGCTGGATGATGAAGGAATTTCCAGGCAACTATATGAGCTACCTTAATGAAATTGGCAAAGAAGAATTTATTAAAAAAGAGCCTCGAGCGTTGAGAGCACATATCAAATCATAAAGGAATGGAGGAATATATGTGGCGACAACATTAGATAAAGTGGAAGTAGTGACAGTAGGAGTGGGATGGACAGGCGGTATTATTGCGGCAGAACTCGCCAAGCAAGGTGTCAAAGTAGTTGGTCTTGAACGAGGAAAAGAGAGGACTACAGAAGATTTTCAACACATTCACGATGAGTACCGTTATGCGATCCGTTATGAATTGATGCAGGATTTATCAAGAGAAACGATTACATTTAGGAATAACAGAGATCATCGCGCCCTGCCGATGCGTCAGCTCGGTTCCTTCCTGCTTGGCGAAGGACTTGGCGGGGCAGGCATTCACTGGAACGGGCAGACATGGCGTTTTTTACCTTATGACCTTGAAATTAAGTCTATGACCGAGAAGAAATATGGGGCTAATAAACTTGGCAGCGATTATAACATTCAAGATTGGGGCATCACCTACGAAGAGCTCGAGCCCTATTTTTATAAATTCGAGCAAACGGCGGGGATAAGCGGAGAAGAAAATGAGTTCAGTGCACCAAGAAATAATCCTTATCCGAACCCTCCGATGAAGGAAACTCCGATTACGAAGCGGTTTAAAGATGCTGCCAAAAAGTTAAAGCTCAGTCCTTTTCATATGCCGTCGGGGAATATGTCCCAAACGTATGAGAATCCAGATGGGCAAACCATTGCTCAATGTCAGTACTGTGGGTTTTGTGAACGGTTTGGCTGTGAATACGGAGCCAAGTCTTCCCCAATCGTGACAGTGATCCCGACTGCCAAACAAACCGGCAATTTCGAATTACGGACACATGCGAATGTAACTGAGGTCATCTATGACGGTGATAAGGCGACAGGGGTAAAATATATTGATTTGCAAACAGGGGAAGAATTTATTCAGCCTGCTGACATCGTCGTGCTGACAAGCTATGTGATGAACAATTCCCGTTTGTTGTTAAACTCCGGCATTGGCCGTCCTTACGATCCGGAGTCCCGGACAGGAGTGATTGGACGAAATTACTGCTATCAAATCCTGCCTGGTGCAACAGCCTTTTTTGAAAATGAGAAATTTAACACCTATATGGGAGCGGGGTCGCTCGGGGCTACGGTTGATAATTATAATGGTGATAACTTTGATCACGCCAATGTAAACTTTATCCATGGCGGGTCGATTTCAACGACCCAGACAGGACAGCGTCCGATCAACAATAATACTGTTCCTAAAGATATACCGAACTGGGGTCAACAGTTCAAATCCGAGTCAATTAAATACTATCACCGCAACTTATCTATTGGTGCACAGGGTGCTTCCATGCCCCATCGCGACAATTACTTGAGCCTGGATCCGGATTACAAAGATATTTTTGGAGATCCGCTTCTTCGCTTAACCTATGATTTTACGGAACAAGATCGAAATCTGCACAATTATCTCACTGAAAAATGTGTAGAGATTGGAAAAGAAATGGGTGCAGATAGAGTTGAACCGAGAGAAATCAGCGACCATTATAGTATTGTCCCTTATCAAACTACTCATAATACGGGCGGTGTCATCATGGGAGGCGATCCTGAAACATCCGCGGTCAATAATTATTTGCAAATGTGGGATGTTGACAACCTATTTGTAGTTGGCGCGTCAGCATTTGCTCATAACGGCGGCTACAACCCTACGGGGACGGTTGGTGCTCTGGCGTACCGGGCAGCTGATGGGATTAGTAAATATCTTCAAAACAAAGGCCAATTGGTCAAGGCAGCACAAAACAGCGAACATGTCTAAATGAATGTATGCATGATGAGAGCAAGACTTTTCAGAGCCAGAATGTACTTGTAGCACACGTTCAACCTGCTTAAGTCTTCTGGCTCCATACTATAGTAAAAAGGAGCGGTCACGATGGGTTTTGCAAATATAGGCATACCAGGTTTGATTATTATTCTAGTTGTTACTTTGATTATTTTCGGACCTAAAAAACTACCTGAAATCGGTTCGGCATTTGGCCAGACATTATCAGAGTTCAAAAAATCAGCAAACAGCCTGATGAATGATGAGGAACATGATCAGAAGAAAAAGGATGGCATCTCTGAAGATGGGAAAAAAGATCATTCATCTTAATTGTCTAGGAGGAATCGATCATGCAAGAAGCACACTTAGAGAAACAAGCAGTGGAGGAAGATGAACAGACACTGGTCGAACATATTACCGACCTGAGAAAAGCGATAATTGGTTCGTTGATCTTCTTTGCTGTCTGTTTTGTTGCTATTCTAGTTTCCATTAACTATGTCATTCCAATCGTTACAGACGGAAACGAACTAGTGATGCTGGGCCCACTTGATGTGGTAAGGTTTTATACAGGAATAGCGGGAAGCCTTAGTCTTGGCTTCTCAGCTCCATTTATAGGGTACCAAGCTTGGAAATTCGTTAAACCGGCGATGACGACGAAAGAAAGCAAAACAGCTTTGTCGTTTATCCCAGGTATTTTAATTAGTTTTTTAACGGGGATCGCTTTTGGTTTTTTTATCGTGTTTCCGACTGTCTATGGGTTTCTTATGGGCATTGGAGATCAAAATTTTGAGATGATGATTACAGCTAAAGAATATTTTTCTTTTATGCTGATGACAACGCTGCCGCTTGGTTTTCTATTTGAGGTACCGCTTTTACTTATGTTTCTGACAGCCATTGGAATCGTAAACCCTAGTCAATTGAGGGGGATGAGGAAGTATGGGTATCTCGTGATGGCGATTGTTTCCGCCCTGATTACACCACCTGATTTACTTTCTCAACTCATAGTACTTATTCCTTTAATTGTGTTATATGAGCTGGGAATAATGCTTTCGAATGTAGTGTATCAGCGTAAGTGGGAAAAGAATGAGCAATAGGCCCTGCACGACGCAGGGTAGTTCGACGTTGGCACAGGACGTGCCGTTCCTAGTCGAACTTCCTTTTTAGCCTCCTCGTGCATATAACCGCTACGAAAATATACTGCGCTTTCCGCGGGCGGCTGTTGAGCCTTCTTGTGCTGACGCGCTGCGAGGTCTCACCTAGGCCTTTCCTCCCGCAGGAGTCTCCGTATATTTTCTTCGCTTAAACAGCACTTCGTTAGTCTATTTACTTAAGAAATTTAATTATGTCTCAGTCTCATTTAGCTTGTAGAGCTTCTCTACAAGCTTTTTTATGTAATCGTACATAAACTGATTTAAATGATTGCTTTAAAATGGAAATTTAATCAGAATATGGGGTTGGTTGATCCACACGAAGAAGCAAGTGGAACGAAGTGTGTATCAACGGCGGACCCTGATGGTATTATCTATGTGAATACAGTAAACCCAAAAATTGGGCATATTAGACTTTCCCGACAGCCTGAACATGTCATGGTGGGGGAGTTCTTTTTTACAATAATATAGATCCGTGAATTTTTCACCATATCGCTTTCCAAGGATTCCTTATAATGTGGGATGATAGACTCCTGCTCAAAATCGAATCGCTAGGCGATATGCTCTTGTCAAAATCGCGTATAACCTTCATATTTAAGAGAGAAGGAGGTTCGACATGCGACACGATATCAAACCTAATGAACGAGCTTTCACTACTAAAGAGGTGGCAGAAGAACTAAACATCGCAACCCCGACTGTTCGAAAGTATGGACAGATTTTAGAACGAAATGGTTATGAGTTTTTTAAAGATGGGCATCGACGTATATTCGTGCGTTCTGATATTGAATCGCTTATAGCGTTACGCGATACGGACAGGCCGGCTGACGATACAGCCAAAGACCTTGCTGACCTGCAAAAAGAAAGGTTGGAAGGGACTGATGATACACAGGTAGCGGTATCCGATACATATGACAATTCTCTCCAGGATCCTCATCAATTAAAAGAGTTCTTACTGTTTATATCTAATGAACTTGCAGCCTCACGCGAAATGAATGTGCAGCTTTCGAAGGATATATCCGAACTGCAAACAACAGTTTCCCGACTGCGCCAGGACCATCATGCCATCAGTTCAGGAGTCGGAAATTCCACACAAAAGATGAATATGAAAATAGAGAAAATGATGGAACAGCAGCAGACCCAATATGAAACACTGCTGCAAGAGGAGCAGGAAAAGAACGAATCCTTGAAAAATGAACTGCAAACCATCCGCAATGAACAGAAAGAAGTTTGGCGTTCACAACAGAATTTTAATAAACGTATAGAAGAGTCGGTAAATAAACCTAAAGGCAAATGGGATTGGCTGTTCTCCTTATTCGGCAAATAAATGAACTCAAATTGGGACGCCCCGCCGCTGGCATCAATCTTTACACTTGAATCATATTTTTGAATTCAAGTGTTTTTTTGTTTGACGTTTAAGGCCCCGACAAGAATACAGCCATGCTGGAGTTATCTTGCATAGTATAGTAAAAAAGTATAAGTGGTGAGAAAATATGTGTGATCAACCGTCCTCTTGTCATCAGCCTGTATATGGCTCTCTCTATGGATTATCTAGTAATTTTCTTACACCAGTGAACCATAAACCGATTGAATTTGTTACGGCTGGCCCTACTTCTGGAATGGATGCTGATCCCGTAACCAACTCGATAACCGTCAATAGTCCTGGTATTTATGAAGTCGAGTTTTCCTTAACGAATAGTGTATCTAATTCAGCAGGCACATTCCTTCGTTACAGCATCGTCATTAATGAAAATATTCAATTCATCGGGAGTCTATACTTCTCCAATAGTACAACAGCTACCAACTTTTATAACGGTTCGAAAAAAATGTTATTGAATTTAAATAGTAATGATATCATTACTGTTGTACCAAATGGCATTGTTGGAAACAATCAATATTTAAACCCAGAGTTAATTGTAAAGAAAATCATTTAATTGCCCCTAACCCACACGAGGCTGGGACTAAAGTGTTTTTATCAAATGAAAATCCGACCTAATTAAAAAACTAAAATTGGTGCAGATAACCCTCTACGAAAATATACTTCGCTTTCCGCGGGCGGCTGTTGAGCCTTCTTGTGCTGACGCACTGCGAGGTCTCATCTAGGCCTTTTCTCCCGCAGGAGTCTCCGTATATTTTCTTCGCTAAAACAGCACTTCGTTCGTCTTTTTATTCAAGAGATTTAGTTATGTCCCAGCCTCGTGATTTTTTTAGTTCCCTGACAGTGATCTATCAATATTTGACAAATTCAGTTGTGTAGTAAACAGAAAGTTTCGAGTATAATTGAATCAAAAGTCACACAAAAGGGGATGACCATGTGGAAGCTTTAGAAACCACCTATCCAGATAAGAAAAAGATGAAACGGTGGAAAAGGGTCAGCCTGATTATTGGAATGATCGTCTTGATCCTAATAGTCAGCATATTGATTTTTGTAAACGGTTACATAAACCGAAGTCTTCCTGAGATTTCCGGGGAAATAAATATCGAAGGGCTCCATGAAAGTGTCAGTGTGACAAGAGATGAACATGGGGTGCCGCATATTAACGCCAGCAATGCCCATGATTTGTTTATGGCGCAAGGGTTTGTGCAGGCACAGGATCGATTGTTTCAAATGGAGCTCTCGAGAAGGCAAGCTTCAGGGACGTTAAGTGAAGTGATTGGAGAGGCTACTATTGAGCAGGATAAGTATTTCAGAACATTGGGACTTCGGAGAGCGGCTGAAGCTTCGCTGCCTATGTACTCAGAGGAAGCAATGCAAAGTCTTAAAGCGTTTGCTGAAGGTGTAAATGCTTATATGGAAAAAGCTATCGAGGAAAACAGTCTGCCGCCTGGGTTTGCCTTGATGGGGATTGAACCTGAACCGTGGGATCCTGTTGATTCATTAACCATTGGCAAGTACATGGCTTTTGATTTGGGTGGTCATTGGGAACGGCAAGCATTTAATTATTATTTACTGAATAAATTCCCTGAAGCAAAAGCTCTTGAATTATTTCCGACGTATCCCGATGATGCTCCAACGATTTTAAACGAAGCGGAGACGGTCAATGTAGCAGCTAGCTTTAAGGACGCCATCATACCGACAGAGTTTAATGGCAGCAACAACTGGGTGCTCAGCGGGGAACGAACGGCTTCAGGTTTTCCGCTGCTAGCTGATGATCCCCACTTAGGTCTGGCTACACCGTCGATATGGTATCAAATGCACTTACATTCACCGGAATATCAAGTGTCAGGGGTGATCTTTGCCGGAATTCCCGGGATTATCCTTGGTCATAACGAGGATATCGCCTGGGGCGTGACGAATGTCGGTCCTGATGTGCAGCAGCTTTATATAGAAAAAAGAAATCCAATACAGCCGAATGAATTTTTGTTTGAGGGAGAATGGGAGCAAGCTAAAGTCATTTCGGAGCCTATTAAAGTAAAGGGCGAGGAAACAATCGATTATAAAGTCTTGGAGACTCGGCACGGTCCCGTAATTAGTGAATTTGCTGAGAAAAGCGGGGAAGACGTTGTGATGTCGCTGCGCTGGACGGCACTAGATCCGACTACGGAACTGGAAGCTGTATTAGAAATCAATCAGGCCAGCAATTGGAAGGAGTTTGAAGCGGGATTGGAGAAATTTCTCGCTCCTGCACAGAACTTTGTTTTTGCTTCTAAAGAAGGCACCATTGCTTATAAAGCAAATGGACGAATTCCCATTTATGAAGATGGAGATGATGCTTTGCTGCCGCTAAGAGGATGGGAGCAGGAAGACGAGTGGCAGGAGTATATCCCATTTGATGAGCTGCCAACGACTGTTAATCCTGAGAAAGGGTATATTGCGACGGCTAATAATAAAGTGGTTAGTGAGTCGTATCCTTACCATATTAGTCATAACTGGGCTCAGCCTTATCGTTATCAGCGGATCGTTGAGATGATCGAGACAAAAGAAGAACATACAATGGACAGTATGAAGGCGATGCAGCTCGACGTAAAAAACTTACAAGCTGTTGAGTTTTTGCCGTATATGGTAAAAGTGGCAGGTAACGGGGAGGATGAGGCTGAGCAGACAGCCTTAGATTTGCTGAAAAAATGGGAATATCAAGACCTCCATACTTTACCGCAGCCGCTCATTTTTCACACATGGATGGAAAACATAGAGGCCACGCTTTACAATGAAACGATTCCGAAAGACATGCAGGAACTTTTTCACGGAATGGGGCAAACGACGGATGAATTACTGAGAGAGGTAAGAAATGGCGGAAGCTCGATCTGGATTGAAGAAGCAGGCGGGATCGAACGAGCATTGCAGGAGTCTTTAAGTGTGACCATTGATGAATTATCACAGCAATTTGGTGAAAAACCAGAAGAGTGGGCGTGGGGTGAAGCTCATGCTGTCGAGTTCACCCATCCGCTTTCAAGCATTGCCATCCTGGAGCGGTTTTATAATCCTGGTGATCCTGTTCCTGTCAGCGGCAGTCGTGTGACCGTAAGAGCGGCCGGTTATAATGACAACGGGATCGTCAACCACGGTGCTTCCTGGCGTTATGTAATTGATTTAGCGAATCCGTCGGAAGCAGACCATGTGGTTGGACCAGGGCAATCCGGCCATTTCCGAAGCAAGTGGTATCACGATCAATTGCATGATTGGGTGAACGGTGGATACCATACGACAGATATGAACGATTATACGGGGGATGTTTTGAAATTAGTCCCATAAAGATATAGGAAGGTGTTCTCAAACCATGTTTGTGGACGCCTTTTTTCGATGATGAATATAAGGTAAATTATGTTAAAATGGAAAGCGGGGTGTGAACATGTCTAAGTATGAAACGGATCGTTCTACATCGTTTAACGATGCAACTGAACATAAACAAAAAATAGAAGGGTACCCAAGTGGCGGAGGCGGACGGATGCCGCTTGTAATCAGGCTGATTGGCTACTTTATCTTTGGCGGGATCTTCTTAATGTTGCTCATAGCTGTAGGTGCAGCAATTTTCCTTGAATAATCATGAAGTGCTTATTTTAATAAAAAAAGGAATGTGAATGTATGTCGGATTTTATAGTTATTTTTTTCTTAACACTGGTTAGTGTCGTTGTTATTCATTTTTTCTATTATCGACTTGTTATCAATAAGGGCAGGGTGTTCACCAAAAATAGTGTGGTTGTCTTACTTATTCAAAGCCTCGTCATTACGATACTGCTGTCCTGGATGTAAGCCTACTCCTAGTCTTCTAACCAGTCGTAATAAAGGTTCGAGCTGTCGGCCATCACTTCTTTGCGAACCGTTTGAGTAAACATTTGCTTCAATCCACCGTAAAAATATCCGAGGAAATTCTTCTTAATGGTTCCTTCTCGTTTCGCAAAAATCGCTTGCTTGAAGGTTTGATTAATCTGTTCAACATACCATTCAATCGGGTAGGTAAGATTTACATATTTGTAGGCGAGTAAGGCACTTTTCCATGCTGACAAAATTTCGCTGTGTGATAAAAATGAACGGGAAACGCTGATAAAGGAGTGTGGAATGTAAGATGGCAGAAAATCAGAATTGACTGTGGTGGTATTATTCTTCTGATCATGTTTGTTCATTACGGGCTCCGTGTCAGGTGAAGGTTTTTCGATAGGAGTCGTTTCGCGGGGTGTTTCTACTTCGAACTGTTCAGGTTCAGGGAGAGATTCGGTCTCGTCAGTAAGAAATACAAGGATGTTGACACCGCGCTTACCATTTGGCCGGGTCGTCGGAACGCGTGTAAGTAATCCTTTCTTTACTAGGCAATTAATCGCCCGAATCACTGTGCTGCGGCTTTTGTTGGTTTTGGTCTGAATGGTTTCCACTTTTGAAAAAGAAACGCCAGGGTACTTAACGGAATGGCGCCATATGTATTTTAGAATCGTCAGAGTTCCCTCTGATAAAGCTGGTTTATGATGGTACAGGAAGGCTCGGACACGAAGGTCTAATTCTTTTTTTGTCGGAAATGGTTGAAGGCTGCGGAGAGTTTCTATATTCATAGTGATCATGTCCTCTTTTCGATCGGGTTACTTCTATAATCGAATGAGAGGATAGGTTAGGTGTCGTGTTTGATATAAAAATTTTTAAAAAAATGATGTAGTAGTAGTAGTCGTTCATTATTTATTTCAAATCTTTTTTTATAATCTTTATTTCTTCTTTGTTTCCGATGCGATTATTAACCGAAAAACCGTATTGTATCAAGGGTTTCTGGAGTTCAGTGCAGTGTCATATACCGTGTCATGTGGGGTGTCAGAATTCTTAATCGTTTTTATAAAAAATTAGAATGAAGGAGGGATTACAAATTGTAGAATGGTATTTAATATCCATATTTTCAATACTGGTTATTCTTCTAAATATGGTAATCGATAAAAAATTACGAAAGAAACTGGATATTCAGAAGTCGAAATTCTTTGATCGCTATAAGAGGAAGCATCCTATTCAAACATGGGGGGAGTCTCTTCTCATGATCCTTATGGTGGCAGGGACTGGTTACTTTGGCTTCATGAAAGAGGGTTCACTAGATTCAGAAGTCTATTTTCTATTATTCTTCATAGTTTTTGGCAGTTTTCGAGCTGCAATGGAATGGATGTTTGCACGTGAAAAGAAAGAACATATTTTCACCGTCACTTCAGTTATTTCATGCTTTGCTGTCCTAGTTTTTGTGTTAAGCATTAAGATGTAATGTTCTACATAAAAAGGAGCCTGTTTGGACCGCAAACTGATCCAAACAGGCTCCGCTTTTTTTCGGCTATCGTTTATTAAATCCTTTCTTCTGCACAAGGTCTGTTACGTCCATGCGCATCGGTTTCGTAAAACGGCGGATCATTTGTTCAGACCACGTGTCTTTCCTTGTGTTCGTAGAACGAGATTGATAATAGCCGGCAATCTCTTGATCAAATGCTGCTACATCTTCTTCATAGGACGGATATTTATTTTCTGCATAAACCGCTGAAATCGGCAGGCGTGGTTTCAGCTCAGGCTTATGGTCCGGCGTTCCAATGGCCATCCCGAACAAAGGAATGACGTGCTTAGGAAGCTCAAGAATCTCATCTGTTCGTTCCAAGTTATTGCGAATACTTCCGAGGTAACACATGCCAAGCCCCATAGATTCAGCAGCAATGGCCGCGTTCTGAGCAGCGAGAGCGGCATCGATTGCTGCGACTAAGAAATGCTCACTGTTTTCCAAGTTCGCAAGAGATGCTTCGTATTGTTCACTCTCAGCCTGGGCAACTGGCCTTTTTAGGTCTGCACAAAAGATTAACAGGTGGCCATTTTGTGTTACGTGCGGATGGCCGCTAACCTCAGCCAAGGCAGCCTTCTTGTCTGGATCGGTAATCCCTATGATCGTATAAGCCATCATATAGCTTGAGGTCGAAGCTTGCTGGGCTGCTTTAATAATCGTATGGATTTGCTCGTCTGTTAATTTTTTATCGGTAAATTTACGAATGCTGCGGTGGTTTAATAACGTTTCAATGGTTTCATTCATTCGACTTCCTCCAGTAATATGTGATCATGAAAAAAGGATAACATAGGAAGTTATGAATTGCTGTATTTATGCATCTACATTGAACGATAGAGGGATTCACCACACATATGTCGAAAGAATAAAGAACATACAGTATGGGATGGTGAACTCTTTTGACAAATATTTATAATTTTGATTTTTACAAGGTGAGAAAAGAAGTAAAAGGAGTCACCAAAAAGAGGACGACGGTGTATGAGATTTACTTGTCCACCGTGAAATTTGTTCATAAGCATGGAAAAGGTTCATATCATAACAATGCGGAGTACTTGACCACTCAAACGAATATGCGAAAGTTTTTCAATGGAGATGAGTCGGCTCTGTCGCGTGTGCTTGAGGATCTTATGAATTACTGGGAAATCGGTGGAGACAATGGAGAAAAACTGATGAGGACAGCAGTGTTTGAGGAGTTTCCCACCCTCGGTCATGTATGCACCTTTATCGAAAGCAGGGTGAAAGATTCGTAAGACTACATATTATAGCCTTACAACCTCTTTTGTTTTCTTTTTGTTAATGGCACCCATGTAAAACTCAACAATTCCGATGGCAAACATAAATGGGCCAAAGCTGTGGGCGAAGAATGGACTGATTACCAGATGGAGTATGCCGGCAATGAGCAGCATTCGGTATGATTTTTGTTTGAACGCCAGATAAGCACCGAGCAAGCTGACGACAAAGACTACTAACAGAATTGGTGAAAGCCAGGCAAGTTCTTGCATCCAAGCCATATATAGCACCTCCTATTCATAAGTTAATTGAGGATAGTTTCATAATATTACCACTTGCGGGCAGCGCCTTTCAACAGCGAAAAACGTCTAGTTTTGCTAGATCATCGAAGCGATTTATTATAGAAGAAAGCGGCCAGTTTCTCATGCTTTTTATTTAGAACGGATTTGGTATAATGAGTCTAGGGAAATATGAAGAATGATGTCAAAAGACACCTTTTTTAAAAAATGAATAAGAGATTATAAGCAGAAATAAGGGGGAGAACATGAGAAGCGCACTGGTATCATTATTGATTATCTTATGCATAGGACTTGTCGGCTGTTCCGAACAGCCGAATCCAGAAACAACCTTTAAGAAGTATATGAAGGCATGGGAAAATCAAAAATATGAAAACATGTATGCATTGCTTGGTGAAGAGTCTAAGGCTCAAGTTAAAAAAGAGGATTTTGTAGAGCGTTACAAGACAATTTATGAAGGAATTCAGGCGAACAACCTCAAGGTTACATATAGTCTGCCCGAGGAAGAGGTTGAGTATAAACAAGATGAACCTGCGAACTTTGATTACAATGTGAGCATGGAAACGCTGGCCGGGTCGATCGAATTTTCCCATAAGGCCAAGCTTACCTTTGAAGAGGGGGAAGAGGCAGAGAAGTGGGGCATAAGCTGGAATCCTTCGATGATTTTTGCCGGAATGGAGAAAGGGGACGAAATCTCCGCCCAAGTGTTGAAGCCGGAACGAGGGGAGATCTTTGGTGTAAATGGTCAGGGGCTGGCTGTAAATGGCACGGTTGTGAACGTTGGACTCGTTCCTGACTGGATGGAAGAAGATGCTGAACAAATGAAGGAAAAGCTGGCTGAACTGTTGGATATCTCCGTTGAAACGATTAACGAGAAGCTAGATCAATCATGGGTTCAAACAACCTCCTTTGTTCCACTTACTTCTATTCAAAGTGATAATGAAGACCTTATTGAAAAAATAAAGCCATTGAAGGGTACGAAATTTCAAGAGAAAACCGCTCGCGTCTATCCTTTAGGAAAAGCGGCAGCTCATTTGACGGGTTATGTCGGGTCGATTTCAGCAGAGCAGCTGGAAGAGCGAAAAGGTAAAGGATATACGTCGACCAGCACGATTGGAAAAGCGGGTCTTGAACTTGTGCTTGAGGAAAAACTGCGCGGTCAAGCTGGCGGAGTTGTAGCGATCGTAGGTAGTGAGGGCAATCAACGTGAAGTGTTAGCGAAACAGGAAGCTGTTGACGGAAAAGATGTGACACTGACGATAGATGCAGAGGTGCAAAAGTCTGTGTACAATCAATTAAAAGGCAATGCTGGCTCCTCTGCAGCGATTCACCCCCAAACTGGTGAGGTGAAAGCACTTGTCAGCACACCTGCGTATGATCCTAATCAATTTATCTTAGGAATGACATCTGAACAATATTCCGAGCTACAAAATGATCCACAGAAGCCATTGACAAACCGTTTTAATAACACGTATGCCCCCGGCTCTACATTCAAGCCAATTACGGCCGCAATTGGTTTAGAGACGGAAGCCATTGATCCTGCCGAAGAGATGTCGATTCCTGATCGCTCCTTTTCTAAAGAAGGCTGGGGAGATTACTCTGTAAACCGGGTCGAGAGTGCGAACGTAGATAAGTCTGTTAATCTGCGGGATGCGTTAGTTCGTTCGGATAATATTTATTTTGCCCGCACGATTCTTGAAATTGGCGGTGAAACCTTCCTAGAAGAAGCGAAGGATTTTGGATTCTCAGAGGAGATTCCATTCACCTATCCGATTACCCCTTCGCAAATTACAGGGAAAGACGGATTTGGTAACGAAATTGAACTGGCTGACACGGGGTACGGCCAAGGAGAAGTGGAAATGAGTACACTGCATCTGGCTCTTACCTATACTCCCTTTGTGACAAATGGGATTCTGCTTGACCCCGTTCTTATGAAAGACGAGGAAGCAAGCACAGCCTGGCATGAAAATGTGGTCAGTAAAGAAACCGCTGCGATTCTTCGTAAAGACTTGAAGCAAGTCGTTAATAATCCGGAAGGCTCAGGGTATGAACCTCAAATTGAAGGGCTTAGCTTGGCAGGAAAGACAGGAACAGCAGAGCTGAAGAAATCTCAAGATGCCGAGGGACAGGAAAACGGCTGGTTTGTCGCCTGGAATACGGACGATCCTCGTTTGCTTGTTGCGATGATGATTGAAAATGTACAGAATGGCAGCCATGAGGTTGTTCCCAAAGTAAAAAATGTATTTCAAGAACAGCTGCAATAGCTGATCGGCACCTGGTTTTACTCATTTGTAAAATCAGGTGTTTTTGTTAAGAAAAAATCTGCTATAATAAAGCTATTAAACAGAAGGAGTTGATGTGTTATGACAAATCTTATTGTAAACGTCCAACCAACCATCCAAACATCAAATGGAGGGCACAGCAACTCTTAATGTCCTCCAAAATACAGGAGGAATTCGGTGAATCATTTTTTTGTACATGACTTTTTTAAGCAACAAGTAAAAGAAGACGCTCTTATCGGGAGAATTACGAGGGCATCGCAAGAGATTTATACGGTACGGACGAAGACGAACTCCTATACAGGCACCTTGTCGGGCAAATTCCGCTATGAGGCGGAGCAATCGCATCTGTGGCCGGCTATAGGTGATTGGATCGTTTATGAGCCCTATGATCAAAATAAAGCCAGAGTTCATCGCGTGTTAAACAGGCGTACCGTATTATCACGCAAAGCTGCTGGGACGGGAAATGACGAGCAGATTATCGCGGCGAACGTGGATGTCGTATTTATTGTCACGTCACTAATCAAGGAATTTAATGTCCAGCGGATCGAGCGTTACGTGATGCAAGTGTATGAGAGCGGGGCAAGACCAGTGATCGTCTGCACGAAACAGGACTTATGTGAAGATGTCATGGGAAAACTTGCTCAAGTTGAACGGCATGCTCCAGGAGTTCCTGTCTATACCGTGAACAACCTCGATGGTAGTGGAGTTGATGAGCTGAAACAAGAATTGATAACGGGAGAAACGATCTCACTGATTGGATCTTCTGGTGTTGGCAAATCGACGCTTCTGAATCGGCTGATGGGGGAAGTCGTCCAACAGACGAATCAAGTCAGGGAAGAAGATGGCCGCGGCCGTCATACGACAACGCACCGCGAGTTATTCTCACTGCCAAACGGAACGGTGGTCATCGACACACCAGGGATGAGAGAATTACAGCTCTGGGGTGAAACCGCCAATGTCGATGCAACGTTTTCCGACATTGAGAACTTGAGTCAGCAGTGTAAATTCCGTGATTGTTCGCATGACAAGGAACCAGGCTGCGCGGTGACGAAAGCGATCGATGATGGTGGGCTGGCATCAGATCGTTTGAAAAATTATAATAAACTGCTTCGTGAAGTGGAACGATTGAATTTGAAGGAAAAATACGGCACTCATCGGACGAATCGGATCCTTCATGGGCCTAAAAGTAAATAAAGTTATTTTTTTCATAAACGCAAGGTTGTTCCATCTGAGTACATGAAACTCGTGACTCATGGGGCAACGATTAAAAAACTCCCTATTGCTGCTGGACGGAAGTGGCTGTAGGGAGTTTTTCCCCCCGCCTAATAATTTATAATTGAATTTTCAAAATAATTAAGATATAGTAAAATTAGACAGAAATAGTTTCACTTCAAGATAACTGTTCATAACCGGTTTCGTTTAAAAATGTGAAAAGGAGGAGAGCAAGCTCAGTGAAATAACTACATTTTTGTAAGCGCTGTCAAAAGGTTGTTTGTAGACGTTTTTACCAGGGGAGGAAACTATGATAAACAGAGTGTGGACAAAACATTATCCTGAGCATATTAAGAGTGAAGTCGAGATTCCGAATCTACCGCTTACCAGCATACTGCAGCAGGCTATCGATCGTTTTCCAGATAATCCAGCGCTATCTTTTTATGGGAATGAAATCACGTATAAAGAGTTAGGATTCCAAACAGGTGCTTTTGCGTCTGCATTGCAGCACAACGATGTCGTCAAAGGGGATCGCGTGGCGATTATGCTTCCGAACTGTCCCCATTATGTGATCAGTTATTACGGGACGTTGAAAGCTGGTGCTGTAGTCACGCAAGTGAACCCGATGCTTGTAGGCCGAGAGCTGCAGCATATATTATCAGATTCTGGAGCCGAAACGATCGTGATCTATGCTCCGCTCTTACCAGTTCTTGAGAAGGTAAAGCACAACACGTCTATCAAAAATGTAATTGTTGTTGAATTCAATGGTAAGTATAAGCCCGTAAATGATGAAAGGGAGTTTTCTGCTTTTTTACAGGAATCTAACGGAGCACTGAAAGCTGTGTCGATCAACCCTGCTGAGGATCTCGCTGTCCTGCAATATACAGGAGGCACAACGGGGCGCTCAAAAGGGGCTATGCTCACACACCGGAATGTAGTGGCGAATGTTGTACAGACGAATGAATTTTTCAAAGACGAAGTGGTCATGGGACAAGAGCGATATTTGACGGTGATTCCACTTTTTCACGTGTTTGGCATGACGTCCTGTATGAACTTGTCGATCCTCACGGGGTCAACGAACATTATGCTGCCGCGCTTTGAGCTTGAGGAAGTGCTGCAAACGATTAAGAAAGAGCAGCCCACCTTCTTCCCTGGAGTACCGACGATGTATGTGGCGATCACTAACCATCCAAAAGCCGAGGAATATGGCATTGACAGCATTCGTGTGTGCAATAGCGGCAGTGCCCCAATGCCGCAGGAGTTAATGCGCAATTTTGAAGCGAAAACGGGTGCGAAGGTTTTCGAAGGTTACGGTTTATCCGAAACTTCTCCTGTAGCGCATTGTAATCCACTGTTTGCCGAGCGAAAGCCTGGAAGTGTTGGAATCGGTGTACCGTCCACAGACTACAAAATCGTTGATGTTGGCGAGGGAATTGAAGAGGTGCCTGCGGGGGAAACGGGGGAAGTGATTATCCGCGGACCGCAAGTTATGAAAGGGTATTGGAACATGCCAGAGGAAACGGCTCTTGCCCTTCGTGACGGCTGGCTTTACACAGGAGACATTGCCCGTGTTGACGATGAAGGGTATTTGTACATTATTGATCGCAAAAAAGACTTGATTATTGCAAGCGGCTATAACATTTATCCACGTGATGTCGAAGAAGTCCTGTATGAGCATGAAGCGGTACAGGAAGCCGTGGTTGTCGGTGTTCCTGACCCTTATCGTGGTGAAACTGTGCGTGCGGTCGTTGTGTTAAAAGAAGGGCAATCAGCAGCAGAAGAGGAGTTGATTGCCTTTTGCCGGCAAAATATGGCTGCCTTTAAAGTGCCTCGCGAGGTTGAATTTCGGAAGGAGCTTCCGAAATCGAATGTGGGTAAAATATTAAGAAGAAGTATTAGAGAGGAAGCAACGAAAAAGGTATAAACTGGCCTTCCCTGAGAAAAGAAGTCCCCGATAAAGGGACTTCTTTTGACTTTTCAGAATTAT
This sequence comes from Halobacillus ihumii, assembly GCF_902726645.1. Classification (NCBI taxonomy): domain Bacteria; kingdom Bacillati; phylum Bacillota; class Bacilli; order Caryophanales; family Bacillaceae; genus Halobacillus; species Halobacillus ihumii. The sequence goes on from NZ_CACVAO010000001.1 coordinate 3,730,897, forward strand.
TATTTTACTTTTAACAAGTAGAAGAGTAAGGAGGAAGTCCATGAAACATTACAAGATTGCTGTTATCCCTGGGGACGGGATTGGTAAAGAAGTTGTCCCGTTAACACTCGATATTCTGCAGCAGGCAGCTGAATTATATGGTGATGTAAGGTTTGATTTTACTGAGTTTCCATGGGGTTGTGATTTTTATCAAAAATACGGCATGATGATGGAGGAAGACGGCATAGAGCAGCTCGACAAGTTTGATGCGATTCTGCTCGGGGCTGTCGGTGATCCCCGTTTAGTTCCGGACCACATTTCGTTGTGGGGATTGCTGATTAAAATACGCAGGGAGATGGATCAATCCTTGAACATTCGTCCAGCCAAATATTTTAAAGGTTTGGCTTCACCCCTGGCAGCTCCAAAAGAATTCGACATTATGGTCTGTAGAGAAAATAGCGAAGGAGAGTATAGTGAAGTTGGCGGACGGATACATAAGGGAGCAGATGAAGTCGCCATTCAAAACGCTGTTTTCACTCGAAAAGCTACGGAACGGGTGATGAGATACGGATTTCAACTGGCCGCACAACGAAAAGGTAAATTAACAAGTGCCACGAAATCAAATGGGATTGTTCACTCCATGCCATTTTGGGATTCAGTTTTTGCCGAGGTGAGTCCAGAGTTTCCAGAGATTAAAGCTAATCAGAATCATATTGATGCGCTGGCCGCGTTTCTTGTTTCGAAACCGCAGGAATTTGATGTGATTGTCGCCAGCAATTTATTTGGCGATATTTTGACGGATATCGGTGGTGCGATTATGGGCAGTATCGGGATAGCTCCGGCGGCGAATCTGAATATTACCGGAGAGCATCCTTCGATGTTCGAGCCGGTTCATGGATCGGCTCCGGATATTTATGGAAAAGGGATCGCCAATCCAATTGGTCAGATTTGGACTGCTAAGATGATGCTTGACCATCTGGGAGAAGTCAATATGGGAGCCAGCCTATTACAAGCTATTGAGGAGACAACAGCTGCCGGAATTAAAACGGGCGATATTGGCGGTCAGGCCTCCACGGAAGAGGTCGCAAAAGAAATAGGAAAACGGCTTAAAGTAACACCTGATAGAGAATAAATGCTTGCTGCTCCAAAGCGACAAGAGGACCATTATTGGTTCTCTTTTTTTATGCATCTAAATTGAAATTTTTGTAAGAATAGATGGTGTTCTCCTTGTTCATAATAAGCGTTACAGTGCCTACAAGTTGTATGCAGGCAGAGTTGAATGTGGAGGGACATCTATGAAGAAGAAAAAGTGGGATCTCATTGCGTTAGCATCCATTCCTCTGGTTATGACCTTGGGTAATTCCATGTTAATACCAGTTTTGCCTATCATTGAAAAACAAATTGGTATTTCCGCTTTTCAATCTAGTTTAATTATAACTGTGTACTCGGTCGTGGCCATTTTACTTATCCCGATTGCCGGTTATTTGTCGGATAAGATCGGCAGAAAGAAAGTCATTATACCTAGTTTAATTATTACTGGGATAGGCGGAGCCGTCTCAGCCTTTGCTGCATGGAAAATGGAAGATCCCTATTTCTTAATTTTAGTCGGGAGATTTTTGCAAGGAATCGGTGCTGCTGGAGCGTTTCCAGTTGTGATTCCGACTGTTGGGGATATGTTTGATGATGAGAAGCAAGTGAGCGAAGGGTTGGGATTGATTGAAACATCCAATACGTTCGGAAAGGTACTCAGCCCTGTAATTGGTGCTTTATTAGCTGTTATCATTTGGTATATTCCATTTGCCTCCATTCCGATCTTATCGCTGCTGTCGATCCTGTTAGTAATGAAATTCGTCAAAGTACCGAAGAATGATGAAAAGAAGGAGACGCGATTTTCTGAGTTTATAAAATCCGTGAAAAAAGTATTTCATGATAATGGGCGATGGGTCATATCGATTTTCATGATTGGCTGCATTAATATGTTTGTCTTATTTGGCTTTCTATTTCACCTATCTTCCATACTTGAAGATGAATATAATGTGACGGGTGTTTACAAAGGATTGCTGCTTGGAATCCCGTTGTTATTTTTATGTATTGCCTCATACATTTCCGGTAAGAAAATTGGAGAAAATAAAGTCGTCATGAAATGGGCGATTGTCCTCGGTAATGGAGGTACTGGAGCGTCACTTTTTTTCATGAAACATGATACAAACTTAGTGATGCTGATCACTTTATTGTCGGTGGCCGGAATTGGGATAGGATTGTCATTGCCAGGGCTTGATGCTTTAATCACAGAAGGAGTAGAAAAAGACGTGCGAGGGACTGTTACGTCGTTATACAGCAGTATGCGGTTCCTTGGAGTGGCAGCAGGTCCGCCTGTTATCGCGATTTTTATGGACAGGTTCCCTGATATGCTCTACCTCAGTTTGGCGTGTTTAAGCGTGATCGCTGCGTTAGTCACACTGATTGCCGTTCGACCATCATCTTCTGAGAAGGAGACACAAGTTTCTGTAGAACAGTAATTTTGCGAGGGAGTTAGCCTCATGGATTGTTCGGAACTTTTCATGAGAGTGATCCATTTATTTGTGGTGTTATATGTGCTAGCGAGAATTTTAAACAAGAAACTTATTTCGCAAATGGCTTTCTTTGACTTTATCGCGGGGATCACTCTGGGGTCGATGACAGTGAGCATTACGTTTATAAAAATGAATCCCCGTTTGGAAAGGGATCATCGCGTTGCTCGTATTTGCTGCCATCATAATGCTGATTGATTTACTCATTTTAAAAAGTTTTCGGATGCGAACGTTGTCGTAGCACAAGTTGATGAGTTGGATAACGTGTATATTGATACTAGGCCAGATGTCACCAATTTTGCCAGTGATGAATAATCGTTAAAAACACTGTTTTGTACAGTGTTTTTTTAATGCGTAATTTGTAAATAGAGGTAAAGTCATGTGGATATTTACCTATAAAGGTTAAATTCTGACTATTAAAATAGTTCCTACTATTCTTTTAATTATGATAATCTTCTCCTATACTAGACACTATATACTTGAATAGGAGGAGTTTATTTGAAAAAGAGAAAAGTTTTACCTGTAGCTGTACTGTCTTCTGCATTGTTTGTGGGAGCGTTTGCGCCAACACAGGCGTTTGCTGTTCAACCCACGGGTCCCTCTGATGTTTCTGTTGAATCGATGGCGGCACAATTTCAGAAGTCAAAAGGAAATAAGCCCATTTTTGTTGTAGAAAAACAAGCAGACAAGCAGCAAGTCACTAAAGCGAATGCGAAAGCGGCAGTGAAACATCTGGCGAAAAATAAAGACACATTCAAGATTAAGAATCCACAGGCAAGCTTTAAACCTGGACAAGTTAAGAAAGATGATCTGGGGATGACTCACGTGACTCTTCAGCAGACGAAGAATGGAGTCCCTGTAGAAGGAGGTCAAGTGATCGTTCACTATGATGAAGAAAATACCGTACAATCTGTAAGTGGTCATTTCAATCATGGTGTTGAAGAGACGGAGCTATCAATTCAGGCAAAACTTACTAAAAAGCAAGCCTTGACCAAAGCTAAAGAGGAAGTGGACGCGCCCGAGCAGCTGCCTTACACCCCATCAAGCGAGCTTGTCATCTATCCATTTAAAGATCAAAATCAGCTGGCTTATAAGGTAAACGTTAATTTTCTCGGCAATGAGCCAGGAAACTGGTATGTATTTGTAGACGCGAAGAGCGGCGAGGTAATTGATAAATATAATGCACTGATGCATGCAGATGGGTTTAAAACAGCAACAGGTTCTGGACTAGGAGTGCTGGGTGACCATCGGAAACTACATATCACTCATAAAAACGATAAAACTGATGACAAAAAAGGCACACAATTTTATTTATATGACAATACTCACGAGAACTTAGATGGAATCTATACCTATGATATGAAGAATTCATGGGGCAGCGAGGATTTCACACTTCCTGGTGTCCTTTACTCGAATAATAGCGCGTCCTTCAAAGATGATTATGACCGCGCAGCTGTCGATGCTCATTATAATTCGGAGGAAGTATATGAGTATTTTCTTGAAGAGCATGATCGAAACTCTTTGGATGGCGAAGGAATGGCGATTAAATCTTCCGTCCATTTCGGGCAAAATTATAATAATGCCTTCTGGAACGGCCAGCAAATGACTTATGGTGACGGAGATGGAGATTTCTTCATTTCCCTGTCTGCCGGACTTGACGTGGCCGCACACGAAATGACGCACGGCGTCACCACTCACTCAGCAGGGTTGCAATACCGCTTCCAATCCGGAGCTCTAAATGAGGCGTTCTCCGATATTTTTGGAGCATTAGTGGATGAAGAAGACTGGGAGATCGGGGAAGATATCATGGGTGAAGAAGCGAAAGCATCTGGCCGGACTTCCTTGCGCAGTCTGAGCAACCCGAGTAAATATTCCGTTGATCCAGAACTTGTTCCATATGGAAATGGGGAAGGGAAGTACCCTTCACACATGGACGAATATTACGATCTTCCTCTTGACCTGGACAACGGCGGGGTTCATATCAACTCGTCCATTATCAACCATGCTGCCTACCTGACCGGGGAAATGATTGGGAAGGACAAGCTCGGCCAAATCTATTACCGCGCTTTAACAGTTTACCTGACTCCAACTTCTGACTTTAGCCATGCAAGACAGGCTCTGATTCAATCGGCTATTGATATTTACGGAGAAGGCAGTACAGAGGTAGAGGCAACAGAAAGTGGTCTAAACCAAGTAGGCATTACGGAATAATATCGTGATTGCTCCAGGTGCTTACCGCCGGCTGCGCTCGAGGGTAAGCGCCGATAAATCGAGAGCACATGCAAAATCATCTCTTATCATTGCGATAAGAGATGATTTTTTTGCAAGACAATGGTTGTTGCGGGCATAACGCTTTGTTCATAGGTTATCTTGAGGTGATAATTATGAAAAAAGTGATCTTGTTCGCTGACACAGGTATAGACGATGCGATGGCCTTAATTTATGCGCTGAGGAATCCTGATATTGATTTATTAGCTGTTGTGAGCGGTTATGGAAATGTGGAACGCGAGAAAACGTATCGAAATGTGGAGTATATACTGGATCTTGCTGACCGTAGTGATATCCCGGTGATTTCCGGTTCTACGCGTCCGCTTAACGGAGAGGATCCTGTCTTTTTTCCGGATATTCATGGTGAAGAGGGGCTCGGTCCGATACAGCCGCCGATTCCCGAAGAACGTTATGCCAATCGTACAAACTTTAGTAAGTTGTTTCGAATCATTAAAGAGGACGACCCAAATGAAATTACGATCGTAAATGTTGGTCGTTGTACATCTCTGGCCATAGCCTGGTATTTGAACCCTGAGGTGATGGGGGATATAAAGGAAACGTATGTCATGGGGGGAGCGTTTTTAGTGCCGGGCAATGCGACAGCGGTTGCGGAAGCAAACTTTTATGGGGATGCGATCGCGGCAAATTATGTATGTCAGCAAGTACCTGATTTAACCGTTATCCCATTGAATGCAACGAGAGAGGCTCTGCTGACGCCAAGGGATGTAGAATTAATCGATGCCCGCACAGACTCACCACTGCTCGATATCGTCGAGCCTATCCTTGATTTTTATTATGAAGTGTATCAAGAACTGGAACCTGGTATTGAAGGGACGCCACAGCACGATCTCGCTGCCTTAGTGGCCACTCTAGAGATCCCGAGAATGTTCACGTACGAAAAGAGAGAAGTCCGGGTGCAGCATGAGGAAAGCTACGCGAATGGATTGAGCATTGCTGATTTTCGCCCTGGAACAACGGATTGTTCAGGTGATGGCTGTGTTCGCATTGCCACAGATTTAAATCGTGACCTTTTTGCTAATCATGTCATCGAAGTGTTGACGAACCAGAGGGGACGACGGAAACTTAGGCACAGAAGGCAAAAAAAATAACACAATGTGTGTTGTGTTTGACAGGACTCGTTTAATTCTTAATGTGATTGTCTATGCTGAAGCGTAGGTGCACATCAGCTGTAGGTAAGATAGCGATATCAAGACTAGTAAATTTTTACCAATACCTTTTTATCAATTTTCGAAAAATTGGAAATATATCGCATCTTTTTCTAATCTTGTGATATACTCAAATCGCAAGTCCTATTCTCAGAATGAGTTCATCCTCTCGAGGGAGGTGGTAACTGTGAGTCCGTTTGAAGCGATAAGCCTCATGTTGAGCTTTGGAATGCTGATAGCGGTAATAATCCACAGAAAGCAATAAAAACTTGTTTCGAACTCATTCTGACCTGATCCAAGGTGCCCCAACACCTTGGGTTTTTTTTATTACCACTCTGATTATATCGTGCTTTTCACTCAGTATCAAGATAATTTTTATGTCGATTTCATGTCGAGAAAGTATTCCTTGAGTTAGACACATATCTTTAGAGTATTTATTTATTCTTAAATGTATACTTCCTTTTTAAAAAAACAGTAAAACGTGTTCAGTCTCTTTTATGTAAAACGTAATTTCAGCGAAATATTTAGTCATAAATTCGTAATGAAAACTTAAGTTTAATTTTCGGCGGCGGGGAAATAGAATAGTAGTAAATCATTTCCATGTAGTTTCCATCACTTTTTAAAGGACGGTGGTTGTAATGAAAGGGATCATTTTAGCTGGAGGAAGTGGAACGAGACTGTCTCCAAGTACAAACTGTATTAATAAACATTTACTAACGGTGTACGATAAGCCGATGGTGTACTATCCGTTATCGAATTTAATGTTAGCCGGCATCAAGGAGATTCTGATTATCAGTACCCCCGAGGATGTTCCGCGTTTTGAGAAGCTGTTAGGCGACGGTTCTGCGCTTGGACTCTCAATCGAGTATAAAGCGCAGGAAGAGCCGAATGGGATTCCTGAAGCCTTTATCGTCGGGGAAGATTTTATCGGAAATGATGACGTTACGCTGATTTTAGGTGACAACATTTTCTATGGTCAAGGCTTGACGAACATCTTGAGAAAAGCTGTCCGCAACCATAAAGGGGCCACCGTTTTTGGTTATCGTGTCAAGGACCCGGGCCGATTTGGAGTGGTGGAGTTCGATGATCATCAGAAGGTCGTCTCTCTTGAGGAGAAGCCTGATGATCCGAAGTCCGATTTCGCGGTTACAGGGTTATACGTGTATGATAACCACGTGATCAAGATGGCGAAGAAGCTTAATTTCTCTGCTCGAGGCGAGCTTGAAATCACCGATGTGAATAAAAAATATTTGGAAAAAGGCCAACTCGATGTCGAGCTGCTGGGAAGAGGGTTTGCCTGGCTTGATGCAGGGACACATGAATCGTTATTTGAGTCTTCGGAGTTTATTAAAAATATTGAAAAGCGACAAGGGTTTAAAATCGCTTGCATCGAAGAAATTGCTTACTATATGGGTTACATTTCTAAGGAACGTTTGTATGAAACAGGCGAGACTATGAAAAAGAACGAGTATGGCCAATACTTGATGGAGATTGCCAATCGCAAACATGTGCAGCAGTATTGGGACCAGATTGACCAGAATCCGGTGTTAGGACTGATTGAGAATGAGTAATAAAGCACTTTTAGTGACAGGGGGAGCAGGGTTTATCGGCTCCAACTACATCACATCCTTTTTGGAAAAATATCCAGACCGGCAGCTCGTTAACCTCGACAAGCTTACCTATGCCGGCAACGTGGACAATCTGTCAGCTGTGAATGAACTGGATCGTTACCATTTTGTTCACGGAGATGTGGCAGATGAAACGGTCGTAAGCAAGTTATTCAGAGATTTTGACATTGAAGGCATCATTCACTTTGCCGCTGAATCTCACGTCGATAAATCGATCATGGATTCAAACCCTTTCATTTTGACAAATGTGCTGGGTACTGGAGTCCTGCTGGAAGCGGCTCGTAAGGATTGGGATGCAAAAGGGGTGCTGAAGGAAAGAAGATTCCACCATATTTCGACGGATGAAGTGTATGGATCATTAGAAGCAGAGGGGAAATTCACTGAACAGACCCCTTATAATCCCCGTAATCCGTATAGTGCCACGAAAGCGGCGGCCAATATGCTCGTAAAAAGCTATTACACGACCTACGGCATGAATGTGGTGCTTTCAAGCAGTTCGAATAATTACGGTCCGCGGCAGCATGATGAAAAACTGATCCCGACGATTATTCGCAAAGCCCTAGAGCTTGAGCCAATCCCTATCTATGGCGACGGCATGAACGTCAGGGACTGGTTGTATGTGGGTGATCACTGTCAGGCTATTGATCGGATTTTTCATGATGGCAAAGCCGGAGAAAGTTACAATGTGGGCGGTGGGAATGAACGAACAAACTTAGAGCTGACTCATTATATTTGTGATCAGTTAGACAAAGTGAAGCCACACCTTTTAGCGGAGAAAAATCTCCAGAGCTTTCGTGAATTGATCACCTTTGTAGACGATCGCCCGGGACATGACAGGAGATACGCTGTTGATGATGCTAAAATCAGGTGTGAACTAGGCTGGTCGCCTCAGGTCAGTTATCTCGATGGTTTGAAAAATACAGTCGAGTGGTATGTAACGAAATGGGAGGAAGTCTTGCAATGATCTCAGTTGTCGTTCCTATTTATGGGTGTGATGGATGTATGCACGAACTGTGCACACGCATCCAGCAAACGATGGCCCATATGTCTATGAACTATGAAATCCTGCTTATTAATGATGCCAGTCCAGATCAGTCCTGGGGAACGATACAGCAGCTAAGTGAATCAAACCCTCATATAAGAGGGTTTGATTTGTCGAGGAATTTTGGTCAGCACCGAGCGATTACAGCTGGTCTTGACCTTACGCGAGGAGATTACGTTGTCGTGATGGACTGCGATTTGCAGGACCAGCCGGAAGAAATCGAGAAATTGTATAAAAAGGCATTAGAAGGTTATGAAGTAGTCTTTGCCACACGAGTTGTCAGGCAGGATGGATTCTTCAAACGCTTATCTTCTAAACTCTTTTATAAAGTCTATGATTACCTGACAGACCGCTCCTCTGACTATACAATTGCTAACTTTAGCATTTGTTCACGAAATGTGATTGATAGTTACCGGAGAATGCGGGAACAGAATCGATTCTTCCCGCTGTTTATTAAATGGATGGGATTTAAAACGACGAGTATCCCTGTCGAGCATAGTAAACGGTCTGAGGGGAAATCTTCGTATAACTTAAAGAAAATGGTGACCTTGGCTACCGATGTAATTATCTCGCAGTCGAACAAACCATTGAGATTGTCGATTCAATTTGGGTTTCTAATTTCATTAGGATCCTTTTTGTATGGGATGTACTTAATTTTTAAATACTTTTTCTTAGCCCAGCCTGTCCCGGGGTGGACCAGTGTGATGGTGTCCCTCTATTTTATCGGAGGCTTGATATTCTTTAATTTTGGCGTATTAGGGCTGTACCTTGGCAAAGTATTTAACGAAACTAAAGGAAGACCGCTCTATATAATCAGAGATGTAACCAATGAACAGGAACGGGATGAGGTGACAGGATGACGCACTATTTGAAGCAAACACCATGGGACGAAAGAACGCTCGAGATTCCTACGTATGAGTTAACCTCTGCGGAGCCGGAAGCGTTTGAGCAAGCGGAGCAGACAGAGGGCCATTTTACGGTAAAAGTTGACCCGTTACTGGATAAAGAAAGGTTGGATCAGTATGGGTTTTATTACACCGACACTTTGATTACCCCGGTTTGTAAACGGGATCAGCTGCGTGTTTATGAAAAAGAGGGCATCACGATTTCGTCGTCGGGTGACAAGCAGACGATTTTGGACATTGCCCAGCAGGCCTTTGTGCATGGCCGCTTTCATAGAGACTTTCAGATTCCTAATTCGCTTGCAGATCTAAGGTATGCCCGCTGGCTTGAGGATCTGATTGATCAAAAACAAGTATATTACCTTTACTTTCAGGATGAGATTGCAGGTTTCTTTGGCTTTGACGGAAATAAGGTCCTGCTATTAGGCATGGATCAAGCCTTCACAAACCGCGGGCTGGCCAAACCGTTTACGAGCCAGGCCTGTTTAAGGCTGTTGTCGCTCGGCTATGAGGAGTTATTTACGTCTGTATCAGCTATTAATATGGTTTCTTTAAATCTATTTACCACTATAGGGTTCAAGCTAAAAGGGTCGGTTGATGTTTATCATAAACTGAATGGAAAGCTTTTGACGGACTAAGATCATGGGCTATTTTTATATTTTGGGGACCATTGTATTTACAGTTTATGGCCAGCTTATGCTGAAGTGGAGGATTGAAAAGTACGGAAGTCTTCCGGCAGATGTGAAAGATAAAATCCTGTTTTTACTGCAGCTGCTTCTTGATCCATTGATTTTGTCAGGGTTTCTATCCGCTTTTATCGCTTCGATATTTTGGATGGGGGCTATGACAAAGTTTGATATTAGTTATGCTTACCCATTCATGAGTCTTTCTTTTGTACTTGTATTCGTTCTATCTGTACTTCTGTTCCAGGAACCCGTTACGTTATATAAAGTAATCGGGCTGGGATTTATCGTAACAGGCATCATTATAACGAGCCAATCTGTGTGAGGTGACGAGCTGTGATTCCGTTTAATAAACCATGTGTGTTGGGCAAAGAGAAAGATTATATAAAAGAAGCGATTGAACATAATCATAAACTTTCGGGGAATGGGCCATTCGGAGAATCTTGTAAAAGCTGGCTGGAACAGCAGCTGGAATGCCCGAAAGTCCTGTTAACCCCTTCATGCACAGCTTCTCTTGAAATGGCCGCGATCTTACTTGATATCAAGGAAGGGGACGAGGTGATCATGCCCTCGTACACCTTTGTTTCAACGGCTAATGCATTCGTACTGCGAGGGGCGCGTATTACGTTTGTGGATGTTGATCCAGTGACAATGAATATTGATCCAGAGCTGATTGATCAGGCTGTGACCGAGCGTACAAAAGCTGTGGTCGTCGTTCATTATGCCGGGGCGCCTTGTGAAATGGAACCGATTATGGACATCGCTGATCGGCATCATTTGTATGTTATTGAAGATGCGGCTCAGGCGCTGATGAGCACGTACAAAGGCAAGCCGCTCGGTACATTTGGCCATTTTGGCACATTAAGCTTCCACGAAACGAAAAATTATACGTGCGGGGAAGGCGGAGCCTTGCTCATTAATGATCCGGCCTATATTGAACGGGCAGAGATTCTTCAGGAAAAAGGGACTAACCGCTCCCAGTTCAAGCGAGGTCAGGTGGATAAATACACGTGGCAGGACATTGGTTCTTCTTTTTTGTTGAGTGAATTGAATGCCGCTTATCTCTACGCACAACTAGAGGAAGCGGGAACGATTTTGCAGGACCGTATGAAAACATGGGATTACTATAAACAAAGTCTTGAACCGCTTGTCAGGGGCAACGTGATCGAGACCCAGCCTGTTCCTGCGAATGGGGAACATAATGCTCACATGTTTTACCTGAAGGTGAGGGACGAATCAGAACGTGCTGCTTTGATCGCTTATTTGTCAGACCAAGGCATCATGGCGGTCCCTCATTACGAGCCTTTGCACTCTTCTAAAGCTGGAGCAATGTACGGCAGGCTGACAGGAGAAGATACGTACACGACAAGAGAAGGCGAAAGACTGCTGCGATTACCTTTATATTTTGGTATGAAGAAAGAGGTCGTCGAACATGTTGTCCACCATATCGAGAACTATTTCCATTCATAAATGGGCCGCATTGGCCTGTTTACTTATAATTGCTTATTTATTGCCTTATTTTATCCTTGGTGAAGATACGCATATTCGCGTTCATGATAACTTGGATTCAAACATCGTCTGGTATAAAATGCTGGCGGAAAGCGGACAGATCTTCGCTACGCCTAGTACCACACTGCCCTATGCGATTAACGGACTGCCACGCAGTGCTTTATCTTCAAGCCTTGATTTGATGGTCTGGCTTTACGTCTGGTTTGAACCGTTTACGGCGTATACCATTAACCAGACGATCATGCGATTTGTCGCTTTTTTTGGGATGTATGGATTACTGCGCTACTTCTTTCGATCCAATCAAAGATCGAATCTGATTGCTGCCGGGTCAGCGCTTTGCTTCGCTATCCTGCCCTTCTGGCCATCAGGAGCCCTGTCAATCGCCGGGCTGCCTATAGCGCTATGGGCTTTTCTCAAGGTTCGAGAACATGGTAAGCATACACCTGTTGGATACTGGCTGGTCATTGGCCTGCTGCCTCTTCATTCCAGTCTCATCTTATCGTTTGTGTTCTTTCTATCGTTAATGGCACTGCTGTGGGTCATTGATTGGATTCGAATGAAGCAGGTCAATGTGGCTTTTTTTCTGGCTCTTGCTCTCATGAGCTCGATTTATTTGATCAAAAACTATCTTGTCATCATCTCGATGTTCTTTTCAGGAGGATTTACATCCCATCGAGCTGAGTTTGATCTTGGTCACAATAGTTTCGGGGATACGCTGAACCTGTTCAGTGAAAATTTTCTAACCGCCCACACCCATGATATGAGCGTTCATCTCCAGGTGATTTTGCCGGCGGTCGTGTTAGCTGTTTTCGTGGCCTTTTTCAAAAAGATACGGTTTGATTACCTGGCGCTCGCGATGCTGGCGAATTTCCTGCTATCTCTCTGGTACGCGTTTTGGTATTGGGAAGGCATGCGCGTTCTTAAGGATGCATCGATGATCTTTAATACGTTCAATTTCAGCCGCATCCATTTTCTTTCACCGGTGATTTGGTATATTGCCTTTGCACTGGCTTTGGTGATCTTATTGAAGCATGTTAAATGGGGAAAATGGATCGTTGCCAGTTTGCTCATTTTGCAAATCATGGTCCTATTCCCGCTAAATGAAGAAACAAAATACAGCCGAATCGGGACACCCACTTTCGAAGGGTTCTATTCACAAGAGCTGTTTACAGAAATTAAACAATATATAGGCAAGGACCCAGAGGACTATCGCGTTGTCAGCATAGCGATGCATCCGACGATCGCACAATATAATGGATTGTATACATTGGATACGTACAATGTCACGTACCCTTTATCCTATAAACATCAATTTCGCCAGATCATCGCACCAGAACTTGCAAAGAACCAAACACTGGAAAGCTACTTTGATACATGGGGCGGAAGACTGTACATGTATGTAGCTGAGCTCGGGAAAGATTACATGTTCAGCAAAAACAGTGATGAAGTCATTGACCAGCTTGACATCAATACAGACCAGCTGCATGAGATGGGCGGTGATTATGTACTCTCAGCACTTCCGATAAGCAATCATCGGGAATTGGGACTCGTGTTTGAGCAGTCCTTCGAGAACGCATCCTCTCCTTGGAAAATTTATTTGTATCGAGTTGATGTCTAACTCTTGAGGGCATCCTATTTGCGAATGAGGCTGGGACATAAGTAAATCTCTAAAGTGAAAAGACTAACGAAGTGCTGTGTAAGCGAAGTATATTTTCGTAGCGGTTATATACACCAATTACAGTTTTACTTAGTTCGGATTTTCAATTGATAAAGATACTTTTGTTCCAACCTCAGGTCATTCAAGAGCAACAATTGGCAACAGCGTAGAAAATTGTACGGTCAAGAACACGGAACTGTTATAATGTAGAAGAAGTTTTGCCGAAGGAGGATTTTTTATGGAAGATTTATTGCAGTTAAAAGGAAAACATATTGTCATTATGGGCGTGGCCAATCAAAGAAGTATAGCTTGGGGTGTCGCTAAGTCTTTGCATAAAGCTGGAGCCAAACTAATTTTTACATACAGAAAAGAACGTTCGTTTAAAAAATTGGAAAAGCTGCTGAACGATACCGGGATCGGTGCCGAACTTGTGGTGCCTTGTGATGTGAATGAGGATCAAAGCATTCAGCAGGCTTTCGAACAGATAGGTGAGAAATTGGGTGTGATCCATGGTCTTGTCCATTCTGTTGCCTCAGCGCCGACGGAGGATTTAAAGGGTGACTTTATTGATACATCAAGGGATGGATTCGCGGCTGCACAGGACTCAAGCGCGTATTCACTTGTAGCTGTCACAAAAGCAGCCAGACCATTTATGACGGAAGGCGGTTCGATTCTGGCGATGAGTTATTTAGGAGCAGAACGTGTCGTAGGCGGATACAACGTGATGGGAGTGGCGAAAGCTTCGTTGGAAGCCTCTGTCAAGTATCTCGCATCTGAAATTGGCGGCGATCAGATTCGCGTTAATGCCATTTCAGCCGGGGCTATCAGGACGATTTCTGCCAAGGGCGTTCCTTCTTTTAATGAAATTCTTCATCAAATTGAAGAAACGTCGCCTTTAAAGCGCAATGTAACCCAAGAAGACGTTGGGGATATGAGTGTAGCGATGATGAGTGCCTTATCAAGAGGGGTAACTGGTGAAATCGTCTACGTGGATTCGGGCTACAATATCCTTGGCTGATAACTGGACGCCCTCTTGCATGAAAGGGCGTCTTTTTTGTGGTTGGGACAATTGCCGATTTTTTATTTTCCACGGGCATTGATTTCAAAAGCAACTCGGACTCCCGATTCAATGGCCCCTTCCACCCAGCCATGAAACGAAGAAGTATGTTCGCCAGCAAAGTGGAGCCTCCCTTCCGGCGTGCTGATGGCATCACCAAAATAGTTAATCTGATGTGGCGAAAACAGTGTGAAACATCCTGCTGAATAAGGGTTTTGAGCCCAGTCGAAAGCGTAGGCCTGCAAGTATTGCTGATAGACAACAGGGCCGTAGATTTTGGCTAAATCTTTCAGCACATAATACACAAAATCGGATTTTGTCAAACTAGTCCATAGTGAAGCGTTTTGCCCCCAACTGTAACTGGCGAGCAGTACCCCAGGGCCAGGACAGCCCTCGTTATGACTGGGAACATAGGAAAACGTGGTAGGTAAATCGGTAGTTGCGTTGCCTACGTTCATTTGTTCCCAGAACCGATGTGTAAACTCCATCGCAATCTTTATCGCGGGGACGCTCGGCAGGGATCGGATTGCTTGCCATTTTTTAAAGGAAATCGATTGATAAGGCTGGACATCAATAAATTGAAAAACTGTAAACGGCATTGCTATAATGCTATAGTCACCCACAAAACACTCCCTCTCATCTGTCCGCGGGTTTCGTGTTTCGACGGTGACGCCGTTGCTGGATTGGGTAATACGTTCGACCTTATGGTTGTATCGAATGTCCTGATGCAGTTCAGGAAGAAAAGACTTCGGAAGCTGATCATTGCCCCCGCAAATTTCGAAAAACTGAGTATCTGCACTAAAGATCGGATAAATGATGTCAGTCAGAATATCGACGAAAGAGAATTCTGGAAATCCTTCGATCCCGAGCAGGACCATAATCATCCGGATGGCCACGGGTGAAAGAGAAGGACCAAGGGGGTTATTTCGTAAGTAGTCGCCCATAGAGTAGTTAGCGAACTGTTCTTTTAATGCTTCTTGTTCCTGCGGCGAACTGCTGTTATACAAGTCAAGAAAGGGCTGTACGGCTGATAAAAATAACTCAGACGCCGTTTGACCTTTTTCCCATTCTTCAAGGGGAAATTGCAGCACATCCGGGTGCTGTTCGTAATATTGTCGGGTGGTCAGAATGTTATTTACATAAATCAAGTCTTGTGGTGTACTATTGTTAAATTGATTCACACGGAGCCCGAATCGCTTAACATACTCAAATACCAGAGAGTGAGTGCTGGGAATGCGCATGGCTCCAAGTTCAATGTAATTGTTACAGGCAAACGGTTCACGCAAAGTGAAAACTTTGCCGCCGGGGCGGTCATTCGCCTCAAGCACAATCACATGATGACCAGCCCGTTTCAGCAAAGATGCAGACACAAGCCCCGCCATCCCGGCACCAGCGATAATGACGGTTTTGGGTGGACCAGCAGGTGGTAAACCATTTCTAATTATTGTCATCATATCATCGGGATAGGTTAAGTCTGCATAGTTTTTCATGGACATAGACATCCCTCCTTTTTCCATTTTACGAAAAGGACAATGTAGTTATGCCAGCTTCACATGTGCATAGTGAGGGATGAAACGAAACTGTACATCGGATTAAATTATTAGGAGGTTCAACACCACTATGGAGGATTTACTGCTTTCCATTATTAATGATTATGGATATATAGGAATCTTTGTATTAATTGCTCTAGAAAATATTTTCCCCCCGATCCCATCAGAAGTGATCTTAACGTTCGGCGGGTTCGTCACAACGAATACCCCCTTGTCGGTGGTAGGGGTGGTTATTAGTTCAACGCTTGGTTCGGTATTCGGAGCAGTCGTTTTATATGGAGTAGGATTGCTGCTTGATGTCGAACGCCTGGAGAAAATTATAGACAGATGGGGAAAAGTTCTCCGCTTAACGAGGAAGGATATTTATAAAGCTGATGCCTGGTTTGACAAGTACGGCCCCTGGACAGTATTCTTGTGCCGTTTTGTTCCGCTCATCCGCAGCCTGATTTCCATTCCGGCCGGGATGTCCAATATGAATTTCGCGGCCTTTCTTGCCTTAACAACGCTTGGTACATTGATTTGGAACACCGTGCTTATTCTAATTGGTGCCTCTGTCGGAGATTCCTGGCACAGCATCGTCAACTATATGGACATCTATTCGAATGTCGTGTATGTAATTCTAGCGATTGTGTTTGTGCTAGTAGTGATCTGGTATGTAAGAAAAGTGAGAAAAAGGTAAGCAGGAAGGAACGTCCACGCAGACAATTTGAGATCGTGGACGTATCCTCCTTTTTATTTTATAATCGGTACGGAAGCTTATCTACATATTATGTTATAAGGAGTGAAAGCACGTTGAGTAAAACCTTAATATTTGGCCATAAAAATCCAGATACAGATACGATTTGTTCGGCAATCGTCTATGCCGATTTGAAGAAAAAGCTCGGATTAGATGTGGAAGCCGTACGCCTAGGTGAAGTAGGAAGCGAAACTCAGTTCGCATTAGAGAAATTTAACGTGGAAGCACCGCGTCAAGTGGACACCGTATCCAACGAAGTGGATCAGGTGATCTTAGTCGATCATAACGAACGCCAGCAAAGTGCTGAAGACATTGATAATGTCCAAGTTCTTGAAGTCATTGACCATCATCGGATCGCCAACTTCGAAACAAAAGGACCACTTTACTACCGTGCTGAACCAGTTGGCTGTACAGCCACGATCCTGAATAAACTGTATAAAGAAAATAACCAGCAAATCAGCCAGCCTATGGCAGGATTAATGCTATCGTCTATTATTTCTGATTCCTTGCTGTTTAAATCCCCAACGTGTACAGAACAAGATGTGGAAGCAGCAAAAGAGTTAGCCGACATTGCTGGCGTAGACGCCGAACAGTATGGATTGGACATGCTTAAAGCAGGTGCAGATATTAGCGATAAGTCAGCTGCCGACTTGATTTCCCTTGACGCGAAGGAATTTTCCATGGGAGATTCAAAAGTTGAAATTGCTCAAGTCAATACCGTTGATACAGCAGATGTACTGGCTCGCAAAGGCGAGATTGAATCCGCAATTGAAGGTGTTATACAAGACAAAGATCTTGACCTATTCGTATTTGTCATTACTGATATTCTTACCAATGACTCCACTGTTGTGGCTATTGGCGAGAAGCGTGATGTAGTCGCAGATGCTTTTGGCGTAACTCTTGATGGGAACCAGGCTGTTCTTCAAGGTGTTGTATCTCGTAAAAAACAAATTGTACCACCACTTAATGAAAAATTACTATAAGATTGAAAAGGGATCCGCAGCTCTTTGAGGTGCGGATCTTTTTATACTGTAATAGAATCCTGTTAGTCTAAAAAGAGGTGAGTGTGATGAGCAGAACTGAGTCGAAGGCGAAATTAGATTTAGAAAAAGTTATTTTTATCGGTAGAACATATGAAGAATATATGAAGATGTTTTCACTTTCCGAAGATCTCTTAGAGGGGAAGAAAATATTAGATTGTCCAGCTGGAGCTTGTTCTTTTACTAGTGTTGGTCAAAAAAAGGGACTGAATATTACGGCTTGTGATATTGTCTACGATCATTCCTTAGAGGATCTTAAGAGCAAGGGGCAAGAAGATATAGCACATACCATGGAGCACATGGAAAAAGCCAAAACCAATTACATATGGGATTATTTTAAAAACATTCATCACCTAAAAGAACACCGACAAAGAGCACTGAATGATTGTGCTGCGGACATGGGTGAAAATAGCCAAAGATACATACCAGTTGACCTGCCTCATCTCCCTTTCAAAGACAAGGAATTTGACATTCTGTTATCTGCTCATTTCTTATTTACTTACGCTGACCGTTTGGATTTTCAATTTCATCTGGATACACTTAAAGAGCTGCTTAGAGTAACGAAAGAAGAAATTAGGATTTTCCCTTTAGTGGATCTAGAAGGAAATAAATACAAGCATTTAGATAAGGTTATAAGGTATTTGATTGATAACGATTGCTTAGTTAAAGAGGTAGAAGTTCCCTATGAATTCCAAGCTCAAGCTAATTCCATGCTAAAAATCAAAAAGATGCATTAACTTGAAGGGCAGCGGTAACGTTGCCCTTTTTCTGTTAAATGCAAGCAATAGATCTCTACGTAATATTGGAATACTAAATATCAGTAAGTTAGTTAAAAGTATTGAAACATTTCCTTTTTTAAGCCGTCTAATGATTTAAGAAGTACATCTTCTGTCCAGTAATTAGCTGCGGAGAAGGCGATTTACGATAATATTTCAATGGAGGGCTACATGAAGAAATTTTGTGCGCTAATTGTGATGTTAGTATTTTTAAGTGGATGCTCGACTCTGAACAATTATCTAGGTGAGATAGTGATTCACAGCAATGATGAAGCTGAGATAGGTGAGCATCCTTCTGAGTTTGTCATTAATCAACAAAGAAATGGAATTCTGTATGGATATGAATTTATTGGAGTACCAAACGAGTATGGAATCTTGAATGTGCCTATTACGACAAATGAACCAACTGATTTTTATATCTATTTTTGGGGTGAAGAGGGAAAATATGCTCAACAAGACTTAAGCATTATTGCAACACATAAAGAAACAATGGAAAAAGTTATAACGGATAAGACTGTCATAAAAAAACAAAACGGTAAATTAGAAATTCCGAAATCTGAACAGCCTGGACTCATTCCTTTGAATTCTAAATTTAACCCAAAAATTGTACAGAAGGATCCTGTTGCAGTAGGCATAACAGAATTAACTTTTCCAACGGCGGGGGACTGGAGAATAGATATAATGAAAGAAGATAAGCTATATGCCAGTGTTTCGTTAGAAGTTGGCAGCAGCGAAGCGAATTTAGAAAAGCTTTATAAAAAAGCTAAGTAATCATGCTCTCTGTGCTTAGTGAAGGAGTTCTTCTATAATACGGATTAGCATCCATTTTTTATCTAAGGTTTGTAATGATATTGGGCAAATAATAACTTGAAATAATTGTATTTAATTGGTTCGATTACTCCAATAGTAGATGAAGGAGATTTTTATTATGGCTTATGTTCGGCACAAGGATATCGTTGGGAAGCTTTATATACCTAGTGAAGAAAAAAGTAATCATATTGGTATTGTGTGGCTCCCAGGGTTACCTAATAAGCCGACTGTTGAAGATATGGGACAACCACTTGCGGATTTAGGATTTACTGTTCTTCAAGTACGTTATCCCGGAAGCTGGCAAAGCTATGGAAATTTTGGCCCTTCATCATCACTTGAAGGTGCATTATTAGGTCTAGAACTCTTATCAGACGGTAAAACATTGAACTTATGCAGCCAAACTGAAGTAGTGTGGAGTATAAAGCACCTTGTATTGATTGGGAATAGTTATGGTGGAGGAATAGCTGTTTCAGCTCTTGGTTTATCTGGTTTGGCAGATGCGGCTATTGCTCTTTGCCCTTTATTAGAACCAGAATTTCAGAACGCTAACACATCGCTTTCAGAAGATGACCTTTCAATACTTTATCCGTTTTTGAGGAAACACCATAAAAATATCTTCAGAAATTTAAGTGAGGACGAATGGAATGATTTTATCCACGGAAGCCATTTCTCAATACCCTCAAATTATTTGGAAGACTTAAAGGAAAAACATTTACTCTTAATTCATGGAACTGATGATAAATCAATTCGTTATGATCATACGGAAAACTTTTATAACAAACTAAGAGCTGTTGGTTCAAGAAAAGTTAACCTTCTTATAAAAGATGGAGTTGGTCATGGGAAAAGATTGCGACTTGTTACAAGGAATAATTGGATAGAATGGATAACTTGCTTATTCAACTAAGAGCGCACTTATTTAATAAGACGCTCTTTTTTAATTCACCTGCTGAAGACTATAATTCGAAATAATGAAAAATATTCCATATTCCTCTATAATGGAAGAAGTATGAGTTATGGGAGGGAGTATATTGGAAAGTTTACGTACGAAAAAGTGGAATTTAGACCGCATATACCCGGGTGATGGAGTAAGCCCGATCAAAGACCAAATACATGAAGTCATCTTACATATTGATCAGACACAAAAAGATTTAGAAAATCAAACACATCCGACCGAAATAACTAAGATAGTAGAGATGATCGGTCATGTACAAGACCTTTATACGAAAGTTTTCGACATAGATGAATATATCATTTGTCTATCATCAGAAAATGTCCATGAGCCAGAGGCGCAAACACTTAACGACCAGAGCAACCAAATGAAGTCTCAGATGGATATATTACTACTCACTTTTGGTCAGTTTCTTGCAAGTATAGCAGAAGATAAATGGCACGCATTGATCCAACGCTCCGAAGTTGAAGGCATAGAAACCTTTTTAACGGAACAAAGACAGAAGGTAAAAGACCAGTTGAATCCTGAATTGGAAAAAGTAATCCATTCACTTTCTATTCATGGATTTGCCGGTTGGGAAGACCATTATGAACAAGAATTCGCTAATCTTACTGTGCCTGTGAGTAATGAAGAAGGCAGAAAAAATATTCCTTTCGATACGGCATTTATGCGTGCGATGCTTTCAAGCGACCGAGCGACAAGGAAAGACATCGCCTCATCGATGACGAAGGTTTTTCATGAAAATGAAGAGCGTTTTGCTTCGATTTTTAATCATTTTGCAGGTTATCGTAATGAGGTGTACCAGCTAAGAGGATGGTTGAACCCTTTGAAAGAAATGTTTGAGCAAAATCGAATTGGTGAAGCTTCTGTTAACAGCATGATGAAAACACTCCATGAACACAAATCCTTACTGCACCAATTTTTAAAAAGAAAAGCGCAGTTGAATCAAGTAGAAAACTTGAGTTGGTATGATATTTATGCTCCAACCTTCACTACTAAGACTACACTTACTTATGATAAAGCAGCAAACATCGTTACCCAGCAATTTTATAGCTATAGTGAAAAACTGGGTGAGTTCGCTGATAAGGCTTTCAAAGAAGGGTGGGTTGATGCGGAACCTTCAGATTCTAAGCGGCACGGGGCGTTTTGCGCATCGTTACCGAATTCGAAAGAAAGTCGTATTATGCTATCTTTTACAGGTTACTATCAAGATGTAGTTACCCTTGCTCATGAATTAGGACATGCTTATCACAATTCGCTCCTTCATGAAACGCCTGGTTTTGCGCAGCAAGCCGGAACAGGCCTGGCTGAAACAGCGTCGACTTTCGCTGAAAACTTAGTTCTGGATGCAGCAATAGATTTAGCAGAAACCGAAGAAGATCGATTATCACTGCTAGAATTAAAAATTACCAATGGTTTAAAATACATTGCTTACATCCCTGCAAAGTTCGAGTTTGAACAAAAGTTTTATGAAAAACGTAACAGCCGCAATCTTTCAGCAGCTGAACTGGTTGATCTAATGGAGAAAACTGAGAGAGATTGGTTTCAGGATTCTTTAGATGAAGTAAATGCACATAACTGGATGACCATACCACATTTCTATGATACGGAAAAAGCTTTTTACAATCTTCCGTACACCATTGGTTATTTGTTCAGTAACGGTATTTATTCTCTATATTTATTAGATAAAGAAACGTTCCCCGAACAGTACGACCAACTTCTAAAGCATTCTGGAAATCATACGATGGAGGAATTGGGAATCAAGTATTTAAATCATGAACTGAACTCCCCGTCTTTCTGGGAAGCTTCCATTAGACCTTTAGGGGAAGCGATTCATAAGTATCTCGAACAAACGGAAGCATATATATAAGAAGGCCGACTCAACATTTGTGCAACACGTAACTCTCGGAGGGGGCTGCAAAAATAAATAAAATAATCTACGACTATTATGTTGAAAGAGTAGGAGAAGGTGAACCTGTAATATTTCTCCCTGCTGGAGGCTTCTCTGGCAATGAAGGACTTAATATAGCAAGGTATCTTCGCGATAAGTTTGAAACCCATTTGATAGACTTACCTGGCTTAGGTAAAAGTCAAGGGATCGAAGGACGAATTACGCCTTTAAAATTAGCCGAATGGGTAAAAGAGTATATGGATCAAAGTCAAATAGATAAAGCTTTCCTTATTGGGCATTCTTTAGGCGGAGCGATCCTTTTAGCTTTTGCTATTTATTATCCAGACAGAGTGTATAAACTAATATTATTGGACGAGGGTCACAAACCATTTCCTAGAATCCCCAAATCTGAGTTTGGTTCATTTGCGTATGCATTTCCTTTACTAAGTGTATGTGTACAGCTATTTGGGAAGTATTTTCTGAACAGACTAGCACCGTTTTTTATGCAAGATAACGAACAGGGAAAAGACGATTTTGCAGTTAATGTAAAAGAATTTTGTGATCGTGTTGCAATTGAAGAAAATGAATACATTAGAATTGCAATGAAAAATCCTGGTGAGTTCTCAGAAAACGGACTTAAATTAATGTTTGGTTATTACAATCTCAATCTCCCTAGTATGCTTAAGAAAATAAAAGTGCCGACCCATTTAATTTATGCCACGTTCGAAACTATTCATGAAACAGAATACAAACGCACCGGGAAATACATACAAAAATTTAAAGATAGCAATCTTCCTATTGAATATTCCTCAGTTAACAGTGGTCATTATGTGCATTGGAGTAGTGTTTTTCCATGGAAAGATTTGAAGAAATCCTTAAGTGATTAGAACATAATGTAGTGTAAGAATTTTCGGCCTTTCTTTAGTATAAACGGAGTTGGGGGCGGGTTTATTTTTGATTTCATAGTGCTTTTTGGAGTAGCGATTGTTGGCGGAATAATTGCAGTCATTGGCTCGATCATTGTTATAGGGAGAAAAATTTCGGAACCTAAAAGGGATCTCCAGCGAAAAGTTAATAAGCTTGAAAAAGAAGTTAATCGTTTGAAAGACAATCAATGATTTTACTTTGGTTTTGAATTCAAAAGTTATTAGGTGGAAAGCAAAAATAGAGCTGTAGACTAAAGGTGGGTTGCTTTGATTTATATTATAGGATATCTCTTACTGTTTTCATTGTTATTTTACACTGCTCAAGGTTTTATATGGAGTATATTACAGCCCTTTTTAGGTGACGACATGACAATCTTACATATTATTCTATCCTACTTAATACCAATTGTGATCGCAATAATCATAGGGGTAATAGTTTACTATCTTCTTGTGTCTGCAAAGCAAATGCTGAAGAGTTTGTAAGTTTTCATTTTCTTTGAGCATGTTCGGATGAGAAAAAATGTACTTAAAATAATTTCTATCTGCTGATTTATTACTTACTTCTATATGTATAAGCTGTCTTTTCAGATAATTAATACTAGGCCTGATAGACGAGGAGGAGGGATCATGAGAAAAGTAACATTTATTTTAGCAACAATAATTCTTGGAATAGTAATTTATACTTTAATTATTGGCAACGATTTTCTAATGCCTTTTATACCTTTATTTGCTGGCATTCTAATGTTAACAACCGGGGTGGAACAAGTTAAAAATAACAATAAACATATAGAGGGTTATATAAGGTTAATTACATCCTTATGTTTTTTCTTCTTCTTTATTTCCCTTATTTAAGCGTTACCAACTTATCCAGAACTACTATAATGCAAACGTATATTCTGGTATTGTTATAGTAACAAACTATTAAAGGTTGGTGTTTTGATGAATTCAATAGAATTATTAAAATTAAATCTGGCTGAAGTAAGGCGAAGAAGTATTAAGGTTTGGTTGGAAATACCTGAGGATACATTACATTGGAGGCCTGATTCAGAAGCAATGACATGTTTGGAAATGGTGCGGCATGTATTGGAAAGTGAGCATTATTATCATATGGCCATAAAAAATAAGGGAAGTCTAACCGAGTTTAGGTCTCCTTTTGAAGACCAACCCTTAGATTCAGTAAAAAAAGAACTGGAATTTGCATCCCCATATCGCAACGATTTCTTAGAAACAGTTTCAAGTTATAGCGAGACAGATTTATCAAGGATCAATATTGATCGTTCTAACGTGGGGTATGTTCGAAGTTTAGGGGATATGCTTTTACGAATCGCATACCATGAATCTATACATACAGGTCAGTTATTAGACTATCTTCGTACAGCTGGTGTTCATAGAGCTGATATCTGGGATTAGGGGAAAATAGTGTGGTTGCCACAAAAGATACTATTCTCAATGCTTATAGGAGTAATATTATTTAGTTCAAATCGCTAGTTAGAATGAGAGGTTAGGTGGCAGATTATTGGAAGGATTGGATCTAAGTTTCAATAATAAAAAAGTAATATTTTGGTTTGCTATTGTCATACCAGTAACTATTATTTCAATTTTGTTGTACATTTTTTTACCAAGGGATTTTTATCTCATTCCAACATTACTACCTATAGTTGCTATTTGTGTTTATTACGTATTGGTATCTTTGGCTCGAAACAAAAAAGAGTGAAGGATTGATTGGATTAATCAGTCGGGCCGCAATTCTAAAAGTTGGTCACCTTCATTGAAGCAATGGGAGCGTAGCAAGTTATTCTTGAAGGGCTTGCAAGAATTGAAGATCGTTTGACTGATATCACTAACTTTCTTGAAATTGAAAGGTGATAAATAGGGTGATATAACTAATGGATTTTAAAAATGTAAAAATCGAAGTATTATTACCAGAAGACTTTATAAAGAGTCTTAGGGATAAGTTGAATGATCTAGGTGTTTTGACTGTAGGCGACTATGACAATGTTATTTCTTACTCTGAAAGCAAAGGATATTGGAGACCTTTAAAAAGGTCAAAACCATTTAAAGGGATACAAGGAGAAATTTCTTTCGGAACTGAATGTAAAATGGAGTTTAGATGCTCATACGAGGATATCGAAGAAGTTAAACATATTATTAGAACTGTGCACCCATATGAGGAGCCAATCATAAACGTTATACCACTTCTTTAAGAAGGCATCTGCAATTTTGTTCGATATCTTAAGCAAACGAGGGAGCAATTGAAGGTACAGTAGGGAAGTTTTTTATGAAGAAAGAATAAGAGAGCTTTATCCGGAGTTAGAAATAAACCAAATTGAAGTGAATGATATTGGTCAAAATAATGATGTGTTAAATATTGAAATACACTAGGTTTCAGATTCCCATAATACATAAGTGACAATAAAAAAATTATCCTTTGATAGTGGAAGCCGCTTTGTCATTACAGCTTTACTGATAAAAAGTGTAAAGGATAGTTGCGTTAATAATCATAGAATAATACTAGGTGACATTGCAATAATCGTTTTTAGTAAGGGGGGGAATTGTTTAAATGAAAAGAATTTCACTAACAATGGTGAGAAAAGATTTGTTGAATATTCCTAAATATAGACTTCCAGCTGGATTTCGAATTAGATTGTTTAGAAAAGGCGACGAACACAACTGGGCTAGAATTGAAGCAAGCGTAGATGAATTTTCAAATGAGGATTCTGCACTAAAACACTTCAATAAAGAGTTTGGACCACATATTGATGAAATGACAAAGCGTTGTGTATTCATTGAGAATGAAAACGGCGAGGAAATAGGAACAGCTACAGCATGGTATGGCGACTTAAAGGGCGATGGCGAAATATCTGGCAGGATACATTGGGTAGGTATTGTTCCTGAATATCAGGGAAGAAAACTTTCAAAACCATTACTTAGTGCAGCTATGAATCTTTTGGGCCGTCACCACTCAAAAGCTTACCTTACTTCTCAAACTACAAGTTTTCAAGCCGTCAATATGTATCTAAACTACGGATTTGAACCTTTCATTACATCTCACAGTTGTTATGAAGCCTGGTCCTTGTTGAAAGATACTTTAAATCGAGAAATATTGGATAAAAATGGCTGACTTTCTATTAAAAATATCATTCATTTCTGTAAGAGTAAGCCACCCATCTGGGTGGTTTATTTTATTTGACAGTTCATATTTTTCAGATCCATCAATAGACCTTCTATTTGCTGGTGTCTGTCTGAAATACAGCACAACAAAAAGCAAATATCTCAAAAGTAATTTGAAAAATTTTACTTTAATTGAAACCGGTTTCCTTTTAAATCCGTACTACTGATAACGAAGGATGGGGAGGAAGTATGATGAAGAATAAAAGTTCCCCCAGGTTATTTGTTGTAATGTGGTCACTGCTTTCTTTTGTTTCTCTAATAGGGTGTTCGGAGGAAAGTGAGCGTATAAACGATGAACTGATTACTTTGCAGGAATATAGTCAGCTAGAGCGCGGAATGACTTATGAGAAGGTTGTTAAGATAATTGGCGGTGAAGGAAAAAGTATGAGCGAAAAGGGAGAAGGTAAAACGGAACAAACATTAAACTATGTATGGGATGGGACAGCTCCTAACTCATTTGTATCGGTGAGCTTTCAAGAAGGTAAGTTAGTAACTACTATGCAAAAAGGTCTTAAGTAAGTCCCACTGGAGCTGTTCTATTATTACTTAGAACTTAATAGGGGAAGTTATTCAAACAGACGTTTTGACCTTTCTAGAGGAATTACAATTGTAATTTATGCTTCAATAAAAAGAGAAATAATCCAACAGGGTTGTTTCTCTTGTTCCATCATCCTTGGAAGCTGCACCAAAGGTTGTTCATAAGGTAAATCGGTCGCTATAAATATTATGGAGCCATATTTTAAAGGGTTTGTATATTTATGTCGAGATTGTAAAAGTTATACTTAAAGGACGGAACAAGTTGGTAATCCATCACCTTCTCAATTGATTATGGGAAATTTAACCATATTGTTTTTCGCTCCTATCATTCTTAAATCTAATTTAGAAAACTGACAGGCTTGCTATTTTAAAGGAGGTTTTTATTTTGTCGGAGAAAAAAGGTAATAAAGCTTCAAATGGAAAGGACATGGAGCGTGAGACGTTAACGACACGTCAGGGACGTCCTGTGACGGATAACCAAAATATCCGTACGATTGGAAATCGTGGTCCAGCCACACTTGAGAATTACCATTTTATCGAAAAGATCTCCCATTTTGACCGGGAAGAGGTACCGGAGCGTGTGGTACATGCACGAGGATCTGGAGCTTTTGGATATTTTGAAGCGTACGGGAAGGTTGGAGATGACCCAGCAGAGAAGTATACTCGCGCGAAAGTGTTTTCGGGTGCTGGGAAGAAAACACCACTAATGGTTCGTTTTTCAACAGTGGCAGGAGCAAAAGATTCACCGGAAACAGATCGGGATCCACGTGGCTTTGCGATAAAAATGTACACGGAAGATGGAAACTGGGATCTGGTAGGGAACAACTTGAAAATTTTCTTTATTCGTGATGCGATGAAGTTTCCTGATATGATTCACGCATTTAAAGCTGATCCTGCTTCGAACGTGCCAGATCCTCGGCGGATGTTCGACTTTGTTTCCCGTTCACCAGAGGCTACGCATATGATTACATTCGTGTTCTCTCCGTGGGGTATTCCAGCTACATACCGCCATATGCAGGGTTCTGGTGTAAATACCTACAAATGGGTAAATGACAAAGGCGAGGCTGTGTTGGTGAAGTATCACTGGGAGCCGAAGCAAGGTATCCGTAACTTAACACAAGAAGAGGCAAGTGCTATTCAAGCGAAGAACGTCGCTCATGCGACACAAGATTTATATGAAGCGATTGAGAACGGAGATTATCCGGAATGGGAGCTCTTTGTGCAAATCATGGAGGATGACTATCATTCGGAACTCGATTTTGATCCGCTCGATGATACAAAACTTTGGCCGGAGGATAAATTCCCATGGCTGCCAGTGGGACGTATGGTCCTTGATCGCAATCCAGAAGATTTCCATGCGGAGATTGAGCAGGCTGCCTTTGGTACAGGGGTTCTTGTGGATGGAATGGACTTCTCAGATGATAAAATGCTGCAAGGTCGTACCTTCTCATACTCCGATACGCAGCGCTATCGTGTAGGTGCCAACTATTTAAATTTGCCTGTGAACGCATCGAAAGCGTCTGTTCGGACGAACCTTCATCGCGGCCAGATGGACACCCGCGACCCGAAAGAGTCTGGAGATAATCCACATATTAACTATGAGCCATCGATGGTGGGCGGCCTTCAGGAAGCAAGTGATGAAGATCGACACCCGCACCGCCCAACGTTTAATGAGGCAGCTATGAGTGCACCCATTGATCGTCCCAACAACTACGGTCAAGCGGGCGAAACGTACCGCAGCTTTGAAGATTGGGAGCGCGATGAATTAATCAATAACCTCTCCGATGCGCTTGCGATATGTGACAAGCGAATTCAAGAAGCCATGGTTGAACACTTCACACAAGCCGATGAAGAATATGGCCGCCGTGTGAAGGAAGGAATCGAAAAGAAAGTGAAAGAAATCCAGGAAATGAAAGACGAAGACAAAGTTCCAGGCCGTAAAGCCATTAAATCAAAATATGGAGAAGGTTCATTAGCTGAGAACGAAGCAGCAAAAGATGCAGTGAAGAAAAGCCACGAATCTGATCCTTATTAATAGAGGGTGCAGCGAGACAGTAATTTGTCTAAAATCCTTGTAACCTTTTCGTGAAAAGTATAGAGATTAAACTATTTACAGAGCCTGTTTTGAAGATAACAGGCTCTGTATTTTTTCATTGAATTATGACATCCGATCTAGCTCCAAAGGCAAAAACGCATATTCTCCATGCTTTATAATTTCACATTTACGAACCGGAACAGGGTGTTTAAAAATCGGGCCATCTATTACAGTGGTATGGAATTCGCCACCTTCTCCGCATGGGTCAATCCCACGAGCTTCAAGCTCCTTCACGTATTCGTGGGTTAACGTTCGTCCTAGATCGTACTCTCGCATTCCTAATGATAGATTAACCGTTACAATGATCGTTAAAAATCCTAGATTAATGAACTCTTCGACAGCTTCACGATGATTCATTTCCCATAAAGGCATCCCAAGCTTTAATCCAGCATTCTTCGTAACTTTATCATGCCAGCAGCCATGAGCAGGCATATCTAAATCTCCTGTTACTAACACTTCTGATCCTTTATTTTTAGCTGTTTCTAAAAGGCGTATAAATACTTTTTCATAATCTGTCCAACTTGCAGCGGCAGTATATACTGGCAAACCTATAGATTCAGCTTGAACACGTATGAGTTCCGGCGGCATTCCATGGGATCTGGAACGTTTTCCTTCTTCCTCCAGCATGACGATCAGTCCAACCGCTTCTCCAACCTTCGCTGCTTTATATAAAGCTAAGACACTATCTTTTCCACCGCTAAATGAAGCTATAAATTTATGCCCGCGAGCATTATTTTTCCAATCCATTACTTTTGCCATTCATATCTTTCCCCTTTATTCTAATGACTTTTTTCACGATTTCTTTCCTTACATTATTTCATATTTTATATGGATTGTGCCTTTTATTTATGAAGAGATCATGATCATGGAGTGTTTATTAAAAATAGTTATAGAGATTTGACTTCAGCGTTATTCGAGCAAAATACGGATGGAATAGTAAAAGTAATCCCAAACACTTCCCACATGTTACATTGGGATGATCCTAATTCAGTAGTTGACGAGATAAGAAAAAACTGGTCACATTCATATTGAAGTAACGGAGACTGAACAAGGGTATTGCCACTTCTCTATTTTGCCGATGAAAAAGATAGCATCATTTTAAACATAAATAATTTCATGACATTAATTTAGGCTTTTTTCATACAATATTTTGGGGTGAAAAAAATGTCAATCGTAAAATACACAAGTAAAGATGTTGCTCTAATGGCAAGGATGATGAGAGCCGAAGCCGTAGGGGAAGGGAAACAAGGAATGTTGTATGTCGGAAATGTAATTGTTAATCGAGATAAAGCTGATTG
The DNA here is from genome assembly GCF_902726645.1 of Halobacillus ihumii. Lineage (NCBI taxonomy): Bacteria > Bacillati > Bacillota > Bacilli > Caryophanales > Bacillaceae > Halobacillus > Halobacillus ihumii. The sequence goes on from NZ_CACVAO010000001.1 coordinate 3,761,137, forward strand.
TTTAGATTTTGGTGATGTAAGAACAATTCGTGAAGTCATTTTTCAAGTACAGGGAGGAAATTATTCTTTCGAAGCAGTGCAAAAGGGAAGTTTATTTTATAAAAGAGCGAGAGATGTTGAGAAAAGATTAGCAAGAAAGAATTTGAATTTTTGGAGACAGCACCCGGCAAAATATGCGCTTTGGTATTTCAATCCATTTGCTGCTGAATGTCCTCCAACATGGTACGGTGAGCCTTTAACGGGCCGGTTTAAAAATCATTGTTATTATGAACCGGCAGCGGGAACATGCCCTAGTGTTTATTGAGTTATGATAGTATTTCTCTAGTTTTAAAGATGAAGGCGTTGACTCATGAAGATAAGGGTGCCAAGAGCTGAAGACGTTGAGCTTAATAATTTTGAATACAACTTCTCGTGGAAAGAGCGCAATTCTAAGTAGTGAATTGCGCTCTTTCTTTGTGTCCAATTATTGACAAAACTCAGAAAGGTACATATGCTAGTTATATAAATAATCAAACAAGTATTTGAATGTAGGTGATGAAATGTCAGAGGAAATTTTGAAAAGCAGTACAAAGGATACGTGTGATACGTTTTGTTTTGATGAACAGAAGGTGGAGCGGCTTCAACCTCAAATAGAGGAGGTTGAAGGAGTAGAGTTAATCTTTAAAGCGTTATCCGATGCTACACGACTCAAGATAGCGTATGCCCTAACGTTAGATAAGGAATTGTGTGTGTGTGATGTCGCGAATATTATCGGATCAACTACGGCTACAGCTTCTCACCATTTGCGCCTATTACGGAATATGAGATTAGCCAAGTATCGCAAAGAAGGCAAATTGGTATTCTATTCCTTGGCAGATGAGCATGTCCACCAGCTCGTTTCGATTGCCATGATTCACTCTAAAGAAGGATAAAAGGTTAACAAGATATCTTATAAACTGAAACATTTATCGGGATTAGTGGAGGAATTGATATGAGTAACAAACGAGAACAAATTCATAAAAATTGTTGCACAGGTGAGGAGTGTTCATCAGAGGAAACACAAACAACTGCAGTCACGGAAAGAACTCCTTCATGCTGCGAAGAGGAAACTCAAGTAGCAGCTCCATCTTCTGCTTGCTGCGGGAATGATGATTGTGCGGAAGATGACTTAACCATTAGCCATGGACAAAGTGGAAACTCGCTTGAAACATTGGAGTATCAGGTGAAAGGGATGGATTGTCCTTCTTGTGCGGCTACCATTGAGAAAGGGCTTAAGAAAACAAAAGGAGTAGAGACGGTTCAAGTCAACTACAGTACTGGTAAATTGACTGTCGAGGCTGATTTTTCCTTAGTTTCAGAGCAGATCCCGAAACAGGTCCGAAAATTAGGATTTGAGGCAGAGTCTGTTCCTGCGAAGACTAGGAAGACTATGCAAACCTATACGGTAGAGGGAATGGATTGTGGTTCCTGTGCCATGACGATTGAAAAGCACCTTACTAAAAACCCGAAGGTAAATGAGGTACGTGTGAATTTTTCTACAGGGAAAATGCAAATTGACCACGATACCACTGACGAGAATGTGGTAAAAGAGGTAGAAAAAGCTGGTTTTAGCGCTTCTCTTGAATCAAGCGGGGGGAAACAAACAGAAACGACTGACAAGAAGCAAGGAGTGTCTCTAACAACCCTTTCAGGTCTCTTCTTAGCCCTTGGATTCATTGTTTCTTTTGCTGCCACTACCCCAACTGTAAGTACGGTTTTGTATGGCGCATCCATAATCATTGGCGGCTATAAGCCAGCAAGAAGTGCTTTTTATGCTATCAAAAGTGGATCACTAGATATGAATGTACTCATGGCATCAGCAGCCATTGGGGCGGTATTGATTGGTGAGTGGTTTGAAGGAGCCATGGTTGTTTGGTTGTTTGCATTAGGAAATACATTGCAGAACCGATCCATTGAACGAACAAGGGAATCGATTCGGAGTTTAATCAATCTTGCCCCTTCTGAAGCTTCCGTAAAAATCGGGGATGATTTGGTACGTAAACTTGTAGAAGACGTTTCCGTAAATGATACGATCGTGATCAAACCAGGGGAGAAGATCCCCCTTGACGGAAGGGTTATTTCAGGATCTTCAAGTGTCAATCAGGCTCCCATCACAGGAGAATCAATGCCTGTTGACAAGAAACAAGACGATACGGTTTACGCGGGAACGGTAAATGAGAGTGGATCATTAGAAGTTCACGTTACGAAATTAGTCGAAGATACGACGATTGCAAAGATTATTCATCTTGTAGAGGAAGCCCAAGAGCAAAAGGCTCCAACCCAAGCGTTTGTGGATCGTTTTGCAAAAATTTATACACCGATTGTTTTCGGCCTGGCTTTACTACTGATGTTTCTTCCTCCTTTAATAGGACTTGGGGCTTGGGGAGAATGGATTTATAAAGGAATTGCATTATTGGTCGTTGCATGTCCTTGTGCTTTAGTCATTTCGACCCCAGTAGCCATTGTATCGGCGATTGGAAATGCCGCTAAAAATGGCGTTTTAATCAAAGGAGGTACATTCTTAGAAAAAGCAGGAGCTATCAAAGCGATGGCTTTTGATAAGACAGGGACTTTGACAGAAGGGAAGCCCAAAGTTTCCGAAGTGTTATCTTTACATGGCGATCAAGAGGAACTAGTAAGGATTACACGAACCATTGAAGAACACTCTACCCATCCGATCGCTCAAGCAATCTCGTCCTATGCTGCTGAACGGAACATTGCTGTGAGAAATGGAAGATCCTTCAAAAACCTTGTCGGCAGAGGGGCCCAAGCCACCATAGACGGAGTGGAGTACTTCGCTGGCAATCCTAAGTTGTTCCACGAAATGAATGTGTCTCTGACGGATTTAGAAGATCGGATTCAGTCCTTACAGCAGGAAGGAAATACGCTCGTACTGGTAGGGACTCGTTCAGAGGTTGTAGGAGTGATCGCTGTTGCTGATCCTACCCGGGATATTGCCGTTCAGGCCATTCAAAAGCTAAAGAGTGTTGGCTTGGAAGAAATGGTGATGTTAACGGGTGATAACGACGGAACAGCTAAGAAAATTGCGGCCCAAACCGGCGTCGATCGTTACTTTGCAGAATTGTTGCCGGAGGATAAGGTGACAGCGGTGAAGAAACTTCAGGAAGAAGGAAAAAGTGTGGCGATGGTCGGTGATGGCATAAATGATGCTCCAGCTCTTGCGACAGCTGATCTTGGGATCGCGATGGGTGGTGCTGGAACGGATACGGCCATGGAAACTGCTGACATCGTTCTCATGGCGGATAACTTAGAAAAACTTCCTCATACGATCAGTTTGAGCAGAAGAGCCTTAACAATTATTAAACAAAACGTATGGTTCTCCTTGCTGACCAAATTCGCAGCCCTGCTATTAATTTTTCCGGGGATTTTAACGTTGTGGATGGCTGTATTAAGTGACACCGGTGCTGCATTGTTGGTGATCCTCAATAGCATGAGGTTATTAAGACAGAAATAGGGGGAGGCCACCCTATTTCTCTTTTTTTGCTTCAATAAATGCCTTAATCTTTCTTTTCATTCCAAACCGAGTGATTTTCTTGATGTTTAAGATTCAAATTTTCATCCTCAAGCTGAAGAGTTGTGTGTTCAATCCCAAATTCTTCTTTTAAAATCTTGGTGGCTCGTAGAAGAACGTCGTCACGGTCACTATCCTTCTTGACATCTAAATGCCCGCTCAATCCAGGATAGCCAGAAGTGATGATCCAAACGTGTAAATCATGGATATTCTCAACACCTGGTATGTTTAACAATTGGGTATGAACCTCTTTCATATCAACGGTCTCTGGCGTCCCTTCCATCAATACATGAATCGAGTCCTTTGTAATCCGCCAAGCACTGACAATAATTAGAACGGATACAATTACACTAGCGATGGGATCTGCAATGTTCCAATTTAAAAACAGGATGAGTAACGCAGCTATTATAGCTCCAACCGATCCCAGAAGATCACCAAGGACATGTAGAAAGGCACTTCGCATATTTAGGTTTTCCTTCGTATCACCTTTGCTTCTTAGAATCCAAGCCACAACAATATTGATGATTAGCCCCAAAGATGCAATCCCTAACATTCCATAGCTGGCAACGGATGGGGGTTCAAAGAATCGTTGGAACGCCTCGTAAAAAATATAAATGGAAATAGCAAACAACGTTATGCCATTAAATAACGCAGCTAATACTTCAAATCGCTTAAATCCATACGTCTTTTCTTCTGTAGCATCCTTATCTGCCATTTTAAAAGCTAACAAACTTAAACCTAAGGAGAAGAGTCGCTTAACATATGGCCTGCATCAGATAGCAAGGCAAGACTATTCGTAAATATACCACCCAGAAACTCTGCAATCATAAACCCACTAATGAGGATAAAGGTAATTAATAATGCTTTCCTATTGGCTGAATGACTGTGGTTACCTGACATGCATAAGTTCTCCTTTCTGCTTGCATGGTTATTATTTGTCATGATAACTAAATCATTCGCTTTGGTAGTTCTTTAATAGCCATACCTCGTAGAATTGCCATTAGCGGACCATTGCCAAGCTTCACTTGCAACTTTATCTGCCAGCCTGCCATTCTTCCCGAAGTACGCCCATCCGAATGGAGTCGTAATATCTCCCTTCATGAATACGGCATTTCCGCATACGGCCTTCAAGTTTCATGCCCAGTTTTTCACCTACACGCATCATGCGTTGATTTTTTGACCACGTTGTTAACCCTACTCGCGCTAAAGGAAGCTGGGTAAATAAATAGTCAATCCAGAGAGTTAAAGCTTCTGTTCCATATCCCCCGTTCCAATAGTTCACATTATAAATGCCAATTCCCACCTCTAACCATAGAGAAGGTTTGTGTTCCCAATAGTAAGTGACAGTACCGATAATGGTATCGTCAACTTCAATGATCAACCGGGAGTCTGGTTCTTGCTGTTTCAGCCGTTCTTGTCTGGCGTGCTCATGACTGCGATAGGTTTCTAGGGTGTGAGGTTCTAAAGGGTAATAGGGGGCGTCCCATTTTTTCCACTCGGGTTCTTCTTCACCGTATATTAATTCCCACAAAACGGGGATGTCTTGGTCAGTTATGCTGCGTAATGTGACAAGTTTCCCTTCAATTTGAATCGGTTGAACACTCATGCAGATCAGTCACCTTTCCGAAATATGCTGATTCTATCGTACCACAGCTTTATAATGGATCGAAGGTTTTATCAGAGTAGGGAGGGGGAAGGCTACATACTAGTTGATGTCCAAGCTTAGAGGGTGGTAATATGGTAAAGTTTTATGGATATTCCAGTGTACATGGGTGGAGGGAAGGGGATTCCTTAGATGAACTCGGTGAGCTGGAGATGGAGTGGTACTGGGTCGATTTTGCCGGCCCGTCGGAACAGGAGATAAACCTGCTGCATTCGTTTTTTCACTTTCATCCACTGGCCATCGAAGATTGTATGCATGATTTGCAGCGGCCAAAACTCGATTATTATGAAGATCACACGTTTTTTGTGTTCCATTCGTTAGGAACCAATATAGACAAACAAGAGATCGATGTGTTTCTCGGGGATCATTTTATCGTCACCTATCATAAAGAGCCTTCTGAAATCATTCAGGCGGTGGAAAGCATGCTGAAGCGAAGTCAGACTCACCAGGACAAAGATGAGTATTACGTGTTGTATCAGCTGCTTGATAAGGTGGTCGATCATTATTTTCCGATTGTGTATGAAATTGAAGATCATATCAATGAGATTGAAGAGAACACGAAAAAGCTTTCCATGGAACAGCTGCTGGAACAGTTATTTGATCGGCGCGGTGAATTGCTGAAGCTGCGGCAAACGGTGCATCCGATGCGTGATTTACTGTATCGCATGTTAAATACGCATCATTTGGAAAAAGTCCATCAGCGAAAAGAGTACTTTACCGACATTTACGACCATTTGCTGAAAGTGGCTGAAATGATTGCTTCGAACCGAGAAATGACACAGGATATTCGTGACAGTTACTTATCGTTAAACTCACACCAAACGAATCGAACGATGCAGATTCTGACTGTGATCTCAGTGATTTTTATGCCGCTTACCTTTATCGTTGGGGTGTATGGCATGAACTTTATGTTCATGCCGGAGCTTAATGAAAAGTACGGGTATTTTTTCGTGTGGGGGATAATGATTACGATGGCTGTCGGAATGTTTATCTGGTTTAAGCGAAAAGGATGGTTTGACTAACATGGTCCGGGGATTATTCCTCGGACTTTTATCAGACTAAAGCCGTACATTTTTTTCACTCTCCGGACCGTTACTGAAATGCGTTCTGCTTATTATAATCGTGGTATCAACCATGAAGGGGTGGATATCGATGATTAACGTATTCGAAATATCACTACTAATAAAAGAACGCCGCTTTAAGTAACCACCAGGAAGGGGAGAAAAAACAGAATAAGACGATTCGAGGATATATCTTCATTTTCGCGGTTATATTCTAATAATTGCTGATAAATTTTACCAATCGCGGTAATACCGAAGTTATCGCGGATAAACAGCTTCCGCCATAACTCGCAATGAAAAATCCTCTCTTATTTCTAAACTAAGAGAGGATTAGCTTTAATCATACAAAAGGTTCATAGACGTTCTCGACAGCCTAAGAGACCTGCACAAGACACCTTTTCTGGTTTACTTCATCATATCGTGGTCAACATAACGCTCTCCGTTTAATTCACTGATCACATTAATGGCAACTCGTGCACCGTCACCTGCTGTAACGATTGTATGTACACTTACACCTGCCACCGTACCTGCCGCCCAGACTTTAGGTTTTCCCGTACGTCCTCGTTCATTCACCTTGATTGTTCTGGCGACTCGCGGTTCGGTTCCTTCTGTCGTGTCAAGACCGAATTGTTCCGCCGCTTTAACGGACATGCCTGTGGCAAAGATGATATGGCTGGTGTCGAAGTTGCCTTGTTCCGTTTGGATCGTATAAAGTTCAGCATCTTCATTAATCTCCTGCACTTCAGCTTCGACAAGTTCAGCTCCAAATTTTTTCGCTTGTTCCTGGCCATCCTTTAGAAGCTTTGGTCCCTCGATTTCTTTAACGCCATAATGATTTTCAACCCAGGCTTTGGCTGTGATACTTTTTCCACTATCAAACATCACTACTTTTTTACCTGCTTTAGCCGCGAATATGGCCGCACTTGCCCCAGCCGGTCCGGCTCCTATTATTGCAATATCGTACATGGGATCCACTCCTTATTTCTTTTTTCATATTTAGAATAATAGAAAAATTCCAATTCCGCAACGCGAAGATCTGTGTTAAACAGTGATGGAAGCACACTGATATATTTGAGCAGGGTCATACTGCGTTCGGCAGCTTATGTTATCAATAGCTTCGTTGAATTCATTTAAAATAACCTCGTAAGTTCCAGCTGCATTTTCTCCATCAATAATCATTAACACCGGCTCATCTACATCCATAAGCAGGAAAAAAGATAACAATTTCGGTAAATGGCCTGCATCAGCTATGAGGTTGTGTTGATGAAAATATATGTTTGTTTTATCCTTCGTTGAATGCTTATATATATTCATAATTTGATTTGTCTTGATCGGATTTTTTAAATGAACATGGTATGAGGATAAATGACTCACTTCATCACCTCCATCTAATCATTTTGTTATAAATACATTACCCCGGCTTATATAAAGATAAACTTTGTATCTTGAATCCATGACGACTTCAGTGTTCATAGATCATTTCCTGAAAGCCGCTCTCAGCTATGCTCTTCGTCAATATCACACCTGACCACAACAGTCGCTTGCTGGTCTGCATAGGATAAAGCTAAGCCCCTGCGAATTCCGTTACTCACTCTACAGTTTCCTTCGAGGAATTCTAGGGAATACCTCCTATGTGGGATCGTTTCTTCATTACTGAAGTCGTAAACTTAGAGTATTTATTTGCCTCGTGTAAGGCGTCATATTTGAGACCGCTACTTGGGCATGCTATAGTCATTATCAAAAAAATAAGGAGGTGGGGAGGATGAAACGTGTAACCCTAGTCGATATTTTTAATCAACGCATAACACAAAAATATTTACAACGATCTGGTATTAACCATGCTGTTACGGTGGCTGAAAATGCGTTCGACATGGCCTTTGACGCCAATGTGTCGCTCGACTTAGCCACAAAATCCGCCTTGCTTCATGATATGGGTCACTATGAATGGTACAGAGATGGCAAGTGGGATTATGAGGAGTACCGGCGTCATGATATCCACGCCATCAAAGGAGCAGAGAGAGCTCATAAGTTATTGATCAGATTAGGGGAGGACCGCCTCGTTGCTAAAGAGGTTTCCTTAGCCGTGCTGCTCCATACCGATAGTTATTTACCTTTTGAATTAACAGATCAGCGAACGCCCTTACAACATGTTGTTGCAGAAGCAGATGCTTTGGATGAACAGCCGGGAGGTCAGCATCATTATAAGGAAATGGAACCGAGTGAAGCGATCGAACGTCTTCATAAGATAGATAAGAAGATTGAAAATATGCAGCCTTCGGATAACGAATAATAGAATTATTGTAACATTTTTCAGAAAAGTGCTTTACTTTTTCCGGGACATTCTATATAATTTCCAATGTAAGTAAAATTTACTAATGAAAGCGAGGTCGATTAGAATGAAAAACATGATGACAGTACCAGTTCAAGCTAATTGTATAAAATCGACCTGCGCAAACGAATCAATCTAGTTTTTTACGGGATAAATGTATTCATACTTGCTGCAGGCGGTGCATATTGTAACCCTGTGGCTTTTTTAATGGAAAGAATCCCTCTATGGAGGCTGATTCTATACATTTTTTTGTCAAGCCACAGGACCCCTGTGGCTATTTTTTATGTAAAAAACTACCATTAACATGTAAGGAGGTGAGTTGTATGACGATACACTTTTTATTATTTTCCATTCATATTCAAAGAAGGCCAAAAAAACGTAGCGATATCCAGCATTCTATCTACAAATCAACAGCTTATGACAAGTTTCTCGACAGAAAAGCTCGTATGACCAATTTTTACTAAGATGGGGGTGTATAAGATGGCGATTATGAGAAGAATTGTATTTATGGCTTGGTTGAACGTAGAGAAGGATACGGCATAGTTACGGAAGCGAAAGAGGTGATATCGATGAGAATCAATATGATTATTTTCACGATCAGCATTGAAAAAAGGTCTGCTGATTGGCGTGACGACGCTGAACGGAACAAGTGTCGGCACATTCATACGAAAATAGAAGAAAACAAACGTAAACACTTATATATAGGATAGAGAAGAGGGTGTCCCAGAAGTGTAAGTAACACTTCTGGGACACCCTTTCTTTTATAAGAACTTAAAAGAAGCTTGGAATATCACTTTCTGCAGTTGGGTACCCCCAGAGCATATTTCTCAGATCAGATTTTGTCATTTTCTTTTCAATAGCAGCCGTAAATAGGTTAATCAGATGGTCGCCATGACTCGATAGGACATGGGCTCCGATCAACTCATCGGTAAACGGGTTCATCAGTAATTTTACATATGCTCCGTCGTCGTTCATCCGTTTATAGGTGAAAAAGGAATGAACGGTTCTTGATTGAACTTCGTAAGGAATCTTTTTCTCCTTAGCTTCCTGCTGAGTGATCCCGACTGAACCAAGAATCGGGTACGTAAACACGACAGAAGGGATGGCTGAAGTGATCAGCGGCTGTTCTTGCCTGTCGACTAGATGATGCATCAGTCGTTCAGCTTCCTCTCCCGCTGGCGGGGTTAACGCTTTTAATCCTGAATCGGCCACATCCCCTGCAGCGTAGATGTGCGGCTGGGAGAGTGATTGAAAGTTATGGTTCACTTTTACTCCCTTCTCCGTTGCTTCTACCCCGGCCTCATCCAAGTTCAGTGCTTCAAGGTTCGGCTGACGTCCTGCGCCATGAATGACGAGGTCTCCTTTGATTTCATGTTCATGATCAAACTTCTTCACACGTATACTGTAGCCGCCACTATTGAGGTGTTCAATTTCTTTCACCTCTGTACCTGTGTGGATGTCAACGCCCAGGTCTTTTGTATGTTCAATCAGTTTATTGGAAATTTCGGTATCGACAAAGTCGAGAACATGCTTGCCACGGTGCAGAATGACCACATCTTTTCCGAGTCGGGCACATAAATGCGCGAACTCAAAAGAAATGTAGCCGCCTCCAACAAAAACAACCCGATCGGGTATATCTTCAAGTTCAAAGAAATCGTCGCTTGTAATCATGTGCTCGAAACCGTTAATCGGCAAAGGAGCGGGACGGGCTCCTGCAGCAATGACAAACTTCTCCGCGGTAATATTCTCCTCACCGATTTTTAAGGTGTGAGGATCCAGAAATTCAGCTGTCCCATGATAGGTGGTAATTCCTTTTTCTTTTAAGGATGTTTCGACAGATTCAGCTACAGGATCGGTAAATGAATCTTTGTATGCCTTTAAATCCTTCCAATTTAGGCTGAATTCTCCGGATATTCCTTTTCCCTTTAAACGCTTCGCATCTTCATAAGCTTCCATCACACCCGTTAGAACCCTCTTCGGATCACAGCCTCTTTGCGGGCAAGTGCCGCCGTAGGGCCTTGCATCAACAATGGCTGTTGAAAGTCCTCTTCTTTGTGAAATGGTTGCAGCTGTGCTGCCTGCTACTCCTGTTCCGATGACAATGACGTCGTATGTAGTGTTCATGAATTAGTTTCCTCCTTTAAAGCTTCTATATAATCTCATACCCCTATATGGACCGCAAGAAACCCATCATTAAAGTACATAAATTTTGAAATTATTGAATGATTCCGTTATGGTCAAAAAAAGACTATATTTTTAAACGGGTAAAGGGTGAGGAAGATGAATTTACATAGAAAACCGATTCCTGTAGAAGAAGCTGTCCAACGTGTAATGGAGCACAAACCGCAGCAAAAGTCAGAAGAGGTACGATTGGAAGACAGTTATGGGCGTATTCTTGCCGAAGATATTAAGGCAACCCATGCTGTCCCCCCTTTTAACAAATCACCATACGATGGATTTGCCATCAGAGCAGCGGACACAGCCAAAGCCAGCAAGGAATCTCCAGTCGGCTTTGTCGTAACAGAAACGGTGGCGGCCGGGCATCGAGCCAGCCGCGCTCTTGAAAGCGGGGAAGCAGTCAGGATTATGACTGGAGCGGAAATTCCTGAAGGAGCCACTTGTGTGGCCATGTTTGAAATTTGTCAAACAGAAGAGAAGGCAAACGCAACGTATATGTCCATCAAGCGCAGCATGGAAGATGGACAGAACATAATCGAACGAGGGTCTGAGACAGAAGAAGGCGAGGTGCTCGTCTGTAAAGGAGAAATCATCAACCCAGGTATTCAAGCTGTTCTGGCTACCTTTGGCTACGCTAAGGTTCAAGTCTACCAGCAGCCCCGCGTTGGTGTATTTGCCACAGGGACAGAGCTGCTTGATATTGATCAGCCGCTTGAGCCAGGAAAGATTCGGAATTCCAATGCTTATATGGTGCTCGCACAAATCGAACGGAGTGGGGCAGAGCCTGTTTATTTCGGCAAGCTTGCCGATGACTTTGACACATGTTACGAGGCTGTTCGCCAAGCCTTATCAGAAGTGGATATTTTAATCACCACAGGAGGCGTGTCTGTTGGTGACTATGATTTAATGCCAGATATTTATGAAAAACTGGGTGCCGACGTGCTATTTAATAAAATTGCGATGAGACCCGGCAGCGTAACAACCGTTGCCGCGCTCGGCCAGCAATTGCTGTTCGGGTTGTCGGGAAACCCTTCTGCTTGTTATGTAGGGTACGAACTATACACACACCCGTTTATTCAAGCGTATTTAGGGAATCAGCGAGTATATCATAACGTGATCGATGCCGAGCTAGGAGCTGATTTTCCGAAACCGAATCCATTCACGCGGTTTGTACGTGGATTCGTACGTTATGAAGAGGGAAAAGTTTGCGTTTACCCAGCTGGAATTGATAAATCTGCTGTCGTTACCTCTCTCGCACATTCTAATGTTCTGATCGTGTTACGGGGAGGAACAAGAGGCTATCAACAAGGCGACGCGGTGCGTGCTATACTTTTAGAAGACACTAAAGGGACAGAGTCGTTTCAACTATACAGCAGCTGATGAAAGGAGCAATCTAGAATGGTTCAATATGTGTTGGATAAATACGACCGACCAATGAAGGATTTGCGAATATCGGTCATTGACCAATGTAATTTCAGGTGCACATACTGTATGCCTGCCGAAATATTCGGGGATGATTATCGGTTTATGCCCACGGAGGAATTACTCAGCTTCGATGAAATTGTTAGACTGGTCGAAATCTTTGCGAAGTTCGGGACTGAGAAGGTCAGACTTACCGGCGGCGAGCCGTTAATGAGAAAAAATATGGATCAGTTAGTAGCACGATTGAAGCAAATTGATGGCATTAAAGATATTGCGATTACGACTAACGCAATTTTCTTAGTCAAGCAAGCCCAGAAGTTAAAAGAAGCTGGACTTAATCGTGTTAATGTTAGTTTAGATGCCATTGAAGATGAAGTGTTCCAGCAGACCAATGGACGCGGAATTAAAACAAGTCCTGTATTAAAAGGAATTGAAGCGGCCCGTAAAGCAGGCCTTGAGATTAAAATCAATATGGTCGTGAAAAAAGGGATGAATGAAAGTCAAATTCTGCCTATGGCGAAATATTTTAAAGAGACAGGCGATACGTTACGGTTTATTGAATTTATGGATGTGGGCAACCACAACGGCTGGAATATGGACACGGTCGTATCCAAGCAGCAGATCATTGATACCATTCATGCGGAAATGCCGCTGGAACCACTAGAACCGAATTATTATGGAGAAGTGGCGAACCGCTACAAATATAGTGACAGCGAGGCTGAAATTGGGGTAATTTCATCGGTCACCGATGCCTTTTGCAGCAGCTGTACACGAGTGAGATTATCAGCGGATGGCCAATTATACACCTGCTTGTTTGCTAGTGAAGGCTATGATATCAGGAACATGTTAAGAAACGACAGCAGTGACCAGGAAATCATTTCAAAGCTGATTAAAATCTGGACGAAGCGGGATGATCAATATTCTGTGGAAAGGGCTGAAGGCAAACCAACTAAGAAAAAAATCGAAATGTCCTATATCGGCGGATAGGTTGTAGAAAGCAACCCTAGAAAAATAAGCACCCATAGTGAGCCGCTAACTCAGTAGGGGCTTATTTTTTTTGAAGAAAGCTCAAGTGCGCCTTGTTTGACTAAAAAATAAGTGACTGCTTTACTCCAATCAGCTTCGTACTCTATAATGATAAAGATAGAAAGCCAACCTGGAGGTGCAATTTGTGAAAACATTTAAACTTGTGTCGCTTGATATCGTAGAAGAGAAGAACGACGATCTGACACAAAGAAGGATAAAGTTGAGCGATGGGTTGATTATTAACCGAGAAGACGACAAAGGACGCTGGGTTGTGGAAGCTTATGTAGACCGCAGTTATGAAGAGTACTTTCAAACAATCCAGGATAATGAAGAAGAATTGATGATTCAAGTTAAAATTACGAAAAGAAGCAACCGACTCGCTACCTTTCTCGTAAAAGTTATTGATAATAATATTATTGGGGATTATATGAATGTGATCTTTATGGGGAACATCATTGATCGCCGACGGGAAAATATTGAAAAAGTGTTAAAGACGCTAATGGATGAAGGGTTCCAGGGCGATGAGTTACTTGAGGAATTTAAACGCCGCGGGGATGAACAGAAGGGGTAATTCTCCGGGGATACATATTATTTATTACTGAGTGTAGTTTTTAAAGGAGTATATGCTTTATGATGTGGGTGAGAAAACGTAGCCTATGGTGGCTCAATAAGCTGTCACCGTTTCAATTAATTGCGCTATTTTATTTGTTTGCTGTGACAATTTCGTCAATTTTAATTGCTTTGCCGGTAGCCCATCGGCCTGGAGTGGATCTTGCTTTTATTGATATTTTATTCACGGCAGTAAGTGCTGTAAGTGTAACGGGATTGACCACGGTGTCAACGGTAGAAACATTCAGTACGACAGGGATCTTTATCATCGCTTTCGTTCTGCAGTTTGGCGGGATCGGGGTGATGACCCTGGGGACAATGGTCTGGCTGATTCTTGGAAAAAAAATTGGCTTGAAAGAGCGACGGCTGATTATGGCTGACCAGAACCAAACCTCTTTCCAGGGAATGGTCCGAATGGTTAAGCAGATTGTCATTGTCGTTTTACTGATCGAGCTTATCGGGTTCTTGGTATTAGGGACGTATTATTTGCAATATTATGACCCCGCACAAGCCTATTTGCATGGTTTTTTCAGTTCAGTCAGTGCCACGACGAACGGTGGTTTTGACATAACCGGGCAGTCGTTAGTTCCTTTTCAGAATGATTATTTCGTGCAATTCATTCATATGGTACTCATAATTGCTGGGGCTATTGGATTTCCCGTATTAATAGAAGTTAAGCAGTATCTCTTTAAGCCCACCCATAAAAAAATACAATTTACGTTGTTTGCCAAGCTCACGACATTCACTTTTTTTGCCTTAGTGGTTGTAGGGGCATTGATGATTGCTATCTTTGAATACAATCACTTTTTCGCGGGAAAAGATTGGCATGAAATTTTATTTTTCTCGTTGTTTCAATCGGTCACAACGAGGAGCGGGGGATTGGCGACGCTCGATATCAGTGAGTTTTCAGGCCATACGCAGCTGTTCATGTCTGCCTTAATGTTCATCGGTGCCTCTCCTAGTAGTGTAGGAGGCGGGATTCGTACAACTACGTTTGCCCTCGTTATTATTTTTATTTTAACGTTCGCCCGCGGGGAAAGTCAGATTAAGATCTTTCGAAGGGAAGTTCACAATGAAGACCTAAACCGTGCGGTTGCTGTTACGATGATGGCGATGTTAACTTGTTTTGGAGCGGTGCTCGCCCTGACTATAAGTGAACCCTATGATCTGAATAAACTTATTTTCGAAGTCTGTTCTGCCTTTGGTACGACGGGATTGTCGCTTGGCATTACAGCTGGGTTGTCTCCTTTTGGCAAAGTCGTCCTCATGCTGCTGATGTTTATCGGCCGAATCGGGATTCTCACCTTTTTGTTCACATGGAAAAAAGATCGAAAAACAAAAAATTACAACTATCCAAAAGAGAGAATTATTATCGGGTAATAAAAACTGTACACAGCCTTTTGCTGTGTACAGGTCATCACATATATAAAATGGCCCCTACAATAATTAAGAGGATGAAGAGAACTACAATAAGGACTAAGTCGCTAACACGAAATCGGCCACCCAAGTTGCTGTACCCGCAATTACCTCCATATAGGCTGCCTCCGTGCATAAGCTCACCTCCAGTTGAATCTACACAATAGCCTATGCGGAGGCAGCAAGGCTGTATGGGTTCCTACCCATTTACAGAAGAAAATTCGTCCATACATTCGGTTTTGGATACGGTAATAATCTTAGATTGATGATTGTTAAGGTCTTTTACATTGGAAAATGAATTTTCTTCATCGAGCTCATTACACCAGTGATTCACGTTATCGTTTTTCAATTCGTTAATGAGCAGCGGGGCAGATAAATGATTTGGGCTTGATATACGCTGATTCGCATTCATGTGAACGCCTCCTCTTCACTCATTATGCCCTGGACCCTTTTGTTCTATTTACATTTTGTGATACGCTTATACAAAATTCGAGAAAGCGCTATCTTGGTGAAAACGGAGCTCTCTAAAAATTTCCCGGGGAATGAAGCAGACGAGTTAGTACAATCTATTGTATAATAAGGGAGAATTAATCCTATAACCTTAAACGTTCTTCAAAAGGAAAACACAGTGAATTGTAAAAGAGGAAGCACGCATGTTGAACTTTTGCTACAATAGAAGCGGTGAGGAGGTGCTGGTATGGAAGCCATCATTATGTTTATTGTCTGTGTGGTCATTTTAGTTGGATTTATGGGATTCTGTATTTTTGATCGTGGGTAAATCCGGCACATAAAGCAACATCCATCATACACAGTAAATCAAGGAGTAAACACCTGAGGTCAGGGTGTTTGCTTTTTTTTTATGAAAAAATAGACACCTGCCTGACGGTCACCTTCGATTATAAGAGTGAAAGGAGGTGATCAACATGGCGGTAACAGCAGACAAAACGAACTCCCAATTGCAGCTCGTATTCGAAAACGGAACAGATGAAAAAGGAAATGTGAAATACCGTACGAAATCGTTCAATAACGTGAAAATGGATGCTACAGCAGAACAGCTTTATAACGTGGCAATTGTCCTTGTGCCATTGCAGCAACGCTTGCTATTGATGATTGAACGTAATGATTCAGCTATTCTAACGAACCTATAATTCGTAAAAAGGAGGAGTACAGATGAAGAAGCTAGAGCTTAAATTTCTGAATGAAGAGGGAAGTATTGTAACAATTTCCCTTGATGAACCTGTTGAGCCGGTAGATCAAGTTGCGATTCATGCAGCGATGGATGCCGTTATTGCTGAGAATTGCTTCTATTCCAGCGGAGGAAATTTAGTGGAGAAAAAGCAGGCTAGGATTGTAGAACGCAACGTGTTCGATATTGAGTTATAAAACCTAGTCACACCAAATCGGCCATTATGAAGATATGCTTCATAATGGCTTTTTTTATGGAAGAAAGGAGTGTCAGAAATGGATACTTGGCTGCCATTCATAACAGATGTTGGCTTCCCTATTGCGGTCACCTTTTATTTATTACACCGTGTGGAAGGAAAACTCGATGATCTGATTGAATCCATCCATCATCTTCCTGACAAAATGAAAGGATAGTAAAAAGCGCGCCAGCTTTTAATAAGCGGCGCGCTTTTTTTATTGTGTTAAGCTGATTTCATCAAATGGATAAATAATAAGTTCTGTTCGACCGATGATTTCCTCTTCTTTAATAAATCCAAGTCCATTACGACTGTCTTTACTAATTGCCCGATTATCTCCCATCACGAAGTACGTGTTATCAGGTACTTTAATTGGCCCAAAATCTCTTGTTTCCATAATGGCTTCTTTACTTAAAAAGTTCTGTTCTCGTTTCTGACCGTCAATATAAAGCTGGTGGTTTCGAACTTCTATTGTATCGTTCGGCTTTCCTATTACCCGTTTAACATAATTTTTAACAGGACGGTCAATAATGACGATATCACCATAAGAGGGCTCATCAATATAGTAAATAATTTTATTAAACATGACGCGTTCTCCGCTCTCAAGCGTAGGGTTCATGCTAGCCCCCTCAACGATTGAAGTAGCGAAGAAGAAAGTACGCAGTATAAAGGCAAGGACGACGGCGATAGCAATCGCTTTAATCCATTCCAGCCATTCTTTCTTAGCTTGTTCAGACAATCTGAATCTTCCTCTCTTAATCATGCTCGAACATCTTTCATTTTATCATACGGGTATAAAAATGAAACATTGTTGAGAACTGTAATCAAATTTTAACATCCAGCCGATCGTAATAATGAAAATTCAGTGAATCTTTTGAAATGTTGCTTTTAATTCTTTGGGGTGGTGAAAGAGTATGGTAAAATATAGTCTATATTCGCATACGCTAGGAGGTACGATGATGGAAAGTGATCAGCAGGATCAACTCATTTTTAAAATTGAAGAGTTACGCAGGCGTATGACAGAGACAGCGTTAGAAGAAGGATTTTCAAGTGTTAAATCAGTGCGAATGAGTCAGGAATTAGACTATTTATTGAATCAAATACAACAAAAAAATGAAGCATAATAAAGAGGTTGGACAAAATTAAATTAAGTATAAAGTAATCCGAACTTTTGAAACAAGTTCGGATTACTTGTGTGCCAAGAAAGGATTTTATACCATCGCTCTGCTATGAATATTGTTGCACTGCGTTGGCCCTACACAACGCCGATCTGTGTACAACTTTCTCAGTCTTGTCTACTGGGCGCTTGCGCTTTTGCATCCATAAATTGTTCTAGCCTGTCCAGCCCTTCTTGTAAGGTGTCCATTCCATAAGCATAAGAAAGCCTCATATAGCCATTTCCATACTGAGAAAAAGCGTCTCCGGGGACGAGAGCGACTCCCGCTTCTTCTACCAGCTGTACAGCTTTATCAAATGAACTCATTCCTTCTAACGGAAACTCCGGAAAAACATAAAAAGCTCCATCAGGCACTTGATAGCGCAGCCCCATTTGGTCGAGCCGATCTAACACGTAAGCCCTTCTTTTTTCATATTCTTTTTTCATATGAATCGGGTCGGACTGGCCGTTTTCGATCGCTTCAAGTGCGGCATACTGACTAATTGAAGTGGCACAGGACACATTGTATTGATGAACTTTAAGGATATGCTTAGCCAACCAGTTTGGGGCCAGCAAATAGCCGATTCGAAAGCCTGTCATCGAATGTGATTTCGACACCCCATTTACGACAATCACGTGATCTCGTACAGAGGGAAGAGAAGCAATCGATGTATGTGGGGCCGAATACGTCAGTTCGCTGTAAATTTCATCAGCTATCATAAATAAGTTATGTTCCTTGAGGACTGCTGCGATCGATTTTAATTCCTCATTTGATAACGACACTCCAGTCGGGTTGGATGGATAAGGCAGAATGACACACTTCGTCTTTGGTGTCACGGCCTGCTCAATTAAATCAGCTGTGAGTTTGAACCCGTTCTGGCTCGTGTCTACATGCTTAGCCGTCGCTCCTGCTAGTTTGATAAGCGGTTCATACCCTGGATAAACCGGCCCCGGAAGCAGTACCTCATCTCCAGGCTGTAAAATCGTTCTCAGCGTAATATCGATCGCCTGGGATGCCCCAACCGTTACAATCACTTCATCTTCGGCTCGATATGATAACTTGTATTTTTCCTGGACATGACGGCTGATCGCTTCCCGCAGCTCCAGCAGCCCGGCATTGTGCGTATAACTCGTGTGATTGGCATCAAGTGCCTGAACGGCCGCCTGCTTGACGTGATCCGGTGTCGGAAAATCCGGCTGCCCAATGGTTAACGACACAACATCTTCATATTGACTAACCATATTAAAAAATTGTCGAATCCCCGAGATCTGTATCGTTGCTAGTTGTGGATTAATAAAACGCTCCATATTGTCGCCCCCAAATTAAATGTTAACAAAATGTTCAAACAATTAAGATTTATTACTTTCTTTATTTGATATAATGAAAGTGTAGTAATTGAGAAAGGAGTTTGTGTCATGAGACCCAATCGAATCTCTTTTGAAGAGCTGGTCAATCAAAATAAAGAACAGCTCATGAATGATCAACAAGCCTTAGAACAAATCGACAAGCAGATCGATGAAAAAAGAACGAAAACTACGGATAAATCTAAATTTGTAAATTGATCATATCATAGTGAGAAAGCAGCCGCATAGCGTGGCTGCTTTTTCTGTGTGCTATGCATGAGCTGTTCTTTGCCAATATGCAATAGACCAAAATTATGTGCAATTATACGATCGCATCCTTTTTAATTTTCAGAAAAGATTGAAATTAAATGGAGCTGTGGTACGATTTAAGAATCAGAATAGTCTTTGAAATTCCATAAGTAACAGGACTTGGCAATGAGAGATAGGAGAGTGACATAGAACGATGATCGATGTATATGAACGAGAGGGCGTAACCTGTGTAGAGGGCAAGGTCGTCAAGTCTGGACGCAAATCGGGTATGATTTATTCCTTTTTAACAGACGGTATGGTGATCGATACCGGGCCACAAACTCTGGAATCTGAGTTGACCTCCTTTTACGAAAACCAATCAATTGAACAAGTCATCTTAACCCACAGCCATGAAGACCACACCGGAGCAGCTGCATGGCTGCAGGAAAGCCGAGATCTCCCCATATATATTCATGAAAAGGGAGTGAGTACATGTGCCGAATCTTGCACATATCCGAAGTATCGTCAGCATACCTGGGGAATCCGGGAACCATTTACTGCCCACCCGATTGGAGAGACGGTTCAATCACGACACGAAGACTGGCGGGTCATCTATACACCAGGTCACGCCGATGACCACATCGCACTGCTTCATGAAAAAACAGGGAGGTTGTTCACCGGTGATTTATACGTAATGCCGAAAACAAAGGTCATCATGCAAAATGAATCGATCCCCCTGATCATGAACTCGATTCGAAAACTGCTTACTTACGATTTTAAGTCGGTATTTTGCTGTCATGCCGGCTATATTAAGAATGGGAAAGACATGATGAAACAGAAGCTTGAATACCTTGAACATCTCTGTGAGGAAGTAAAACACCTCCATAACATTGGGCTTACCATTGTTGAAATCGATCAACAGCTTTTTCCGAAAAATTATCCTATCATCGAAATATCTGAAGGTGAATGGGATTCCCGGCATATCGTCACTTCTATCCTTTCTGAGGAAAAACTGAGTAATGAAAGCTGTTTATAGCGACTACTTCCAGTTATCCAACACAATCCATGTACTCTATTTAGGGGAAGTAAGTTTGGATTTCAGCATGTAAAATAAAATGAAGAGGGGTTATCCTATTGAAACAAGCTTTGTTAGTTATCGATGCTCAACAAGAATTAATGGAAGGTAATGAGGAAGAAAAGGCTGTATTTCAAAAAGAAAAGCTCGTTGAACATATCAACTTGGTTATCAATAAAGCGGTAGAATCGGAATCATTAGTTGTTTTTATACGAGATAAAGATGTTGCAGAGGGCAAAGGGGAAGGGTTTCAGATCCACCAGGACATAGAAATTCCGGATGGAGCGGAGATCTTTGATAAAGAAGCAACAAACTCTTTTTATGGAACCCAGCTGTTGAACTATTTAACAGAAAAAAAGGCAGAGCACCTAGTGATTATGGGGTGTAAAACAGAACATTGCGTGGATACAGCAGTGAGGACGGCCACAGTCAATCATTTTGATGTCACGTTAGTACAGGATGGTCATTCAACGACCGATTCCTCAACGTTGTCTGCCGAGCAAATTATCATGCATCATAATGAAATTCTATATGGCCATTATAATGTCGATAATTTTTCTGATGTTAGAAGGGCACAGGATGATTTATTTCAGCCGAGGCACAATGAATACCGGTAGATTATAAGGAAGGAGCTTCGCCAATTAAGAACCTCCTATTTTTTCATCTAGCTTATGTAAGATGTTCAAGAGTTATTTAACCATTGTAATGAGGGAGTGAGTGGGAGTGGGCCAAGTTCTTCTATTTGGCGTGTTGTTAACCTTATTTCCTTTCGTGACGATCAAACAGCTTAAAGACGAGTCCAGAACTCAAAAAATCTTTCATATTGGTTCACTGCTTGTGGGCATCACGCTGCTTATCTTGTTTTCAATCCAGTTTTCTACCTACCTTGATTAGATAGTTATTTCAAAAGGCTAGCTACAAAAAGAGGGCAATCCTGATGGAGGGATTGCTCTCTCTTTTGTTCTATAAAATTTCAAGTCCACTAATAACCATTATTTGCAATTTAGTGCGTTGGTAATGTAATATATATATAACATAATGAAACATATATTTTCCCTAAGATAGGTGAGTTAATGACGAACAAAATAAAAGTGGCAAGAGTGGAAAAAGGACTTACCCAGTCTCAGCTTGCCCAAAGGGTAAAAGCGACAAGGCAAACAATTGGGTTGATTGAAAAAGGCAAGTATAATCCTAGTTTAAATTTATGTATCTCCATTGCCAGGGAACTCGATAAAACTTTGGATGATCTTTTTTGGGAGGAATTATAATCATGGTGCGTTCTTTTCTAAATTATCTTCTGCCTGATGATGAATACAAACGTATTCGTATTTTATATTTTTTAGCTGAAGCGGCAGTGATCGCGACGGGGCTGTTGTTTGTGTATTCATTTGTGAATCTTTATTGGTTACAATGGGAATTTCCTAATGGTACGTTTACTGCCCTTTTAACAGCAGTGGGGGTAATGATTTATACATATGTGCGTTATAGTATTTCGGGCATCGAACATACTAATGTCTCCAATCAAAAGCAATACACTAGGCAGGGACGGGTTAATTTGAAAAAAGTTTTACTTTTTGGCTTATTACTTTTTGTTTTTACTCTCATATCTAAAGGTGTCCCTGACAGCTGGTTGGAGGCTCTTGATATCATTGGTCCAACAGTATTAGCTATGATCTTCATGTTCACGCTTGACTACATTTCGCTTAAACGCTCTTATAAGAAAAATAGAGAAATATTGGATGATTAGAACTTTTTTTTTAAAAGAGTCAAGTTGATTTTACTCCATAATAGATGAAATACATGTTTAAGAATGATTGGATTCAGAAGGGAGAATTGGATGTTTTTTGATTATTTAGACTTAGCATTACTAGCAGGAATCGTTTATTTGCTTCGAAAGATTATTGATTTGGATGGTCGTGTGAAGGGATTGAAATATACTTTGGATCAGGTCACTAACACTATGACCTTGCCGGAAAACCCAATCAATAACGAATTGCGCGAACTTATCGCAGAGGGTGAGGATATAAAAGCAGTTAAAAGAACGAGGGAAACTCTAGGACTTTCTCTAATAGAGGGAAAGAAGTATGTTGATGAATTGAAAAATGAACAATGAACAATAAATTAAAAAGAAATAGCCAGCTGCTCCGAAATGTGAGGTGACTATTTCTTAACTATTTTCAACTGCTGCTTATCCGTTAGCAAAGGCAGTTTCTGCGACCGAGTGCGCTGACACTCGGTCTTTTTTTATGTTTTCAAAATTACTGTGATTCGTTTGCTGACCACACTTTGACTTTTTTAATTTGATCGTCAATCATTTTCGCTACCTTAAAGTGGTACAGTTCCTGCGAGACGGTCGTGCCTTCTTTTGCATCAATATTCTGATTTAAAATCCAGCCTGAAATAGTATCGACACTTCCGTTTTTTAGTTCAAGGTCGAAGTATTCATTAACGGATTGGATAGAAGCTTTCCCGTCCAAAATATAGGAACCATCCTCGAGTGGTGTGATCTCTCGCTCTTCATCCTGGTCGAATTCGTCCCTAATATCTCCTACAATTTCTTCAATTATATCTTCACTCGTGACCATGCCCGATGTGCCGCCGTATTCATCCGTCAGGACAACGAGATGGGTCCTTTCTTTCTGCATTCTTATTAATAAATCATGAATCGGTATATTTTCAAAAACTTTCGAAACAGGACGAATGTATGGCTCTAGTGATTCGACCTGGCTCCAGTCTTTATAAAACAGTTCTTTTAAATGAAGAATACCGATAATGTGGTCTTTATCATCACGATAAACTGGATATCGTGTGAAACGCTCCTTGTCCATGAATTGTAAAGATTCTTCAACGGGATCCTCGATATCAACTACAGACATATCTGTACGAGGAACCATGATTTCTTTTGCCGTTCGATTGTCAAATTCAAAAATGCGGTCGACATATTCAAATTCTGATTGATTGATTTCACCTTGCTGATAGCTTTCCGACAGAATATGACGCAGTTCTTCTTCAGAATGAACTTCTTCGGATTCTTTAGCGGCGTGAAAGCCGAATAAACGTACCAGCGCATTTGCTGAACCATTTAATAGCCAGATTAGTGGATACATGATTCTACTGTAGAGAATTAATGGTCCCGAAAGCATTAATGTAATCTGTTCGGCCCTTTGTATGGCAATTGTTTTAGGTGCCAGTTCTCCCAGTACAACATGTAAATAGGTAATGACAAAGAATGCAATTATAAAACTAATGGTATGGCTAACTGTAGAAGGTAAATCGAATCCAGCTAGTAAGGGATGAAGGAGTGCCTCCAAAGTCGGTTCACCTAACCACCCTAATCCCAGAGCGGTTATCGTAATCCCCAGCTGGTTAGCAGACAAGTAGTAGTCTAAATTGCCTGTTACCCGAAGAGCATTCAGGGCTTTTTTATTTCCTTCGGCTGCCCTTGACTCTAATCGTGTTCTTCTTACCTTTACAATCGCAAATTCGCTTGCAACGAAAAACGCTGTTAGAAAAATTAACACCGCTACCGCTGCAAGCCTAATCGACGTTTCCATAACATATCCCCTTTGTATCATTGTTGGTGATGATAGCGTCACCATTTCTTATTTTACAGTAAATGACGTTACTTTTCTATTTTTGTGATTAGTTTCAAAATAATTCAGTATCGATAATAGAGGAGTCGTGAAAAAGGATGGTATAAAAAAACACCCAGGGAATGGGTGCATCCTTCGGTCAATCATTTATTCCTCTTCTCCCTCTTCGTTAAACCAAAGTGGGGAGTCGTTCTCAACTTCTCCATTATAGTTAATAAAGATTTCTTCCCCTGCTTTAATATCCTTATAAGCATAGAAATCGAACGAGTCGTTGTCAAAGTTAACCCTGTAATCTGCATTAGGCTGATACGAATGATTGAACATCATACCATACCCTAAAAGAAAGGCAGTGTGGTTACTGCCATACTCAAATGCATAATCGGCAAGGTACGTTTTCTCAATATGCTTATGTTCCTCATTTGGATAAGGAAGCACTGGTGCTTCGTGAATGAGTTCATTTTTTGCAATATCGCGAGTGGCGAATACGCCTTTATCAGATTCGTCATCAGTAATTGTGGAAGTTCTAACTTCTATCAATATTTCACCTTCGTCCTCTTGTCATTGTATCTTTCGTTCTTTAGTTTGACAGGTTATAGGGAAGAAATCAATTGTCGCAATATTCGATTTTAGGTATTGTACTCCTTAATTTGTACTTAGAGTTCATTATGAAATTTCACAAACACAATAGACTGATTGGGGAGGAAAAATGGAGGTGACTCTTGAATTTAGTTTAGAACAACGTTTTAGCGAAGTAGATTTTCGCAGCGGTTTATATGAACCAATTATAGTTTTTACCTAGTTCGGGTTTTTATTTTATATAAACATTTTTGTCCCAACCCCATTATCGTATTTTCAAATGGCTTGAAAGGGAGCGAATTTATGCGGCAGATTATTGCGTTAGGCGGCGGGGGTTTTTCGATGGAACCAGAAACCCCTTTGCTAGATACATATATATTAAAACAGGCCAATAAAACGATTCCTAAGATATGTTTTATTCCTACCGCTAGTGGAGATTCAGATCATTACATAAAAAGGTTTTATAACTTTTTTAAAAATCAATCGTGTGAACCTTCTCATCTTTCTTTATATAATCCCCCTACTAGAGACTTAGAAACTTTTATTCTAGAGAAGGATATTATTTATGTTGGAGGAGGAAACACGAAAAATCTATTGGCTCTATGGAAAGAATGGAAGCTGGATAACATGTTGAGACAAGCATGGGAACAGGGGATTGTCTTAGCCGGTATTAGTGCTGGATCTATTTGTTGGTTCGAGCAAGGAATAACAGACTCATACGGTACTGGTCTTGAACCGATTACATGTTTAGGGTTACTAAAAGGTAGTAACTGTCCTCATTACGATGGAGAACCGGAACGAAGAACGATGTATCAAAAATTTATTAAAGAGAAAAAGTTGTATGGTGGTATTGCGGGAGATGATGGAGTTGCTCTTCATTATATTGATCAAGAATTAAATAAAATTGTTAGTTCAAGAAAAAATGCTAAAGCTTATAGAGTTAATTCTGATAGTGAGAAGGTACTGCCAACACATTTTCTTGGTTCTAATTAGTCTAAACTCGCAAATTAACGGTTCTCCTTTTTTTGCTGGAGGGGGAGAAGAAGATTTGAAGAAGGGAAAAATAGTATTCTTTGTAGCCGAAATCTGTATGTTCTGTGGAATTCTTTTTGTATTTAATTATTTGTCTTTTGGAAACTACCATGCTCCTTTTGGTGTTAATTTTGAAGAAATGGACAATAGAATTATGATTGAGAAATATGATTGGAAAGGCAGTGTGTCCAGTCAATATATTCTAAGAGAATCGCGCCTGGATATTCCTAACGAAAAATTAGTCGAAATTGAGGTACTGGAATATGAATTTAAGGAAACCTTTGCTACAGTGGTGACTTTAATTTTGGCTTTGCTATTCAGCATTTGTTTCAAAGTTTTCTCAGTGAAATTTAATATTCCACTCAAGAGTTTACATATATCAGCCGCGTGGTCTCGGATAATTCTCACTTTAGTAATAGCAGGCTTTGTGGCTATATCGGTGCGGACAGGAATTAATTATAACGATTTGATAATGGAAAGTGAGAAGCTGCTAAACGAATTAGGAACTTAATAGTTACTTTTGAAGCCATCGCAACCAAAGAGTAAATTTTTATAAAAAAGGCCGATGAAGGCTCAACATCGAATACTAAAAGCAGTGAATTTTTATGAAAGGGTGATGACCCATGGATACTACACAACATAATAGTAATGCTTGGGACAAAAA